>NZ_AZXF01000019.1 GCF_000515115.1 Nocardiopsis sp. CNT312
GTCACCAAGATGATGCCCGCCCCCGCCCAGCAGCCCCTGGACGGGCTGGCCGCCACGGTCCGCGACGCCAGCCGCATCAAGGCCAGCATCGACACCGACACCGGCACCACCAGCTGGGACGGCACAGCGCGCTCCAAAGCCGCGGGCAAGGAGTACNGGATCGACCTCGGCGACGGCTACACCGCCCTCTACCGCCCCCATGCCGCCAACGCCAAGGCCAGCAGCGAGTACAGCCTGCGCGGACAGCTGGAGGTCCATGCGCCCCAAGGCGCGGGCCACGGCCAGGACCTCGTCAAACGCCTGGGCGCACTGCACCTGGTCAACCGCGGCATGTCCGCCGGAGAGGCCGAGTGGACCTACCTGTCCAACAACATCGACGCCCAAGGGCTGGCCGACAAACCCGCCGTCAAGGCCGCGCTGGCCCAGGCCAGCCAGATGGAGGAGCTGCAACTGCAGGAGCTCTTCCACCACAACGCCCACCAGGCGGTCGGTCTGGACGCCCAGGGCCTGTCCGGGCTCGCCAAACAGTGGCAGATCGAGGCCGCCGCAGCGTGCCTGCCCAAGAAGGTGCGGCTGGTCCGCGAAGCCGTCGCCACCTCCACAGGCTTCGCCGACGGCGCGGACCTGGCCGCCAGCCAGGGGTATGACCCCGTTCCCAGAGCCGCGGGCGGCTGGCTCACCTGGGGGCGCTTCGACCTGGGCAACCAGCAAGCGGCCCTGGACAAGGCGTGGCAGGGCAAGTCCCTGGTCCACAAGGTCCACGGCAAGAACCTGGCCCACATCATCGCCACCGGCGTGCTGGCCTCCACCGAGCGCAGGGCCACCATGGGCATCTCCACCGGGCTGGGCATCAGCGAACAGCAGGACAAGTACACCGGCGGCGCGTCCAGCGTGTTCATGCGCGTGCGCAAAAGCACGGTCTCCAAGGGCCCCAAGCTGGTGTGGGACCAGCCCCTGAAGGTCTTGAACAACACCAGCGTCTACGGATACCCCTCCGACCACTTCGGTGCGGTCAACCCCGCCCACCACCTGCACTCCGCGTCGGGCATGACCAAGGACCCCGAGAAGATCGCCGCCTTCTCCGGTGTGAGCAACGAGGTGATGGTCAAACACGGCCTGGACCTGCTCGGCGAACACGCACCGAGCAGGATCATCTGCCAGGACGAGGCCGAGCGCACCAGCGTGCTCTCCGTCCTGCACAAGAAGGGCGTCACCCAGCTGGGCGGCAAGAGCATCGACGACGTCGTGGTCGCATAGAAGACAGGGAGCGGAACGACTATGCACTGGAACCGGCAACTGGAGTCGCTGCTGGGCGGAGCGCACAGCCCCACCGGCGACGAAACCGACGCGGGCGCCCAACTTGTCGTCACCCAGGCGGGCGGGCAGGAGGTGTTCCGCGCACCCCTGGCCCGGCATGTGCGTGTCGACCCGGAGCAGGAGCGCCTGCTCTGGGTGCGGCCGATCCACCCCGGCGGAGCCGACCCCGCCACCGGTACTCGGGTCTACAACCTCAACCTGTGCCGACGCCGTGCCCTGTCCTGGACCGAGGCCGGGGTGGACGGCGATGCGGTGGTCTTCGCCCTCTCCAGTGGGCAGAGCGCGCGCATCGAACCCGCCGCGGGGGGCGAGCTCGCCGAGCTTCGCCTGTGGGACGTCTTCGTCCTGGGCTTGTCGGCGCAGGAGGAGGAAGAGCTGGAGGCGCTGTCGAGCGATTCCTGGTGGGGCAGCCACGCCTGACAGCCCCACTGGCCTGATGGCGAGGGGCGCTGCCGACATCGGTCTCGCTAGCTTCGAGGAACGACTGGCGGCGCCCCTTCTCCCAGCGCAGTGGCCTGGTGCTGATCATGCGACCTCGAACTGCTCGGCCCCGTGGCCCGAGTGGCAGGTGTACGACCAGATGGCGGTTCGACTCCTCACGGGTTCCCCGCACACGTGGGGGAGGCCCCATCTGGTAGATGAAGTCCATGTGCCAGGAAGAACTGCCCCTTTCGATGAAGGCTGTCGTGGTGCGTGTGTCTACACCGGTCGTGTGTAGATCCGGTACTACCGAGAAAGCCTCAGTTCACGGCGGAGGGCACGTGCCGTACCCCGGTCCAAGTGCTCCCGGCGAAAGAACAGCGGGCGCTGGAAGCGGTATGGCCGCTGGTCTTCTCCAAGGTGGGTAAGAGGGGCATTGCCGGTCCGATGGGATGTGTCTGTTCTGGTAGGGGAGCGCACCCACACAGTGGTGACACCATGTGCTTTCCGGGTTACCGTCACTGGTGATGCCCCCTAACACCAGGAGATCCCTGTGGGTAAGCACGACAACCCAGACAAACCCACCGACAGCGGCTCTGGAGGATCCGGCGGCACCGACGGCGACCGCCCCAACGAACACGGCAACGAAGGATTCCCCTCCCCTTCTCAGGACGGGCAGAGGCCCACCTGATGGACACCGCCGCGCCCGGCCAAGCGCTCGCCCGCCTCCTCGCCTCCCGAGGGGTGTTCACCGACCCCCGATGGCACCGGGCGGTCCTGGCCACCGACCGGACCCGGTTCATCCCCCCTGTGCTGTACGGCCCCGACCCGGCACACCCCGGCTGGGAATGCCCCGTCACCTCTGCCGACCCCCGATGGGCGGAATGGGTGTCGGGCGACTACGCGCTCGTCACCCAGGTCGACGACGGCAACCCCACCGGGGACGAGGGGCGGGGCCGCACACCGACCTCCAGCATCAGCCAGCCGTCGCTGGTTGTGGACATGCTCCAACACCTCGACGCCACCGAGGGGCAGCGCGTCCTGGAGATCGGGGCTGGGACCGGCTACAACACCGCCCTGCTCTGCCACGCCCTCTCCGACAGCGCAGTGGTCTCAACCGAGGTCGACCCTGCGCTGGCGGCGACCGCCGTCACCAACCTCGCCGATGCGGGGTACCGGCCGACCGTGCTGGACCAGGACGGGGCCGACCTCCTCAAGGACGGAGCGGGGATGTTCCACCGGGTTCTTGCGACGGTGGCGGCCCGCCAGAGCATCCCGCACTCGTGGGTGAGCCAGGTGCATCCCGGCGGTGTGGTCGTCACCCCGTGGGAGGTCGGCAACCAGCCGGGGGTGCTGGTGCGGCTCTCGGTCGGAGAGGACGGCGCCGCGCACGGCCGGATCGTAGGCGACGCTCCGTTCATGGTGCTCAGGTCCCAACGCCCCGACCCGCGCCATGTACGGGACCTGGTGGAGGAGGACACCCCGGGCAAGAGCACCGGCCGCACGGCCGTGAACCCCCGGGTTGTCGCCTACCGGCATCCGGGCTGGCAGCTCGCTTTGGGGCATCTGGTGCCCGACCTGCGGTACGCGGTGTACGAGGCCGCCCGGGACCGCCCGGAGTGGGCGGGCGAGGCCACCGTGTACGTCGCCGCCCCAGACGGTTCGTGGGCGCTCGCCGAGTACACCCCTTCCGGAGGGCTCTACGAGACCGAGCAAGCCGGTCCGCAGGACCTGTGGGCGCAGATCGGCCAGGCGTGGCAGGTGTGGGAGCAGTCCGGCCGACCAGACAGGGGCCGCCTGGGTGTGACCGTGGACGAGGAAGGCACCCGGCTGTGGGTGGACGAGCCTTCCAGGGTGCTGTGTCTTCCCACCCCCGCGCTGAGGACATGAGGGTGCGCACTGCCCGGTCGTACACGGCTTGGACGAGGGGGGACGCTGTCGATTCGGATGTGCTCGTCGGTGGCGTGCAAGCCTTCGTAGACGGGGCCGAACCCGGCCGTGGCCGGCAGGCCCAGCCCGGCGAGGTAGTTGCCGATGTTGGAGGGGCCTGGGCGAACCTGAGCCGGGCCGTCGATCGCTGCGTCTCCGCCCACCGGTCCTGCCTGCACGCCGCCCCGACCGAGCCCGAGGACGGGAACGACACCACGGAAGAGACCGAAGCGGGGGTCGGGGAGGTGTTGGTCTCGCCCTGGCCGACCGGGCACCGGTTCGCCGACCGCGTCCGGGAGGCCTACGCCGCCGTCCACGACCTGCTCGCTAAGGGGCACAGCCACCGGTCGGTCCAATGCCACCTGGGTATGGGCTCCACCACGGTGGTCCGCTACGCCCGTGCGGCGGTACCGGAGGAGCTGTTCTGCGGCCAGTGGCAGAGCCGATCGAGCAAGGTAGACCCCTACAAGCCCTACCTCGACCAGTGGTGGGGGCCACTCCCACCAGAGATCCGGGGTGCACCACTGTTCCTGCCTTCCGGATCCCGCCCCTGTTACCGTCACAGCATGATGGACCCCTCCCGTCCCAGTCCGCTCCACCAAGGGGTGGTCGAACGCGGCACTGCCGTGGCCGCCGATCTACCCGCCGAGGTCTGGCACGAGGCAGTACGCCACCGCGTCGCAGCGCAGCTCACTCTGCTCACCCTCATGGGCGTGCACCATGCGAATGAGGCGGCGTTCGCACCGCCCCAGTCCCAGCACAGCACGGACCCTTCAGAGCCCGGGCGCGCTCCAGCGGTAGCCGACGGAATGAACCACCCACACAGCGCCCAGACGCTTGCGCTCGCGATCGCGGGCGGCCAGCACGCCGCACGCCGAGTGCTCACCACCCACATGGGCTCTGACGACGCCGACGCGGTGGTAGCCCTGTGGGCCTCCACCGACGACGACAGCGCTCTGGCCCGGCTCCGAGGCGAATGGCATTGGGGGCGCGCCCGCAGCGACGCATGGGCGGTCCTGACTGAACCGGACGTCGCCGCACTGGCCGACGACACTGCCAACCGGTTCAGGGACACCTGCTGGATCCGCGCGGACCGGGGCCAAGGCTGGCCTCCCCGGCCACTGCCGCACATCCAGCACCGCGTGTGGGACCCCGAGCAGCCCGCCCAGGACGATCTGGCCTGGACCGGCATTGAACGGCGGCGCTGCCGGTGGCGCTGGCTGCACAGCAGCGCGGCCGGGTGGCCCCTGGCGGTCATCCGCTGCCATCTGGAGACCTCACAGGCTTCCTGGCGGATGGCCGGAGCCCACAGCGACGACGCCACAGGGCAAGACCAAGCCCTGGAAGGCATCACATACGATCTGTGGCTGCTGGAACAGCTGGAGAAGGCCAGCGCCGGAGCGATCCCTGATCCCTTGCCCCCTGGGAGGAGGGTCGATCTGTGGGTGGTGGACCTGGGTGGCTACACCGTTCCGCTCACCGGGACACTCCTCAACCACAAGGACCTCACTGTGGGATGGCCTCTGGGAGGCCTGGAGCCGGAGTTCACGCTCGGGATGCTGACGGTGCTACCGGAAGCGGCGAGCGTGCCGGTGGCGGTGTGGGCCGATCGGGTGACCCGTGTGGCCGACCATTGACCCATGCTCCCTTCGCCGCGGCTGGGGGAGACCGGTCAGCGTGATCCCTGCAGGGCGATCACGGCTACCGGGGGCTCCCACCGGTAGGTATGGTGCTCGGCGTCCTGGACCACATCCACCAAGGACACGGACGTCACGGCAAGCTGGGCGCGCGAGGGACGCGAGGCCCGCAGAGCGCTGGCCACCGGTCCGGAGTCGCCAGCGGTATGGCAGTAGCTGGTGGTGATGTGGGGGGCGTTGGTCCGGTAGGCGGCACGGGAGGATCCGAGTACGGTGTCCAGGACGGTTCCGGTGATCTCGACGAGCCGATCGAAGTCACCGTCGGGAGCCAGGTCGAGGCCGGATCCGGATGCGCCCACGTGCGGTGCCGCCTCCAGGATGAACGGGGCCAAAGGGGTGAGGCGTGAAGTGAGCTGGTCTATGAGATCGGCCAGCTTGTGCTCGCTCAGGCTCGGCGCGCCGGGCTCGGTGACCATCTGGACGGTGGAGTGCAGCCAGGGCGGCTGAACCGGAGCCACCAGGTGCGCGAAACGCTGGGTGAGGATCCGGCGGTGGCGCTCGGCCAGTTCGAAGAAGCCCGCGTTCGCGGGATGATCGCGGTCGGGCACCAGGTACAGGTGCAGGACGCGGGCGTCCGGAGGCCACAGGGGTGTGCCGTGGCCGATGAACGGCTGCATGGCGGCTCCATTTCTGTCAACTGAGACGTTCGTCGGCGGTAAGAAACGCACCTTCAAAAAGCCTGAGGCGCGCGGAAGCCATAAGGCCCGTCGACGGGGGACACAGGTTCACGCGAAACCGCCACCACCGTTAGGGGCTCCGGTTACTCTGCCGGGGGACGGCCTCCGACGCAGTCGACACCACGTCGATCAACGCCCTGTGCTCCGAACTGGTCGCCCGAGCAGTGAGGGCTGTACCCCGCCGCCGGGCGGGCTCGCGGTCCACAGCCTGTGCGGCGGCATCAGCTCTCGGGCGGGCCATCGCTGTCCCTTCGTCGCGGGTGAAACGGCCAGCGGCCAAAGGCGCGGAGTGTCCGTTCCTGCCGGTCACCGGTCCTGTTCCGGGTCCTGGTAGGCGCGGGCCTGCAACGTGAACAGGTCGGCGTAGCGCCCGCCGCGCTCCATCAACTGGGTGTGGGTGCCGTGCTCGACCACCCGCCCCTGGTGCAGGACATAGATGCGGTCGGCCCGGCGCACCGACGCCAGGCGGTGGGTGATGAGCACGACCGCGGCGCCGGTGCGCGCGGCGTGTTCGTGGATGGTGGTGAAGAACCGGTGCTCGGCACGCGCGTCCAGGGCCGAGGTCGGCTCGTCGGCGATGAGCAGGTCGGCCTCGCGGTGGAAACCGCGTGCGGCGGCCAAGCGCTGCCACTGGCCGCCCGAGAGGTTCACCCCCGAGGCGAAGGTGGTGTCCAACAAGGTGCCCCACCCCTGGGGCAGGGCGGCGACCACCTCGTCGGTGCCGCTCAGGCGGGCCGCCTCCTCCAACCGGGCGGAGTCGCAGTCCTGGGCCATGGTGACGTTGCGGCGCGCGGTCATGGGCCAGCGGGTGTGGTCCTGGATGATGACGCTGATCCGGTCGCGCACCGAGGTGCCGATCGCGGTGTAGTCGGTGCCGTTCCACGTCACGGTTCCGCTCTGGGGTCGGTACAGGCCGCCCAGCAGACGGGCCAGGGTGGACTTGCCCGACCCGTTCTCGCCCACGAGCGCGACCGTCTCCCCCGCCTCCACATGGACGGTGACCCCCTGCAGGGAGGGCTCGTCCCGCGTCGGGTAGGTGAAGGCGGCCTCGTGCACCCGCACCTGCTCCATGCGGGCCGGCGGCGGGGCGGTGGGCGCCGGGGGCAGCTGGGCGCGGGTCCGGTCGCAGAACTCGGTGAAGTCCGCGAAGTACAGCCCGGACTCGTACACCCTGTTCAGCGAGTGCAGCGACTGCCGCATCTGCCCCTGGGCGCGCTGCAGCGCCAGTACCGCGGTGCCCACCGCGGCCAGCGGCATCCACCCGGCCACCAGCAGGCCGCCCAGCACGGCGTAGGTGAGGGCGGTCGCCGCGCCCCCGGCCAGAGCGCCCACGGCGCGCACCCGGGTCTGGCGCCAGGCCACCGAGAGCATGGTGGCGCGTTCGCGGTCGGCCAGCGCGCTGTAGTCGGCGATGAGGGAGTCGCGCATGGTGTAGGAGCGCAGTTCGGCAGCCGAGTCGCGCGCGGCCATCCGGTCCCCGAGGGTCCACCGGCGCCGTCGGCCGGTGCTCAGCCGGCGCTGGGCCTGGTACTCCATGCGGGCGGCGCGCATCGCCGCCCACCCGGTGGGAACGACGCTGACCAGCAGCAGGGGCAGCAGGAGCGGGTGCAGGACGGCCAGGACCCCGGCCATGGACAGCAGCCCCACCAGAGCGGAGAGCACTTCCAGACAGGCGGTGACCATGCGCGGCACCTCGTACAGGCCCCGGTCCCGGGACCGGTACATCGCGTCGGCCCACGCCTCGTCGTCGAAGGCGACCAGGTTGGCTCGGGTCGTCAGGTCGAACAGCTGCAGTTCGACGATGCGTTCGGTCTGGGTGCCCAGGCGGGCCAGCGCCCAGTCCGCGGCCAGGCGCACCGCTCCGGCGACCGCGGCCACGGCGGCGACCAGCGCGACCGCCGGCAGGGCCTGCTCCACCCGCTCGATGATCGTGCCCTGGGCCAGCAGCGCGTCCAGGACCCGCGTCACCGAGGCCAGGCTGACCGCGGACAGCACCGCGGCGAGGGTGCTCGCGGCCAGGGCCGTGAGCAGGTCGCGGCGGTTGGCGTGCCAGGCCCAGGACAGGGCGTCGACGGTCAGGCGGGGCATGCGGGTGATCTTGGCCCACAGGGAGGTGCGGGCGAGTTCGTCGTCGAAGTACTGCCACTTGGGGGCGGTCAGCTCCTCGTCGGCTCCGATGTCGGAGGAGGTGTCGGTGAGGGGGGCGGACGTGGTGGGGGGTGAGGTCACGCGAGCACTCCAAGGGGTCGGTCCGGGCTAGGGTCGCGGCGTGTGTTGCACGGGGGCGATCTCGCGGGCGAAGAAGGACTCCAGGGGTTCACCTTCCCGGTACAGGGCGACGATCCGGGCGCGGCAGGACGCCACCAGGTGCGCATCGGTGTGGCGCACACTTCCGGCCAGCACGCCCGCCCGGTCGTAGCGGATCCGGTAGGCCACCCCCGAGCCGAGGGTGAGGACCTCGGGCAGCGGGCCCGCCCTCTCCAGGTGCGCGACCGCTTCGGGGCCCACGACCCGGACGCGCTCACCGCACTGGGCGCGGATGCGCAGTGAGCACAGCTCCCAGTGCAGGTAGGGGGTCAGCGGCCACTGCACGACCCGCACCCTGTGCACCCGCACGCCCCGGCGCTCCAGGCCGGTGAACATCTGTGACAGGGCGGGCCGTTCCTGTTCCAGCAGACGCAGTGCCCCGGGCACGTCACCGGCCCGGTAGAGCATCCAGCTCGGGTTCTCGGGCTGGTGGAAGTCCTGGAGCCGCTCCAGCTTCCACACCCCGGTGCCGCGCAGCGCCTCGAAGCGGCGGTCGAAGTCGGCCTCGTAGGCCTCCAGCCCCAACAGTGCGCCGGACCGGTCGGCCAGCGTGTCGAGCACAGCGTGCCCCTCCTTCGACGTCGTGTTGTTCAGCGGTCCAGGTCGGTGAGCAGCGCCCGTGCCGTCTGTGCCAGGCGCGGCGCGGGGGCGGCCTCGAACCGGTCCAGAGCGGCGCGTGCGGCCCGGCGGGCCGGTGCGGGACGGGTCTGGGCACGGTGGAGGAGGGCTTGGGCGAGCAGGCACCGGCCGAGCTGGTGGTCATCGACCACCGCCAGGCCCTGCACGAGGGTCTGTGCGCGTTGGAAGCAGTCCAGGGCCCGGGCCGGGTCGCCCAGAGCGGCGTGGACCTTCCCGCTCTCCAGGGCGGCCAGCGCCGCCCCGCGCCGGTCACCGAAGCGGTGCAGGTCGGTCTCGGCCTCGGTCAGCATGTCCTGGGCGTGCGTCAGATCCCGTGCTGTGCCGCTGCGGATCAGCGCCGTGGCGGTGTCCACGACCGCGCTCTGCAGGCCCCGGTCATCGTCGGCGACGGCGTAGTGGTGCACCGCCGCCGCGGCGTGGTGCAGCGCCTGGTGCCGGTCCGTGGACTGGGAGCCCACCCGTTGGTGCATCAGCGCCAGCACGGCAGGGGCCTCTTCGGTAGCGGCCTCCAGCGCCCACGGATACACGCGATCGGCGATCGCCGTCCCCTCGTCCAGGGCGTGCAGCACCGCGCCGAGGTGGTCGGTGATCTGGCACAGCACCCGGTGTCGGCTGTGCCGTAGGGCCAGGCGGGCCGCGCCGACCAGGGCGCCCTCGTGGTCGCAGAGCCACCGCACCGGTCCGGGCCACCACGTCGCGAACGTGCTCTGCGCGGTCTGGGCCAGGAGGGCGCCCTCCCGGTCGAGGGTGTAACGGCCCGGGGAGAGCCGGTCGGCCGCGGCGGCCAGCCGCAGCCGGACGTAGTGCAACAGGACCTCCACCGCACGGTGGTACTCGCCGTGGGGGAGAGGGCCCGGGTCGGGGGCCAGGCGGTGGGCGTACCGGCCCCGGCCCCGGTCGGTGAGCAGGCCGGAGCGCGCCCACTCCTGCAGCAGGGTCTTGGCCTGGGCGTAGGTGGTGTTCAGCAGCACCGCGGCCACGTCCACGGTCAGCGCCGGGCCGGGGTACACGGCCAGCAGCCGCAGTTCCCGGCTTTGGGCATGTGAACCGGGGGGCTGCGGCGGATGCGCCTCACTCATACGCTCTCCTGGTGCGGGAGCGGTGTTGGGCCTGCTCGATCCTTCGGGCGGCGGCCCGCATGAGGACGCCCTCCTGGCCGGCGGCGCACACCCGCTCACCCGCCCCGTCGGCAGCGGGGTCGGCCAACCACCAGGCCCCCTCGCGCAGGTGGGCCCGTACCGCGGCCCCGAACCGGGTCAGGACCACACCGCGGTGATCGGTGGGGCTGACCCGCAGGCCTTCCCGGGCGGCCATCTGCTGCAGTGTGGCGGTGCGGGGCAGGCGGGGGGTGTTGATTCCCGGCATCAGAGGGCACCGTCCCCGGGGCTGGGATAGGCGGCTCGTGTGCGGTACGGCCAGCAGGGTGAAGGGGGCACAGTCGTCCTTGTCCGATGGGTGGTGGGGCCTGCTCCGCCCCGAGGGGTCGGGGGTCGGGACATCCGGGGCGGAGCAGGGGTCTGTCGTGGCTGTGGGGCCGGGCCGAGCGGGGAGCGTCGTTGACCGGTCTGGGGCCTTGGGACACAGATAGGGGCCGGGGATCCTCGTGAAGGTGCAGCGGTGGGGCGGCGGTGTCACAGGCAGCCCACGGTGCGCCCGGTGTAGAGCTCCGGCGCCTGTAGGAGCCGGGGGCGCCAGCGGGCCACGTCGGGGTGGCGGCGCAGCAGCGCGCGGCGCTGGCGTTCGGTCAGCCCGCCCCACACCCCGAACTCGATCCTTGCGTCCAAGGCCTCGGCCAGGCAGTCCAACCGCACCGGGCAGCCCTCACAGATACGGCGGGCACGCGTCTGCTCCGTGCCCTTGACGAACAGGGCGTCGGGGTCGACGGTGCGGCAGTTGGCGAGGGAGGGGTCGGTCAGGGCGCTGTGCATCGTCTCTTCCACAGTCAGTCTCAACACAAAAGGCAGATCAGGGGCATGCCCCGCCCCGGGGCCAGCGGGCGGGGGCGGGGCGCAGCAGGGTTTCGCCAACGCGACGGCGGTCAAGGGTCGCGGCCCAGCAGCAGGGGCCGCAGCGCTTCCAGGCTGTCGATCACGCTGTTGCGGCAGGTGGGCGGACGGGACCACCCTCGGGCCAGCAGCAGGGCGTGTGCCCCGAACCGGGCGGGTGCGGTGGCATCGCAGTCCCGGTCGGTGCCCACCCACAGCACCCGGTGGGGCTCTCCGGCCAGCTCCCACACCCGCTCGTAGAAGCGCCGGTGGGGTTTGCCCACCCCTATTTCGGAGGAGGCCACCAGGCCGACCTGCTCCAGACCGGCCGCGTCCAGGGTGGTGCGGCGTTGAGCACGGGTACGGCAGGTGTTGGTGGCCACCAGCACCCGGTATCCGGCCTTGAGTAGATCGGTGACCACTCCCGCCGCAGACTCCTCCACAGGGGCGTCGCCGACCTTGTCGAACAGCTCCACCACGATCTGCAGTGGGTCCAGATCACTCCTGGGGTGGTACAGGTCCAGCAGCCACCGGATAAGGTCGGCGATCGCCTCCGTCGTCCCCGCCGCGCTCTGGTGCACCACCGCTTGGCCGTAGGAGAGGTAGGCGTTCTCGGCCAGCACCACGCCGTGCCGTTCGAGTACCTGGGCGAGCACCATCGCCGCGGGGTAGCGCCCCGGCAGCGACAGCGCGCTGTGGGAGAACACCACCGTTTGCACCGTACGCAGTACGTCGGGGCTGGTGGGTGTGGGCCAGTGGTCCAGGCAGGACATCACAGATCCTCGGCTCTCCTACGGTTCAGGGGGCGGCAGTGATCTCACGGGTGGGCTGCCAGTGGGCGGTGGCGGCCTCGACCAACTGGTCGGGGGTGCGGCAGGCCAGGGTGGTGTGGGCGGGCATCCCCGCCAGGTCGGGCAGGCGGCGCAGGAGTTGGTGGTGCAGGTGGGTCAGGGCGAGCGATCCCAGCCCCAGCTCGGCCAGGTCCCGCCCCTGGACGCCGTCGGCCGGTGACATCTGGGCGAGCAGGGCGTGCACCTGTTCGGCGATGACCGTGCGCCCCTGTTCGGGTGTGCACCCGGCCAGCACCCCCGCCTGCCCCTCGCCTTGGTCAGAGGAGGTGGGGGCGGTGTGGGTCCAGGCGCGCGGCGGCAGCTCCACCGCCGCCGACCGCTGCCCGGGCCAGGCGGGGTCGAGCCCGAACGTGTACAGCCCCGCCAGGGCGGCCAGGGCGTCGGCGTGCTCGCGCTGGCCGCTCATCCCCACCGCGACCAGCGGCGGGTCCACGGCGTAGCGGGGGCGGGCGCGGGTGAGGGTGTCGGCCAGCGCCGCGCCCAGCACCGAGCGGGCGCCGATCTCGACCACCACCATCGGGTGCTCCTGCTCCGCGAGGGCTCGCATGACCCGGTGCAGGTGCACGGTGCAGCGCAGTTGGCGCCCCCAGTAGCCTGCTCCGAGCTCGCCGCCGCCGATGGGTGCGGCGGTGACGGTGGAGTGCATCGCCACCCGCCCCGAGGCGGGGGACAGGCCGCGGAGGCGGTCGGTCAGGCGTGCGGCGGCGTCGGCGACCAGGGGGCTGTGCGCGGGCGGAGCGCCGGCCACAGGCCGGTGCCACACCCGCTCGGCCTGCAGGCGGGCGGCGATCTGGGCCAGGTCGGCGTGCGGGCCGGACAGGACGGTGGAGCGGTCGGCGTTGAGGGCGGCCACCCCCACCCCGGGACGGTTGGCGGCCAGGGCGTGGGCCTGGTCGGCGCGCAAAGCGGTGGCCAGCAGACCCCCGGCCGGTGCGGTCTGCTCCAGCAGGCGGCTGCGTTCGGCCACCACGCGGGCGGCGCCGTCGAGGGTGAGGGCTCCGGCGGCGGTCGCGGCGGCGACCTCGCCCAGGGAGTGGCCCACCACCGCATCGGGGACGACGCCCCAGGAGGCGAGCAGGCAGGTGGCGGCCACCTGCCACGCCCACTGGGCGGGCTGCACCCACCCCAAACCGCCGTCCTGGCCGCTGCTCTGGTCGTCGCCGTTGTGGTGTGTGAGGGCGCGGTGGGCGCGCTCCAGCGCGGCGGCGAACACCGGCTCCCCGCCCGCCAGACTGTCCTCGCCGGTGGGGTGGGCGCCGTGGCCGGGGTAGACGAACACCACCCGCGGCCTGCCCTGGAACGGCACCCGGGGTCCGACCAGCGCCGGATCGGCGCGGCGTCCGGCGGCGGCGTGCAGCGCCCGCACCGCCTCGGCGGGGGTGTGGGCGAGGGCGGCGGCGCGGGCGCCGCGGTGGTGGTCGCGCCGGTGCGCGGCGGTGGAGGCCACCGGCCCCAGAGCAAGGCTGCGCTCTTCGATGGCGCCTGCCCACCGGGCGGCGGTCTCTTCCAGCGCTTCAGGGCTGGAGGCCGACACCGGCACCAGATGGTCGCCGCTCTCGTGCGCACCCTCACCACGGCCGGGAACAGCGCTGTCGACAGGCGATGGGGCCTGCAGGACGACGTGGACGTTGGTGCCGCCGAACCCGAACGCCTGCACCGCCGCCGTCGCGGGGCGGCCCGTGCGCGGCCAGGCCCGCGCAGCGGTGGGCACCTCCAACCCCAGCTGCTGGAGCACCGGCAGGGGGCTGCTGTGCCCGAGGGTGGGCGGCACCACCTGGTGTTCCAGCGCCAGGACCGTCGCGATCAGACCCACGATCCCCGCCGCGCCCTCCAGATGGCCCAGGTTGGCCTTGACCGACCCCAACAGCAGCGGCCCCGACTCGCGGTCGCGGGCCAGGAAGCGGCCCAGCGCCCGCGCCTCGGCGGCGTCCCCGGCCCGCGTCCCGGTGCCGTGGCACTGCACATAGTCCACCTGCCCGGGCCAGACCGGGGTGCGGCCGTAGGTCCACTCCAACAGCTCCCTCTGGCCCTGCACACTGGGTGCGCCGATCGGAGTGCCGTAGCCGTCCGAGCCGGTCTCACTGCCCACCACCACAGCGCGCACCGCCACCCCCGCAGCCCGCGCCTCACCTGAGCGCTGCAGTACCACGACCCCGGCGCCCTCACCGCGCACGAACCCGTCCGCGCCCGCATCGAAGGGCTTCACCCGCCCCCGGGCGGAGAGGACCCCGGAGGCGCGGAACATGCGGGTGTGGGTGTCCAGGCGCAGCAGGTTGGTGCCGCCCACCACCGCCAGGTCCACCTCCCCGCACGCCAGCGCGGCACGCGCCCGGTGCACCGCCACCAGCGAGGCCGAGCAGGCGGTGTCCACGGTCTCGCAGGGACCGCGCCAGTGGGTGAGCCGGTGGCGCGAGACCCGGCCCGCGAGCATGGAGGGCAGGGCGCCGGCGGTGTCGACCATGGTGCCGCCCCGCCCCGGCCCCAGGCGCAGGAGCGCCTGGTCCAGGCAGGAGGAACCGATCCACAGCCCCACCCTGCGTCCCCGCCACTCTGAGAGGGGGATCCCGGCGTGCTGGAAGGCCTCCTCGACCAGTTCCAGCAGCAGCATCTGCTGGGGGTCCATCGCCGCCACCTCAGCCGGAGCAAGGCCGAAGTGCGCGGCGTCGAACCCGAGCCCGGCCTCGTCGAGCAGGGCGGCGGGCAGCAGGTCCGCGCGAGGGTGGCCGGGGGCCGGGTCGGTGACCAGGTCCCGGCCCCGCAGGAGGGCGTCCCAGAGGGCGTGGGGGGTGGTGATGGCGCCGGGCAGGCGGCAGGCCATCCCCACCACCGCCACCGCATCCCGGCCCGCAGCCGTGTGGGTGTTCATCGCTTGACCGCCGTCCACACCCCGGTGCAGCCCTGCACCTGCACGTCCGCGTCGGGGAAGAGGCCCCGCACGGTCTCCACCAGGCCGGTGGAGGTGTCGCCTTGGTTGGAGAACCAGCCCCGGCGGGTGTAGGCGCCGATCAGCCACCGGGCGAAGGCGTTGACCCCCACCCCGGGCCCGCCGGTGAGGACGGTGGCGCCGAAGAAGCGCCCGCCCGGCCGCAGGACCCTGTAGGCCTCGCAGAACAGCGCCCTCTTTTCGGCCAGGGAGGCGCCGGGCAGGCAGTGGGCGACCATCACGCAGTCCACCGAATCGACACTGCCCTCGTCCAGCCCCTTCCAGGTGTCCAGGACGTCCTGCAGGTGGGGACGGACCGCAATACCGCGGCGGTGGTGTACCGCCCGCGCGGCCAGGTGCAGGCAGTGGGGGGAGAAGTCCAGCAGGTGCAGCTCCCGCACGCCTGCGGGCAGGTGGCGCAGGAACGTCCCGTTGCCCGGGCCCACGCTCAGGTGGGTGTGGCCGGGCCAGAGCCGGTAGGCGCGCCGCAGCCAGCGGTTGGATACCCCCCAGGCGAGGCGGTGGCACAGGCCGTGCACCCACAGGGGGTAGAGGGTGCGCATGACCAGGCGGGTGTAGATACCGGGGGCGGTGTGGCCGGACGTGGTGGGGGAGGGGTGTTCGGGCATGAGGGGACCTCGCATCGGCGCAACGCGCCATCGGGGAAGGGGGAAAGGGGATGGGGTTCAGGGGGTCAGGAGCCAGTCCAGTGAGGTCGGGTTGTCGAAGCCAGCCACCCAGGCGTCGGCCACCTGCGGGTCGGTGGCGGCCCGGGCGAACACCTCCAGCACGTGGGGCGGCAGGGCACCCGACCAGAAGTCGCGGACCATGGTGGAAAAACCGCTGGTGTACTGGCCGTGCCGCTCCCAGTAGGCGGCGTAGGCGTCTCGCAGGAACGCGGCATCCAACACGCCGCCCGCGGCGCGGCGGTCGGCGATATGGGCGCGGATGGTGGCAGCGGCCAGCGAGGAGGCGTCGGCTCCCTGCCCGGAGGTCGGGTCGATCGTCAAGCTCGCGTCCCCGATCGCCAGGACCGGAGATCCGGCCACGTCGACCACCGGGGCGCGTACCGACGGGGTGAGGCGGGTGAACAGCAGCGAGTTCTCCAGCACCGTGGCCTGTGCGCACCGCCGCGCGATGTCGGGCGCTGTGGCGGCCAGGGTGCGCAGCGACCGGTCCCAGGCCTGCCGGGCACGCACCCGGGGGCGGCGCGCGGCCAGAGAGGAGGGGTCGTGGTCCAGGTGCGCGCTGGGGTCCAGCGCGCTGCCGGGCCGGGCGAAGACCTGCACACAGGTAGCGGTGACCGGGACAGGCTGCGGCTCCGCTGTGTCCGGGTCGATCACCGCCTCGTCGGCCAGCGCCAGCACCGGGAAGGTGAAGATCTCCCCGTGCGGGGTGGTGACCACGTCCACGTCCGCGGTGCCGGGCGCTGCGCCGACCAGGTGGGCCTGGGTGATGACGCGGTCGGTGGCCCCGCCGCTGCGGCCCGCATCGTGGGGGAAACGGGCTGCCAGCTCGCTGTCGGCGCCGGTGGCGACCACGATCAGGTCGTGCATTCCGGTGGCGGCGAACCCGAGCAGGTCGCCGTCGGTGAAGGTCTTCACGTGGACGGAGCCGCCGCGCTCCTCGAAACAGGAGAGCCATTCGGCGGTCTTGGCGCGGTGGTCGATGGCGGTGCCGGGCTGCTGCTGGCGGCCGGTGAAGGAGGAGGCTGCGGCGTCGGGGGGTGCCATGGTCAGCCGGATCGTGGTGAAGGGCGGGGCTGGCACCGGTGTGCCCCCGGTGGCTGTGGCCGCTGCGGTGGACCAGAAGTCCAGCCCGAATCCGGCCTCGGTGGCGCGGCTGGTGGGAAAGGTCAGCTGGGTGAGCTGGGCGGGGCCGCCGATGATCTCGTCGGTCGTGCGTCGTGTGAACAGGTCCACCTGCCACCCGTCGGCCTGCAGACCAGTGGCCAGCACCAGTCCTGAGGTGCCCGACCCGATGATGAGTGCGCGCGCCATCAACGGCCCCCCACCGGTGCGTCGTGGGTGCAGGCGGCAGAGGTCTCTACATGGATGCACAGGTCCATCAGGATGCGGGTGACCGCATCACGCAACCGGGCATCGCCCATCACCACCGGGGCGTCATCGGCCAGCCCCAGCACTGACCGCACGTGCGCGGGGCAGGGGTCGGCGTCCGGGGCCAGGTTCACACCCACGGCGAAGGGCACCCCGACGGCGTCCAGCGCACGTACGGCCGGGGCCGCCTCGGCGATGCGGTCGCTGTGGGCCAGGGCCACGGCCCCGACCGCGTGACGGGTCAGGTCCGTCCACTGAGGGCTGTCCTCGGTCAGCCCTGAGGCGCCGAACAGCCCCAGGTACAGGCCAGGCTCGACACGGGTGACGGCGGTGTCGATGCGGATCCGGCCGTGGGCGTTGGGCGGGTCGGCGTAGACCAGGGGAGCGCTGTCGGCGACCTGCCCCACGAACGTGCTCACCCCTGACCGGTGGCCGCCCACGACCAGGATCTTGACCAGGTGGGAGGGCGGGGTGTGCCCGTTCATGTGGTCGATGACGCGCCGCAGGTGCGTGGCGTCGGCGGCGGGCGAGGTGGGGTGGTGCAGGTGCAGCAGCCCCCGGTCCAGCAGGTCGGAGACGGCCACGGCGATCACGGCGGGCGAGATCTGCTGGCGGGCGGCCAGCTCGGCCACCGTCACCGGGTGGTCCACCCACATGCAGGTCTGCAGCACTGAGGCCGCCACCTCGTTGAGACAGGCAGGAGCGAGAGGGCTGGTGGCGTTGGTTCCTGCACCGCTGATGAAGCTGTGCACCAGCACCGAACGGTGGTGCGCGGCGGTCGCGTCGCGGCGCAGCAGAGTGGGCGCGGAACTCATGCCACCCCCGCCAGGGAAGGCGCAGGCCGGGTGTTCGTGACGTGGGCGGCGGCCTCTTCGGTGAAGCCGATCAGGGCGTAGCCCGCGTTGGCCAGGGAGGCGTTCGGGCCCAGGACCAGGGCCACCGCGGCCTCTGGGGTGATCGGGGCCAGAGCCAGCAGCCCGCCGGCGCACCGCACGGTGATCGTCTCGGCCTCACCGCGCCCGGCGTAGTGACCGGCCCTGTCGGCCATGGACCAGATGCTGTGCAGCGCTGCGGCCGAGCGCTCAGCGGCGACCTGGTCCAGGGCGGCGCTGCGGGCCCGGTACAGGCCGTCCCGGCCCAGCACGACGCCCTGTTCGGCGCCGGTGCGCTCCACCAGCTCCTGCAGAAGCTGGGACAGGCCGGTGCCGGGACGTCCGCCCTCCGCAGCACTGGAGGTGTCGGGGCGGGCATCGGTGCCCGCGGTGTGTGTGCTCATGGCCCCCAGCCTGTAAGGCTGCCCGCGTGGCCCCCTAGTCACTCAGCGAGCTTCTTTGAGTTCGAACAGCATCGAAGAAGTTCGATTCACCTGCTGCGAACAGTTCAAAGAACGAAATGAATGGAGGAGCTCTCGCATTACGGTGCGCAGCCATGTTTCGCACCGGGTGTGATAGAGCAGGACCAAAGTCCCGCGTGCGCACTACGGCGCGCCGTTACTCTGGCACCACCTGAGAACCGTACGGGTCCACGAGGGCGGAGGTTCCAAGCGGTGCTGTGCGGAAACTGCGGTCGTCCACGCGCAAACGCCCCCACAGAATGCGCATGCATTCCAGCCCAGGTGTGGCAGGTGCGCGAGGTCCAGACCGCCGTCGAGCGCGGTGACGCGGTGACGGTGGTCCAGTACCTGCGCCGTACGCTGCCCGCCCTGTCCCAAGAGGCGCTGGCGCGGATGAGCGGACTATCGCAGAGCACCATCCACCGCGCCGAACAGGGCAAAGGACTCACCAACCCCAAACGCGCACGACAGGCCCTCGACGGGTTCGGAGCGCCTCGTGCCGATGTTTCCCACTCCTGCAGCCACAGCTCCGCAGCCGTACCGCCACCCTCTTCCGGCGTACCCAGGGATCCGACACCGATCGACCCCACGCGATACCCCCACACCCTGACCAGAGGCGCTTCCCTGGGAGCGGTCGCCGCTGGCCACAACCTGCCTTGGCTGGCCCACACCGCCGCGACCACCGACCGCGCCCAACTAAGGATCGGTGAGGCCGAAGTCGGCCTTCTCAGCGACGCCGCCTTGGATCTCGATGCCCTCGATCAGCGTTTCGGCGGTGCTCGCCTGTGGCGTCCGGCCCGCGCCCACCTGTACTGGGTGCACCACCTGATCGAGCACGGCACCTACAGCGACGCCACCGGCCGACAGTTGCACAGCATCGCCGGCCAGCTGACCACCTCGCTCGGATGGTTCTGCTACGACGCCGATCAGCAAACCGAGGCTCGTGTGTACTTCTCCGAAGCCCTCAACGTCGCCATGCTCGGAGGGGACGACCCCTTGGCCACCCGTACCCTGTCCAACATGGCCCGCCAATCCGTCGACCTGGGCAAGGCCCGTGAGGCAGTGCGGTTCAGTCGGCTGGCCGAAGTCCATGCCGCTGAATGGCACTCCCCGCCACGGGTCCGGGCCCTACTGGCTATCCGCCAGGCCCAAGGCCACGCCCGCAGCGGCGACAGACCAGCCTGCGAAGAGGCCATCAAGCGCTCCTGGGAACTGTTCGAACGCGGCGTCACCGATCGCGATCCGGATTGGAGCAGTTTCCTCAACGAAGCCGAACTCACCTGCTTGGAGGGTATGTGCCGTTCCGATCTGGGGCAGCACACGCGTGCCATCGAGCTGTTGACGGCTTCTGCCCGGCTCCAGGACGTCGAACATTCGCGCAACCGCGGCATGTGTCTGGCCCGTCTGGCCAACGCCGCGCTCAAGAAACAGGACCTGGACCAGACCGCCTTCGCTGCGGAGCAGGCGTTGACACTGGTCGACGGCGGAATGGCGTCCTCCCGCAACTTCAAGCAGCTCAGGCTGGTGCGGGAAGGCCTGGTCCCTCTGCAGGCAGATCGTGCGGCCCGTCAACTCACCGACCGGCTCGACCAGTACATTCCCGCATGACAGATGAGACCTAGTGGGGAGACCGAACGTGACGGACATCGAGATCACGCGCTATGAAGCCGACGCTGCTGTGGATCTTGTCGACGAGCTGGTAGCGGTGTACGCCCAGGTCTACGACGTCGCGCCCTACATCGGCGACCCGTTCTTTTCCACGGAGGCCTTCACCGGGCGCCTGACCGCAGCCCTGCCCTCGATCGGGTTCGAGGCCATCGTCGGTCGCGTTGAGGGAGAGATCGTTGGCTACGTTCACGGCGCCACCCTGCTCCCAGACAAACCGTGGTTCACCTTGCTGGACCACAAACGCCCCAGCTCCATGGTCCGCGCCGCTGAGGCGGGCCAGGTCTTCTGGCTGCGGGAGTTGATGGTGCTGCCCGAGGAACAGAACCGCGGCTGGGGGCGGGCGCTGCACGACACCGCTATCGAAGGCCGCCACGAGAAGTGGACCACTCTTACGTGCATCGTCGGCAACGAACCCGCCCACAGCGCTTACCTGCGCTGGGGGTACCAGATCATGGGGCAGATCAAACACGCCCCCGAATCCCCCGTCTACGACGCCATGTTCCTTGAACCCTCTGAATGACGGGCACCTCCCGCACCGGTCAAAGTGTTGAGCGCCCACACCGCCGACGCGGTCCGCGGACACCGATGACCGTCGACCTCTCCCACGAGCACATCCTCAGCCACGCC
Source organism: Nocardiopsis sp. CNT312 (assembly GCF_000515115.1). Taxonomy (GTDB): domain Bacteria; phylum Actinomycetota; class Actinomycetes; order Streptosporangiales; family Streptosporangiaceae; genus Nocardiopsis. The sequence continues at coordinate 20,431 of NZ_AZXF01000019.1, forward strand.
TTGCCCGCCGCCGGGTTGGCCCACCCCGCACACCGAGCCAGCCCTGTGCGCATCGCTGAGAACGCGGTCTACCGCCTGCCCGGCACCATCGTGCGCATCGCACGCCCCGGGCAGGCCGACGCCGCCCGCCGCGAGGTCGCCGTGGCCCGCTGGCTGGCGGACCACCGGGTTCCGGCCGTACGCCCTCTGGACATCGACCAGCCCGTGCTGGTGGACGACCAGGCCGTCACCTTCTGGGCCGAACTGCCCGAGCACACCCACGGCACCGTGGACGACGTCGCCCATCTGCTGCGGCGCCTACACGCCCTGCCGGCCCCCGACCACCTGGACCTGGGACGGCTCGACCCGTTCGTGCGCCTGCACACACGCATCGCCGACGCCACCGGCCACCTGCCCGACGAGGACCTGCGCTGGCTGAGCGCCCACACACGCCACCTCCACCAGCAATGGGAACACCTTCCGCCAGGACAGCCCCAGAGCGTGGTGCACGGCGACGCCTGGACCGGCAACGTCGCACGGTGCGCCGACGGGACCGCGGTCCTGCTGGACCTGGAGCGGTGCTCCATCGGCCCCGTGGAGTGGGATCTGGTCTCCACCGCGATCAAGGCCAGCACGGTGCCCTGGCTCGACCAGGACGACTACGCGCGCTTCGTCCAGGCCTATGGCGGCTACGACGTCACCGCTTGGCCCGGCTTCATCCTCATGCGCGACATCCGCGAGCTGAGGATGACCCTGTACTGCGCCCAACACGCCGGAGCCGACCCGAAGATGCAGGCCCAAGCACGGTTGAGGATCGATTGCCTCCGGGGCCGTCGCGGGGGACGCCCCTGGCACTGGGCGCCAGCGCTGTGAGACAAGCACCTCACGCGGCCCTTGCCCGAACCCATCGAGACGTGAACCCCGTGGCACCGGCGGCCTGGCGGCTCTTCAAACCTCACGCGGAGAAACCGCCTGGAATCCAGGCGCCCACAGCGTCCAGCAGTGCCCCGACGTCACGCAGGTCCTCCAGGACCGAATCCGCTCCGGCCGCGGCCAAATCGGCGGCCGCGGTGGTGCCGGAAGCCACGGCCACCACGCGCGCACCCCCTTCCACACCGGTGTGGACGTCTTCGAGGGAGTCCCCGACGATGACGGTGGTGTCCCGGGTGAAGACCGTTCCGTAGCGCTCGCCCGCACGGCGCTGGGCCACCGCCACCAAGTGGGGCCTGTGTGGGTCGTCGCTGGAGTAGCCTCCCACCGCGGTCTCCACGTCCCCGTCCAGGGCGAAGGCGCGGAGCTTGAGTTCAGCACTGCGACGCAGGTTGCCGGTGACCACCCCGGCTGCCACATCAGGGCGGTCGGCCACCGCGCGGACGGCGCGGCGGGCCCCGGCCAGCACATACCCGTGGGCGCGCATGTGGTCCAGATGCGCGGCCTGACGCTCGGGCACCTGTGCGACCATCTCCTCGGCCAGGCCGTGAACCTCGGCTTCGGGCACACCGTTGACACGCAACAGCTCCTCCACCGCCCGGGGCACGGTGCGTCCGGTGCCCTTGGCCGGCAGCACACGGGCGGGCCGTCCCACCAGGGCGGCGAAGGCCTCCCGATAGACCAGCCGGTCGGTGTGGCCGGTGTAGACCAAGGTGCGGTCGATGTCCCACAACAGCAGCAGCCGCGGGCACACGGAAGAACGGTTCGCTGGTGTCACAGCGCTGAGGATAGAACGCGCGCCCGCTCGGCGACCTCCCCGGCCCCGGCCACCGGAAGCGCGGCCAGCTCCTCACCCAGGTCGGCGACCTGCTCGGCCAGCCGACGCGAGCGCACCGGCGCGGCCAGGTCCACCGCCCGGTGCCCCCGTTCCAGAGCGGCCTCGACCTGTCCCAGCCGGACCAGGGCGGTGGCGGCCCGCACCTGAGCACAGGCGCGGTCACGCACACAGTCGCCCCCGAACGCCTCCTGTGCCTCGTCCAGATGTCCCAGAGCCGCCTCGTAATCTCCCAGCTCCAGCAGGCAACTTCCCGCCTGGGCGTGCAGCTCCCCGCCACTCATCCAGTACAGCCAGGCCGGATCCCGTTCACCGGGGCCGCGCTCGAACGCCGTGAACGCCCCCTCCAGGGCCCGCATCGCCCCCATGCGCTGGCGGGCCACCGCATAACCGCGGGCCTGGCGGATCGACAGCATCGTCTCCACATGTGCGCTGGCCTGCCCAGCCGTGCGCATCTGGGCGGTACGCGCCATCAACGCCGCCTCGGACCCGTGCCCCGTGCTGTAGGAGAGCACCGTCATATAGGACACCACGCCCGCTCCCATGACAGGGTCGTGAGCGGTATGGGCGGCACGCAGCGCCACCGGGAACAGGCGGGCGGCACCGGCGTGGTCGCCGGCGTCGACCATCATCCACCCCATCAGCCCCGCCAGGTCGGAGGCCACGGCCAGCAGTGGACCCCGTACCGCCGTATCCATGTGACCCTGGGACAGCAGCTGCTGCACGAACGCCAACTGGGGACGGGCCAGGGCGTGCAGGTGCGCACTGGCGCCACCGCGCGCATCGGCCAACCGCAGGGCGTCGACCCCCTGAACCAGGGCATCGACCAGGTGCGGAGCGATCGGCCGCCCCTGGGAGGCCTGCAACGCCGCGAACGGGTCGGCCACGGCCCACTGCACCACCTGCGCGGCCAGCCCCGAAGTCGCCGCCGCCAACAACCGCCGCCGACTGATACGTTCTCCGCCCAGCCGGGCCAGCGCGTCCACGACCTGATCGGCTTCCCACCCCTGATTCGGGGCCGGCATCGCAACGTTCTCCACCGCAGCACCGCCCTCTGCTCGGGCCGTGGCGGCCAACCCGAGCCGCTCCAGCGCCTGGCGGATCTTCACCGGATCCCGCAACGGGCGGCGCCGGGACTCCAACCGGTGGATGGTCGTGGCCGACAGTCCTGTCAGCCGGGCCAGCGCCACCTGTGACAGTTCCGGAGCGAAAGAGCGCAGCGCCGTGACGACTTCCACCATGTCACCGCGCTGGGCCGCCGCTCGCACCCGCGCGTCGTCAGCGAACCCCGCAGGTACGCACCCGCAGCCTCCCGTCCGATGGCAGTTGCCGCACACCACCACCCATCCCCCTCTCAGAGCATGGCGCGAGCCCGCGCCCACGCTTGCCGGTACTCATTCGTCCAATCCGCGTCCTGCTGATCGTCCGGCAGCCCGTCCAGCCCCGAGGCCAGCAGGTCGGCGGCCACATCGGCCTCACCCAGCGCCAAGTGCGCGATGCCGAGATTGAGGCGGTGGTAGGTGCCGTTCAGCCAGTAGGCGGTGCGCGGCGGCTCTACCCCGACCGTTGTCTCCGCGAGATGGACGGCCTCCTCCAACAGCCGCAAGGCCTCGGAGCGCTCACCCAGCAGAGCGTGTCCCTGGGCCGCCTGGGCCGCGTCCCCCACCCGCTGGGCCGGGTGCGCTCCCGGCGTGGTGTAGGCGCGGGTGAAGTGCTCCACGATCGCGGGGACATCGCCCTCACGCCGGGCCAGGTAGCCGAAGAAGTTCCTGGCTTGGGCCAGCAGGGTCGCGTCCCCGACCTCGGCGGCCAACGCCTCGGCACGCCCCAGTAGCGACCGGGCCCTGCCGTGGCGGCCGGTGCAGGCGTGCAGCCATCCGGCGAACTGCACGTACTCGGCCCCTACCTCCCGCAGACCAGGCGCGTGGGCTCCACGTGCCTGAGCGGCAAGCTCCTCCACCACCCGCAGGTGGTCCATGGTCACCGGGATCATGGCCTGGGCCCCCACCACATCGTCCAACCGGCGCTGGGCAGCCAGGATCTGAGCGCTGGCCCGGACGGCGGCCGGGTCCACCGGTGCCGATGAGGACAGCAGACGTGCCAGCACTTGGTGGTCATCGGCGTTCAGGTCGGCCTCGGCCGCCACCCGCCTGGGCGTGGCCGCCGCCGTGAGCGGGGCACCCAACCGCGTCAACGCAGCTGCCGCCTTCGCGGGATTGCCCACCGGACGGCCGTTGAGCAGCCGTGACATCGTGCTCTGCGACAGCCCACTCATCCGCGCCAGCGCCTCCTGGCTCAAGCGCGGGTTCGCCTGCCGCACCAGGCGCAGCACACCAGCGGCGTCCCGCTCGTGCACCTTCTGGCGCACCTGGGGCCGTTCCCAGAACCCCGACGGCAGGCAGGTACAGAAGTTCACCCGCCTACGGCCACGGGGCCGTCCGCAGTTACCGCACAGCATCACGGCCACACCGTCCTCGAACCCTCACACCGCCGGCATGTCGGCGCCACCCTACGCACCCCGCGAACCGCCCACCAGCGGCCCAGGTCGCACCGCCCCGGGGCAGGCGGGAATGCCGAACCCGCGGTACATGCCAGAGCCTCCATTGCACCCGGCACGAAACAGTTATCGCTTGGGTGCTCAGGAGAGTTTGGCCAGGAGCGCGTCTGCGGTCTCACCCATCAGTGACCTGATCGGCAGCGTCCTTCCCGCCCGCTTGGACGCTCGGGCGACGTTGGCGCACAGCAGGAGTTGGCATAGGCGGCCAGGCCGGGTGGACAGGACATCGTCGAACTGGACACGGACGCGTTCGGCAACCTGCGGAACCCTCAGGGAGGCCGACCACAGGCAGGCAGCGTCCCAGCCGCGGGGGGCCAAGCCCCAGCTCTCCCAGTCCAAGAGCATGAACTCGGGTCCGGTGATGTTGGCGTAGCCCAGGTCGCCGTGGGCGCACGCCCAGTCCTGTTCGGGAATGTGTGTGTCGATGTCGGTTCCGTAGACCTCCTGGATGCGCCGAGTCAGGTGGGCCTGCTCCAGAGCGACACGACTGGTGCTGTGGTCGGCGAGGGAGCGCAGAGCGGTGTGCATGGTGTTCCACCATGAGTCCGGCAGTCCAGGGTCGGCGGTGATGTCGGCTGTGGTCGAAACAGCAGGAGCGGGGGCCAGCGTAGTCTCCTCGGCCTTCCACGCCACGCCACGCTCACTGTCGGTCCAGGTGGAGGCAGCGATCCACTGGGGGCGGGGTACGCCCTGGATTGCCACCGATGCCTCGGTTCCGGTCCAGGAGGGCGTGTTCATACGTCCGGTGCGGCGCCAGGACAGGCGCACCCACGTTCCGGCGTCAGTAGGGAATCCGGCAGTGCCGTTGACGCGGCTGTAGCGGACGCCTTCGCGACTGAAGGAACGCCCCAGCCGCTTCTGAGCTTGGGCAAGGACGTTGCTGATGTCTACGGCCGACAGATCATCCAACGTCAGGGGCGGGTGCGCCGTGTCCTGGGAGAGCATCACCTGGTGGGATCCCTTTCGTTCCGGCCGCGCAGCAGGGCGCGGTAGCGCTCGACCGCCGTGGGCGAAACGGTCAGAGCTCCAGCTTGCACGATCTCCGCCAGGTGCGTGGAGGAACTGGTTGGTAGATGTCAAAGCAAATGAGATGATGGTCTGTTCATGGGTTCTGTGGGGGGTTTTGGCGCTTTTTGGTCGGGTCGTTGATCCACACCACCTCGGGGATCCGCAGTGGTCCCTGCGCCGCCAGGCCGCAGTCGCTGAGGATCCGCGCCACACTCTGCTCGACGCTGCTGTGTTCGTCGATGAGCTCTTCTAGCCCGTCGGGGAGCAGGTCCCGGAGGCGCCACCACTGCCGCAGTTCGGCCTCACCGAACTTGCCGGCGACGGGTTTGGTCGCGTGGCGCTCCAGCGTGACCTCGAACGGGACGTCAAAATAGTAGGTGCGCGACATCCCCTTGTGATCGCGCACCAGACGGGTGAGCATCTTGCCGTAGTGGTCGGCGTACAGGATCCCCTCGACCACCACGTGGTAGCCCGCGTCCAGGGCGTGGCGCGCCATCAGGTCGATCAGAGAGATGTTGGCAGCGCCTGGCCTGTCCCGCTCCCTGAGGATCTCGCGGCGCACCACGTCCTGGGAGATGATCGCCAGCCCACGCCCGTACGCCGCCCGTAGCGCCTGGGCCACGGTGGACTTGCCCGAGGCCGAGTTGCCTCGCAGCACGACCAACCGAGGAAACCCCGTCGAATTGCATCCAATGCACGCTTGCGCGAGCTCGTCGCTTCCCAACGAGACCATGAGCGCGACCCTAACCGACACCACCCCCACTCGAGGGCTGGATCAGTCAGATCCCCTCACTGCTTTGCGCGCCGCTGCCCCGGAAACCCCCACGCGTTGTGCCCTCACCCCGTTAGCCTTCCGGTGTGACGACTTCCGACACCACCACCCCCACCCACGACACCGACGACGTCACCGCGTTGTGTGAGCGGATGATCGACCGGCTGTGGGCCATCAACGCGCTGCGCTCGGAACAGGTGGCCGCCGCGGTGCGTGCGGTACCCCGCCACCGCTTCGCCCCCGAGCGCTCTTCCCAGGAGGCATACGACGCCAACACGGCCCTGCGGACCCGGTGGGACGCCGACGGCCACGCCACCAGCTCGGTCTCAGCCCCCTGGGTCCAGACCCTGATGCTGGAACGAGCAGACATCCGCCCCGGCATGCGCGTGCTGGAGATCGGCAGCGGCGGGTACAACGCCGCGCTGATCGCCGAGCTGGTCGGTGAGGGCGGTCAGGTGACCTCCATCGACATCGATCCGGAAGTCGTCGACCGCGCTCGCACTCACCTGGCCAAGACCGGGTACGACGACCGGGTGAAGACGGTCGTCGGCGACGCCGAACACGGCCACCCTGATGGTGCTCCCTACGATCGGATCATCGTCACGGTGGCCGCCACTGATCTACCCGAAGCCTGGACCGAGCAGCTCGTCGACGGCGGACGCCTGGTCCTTCCTCTAGGCGTTCGGGGGTTCCAGCGCGTCTACGCCTTCACCCACCAAAGTGGGAACCTGCTGGTCGGTGAGACGGGTGACCACGCCGGTTTCGTCAAGATGCAGGGCTTGGGCGCGCCAGCGCCGACCATCGTGCCAGTGACCGATGCGGTGGCGCTGACCACTGATGCCGACCCCGTCCCAGCGCCGGACCGCCTGCCTGATGTATTTGCCGCGCCCGCCCACGAGCAGTACACCGGGGTACGGATGGGCCGCAACGAGTACTTCGGCGGCCTGCAGATGTGGCTGGCCACCACTCTGGTCGACTTCGCCACCCTGTCCGGTGATGCTGAAGCTCTGGGCCACAACACGATGGGCAGGCATCAGACTCCGGCGACGTGGGACGGTACCTCTTTGGCCTACTTGTTGCTTCCCAAGGCATCGACCGATCCCGCCGAGTGGGAGTTCCTCGCCCGAGGACACGGACCCGACGCCGCGGAACTGGCCGCCATCCTGGTCGATCACGTCCAACGGTGGGACCGCGACCATCGCAGCGGCCCCGGCCCCCGCTTCCTCGCCCACCCCGACATCCCTGCTGTACACGGTGTGATTCGAACCCGGCACACACGCCTTCTCGCCCTGTGGGACCAGCACGACACGCCGCAGATGGACTGGCAAGCGGACCCGGGCGCATGACCCTCTCCAAGTCTCAGGCGGGGCTTCCCCCCGATGTCTTGGACACCGAGGACGGCCGCTTGGCGCAGTTGATCATCTGTGCCGAGATCATCCAGGCCGTCTGCGCGATGCCCTGCATGCCCAGTTGACCCCTTACGGCCCGAGTCCACGCCCACCACTTGCTGAGCAGTTGGTGAACTCCCATCGGCCCCACAGCATGGGGAGGACAGATGACAGACCAGACGGATGTCACCTACGTGTGGCATAGCGATCAGCATCCCCCGGACGGGATGGCGGTGAAGCAGGTGTACGGCTACGTGTTCGACAACCAGGCCCGTGTGGTCCTGCTCCGCGACCCCACCGGGACATGGAATCTACCCGGCGGCACCCCAGAGACCGAGGACGGCGGCGACCCCCTGGCCACTCTGGAACGCGAAGTGTGGGAAGAAGTCCAGGTACGTCTGGCTGGCCCGGTCTACCTGGGCTACCAGACAGTCCACATGCCCGGACGAGCCCCATACGCTCAACTGCGGATGGCAGCGTGTCTCACAGCTGCTGGCGAACGAGCGCCGGACCCTGACCACGGCCGCATCCATGTTCGGCACCGCTGCGGCTTGGTGGAGGCTGAAACGCTCCTGGGGTGGGGAGACGTCGCCCGACCACAGATCCGAAGTGCAGCCATAGCAGCGCAGCGGTGCTGGGCACTGCCCATAGATACCCCGGGGCCACCGCTGACTGACTAGATCATGGCCAGTGCCGGACCTCGCCCCTTCCCCCATACTCTCGCGGTACGCCCACCTTGGTCAGATGTGGATCCTGAGAGGTCAGGACCCACCCCTGCCTCGTGACGTGATTGACAGTGCATCAGGCGCGTGGCTGTAGCTTCGCGATACCGTTGGCCAGTGCTTCCACGTCCAAGTCCGCTGCTTGTGAGGGGAACCAGGAGAAGCGCAAGCCGTTCGAGGCCGCTTCATCGGGCAGCCCCATAGCCCGGAGCACATGGCTGGGGGCGTACGAGGCGCTGGTACATGCGGAGCCAGTGGCGACTGCGACCGAGTCTTTGAGCGTGACGAGAAGAGCTTCGGCGTCCACATCCTCGAAGGAAAGATTGATGATGTGCGGGACGACGCAGTCCTGGTCGCCGTTGAGGTGAAAGCGTGTCTGAGCTAGCCCGGTGAGCAGCCGGGAGCGCAACTCTTGGGCGGCGGACTGCCATTGGACGTGCTCAGCTTCGACGATCCGTGCAGCTTCGGCCAAGCCCATGATCAGGGGAACGGGCAGGGTTCCTGGGCGAAGCTTCCGCTCCTGACCGCCCCCGAACATGATCGGCTCGAGCGGAGGCCGTTCGTCGTCCATATCCTCTCGGCGGCGGGTGAGCAGGGCTCCTACACCCTTGGGCGCGCCGATCTTGTGTCCGCTAATGCTGATCATGTCGATGGGCGCAGTGAGGTCATCAGGGACCTTGCCGTACCCTTGGGCGGCATCCACGTGCAGGTACGTGGGGGTCGCTTGCAGTTCGCGAGCCAACTCAGCCACTGGCTGAATCACCCCTGTCTCGTTGTTGACGTGCATCAGCGAAACGAGGAGGGTGTCTGGCCGCAGTCGTTCCATCACCGCCTCAGCTGTGACCCGCCCAGAGGGGCCAGGCTTGAGGAAGTCGACCTCGAATCCGTGGCTGGCCAGGTGTTCCAGCGGTTCTAGGACGGCCTTGTGCTCGATGGCGGAAGTGATGATGTGGCGTCGACCTGTGCGCTCGCCGTGTGGAGCGAGCCCGAGCAGAGCGATGTTGTTACTCTCCGTAGCTCCGCTGGTGAAGATGAGCTCGTCGGGCTCCGCTCCGACGGTGCTGGCCAGGTACTCGCGAGCCCGCTCCACCCCTCGTTTGGCCTGGTTTCCGTACCCATGGCGGCTGCCCGCGTTGCCGAACTCCGATGTCATCCAGTGCAGGACGACATCGGCTACTCGCTGGTCCACGCGTGTTGTCGCCGCCGCATCGAGGTACGTCACCATCGAACCCAAGTCACCTTCAAACGTTAATATTCGGTCTCTGTACGTGATTTCCTTGACGTACGATAGCGTGACCGAGTGGTATCTTCTATCGCTTCTCAGTCTGCGGAACCGGCCACGTCTGCCGGGTTTGAGTACGTCTTCCCAGCCATCCGCGGTATCCAGGCGGGGCGCGAGTACTACGCGTCCATGTGCCCGATGCGGCTCATCCCGAAGATCTTCCTCTTCGACGAGGACGAACTGGCGCCTGAAGTACGCGCCCAGCGGATCCTGAACAAGGGGCGCCTGCCCGCGTTAACCCGCTACATCGTCGACAACCCCACTGACTACGTCTTCAGCGCGATCACCGCCTCGGTTGATGGCGACATCCGCTTCGAAGCCATCGCCGACAGTGGCGTGGGGATGCGTACCGGCCAGATCCGGATCCCGATGGCAGCTCGGTTCCTGATCAACGACGGTCAGCACCGGCGCGCCGCGATCGAACAGGCACTCAAGGAGAACCCTGACCTCGGGGAAGAAACCATCGCGGTCGTGTTCTTCCATGACACCGGGCTCGCCCGCTGCCAGCAGATGTTCGCTGACTTGAACCGGCACGCCGTGCGCCCCCCGCGCTCCATCGGAGTGCTCTACGATCACCGCGACGACCTGGCCGCCATCGTACGACTGCTGGCGATGCGCACGCCGGTGTTCAAGGGATGTGTGGAGATGGAGAGCAGCACGCTCTCCCAGCGTTCACGCAAGCTGTTCACCTTGAGCTCGGTGTACTACGCCACTCAGGCCCTGCTGCAAGGGCTGGAGGTCACCAAGGAACAATCCCAGGAACTGGCTGAGGCATACTGGACAGCGATCGACAAGACGATCCCGGACTGGAAGCTGGTGCGGAACCGGGAACTGTCGGCCCGGGACGTGCGCCTTGACTACTTGCACAGCCACGGAATCGCACTGCACGCGCTAGGACGCGTGGGCAACGCCCTGTTGCGTGACTCGCTGACCCCCTCTGACTGGACGCCGTCCCTCACCCTCCTCTCGTCCGTGGACTGGTCGCGTACCAACCCGGACTGGGAAGGGCGCGCCCTCATCAACGGCAAGGTCTCCAAGAGCCACCAGAATCTGACTCTTACCGTGAACTACCTGCGCCAACATCTAGCGCTCCAACTGAGCGCCGAAGAACAGCGTGCGGAAGACGCCTACCTGCGAGGAGACTCATGAGCACCCCTAAGTCGAGTGCGCCCTTCCAGGACAGGTCCCTGGCTGAGGTCATCGAAGAGCTGACGGAGGAGATCCGTGAGCTCTACGTTGCTGATGAGGTTCCCTGGGTTGTCGGATACAGCGGGGGCAAGGACTCCACCGCCGTCCTCCAACTGGTGTGGCTGGCTCTGAAGGACCTACCAGCCGAGCAGCGCACAAAGCCGGTTCATGTGATCAGCACCGACACCCTGGTGGAGAACCCGGTTGTCGCTGCGTGGGTCAGCCAATCTCTGGACACCATGCACACGGCGGCCCAGACTCAGCAGCTGCCCATCGAGCCGCACAAGCTCACCCCCGCCATCAAAGACACCTTCTGGGTGAACCTGATCGGCCGTGGCTATCCAGCGCCCCGTCCCAAGTTCCGCTGGTGCACCGAGCGGCTGAAGATCAAGCCGTCGAACGCCTTCATCCGCCGCGTCGTACGCCGACACGGTGAGGCGATCCTGGTGCTAGGCATTCGCAAGGCCGAGAGCCAAGCCCGGGCCCGGGCGATGGCCCGGCACGAGAAGAAGCGTGTTCGCGATCGCCTCTCTCCCAACGGCAATCTGCCCAATTCCCTTGTCTACAGCCCGATCGAGGCGTGGTCCACCGACGAGGTATGGACGTTCCTGATGCAGCACCCCAATCCCTGGGGGCATCAGAACAAGGACCTGTTGACGATGTACCAAGGAGCGTCCGACGACTCCGAGTGCCCGCTGGTCGTCGACGACACCACTCCCTCATGCGGAGACAGCCGCTTCGGCTGCTGGACGTGCACGCTGGTGGAGCAGGACAAGTCCATGACCGCGATGATCCGCAACGACGAAGAGAAGCAGTGGATGCGACCGCTGCTCAAGCTCCGCAACGAGCTCGACGATGTGAGCAAGGAAAGCCAGACCCGGGACTTTCGCCGCATGAACGGCAAGGTCCAGCTCTTCGGTGAACGGCCTATCCCTGGCCCCTACAAACAGTCGGCGCGCGAAGACTGGCTGCGCAAGCTCCTTGACGCCCAGGCTCAAGTCCGCAGGAAGGCCCCAGAGCACGTCAGCAACATCGAGCTCATCTCGATGCCGGAGCTTCATGAGATCCGCCGGATCTGGGTCTTCGACAAGCACGAGGTCGAGGACTCCCTGCCGCAGATCTACGAGGAGACCACTGGCGAGAAGTTCCCTGGCCTGCCCCTCGACGAACAAGTCGTCCTGGGAGCCGAGGAGATCGGCCTGCTCAAGGAGGCGTGCGACGACGACCCGATCCACTTCTCGATGACCCGCGAGCTCCTGGCGGTCGAGCGCCAGTACCGAACCATGAGCAGGAGGGCCGGTCTGTTCGAAGCCCTGGAGAAGGCGGTCAAGAAGGGCTACTACGAGGACGCAGACGATGCGCTGCAGTTCGCCAAGAAGCTCGAGGAACTGCGTGACAGTGACCCCACCCAGATGAAGCTGGACGAAGAGACCACCACCGATGCACCTGCATAACCTCACCCTGCACGACTTCGGCGCCTACAAGGGACGACAGACCCTGGACCTTCGGGTCAAGCCGAAGCGCCCGATCGTCCTGATCGGTGGCCTCAACGGCTGTGGCAAGACAACCCTGCTTGATGCCATTCAACTCGTGCTGTACGGGCCCAGAGCTCGTTGCAGTGGACGGGGCAACCGCTCCTACGACAACTACCTGCGAGAGAGCATCAACCGTGCGGCCGACTCCAGCCGCGGGGCCCAACTCCACCTGGAGTTCTCGATCACTGTCGAAGGTCGTCCCCGCACCTACGAAGTGTCTCGCACCTGGTATGTCAGTGGTAAGCACGTGCGCGAGGACCTCTCCGTCGCTGTGGACGACAAGTACGACGCGACGATCAGCGATACGTGGGCTGAGCACGTCGAGCAGATTCTGCCCCTCGAAGTCGCCTCTCTCTTCTTCTTCGACGGTGAGAAGGTTGAGCAGCTCGCGGACTCCGAGAGAGCCGCTGGTGTGATCGAGGCCGCCGTCCAGTCTCTCCTCGGTGTCAGGGCGGTCGAACGGCTGCGAACGGACCTTCTTGCCCTTCAACGTCGTCAACGGTTGTCGCAAGAAGATCAGGGCATCATTGAGCAGATCCGTGACCTTAAGGCCAAGGCGCAGGACACAGCTCAGGAGGTGTCTGACCACAGTCAGCGCCACGCCCAGGCCGTCTCGTCCCTGGACGTCGCCCAAGCCCGGCTCGCCACGGCAGAACGGGACTTCGAACGGGCGGGAGGCCGGCTGTACGAGGAGCGACGCTCCTTGGAGGCGGCAAAGAACGACGCTGAGGGATACTTGGCCGAAACCCAGAAAGCTCTTCGCGGACTGGCCGAGGGCGCACTGCCACTCGTCTTGCTACGCGAACAGCTCACCGCGTTGGGCGAGCAGGCGGTGCGTGAGCAGGAAGCGAGTGAGGCTCGACAGATCACGAGCGCGCTTCAGAAGCGTGATGCGTGGCTGATCGATCAGCTCTCTGACGACGTGTCTGCGGATGTTCGCGCTGAGCTGGAGAAGAAGCTGGCGGCTGACCGTGAGGTGCGGGCGGCCAAAGCTGATCTGGAGCTGAACCTTTCCCTGCCAAGAGGTCTCACGGAGAAGCTCTCGACGTTGGAGGGGGGATTGCGAGGGGATACCGTTCGCACAGCGGAGCTTCTCCAGGCCGCAGGCAAGGCAGTACACGAGCTCCAGGAAGCCGAGCGGCAATTGGCAGCGGTCCCCGATGAGCGACTCATCAAGGACCTGATCGAAGGCTGCCAACAGGCAAGAGAAGCTGTGGTGGTCGCCCGCTCCACGGTCAATCGTCATCAAGAGTTGGTGGATGAGGCCAGGGCTCGACTCGAGCGTCTCGAAGCGGACCTGGAACGTGCCCGGCAAAAGCGGGTCAGGACGTTCATCCGCGAGGAGGAACTCCAGCGCATCGTCACCTATTCAGAGAAGGCCCGCGCCACGTTGGGGCGGTTCGGTGAAGCGCTCTTGCGCAAGCACATCAGCAGCTTGGAAGTGGCGGTCCTGAGCAGTTTCCAGGCACTGATGCGTAAGAATGGGCTGGTCAAGGATCTCCGAATCGACACGGACAAGTTCACGCTCGCCTTGACCGATCGCGATGGGGAAGCCATAGACCCCACCCGGCTCAGCGCTGGCGAGCGTCAGCTACTGGCCATCTCGCTGTTGTGGGGATTGGCTAAGGTGGCGGGTAACCGACTACCTACTGTGATCGATACGCCACTGGGGCGTTTGGACAGTCGCCATCGTGAACACCTGGTGGACCGTTACTTCCCGCGTGCTGGTCGACAAGTCCTTCTCCTATCCACTGACGAGGAGATCGACGAGCACCTGCTGCGCCGGCTGAAGCCGTCCATCGCCCATAGCTACATCCTTGTGCACGACGACACCACGTTCACCACTCGCGTCGCGTCGGGCTACTGGTGGACTGAGGGAGCCCTGCATGCCGTCTGAGATCACCATCCGGTTGTCCCAAACCGCCAAGGATCAGCTCAGTCGTCTCAAACGTCACACAGGGATGACCCAGTGGAATGAGCTGTGCCGGTGGGCACTGGCTATGTCCCTAAGAGATTCCTCGGCACCCCTTGTGCGGGACATTGTCACCGACTCCAACGTGGAGATCGCCTGGAAGACCTTCACGGGCCAGCACAGCGACATCTACCTGTCCTTGCTCAAGCAACGGTGCGTAGCCGATGGGCAAGAGCCCAACGACGATGCTGTGAACAAGACTCTGCACATCCACCTGCACCGCGGTATCGGCTACCTTGCCGGGCGCCAGGACCTGCGTTCCATCCAGGATCTTCTCGCCATCACAACTGAGTAGAGCCTTCACCTGACCATGGGCCCGTTCTCTGAGCAGCTTCGGAGCGGCGGGCCCTTGCCATGTCACACTGCCAGTCCTCGCCGACCGCTGATGTCCCATCAAAAATTCCTCGGGCGGGGCGCAACAACTTGGCTTCCCACCCGACCTCTATGAGTGAGGAGGAAGGAAGAGCCGAAGCCGCCCCGGTTTCGGTAAAACCCCCTCACTTGTCGGCTCTGTCCAGTACGCTGACCCGACAACTCCATAACTCAGCTTCACTTTTCGGACGTGTGCCACCGTATGGGGCCCACCACCAGATACTTGGAGCAATATGATCAGCCCCCCGGTTATCGGGGCAGTCCAGGCTTTGCAGAAGCAGGCCCTGACCAGCCACGACACCTACGAGCTCGACCGTATCGACCGCGCTTTGGACGAGCTTCTCCGAAACCCCGACGACACCTCCTCCACCCCCACCAAGCACCGCATCCGTTCGGCTATGGGGCACGCCTATGAGGTTCTGGAGCGCCGTAGGACCATCGCTCCTGCTGCTGCCTTCGACCACGAGCTTGGGGACCAGGAGAACACCGACGCCAGCTACCTGGTGGTGGAAATCCATACGTGGTTGCAGACCGAGCCCCACCTTGCCAACGGGGAGCGCGCGCTGCTCGAGGACTTAGCACACGGCCACGACGCCACAACCATGGCCCAGCGTTATGGTGTGCCACTACCCCGTATGCGCGAGCGCATCAGCCGTGCCCGTCGCCGTGCGAGGACGCTGTGGACCGCAGAGGAGGCTGCTGCGTGAGCCCCAGGGCCCTGAGGCTTCGCCCGTGGTTGGTGCGTGCTCTCATCCCGCCTTGCCGGATCGGCACATACGTGCTCTATACGGCAGATGGCGAGCCCACCTACATCGGTCGCAGCGACACTGACATCCGTCGAAGGCTCCTGAGACACTGCACCGACCGGCATGGCGACTACTTCACCTACGACGTCCACCCCAGCTCGGTCAGTGCCTATGACGTTGAGTGCGCGCTGTTCCACATCTTGACACCGCAGGTGTCCAACCGTATCCACCCCCGCCGTCCTGACTTCCATCCCACCCCGTGCGCGTTCTGCCTACCTGAGCAGCGCGATGCGCGCTGGCCCCGTCTCCGCATGTAGCCCCCGGGAAAGGACTGGGGCCGCTACGGCACTAACACGAGCTAAGGATCCACTATGGCGACCAATCCGCTGTTCTTGTCCTCCGACGATCACCGCGCTGACCTCATCCAGGTCGACCGGGCCTTGGACTCCATGCGTGACGCAGGCTTCGACCTCACCGCTGCCATCGGCGAGCCCCTGGACAACTCCATCGAGGCGGAGGCCACGCTGATGCGTGTGCAGTCCGTCTTCGGCCGGGGCAAGAAGACGATCGACAAGATCATCATCACCGACAACGGCATCGGCATCGACCCCACCCAGATGCACCACGTGCTCTCCATGGGCTACAGCACCCGGTACGGACAGCGCCAAGGGCTGGGACGGTTCGGGGTCGGACTCAAGCTCGCTGGCCTCAGCCTGGGCGAACGCATCGACATTTACAGCAAGCAGACCAATAACCCGACGATCTACCACAGCTACATCGACCTCGAAGAGATCCGGGAGGGCGAGCAGACCCACATCACCACCACCGAGGCTGAGGGCTGGCCTGCGGAAGCGGCCAAGCTCATGACCGGGCGTGATGGACGGGCGTTTTCCTCCGGCACGATCGTGGTGTTCGGCAAGATCGATCGGCTGTCTAGCGGGGGGCCCTACGGTACTTCCCTTGACGAGAAGCTCGCCGATCTGCGCAAGTTCATCGCTCGTGCCTACCGCACATACATCGACACAGGTCGGGTGTTCGAGCTGGACGGGAAGGCCGTCACACTCCACGATCCGCTCTTCTTGAGGGACAATCCTCGGATCATCTCCCGCTACAAGCAACTGGACCCACGTGGAGAGCTCATCGAGGAGACCGATCTGGAGGTTGACGGCCACAAGGTTCACGTCTCGGTCGCTATCGTGCCCAAGGAGTTTCGCCCATGGCAGGGAGCTGGTGGTGAGGTGGATTCAAAAGGTCAGGACATCAAAGAGTTTCAGATCAACTATGAGAACACGGCCAAGATCAGTATCCTGCGCAACGGCCGTGAGATCTACTACGACATCGTCCCACGCCTGCTGGAAGGCGGGCGCAACGACAAGGTCCTGCGTTACGTCGCCATCGAGGTCAACTTTCCTGCCGAACTGGACGAGTACTTCCAGGTCCGCCATGTCAAGCGCGGCGCGGAGCCGGTCAGCAAGCTGCGGACCCAACTCCGGGAGTGGCTCAAGGCTCCGGTGAAGCAGGCCTTGCGGCAAGTGCGTGCGGCGTGGAAGGAACACGAGACCCGCCAGCGGCTGGAGAACGGTGAGCACAGCGGGAGCATGGAAACCGCCGCTAAGGTGGCGCCCTCTCTGCCCAAGGGACTGGCCGGCCGGGGGGCGACCGCAGCGGAGGAGGAGAAGGTCGTCCAAGAGACCGCCGCGGACATGGGGCTGGACGCCGACAACGACGCTCCCGAGATCGAGAAGCTGCGCGAGCAGATCAAGACCAAACCCATCACGCTGCTGGATGGTCAGTGGCCCGGTAAGGAATTCCTGGAGATCCGCCACCTCAACGGAAAATCCGTTGTCAAGATCAACCATCGTCACGCCTTCTTCGACAAGGTGTACGCCCCTTTGAAGAAGGTTGCCGACGAAGGCGCGGAAGGCCTGGAACACGAAGAGCTCACTGACCTGGCCCTGCGGGCTCAAGCAGCCATCGACCTTTTGTTCATGGGTTACGCGCGCGCTGAGGGCATGTACGAGGACCCTGAGCGCTTCGACGACCTGCGCACCTACTGGGGCATGTTCACCGAGGCACTGCTCCGGGAGAAGTTCAAGGATCAGTGAGCGGACGCTGGGTGGGATGTCTCTGGAATCTCACCCAGCTCGTTGCAAATGGCAGGCACCGTCAAACGCCTAGAAGTCTTCAGCCCCGCTGTCTCAATATTCTCGGACAGTGTTCTCCTGCCACTCTGGGCTTGACCCTCTTCAGAAAGGTAAACACACAAAGATGTTTGGCTCCGGTTCTAATTTCACGTTCCGCGATTACGTGCAAGGCACCTGGGGCAGATTCGCCACTCCTGCTGGCCGGGTCGACTACATCATGACCAAGGCCCGACTCGGCGGAGATCTTGATGCCCCTGAACGACGGCTCACCAGGAGCCTTGCCCCTGTTCGAGAGATCATGGATCCTGGCGACCTGGACTTCAACCAGCTGCTGCAACGTGACCTGGATGATCATCGGGTGGCGGTGAAGCTCATCCCCTATCTGCTCAAGCAAGAGGTGACCGGGCCTGCGCTCTTCCCCCCTATCGTCGCTATTCTTCTGCCTTTCCGGAACAAGCGACCGACCACCTTCCCGACACTGGCGGATCCGACCCAGGTGGAGCATGACGACACACTGTGGCAGGAAGCACGAGCGGGGAAATCCTTCCAGGTCCACCGGCTTGTGTTCCCCGACGGTGAGTTGCACCCTGCGAATCTCGGCAAGCTATGGTGGAACCAGTCTGAGGCCAGCCTCGTAGTTCTCGATGGCCAACACCGAGCGATGGCTTTGCTGGCTATCGAGCGCACTCTGTCCCGTTCCTGGCAGAACAACGGCGAGAAGTTTCGCCCCTTCTACGAACACCAGGTTGAGCGTCTGTTGGACGAGTACCAAGTGTCCGAACTGGACCTGGCGAAGATCGAAGTTCCGGTGACAGTCTGCTGGTTCCCTGACGAGACCGGGGATCCCTCACGGCCACACGAAGCGGCACGCAAGCTCTTTGTCGACGTCAACAAGGAGGCTCGTCCACCAAGCGATTCCCGCATCATCCTCCTGTCTGACGGCGAACTCTCCAATGTCCTCACACGCAGTCTCCTGAGTGCCTTGCGCAGCCGCAGGGACAGTCACCTGCCGCTGTATGCGGTCGAGTACGACAACCCTGAGATCAACACCAGCCGCCCCGCCCGCTGGTCGGTCATGACGAACATTCATCTCCTCAAGATGGCCGTCAATCGCTGCGTCTTCGGTCCCTCCAAGTACCTCACCAATCTCGCCCAGACGATTGGTGGAAGGGAGAGTGCCAAGGACCGCGACGAATTCATGCACGCCCAACTGGACTTGGTCAGCCTCTTGCCGGAGTATCTCGATGATGCTGGCTACCAGTATGACCGGGACAGTATCGGGGACCTCAAGTTCCCACTGGGCCGTGCGGAGGTTTTGGCTGACAGGTTCATGGAAACCTGGGGGCAAGCGATCCTGATCCTCTTGTCCAAGGCCGCTCCCTATGCTGCCCACGCCGCTAGCCTCACCAAATTCAAGGAGAACTGGGACACCACAAAAACCCATGCGGCACTCGCGCACGACGCCCTGTTCGGCGGGGTCGGAGTTTACTGGACTCTTCGCGACGGCTACGACCATTACCAGGACGCTGTCCGGAACTCTGAGGGCCCTCGACCTGTGAAATCGGACGTGATCCGAGCTTGGGACACTCTGAGGGATAAGCAGGCCGAGTTCGACGAACACCGCGCTCGTGAGTATCTCGGTTCGACTCGCCCTCAGGTCATCAAGCGTTGTAAGATTGCCTTCGATGTCTTCAACACGCATGCCTGTCAGCTCGGCATGGTCATGGCCCTCGGTTCGCTTTGGGAGATGCGTAAGAAGCAGCCCGGAGGTGTCGACCTCAAGGATCTCCCTGCCTTCGCGGACGCCCTCGTCACCGCATGGAATACATTCTTTCAAATGGAGCACGGCCGAGCTCGTGACCGGAAGTATGCCTTCAGTAGAGACTGCAGTTACCCGATCAACCAGATCTCCCAAATGGATACCCCCTACGCGGTGTATTTCCGATACTTTTGGATGCAGGCCCTCGCCATCCCCGAGGTGTGGCAGCACATCGCTCCCTGGCTGATTAACCAGGACGACTTCGATACCGGACTCGGCCATGCCCGGCGCCTCTACATGGACCTCTGTATCAAACAGAAGGACAAAGCCTTGGAAAAGAGTGAGCCGACTCTTGACCCCGGGAAGCGGAAAGAAAAGGCTGAGAAATTGGCGACCCAGGATCTCAAGAAGGCCCTCAGGCACTGGTTCGAGGTGTCGGACCAGGATTTTGAAGCATGGCGAGCAGGTTCGGCTCCCCATGGCAGTCAGGCCGAGTTGGACTTGGGAAAAGAGGAATCCAAGACGGTGCAAATGAACCCTGGTTCGTAAATATGGGGTCATTATTTCTGTTCCGGTGAGTCGTAGGCCAACGTCATTTCTCACTCGGTTTAATGGCGCCCGACTTGGGTCAACTTCGTCCGTACAAAATTGACCCAAGTCGGGTTCTTGTCAACGCTAGCTCCGGTTCTTTTTGCGAAGGTAACCCCAAGCTTCCTCGGCTGTAGCTGCACACAGAGCCCTGATCTGCTTTGAGGAACCCCGATCAGAATAGAGGCGGAGAATCGCGTTCATGTCATCTGGAACAAGCTGATGCTTCCTGGCTCCGTTGATTTCTGATTGAGGTGTCATCGGTAGAATGATTTCCTTGACCTTGGGTGGATCGGTGCAGATTTTTTGGGTCAGAAGTTCGCCTAATATGGTGCGCCTTCGGGAAGGTTGAAGTGCGCGACCGGTTTCTATGGCATGCAAATTTCTGGCCATGCGCCACAGTGCGGTCCCTATGCCTTTCCTGCGCATCGTTGGAGTAACGTATATTTCCGTTGCTATATTTTGTGTTTCATTCCATCTGATTGCTCCCGACTGATGGGCTGCGTGTTCAGGTTCATCTTCCGATTTCATGGTGAGTATCACGTTTTTCCCTGGTCTTCCCTGTTCGTCGCAAGGAAAGGCGATTAGCTCGTGTATTCTCGCATGGTCTGATTCAGAGATGACCAAATGGGAGAAGTAAATATCTTTTTTCAATCGCTCTCCCTTGGGTTGCTTTGTGGATGCGTGCTACTGGGCTGCCAGCCATTCAGAAGTCGGCGTGAATTCGGGGTCAATCGGAGTGAGCGCGTAGAGCTCGACCACTCCCGAGCCCTGCTCACCCAGCGGGACCATCTCGAAGACGATCCCCTCCGGGCTGGTGCCGACCGCTCGGCGCTCCAAGACCGTGTAGTCGCGGGCCCGCACCACGTGGGTGCGGTGGGCGATCGAGGCCAGCTTGGGGCAGGACCGCAGCGCGAAGGCCAGGCACTGCGCGTGAGAGGGCGCTTCGAAGTAGTAGCGGGTGTCGGTGTCGGCCAACGGCCAGGTGCACGCCTGATCGGTGTCGATGGGGATACCGCAGACGGTGCAGCGGCGTTCCTGGACCGCGCGCCGCTGGTGGTTCACACACGGTGTGCCGAACCGGGGTCGGCCCTTTCCGGGCTTGCAGGTGCACACGAGCACGGGCCCCTGGTCGCGCTGGACGACGTGGTCGCCCCCGCCGCTCCACTGCACCGTCCACGGCACAGGCGTCGAACCGGCGCGGGGCAGGCGGGCGATCTCGGGCGGCATCGGATGAGTGGTCATACGGACTCCTTCTGAGGACAGGGGGCGGGGACGGTCGGCGCCGCGGGGGTCAGGCGCCGGCCTCGATCTGCTGCTGAGCGGAGCGAGTCGGCGCGTCGCCGTCCTCGCGTACTTCCTTGGCCTTGGCGATGACCTTCTGCGCCCAGCGGCGCTTCTTGGGGGAGATGCCGAACTGCTCACACAGCCCGCGTTCGGACGGGGCCATGCCGGCCCCGGCCGCCTCGACGTAGAACTGCACGGCCTTGAAGAAGACGAGCGGGTCGGTCTCGGCCGAGGTCCCGTTCCTCTTCTCCTGCTGGGCGAGGAAGGCGTCGGCCAGGTCTTTGGCCTCGCGGATGTGGAACCCCTGGCGCAGACGCACCGAGATCTCGGCGGGCACCCTGCGCCGCCACAGCGGCCCCAAGGCGCTCTTGAGGCGGCGCTGGGTCTCGATCTTCATCGCGTACAGGTCCAGGGCGCTCTCCCAGTCGGTGACGTGCCACATGGCGGCCTGGCGGGCGATGCGCAGCGAGCCCAGCGGGTCCCACCACCAGCGGGCCGCCGGGACCAGGGGCCCGGCCGCCTCCTGGCGGCTGCGGGCCCACTGCTTGCGGCGGTGGCGCAGCACGGTCTCCCACAGGGCGGCGGCGATGACCGGCATCAGCGACCACGCCACCCGGGCGGCCACGCCCTGGCCTGCGGCGGCCGCGTGCGACCACTGGAACCAGGCGCTGCCCGCCACGATCAGCAGCACCATCGCCCGTGGCCCCAGAGCGCTGGCGCCCATGCGCGCCCACCGGTAGGAGACGAAGGCGAAGAAGCCGGCCATGCCGTCCAGGGCGGCGAACAGCAGGTAGGGCCAGATACCGGTCAGGCCCATCTCCGTTCGGGCGAACCCCACCAGGCCCTGCATGATGAGTCCGCTGGCCACCGAGGCGAAGAACACCACGAGGGCGTTCTCCACCAGGTTGGCGCGCTCCTGGCCGGTGAGGTCCCTGTACCAGGCGGAGAAGGACCGGGCGAGCCGCAGGCAGGGGTAGAGCAGGACGCCGACGGCGGCGAGGCCGCAGACGGTGAGGATGATCAGTTGCGTGGTGTCCATGTGAAAGGGGTTCTCCAGGGGCGGGGGTTCACGACAGCGGTGGCGCGTGCTGGTCGAGCCACGCGGCGCAGGGGTGGACCTCGGGGTTGACGGGCACGGCCACCAGGTAGACCAGGGCCCCGAACCGGCGCCCTTGCCCGTCGCCGAGCGGGAAGTAGCGGTGGACGGTACGCTGCCCGTCCTGGCTGGCGGTCTCGCGGCGTTCGTAGAGCCGCACCCGGCGGCAGATGAGGATCTGGGCGGTGTCGATCGAGCGTGCGAGCACGGGGCACACCCGCGCCGAGTAGGCCATGCACCGCGGATGCAGCGGCGGTTCGATGAAGTCGAGCGTGTACGGGTCGTCGCGGATGAAGGCCAGGCCCGAGCGGGGGTCCAGGCGTGTGCCGCACACGCCGCACCGGTGTCGGCGCATCGCGCTGCGCTGCAGGTCGGGGCAGATCGCGCCGAGCTTGTGGGGCTGGTCGTGGTCGCGGCAGGGGCACACGGCGGTCAGGCCGGTGTCGGGCAGCTCCTTGATGGTGAAGGTGGCGGACATGTCGCCGCGCGGGGTGAGGACGGGGATCGGGTAGCCCGCCCGGGTGGTGGGCAGGCGCCGGATCGGTCCGGGTATGGGGACGTCAGTGCTCATGGTGATCACCTGGGGTTTTGAGGGGAGCGGGGTGCGTGCGGTGGTGGCTGGCCTGGGATGTCAGGGGCGTGCCAGGGGGTGGGCGAGGAAGGTGTCGCGCTCCAGCACCAGCGGCTGCAGGGGGCGCGAGAGGAAGAAGTGCAGCGTCCCCTCTCGGCCCAGCGGGTCGCCGTGGGGCACGGCGAGGATCGCGGTGGTGCCGGGGCCGTGGATGAGGCGCTCCTCGCAGGTGTGCACCGTCAGGGCCAGCGCGATGGGGAAGTCGGGGCCGGCGCCGCGTCGCAGGGCCGGGCACACGGCCAGGGAGTAGGCCAGGCACTGCGGGTGCGCTCCGGCCTCCATGAACCACGGTGTGCCCGGCAGGGGAAGGCCGCCGAAGGCCAGGTAGGAGTCTGAGTCCACCCTCTGGCCGCACACCGGGCAGCGCCGTTGGCGCACGCACCGGCGCTGGCGCTGGGGGCACTGGGAGCCGAAGAAGGGGCGTCCGTGGTCGGGGGAGCAGTCGCACACCGCGATCGGTCCGGTTCCCGGCCGGTGGACGATGCGTTCGGGGTCCTCGCCGCGGGAGACGGTGTAGGGGATGGGCATCCCCTGCGCGGTGCGGGGCAGCGCGGCGACGGGTGCGGGCATGGGCGCGGTGCGCCAGGATGCGGGCATGGGGGGACCTCCCAGAGGGGCTGCGGGTGGGGCTGGTGTGCGGCGTGGGGTGGGGGTGCCGGTCAGGGGCAGGGGCCGGACAGGTCCGTGACCATGGACAGGGTCTGCAGCGACTCGGCGCGCTCTTCCCGCTCGGCCTGGATCCAGTCGTCGTCCTGGCCGGTGGCCACCAGCACGTTCGCCCCTCTGGGGGCGGCCACGTCCCAGCACGCGAGGTTGGTGCACAGCACCGCGGCCTGGAACTGGTCGATCTCGCGCAGCTGCCAGGCCAGGTCCCGGGGGTCGACGCCGTGCTCGTGCAGGGCTGCCAGCAGGGGCAGGAGCCCGTGTCCGGTTCCGGTGCGCTCCAGGGTGATCGACCGCACGGGCCGGTCCCGGTCCAGGTGCACGGGGCGCATGGTGGCGGCCTCCAGCGGGTCGCGGCCGGTGCTGGCCAGCGGGGCGCGCAGCCGGTACAGCACACCGCCGAGGAAGTCGCGCCGGTGGGTGAGGTCGTCCAGGTAATCGATCACGCCCGTGGCGGTGAGACGGCGCGCCAGTTCCAGCGCGGCGCTCGTGGTGTGCTCGCGGTCGGGCCAGGCGGGCCAGTCGGTGTACTGATCCCAGTGGTGGTACAGGTGCGGCCAGCGCTGGGCTGCCCTCTCCCACACCCGCCGCTGGGCGGAGAGGAAGGCGCCGACACCGTCGGGGGCGTGCTGCGGTGTGCTCAAGTCCAGACGGGAGCGCAAGGCGGCCGCGGTGAGCACACTCATCGGTACTTCGGCGCGGCTGGGGCCGTACAGGTCGTGCCACTGGTTGGCGACGGCGTCGGCGAAGGCAGTGGAATTTACGGTCATGGGCGGGTCTCCTGTCGTCTCGCAGGCGAAATGAGGGCTGGGGGGAGAGGTGGGGGTCAGGCAGCCGAGGCGTAGCGGTCTCCCAGGACGGCGAGCCGGTACAGCGCCCGCGTCCTGTCGATCTCGATCCCGAGGCCGCGCTCGTAGCGGGCGCGGGCCTGCCAGTTCCCGGTGAGGGAATCGGCGCACCCGATGAGTACGTGGGGGCCCAGTTGCCACAGGTCGGCGTTGACCGCCAGGCACGCGGTGGCCACCGGGTCGATGTCGACCAGTTCCCAGCGCAGGTCGGCGGGGTCGCCCCCGTGGGCGCGGATGCGCTCGGCCAGGGCCAGTACCAGGGCGCCGGTGCCCGCCGAGTGCTCGCAGACCGCCGAGCCGGGCGGTGGCACCGCGTCCATGTCGGCCAGGAGTGCGGCGGTGCTGGGTGAGGTGTAGAACTGCCCGTGGGATTCGAGGGCCTTGCGGGGGCGCAGGCCCATGAGCAGGGGGCCGAAGAGGTCGGTCGAGGTCCTGCTGGGCGTCATGGTCAGGTCGAAGAGTCCGGCGCTGACGGCGGTGCGGGCGATGGCGGCCAGGGCCGCATCGTGGTCGCTTCGCCCCTTGTGGTGGCTGTGCTGCGCCAGGGGCAGGACGCGGTAGGCCAGGTCCGGGCGGGTGCGGGTGAAGCCGGTCCAGAGCATGCGCAGCACGTGGGCGGCCTGCTGCCGGTCCAGGTCGAGGAAGTCGTCGGTGGCCTTGCGGGGGTTGCGGTCCCGCAGGTGGGCCAGTGCCGCCACGGCGCTGAGCGGCAGTTCGATGCCTGAGCCGGAGAAGCGGCTGGCCCAGGCGGCGCAGACGCGGTCGGTGATGGTGCGGATGCGGTCGTGGTCGGTGGTGCGGGGTCTCCGCCCGCTGTATGTGCTCATAGATTTGAAATTAATCTATGAGCATCATCTTGGCAAGTCGGACCCGCGTCCCCCCGTGTGGCCCAGGGTTTATCAATGCCTTGGACTGCGAGAACGCAAGCTCCGGATCCGGTCCCGAGTGCTCACGTGCGCCACGGGGCCGCTCCTTCAGAAGGGCGGCTGCCCTGTGCCGCTCGCGTTGGCCGGGGTAGGTAACGGACATGGGCAGACACACCGAGATGGACAAGGACGCCGCCGCGCGCATCCAGTCGGTGGCGGACCGGGAACCGCAGTCCGATACGGCCCAGTCCGGGTTCGACACCCGGGCGCAGTCCGCAGCGGACCGCCACGCCAACGAGCGGGACGAGGAGGACGACGACGAAGCCCGCGCCGCCGCGTGCGCCCCAGCGCGAACGCGGCGGCCTGCCCCGGATGGGCGCGCAGGCAGCGGCCCTCGGTTGGCTAGCGCGTCGGCGCCGCGCCCTGCCCCCGACGCAACTGGTGCAGGGCCTGGTAGTAGCGCAGTGCACCCATGACCATCGCCCGGGCGAAGCGCACGTCGGCCTCTCCGGCGGTCTCCGGGCCCGCGGTGGTCAGGCTCACGCTGAAGTCGCCCTGGTGCAGCTTCAGGATCGGGGTCCGGTCCGCATAGGTGTGGCAGAGCACCTCGGGGCCGTGGGCCTCCCTGCCGCTGCCGCTGGTGCGGAAGGCCAGATCGATGCTGTTGCCGGGTTCGCCGGGTCGGCCCGTCACCGTGAGCAGGGTGAACGGTCGGGGATCGGCGGCGGACACCGGGTGCTGGTCCATGGTCGGGCTCCTCCTGTGTGCGGAAACAACCCCTGCAAGCCATCAGGGCGCACGGCTGTGACCATCCCTGAAAATAGAAGTTGATAATGTCATTATCGACTGTTAAGTTTCTGGGTGTTCCACCATGCCCCTGATCCGAGGAGTTCCATGGCCCTACCGCGTACCCCTGCCCCCTACCGAGACGACCGCGCCGCCGGTGTGCTGCTCGCCGCCGCCTGCGGCGACGCCCTCGGCGTCCCCTACGAGTTCGCCCCCCGCCTCACCCCGGACCAGACCCCGCAGATGGTCGGCGGCGGCCTGGGCCCCTACGCCCCGGGCGAGTACTCCGACGACACCCAGATGAGCGTGTGCATCGCCCGCGCCCTGACCGAGACCGCCCCCGCCGCCATCCAGGAGAGCCGGGTCCTCAACCGCATCGCCGACCACTTCCTCACCTGGCTGCGCGAGGGCGCCACCGACATCGGCATCCAGACCCGCTCGGTGCTCAGCGCTACCGCAAGCGACGCGGCCACCCCATGGGTGGCCGGTGCGATGCTCCGCAGATCACGCGAACGATGGCAGTCCGGTAGGCGCTCCGCGGGCAACGGTTCCCTGATGCGCACCGCCCCCGTCGCTCTCCACGACCTGTACGACGCCCAGGCCACTGCCGAGGCCGCGCGGCTGGTCAGCGACCTCACCCACGCCGACCCCCTCGCCGGGGACGCCTGCGTCATCTGGTGCGAGGGCATCCGCCACGCCGTCCTGCACGGCGGCTTCGACGGCGTCCGTGCCGGGGTCGACCTGCTCCCCGCCCAGCGCCGCCCCTGGTGGCACGCACGCCTCGACGAAGCCGAGGCCGAAGACCCGCACGCCTTCGCCGACAACGGCTACACCGTCACCGCGTTGCAGGTCGCCTGGTCGGCCATCACCCGCACCCCGGTCCCCGACGAGGACCCCGCCGCGGGCGTCTTCGCCGCCGACCACCTGCGCCTGGCCCTGGAGGCGGCCGTGCGCGCCGGAGGCGACACCGACACCGTCGCCGCGATCGCCGGATCCCTGCTCGGCGCCCGCTGGGGCGCCTCGGCCGTGCCCTGGCACTGGCAGCGCGCCGTCCACGGCTGGCCCGGCCACACCGCCCGCGACCTCATCGCCCTGGCTATCGGCCTGACCCGCCAGGGCGCCCCCGACGGCCAGGGCTGGCCCCACGCCGCACGCCACCCCCGCCATGCCGAGGCCCCCGACCCCTTCCACACCGCCCACCCGCACGACGACGGGGTGGTCCTGGGCAACCTGCCCCTGGCCGACCTGGACCCGGCCGCGCTGGGTGTGGACGCGGTGGTGTCGCTGTGCCGGGTGGGCGCCGCCGACTTCGCCCACGTCCCGGCCCGCGACCACGTCCAGGTGTGGCTCATCGACCGCCCCGGTGCCAACGCCCACGGCCACCACACCCTGGACCAGGCCGCCCGCGCGGTGCACGGCCTGCGCGGGGAGGGCAAGCGGGTGCTGGTGCACTGCGCGGCGGGCCGCAGCCGCACCCCCAGCGTGGCGGCCCGTTATTCCGGGCTGCTGGGTATCGACCCGGCCACCGCCCTGGACGAGGTGTGCCAGGCGCTGGCCGACAACCGTCCGCTGGTCAACCCCGAACTGGAGGGCTTCGTCTTCGACCTGGCGGGCTACGCCCGCCCTGTGGGCCAGGACCGGCCCTGGCGTATCCGGCAAGCACCCCTGCACGGGCAGGTGAGTGAGGAGTGAGCAGCGTGGGCCAGGCCCCGCCACACCGTGACCAGGCCCGGACGGCACTGCCGTCCGGGCTTCGCCCACTGCTGGACACCCTGCACACACCCCCGGCCGACCCTGGCAGCGACACCCCGCCCGGACTGGAACACCTGCGCCGCCACCTGGCCGACTACGCACCCGCCACCCGCCGCGCCTACCTCACCGACTGGACGCTCTGGGCCCGCTGGTGCCGCGCCAACCACCGCACACCCCTGCCCGCCGACCCCGCGGACGTAGCCCTGTACCTGGCCCACGCCCACGACACCCACCACAAGGGCCAGGCCACCCTGCAGCGGTGGGCCTCGGCCCTGGCCACCGCCCACACCGCCAACGGCCACCCCGACCCCACCAGCAAACCGGCCGTCCTGGACCTGCTCAGGTGGCTGCGCCGCTCCGGCCCCCAGCCCCAGCGGCGCACCTCACGCTGGCTCACCGACACCGAACTCACCCGCGTGCTGGCCACCACACGCCAGGAGAGGTGGCCCGAGCTGGTCATCAACCGCCGCAACCGCCTCGCCCTGCTCCTGGCCCGCGCCACCGGACACGGCCCCGAGGAGACCCTCGCCCTGCGAACCGGACAACTCGCCATCGCCGAGGGCACCGCGGTCCTGGCCGCGGCCGACGAGCCGCCCCGAGCGCTGGCCGCCCCGCTGCCGGAGGCGGACTGGACCACCTGCCTGCCCTGCTCCCTGGTGCTGTGGAGACAGGTCCTGGACCTGGCCCAGGACGGCAAGGAGACCCTGCGCCGCACCTTCACCGAGACGGGCCGCACCCCGCCCCGCGGCCATCTCGACCACGCCCTGGCCGCGCCGGCCGACCCGCACGCCTGGCTGCTGCGCAGGGTCCGGCGGGGCGGATCCCTCACCAGTGAGCGCATGGCGCCCAAAGCCCTGCGCGAGGTGCTGCGCGCTCATGCCGAACGGGCCGGGGTGGTCACCGCCGGCCTCACCGCGTTCGCTCTGCGCTCCCGCCCGTGAGGCCCGCACCCTCCTGTTCCTGGCGTCGCCGTACCGAGTGCGCGTGGGCGGTGCGCACCTCCTCCTCGTCGACACCGAAGAACGCCGCCAGGGACCGCGCCTGGGCGGTGCGCAGCTTGCGGGTGCGCCCGCTCTCCAGCGCGCGGTAGGTCTGCACGTTCAGGTCCGGGTCGGCGACCGCGTCGACCAGCTGGTCCTGGGTCAGCCCGGCCACGGCCCGGTATCCGGCCAGGCCCGCGACCTGGAAGTCGAGAAAGGTCCGGGCCGGCACGCCCAGGATCGCGGCCAGGCGCTGCAGGGCCTCGGGGGTGGGGGCGCTGCCGCCGTCCTTCTCGTAGCGGCTCACGGCGGTGCGGCTCAGATCGGCGTGGCGGGCCAGCTCCGAGAGGTTCCAGTCCTTGTCCTGGCGGGCCTGTCTGAGTACGGAGGGCTTCCAGCCCACGACCCCGCTTCTCGGCATGCTCACCCGTACCCTCGTCGGCCAACGATCCGTTCCTAGGACTCTAGACGGACGCGCCGGGGCGGGCGAACGCCCGCGGCCTGGCGCCGTTTGGGCGTGTGCGCGGTGCTCTGAGCTACCACCCGTGTGGGACGAACCCTGTTCCGTCGAGCCAGGCCCGGATCCCTTCGGCCGGGTAGGCGATCGTGTTCGACGGCAGGCTGCGGGGATCGGCCCACACCAGCTCGGCGGCTTTGTGGGATTCTGCGTTGTAGGGCTCGCCTTCCCATGCGGTGGCTGAGAAGAACAGTCCGATGCGCGCGTGTCCGGGCTCCTGGCGGTGGTGGACCACCGCCGCCAGGGTGAGGTGGCCGGGATCCACCCGGACCCCGACCTCCTCGTGCACCTCGCGGGCCGCGGCCGCGTGCGCGGGTTCGCCCTCTTCCAGGTGCCCGGAGGGCAGGTGCAGCATGCCGTCGCAGTAGCCGGTGCCCCGGCGCTCCAGCAGGGCGATCTCGCCGCTCCGGCGCAGGATGGTGTGTACGTCGACGACGCTGGTGTACGGGGCCATGGGGCGGGGTCCTCTCCGGCAGCGGTTGGTTCCGGTGACCATAGTGGCGGGGTGTGACCTTGCGGCCGGTGTCCGCCGGTCACCGGCGTCCGGATATAGACGATCCGCTCGCTCCTCTCCATGGAGACCGCGTGCCCGCTCCGCGTGTGGGACCGGGACACGCTTGTGGGTCTGTCGATGACGTTCGCGGCGTGCAGGAACCCCTGTCCTTGCAGGCCTAGATGATCTCTCGTCGGCACGGTGGGAACCCTCAGGCCGCAGGGGCCAGGGAGCCGACCAACGGCTCAGCTCGTTCTGCCTGGCTCCTGCTCTGCTGGTGGCCCGGGTGCTGGCGCTCGGCGAGTTGTCGGCGCAGCCTGAGCAGCTCCTTGGCCCCCGTCTCACCCAGGCCGGACAGGACGCGACCCCCGGGACGGTAGATCTCCTGCGGGGGCTCCTGCGGTTCCGGAGGGCTGCCCACGGCGTCAGGCTGTGCTGCGGGACGGTCGGGCTCGGCTACGGGGGCGGCGGGTGTCTCGGGCTCGTGACCCCAACCGTTCGCCGTGGGGAAGGACGACCGGTCCCAGGGGGCCTCACCGGCCCCAGTGCCCGACGCCGCGGTGCTCTCCTGCTCTGGGGCCCGGTCTGCGACGGGCGCAGGCTCTTGTGCCGGATACTGCCCCGACCGGCGGCCCGCGGCCTGCGGGGGGAGGAAGCGTTCGGTCAGGGTGCCGTCCCCGGCGGCGTTCTGCAGCGTCTTGACGACGTAGGCGATGGGGTGGCGGACCCGCCGGTGGCGCATGATCTGGCTGACGCACCGGGCGGCCCATGCGGGGGAGACCACGTGGTCGGCCAGAGCGGCCAGCTCCTCGATCACCGCGGCGATGACCGGATCGGTCCCCGGGGCGAGCGCCACCTGCTGCTTCGACGGCGCAGCCGGCGCTTCTCCTTGAGGGATAGATGGATTGATCTTCTGGGCGGAAAACTCCGACGAGGGTCCACGGTGGTCCTGAGCTGGGATGACAGACCCCGCGGGGAACACCGGCAGGGCGTCCTGGTCGGGTTCTTCGCACGCGAAGGGGGCCAGGAACTCCTCGCGCCGCTGCCAGACCTGGGCGGGCACGGTGGCCTGGTACACGCTCGGCCGGGGTCCGTCGGCGCGCTGGCCCCCGCGCTCCAGACAGGTCAGCCACCCCTGGGCCTGGGCCGTGCCCAGATGTTCGCTGATCGTGGACCGGGACCTGTCGGTCAGGCCCACCAGGTGGGCGAGGGCGTTGCGCACCGAGCCCGAGGGCGACATCAGCAGTCCCAGGGTGGTCAACGAGGCCTGCACGGTCCGGGACAGGCCTGCGGCGCTGACCACCAGACGAGACCACGATGCCGGGTCGAGGGCGACACGTTCCATGCTTCTCCTGCACCTGTGCTCGTGGGGCCGCGGACGCGAGGGCTCCGCGGCGGTCCGGCCGCGCTCCCGAGGGGGAGACACCAACTGATGTAAGTATAGATTAGAAAATAATCTATGATTCCATCGGTTGGTGTCTCAGGTGCGGACCACGACGCATCGGGCCGGACCAGGGACGGACCGGATCGGTCCGCGCTGTACCAGAGCACGCCACCGGGGGCCGGCAACCGATCGGCTGCCCCGGCGAGGGCCACCGGGCCCAGGAGTCACAAGAGCCCGCGGGAGAACCTTTCTCCCTTGACGAGCAGCACAACCCCATACACGGCCGCCCACCAGGCGAACGCTGACGGAGAAACAGGGAGAAAGCGCAGGCCATGACCACCACAGACCCACGAGCCCGAGGCGGTTGCGCGCCCGTCCACCCTAACGAACACCGCGTAGCCGCGCCCACCGAAACCGGTGACCGCTACGACAGGGCCAGGGACCGCTGGAACAGCCCCGAACCCCTGCCCGCGCCGGGCCGCCCTCTGCCCGACTTCCCCCTGCACGCCCTGCCGACGTGGGTGGGCGAGCACGCCGGTGCTCTGGCCGAGCAGACCCAGACCCCACCCGACCTCGCCGGGTGCCTGAGCCTGGCCGCCCTGTCCACCGCCGCCTCAGGACGGGTACGCATCGACACCGGCATGTGGAGCGAACCATGCTGCCTGTACACGGTGGTCGCCATGGAACCCGCCTCGCGCAAGTCCGCGGTGTTCACCGCCATGACCGCGCCCCTGGCCGAGGCCGAGCACCGTCTGGCCGAGCAGGCCGCACCCCGCATCAGAGAAGCCGAACTCACCCGCCGCGTCGCCCTGGCCCAGGCCAAGAAGGCAGCCAAGACCGCAGAGACCGAAGGCACCCCCCAGGCCCTGGCGCAGGCGGTGCGGGCCGCTGAGCAGGCCGCCCACGCCACCGTCCCCGCCCCGCCCAGACTCATCGTCGCCGACATCACCCCCGCCAACCTGGCCCGCCAACTCGCCGAACAGGGCGGAGGACTCTCCCTGCTCTCCCCCGAAGGAGGCTTCTTCTCCACGCTGGGCGGCCGCCACGGCGGCACCCCCAACCTGGAGACCTTCCTCAAAGCCCACGCCGGCGACCCCATCCGCGTCGACCGCCAGGGACGTGCCCCCGACCGCGTCCCAGCACCCGCCCTGACCATCGGCGTCGCCCTACAGCCCGAGGCCGTCCGGGACATCCTCGCCACCCCCGGGGGCCGCGGACGCGGCATGACCGCCCGCATCCTCTTCTCGCTGCCCCGCAGCACGGTCGGCTTCCGACAGATCGGCCGCAGCACCCCGATGCCCGCCCAGGTGCGCCACACCTACCACCAGCACCTGAACCGGCTCCTGACCTGGGCCCGCCACCACCCCCGCCCGGTCACCCTGACCCTGGCCGAACAGGCCCGCGAGCGCATCGTCCACCTGCACGACGAGGTCATCGAACCCCAGCTGCGCCCCAACGGCCGCCTCGGACACATCGGCGACTGGGGCGGCAAACTCCTGGGCGCCACCGTGCGCATCGCCGGGCTGCTGCACACCGCCCGACACCTCGAGAACGCCGACCAGCACCCGGTCCAAGCCGCCACGCTGCACGCCGCCGAAGAGATCGGCCGCTACTACAGCGAACACGCCCTGGCCGTCTTCGACCGGACCGACCCCGCATCGGCCCACGCCATCGCCGGAAGGGTCCTCACCCACCTGCGCACGCGCACCAGTACCGACGGCACGATCGGCCACCGCGACCTGTTCACCGCCCTGCGCTGCTCCACCCTTCAACGCTCGGGCGACCTCGACCCCGCCGTCGCGCTGCTCACCGACCTGGGCTGGCTGCGCCCCGCACCAGGGCCCGCCACCCCCGCCCCGGGGCGGCCCAGTCGCCGCTACCTGGTCAACCCCCGCCTGTACCGCCCCTGACCCGGGCCGGACCACCGCGCCGCGCGCGTGTACCGAACCGGGCCGCGCCCACTCCACCGCGTGCCGAGCCCCGACCGAACCCCGGAGGTGATGTGCGAAGCAACGCCACCCGCACCACGGCGTCCGCCGATACCTGGCTCACCGTGGACGACATCTGCGCCGACCTCGGTGTCGCCAGGTCCACATTCCACGACTGGCGGGCCAAGAGGCGTGCCCCCAAGTGCACCAAACTCCCCAACGGTTCGCTGCGCATTCGCCGCAGCGACTACGACCACTGGCTCAAGGAACTGGAGTAGCCCACTTATGGAAGACAGTACCTACGATGTAAAGATCTGGGGAATCAGGAAACTCCAGGGAAAGAAGAAGACGACCCATAACATCCGCTGGGTCGTCGGGGGTAAGCTCCACAGCAGAACTTTCAGGACCAAGGCGCTCGCCGAGTCCTTCAGAACAGAGCTCACAGCAGCCCAGCGCCGCGGCGAGGCCTTTCATATCTCCACCGGAGAACCCGTCACCTGGAAACAGGAGAAGGATGTCCTGACCTGGCACGCTTTTGTGCAGACATACATGGACGAGCACTGGAGGGACGCCTCGGGTAACCACCGCAAGGACCGGGCTCGCATTCTCACCGACGCCACCGAAGCGCTGTGGACCACGGACAAGGGAAAACCCGACCGGGATCTGATGCGTACCGCCCTGCAAAGATGGTCCTACAACACCGCACACCGCGGCGACGAGTGTACTGTGGATATAGAGAACGCGATCGCCTGGGCCGACAAACACACCGTTGTCCTGACCGCGCTTGCCGAACCGTCGGTTGTACGTGCAGTCCTCAAAAGAATCACTGAGAAGAAGGATGGCACGCCGGCCGCGGCGTCCAGCGCCGTCAAGGCCAAGCGCGTCCTGTCCCACACGCTCGACTACGCGGTCGAATGCGGGTACCTGACGGCCAATCCGCTGTCGGCGGTCAAGTGGAAGGCCCCCAAGGTCAGCCGGGAACTGGACCGCACCTCGGTGCCCAGCCCCAAGCAGGTGCGTGCCCTCATCGACTCCGTCACCCGCCACAAGCCCAGCGGCCCCCGCCTCAACGCCTTCTTCTCCACCCTCTACCTCACCGCGCTGCGCCCCGAAGAGGCAGTCAACCTCACCTGGGGAGACGTCCACCTCAAGCCGTGCTCCTGGGACCACGAGACACAGCAGTGGTGCCCGCCCGAGGCGGAGCACGACTGGGGTGAGATCGTCGTGCGCGAGGTGGCCCCCGACGTCGGCAAGCGGTGGACCGACTCGGGTGAGTTGCGCGACCGTCGCCAGCCCAAAGGACGCGCGGTGGGAGAGCAGCGCCACGTTCCCTGCCCGCCCAAACTCACCCGTGTCCTGCGTCGGCACCGTGAGGAATTCGGGGAGGGGCCCGGAGGACTGGTCTTCTTCGGTGTCCAGGGCCGCCAACTGGCCACCTGCGTGTACCAGGACGCCTGGGCCAGAGCCCGGAGACAGGTCCTCAGCAAAGCCCAGCAGGCCACTCCCCTCGCTGAGGCCCCCTACGACCTGCGGCGCGCCTGCGTCTCCCTGTGGCTGGAACAGGGCATTGTTCCGGCGCAGGTCGCCGCATGGGCCGGACACAGCCAGGAGGTTCTGCTGAGGGTCTACGCCAAGTGCATCAGCGGCAACGAGGAGCGCGACAGGCGCCGGGCCGCTTCAGGGTTCAAAGGGTTCTGAGACCATGCGGTCCGCCCCCGCCCGGGATGGGTTTCCCCTGCCGGTGCGGCCACGGGGCGGTCCCGGGCAGTGCACCGAAACAGCAGGCCAAGGTACGTGATGCAGATCACGCGAGTCCATGGGTGGGAGTTCGCCCCGTGGTTCGGGGGCGCGAGAATTTTGCCGCGTATGTGTCGCGGGCAGCCGTAAGCGGTCGGATCCGGCCGTCGCCAGCCGGACCGCGGGTGTGCGGACAAAAGAGAACGCCCGGCCTGTTGGTGCAGGTCCGGGCGTTCTCTCCACTGTCTCACGGTGGCGCACTCGGGAGGACTCGAACCCCCAACCTTCTGATCCGTAGTCAGATGCTCTATCCATTGAGCTACGAGTGCAGGTCTTCAGTTGTGTGTCGCCCGGTGGGCCGTGCCCCCTGGCGACGTCTTCGACTCTACCACGGTGCCAGGAGGGGTTCGTGCCATCTTCCGGTGTGAGCCAGGACATCGGGTGCGGGTGGGCTCAGGAGCCGCCGTCGGAGCGGTCCGCCGCCAGCAGTTCCCCCGAGGCCAGGGCGCGCTCGACCTCCGCGCGCCCCTGCGGGGTGCGCAGCGCCTCCTCGATCACCTTGCCGTACTCCAGGATGCGGTGCCGCTGTCTGGACAGCTCCCGGTACTCCTGCTCCTGCTGCTCGTACTGCCGGGTGAGCGTGGAACGCTCCTGCCGGTCGGCCGCGCGGGCGGCCTTCTTCAGGTACTCGGCGCGTTGGCGCTGGTAGCGGTGCAGGGCCGAGGCGATCCGCCACTCCTCGGCGCGCAGCACTGCCAGCGGCTCGGCGGCGTCGAACCTCTCGCCCGCCTCCTCAAGGCGGTCGATCGTCCGCTGGACGTCGGTGAGCAGGGCGGAGTAGGAGGAGCTGAAGTCCTCCGGCACCAGGTACCGGTGGGCGTGGGCCGTGGCGAAGCGGTCACGGGCGGTCCACCCGAACGCCACCCACAGCGCGGCGGCGGAGTACACCGACAGCACGGCGGTGGCCGTCGGCCACCACAGGGAGCCGAGGACGAAGGCCGTGCACGACAGGGGGAGCGGCGTCGCGCAGAACAGGGTCCACAGGTCGCGTCTCCTGCCCTCGCGCAGCGCCTCGGGCAGCCACGAACGGGGGGTAGTGCGCAGAGCCGCGATGCCGGCGGCACCCACCAGGGCGGCGTGGACCACGGCGCCGGGGACGTAGGCACCGAACGCGCCCGCCTCCACGGAGGGGATGCTAGCGGCGGCCCAGACGAGGTTCAGGGCTGCCAGGGCGGTCCCGCCCGCGACGAGCAGGGGACGGCGCAGGGGGCGGTGGTCGGTCAGCCTGCTCTTGGGGATCAGGACCTCGGGGTTGTCGCGCAGCCGTGTGGCGACGTTCGGGGGGAGGCCGGGGTCGAACACCGGCCGGACATCGCGGCTCGCGGGCATGGGGGAACCTTTCTGGTGCTGGGGGAGGGGCGCGTACCGGACGCGCCCGGGGCCGTGTGCGGTCCCGGGCGCGCCGTCGGTCCGCCCGGGGCCCGTCGGCCCAGCGCCAGACTACGGGTCACCTCTGTCTCAGGAGGAGGCCGCCTCCTCCACGGAGGCCGCCCACAGCGACACGGCGTTGTCGACCTGTTCGCCGTTGACGATGAGGGCGGGGATCATCCGCACGACGTTTCCGGCGGGGCCGCAGGTCAGCAGGAGAAGACCGTTCTTCGCGGCGATCTGCTGGGCGCGCTGCGCTGTGGCGGCGTCGGGTGAGCCGTCGGGCGCGGTGAACTCGTTGGCGACCATCAGGCCCCGGCCGCGCACGTCGCCGATCACCGAGTGGGAGCCGGCGACCTTCTCCAGGCCCTCGCGCAGTCGCTCGCCCATCCGGGCCGCGTTCTCCACGAGGTGCTCCTCCTGGATCACTTCCAGGGTGGCCAGAGCGGCGGCGCAGGAGACGGCGTTGCCCCCGTAGGTGCCGCCCTGGGAGCCCGGCCACGCCTTCTCCATGATCGCGGCCGGAGCGGCGATGGCGGAGAGCGGGAAGCCGCTTGCCAGGCCCTTGGCGGTGATGACGATGTCCGGGCGGATGCCGGAGGGCTCGTGCCCCCAGAAGGTTCCGGTACGGCCGAAACCGGTCTGCACCTCGTCCGCGACGAGGAGGAAGCCGTGCTGGTCGGCGCGCTCGCGCAGCCCCTGGAGGAAGGCGTCCGGCACGGGGACGTAGCCGCCCTCGCCCAGGACCGGCTCGATGAACACCGCCGCGGTGTCCTGGGGGGAGGACACGGTGGCGAACTGGTAGTCCAGTTCGCGCAGGGCGTGGTCGACCGCCTCCTGCTCGGACATGCCCAGCCGGTAGGCGTAGGGGAAGGGGGAGACGACCACCCCCGGAACCAGGGGGCCGATGCCCGCCCGGATCTTCACGCCCGACGTGGTCAGGGACGCCGCGCCCATGGTCCGCCCGTGGAAGGAGCCCTGGAACACGACGGCGTTCTGCCGCCCGGTCGCCTGGCGGGCCAGGCGCAGCGCCGCCTCCACGGCCTCGCTGCCGGAGTTGACGTAGAAGAGCCGGTCCACACCCTCGGGCAGCACGTCGCCGAGGCGCTCGGTGAGCTTGAGCAGGGGGCGGTGCATCACGGTGGTGTACTGGGCGTGGACCAGGGTCGCCACCTGCTCCTGGGCGGCGGCCACGACCTTGGGGTGGCAGTGCCCGGTGCTGGTGACGCCGATACCGGCGGTGAAGTCGAGGTAGCGGCGGTCGTCCTCGTCGTAGATGTAGACCCCCTCGCCCCGGGCCGCGAGAACCGGGGTCGCCTGCTTGAGGATCGGGGAGAGTTCCGCCATGAACGGGCCTCAATTCCGTGGTTGCGAAATCCGTAGGATTGTTGACAATCGACAGTGCTATGGAAGCATCCGTACCGGGCGGTGTCCAGAGCGCGCTGGGCAATTCCGACCGTGGCTCCGGGGCCGACCGGAGCGGTTTGCGACTGGAAGTGGGGAACATGTCGGATCAGGAAGCACGGGTCGTCGCACAGGTGGACAAGAGGCTCTTCCTCGGGGGCCGGTGGCGCGACGCCGCGTCCGGCGCCACCTTCGGTGTGGAGGACCCCTCCACACGGACGATCCTCTGTGAAGTCGCCGACGCGGGCAAGGAGGACGCACTGGCCGCTCTGGAGGCGGCGCACCGTGCCCAGTCCTCGTGGGCACAGGTCGCGCCCCGGGCGCGCGGCGAGATCCTGTACCGGGGGTACGAGCTGCTCATGGAGCGCCAGGAGGACCTGGCCCTGCTCATGACCCTGGAGATGGGCAAGCCGCTGGCCGAGGCGCGCGGCGAGATCGCCTACGCGGCGGAGTTCTTCCGCTGGTTCTCCGAGGAGGCCGTGCGGATCGAGGGCGGGTTCGCCACCTCGCCCGACGGCAAGTCGCGCTTCCTCATCATGCGCCGCCCCGTCGGCCCCTCCATGCTCATCACCCCCTGGAACTTCCCGATGGCGATGGGCACCCGCAAGATCGGGCCCGCGATCGCCGCCGGGTGCACGATGATCCTCAAGCCCGCGCACCAGACCCCTCTGTGCGCGCTGGCGCTGGCCGGGATCCTGGCCGAGGCCGGGCTGCCGGAGGGTGTCCTCAGCGTCATCCCCACCACCGACCCGGGTTCGGTCACCGAACCGCTGCTGAGCGACGGCCGCATCCGCAAGGTCTCCTTCACCGGCTCCACGGCGGTGGGGCGCAAGCTCCTCGAACAGAGCGCCGGGCAGGTGCTGCGCACCTCCATGGAACTGGGCGGCAACGCGCCGTTCCTGGTCTTCGACGACGCCGACCTGGACGCGGCCGTGGACGGCGCGATGCTCGCCAAGATGCGCAACATCGGTGAGGCGTGCACGGCGGCCAACCGCATCTACGCCCAGTCCGGGGTGGCCGAGGAGTTCTCCCGGCGGCTGAGCGAGCGCATGGGCGCTCTGCGCCTGGGACGCGGGGTGGACGACGGCGTCGACGTGGGCCCGCTGATCGACGACAAGGCCCGCCAGAAGGTGCAGGGGCTCGTGGACGACGCGGTCGGCAGGGGCGCGCGCGTCCTCGTCGGCGGCGGTCACGGCGAGGGAGAGGGCCACTTCTACCAGCCGACCGTCCTCGCCGACGTGCCGATGGACAGCGAGCTGTCGTTCACGGAGATCTTTGGCCCGGTGGCGCCGGTGCTCACCTTCGAGACGGAGCAGGAGGTGGTGGCGGCGGCCAACGACACCGAGTTCGGCCTGGTCAGCTACCTGTACACGCGGGACCTGAACCGCGCGTTCCGGGTCAGCGAGGCGTTGGAGACGGGCATGGTCGGACTCAACCAGGGCGTGGTCTCCAACCCGGCGGCGCCCTTCGGCGGGGTGAAGCACTCCGGCTTGGGCCGCGAGGGTGGCCGAGTGGGCATCGACGAGTTCCTCGACACCAAGTACGTGGGCATCGGCGGCCTCTGAGCGGATCGGTCTTTCCGCGGGAATGTCGTACGACATTCCCGCGGAAGTCTGGCGTGATTGTGCTATGGGCGCGAGAATTTCGCACCCGATGGGTGTCGACGAAGCGCGAAGCAGACTCTCTGAGCTACCGGCGGCTCTGCCGAACGAACTGGGTGGAGAACCTGTGGCCACGGGCTCCTACCGGCGTCCTCAGGGGGTCCTGATCTTGGTGCGGGAGTACGAGACCTTGATGGAGGTCTACGAGCAGCATCTGCGGAGGAGCGAGACTGGAGCCGCTGTCGCTTCCGTGCGTGCCGGAGGCATCGAGCCGGCTCCGGCCGCCATCGCTGACGT
This sequence comes from Nocardiopsis sp. CNT312, assembly GCF_000515115.1. Classification (GTDB taxonomy): domain Bacteria; phylum Actinomycetota; class Actinomycetes; order Streptosporangiales; family Streptosporangiaceae; genus Nocardiopsis. The sequence goes on from NZ_AZXF01000019.1 coordinate 59,906, forward strand.
GGAACGTGCGGCTGAGGGAGAGATCAGCTATGACGAGGCGAAGGAACGGATGGCCGCACGGGCACGCCAGTGGAGAACGCCCCCCACGGGATCCCCGGGAACCGGGGACGCGTGAACGACCGTGGAAGAGGGCCTCGCGTTCGTGAACCGCGCCGTCCAGGCGATCGACCCCTGGCCGGTGGCCGCGACCGTCCGTGCCGGTGGCCTGGACCGAACCCGCCTCAGGCGTCCGTGCCGTGTTCGGCGTCGATGCGCGCCACGGTGTCCATCAGGTGCGACGCGATCAGCTCCAGCAGCCGGTCCTCGTCGCCCTCGACGATGGAGTCGAGGATGCGCTGGTGCTCGTCGAGGAGTTCTCCGGGTTCGGGGTAGACCTTCTGCATCACCGTCAGGCACATGCGGGTCTCCACCAGGAGCGTCTGCGCCATGCGCTCCAGCCTTCCGTTGCCGGAGCAGCTCACCAGGGTCCGGTGGAAGTCCTGGTCGGCGTCGCTCATGGCGTCGCGGTCCCCGGTGCGCGCCGCCTCGGCCAGGGCCTCCAGCGCGGGGGTGAGCCGGGCGAGCGCCTCACCGCGGTTGCCCCGCATGATGAGTTCGCAGGCGGTGCGCTCCACCGCGAGGCGGGCCACGTACACGTCCCGGACGTCCTGGGTGGTGAGCTCGCACACGAACAGGCCCCTGTGCCGTTCGCTGCGCAGCAGCCCCTCCTGGACGAGGCGCTGCATGGCCTCGCGCAGCGGACCGCGGCTGACCCCGAGCCGACTGGAGAGTTCCGCCTCCCCGAGCTGGTCTCCCGGGGCCAGGGTGCCGTACATGATCGCTGACCTGAGCTGGTCGGCGATCAGTTCGGCGGTGGACCGCCGGGACACGGGTCTCAGGTGTCCTGGAGCGGGCATGGGCCGCTGTCCTTTCGTGGACGACAGGATCAAAACAGTACCTAACGGGTGGTGGGCGCTTCGGCGGAGGCCCCAGCGCGGAACAGGGCACCCGGTGCCGTCCCGGCCGCGGTCGTGCCCGCCAGACGCAGCCCCTCCCAGATGCTCACCTGGTTGGCGGTGAGCACGGGCTTGCCCAGCAGGGCCTCCGCCGGTCCGATGAGTCCGGCGCTGTGCAGGGCGGTGTCTGGGACGAGGACGGCCTCGGCCCTCGGGTGGTCGTTGGAGACGACGAAGTCGAGGGCCTGGTCCGGGGCGAGGCGGCCGACCTCCGCCGCGGTGACGATGCCCCGGCTGGCCAGCGAGAGTACGGTGGTCCCCCCGGTGCCCAGGAAGTCGACGAACCGTTCGGCGACGTCGTCGGGGTAGGTGGCGGCGATCGCCACCCGGGAGATCCCGAGCCGCCGGAGGGCGTGCACGAACGCGAACGAGGTGCTGGAGGCGAGTGCCCCGGCGGCCTCGGCCACGCCGCGGACCTGTTCGCGGGCGCCGTCCCACCCGAAGACGAAGCTGCCACTGGTGCACGCCCAGACGGCCGCGTCCACTCCGGCCTCGCGCAGCTTCGCGGCACCCTCCCCCAGGACGTCCGGTCCGCCCACGTCCAGCAGGGCGTCCACCCGGTGGGCGTCCTCACGCATGAGCGTGTGCACCACCGTCAGTTCCACTCCGCCGCCGAGCACGGCGGCGAACGCCGGGTAGTCGTCCTCGGCGCTGAAACCGGGGTAGAGGAATCCGATCCTGTGCATGGCGCTCCTTCCTGCGGGTCCGGGGGTCACACCGCGCTCGGGGCGGCGACGTCGATCAGTCTCTGGCCGGGGGCGACCGCCTGGCGGCCGGCCTCGCGCAGCAGTGCCCACATGGTCACCTGGTTGGCCGCGATGACCGGCTTGCCCAGTTCGCGTTCCAGGGGCGCGATGATGTCGTAGGTGAGGACGTTGGTGCAGCTGATGTAGATGCCCTGGGCGTCGGGGCGGTCCACCGAGTGCACCGCCTCGGACACCTCGGCATAGGTGACCTTCCAGATGTGGCTGAGCAGGCCCAGCCCGACGCTGGAGGTCACCTCGGTGCCGTGCTCGCCCAGGTAGGACAGGAGGCGGTCGGTCACGCTGTCCACGTAGGGGGTGACGACCGCGATCCGGGTGAGGTCGAGCGCCTCCAGCGCCCGGATGAGCGCCCCCGACGTGGTGACGGCCGCCGGGGCGCCGGCCTCCGCCATCGTTCGGTGCAGGCGGCGCTCGCCCTCGACCCCGTGCACGAAGCTGCCGGACGCGCACGCGTAGCCGATGGCGAGCGGCTCGGGGGCGAGGAGGGCGCGGACCGCCGGGTCCACGTTCTCCGCCACGCACAGGGCGGAGGCCTGGTCCACGGTCACGGGGACGTGCACGTAGGGCAGCCGTGTGACGTGCAGTGACACGTCGTCGGGTGTCCAGCGCCAGAGCTCCCGGTCGAGGGCGAAGTCGTAGGGTGCGATCACTCCGACCCCTGACTGCCACGGGGTCGGCCTGCTCGCGGCCAGTTCGACGACCTCGTGCTCGGCGCCGGTGCTCTCGGCGTGGTCTCCATCGGTGCGCATCGGTCACTCACCTCCTTGGGAAAGCGTCGCGGTGTGGGGTTCGGTCCGTGGCCCGGCCGGAGGGTGTCCGGCGGCCGGAGCGGTCAGCGGTCGAGGCGTTCGTAGAGCAGGCGCTCCCCGACGCTGCCCGAGCGCCAGACGTCGTGGCAGGCCTCGGCCATGGCGGGCAGGTTCTCCACGACGGTGGCGAACACGTTGCCGGGCACCCAGCCGACGTCGCCGTTGAGCAGGAGGTTGTTGCGGCCGTAGAACAGGGCCAGGTCGACCACGCCGGGCAGGTGGCCGATGCCCGCGTCCTCCTTGAAGCCCCGGTCGAGCATGCCGTCCTCGAAGAGGAAGTAGACGACGTCGCCGGGGATGGGGGTGACCGTGGGGTTCTCCCGTCCCGGATCGGGGTCGGCGAACCGCGGCACCATCGTGTAGACCTCGTTGCGGGCGTACTTGGCGTGTTGGACGGCGTCCCCTTGGGGAAGGGCGTTCCACACGGCGTCGCAGGTGCGCGGTGCGTCCTTGTCCAAAAGCTCAGCCACGCAGGAGACACCGCGCTTGGCCAGTGTGATGGTCATGTACCTGGGCAATGGGGTCCCCCTCGGCGGGTGGCTGTGCGGGAGTGGTGGCGCGTCGGCAGATGAATCCGCTGATTGTCGACAATATTATGATCCGTAGAGTCGTGCGGCAAGGGGTGTACTGAGCGGAATGTCTGATTTCTGGGCGGGCCGCGCCCGTCTTCGGGTGTGCCGTCGAACAACCCATTTGTGGATTGTTGACAATCCTCTTCCGGCTCCCTAGCGTTTCCCGTGACAGGGCGGAACATCCCCATCCCAGACGACAGCACAGGCCCACGTCGCCGATCGGAGTGCACGTCCTTGAACAGCCCCAACGCGCCCCAGCGGCCCCGTCTCCTCGTCCTGCAGGGGGACGAACCGCCGCCGGGGCACGAGCGGATCGACGGCCATCCCGGACTGGGAGAGGTCGTCTACACGACCGCCGACGGCTTGGCCTCCCAGCTGCCCGGCACCGACGTGCTCCTGGTGTGGGACCTGTTCTCCGAAGCGCTGGCCTCGTCCTGGCCCAAGGCCGACACCCTCGCGTGGGTGCACGCCGCCACCACCGGCGTGGACAACCTCGTCTTTCCCGGACTGGTCGAGAGCGACGTGGTGCTCACCAACTCGCGCGGCGTCTTCGACGAGCACATCGCCGAGTACGTGCTCGGCCAGGTGGTCGCCTTCGCCAAGGACTTCCACCGCACCTGGGCCCTCCAACGCGAGCGCCGCTGGCAGCACCGGGAGTCCGAGCGGGTGGCCGGGAAACGCGTCCTGGTCGTCGGCACCGGCCCCATCGGCCGCGCCATCGGCCGCAAGCTCGCGGCGGTGGGCATGCAGGTCAGCGCCTCCGGCAGCCACGCCCGCGATGGTGACCCCGACTTCGGGTCGGTGGTCGAGTCCACCCTCGCCGAGCGGGGCACCGACGGCGGCCCCACCCTCGCCGACGCACTGCCCCGGTCCGACTACGTCGTGGTCGCCGCGCCGCTCACCGATGCCACACGCGGTCTGGTCGACCACGCCTTCCTCGACCTGATGCCGTCGCACGCACGCCTGCTGAACGTGGCGCGCGGGCCCATCGTGGCCGAGGACGACCTCGCGGAGGCACTGCGCGGCGGACGGATCCGGGGCGCGGCGCTGGACGTGTTCGAAGGCGAGCCGCTACCGGAGGGCTCGCCGCTGTGGAACCTGCCCGGCTCGGTGGTCTCCCCGCACATGTCCGGTGACGTGGTCGGCTGGCGCGCGGACCTCGCCGACCTGTTCCTGGACAACCTCGCCCGCTACCTGGACGGGCGCGCACTGCTCAACGTCGTCGACAAGAGCCGCGGCTACGTGCCGGGCTGACCCTTGACCACCGACCACGGGGTGACCTGGAGGCTGAAGTGAGGATCCGTACCGAGGGGACCGGAGCCGACGGAGGAGCCGGCGGCGGAGGCAGTCCCTCCTCCGAGGTGCCGCGCGCACCGGGCGGCGAGCCCGAGAGCCCGGCCGACCTGTCGGCGGAGCGGCTGCTCGCCGCCTATGCCTCCGGTGAGCTTTCCCCGGTGGAGGCCGTGGACGCGGTGCTGGAGCGCATCGAGCGGGACAACCCGGCGCTCAACGCCTTCTGCCTGGTGCGCCCGGAGGAGGCGCGTGAGGCGGCCCGGGCCTCGGCGGAGCGGTGGCGCCGGGGCGAGCCCGAGGGGGCCCTGGACGGCGTGCCGACCTCGGTCAAGGACATCCACCTCACCCGGGGCTGGCCGACCCTGCGCGGTTCGGTCACCGCGTCGCAGGAGGGCCCCTGGGAGGAGGACTCCCCGGTGGTCGCCCGGCTGCGGGAACAGGGCGCGGTGTTCGTCGGCAAGACGACCACGCCCGAACTCGCCTGGAAGGGCGTCACCGACAGCCCGCTCACCGGTGTCACCCGCAACCCGTGGGACCTGTCCACGACCCCCGGCGGCTCTAGCGGGGGGTCGTCCGCCGCTGTGGCCGCGGGGATGGGACCGTTGGCCACCGGTACCGACGGCGGCGGCTCCATCCGCATCCCGGCGAGCTTCACCGGGGTCTGCGGTATCAAGCCGACCTGGGGGCTGGTTCCGCACTACCCGGCCAGCCCGTTCGGCTCCCTGGCGCACACCGGGCCGATGGCCCGCACCGTGGGCGACACGGCTCTGATGCTGGAGTGCATGACCGGGTTCGACCCCCGCGACTGGATGGCCCTGCCGCAGCCGGGGACCGGGATCGCGGACGTGCGCCTGCGTTCGGACGCCGAGGGCCTCGTGGGGGGGATGCGCATCGCCTACAGCCCCACCCTGGGCGGCCTGGACGTCGACCCGGAGGTGGCGCGTGCGGTCGCCGCCGCGGCGACCGTGTTCGAGCAACTGGGGGCCGTGGTGGAGGAGGCCGATCCCGGCCTGCCGCCGTCCGCCGACGAGTTCCACGTGCTCTGGTACTCCGGCGCGGCCAAGAGCACCGAACGGCTCACCGAGCGCCAGCGCGACCTGCTCGACCCCGGTCTGGGGGAGATCGTCGAAGAGGGACTGACCTACTCCGCGCAGGACTACCTGACGGCGATGGCGCTGCGGATGGCGATGGGCGAGCGGATGGGCCGGTTCCACACCGAGTACGACCTCCTCATCACCCCCGCCACGCCGATCACCGCCTTCGAGGCCGGACGGGAGTCCCCGCCCGCCCTCAAGGGACAGCGGTGGACGTCATGGGCGGGGTTCAGCTATCCGTTCAACATGACCCAGCAGCCGGCGGCGAGTGTGCCGTGCGGGTTCACCGAAGCCGGGCTTCCGGTGGGGCTCCAGGTGGTCGGCCCCCGGCACGCCGACGCCCGGGTGCTGGCGGCCTGCCGCGCGTTCGAGCTGGCTCGCCCCTGGGCGGACCGGCGCCCGTGAGGCTGCTCCCTTCCGCAGTGAACCACTGATCCCGGTCTTCCCGGGTGGGGATCGTCCCGTTCCGGGACCTTCGCCCGGGGAATTTCATGCCATAGGACCCACATTCGTTTTCCCTCAGGCGCTACCGTCTACTTCGGAGCGGTGTCGGATCCGGGCACGAGGAAAATGGGGACGTGCGGATGGCGGGTAGCGAAGCCGGAGGCGGGGCGATCAGGGTCTTCCTCGTGGACGACCACGAGGTGGTCCGCCGCGGTGTCGCGGCGCTGCTGGAGAGTGAGGAGGACATGGTCGTCGTCGGTGAGGCGGGGACCGCGGAGCAGGCGCTCTCCCGCATCCCGGTGGTCTTGCCCGACGTGGCCGTCCTGGACGTCCGCCTGCCCGGCGGATCCGGGGTTCAGGTGTGCCGGGAGATCCGTTCCGGCAGTCCCCAGATCGCCTGCCTGATGCTGACCTCGTTCGCCGACGAGGACGCCCTCTATGACGCCGTCATGGCGGGCGCCGCCGGGTACGTGCTCAAGCAGATCCACGGCGCCGACCTCGTCGGCGCCGTGCGTACGGTGGCCGCCGGCGGGTCGCTCCTGGACTCGGGCAGCACGGGGGCCATGATGGAGCGCCTGCGCGGCGCTCAGAACGAACCGGACCCCCTGGCGGAGTTGACGCCGCAGGAGCGGCAGATCCTCGACCTCATCGGAGAGGGCCTGACCAACCGGCAAATCGGCGAGCGGCTCTACCTGGCGGAGAAGACCGTGAAGAACTACGTCTCCGCGCTCCTGTCCAAGCTGGACCTGAAGCGGCGCACCCAGGCCGCCGTGCTGGTCGCCGAACTCCGCGGGCGCCGCTACTGACCGCCTCGCCGGTCACAGGGGGTCGTCGGCACCGGGGACGGGCACCTTCCACACGAGCACGGTCCCGGCGGACTCGCCCCGCTGGGCGGTGAACCCGCCGCCCAGGGCCTGGGCGCGCTCGTCGAGGTTGCGCAGACCGCTGCGGCGCCCCTCCGCGGGCAGCCCGATCCCGTTGTCCACCACCGTCAGGGTCAGCGTGCTGGGCCTGCCGGTGACCGACCGCTCCTCCATGGCCACGGACACGTGTACCTCGCTGGCTCGAGCGTGCCGGGCGACGTTGCTCAGGCTCTCCCCGAGCACCGCGAGCAGTTGCTCGCCGACCTCCTCGGGAACCGAGGCGTCGATTGGCCCGTCCAGGCTCACGCCGGGGTGGCAGCCCAGGCTGTGCGCGGCGTTCTCGGCCAGCCGCAGGATGCGCCCACGCAGCGAGGTGTCCCGGCGGTTCGGGGGGTTCTGCAGGTCGAAGATGGTCGAGCGGATCTCCCGGATGGTGGAGTCGAGTTCGTCGATGGCGCGTCGGATCCGCTCCTCGGCCTCCTCCGAGCCGATGAGGCGCATGGTGCTCATCAGTGTCATCGCCGAGGCGAACAGCCGCTGGATCACCACGTCGTGCAGGTCCTTGGCGATCCGGTCCCGCTCCTCCAGGACGGCCAGCCGCTCGGTGTCCCCGCGGACCTCGGCCAGTTCCAGTGCCACTCCGGCCTGCGCGGAGAAGCTGTGGACCATGCTCCTGACGGTGCTGGTGAAGGCCGCGCTGTCGGCCGCCTTGCCGAGGACGAGCGTGCCCCGGGTGTTGCCCGTGGTCCCCAGCGGTACCACCAGCCCGGGGCCGAACCCGCGGTGCGAGAGCATCGGGCAGTCGGCCTCGGCCAGGTCGGGGACGCTCGTGGGCTCGCCGCTGTCGAACACCTGGCCGCAGACGGTGCCAGCGATCTCCACGGGGCTGCCCAGGACCTCCTTGGCGAGGGGACCGTCGGCGACCTCGGCGAACAGGTGGCCGCGCGCACGGCTGTCGGGGAGCATGACCACCGAGATGTCGGCGCCGCTGATCTCCCGTGCCTGGGCGGCGACGTACTCCAGGACCTCGTGGGGGTCGGCCCCCGACAGCAGGCGGGTGGTGATCTCGGTGGAGGCCGTCAGCCACTTCTCCCGCAGGCGCGCCTCCTCGTACAGGCGCGCGTTCTCGATCGCCACACCCGCGGCGGTCGCGAGCGCCATGACGACGGTCTCGTCCTCCTCGTCGAACTGCCCGCCGCCGGTCTTGTTCGCCAGGTACAGGTTGCCGAAGAGTTCTCCGCGCACCTGGATGGGCACGCCCAGGAAGCTCGACATCCTCGGGTGCCCGGCGGGGAAGCCCACGAAGTCGGGGTGGTCACGGATGTTCGTCAGGCGCACGGGCGTGCGTTCCACCATGGGGACGGCGAGCAGGCCCCTGCCCCGGGGGAAGCCGTCGATCTGCCCGGCCGCCTCCGCCGAGAGGCCCACGAAGACGAATTCGGCGAACTCACCGTTCTCGTCGATCACCCCCAGGCCCGCGTAGCGGGCGCCGGCCAGGTCCGCGGCGGCCTTGGTGAGCCGGCGCAGGACGGAGGCGAGGTCCAGGTCACCGCCGATGGACAGCACGGCCTGGAGGAGGGAGCGGATACGGCCCTCGGGGGACATCCCCGGTCCGAGACGTGAGCGCACCCCGGTGAGCAGGTCGTTCAGTTGGTCGGGGGAGGCCGGGGGGCTCTGGGGGACTTCGGTCATGTCTCGAATCAACCTCCGCAGAGCCGTGGCACGGTCTCTGTAGGAAATGCAGTGATCGGGTGTATTGATCGAATTGTCGTCGTTTTTTCCAGTGGGGGCCACATCGCGGTGCGGTTCGCGGAAGAACGGACGGGGAATCGGTTCGGAACCGCGAAGGCACCGGCACAATTCATGCTAACGTCGCCAGCGACGGAAGGCAGAGGACCTGGTCCGGGCCCCTCTTCCCTGGTCGGACGCACTGTGTCCGTACCCCCTGTCCCCCTCTCCACCCGCCGCGTCCCGTTCGGCGGGTACCCGCAGCGGAAGGAACCCCCGGTGTTCGGATACCACGGCCTCGCGAGCGCCTCCGGCGTCCGCGCTGCCGTGTGCGCCGCACCGGTCCGGCGGTTCCTGCTCCTGGCGGGGCTGCTCGCCGCAGGTCTGATCGCCCTCTGGGCGGTGTCGGCCGTGCCCGCCCACGCGGAGCGGACCGACACCGGCTCCGTCCTCCCGGTCGCTTCGGCGGTCCTGGCGGACGCCACGGGTGAGCGGCGCGAGGAGGCGCCGGACCCCGGACTCGGGGTGCCCCTGCGGACGGGCCTCCAGAGCACGGATACCGCCGCGGACACCGTGGCGGGCGCGCTCGGGGGCGCCTCCGGGGCCCCGTCCCTGGCGGACGGGGCAGCCGACGCGGTGGGCGCTCCGGTCGCCGCGACCGTCCGACAGGTCTCCGACACGGTCGCCGCGCGAGCGGTGGACGTGCCCGTGGACACCGTGCCGGTGGTCCGGCAGGTCCGGGACACCGTCGGCGCGACGCTCGCCTCCGGGACTGCGGACCGCGTGTCCTCCCACACCGACGCCGTCGAACACGGGTCCGGTTCCACCGCCTCCTCCGTGGCCGGCGGGTCACCGTACCGGGACACACGCGCCACCGTCGGCTCCGGCGCGGACTGCGCGCAGGCCGGGCACGGCCAGGACGCGGGCGGCACACCGGGTGACGGTGTTCGCGCCGTGTCCGCCGAGCGGTCGGTCTCCGTCCCCTCCACCACGCCCTCCGCCGCCCCGTCGGGTGCGGTCGGCGGTTTGGGCGTCGTCGGCTATCTGCCGACCAACGCCGCACCCTCTCCGCTCCCCGGCCGCTATGAGGCCGCCCGGCACGTCCTGCGCTCGGTTCCCGCCGACTCCGCCGACGAGCCGACCTTCTCCCCGGACTAGCGGCTCCGCTCCCCGGTCGCAGAGCGACCCCGTCTCCGGCACGCCTCCCAGCCCCGGGCCGTCCACCCCGCCGTGGACCGAGCGCCCCGGCTCCTCTGGGGGCTGACGTGAGCCGCGCATCCGCACCGCGAGGTTCACGTCAGTCAGTGGTCCGCCAGACCAGGGACTGAACCGGCGCGCACCCATCGCTCCCCCCAGGCGCGACGGTATCCGCCGAGCCGTAGACCACAACGCAACGCAACGGAACGTGTCCTCCCGGCCAGGGGGCCCGGACCGTGGCGGAGCACCGCTCCGCCGAGTACACAGCCTGAACCACACAAGCCTGTGAGAGGAACCACCCATGTTCAAGACCGCGCGTACCTCCGCCCGAGCCCTCCTCGTGGCCGCCGGCACCGCCGGTTTCGTCGCCCTCGGAGCCGGCCTCGCGGGTGCCGACGTCCTGGGCGCCGCGGACACCCTCCCCGTGGGCGAGGTGACCGCTCCGGTCGCCGGTGCGCTCGCCCAGGGCGTTCCCGCCCCGGTCGACGGCCTCGGCGACCTGGCCCGGGTCCAGCCCGGCCGGAACTCGGTCGACCCCCGGATCCAGCACCACTCGGCCCCCGCGGGCGACGTCGTGGACCGTGTGACCGACGGGACCGGTCTGCCCCTCGACGCCGTCGGGGACGCCGCGGACACGGTCGGGGACGCGACCGGCACCGTCGAGGGTGCCACGGGAACCGTGCCCCTGGCCCACCCCGCGGGCGACCCGGTCTCCGACCTGCTGGGCGGCGGACTCCCCGACGTCGGTGGCGCGCTGCCCGCCGCCGACATGCCCGTGGACCTGGACACCGGCGGCACCCTGCCGCTGGCCGCACCGGCGGACGGCCCCTTGGCGCTGGACCGGGAGAACTTCGACGCGACCGGCGGCCTGGGCACCCTGCTCGGGGTGGCCGACACCCTGCCGATGGCCGCGCCCGAGTCCCTGACCGGCGGTCTGCCCGTGGACGAGGTCGGTTCCCTGGGCGGAGACGTGGCCAGTGTCCAGGGTCTGCCCGAGGTCGGCCGGCCCGAGGTCGACCCCCGGCAGGTGACCGGGCTGCTTCCCGGAGCCCTGGTCTAGCCTGTGTTTCCTTGAACCCCTGCCGCCCCTGGGCCTTCCTCGCGACACCCTCTGCGGCGCGGCAGCGCGTTCACGGTCGGCCCGGTGGTACGAGGGGCCGGCGGCTTCGGGGACCGGTACCCGAAGCCGCCGGTCGTCGGCAGGTCAGTAGCCCCTGCCCGTACCGAAGCCGAGGCCGTCCACGCACGGGTCCGAGGTCGCGTCCCGGGCCTCTCCGGCACTGGCGGTGGGCGCGTCCTCGGCCCCGGACATGCCGTCGTCGGGGACGGAGGACGCCGGTGGTGACGGTGTGCCGGCCCCCTCGGGCCCCGGTGCGGGCAGGGGGCGGTCCTCGCGGACGGCGGCGAACAGCGCCGCGGCCTCCTCCCCGTCCCACATGACCCGGTTGGGGTCCTGCGGTGCCTGGTACCAGGGCACGGTCCGGAACTCGATGTCGGCGAGGTCGACGTCGGAGAGCGAGAAGCCGATGGAGAGCATCCGGTCGAGTGTGAGCCGCTGATCGGTGGCACTGTGCTCGGCCACCGACCTGAGGATCTCGTTGAGCCTGGCGGGGTCGGTGAGGGCACCGCTGCTCCTCAACTGTTCGGCGAGCGCGCTGAGGAACATCTGCTGGCGGTCGATGCGGCCGATGTCGCTGCCGTTGCCGATCTCGTAGCGGGCACGGACGAAGGACAGGGCTTCGTCCCCGTCGAGGACCTGTTCCCCGGCGGGCAGGTCGAGGCCCGAGCGCTCGTCCCGCATGGGCCGGGGGAGGCACATCCTGACCCCGCCGATGGCGTTCACCGTGTCGCGGAAGCTCATGAAGCTGAGGTGGACGAAGTGGTCTACCCGGATGCCCGTCAGAGTCTCCACGGTGTGGACGACGCAGGGCGGTCCGCCGTGGTACATCGCGGCGTTGATCATGCCCTCGTAGGCTTCGCTGCCCTCGGCCTTGCCGTAGGGAGGGCATGACGGAAGCCGCACCAGGGAGTCGCGCGGGAAGCTGATGACGGAGACGTGCTCCCCGCCGGGTGAGATGTGCGCCAGCATGAGGGCGTCGGAGCGCTCGCCCTCGAAATCCCGCGTGTAGGCGGTGGATCCCTCCTCGTAGCCGTCGGTGCCCATGAAGAGGACGTTGACGGCGTCGTTGAGTTTCTCAGGCCGGTTCTTGCTGCCCAGCGCGGCGTCCAGGTCGTGCTGGATCATGCCGGAGCGCAGCAGCAGGTAGTAGCCGTAGGCGGTGCCCACCGCGGCGACCAGGACGACGGCGAGGCACCCTGCGGCCCACAGGGCGATCCTGTGCCAGAGGCCGCGCTGACGGGGCAGGTCCACCGGTATGTTGGCCGACTCGCGGCCGGTGGAGGAGTGGTCGTCGCTCATCAGGCAGCCCCCGTGGGTTCGGACGGCGGTCAACGCCGGAGGTCCCGGATACGGAGGAGGGCGTGCGAGGCCGCGACGAGGGCGCGGCGGAGAGTGGGCGGGGGGCGGAACGCGGTGGACCGGGGCGGTTCCGTGCCAGGGGCGGGGCACTCCGCAGCGGCGGCGGGGCAGGGGCCCGCCGGGCGCGTGTGCCGTGGATCAGCACACGGGTTCGACCACGAGTGCGCCGCATGTGTCCTTCATGGGATCGCCGGACTCTGTATAGACGACTTTCTCACGATCGGGCGCTATATGCACTGATGACCCGCTGAAGGGTGTGAGCCCCCTCGATCCGCGGACAGAAGCGACGCGCACCCGGTGGCGCGCCGGTTCAGTCGTCCCAGAAGGTGCTGTGCTCGGGGTCCTTCGGCGCGGGCTCCTCCGAGGAGGTGGCCGTGCGGGACTTGCCGCCCGACTTGGCCGTCGTGCTCTTGGCCGGGGCGGTCTTGGCGGGCGTGCCCTTGGTTCCGCTCTTGCGGGTCGCCGGACTCTTGGCACCGGTGTGCCGGGGGCGGGCGGCGACCGGGCTCTTGGCGATCGGTTCGTCCGCCTGGGGGCTCGCTCCGGAGTGGATGCTGAGGGCCTCCTCCTCGATGCTCAGCATCTTGCGGATCTCGGGGGGCGTCGCGGGCAGCCGCTCGGAGCGCAGGTGGGCACCGAGGACCTCCAGGGCGTGGTCGCACAGGATCTGCCGGGCCCGGGTGGAGGGGACGCCGCTGAGCTTCTCGATCTCCGGCAGGTCGCGCTCGCGGAGCAGCCGGACGACGTCGCGCAGGCGTTCGCGGGTCTTGCGGTCAGTCATGGACATGACCGTCATCTCGGCCTCGGTGAGGTAGCTCTCCTTGGCGCCCTGGGCGTCGCGCTCGGCGATGAAGGCGCTCGTCAGGTTGCGGGCGGAGGTCCGGGAGGAGCTGCGGACGTTGTCGCGCCGGATCAGGCGTGCCTGGACGGCGGTGACGACGACGCTCGTGACCAGGCTGATGCAGGCGCCCAGCAGGATGAGGAGGAGAGGGTTGTCGAGCACGGTGGGGACCTTTCCGGGCGGGGGGCCGCACGGGCGGTGGTCACGGACGTGACAGGGGCGTGCGGGGCGAGGCCAGGTGAAGGGTGACTATTCGTTACCAGGAGGCTTTTTGTCAAGTGTGCCCAGTATGGACACATAAGAACACCCTCTCCCCATCGGCCCCGTGTACTTCTGGCACAGGTCGGCCGGGGGTCCGTGTCCACAGCCTGTGGACGGATGCCCCGGCGCCCCGCCGGAGGCTCGGTGTGTGCGGATCTCACCCCCTCAGGAGCGCGTTCACCGCCTCCGGGGACAGGATCTCCTCGGCCACCATGGCGGAGCAGCCGCGCACCCCGGCCTCGTCCCACAGAGCGCTGGGCACAACGCGCAGGTGCCGGGTGGCCAGCGCCGTGCACTGTTGGAAGACCACCTCACGGACCCCGGCCACCAAGTGGTCGTAGGCCTCGGACAGGTCCCCGCCCAGCACGATGACCTCCGGGTTGAGCAGGTTGACCGCTCCGGCGAGCGCCTCGCCCAGCCGCCGTCCGGCGTCGCGGACGAGGGTCACCGCCACGGGGTCGCCCTCGGCGGACCGTGAGACCAGGTCCTTGAGCCCCGACAGCGGCAGGCCCTGCGCCGCGGCGCCCTCCAGGAGGCGGCGCCCGCCCGCCACCGCCTCCAGACAGTCGGTGTTCCCGCAGCGGCACGGCGTACCCCCGCCGTCGCGGACGGGGATGTGTCCGATCTCTCCGGCCGCGCCCAGCGCACCGCGCAGCAGGTTCCCGCCGGAGACCAGTCCGGCGCCGATCCCGGTGGAGGCCTTCACGAAGATCATGTCCTCGGTGTGGCCGTGTGCGCCCGCGGCGTGCTCTCCGAGGGCCATCACGTTGACGTCGTTGTCCACGGCCACGGCGACCGGGAAGCGCTTCTGGACGAGGGGGGCCAGGTGGACCCCGGCCCACATGCCCAGGGAGGGCAGGTCCTCGGCGCGGCCCGCGCGGAACTCGACGGTTCCCGGCAGGCCGATACCCGCGCCGCGTACCTCGTCCGGTGTGCGTCCCAGCCCGGTGATCTGCTCGGACCAGGTGTCGAGCAGCCAGGAGACCACGGCCTCCGGTCCCTGGTCCAGGTCGAGCGCGCCGGGGGTGCGGACCAGGACATCGCCGTCGAGGTCGCACACGGCGACCTGGCTGCGGGCCATGCCCAGGGCCGCGGTGAGCAGGAGGCCGCTGGCGGCGTTGAACTCCAGGAGCGTGGGCGGCCGGCCACCGCTGGAGACCGCCCTCGTGCCCTCGACGACCAAGCCGCTGTCGATCAGCTCCGTGACGCGGAGGGCGACGGTGGGTCGCGAGAGACCGGTGGTGCGCGCGATCTCCGCGCGGCTGGTCGCCGTCCCGCTCCGGATCATCGCCAGGATGTGGCCGCTGCTGGCCATCGAGGACGGTCGTCCAGAGGTTCTAGGCATGCGCTTCATTCAACCATTAAGCCGTGGTAGCGGCGTGATGGACAGGGGGTTATGTAAAAAAGTGATCTGAAGAGTGCTTGGTTTTTTACCATAGTCGGGCGTAAAGTTGGAAGAGTCGAGTCGAATCCACTCCTGTGGTTCGTGGGAGGCCCCCGCTCCCGCGCCCCGCCCTCGCTCGTCTCCCCGACCTTCCTCTTCGCTGGAGCAGTACGAAATGTCGCAGCAGTCCGCATCCGGCCCCACGGACCTGGTGGTCTTCGGGGGCACCGGCGACCTGTCCATGCGTAAACTCCTGCCCTCCCTCTACCTGCTCGACCGCGACGGCCACCTGGACGGCGGGACCCGCGTGGTCACCGTCTCCCGCGACGGTCTCACCGACGCCGACCTGCGCGGCAAGGCCGCCGCCGCGGTCCGCGGGCACCAGGCGGTCCAGGTCGCCGAACCCGACGTCCTCCACCGTTTCCTCACCCGCCTCTCGCACGTGACCGTCGACGTGGGCGGGGACCCCGCCGGGTGGTCCGACCTGGCCGACGCCCTCGGCACCGGCCGCGAGCGCGTCTTCTACCTCGCCGTCCCGCCGATGATCTCCGGCCCGATCTGCCGGGGCCTGAGCGACGCCGGACTGGTCACCCCCGGCTCCAGGGTCGTCATGGAGAAGCCCCTCGGCCGCGACCTGGCCTCCTCACAGGAGGTCAATGACGCCGTCGGCGCCGTCTTCAGCGAGGAGCAGACCTACCGGATCGACCACTACCTGGGGAAGGAGACGGTGCAGAACCTGTTGGTCCTGCGGTTCGCCAACGTCTTCCTCGAACCCCTGTGGAACTCCCGCTGGATCGACCACGTGCAGATCACCGCGGCCGAGACCGTCGGCGTCGGCGGTCGGCGCGGCTACTACGACACCTCCGGCGCCATGCGCGACATGGTCCAGAACCACCTGCTCCAACTGCTGTGCCTGACGGCCATGGAGCCGCCCTCCAGCTACGACCGCGAGGCCGTCCGCGACGAGAAGCTCAAGGTCCTCCAGTCGCTGCGCCCCCTGAGCGGCGACCTCGTCGCCCAGGACACCGTCCGAGGGCAGTACGCGCCCGGGCGGATCCACGGCACCGAGGTATCGGGCTACCTCGACGAACCGGGCGGAGCGCCTGGTGCCACCGCCGAGACCTACGTGGCCCTGCGCGCCGAGATCGCCAACTGGCGGTGGGCCGGCGTCCCCTTCTACCTGCGGACCGGTAAGCGCCTGGCGCGCGACCGCTCGGAGATCGTCATCCGCTTCCGTGACGTCCCGCACACGATCTTCCCGGGCATCGAGACCCCGCCGGGGGCGGCCAGCCTCGTCATCCGCCTCCAACCGGACGAGGGCATCCACCTCACCATGCTCGCCAAGACCCCCGGAGCGGGGGCGCTGCGGCTGCGCCCCGTCCCGCTGGAACTGAGTTTCGCCGACACCTTCGCCAACCGCGCTCCCGAGGCCTACGAGCGGTTGCTGGCGGATGTGCTGGCGGGGGACTCCACCCTCTTCATGCGCCGCGACGAGGTCGAGGCCGCCTGGCGCTGGGTGGACCCCATCATCGAGGCCTGGAACGGCCTGCACACGAGCCCCGAGACCTATCCGGCCGGCAGCCCCGGGCCCGTCGGCGCACACCGACTCATCGGTCGCACCGGCCGGACATGGTACGAAGAGGAGCAGTCCCGATGACCGCGAACACCGACCCCAGCACGTCCGGCACCGTCCACCGGGTCGTCGACGACGTCACCCGGCGTCTGGCGGAGCGCAGCGCCGACACCCGGGCAGCCTATCTGGAGAGGATCCACGCGGCGATCAGTGAGGGCCCCGCGCGCGGAGCGCTCGGATGCGCCAACCTCGCGCACGGGTTCGCGGCCTGTGCCCTCCCCGAGAAAAAGGTGCTGTCCGGCGACGTCACCCCCAACGTGGCGATCGTCTCCGCCTACAACGACATGCTCTCGGCACACCAGCCGCTGGAGTCCTACCCGGCCGTCATCAAGGCGGCTCTGGCCGAGGCGGGCGGCGTCGGTCAGTTCGCGGGCGGCGTCCCCGCCATGTGCGACGGCGTCACCCAGGGCCGGGCCGGGATGGAGCTGTCCCTGTTCAGCAGGGACGTCATCGCGATGGCCACCGCCGTCGCCCTCTCACACGACATGTTCGACGGCGCCCTGATGCTCGGCGTGTGCGACAAGATCGTCCCCGGCCTGCTCATCGGCGCGCTCTCCTTCGGCCACCTGCCCGTGGCGTTCGTGCCCGCCGGGCCGATGCCCTCGGGCCTGCCCAACAAGGACAAGGCACGCGTGCGCCAGGAGTTCGCGCAGGGCAAGGTGGGGCGCAAGGAGCTCCTCCAGGCCGAGTCCGCCGCCTACCACTCGCCCGGCACCTGCACCTTCTACGGCACCGCCAACTCCAACCAGATGCTCATGGAGGTCATGGGCCTGCACCTGCCCGGTGCCAGTTTCGAGCAGCCGGGCACGCCGCTGCGCGAGGCCCTGACCGCCGAAGCCGGTCGGCGCGTCCTGGCCAACACCGCACTGGGCGAGAACCACACCCCGGTCGGCGAGCAGATCGACGAGCGGGCGATCGTCAACGCCGTGGTCGCGCTGCTGGCCACCGGCGGATCCACCAACCACACCCTGCACCTGGTGGCCATCGCCCGCGCGGCCGGGATCCAGTTGACCTGGGACGACTTCGCCGCGCTGTCCGAGGTGGTGCCGCTGCTCGCCCGGATGTACCCCAACGGCTCCGCCGACGTGAACCGGTTCCACGAGGTGGGCGGCATGGCCTACCTGATCGGCACCCTCCTGGACGCGGGCCTGCTCCACGAGGACGTGCGCACCGTGTTCGGGGAGGGGCTCGGCGCCTACCGGCAGACCCCCCGCCTGGAGGGGAAGTCGCTGACCTGGTGCGACGGCCCCAAGGAGAGCGCCGACACGACCGTCCTGCGCAGTGTGGAGGAGCCCTTTGCCGCGGACGGCGGCCTGCGCATGCTCTCGGGCAACCTGGGCCGCGCGGTCATCAAGGTGTCGGCGGTCGCCCCCGAACGCCACGTCGTGGAAGCGCCCGCCCGGGTCTTCGCCGACCAGTCCGAGCTCTTGGCGGCCTTCTCCGCAGGTGAGCTGACCGGTGACTTCGTGGCCGTGGTCCGCTTCCAGGGGCCGCGCGCCAACGGCATGCCCGAACTGCACAAGCTGACGCCCCAGCTCGGGGTGCTCCAGGACCAGGGCCAGAAGGTCGCCCTGGTGACCGACGGCCGGATGTCGGGGGCCTCCGGCAAGGTGCCCGCCGCCATCCACGTCTCCCCGGAGGCCGAGGCGGGCGGTCCGCTCGCCCTCGTGCGCGACGGAGACCCCATCCGGCTGGACGCGGTGGAGGGGACCCTGGAGGTGCTGGCCGACCTCGAAGGCCGCGAGGCCGCGCGGCCGAGCGTGGACTCCTCGTTCGGCACCGGGCGCGAACTGTTCGCCGCCATGCGGGGCGCGGTCGGCCCGGCCGAGACCGGCGCCGGCGTCTTCGGCCTGTGAACCACGATCCCACCGACTTTGGAGACGTACACATGACGACGATCCCCCGAACCGGCGCCGACGTGCTCGGTCTCGCCCCGGTCCTGCCCGTGGTGGTGGTCTCGGACGCGGAGGCCGCCGTACCGCTGGCCCGGGCCCTGGTGGCGGGCGGGATCCCCGGTGTCGAGGTGACGCTGCGCACCCCCGCCGCCCTGAGCGCGATCGAGCGGATCGCCGCGGAGGTGCCCGACGCCGTGGTGGGCGCGGGCACGGTGGCCGCCGCCGAGCAGGCGGAGGCCGCGGCCAAGGCGGGGGCGCGCTTCCTGGTCAGCCCCGGGTGCACGCCTGACCTGGCCGCGGCCATGATCGACACGGGCCTGCCGTTCCTGCCCGGCGTGGCCACGGTGTCCGAGGCGCTGGCGCTGCTGGAGCGCGGGATCACCGAGATGAAGTTCTTCCCGGCCGAGGCGGCGGGCGGCGTCCCGTTCCTGAAGTCTCTGGGCGGCCCCCTGCCGCAGGTGCGGTTCTGTCCGACCGGGGGAATCACCCCCGCCTCGGCGCCGACCTACCTGGCCCTGCCCAACGTGGGGTGCGTGGGCGGCAGTTGGCTGGCCCCGGCCGACCTCGTCGCCGCGGGGGACTGGGACGCGGTCACCGCCCTGGCCCGTGAGGCGGCGTCCCTGGAGTGCTGACACGGACACGGGGCGGGAGGGGCTCCGTATAACGCCTGGGGCGCGAATGCGGTCGTGCGGCCTCCGCGCGGGCGCGGGCGTCCGCCACTGCGGCCCCGAGATCGGCGGGGAGCCGTGCGGCCGCTGCTTCACGGTGGTCGAACCGCCCCGCGAGGACCCGTGGGTGATCGGCGGCTGACCGCCGCACGCCCTCCCGTGCCGCGAGCGGGGCTCGGCACGGGAGGGCGCGGCGGAGGCCAGCAGAGGACGGGGACCTCGTTCAGTCCGCCGATGATCAGGCCCTCCACCCGCTTGAGCTCGTCGGCGGGCACCCCCAGCGTGTCGCAGATGACGAACACCGGCAGCGGGAAGCCCGGGCCAGCCCCGAGGCCGGCGGGCGGCCCCTGCTCGACCATCGCGCCGACGAGTGCGTCGGCCCTGAGCCCGGTCTCCGGGCGCAGCGCGTTCATGCGCGTGGTGAACCACTTGCTGGTCAGGCGCCGCCGCTGGTGCGCCTCACCGGAGCTGGGCAGCACTGCGGCCATCACACCGCCGAACGGCCCGCCCGGTTCGGCGTCGGTCAGCCGGGCCGCCTCCTCGGCGTCGAGCACGCGGCCGAAACGGGGGCGGCGAGCACGTCCCGGGCCTCTCCGCGGCGGGGCACCGGTCGGGCCTCGCCGCCACTGGGCAGCCGCGCGCGGGCCAGTGGGCACTCCTGGCGGAGGTGGGGCCGGCCGGGTGAGGCACCGCGAATATAGCCCGCGGTATTCGAATGTGCCCTATGGGTACGCGGATTCTTCTCCACGGGGCACACGGGGCCCAGGCACCCGTTCGGGGTCCTGGTGCCAAGTAAGGTGAGACTCGCCTTACTGTCGCTTTCGCGGGCCTGCCGCGGACGACACGGCCCCGACCCCGACCCGTCCCCGCCGTTAGGATGCACCGTGGCCCAGCAGCTCGCCGCCACCCGCCCCGTCGCGCCCCGTCGCGCCGCCGTCCGCACCTTCGCCGTCGCGGACGTGTCCCGGCCCTCGCCGGGCTTTGCCCGCGTCACCCTGCTCAGCACCGGCGACGGCTTCGAGGAAGAGTTCGAGCCCCTCGGCCACGACCACTGGTTCCGCCTGTTCCTGCCCGCCCCCGACGGCTCCCTGGACCTGCCCTTCGGCCCGGCGGAGGGCTGGTACTCCCGGCTGCTGGCGATCGACGAGGAGCGGCGGCCCGTCGTGCGCAACTACACCATGCGCGAGGTCCGCAGGGCGGGCCGCGCCTGGGAGGTGGACGTGGACTTCGTCGTCCACCGCTCGCCCACCACAGGAGAGGTCGAGGGCAGGGCCGCCCGCTGGGCCCTGGCAGCCCGGCCCGGCGACCCGGTGGGCCTGCTCGACCAGGGCCGCCTGTTCAACATGGACGACCACACCGGCCCGGTCCTGGTGGTGGCGGACGAGAGCGGCCTGCCCGGTGTGGAGGGCATCGCCCGCTCCCTCGCCGGAGCGCCCGCCGAGTACGTGCTGGAGGTCCCCGCCGCCGCCGATCGCCGCCCCCTGGCCGACGCCGACCCGGTGTGGCTGGTGCGCGGCCCCGGCGAGGACGCGGGCGGGCGCGCGCTGGAGCATCTGCGTTCGGCTGCCATCGCCCCGGCGACGGGGGTGTACATCGTCGGTGAGGCGTCGTTCGTCCTGGCGGCGCGCGCCATCGCTCTGAAGGCCGGCGTGCCCAAGGGGCGCGTTCAGTTCTGTGCCTACTGGCGTCTCGGGCGTCGCGCGCAGGACCGGGACTGACGCCCGCGCCGACCCCGGTCGAGGGCTCGGCCGGAGCGCGGACCAGCCGGAAAAGGTAGAAAAAGGACGCGGTACGCTCGTGACGCCAGTCGAACTCCACCACATGGAGCAGGGAACCCGGTGCGAATCCGGGACTGACGCGCAGCGGTGAGGGTGACGGGCGGAGCAGGCCCCGGGGACGCGGTTCCCGGCGGCGGCCACTGGGGCAACACGCCCCGGGAAGGCGCCCCGCACCGGTCGATCCCGAGTCCGAAGACCTGCTGGCACTGGCGGTGACCGGCCGTCAGGTCGATCGCGGACCCCGCGCACCGGGTCCCTGACCCCGAAGGACGCCATGCCGTCGACGGACCCGCCCCCCTCCGTCCCCCGCACCCGCCGCGACCGCTGCCCCGGCGCCCTGCGGCCCTGGCCCGCCGACGACGGACTGCTCGTCCGGCTCCGACTGGTCGGCGGCCGGATCCCCGCCCGGTCGCTGCGCGCCCTGGCCGCCGTGGCACAGCGGTTCGGCGACGGGCGGATCCACACCACCGGCCGCGCCAACGTGCAACTGCGCGCCCTGCCCGGCCGGGACGGAACACTGGAACCCGGGGTGCTCCGGGCGATCGCGGAGAGCGGGCTGCTGCCCTCGCCCACCCACGAACTGGTCCGCAACATCATGGCCTCCCCGTGCACCGGCCTCACCGGCGGCCGGGCCGATCTGCGCCCCGTCGCCGCATCCCTGGACCGGGCGCTGTGCGCCGAACCCCGCCGCGCCGTCCTCCCGGGACGCTTCCTGTTCGTCCTCGACGACGGCCGCGGCGACCTGGCCGAACACCCCTGCGACCTCGGCCTGACCGCACTGGACGGGGAGACCGCGCAGCTCCGGATCGGAGGACACCACGGCCCCCGGGTCCGGCTCGACGGGGCCGCGGACGCGCTCACCGGACTGGCCGACGCCTTCCTGGAACGGCGCGGCACCGGCCCCACCGCCCCCTGGCACGTCGCCGAACTCCCCGCGCCGCTGGCCGCGCCGGTCACCGCGGATCCGAAGCTGCCCGCCCCCGCGCCGCCGCTGCCGCACGGCCCGCTGCCCGGAAGCGGACGGCACGTGCCCGTGCCCGCGGAGGGCCTGGACCGGGCCGCCGCCGACGCCCTCGCCGACGAGGCGGACGCGGCCGGGGCCGACGCCCTCGTCGTCACGCCCTGGCGCGGCGTCGTGGTTCCCGGGGAGGTCCGGTGACCAAGCCCACAAGGCCGACCCGGCGCTACGACTACGTCGACGACGGGCCCGCCATCTACACCGACTCCTTCGCCACCATTCGGCGTGAGGCCCGCCTCGCGCACCTGCCCGCCAACGCCGAGCGCCTCGCCGTGCGCATGATCCACGGCACCGGACAGGTGGACCTCGCCGACGATCTGGACATCCACCCCGGCCTGGTGCCCGCCGCGCGCACCGCCCTCCGTGCGGGGGCGCCCATCCTGTGCGACGCCACCATGGTCGCCTCCGGGGTGACCGCCGCCCGACTGCCGCGCGGCAACGAGGTGCTGTGCCTGCTCGGCGACGCACGGGTGCCCGGCCTCGCCCGGCAGTGGGGCACCACCCGCAGCGCCGCGGCGGTGTCCCTGTGGGAGCCGCTGCTGGAGGGCGCGGTGGTCGCGGTCGGCAATGCGCCCACCGCCCTCTTCCACCTGCTGGAGATGCTGGCGGACGGCGCGCCGCTCCCGGCCGCGATCGTGGGCTGCCCGGTCGGCTTCATCGGCGCCGCCGAGTCCAAGCGGGCGCTCGCCGGCTTCGCCGACCGTCACGGCACCGACATCCCCTACGTGACCGCCCACGGCCGCCGGGGCGGGTCCGCCATGACCGCCTCGGCCCTCAACGCACTCGCCAAGGAGGAGGAGTGACCGGCCGCTTCCACGGTGTCGGGGTCGGCCCCGGAGACCCCGAACTCATCACCCTCAAGGCCGCCCGGCTCATTTCCGGAGCCGACGTCGTCGCCTACCACGCCGGTGTCGGCAAGGAGTCCAACGCCCGCCGTACCGCCGCCGACCTCATCCCGCACACGGCGGTGGAGGAGCGGCTCACCTACCCGGTGACCACCGGCACCACCGACCACCCCGGTGGCTACGAGGGCGCCCTCGCCGACTTCTACACCGAGTCCGCCGCGCGGTTGGCCGCCCACCTGGACGCCGGGCGCGACGTCGTCCTGCTCTCGGAGGGCGACCCCCTGTTCTACGGGTCGTACATGTACATGCACGACCGGCTCTCACAGCGCTACGAGACGCGGATCGTGCCCGGCGTCCCGGCGTTCACCGCAGCCGCGGCCGTCGCGGAGTCGCCGCTGGCCCGGCAGACCGACGTGCTCACCGTGCTGCCCGGAACCCTGCCCGAGGCGGAACTGGCCCGCCGCCTGGCCGACACCGACGCCGCCGTGATCATGAAGCTGGGCCGCACGTTCCCCGCCGTGCGCCGCGCCCTGGCCGTCGCCGGGCGGCTGGAGCACGCGGTCTACGTGGAGCGCGCCTCGATGGACGGGGAGCGGCGCCTCCCGGTCGCCGAGGCAGACCCGTCCACGGTGCCCTACTTCTCCCTGGTCCTGGTCACCGGCGACAGCCGCAACGGCACCCGCTCCCGTGAGGCCGCTGCGGCACCCGTGCCCCCGGAGCCCGCCGGACCGGCCGCCGAACTGCTGGTGGTGGGACTGGGGCCGGGGCCGGAGAGCTGGCTCACCCCCGAGGTGTCGGCCGCGCTCGCCGAGGTGGACCACGTGGTGGGCTACGGCCCCTACGTCGACCGGGTGCTCCAGCGCCCCGGCCTCACCCGGCACGCCTCCGGCAACACCGTCGAACTCCAGCGCGCCCGCCTCGCCCTCGACCTCGCCAAGAACGGTGAGCGCGTCGCCGTGGTCTCCGGCGGGGACGCCGGGGTGTTCGGCATGGCCACCGCCGTGTTCGAGGCCGCCGAGGACCCCGCCTACCGGGACGTACCGGTCCGGGTGCTGCCCGGGGTCAGCGCCGTGCAGGCCGTGGCCGCGCGCGCGGGTGCCCCCGTCGGTGGCGACTTCGCGGTGGTGAGCCTGTCGGACCGGCTCAAACCGTGGGAGGTGGTGGAGCGGCGGCTGCGCGCCGTCGCCGACGCAGACCTGGCGCTGGCCGTCTACAACCCGGCCTCCCGCTCCCGCACCGAGCAGATCGCCGCTGCCCGCCGGATCCTGCTGGAGCACCGCGACCCCGGCACCGTGGTCGTGGTGGGCCGCTCCATCGGCCGCGACGGCGAGTCCCTGGAGGTGACCACTCTGGAGGGGCTCGACCCGGCCGCGATCGACATGCGCTGCCTGCTCATCGTCGGGGCCTCCGGCACCCGGGTCTCCGCGACGGGCCGCGTCTGGACACCGAGGTGGGTGAAGCCGTGACCGTGCACTTCGTGGGGGCGGGCCCCGGCGCCGCCGACCTGCTCACCGTCCGTGCCACGCGGATGCTCGCCGAGGCCGACACCGTGCTCTATCCCGGCACCTACCTGGACCCGCGGGTGCTCACCCACTGTGCGCCCGGTGCCGAACTGGTGGACACCCAGGGACTGGACCTGGACCGCATCACCGCCCACCTGGTGGAGGCGCACGGCGCGGGCCGGGACACCGTCCGGCTCACCTCGGGCGACCCGTCGCTGTACTCGGCGCTGGCCGAGCAGACCCGGCGCCTGGACGCGGCGGGCGTGCCGTGGGACGTCACCCCGGGGGTGCCCGCCTACGCGGCGGCCTCGGCGTTGGCGGGCCGGGAGCTGACCGTGCCGCTGGTGGCCCAGTCGGTGGTGCTGACGCGGACCCGAGCCCGCTCGACCGCCATGCCGCAGACCGAGTCCCTCGCCGCGTTCGCCGCCACCCGGGCCACCCTGGTGCTGCACCTGGCGATCCGGCGGGTGCGCGAACTCATGGCGGAGATCGCACCGGAGTACGGTGCCGACTGTCCGGTGGTGGTGGTCTACCGGGCCAGCCAGCCGGGCGAGGCGGTGCTGTGGGGCACGGTGGCCACGATCGCCGACGCCGTGGAGAAGGCGGGGCTGCGCCAGGCGGCGGTGATCCTCGTGGGCCGGGCGCTCGGCCCTGACGGCGGCGGAGAGTCGTACCTGTACGACCCGGAGCGCCCGAGATAGCGGGGGATCGTCACGTGATCTTGCTACCAGTGCAGGATCAGGGCCGTTTTCCTGCGCCGGTAGCAAGATCACGCTGGTTTGGTGAGGGACCACTGGGTGACGGTGCGTGCCGGTGTCCACCCGGTGAAGCCCCCGAGGGGGGCGGCGGTCTCCACGGCGATGCGGGCCAGCTCCCCTCCGTGGGACCGGTGGGTGTCAGCGAGCAGGTGTTCGGTCTCCACCGTCACCCCGTGCACCGCGATCCGCCCGCCGGGACGCAGCGCACCCAGGCAGGAGTCCAGCACGCCCGGCCGGGTCGCCCCGCCGCCCACGAACACCGCGTCGGGTGCGCGCAGCCCGGTCAGCACCGCCGGGGCGCGGCCGGTGACCACGGTCAGGCCGGGCACGCCGAGGCGGCCCGCGTTGCGCACGATCCGCTCGGCCCGCTCGGCGTCGGCCTCCACGGCGGTGGCGGTGCAGGCCGGGTGGGCGCGCATCCACTCGATCCCCACCGAACCCGCGCCCGCCCCCACGTCCCACAGGTGCTGCCCGGGTGCGGGCGCCAGCCGGGCCAGGGCCGAGGCGCGCAGGTCCCGCCTGGTGAGCTGCCCGTCGCTCTCGAAGGCGTCGTCGGGCAGTCCCGGCACCAGGCCGTGGCCGGGCGGGCCGAGGAGTTCCAGGGCCAGGACGTTCAGCGAGGGCACTGTCTCGGGAGGGGCCGACAGCCAGCGTTCGGCGGTGGCCGCCAGGGTCGACTCCGTGTCCGATCCCAGGTCGCCCAGCACGGTCATGAGGGTGGCCCCGTAGCCCGCCCCGGCCAGCAGGGCGGCGACCGCCGCCGGGGTGCGAGCGTCGGAGGAGAGCGCCAGGACGCGGTGGCCGGGGGCCAGGTGGCGCAACAGCCGCCGGGGATCACGGCCGACCAGGGTTACCACGGTGCACCGTTCGGCGGGCCAGCCCATCCGGGCGCGGGCCAGGGCGACCGAGGACACCGCGGGTTCGACGCGCACGGCGTCCGCGCCCAGCAGGTCGATCAGGGTGGTGCCGATCCCGGACACCAGCGGGTCGCCGGAGGCGAGCGCCACCACGGGGGCGTCGTCGAGGGAGGCGAGCAGGTCCGGCAGCTGTTCGCGCAGGGGGGAGGGCCACACCTCGCGGCGCTGCCCGGGGCGGTCCGGCAGCAGCGCCAGGTGCCGGTGCCCGCCCAGCACCGTCTGCGCGGCCATGACCAGGCCGCGCAGCCGCTCCGGCAGGCCCGGCCAGCCGTCCGCGCCGATGCCGATGACGGTGATCCCGGTCCCGGGAGAAGGGGGCGTCTTGTCCGACATGCACCTGACGTTATCGTTGCCACAGGTGCGAGGTGCTCCGACGGTCCGGCTATCGGAAACGGTGGGAAGGGCGGGAGGGGAGAATCTGGGAAGCCCGGTGAGACTCCGGCACAGGCCCGCTGCGGTGAACCGAGCCCCCTGGTGGGGACCCGGCAAGTCCGAAGACCGGCCTCGCGTCCGTCCTTGAACGATGGCGCAACGAGCGGGAGCCTCACATGCCATTGCGGTCTTCGCACTACCCCTTCTCCGCGATCGTCGGCTGCGACGACGAACCCCTCGACGACCTCGGCCTGTCCCTCGTCCTCATCAGCGTCTCACCGGAGATCGGCGGCGTGCTGGTGCGCGGCGAGAAGGGCACCGCCAAGTCCACGGCGGTGCGGGGCCTGGCCTCGCTCCTGCCGCCCGTGGACGTCTACCGGGGCGACCGGTTCTCCGTGGACCCTGCGGACCCCGGACAGCGCTCCCCGGACGGCCCCTTCGAACCCGGGACCCCCGTGGAGAGCCGCCCGGCGCGCCTGGTCGAACTGCCCGTGGGCGCCACCGAGGACCGGGTACTGGGCTCCCTGCACCTGGAGCAGGCGCTCACCCACGGCAGGGTCGCCTACGAACCCGGGCTGCTGGCCAGGGCCCACCGAGGCATCCTCTACGTGGACGAGGTCAACCTGCTCCACGATCACCTCGTCGACCTTCTCCTGGACGCCGCCGCCACCGGCCGGGCGACCGTGGAGCGCGACGGCTTCTCCGTGGAACACGCCGCCCGGTTCCTGCTCGTCGGCACGATGAACCCCGAGGAGGGCGAGCT
Source organism: Nocardiopsis sp. CNT312 (assembly GCF_000515115.1). GTDB lineage: Bacteria > Actinomycetota > Actinomycetes > Streptosporangiales > Streptosporangiaceae > Nocardiopsis. The sequence goes on from NZ_AZXF01000019.1 coordinate 86,779, forward strand.
GCGCCCGCAGTTGCTCGACCGGTTCGGGCTCGCCGTGGACGTGGCCGCCCCCGCCGACCCCGCCGTCCGGGTGGAGGTGGTGCGCCGCCGCATGGCCTTCGACACCGACCCCGCCGCCTTCGCCGAGCGCTACCGTGCGGCGGAGGAGTCCCTCTCCGCGCGCGTGGCCGCCGCCCGCGGGCGGCTCGCCAGGGTGCGGCTGTCGGAGGCCGCGCTGCTGAAGGTCTCCGAGGTGTGCGCGGCCTTCGAGGTGGACGGGCTGCGGGCCGACATCGTCACCGCGCGCACGGCGATGGCGCACGCGGCCTGGGCGGGGCGCGCCTCGGTCACCAGGGCCGACATCCGCCGCGCCGCTCTTCTCTCCCTGCCGCACCGGCGCCGTCGCAACCCCTTCGACGCCCCCGGCCTCGACGAGGACCTCCTCGACCGGGTGCTGGGCGACGAGGAGTTGCCGCCCGATCCCCCGGAGCCGGACGGCCCGGACGGTGGCGGCGACCGCCCCGGGACCGACGGCCCCACCGGTACCGACGAGACGGATCCCGGAGACACCCCCGACCACCCGGACACGGACGGGCCCGCTGCCCCAGAGCCGCCCGCCTCCGGGGACGCCACCGGACCCGAGGCCCGGGGCGACCGCTTCGGTGAGGACGCCCCGGCACCCGGTCCGGCGGGCGGTGCGCCCGTGGCCAAGGCCGCCGACCCCTACCGGACCCGGCTGCTGACCGTGCGGGGCTCCGGGGAGGGGGCCGACGGCAGGCGCAGCCGCGCCGTGGGCGTGCGCGGACGCAGGATCGGAGCAGCCCCGCTCGGCCGGGGCTCCGGAAGCACCCTGCACATGGTCGAGACCGTGCGGGCCGCCGCGTCCCGGCCCCGGAGCGGCGGCCGCCTGCGCTTCGAACCCGCCGATCTGCGCGCGGCGGTCCGCGAGGGCCAGGAGAGCAACCTCGTCCTGTTCTGCGTGGACGCCTCCGGCTCCATGGCGGCGCGCAAGCGCATGGGCGAGGTGAAGACCGCCATCCTCTCCCTGCTCCTGGACGCCTACCGGCGCCGCGACAAGGTCGGCCTGGTCACTTTCCGGGGCGAGACCGCCGAACTCGCACTGCCGCCCACCCGGTCGGTGGACATCGCCGCCGCCCGCCTGGACGGCCTGCCCGCCGGGGGGCGCACTCCGATCGCGGAGGGCCTGCTGGAGGCGGCCCGGGTCCTGCGCCGCGAGCGGTTGCGCGATCCGAGGCTGCGCCCGCTCCTGGTGGTGGTCACCGACGGCCGCGCCACCGGGGGGAAGGGGGCCGTCGGCCGTGCGCTGAGGGCCGCCGACCACGTCGCCGGACTGGGCGTCACCACGGTCGTGGTCGACGGCGAGTCCGGGCCGCTGCGCCTGGGGCTGGCCGCACGTCTGGCCGCCCACCTGGGCGCCGACCACATGCCCGTCCGCGACGTCAGCGCCACCGCGCTGGGCGGCGCCGTACGAGAGAGGGCCGCCTGATGCCCCAGGGACGACCGAACGTGATCCCCGACGACGGGCTCACCACCCGCCAGCGCCGCCACCAGCCGCTGCTGGCTGTGCACACCGGAGACGGCAAGGGCAAGTCGACCGCCGCGTTCGGCCTCGCGCTGCGCGGCTGGAACCAGGGCTGGCGGATCGGGGTGTTCCAGTTCGTCAAGTCGGCGAAGTGGCGCATCGGCGAGCAGACCGTCCTGGAGCGCCTGGGCCGCCTGCACGAGGAGACCGGGGAGGGCGGCCCCGTGGAGTGGCACAAGATGGGTTCGGGCTGGTCGTGGATCCGCAAGGAGGGCAGTGCCGAGGACCACGCCGCCGCTGCCGCCGAGGGCTGGGCGGAGATCAAGCGCCGCCTGGCCGACCAGACGCACGACCTGCTCATCCTCGACGAGTTCACCTACCCCCTCGACTGGGGGTGGATCGACGTCGGGGACGTGGTGTCCGCGCTTGCCGAGCGCCCCGGCCGCCAGCACGTGGTGATCACCGGCCGCCGCGCCCACCCGCGCCTGGTGGAGGCCGCCGACCTGGTCACGGAGATGGCCAAGGTCAAGCACCCCATGGACGCCGGGCGGAAGGGGCAGCGGGGGATCGAGTGGTGACCCCCCTGCCCCGGCTGATGGTTGCCGCACCCATGACCGGGCAGGGCAAGACCACCGTCGCCACCGGGATCATGGCGGCGCTGCGCGAGGCCGGGTACGCGGTGAGCGGCCACAAGGTGGGGCCCGACTACATCGACCCCGGCTACCACGCGCTGGCCACTGGGCGGCCCGGCCGCAACCTGGACCCCCACCTGGTGGGGGAGGACCGGGTGGTGCCGCTGCTGCTGCACGGCGCGCGCGGCGCCGACGTCGCGGTCGTGGAGGGGGTGATGGGTCTGCACGACGGGCGGATCGGCACCGGCGGGTTCGCCTCGTCGGCGCACGTGGCCGCACTGACCCGCACACCGGTGGTGCTGGTGGTGGACGTGTCCCGCATGTCGCGGTCGGTGGGTGCGCTGGTGGCGGGTATGGCCGCCTACGACCCGGGGGTCCAGGTGGCGGGCGTGATCCTCAACAAGGCGGGATCGGAGCGCAACACCGCCGAGATCGTCCGCTCCACACGCCTGCCCGTCCTGGGCGTGGTGGGCCGCGACGGGGGGATCTCCCGTCCGTCCCGGCACCTGGGGCTCGTCCCGGCGGCCGAGCGCGCCGAATCCGCGGAGGTGGTCCGGCGGCTCGGCGAGCGCGTCGCCGAGCAGGTGGACCTGGCCGCGCTGCTCGACCTGGCCCGGTCCGCGCCCGACCTGGACGCCCGGCCCTGGGACCCGGTTCGGGAACTGGGGGCGGCCCCGGGACGGGGCCGGCCGGTGGTGGCCGTGGCGGGCGGCCGGGCCTTCACCTTCCGCTATCCCGAGACCGAGGAGCTGCTCACCGCCGCCGGATGCGAGGTGGTCGGCTTCGACCCGCTCACCGACACGGCGCTGCCCGCCGGGACCCGGGGCGTCTATCTGGGCGGCGGCTTCCCGGAGGTGTACGTCGGCCGACTGTCCGCCAACCGGGGCCTGCTGAACGAACTGGGGGAGGCCGTGGCCGAGGGGGTGCCCACGGTCGCCGAGTGCGCCGGGCTGCTCTACCTGGCGCGCTCCCTCGACGGCGCCCCCATGGCCGGTGCCGTTCCCGCCGACGCCCGGATGACGGAGCGCCTCACCCTGCGCTATCCCGAGGCGGCCGCGCCCCGCGACACCCTGCTCACCCGGGCGGGGGAGCGGGCGACCGGCCACGAGTTCCACCGCACACGCCTCACCCCCGGCTCCGCCGAGGGCGGCCAGGCGTGGGAGATCGACGGCGGGCCGGAGGGGTTCGCCTCACCGACTCTGCACGCCTCCTATCTGCACGTCCACTGGGCCGGGCACCCCCGGTTCGCCGCCCGGTTCGCCGACGCGGCCCGGGGGAGCGCAGCACGTCCCGCCACCGCTCCGCTCCGCGCCGCGAGCCGACCGCCCGGCACCCTCGCGGACCTCCCGGAACCGGTCGCCGAACCGTTGCGCCACCACGGCGACACCGAGGCGCGCGGCGGCCTGCTGGACTTCGCCGTCAACGTCTACGCCGGGCCGCGCCCCGCCTGGCTGGACCGGGTTCTGCACGAGAGCCTGGACCGCGCCGACGCCTACCCCGACCCCGCACCGGCCCGTGACGCGGTCGCCCGCCGCCACGGCCGCGAAAGCGCCGAGGCGCTGCCGACGGCGGGTGCCGCGGAGGCGTTCACCCTGCTCGCGCGGGTGCGGCCCTGGCGTCGGCCGGTCGTGGTGCACCCCCAGTTCACCGAGCCGCACGCCGCACTGGAACAGGCCGGGCACACCGTCACCCCCGTGTTCTGCGCCGCCGGGGACGGGTTCGCGTTCGACCCCGGGGCCGTGCCCGAGGACGCCGACCTGGTGGTGGTGGGCAACCCGACCAACCCCACCGGTGTCCTGCACCCGGCCCGGGCTCTGCGCAAGCTGTGCCGTCCCGGGCGGGTGGTGGCCGTGGACGAGGCGTTCATGGACGCCGTGCCGGGCGAGCCGGAGTCGCTGGCCGGTGAGCGCAGCGAGGGGCTGGTGGTGCTGCGCAGCCTCACCAAGCACTGGTCGATCCCGGGTATCCGCGCCGGGTACGCCGTCGGGGACGCGGTGGTGATCGCCGAGATGGCACGCGCGCAGACGCCGTGGTCGGTGTCGGCCCCGGCCGTCGCCGCCACCGTCGCCTGCACGGGCGGGCGGGCGGGCGCCGAGGCGCTGGAGCGCGCGCGGACTTTGGAGGGCTGGCGCGCCTTCCTCGAATCCGGTCTGCGCGCGGCGGGTCTGCCCTTCGTGCCCTCGCGCGCACCGTTCGTCCTCGTGCGGGCGGGCGAGGGCGTCCACGCCCGTCTGCGCGCCCGGGGCGTGGCGGCGCGGCGGGCCGACACCTTCCCCGGGCTGGACGCCTCCTGGGTGCGCGTGGCCGTGCGCCCCCCGGAGACCTCCCGCCTCCTGCTCGACGCCCTGGCCGGGGAGGTGCGGTCGTGCGCCGACCGCGCCTGAACGCCCGCGGGGCCCGGGCCGCCGGCCTCCTGCTGGGGTACGGTGCGGACCGGCTGCTGGGCGACCCCCGCCGGTTCCACCCGGTGGCCGGGTTCGGCAGGGTGGCGGCGGCGCTGGAGCGGCGCCTGTACGCCGACGCGCACGCGCGCGGTGCCGCCCACACCGCCCTCCTGGTGGGCGCCGCCGCAGGGCTGGGCGCCGTCCTGGAGCGGGCGGCCGCCCGCCGTCCGGCGGCACGGGTGGCGGTGACCGCCCTGGCCACGTGGACCGTGCTCGGCGGGCGCTCGCTGGAACGGGAGGCCGACGCCGTGCACGCGCTGCTCGCCGCCGGTGACCTGCTCGCCGCGCGCCGACGGCTACGCTCCCTGGTGGGGCGCGACACCAGCGCGCTGGACTCTGCGCAGGTGGCGCGGGCCGTCGTGGAGTCGGTGGCCGAGAACACCTCCGACGCGGTGGTCGCGCCGCTGGTCTGGGGGGCGCTCGCCGGAGCACCCGGTCTGCTGGCCTACCGCGCCGCCAACACGCTCGACGCCATGGTCGGGCACCGCGGCGTGCGCTACGCCCGCTTCGGTTGGGCGTCCGCCCGCTTGGACGACGTGCTCAACGTGCCCGGTGCGCGCCTGGCGGGTGCCTGGGCGGCGGCCGCCGCGCCGGGGCGGGCGCGCGCGGCGCTGCGGGCGTGGCGCCGCGACGCCGGTGCCCACCCCAGCCCCAACGCCGGGGTGGTGGAGGCGTCCTTCGCGGGCGCCCTGGGCATCCGCCTGGGCGGTACCAACCGGTACGGGGACCGGACCGAGCACCGCCCGGTCATGGGTGAGGGGCGCCAGGCCGCGCCCGCCGACATCGGGCGCGCCACGGCGCTGGCCCGCCGGGTGGGCCTGGGCGCGGTGTGCACGGCGGCGGCCGTCGCCGCAATGGTGCCCGGCCGTCGCTGAGCCCTGCGGGTGCGGCGCCGCCCCTGTGTCCTTCTCCGGCAGGGATCACGCTCTCGGTTCTCAGCCGTTCACGTCGTCGGCCTCGGTCAAGCGTTGCTGCCCGGTCCGTTGGTAGCGGATCTCGTTGCGGTTCCGTCCGAGGCTCTCCACAAGGCCTGCTCGCTTCAGCCGGTCCAGCCACCGCAAGACCGTTTGTCTGGGCAGCCCCGTCCTGGTCTGGATCTCCGAGCGGCTCAGAGCGCCCTCGTCCAGAGCGGCGAGGATCTCGTACTGCGTCATGCGGCGGTCACCGTCACCGACACGTATGAAGCTGCCCTGATAGATCCCCATCGACTTGAGGTGGCACGGCTTCTGCGCCGGAAGGGTCTCCGGGATCTCCGCGACGATGAGGTCCACCGACTCGAATCTGCGGGTCTTGATGTCGGCACGGATGGGTGGCTCGAACTCCGAGCACTGCGGCCCGAGGTCGGCAACGAGCTTGGCCGCGTCCCTCACCCCGACGGACTCGAAGCCGCTCTTCTCGTCCAGGCCGAGGATCAGGACGCCGCCCTCCTTGTTCGCGAAGGCGGACAGTGTCTCGTGCGTGGACTTGGGCAGCCTGTCGTGCGCTCTCTTGACCTCGACGTCGGACGAGGTCGCCACCGAAACGTCGCAGGTCCCGTACCAGTGCGAAGAGTTCGTCATCGTGCACGCTCCACTGGCGGGTTGCCCATTAGGTTGCCCGCTAGAACTAGTGGGCAACCTAGTGGGCAACCTTCGACTGGGCGCCGCATTGTTGTCGTTCTCGGATGGGGATGCCCTGTCGTGTGTCCCGATCGAAGAGGAGCGAACATGTCCGTGCGGGTCCGTGATCTCTAGGTCTGCCTGCCGATCTCCGGCCGGGCGGCGTCGATGCGGTTCTACCGCGACGCCTTCGGGTTCGAGCCCATCGGGGAGCCCGCCGAGGACGGGATGCCCGAACCGCTGATGTTCCGCCTCGACCAGCGCACCGTTCTGGTGCTCGTTCCCGACGACGGGTTCGACTGGGTTCTGGGTGACGGTCGCGCCCTCACCCCGGCCGGGACCAGCGAGTGCCTCCTGGGTGCGGGGGTGCCGACCGAGGGGGAGGTGGCCGAACTGGTCGGGCGGGTCCGGGACGCCGGGGGAGGGGTGCTCGCCGAACCCGAGCACCGGCCGTGGGGCTGTGTCGCCCTGTGCACCGACCCGGACGGCCACGTCTGGCAGGTCGGGGTCGAGCCCGCACCGGAGGTCTGAGTGCCGGCCCTGTCCGCAGTGGCCCGCTGTTCGCAGCGGGCCACACCTATTTCTCACGGAAGAACTTGCTTCTATTCGTGAGGTGGATCTAGAGTGCATCACGGATAAAACATCTTCTATCCGTGAGGTATGTGCTCATGTCCGCGACCGGCACCACCACCGCGCAGTTCCCCGTCCGCGTCTTCGGCGGGCCGACCGCCCTCTTCGACTACGGCGGCCTGCGCTTCCTGACCGACCCGACCTTCGACGCCCCCGGCGACCAGAACGCCGTCGCCGGGCCGACCCTGACCAAGACCGCCCCCGCCGCGGGTGTCCCCGCCGACCTCGGACGCGTCGACGCCGTGCTGCTCTCCCACGACGAGCACCCCGACAACCTCGACACCTCCGGCCGCGCACTGCTCGCCGACGTCCCCCTCACCCTGACCACGACCGGCGGTGGCAAGCGCCTCGGCGGCACGGCCCGGGGCCTGGCCGACGGGGAGAGCGCCGAACTGGACCGACCCGGGGGAGGGACCGTCACCGTGACCGCCGTCCCGGCCGTCCACGGCCCCGGACCCCGCGAGGAGGTCGAACCGTTCACCGGCCAGGTCGTCGGCTTCGTCCTGACCGGCGAGGGCCTGCCCACCGTCTACGTCAGCGGTGACAACGCCAGCCTCGACGCGGTCGAGCGGATCGCCGAGCGCTTCGCCCCCGTGGACACCGCCCTGCTGTTCGCCGGCGCACCGCGCTTCCCCGAGATCTTCGGCGGAAGCACCCTCGTCCTCGACAGCGCCCAGGCGGCCGAGGCGGCACGTGTCCTCGGCGCCCGGCGCGTGGTCCCCGTCCACTACGAGGGCTGGGCCCACTTCACCGAGGGCCGGGACGACCTGGCCGCCGCCTTCGCCGCCGCGGGCCTGGCCGACCTCCTCGACTGGGGACAGCGCGGCTGAACCGGGTCCGGCCGCGCCGAGGCCCAGCGTCCCGGTGCGGCCCCGGTTCACCGGCGCAGGGCGCGCACCCAGTCGAAAGCCGACGCCACGTCGTGGACGGTGGGCACCCCGGCCGGGCCCCACGGACGGCGCACCACCACGACCGGCACGCCCAGCAGCCGTGCCGCCGCCATCTTCGGCCAAGTGTAGGTACCGCCCGCGTCCTTGGTCACCAGCACGTCCGCGCCGTGCCCGGCCATCAGCTCCCGCTCACCGCCCAGCCGGTAGGGTCCCCGGCTGGTCACCAGCCGCCAGGCAGCGGGCAGGTCCAGGTCGGGCACGTCCACGACCCGGGCCAGCACCGCCAGCGGCCCCAGCGCCGGGACGAGCCGGGCCAGCTCCTGGCGGCCCACCGTGAGGAAGGGCCGCTCCCCGAGTTCGGCGGCCCGTGCGGCGGCCGCCTCGTGGTCGTCGACGTAGTACCAGGCCGGATCGGGTTCCCACCCGGGCCGCTCCAACCGCAGCAGGGGAAGATCGGTGCAGGCCGCCGCAGCGTTGGCGCTCATGCCCGTCGCGAAGGGGTGGGTGGCGTCCACCACCGCGTCGTAGTCGGCGAGCGCCGCACGCAGCCCCGGCACCCCGCCGAACCCGCCGACGCGCACCCGGCCCACCGGCAGGCGCGGCCGGGCCACCCGCCCGGCCAACGACGTGGTGACGTCCACGCCCGCCTCCACCAGGAGAGCGGCGAGCTCGCGGGCCTCGGAGGTGCCGCCCAACAACAGGAGTCTCACGCGGCACCGCTTCCACCGGGGGCCAGCACCGGCAGCCCCTCCGGAGCACCCTCACGGGCCAGGCCGAGCAGCGCGCCGGTGTCCACGTGCTCCTCCAACAGGTCGGCGAGCAGATCGATACGCCGCTCCCGGGCATCGGCGAAGCACACCCCGGAGGGCTCCAGGCCGAGTGCCTCGGCCAGGAAGGCGGAGCGGAAGGCGTCGCCCTCCAGACAGCCGTGCCACAGGGTGCCGAACACCCGCCCTGACCGTGCACCGCCCGGAAACGCCTCAGCGCCGCCGCCCACCGCGACCCGGCCGTGGTGGATCTCGTAGCCGTCCACGGGCACGCCCCACGCCTTTCCGGACGGCAGCCCCAGGGTCTTCTCCGCCGTGAAACCGGTACGCACGTCGAGCAGCCCCAGGCCCTCCGCCGCCGTGCCCGGCGCGGCCTCCACCCCGTCGGGGTCGGCGACGGCCCGGCCGAGCATCTGGAACCCGCCGCAGACACCGAGCAGCGGACGGCCGCGTCGCACGTGTTCGGCGACCGCCCGGTCCAGCCCGCGCGCACGCAGCCACACCAGGTCGGCGAGGGTGGCCCGGGTGCCGGGCAGTACCACCAGGTCCGCGTCGGCCAGGTCGCGCGGGCCGGAGGCGAACACCACGTCCAGGCCGGGCTCCAGCCCCAGGGCGTCCACGTCGGTGAAGTTGCTGATCCGGGGCAGCCGTACCACCGCCACCTTGCGGGCGGCGGTCCCCGTCGACCGGCGGCCCTCCAGGTCCAGGGCGTCCTCGGAGTCCAGCCACAGCCTTTGGTCCCACGGCAGGGTGCCGTACACCCGACGCCCGGTCATCCGCTCCAGGCTGTCCAGCCCGGGCCGCAGCAGCGCGGGGTCCCCCCGGAACTTGTTGACCACGAACCCCGCCACCAGCGCCTGGTCCGCCGCCTCCAGCAGACCCACCGTGCCGTACATCGCGGCGAACACCCCACCCCGGTCGATGTCGCCGACCACCACCGCCGGCAGGTCCGCGTGCCGGGCCAGCCCCATGTTCACGTAGTCCCCCGAACGCAGGTTGATCTCGGCGGGGCTGCCCGCGCCCTCGGCGACGACCACGTCGTAGCGCGCGGCCAGGCCGTCGAAGGCGGCGTGCGCGGCCTGTGCCAGGTGGCGGCGGCCCGCCTCCCAGTCGGAGGAGGACACCTCGCCCGCCGGGTGGCCGAGCAGGACGGCGTGGCTGCGCCGGTCGCCGCCCGGTTTGAGCAGCACCGGGTTCATGGCGGGTTCCGGCACGGCGCGGGCGGCCAGCGCCTGCACCCACTGGGCGCGCCCGATCTCCGCTGGGCGGCCGTCCGGGCCGTGGCAGACCATCGAGTTGTTGGACATGTTCTGCGCCTTGTAGGGCGCCACCCGCACCCCGCGCCGCGCGAAGGCCCGGCACAGCCCGGTGGCCACGGCGCTCTTGCCCGCGTCGGAGGTGGTCCCGGCCACCAGCAGCCCGGCACGCCTCCCCCCGACGGCACTCATTCCGGCCTCCTCAGCAGGGCGATGTCCATGACCCACCCGGTCCGCTCCCTGGCCCTGGACCGAGCCGCTCCGATCGCGGGCAGCACGTCGCCGACCCGACCGGAGACCAGTTCCTCGGTGTCGGTGCCCAGGTTGGCCCCCCACCACACCGACCACCCCTCCAGCCCCTCGAACGCGCTCTCCCCACCGAGCATGACGACGATCCCGTCCAGCCCGGCGGCCACCGCCCCGCCCAGTCCGCGCGCTGGAACGACGTGCACCGGGCGGCCCACCTCGTGCAGCACGATCCGGTGCCGGGCGGCCAGCAGTTGCGGGGCACTGATCCCCGGCAGCACGTCGAACTCCACCGGGATCGCGCCCCGATCGGTGATCGCCCGCACGATCCGCAGGGTGGAGTCGTACAGCGACGGGTCACCCCACACCAGGAACGCCGCCGTCCCGCCGCGCTCGCCCAGCACCCGCTCGTAGGCGGCCACGCGCGCCTCGTGCCACGCGGCGACCGCGGCCCGGTAGTCCGCCGGGTCTCGGTCGCGCTCGGGGTCGGGCACGGCCACCAGGGGCACACCGTAGGCGTCGCAGACCTGCCGGCGTACGGCCAGCAGGGCGTTGCCGTCGCGCTTGCGGGCCGCCACCGCGTAGTCGCAGCCCCGCAGCGCGTCAGCGACCTCGCCCGTGACGTGCTGCGGACCCATCCCGATACCGAGGATCCGTACCCTCACTCCGCCCGGTCCTCCATGTCGCCCTCCACCTCCAGGTAGACCTCGGTCAGCGCCTCCAGCGTCGCCGGGTCGGGCTCGGACCACAGCCCGCGCCGTGCCGCCTCGTGCAGGCGCTCCACGATCCCGTGCAGCGCCCACGGGTTGGAGCGGCGCAGGAACTCCTGCGTCGCCTCGTCCAGCACGTACTCCGCCGCGAGCCTCTCGTACATCCAGTCGTGCACGACCCCGGCCGTGGCGTCGAACCCGAACAGGTAGTCCACCGTCGCCGCCAGTTCGAAGGCGCCCTTGTAGCCGTGGCGGCGCATCGCGGAGATCCAGCGCGGGTTCACCACCCGGGCCCGGAACACGCGCGCCGTCTCCTCGCCCAGGGTGCGGGTGCGCACCGCGTCCGGCGAGGTGGAGTCGCCCACGTAGGCCTTGGGGTCGGAGCCGGTCAGCGCGCGCACCGTGGCCACCATGCCGCCGTGGTACTGGAAGTAGTCGTCGGAGTCGGCGATGTCGTGCTCGGCGCTGTCGATGTTCTTCGCCGCGACCTTGATCCGGCGGTAGTTGGTGCGCATGTCGTCGGCGGCCGGGGCGCCGTCCAGGCCGCGCCCGTAGGCGAAGCCGCCCCAGGCCGTGTACACCTCCGCCAGGTCGCGGTCGTCGCGCCAGGTGCCCGACTCCACCACCTGGAGGATGCCCGCGCCGTAGGAGCCGGGCGCGGAACCGAAGATGCGGGTGGTGGCGCGCCGCCGGTCGCCGTGCTCGGCCAGGTCGGCGCGGGCGTGGGCGCGCACGAAGTTCTGTTCGTCCGGCTCGTCCAGGTCGGCCACCAGGGTCACGGCGTCGTCCAGCAGGGCCACCACGTGCGGGAACGCGTCGCGGAAGAAGCCGGAGATGCGCACGGTGACGTCCACGCGCGGACGTCCCAGCTCCTCCAGCGGCACCACGTCCAGGCGGGAGACCCGCCGCGAGGCCTCGTCCCACTCCGGGCGCACGCCCAGCAGTGCCAGGACCTCGGCGATGTCGTCGCCGGAGGTGCGCATCGCGGAGGTGCCCCACACCGACAGCCCCACCGACTCCGGATAGGTGCCGGTCTCGTCCAGGTGGCGGCGCAGCAGCGATTCGGCCATCGCCTGCCCGGTCTGCCAGGCCAGCCGTGAGGGCACGGCGCGGGGGTCGACGGTGTAGAAGTTGCGTCCCGTGGGCAGCACGTTGACCAGGCCGCGCAGCGGCGAACCGGACGGGCCCGCCGGGACGTATCCGCCCGCCAGGGCGTGGACGGTGTGGTCGAGTTCGTTGGTGGTGCGTGCCAGGCGCGGCACCACCTGGGTGGCCGCGAACTCCAGGACGCGGCGCACCTCGGGTGCGTCGTGCAGGCCGGCCGAGGCGGCAGGGTCCCAGTCGGCGGCCTCCATCCGCTCGACGAGGTCGCGGGCGCGCGCCTCCACCCCGTCGACCTCGGCGGTGGGCGCGCCCTCCCTCAGGCCGAGGGCGGACCGCAGACCGGGCAGCGCCGCCCGCTCGCCGCTCCATACCTGCGCGGCCCGCAGCACGGCCAGCACGAGGTTCACCCGCGTCCCACCCTCCGGCGCCTCGCCGAGCACGTGCAGGCCGTCGCGGATCTGCACGTCCTTGATCTCGCACAGCCAGCCGTCGACGTGCAGCAGGAAGTCGTCGAACTCCTCGTCACCGGGCCGCTCCTCCAGACCCAGGTCGCGGTGCATCTCCGCCGCGCGCATCAGCGACCAGATCTCGCCGCGGATCGCGGGCAGCTTCGCCGGGTCCATGGCCGCGATGTTGGCGTACTCGTCCAGCAACTGCTCCAGCCGCGTGATGTCGCCGTAGGTCTCCGCGCGCGCCATCGGCGGAATGAGGTGGTCGACGACCGTGGCGTGGGCGCGGCGCTTGGCCTGCGCCCCCTCGCCCGGGTCGTTGACCAGGAACGGGTACACCAGCGGCAGGTCGCCGAGCACCGCGTCCGTGGCGCACTCGGCCGACAGCGCGGCGTTCTTGCCCGGCAGCCACTCCAGGGAGCCGTGCTTGCCCAGGTGGACGACGGCGTGCGCGCCGAACCCGTGCTCCAGCCACCGGTAGGCGGCCAGGTAGTGGTGGCTGGGCGGCAGGTCCGGGTCGTGGTAGATCGCCACCGGGTTCTCCCCGAACCCGCGCGGCGGCTGGACCAGGACGACGACGTTCCCGGCACGCATCGCCGCCAGGACCAGCTCACCGGAGTCGTTGACGTACAGGCGGCCGGGCGCGGGGCCCCAGTGCTCGGCCATCGCCTCCTTCAGCGACGCGGGCAGGTGCCCGGTCCAGGCGGAGTACTCCTCCGGCGTGATCCGCACCTGGGCATCGGTCATCTGCCCGGAGGTCAGCCAGTCCTCGTCCTGGCCGCCCGCCGCGATCAGGGCGTGCACCAGGGCGTCCCCGGCCTCGGTGTCGTCGGCCAGGTCCAGGCCGGGCAGGGCGTCGGGCCCGCCCAGGTCGTAGCCCTCGGCGCGCAGGCGGCGCAGCAGCCGCACCAGTGACCGCGGGGTGTCCAGGCCGACCGCGTTGCCGATTCGCGAGTGCTTGGTGGGGTAGGCCGACAGCACCACCGCGATCCGCTTCTCGGCGGGCGGCACGTGCCGCAGCCGGGCGTGGGCGGCAGCGGTCCCGGCCAAGCGGGCGCAGCGCTCGGCGTCGGCCCGGTAGTGGGGCAGCCCGTCGCTGTCGAACTCCTTGAAGGAGAAGGGCACCGTGATGATCCGCCCGTCGAACTCCGGGATGGCGATCTGGCTCGCCGAGTCCAGCGGGGTGACCCCGTCGTCGGAGGCCTCCCAGTCGGCGCGCGAGCTGGTCAGGCACAGCCCTTGGAGGACCGGCACGTCCAGCGCGGCGATCCGCTCCACGTCCCACGCCTCGTCGTGGCCGCCCGCTCCCGCCGACGCGGGCACACTGCCGCCCGCCGCCAGCACGGTGACCACCAGGGCGTCGAACTCCGCCAGCGCCTCGAACAGCTCGTCGGGGGCCGAGCGCAGCGACCCCGCGAACACGGGCACGCCCACGGCCGTCCCGGTGGCGTCGACCGCGTCGGCCAGCGCGTGCGCGAACGCGGTGTTGCCGCTGGCCTCGTGCGCCCGGTAGTAGAGGATGCCCACCCGGGGCAGCCCCGGGGCGTCGGGCAGGTCGCGTGCGCCGCGGCCCCACGCCGGGACGGGCTCGGGCGGCTCGAACCCCTCCCCGGTCAGCAGCACGGTGTCCGACAGGAAGGCGTGCAGACGCCCCAGGTTGGCCGGCCCGCCCTCCGCGAGGTAGCGGTGGGCGTCGGCCGCCAGCCCGATGGGGACGGTGGAGTGCTCCATCAGTTCGGCGCTGGGCTGCTGCTCGCCGCCGAGGACGACCAGCGGTGTGCCACGCCCCCGGGCGTCGTCCAGGCCCGGCCACAGATCGTGCGGGGAGCCCAGCAGGCGCACCACCACCACGTCGGCGCCCCCGACGGTGTCGGTGAGCACGGCGTCGGAGGCGCGTGAGGGGTTGGCCCACGTGTAGTCGGCTCCGCTGGCCCGTGCGGAGAGCAGGTCGGTGTCGGAGGTGGACAGCAGAGCGATCCGCGTCAAGGTCGGATTCCTTCCTCGGTGCTGACGGTGGTCGTGGTCGTGCCGTGTGCGTTCGCGTGTACCGCCCCCTGTGCGCCGCTTCCGCTGCCGCGTCGCAGGAACCGGATCACCGGATACCCCGGCCCGGAGCCGACCTCGGCCCGGACCCCGTAGACGTCCGCGATGAGCGACGGGGTCAGGACCTGGGCGGGCGTGCCCTCCGCCGCGGCGCGGCCGCCGCGCAGGACGAGCAGGCGGTCGCAGTACATCGCGGCCAGGTTGAGGTCGTGCAGGGCGATCACGGTGGTGACGGGCAGACCCGTGATCAGCTCCATCAGGTCGATCTGGTGCTGGATGTCGAGGTGGTTGGTGGGTTCGTCGAGCAGTAGCTCGTTCGGCTCCTGGGCGAGGGCGCGGGCGATCTGGGTGCGTTGGCGCTCGCCGCCGGAGAGGGTGTGCCAGGACTGGTCCGCCCGGCCGGTGAGCCCGGCCCGCTTCAGGGCCGCGTCCACGGCCCGGCGGTCCGCCCCGGAGGCCACCGCCCACGGGCGGCGGTGCGGGACGCGCCCCAGGGACACCACGTCCCGCACGGTCAACTCGGTCTGGGCCTGGGAGCTCTGCTGGACGGCGGCGATACGGCGCGCGGCGGCGCGGCGGCCGTACCGGTGCAGCGGACGGCCGTCCAGGGTGACCGTCCCCGCGGTGGGTTCGAGGACGCCGCCGAGGATCCTGAGCAGGGTGGACTTGCCCGAACCGTTGGGTCCCAGCAGGCCGACGGTCTCGCCGGGCCGCGGGGCGAGGGTGACGCCGTCCAGGACCAGCCGCCGTCCGGTTCGGTGCCCCACGGCGTCGGCGCGCAGCCCTCCGGAGGGCGCCGCACCGGGTTCGAGGTCTCTCACGTGCGCCTCCTGGCGCGGTAGAGCACGGCGACGAAGGCGGGCACCCCGATGAGGGAGGTCACCACCCCCACCGGGATCTCCCGCGGGTCGAGCACGGTGCGGGCGGCCGTGTCCACCCACACCAGGAAGACGGCACCGATCAGTGCCGTGACGGGCAGCAGCCGGGCGTGTCCGGGGCCGGTGAGCGCACGGGTGGCGTGCGGCAGCACCAGCCCCACGAAACCGATCGCCCCCGCCGAGCTGACGAGTGCCGCCGTGAGCAGCGCGGTGGCGCACAGCAGTACCAGACGTACCCGGGTCACCCGGATGCCCAGACTCGCCGCCGCCTCCTCGCCGAAGGCGAACCCGTCCAGGGTCGTGCTGTGTGCGAGGCAGACGGCGAGCACCAGGCCCAGCACGCCCGCGCACAGCGCCACGTCGGACCACCGCGAACCGCTGAGCGAGCCCAGCAGCCAGAACAGCACGCCCCGGGTGGTCTCCGCCGACGCCGACGTCAGCACGATCACCGAGGTCAGCGCCGAGAACAACTGCATGGCCGCGACCCCGGACAGCACCACCCGGTCCAGGCTGCCGCCGAGGGTGTGCGCCAGCAGCATCACCAGGCCGAAGGAGGCCAGCGCACCCACGAAGGCGCCCGCCGACAGGGACACCGCGCCGGCGCCCCAGCCCAGCACCAGCACCGCGACCGCGCCGGTCGAGGCACCGGAGGACACCCCGAGCACGAACGGGTCGGCGAGCGGGTTGCGCAGCAGGGACTGCATGACCGCCCCGCACAGGGCCAGGCCAGCCCCGCACACCGCGGCGAGCAGGGTACGCGGCATACGCAGGTCCCACACGATGCCCTCGCGCAGCGCGCTCAGGGGGGACTCGCCCCACCCCAGGCGGGCGCAGACGGACCGCCACACGTCGAGGGTGGAGATGTCGGCGGGGCCGAGGGTCACCGAGACCGCGACGGACGCGGCCAGCGCCACCAGACCGCCGACGACCAGCAGGACGAGCTGGAGGGCCCTCACAGGGCGAGCCCGAGATCCCGCAGCCCGGCGGCGACGATCTCGATGCCCTCGACCGTGCGGATGGTCGGGTTCATGGCCTGCCCGCTGAGCAGGACGTAGCGCTCATCGCGCACGGCGGTGAGTTCGGCGGTGGCGGGGTTGTCCTCCAGGAAGCCGATCTTGGCCTGCGCGGTCTCCGCCGTCTGCGAGTCGCGGGTCAGGTCGCCGAGCACGATGACGTCCGGGTCGCGGTCGGCGACGGTCTCCCAGTTGATCTGGGGCCACTCGTCGCGGGTGTCGTCGAAGGCGTTCTCCGCGCCCACCGCGCGGGTGATGATGCCGGGGGCGCCGCAGCAGCCCGCGAGGTAGGGCGACTCGGAATTGGCGAACCAGTACATGACCGTCACGTCCGCGACGTCCAGCCCGTCGGTGGCCGTGTCCACTCGCTGCTCCAGCTCCGCGACGAGCTCCTCGCCGCGTTCGGCCACCCCGAAGATCCGGGCCAGGTCGCGCACCTCCCCGTAGACGGTGTCCAGGGTGAGCGCCTCACTGCGTGAGCCGTCGCCGCCGCTGTCGTTGTCCTTGCCCGCCGCGCAGTCGGAGGGGGACACGTAGGTGCCCACGCCCAGGTCCTCGAACTGCTCCCGGGTGGCGACGCCGCCCGCGCCGAGCGTGGACTCGAAGGAGGCGGTCACGAAGTCCGGCTCGGCCTCCAAGACCGCCTCGAAAGACGGGTTGTTCTCGGCCAGGCGCGGGATGCCGGAGTTCGCCTCCTCCAGCCCCTCCATGATCGGGTCGGTCCAGGTGGCGGTGCCGACGACGCGCTCCTCAAGGCCGAGGGAGAGCAGGATTTCGGTGGTGCCCTGGTTGAGGGAGACGACCCGCTCCGGGGGCGATCCCACGGCGACCCCGTGCCCGCAGTTGTCGAGGGTCGGGGTGCCGGCGGCGGCCCCGGAGCCGTCCTCGGCCTCCTCGGGGGCCGCGCCGCAGGCGGTGGCCAGGAGGGAGAGGGCGAGCAGGGCAGGGGCGGGGGACAGCGCTGTGCGCAGCATGGAGGTATGCCTTTGTGTCGGGGCTCGAACGCGGAGCCTGGCCGTGGACCCCGCGCGCGGTCGGCGCGCGGGTGCCAGCAGGTCTTCGGACTCTGGTTCACCCGGACGGGGTGCCTTCCCGGGAGCGGCCGCTCCGACGCTCGGTCGCCGCGGCCCCGCCCAGTGGCGCGATACCCCGCCCGTCCCCATCACCGCTGCGCGTCAGTTCCGGATTCACACCGGATTCCCTGACCACGAAAGTGGTACGACTGGCCCTGGAAGGGTACCAAGCCGCCTTTTGCCGTAGGGAGGGCGAAGCCGATTGGCCCGCGTTACCCCGCCCACGGGGTGCGGGGTGGGCGGGCGGAACGGTCGGACGCGTCGAGCACCTCCACCGGCGCGACCCCGCCGTGCGTGGTGCGCACGCAGAGGCGCCCCCTCCTGTGACGTGGTCCCCGTCGCCCAGGAGCCGAGCAGGCTCCGGTGCCGGACAGCGCCTCGTGGCCCCCCGACACGCGGCTCAGCGGCGACAGGCCGGGCTGTGGGGACTCCTCCTGGTCCCGGGCCCAGGGGACCACCAAGCCTGGCGGGTCCAGGCCGGCCCAGGAGTAGGACTCGTACAGGAACCCGTCGCAGGACTCGCCTCCGATGGCCAGTTCGTGGCCGGCTGGCGGGTCGGAGCGGGATCCGGGGCCGAGGCCGCGCTCGGGCTGGATCCCGCGCAGGTGGATCCGTGCGGTGCCCTGTTCGCGGCGGACGAAGAGGGCCGACCGGCCGTCGGGGGGTTCTTGACGTCCTTCCCGGGGTTCGCCCAGGGAAGGACGTCAACGGGCCATGTCCTGTGTGCCGAGCACCGACAGCAGCGCGAGGCGGTCGGCGCTGTCGGTCCCCACGGCCGGGGTGAACCACAGCAGCCGCTGGCGCCCGTCCTCACTGAACAGGTTCAGGCAGTCGACCTCCAGGGTCCCCAGTTCCGGGTGCCGGATCCGCTTGCGGTCCTGGCGCCGGAACGCCACATCGTGTTCGGCCCACACCCGCGCGAACTCCGGTGACTCGTCGAGCAGCGCCGTGACCAGGGACACGGCCTCGGTGTCCGACGACTCCCGCCGCCCCGCCGCCGCCCTGAGGTCGGCGGTGAAGGCGCGTGTCTGACCGTCGTGGTCCTCCTCGGGGTACAGGTCGCGGGCCGCGGGGTCGGTGAACCACCGGTAGACGAAGCTCGCCCGCCTGCCGTGGAATCCCGACTGGTCGCCGAGCAGCGCGACCGCCAGCCGGTTCTGGACGAGTGTGACGTGCAGGTCGGTGATCACCTGGGCCGGGGTGGTGTCCAGCCGGTCCAGCAGGTCCAGCATGCCCGGGTGGACGTGCGAGGCGCCGCCGCCGTCGGCGGGCACCGGGCGGTGCGCCAAACGGTAGAGGTGGTCGCGCTCGTCGCGGGTGAGCCGCAGCGCCCGTGCCAGAGCGCTCAGCATCTGTTCCGAGGGCTGGGATCCGCGGCCGCGCTCCAGTTCGGTGTAGTACTCCACCGAGGCACCCGCCAACTGGGCGACCTCGTCGCGCCGCAGCCCCGGCACGCGGCGGCGCGGCCCGTGCGGCAGGCCCACGTCGGAGGGGCGCACGCGGTCACGGCGCGAGCGCAGGAAGGCACCGAGTTCGGCGTACTTGGCGGTACTCATCGTCTCCAGTGTGCGCCCTGTCCGGCCGCGGGAGACAGGGGACGGCGTCCCCCCTGTCCGGAGCCTCTGCCACTTCTTGCCGAAGCCGCTCAGTATGGGGGCATGACCACACAGAACAGCACGAACACCGCGGAGTCCCGCGTCGCGGTCGTCACCGGAGGATCCCGGGGGATCGGCCGCGCCGTTGCCCTCGCCCTCGCCGGTCAGGGCATGGCGGTCGTCGTCGGCTACGCCGCGAACAAGGGTGAGGCCGACGCCGTGGTGAGCGAGATCGAGGCGGGCGGCGGGCGGGCGCTGGCATCGGCCGCCGACGTCGCCGACCCGGACGCGGTCGCGGAGAGCTTCGACACCGCGGAGCGGGCCTTCGGCGGGGTGGACGCGGTGGTCCACTCCGCCGGGCGGATCGCGCTCGCACCGATCGCCGGCCTCGACCTGGCGGAGTTCGACGCCCTGCACCGCACCAACGTCCGCGGCGCGTTCGTGGTCGCCCAGCAGGCGGCCCGGCGGGTCCGCCCGGGCGGCGCGATCGTGACGCTGTCCTCCTCAGTCGTCGGCCTGCGCTTCCCCTCCTACGGCGCCTACGCGGCGAGCAAGGGGGCCGTCGAGGTGATGACCCAGGTCCTCGCACAAGAGTTGCGGGGGCGCGACGTGAGTGTCAACGCCGTCGCTCCGGGCCCCACGGCCACCGAACTCTTCTTCGAGGGCAAGGACGAGGAGACCGTGGCCGCGCTCGCGCGGCGGGCCCCGCTGGAGCGGCTGGGCACCCCCGAGGACATGGCCGCGACCGTGGCCTTCCTGGCCTCGCCCGCGGGGCACTGGGTCAACGGCCAGATCGTGCGCGCCAACGGCGGGATCGTCTAGCCCCGGCCGCACCACCGGACTTCCGCTCCGGCGGAGGAACACCCGCCTTACCCGCTTTCGACTGGAGGAGAGATCCATGCCCTTCGCCAACTTCAAGGTCCCTGCCGACACCCTCACCGACGAGCAGAAGAAGGAGATCGTCGAGCGCACCACCGATCTGTACGCCGACCTCTACGGTGAGCGCGCCAGGGCCACCACGGTCGTGCTGGTCGACGAGGTCGTCGACGGCGGCTGGGGTGTGGCCGGAAACGTCCTCACCGCGGCCATGCTCAACGGCGGTTCCTGACGGGCCCGGGCGGCCCGGCGGTGGAGACCGCCGGGCCGCCCCGAGCCGGGGAGGGGACGCTTCCCTTCCGAGCCGGACGAGGGGACCATTAGGGTGGGAGCGCTCCCAATCAGGAAGGTCCCAGCATGAGCGACCCCGCCCTCCCACCTGAACTGCTCTTCGGCACCGCCACCGCTGCCTACCAGGTGGAGGGAGCGGCACACGAGGGCGGACGGGGCCCCTCGATCTGGGACACCTACTGCCGCACCCCCGGCCGCGTCGCCCGGGGCGAAAGCGGCGACACCGCCTGCGACCACTACCACCGCTACCCCGAGGACGTCGCGCTCATGGCCGGCCTCGGGGTGGACCTGTACCGCTTCTCCGTCGCCTGGCCCCGGGTCCAGCCCACCGGCCGCGGCCCGGCCAACCCCGAGGGCCTGGCCTTCTACGACCGCCTGGTGGACACGGTCCTGGAGGCCGGGATCGAACCCGCCCTCACCCTCTACCACTGGGACCTGCCCCAGGCCCTGGAGGACGGCGGCGGCTGGCGCGACCGGGACACCGCGCACCGCTTCGCCGAGTACGCCGGACTGGTCGCCGACCGCCTCGGCGACCGCGTCCGCCGCTGGATCACCCTCAACGAACCCTTCTGCTCGGCCTTCGTCGGCCACGCCGTGGGCCGCCACGCACCCGGAACCAGGGAGGGCCGTCCCGCGTTGGCCGCCGCCCACCACCTCCTGCTCGCCCACGGTCTGGCCGTCGGTGAACTGCGCGACGCCGGAGCCGAGCAGGTGGGGATCACCCTCAACCCCGACCACCTGCTGCCCGCCACCGACAGCGAGGCCGATCGTGCGGCCGTGGAGCGGGCGCGCACCCTGCACAACCGCACCTGGCTGGATCCGATCCTCACCGGTGCCTACCCCGACAACGAGACCGAGACCTGGGGCGCCCTGGCCGACGGCTCCCACCGCCGCGAGGGAGACCTGGAGGTGATCGCCCAGTCGCTGGACTTCCTGGGGATCAACTACTACCGGCCGATCATGCTGCGCGACGCCCCGCACACCGAACCCGACCCCGAATTGCGCACCGCCGCGGACATCGGCACCGAACAGGTGCCCTTCGAGGGCGTGCGGCACACCACCATGGGGTGGCCGGTCGTCCCCGACACCTTCGCCGACCTGCTCGTGGACCTGAACCGCCGCTACCCCGGCATGCCGCCCGTGTTCATCACCGAGAACGGCTCGGCCGAGGACGACCGGCCCGACGCGCGGGGCCGGGTCCGCGACACCGGGCGGGTGGACTACCTGCGCGACCACCTGGCGTCCCTGGCCAGGGCGATCGAGGCGGGCGTGGACGTGCGCGGCTACTTCGTGTGGTCGCTGCTGGACAACTTCGAGTGGGCCTTCGGCTACGACCGGCGGTTCGGGCTGGTTCGGGTCGACTACGACACCCTGGAGCGCCACCCCAAGGACAGCTACCACTGGTATCGGGACTTCCTGCGGGAGCACCGCGCCCGCCGGGCCGAGCGTGGGTGACCCGAGCGGACCCTCCCACCGTCGGTCCGCTCGATCGCGGCACCGGACCGGTGTGGAGGCGCTCTGACCTCCATTGACGATCGGCTTTCGGTGGGGCCGGGCCGCACGAGGGCGGCCGCCCCGTCGCGGTGGATCGGATCCAGCCCGGGCCGTGTCCACCTCCTGGAGGGGGAACCGGTGCCCGTCTCTGCGCAATCGGGGCAATTTCCGGTGCCGCCGTTCGTGCGATGTGCCGACGGGGCCTCGGGAAGGCGTGGGTCCGCACGCCGCTGACAAGCGCCGCGCCTCGGGCGGTGGTACGGATTTCCTGTACGAGGGCCGTCCGCCGCCGTAGGCTGGAGGGAAGCCGTTCGCGCCCGGGGCGCACGGACTCCCGGGCCGGTTCCCGCACCGGAGGGGGCAGTATGCCCGCACGTACGCGCGACTGGTTTCGAGCCGTCACCATGTTCACCGCGCCGGTGGCCCTGTTCGCCGTGATCCTGTACCACCCCTTTCTCGCGCACACCACGGTCACTGCGGAGGGTCTGGCGGAGGTGATCGCGGCCGATCCGACCCGGTGGTCCCTGACGCACGTGCTGGCGGTCGTGGCGCTGGCCCTGCTCGCCCTGGCCTTCCAAGGGCTGCACGACATGCTGCGGGAGGCGGGTGAGGAACGCTGGAGCTCCTTTGGGCTGCCCCTGGTCACCGTGGCCCTGGTGTTCCTCGCCGCGTTGGCGGGGAAGGAGCCGGCCGTCGCGGCGGTGAGCCAGGCCGGAACCGACGTCCTCGCCTTGGTACAGGCCACGAGGCCGTCGACCGTGGTGATGTTCTTGGTCAGCGCGGTCACCTTCCTGTGCGGCGCGCTGGCGTTTGCGATGGGGGCCATGCGCACCGTGATCACGGGCCGGACGATGACGGCCCTGGTGGTGGTCGCCCTGGTCGTCCTGGGCCTGGCGATGCTGACGCCGCTGTTCACCATCGGCTACGTGATCGGAGCCGCCGCGATCGTGGCGTTCTGGCCCCTGGCCTGGGCGGCGGTGCGAGGTGGACCGGCGGCAGAGGCCGGTCCGGGGGAGCAAGACACACCGGACGGGGGGGAGCGGCCCGCCGCGCCGCGTCCCCGTGCCGCCGATCGCAAGGGGGTGTTCCGGCACAGCGGACGGTAAGGATCACACGCCGGACACTGACAGCAACGGCCCGCCGGCGCCCGCGTGGTATCCGGCGGGCCAGGGGAGTGGTGACGATGGAGTCCGGGATCGACGTCCGGGTGATCGAGACGTCCTCGCTTGGGGACCGCAGCTACCTGGCCAACGACGGCGAGGCGGCCCTGGTGGTCGACCCCCAGCGCGACGTCGACCGGATCATCGCCCTCGCGGGCCGCCTCGGGACGCGTATCACCCACGTGGTGGAGACCCATATCCACAACGACTACGTCTCCGGTGGTCTGGAACTGTGCCGACTGACCGGTGCGACCTACGCGATGGCCGCCGCCGACCATGTCGCCTTCCAGCGCACACCGCTCTCCGACGGCGACCTCCTGGAGGTCTCCCCGCGCATGCGGGTACGCGCCGTCGCCACCCCCGGACACACCTTCCACCACCTCGCCTACGTACTGGAGGGCCCCGACGGTACCGAGGGTGTGTTCACCGGCGGCTCACTGCTGTTCGGCACCACCGGCCGCACCGACCTGCTGGGCCGCGAGCACGCCGAGGCCCTCGCCCGGCGCCAGCACGCCTCCGCGCACCGGCTCGCCGACCTGCTCCCCGAGGGGGCACAGGTGTGGCCCACGCACGGCTTCGGCGGCTTCTGCTCGGCGGCACGGGCCGAGGGGGGCACCTCCACCGTGGGGCGGGAGAGGGAGCGCAACCCCGCGCTGCGGCTGGCCGCCGACGAGTTCGTCGCCCACACCCTGGCGGGCCTGGACACCTACCCCGCCTACTACGCCCACATGGGCGTGACCAACCTCGCCGGTCCCGAACCGGTGGACCTGCGCCCGCCCGCCGTCGCGGACCCGCACCACCTGCGCCTACGCCTGGCGGCGGGCGAGTGGGTCGTGGACCTGCGCAACCGCAAGGCCTACGCCCGCGCCCACCTGGCCGGAACCGTCAGCCTGGCCCTGGACGGGCCGATGGCCACCTGGCTGGGCTGGCTCATCGACTGGGGGGCACCGCTCACCCTCCTGGGGCAGAGCGCCGACGAGGTCGCGCGGGCTCAGCGCGACCTCGTGCGGATCGGTATCGACCGCGTCGCTGCCGCGGCCACCGGAACCCCCGAGCAGATGGCCGCGGAGCCCGGCCAGGTCCGTTCCACGGACACCGCCGACTTCGCCGACCTGGCCGCCGCACTGGAGGGGAGGGTCCCCGACGGCCTGCCCGAACCCGGGGCGGTGCTGGACGTGCGGCTCGGCCGCGAGTGGGAGGGCTCCCACGTCGCCGGTGCCGTCCACATTCCGCTGCCCGAACTGTCCCGGCGCGTCGACGAGGTTCCGGAAGGGGCGGTGTGGGTGCACTGCGGCGGCGGTTACCGCGCCACCGCCGCCGCCTCGCTGCTGGCCCGCGTCGGCCGCCGGGTGGTGGTCGTGGACGACGACTTCGCCACCGCCGCCGATCAGGGCGTCCCCGTGACCGCCTCCGCATAGCCCTCCGGTCAGTGTGCGGGGTCGGCGGGCCCTCCCCGAACGGTTTCAGGAAGAGAACGGGCACGTGTCGTTAGCCGGGTGAGCCCTGCCCGAAACCGGGATCTTTCGGCAGTCCGTTCGGTACTGAATTCCGATTGGTTCGCGATTCCCACAGTGTCGGCGAGCGCCGGAGGCACGGCGGCATGAGTCCGCCGTGCCTCCGGAAAAGGCTTGGACGTGCAAGGACTTCACTTCCCCGGACCTTCGGTGGCAGGCCCTCCGGAAGGAGGGCAGACATTTTCTATCCGACTATCTCCGGTGCGGCCTGAAGCCTCCTCCTCCGAGCCGGGCCGACCGGCAGCGCTCCAATCATGAAACGTCCCTTTTTGGATGCTCATGCCTTGACAGTGTGAGGATGATCTCCCTACCATGGGGTCGTTGCGATGCGGTTGGGAGCGCTCCCAGCGAAATTCGCACACCCTGATCTGAGGTCCTGGTGATATTTGTCCCGCGTGTGAAATTTTCATGTTCCTTCACTGGATTAAATTTTCCTGGGGTTCTTGGGTCTTAGGTCTTGTTCAGGTGCTCTCTTCCCCGCTGGCTGGTTCTTCCGATCATTGCGGGGTTATTTTTATGCTCTCTTGGGGTTCTTTGTTAAAGGGGTGCTGGGGTCTCGTCGGGGGCTTGGAGGTCTCGGTCAACGAGTCGGCTCATACCATCTTTTGGATCAAATAATGACCGTGAGTGGCGCAGAAGATAATTGCTTGGTCAGTCGGGACTCCGAATCTCCGATGCGTGAATCGGGGCTGTGGCGGAACTGTTCGGATCAGTTGGTCGGCACGCAGGTGATCGTCTCGGTCGCGGACAGTGTGCTGAGGCAGGGTATGCGGACCCTCATGTCTGAATTCCCGCTCTGGGTGCCACTCATCTCTCGGGACGTTCGGAGCGTCGACTTCGGATCGATCGACCTGTCCCGCTGCGTCCTGATTCTCGCCGATGCCGACATCGGATCCGTCCAGTGGTCCGATATCCCTCTTTCCTGCAAGGTCTTGATCCTGATCAGAGATCCATCGCGAATCGAATTTATGGAGGATTTCTCTAGGGCTGACGGCTTTCTCCTGCAAAGCAAGTTGAATGCAGGGATCATCGCCGACGCAGTGTCCCGTGTGCTGTCCGGAGACTTCCCCATGCCCTCTGAAGTGGCACGGGAGCTCCTGCTCCAGGGGTCGCACCAGGTCAGGACGGCGATACGTTCCACTCGGATAACCGAACGCCAGCGCGAAACCCTGATCCTTCTTTCGGAGGGTCTCAGTAATAGGCAGATCGGGCGGAGGCTTCGTATTTCTGAGCACGGTGCAAAGCGGTTGGTGACAAGTGTCCTCGCGAAACTCGATGCCCCCAACCGTGCTTCTGCAGTGGCATCGGCGATGCGCCAGGGAATTTTGTAGTCCAATATGAAAGGAATTTGTGCTCTGAATTTCAGGATCACCGCTCCCGAGATGGGGTGTCGAGGGGGCGGTGGCTGTCGGTGAAGATGCAGGTGGAAGACGTATGGTGCGCTTCTGGGGTTCCCGGATGGCAAATGGACCTTCCGGGCGGCTTGTCCTGCTGTCCTGTACGGCGTCACTTCGGCCGTAAAGGACGGTCAAGGCCGAATCGATGGTCCTCCTGGCACGCCGAGGTGTGATCCGAGCAGGTCAGCGGGGAGCAACCCCTGGAACAGCGTTCTCTCGTGGAAACAGTGAATTATCGGTGTCTCAAGAGAAGGAAGTGGTGAACGTCGTGGCCGACCTTCCTGTCGAACACGTGGGCCGGCGGGCGGACGTACCGGATACGACCTCGGGAAACACGCTTCTCTCCGCATCGCGGAGCCGGATATTCGACCGGGTATGCCCGGTCGGGTATGGCTGTTCATCCGCTGGATCACACCTTGTCCCGGTCGGCGGACCTCTGCATGATCGGTGTGTTCCGGAGGTGAGGGATACCGAGAGGTGAGTTGATGGATGTTCTTCCGAAGGTCGAGTCGGGTCCCACCCTTGTCTCCTGCCTTGTGGCGCACGCGAACTCGGTTCCGAACAAGGAAGCCGTCAGTTTCGTGGCCAATCCCCTGGAGAACTCGGTAGAAACCCTCGATTATGCGGCCCTCGACCGGGGGGCCCGTCGTGTGGCGGCCCTGCTGCAACGCGACTTCTCCCCGGGAGATCGCGCGCTGCTGCTGTACCCGCCGGGAACGGCGTTCTTCACAGCGTTCATCGGGTGCCTCTACGCCGGGGTCGTACCGGCGGTCGCCCCGCTGCCGGACGGCCAGCGGCACCGCAGCGACCGGTCGGGAGAGATGATCCGCAGTATCGGAGCGTCCGCTCTGCTGACCGAGGAATCAGCGGTGGGGGACACCGGGGCATGGGTCGGCACCCTCGACGACGCTCCTCCCGTCATCGTGACCGACCGGTCCGAGGAACTTCCCGGCCCCGGCGCCTGGAGCGACCCCGGGACCGGACCCGACCATGTCGCCTTCCTCCAGTTCACCTCCGGATCGACGAGCACGCCCCGCGGCGTCGTGGTGCGCCACCACAACATCGTTGACAACGCCGAGCACTTCAGCCGGGTCAACGGGTGCGGATCCGAGAACCGCTTCGGCGGCTGGCTGCCGATGCACCACGATTTCGGCCTGCTGTCCATGTTCCTGTTCCCCCTCTACTACGGGGCGAGCACAGTCCACATGCCGGCGTCCGCCTTCCTGCGGCGTCCGCACTCCTGGCTCCACCTGATCGACCAACGCGACCTCGACTTCTCCTCCTCTCCGAACTTCGGTTACGACCTGTGTGTTCGCCGTATCACCGATGAACAGGCCGAGGGGATCGATCTCTCGCGGTGGAAGTGGGCGCTTGACGGTGCCGAACCGGTGCTGCCCGCGACCCTGCGCCGTTTCTCACGGCGGTTCGAGGACTTCGGATTCCGTCCCGGAACCCTGGTCGCGGGCTACGGGCTGGCCGAGGCGACCCTCATGGTGACCTGCGACGCCGGGGACGAACCCCCCACCGTGGTCCGCGTCGACGCGGCACGCCTGGAGAAGGGCGAGTTCCACCCGGTCCCCGGGGACGAGCCGGGACGCGAACTCGTGCGCTGCGGCGACGTCGAGATCCCCGGCTCCGACACACGGCTGCTGATCGTCGACCCGAACACAGGGGATGTCCTGCCCGACGGCGCGGTGGGGGAGATCTGGATCAGCGGCTCCAGCGTGACGCACGGGTACTGGGACCGTCCCGAGGAGACCAGGGCGTCGTTCGACGCGGCCACCTCCGACGGGCGGAGCGGGTTCCTCCGTACGGGCGACCTGGCCGTGGTCCACGGCGGAGGGCTCTACGTCACCGGCCGGATGAAGGAAGTCCTCATCTACCACGGCCGCAACATCTACCCGCATGACCTCGAGGCCGCGGCACGGTCGGCGGACGTGTGCCTGGAGAACGGCATCGGTGCGGCCTTCACCGTGCGCGGTGCCGAGGACAAGGAGGAGATCGCCCTCGTTCACGAGGTGCAGCCGCGCGGTGCCGACGCCGATCGGCTCGAGGAGGTGCTCACCCGGATCCACCGGAGCGTCTCGCGGGAGTTCGGGGTGGCCCTGGGCGCTGTCGTACTCGTACGCCGTGGCGGGGTCAAACGCACCACCAGCGGAAAGATCCAGCGGCTGAAGATGCGTTCGGCCCTCCTCGACGGGGAGCTCAAACCGGTGGCGGTGCGGGTGTCACCCGCGCTGAGCGACGCGGTCCCCGAGTCCCTGAGCCGGGTTCGGGGGGAGAAGCGATGAACGCTGTGACACCTTCCCCGTCTCGCCCCCCGCGCGGAGACACGATGACGGTGCCCCACCTGACCCCGTCCGCGCTGGACGAACACCTGGAGCGCTCCGAGCCGTTCACCGAGCCCGTACAGGCACGCCTGGACGAGGCCGAGGAGTTCCCCGCCGCGGCCTGCCTCGAACTCGACCGGCTCGGGGTCCCCAGCTACTACGTGCCCCAGGCGCTGGGCGGATGGCTGGGGGACTACACCGATCTGATCCGTGTGATCCGCGCCGTCTCCCGCAAGGACCTCACGGTGGCCATCGCCCACGTCAAGACCTTCCTGGGCGGAGCCACCAGCTGGGTCGCGGCCGAGGAGTCCCCCGCGGGGCGCACCGGGCAGCAGGCCCGTGCCCTGGCCGACCGGATCGTCGGGGGAGCCGTGGTCTCCTGGGCCCTCACCGAACCGGGACGCGGCAGTGATCTGCGCTCCGGGGAGACGTTCGCCGAGCACACGCCCTCCGGATACCGCCTCAGCGGGCGCAAGTGGCCGGTCAACAACGCCACACGCAGCGACCTGCTGACCGTGCTGGCCCGTACGGGGGCCGGGAACGGAGCCCGGGACTTCACCCTTCTCCTGGTCGACAAGGACACCCTCGCCGGGGACGGCTACGAGCACCTGCCCAAGGCGCGCACCCTGGGCATTCGGGGAGCGGACATCAGCGGGATCGCCTTCGACGGCGCCTTGGTCCCGGAGGGGAGCACCGTCGGTGCACCCGGGGCCGGGTTCGAGCTGGTTCTCAAGGCGTTCCAGCTCACACGCACCATCTGCGCGGGCCTGTCCCTGGGAGCGGCCGACCACGCCCTCGACGTGACCTGGCATTTCGTGCGGCAGCGGTATCTGTACGGCAAGGCCCTGCGAGGCTTTCCGCACGTACGCGCCAAGTTCGGTGAGCTGTTCGCCGCCCGCCACACCGTCGAGGCGCTGTCGATGGTGGCGGGCAGGTCGGTGCACGCCCTGCCGGAGGAGATGAGCGTCTACTCCGCCGTGGTCAAGGCACTGGTGCCCGAGATCGTCGACGACGTGGTCATCGGATGCGGAGAGCTGCTCGGATCCCGTGCCTTCCTGAGGGAGGAACTGCGGTCGGGTAGCTTCCAGAAACTGGAACGGGACCATCGGATCGTCGGCATCTTCGACGGCAACCGCTACGTCAACCGCCAGTCGCTGATCCGGCAGTTCCCCCGGCTGGGCACGTGCTGGCGTGACGGTGAACTCCGGGAGCGTGGACTGCACGCGGCCGTCGACCCGAACGCCCCCCTGCCCCGGGACGGCCGGCTCCGCATGATCTCGCGGACCGGGTGCAGCCTGTTGCAGGCCCTGCCGTACGCGGTGGACGGACTGCGCGCGGCGGGCGCCTCCCCGGCCGCGATCCGCTCCGCCCGGCGCGTCCTGGACCTGTGCGACCGGATGCACGCGGGCTTCGTCGACGACGACACGCGCACGGCACGCATCGGCGCGGAGCTGTTCGACACGGCCAGGTCCTACGAGCTCTGCGTCGCGGCCTCGGCCGTGATCCACACGTTCCTCACACGTGTGGGCCGAGGGGATACGGACGCCGAGTTCGACGAGCTGTGCCTGCGGGCGTCCCTGGCGTTCGTCCTCTCCCGGTTGGAAGGCCGGCCCGGGGCCCGGGAGGTGTACGGCGCCGTCGCCGACGCGCTGGAGGTCCACCTCGGCCAGGCGGACAGGCTGCCCAGTCCCATGGATGAAGAGGAGCTCCGCCGATGAGCACACCGAACCCGGCCGACAGGGTCGACACGTTGGAGCGCCTGCTCGGGGACCCGGAGGACGTCGGGAACCCCCTGGGGTACGGTCCCCTTCTGGAGGCCGACGAGGCCGACCTGATGTTCGCCGCAGGGGAGCGGGCCCTGGACGACTTCGGGCTCAACGCCGAGTTCGTCCCCTCCGAGTACGGCGGCAGGCTGCGCGGCCTGGACACGTTCATCGGCATCATGCGGGCCGTCTACCGCCGCGATCCCTCACTGGGCCTCGGATACGGGTTCAGCTCGTTCATCGCCGGCGTCAACGTCTGGTCGGCCGGTGACGAGGACCAGTGCCGAGAGGCGGCCTCCCTGCTCCTGAGCGGCCAGCGGATCGCGGCCGCCTATCACGAGCTGGCCCACGGCAACGACTTCGCCGGCACCGACTGCGCCGCGGTGAGGGACGCCTCCGGGCGCCTCCTCCTGTCAGGCCGCAAGGAAGTGGTGTGCAACATCCAGCGGTCGAGGGCACTGGTGGTGCTGGCACGCACCGCTGAGGGCCGGGGCAGCCGCAACCATTCACAGCTGCTGATCGATAAGGCCGCGCTCCCCCCCGAGACACTCGTCGACCTGCGGCGCTGGCCGAGCGTGGGCATGCGGGGCGTGCAGCTGGGCGGGATGGAGTTTCGCGACTGCCCCGTCCCCGACTCCGCCGTGCTGGGCGACGAGGGCCAGGGCACCGAGACGGCCCTGCGGTCCTTCCAGCTCACCCGCATCGCCCTGCCCGGGATGCTGTGCGGCGTCCTCGACTCGGGCCTGCGCCTCGCACAGAGGCTCGCCGTGGAGCGCGAACTCTACGGCGCACCCGTGTCGGCGCTGCCGACCGTCCGGGCGCAGTTGGCCGACGCCTTCGTGGACCTGTTGATCAGCGACTGCGCCACGACCGTGGCCGCGCGCGGCGTGCACCTGCTGACCGGGCAGTCGAGTGTCCACGCCTCGGCGGTGAAGTACCAGGTCTCCGGGCACCTGATGGGGGCTATGGACAGCCTGTCTGCCGTGCTCGGCGCCAACTTCTACCTGCGCGAGGGCCGTTACGGCGCCTTCCAGAAGCTGCTGCGGGACCTCAAGCTCGCGGGGTTCGGCCACGCCGCCCGCGTCGCCTGTCTCGTCACGATGCTGCCGCAGATGCCCGTGCTCGCCCGCCGCGGCTGGACGGAGGGCCCCGAGGCGCCTTCCGAGGTGTTCCGCCCGGACGTCGAAGTGGGAGCACTGCCCTTCCAGCGGTTGAGCCTCTTCGGGCGGGGGCGCGACAGCCTCCTGACGGCCCTGGCCACGGGGGCCGAGCGCATGGCGGCGGACGGTGCCGCCGAGGGCGCGGAGGCCGCGGAGCTCCGCACGCTCGTCGGGCAGCTGCTCGACGAGTCCGAGGCCCTGCGCCGGGAGTGCGCGCTGCTGCGCCCGTCGGACATCGGGGTGGACGCCCCACCGGAGGTCCTTCGGCTTCCGGCGCGTTACGCGGCCCTGCTGTCCGCGTCGGCCTGCCTCAACGTCTGGCTGGAGTCGGGGACCCGCGGGGACCCGGCGCTCCAGGACCCCGCCTGGCTGATCGCCGCGCTCCACCGCCTGGCCCGGGGCCTGGGACACGCCGGGGTCGACGACATCGGTCCGGTGCGCGAGCGCCTGTACTCACAACTGGCCGAGCGGTACGAGGCCGCTGAGTCCTTCGACCTGTCACGACGCCGACTGCCGTCCTGACCCCGGTCACACCGCACGCACCGAGGAGGGATCCGATGCCCGAAGACAAGAACGAGGCCCCTGTCAACGATCTGGAGCAGTGGCTGACCCGGCAGGTGGCCACCTACCTGGACCGGAAACCGGAGGAGATCGACCAGCACACGCTGTTCACGGACCACGGACTGGACTCCGTCTACGCCCTGACCTTCTGCGCCGATATCGAGGACTTTCTGGGGATCACCGTCTCGGACACGCTTCTCTGGGACTACGCGACCATCCGTGCGTTGGCCGATCACCTGACCGAACTCGTCGCCGGGTCGGGGCGGCAGGGGGCCGGCACGCCATGACAGCACTCGAAGCCGTGTCCGCGTACCTGCCCTCCGAGCCGGTAACGATCGACGAGATCAGCGAGAGGACCGGGCAGACCCCGCGCCAGCTGCGCCTCTACAAGAGGTTCTACGGGCTCTCGGAGGTCCGCTACGGCAGGGAGCAGTCGCTCACCGACCTCATGGTCTCGGCCGTGGACGGGCTGAAGGCCCTGTCCGGACAGGAGCACCGTGTGCGCTACCTCGTCCACGCGCGGACCCTGCACACGGTGTCCCCCTACCCGGCCAACCCCCTGCACGACGCGCGCCGGAGACTCGGGCTGGAGCACGCCTCGGCGTTCACTCTCACCGAGCACGCCTGCGCGAGCGGGCTGCTGGCGGTCGACCTCATCGGGCGGCTGCTGCGGGCCGACGGAGACCCCGAGGCCCTAGGCCTGCTCATCACCGGGGAGAAGGCCTTCACCCCGTTGGCCCAGTACATCCCGGACACCACGTACATGGGTGAGGGTGCGGCCGCGGTCCTCCTGCGGTCCGGGGACACCGGCGGCGACACCCTGCGCAGCTACGCCTCCCTGACCCGCGGTGAGTTCGCGGCCGGCCTGTGGATGGATCCGGAGGTCTCCAGCCGTTTCCAGGAGGTCTACGAGAAGACCCTGACCGACGTGATCACACAGGCGCTCGAAGAAGCCGGTATCGGGCTCGAGGATCTGCGGCTGATCCTGCCGCACAACGTCAACAGGCATTCGTGGAGGCGCTTGTGCAAACGGATGGGATACCCGGCCGACCAGGCTTTTCTCGACAACGTCTCCTGGGTCGGACACTGCTTCTGCGCGGATTCCTTCATCAACTACCGCTCGGCCGTGGACCATGGCTCCCTCCGTTCGGGCGACTACTACCTGATGGCCGCCGTCGGGTTGGGAGCCACTTTCTCGGCCATGGTTTTCCAGCACTGAGAGGACATGATTCTTCGCAATGTCCACATTCGCGAAAAGACTGAAATCCGCCGTGGCGGACGGCCCCGAATCCGTCTTCGTCTTCCTCGGGAACATCGAGGTGGAGGAACAGTGGGCGCAGGGTGAGGCCGGTCTGCCGACCCTCTCGTCGCACGGAGCCAGAGCCGTCACCCACCGCATGGACGAGTTCGCCCTGCTACTCGGTGAAGCGGCCGACCACGTCCTGCTCAAGACCGCCCCGGACCCCGATTTCCACGCCTACCTGGCCGACTACGGGCTGGCCCGGTCGCGAGTGCACGCGGTGGGGGAGCAGCGGACCGGAAGGACCGTGACCAAGGACGTCCTGGACGATCCGGGCACCCTTGCCCACCTGGAGGAGCTCGGTCGGCAGGGGGCCTACCTGGCGCCCCACGGCGTGTCCGATCTGGAGCAGGAGGTGGCCGAGCGTTGCGGGCTCCGCCTCGCCACGAGCCCGGCCGACCTGTGCAAGCGGGTCAACAGCAAGCTCTTCAGCCGCAGGCTCGCCGACCGCCTGGGCATCCGCCAGCCCCAGGGGATGGTCTGTGAGACCCCCGAGGAGCTCGCCGAGGCCGTGGAGTACGCCGAGGGCGTCCTGGCCGACGGCCGCACG
Organism: Nocardiopsis sp. CNT312; assembly: GCF_000515115.1. Classification (GTDB taxonomy): domain Bacteria; phylum Actinomycetota; class Actinomycetes; order Streptosporangiales; family Streptosporangiaceae; genus Nocardiopsis. The sequence continues at coordinate 120,025 of NZ_AZXF01000019.1, forward strand.
ATGGTCGCCAAGGACGCCTTCGGTGTGTCCGGCAAGGGCGTGATGGTCCTGGAGGACCGGCGCCGGCTCGACTGGTTGAAGCGCACCGTGGAGCGGTCCCACAGCCGCAGCGGCAAGCTGGGCCTGATCCTCGAGGAGTGGATCTCCAAGGACAAGGACCTGAACTACCAGGTCCTCGTCGCCAAGGACGGGTCGGTCGAATTCGACTTCGTCAAGGAGGCCATCACCGAGAACGGGGTGCACAAGGGCCACCGCATGCCGGCGGGCCTCACCCCCGGCCACGAGGCCGAGATCCGTGACGCGGGCCTGGCGATCGGCCGGGCACTGGCCGACGAGGGCTACCGGGGGGTCGTCGGTATCGACGCCCTCCTCGGGACGGACGGCCGGGCCTACCCCCTCACCGAGATCAACGCCCGCTACAACATGTCCACCTACCAGGCCGTGTTGCAGGAGGTCTTCATGCGGGACCAGAACCATGCCGAGGCCCGGCAGTATCCGCTGCGGCTCAACGCTCCGCTGCCGTTCTCGGTCCTGCGCAAGGAACTGGACCCCCTGATGGCCGGCTCGCCGGGCGAACCGGGGATCGTCATCAACAACTTCGCCACGGTCAACGCCGTCGGAGGCCCGTCGAAGGGCCGTGAGCACTTCGACGGACGTCTGTACGCCTTCCTGGTCGGACCGGACGCGGAGTCGGTCGCGGCCCTGGACGACCGACTCGGCCGCACCCTCGCCGACATCGAGAAAGGAGAGGTGAGCAGCGCGTGAGCGAACAGCACCGAATCCAAGGAATCGCCGTCACCGAACTCGCCGAGCGGTTCGGTACCCCCCTCTACGTCTACGACGGGGAGGAACTGGAGCGGACCTACCGGCGGATCCGCGAGCCGCTCCACCCCGCCGTCGAGATCCTCTACTCCCTCAAGGCCAACCCCAACCTGTCGGTCTGCTCGCTCCTCGGGGGGCTGGGGGCCGGGGCCGAGGTGTCCTCGGCGGCCGAGCTCGCGGTGGCGCGCAAAGCCGGTATCGCCCCCTCCGACACGATCTTCCTCGGACCGGGAAAGAGCGAGGGGGAGATCTCCGAGGCCCTGGCCGACGGAGTCCACTCGTTGATCTGCGAGTCCTACGGCGAACTCGACCTCATCGACGGGATCGCCCGGGACATGGGGATCACCGCACCGGTGGCGCTGAGGGTCAACCCCGTGGAAGCGGCGCGGGGGGCCGGTCTGAGAATGGGCGGAAAGCCCCGCCAGTTCGGGATCGACGAGGGCCTCCTCATGTCCGACCCCGGCCTCGCCGACCGCTACGGCTCCATCCGGCTGATGGGGGTGCACGCCTACCTCGGTACGCGGATCCTGGACGCGGGCACGGTGGTCGAGAACACCAGACAGATCCTCGGCATGGCCCAGCGCCTGTCGGAAAGGCTGGGTTTCCCGCTGGAGTTGGTCGACTTCGGCGGCGGGATCGGTGTCGCCTACTTCTCGGGCGAGAGCGACCCGGACATCGAAGTGCTGGCGCGAGGCGTCAACGACGCTGTCGGGGAATTCCGCGAGCAGCACCCGGAATCGCGCGTGTTCATGGAGCTCGGACGGTACCTCACCGGCAGCGCGGGTCTGTACGTGGCGCGTGTCCGCTACGTCAAGGAGTCCATGGGCCAGCTCTTCGCGGTCGCCGACGGCGGGACCAACCACCACATGGCCGCCGTGGGGATCGGTTCCTTCGCCAAGAGGAACTTCCCGATGAGCGTCCTCAACCGCGCCCAGGAGCCGGCGGACGGGAAGTGGAACGTGACCGGCCCGCTGTGCACCCCCAACGACACCCTCGGCAAGAACGTCGAACTGCCGCGGGTCGAGGTCGGCGACCTGATCGGTGTGCACCGCTCCGGAGCCTACGGTCCCACCGCGTCGCCCACCCGTTTCCTCAGCCACGGCTACCCGGCCGAGGTCCTGGTCCACCAGGGGACGCCGCTGCTGGTCCACGAACGGGAGAGCGTCGCCGACATCCTGGACCGCCAACCCGTGCACGAAGCCCTGATGACGAAGAGAGAAGACGGAGTCTGAACCATGGAACGAACCGACGCTGAGACCGCGAAGGCCGGAGAAGAGACCGTCGCACGGATCACCGGGGTACTCGCCGGCTTCGTCACGGACGAGGGGGTCGAGATCGTGCGTTCGACACGCCTGTTCGACGACCTCGGACTCGACTCGACCAACGTCCTGGAGATGCTGGTCGAACTCGAGGCGGAGATGGACATCGAGTTCGACACGGACACCCTGGAGTTCAGTCACTTCGAGACGGTGGACAGCCTGGCCGCTTTCGTCTCCGGGATGATGAAGGCCTAGCCCGTGACCGTCGCCCAACAGTCCCGAAGAGAGGCCCGGGTCCTTCCGGAGCCGACCCGCACGACCGCGAGGATACTGAGGAGTTTCCACCACGACCTGTCGGCGTCGCCCGGTGCGGAGATCGCCGAGGCGCCGGGGCTCCAGAGCGAGGTCGACGAGTACCTGGATGACATGCTGTCCGCCTACGGGCAGGTCTACCAGGGGCTGCGCAGCAGGGATCCCGCGCAGACCGCCTACAACCGGCTGGCGCGCCGTCTCCTGGACGAGGCGCTCTCCAGCACGGGACGCATCGACCGAGCCGTCCTCGCCTACGCCATGCCGGACGACCAGACCGGGCACTCGGTGTGCGCCTCGATGGTCCACTCCTCACCCGGGCTCACCACGGCCTTCGCCGTGTCCGATCAAGGGGTGACGGCCCCGTTCACCGCTCTGCGCATCGCCGGCGCGACTCTGCGCGCGGACTCCGAGGAACGGGTGCTGGTGCTCGCCCTGGACCAGGCGGCGATCCCCTGGGAGCCTCCGCCGGAGACCCCCGTTCCGGGTCGCGACCTCGGAGTCGCGCTGCTCCTCGGCGGCGCGGGGGGTCTGCTGCACTGGCAGGCCACACCGGTCGACGCGGCCGGCGCCGCACGGGCGGTCGGGGAGGTCCTCGCCGACGTGCGGTCCCGGTCCCTCGGCCCGTGCACGCTCATCCTGGGGCGGCAGGTCCCCGGGCCCGACGCCCCCGGGCCGGACGTCACCGTCCGGCGCGCCCCGTCCGACCTGGTCTGCACCTCGGTGTGGAGCGAGGCGCACCGCGCGGGGACCGCCCCGGGCGGGGGCACCGTGGCGGTGGTCGAATACGACCCGGTGCTCGGATACTTCTGTGCGGTCGCAACGGGACTGGAGGGACGGTGACGATGCGGAGCCCTGCACCCGCCGCGGAGGCCGTGACGGACCGGCCGTGGTTCGTGGAGGCCCGTCAGGGTTCCCCGGACGAGGCATGGAGGGCACTGTCCGAAGGGCTGCCCGAAGCCCCGGTCCTCGGCCCCTCCGGACACGGCCTGACCTGCGGTTCGGTATCCGGCGCGGCGGGCCCCGCCGCCGAGCCGGTCGCCGGGATCTCCGTGGCGGGCCGGTCGTGGTCCCTGCTCGCGCGGCCCGCCACGGCCGAACGCGCTCCGGACCCGCCCCCGGGGTGGTCGGCCGGTGTCGCCGCGATCCGCCTGGGCCTGTCCCTGTGGCTGCGGGACCGGGCGGTGGCCCGGCTGCGCAAGCGCAAGGCCGGGGGAAGGGCACTCGTCCACCAGCAGCTCGTGGGGAGCGATCTGGCGTGGGCCGCGACGGAGCAGGCCATAGCGGAAAGCCTGCTCACCGGCTCGACGGAGCGTCCGGACGACCACGCGGTGCTGTGCCGGGCCAGCCGCCGCGTCACAGCGGCGGACCGGTGCGTCCTGAGACTGTTCGGGGCCTCCGGCTTCCTCAGTGACGGCCCGGGGCAGGTGGCCTACCTGTCGGAACTGATGGCGGACGCCTATCTGGAACCGGTGGCCGGTGACGGCGGGTGTGAAGGGGGGACACGGTGATCGAGCTGGACGATCGTCTGCGGGTACTGAGGCTGGCCGCCCGTGAGTGGGGCGAGGAGCTGAGGGAACTCGGCACGGACCTGGACCGTGATCCACAGGACACGGGCCGTTTCGCCGATGCGGTGGCGGTCCGCTACATCTCCCGCATGATGATCCCCCCCGAGTTCCAGGACACGGCTCTGCGGGAGTCGGGCCACTCCTTCCACGGTGACCGGGCGCTGGAGCGCGTGATCGCCGTGGAGGAGTTCGGCCGCGGCGACGCCGGGGCCTTCCTCGCCGCTCCCGGGCCCTCCCTGTCGGGAGGCATCGTCGCCCTCCTGGGTGACGAAGCGCAGCAGAAGTGGTTCTTCGAGCACTGCGCAGACGACGCCGACGAGCCCGTGTGGACGTTCTTCGGCCTCACCGAACCCGACCACGGTTCGGACGCCTCGGCCATGCGGACGGCGCTGGCCCCGGCAGCCGACGGCGGCCTGCCGGTCCTCACGGGGGAGAAGCGCTACGTCGGCAACGCGGCACGTGCCCGGCTGGGCACGGTGTTCGCGCGGACCGGCCCCGGACCTCTGGGGATCTCCGCGGTGATGGTGGAGACGGGTGCCGCGGGGTTCCACGCCTCTCCACTGCCGACCATCGGCCTGCGCGGAGCCCAGATCTGCGCGGTGCGCCTCGACGGGGTCGCGATCCCCGAGGACCGTGTCCTGGGGCGCCACCTTCCCGCGTCCTCACGCGGTATGCACGGGGCCACCCGGATGTTCAACCAGTTTCGTCCCGGGGTGGCCGCGCTCGCCCTCGGCATCGCCCAAGCGGCCTACGACTACCTCGAACAGCACCGGGCCGAACTGGTGCGGGGCGCTGGGGAGTCGCTGGCGGACCTGGCGGACCGGCTGTCGGGCACGCGCCAGCTGGTGTGGCGGGCCGCGATGAGCGTCGACCACGATCCCGCCCGGGGCGCTCTGGCGTCCGCAGCGAAGGCCCGGGCCACGGAACTCGCCGAACAGGTCACGCTCCGGGCCCTGGAACTGCTCGGTCCGGGGGCGCGATTCTCCCACCCCCGCCCGGAGAAATTGGCCAGGGACGCCAGAGGAGTGGAGTTCATGGAGGGGACGACCCACATGCAGCGGCTCAACGTCGCGCAAGGAGTAGTTACTGGAAGGATCGCATGAAACGGGAGTGGCAGGGTGTCCTGCGCTACGCGGGGCCGATGATCCTGGCGGAAGGTATCGGTACGGCGGTCCCCGTCGTGGTGATCGCGCTCATCGGGTGGATGGGTGACGATGCGCTCTACGTGCGCTCGCTCTTCATGCCCGTCGTCTTCGCCTTCATCGCCGTCCAGATCAGCATCGCGGTGACCACACAGGTCGCCGTGGCGCTGGGTGCCGGGCGGCGGTACGACTCGGCGGCGGCCTCGGCCTGGTGGCTCGCACGTGTGGGCTTCGCGGCGACGGCCGTGGTGAGCGCGGTCTTCGTGTTCGGCGCGCCGCTGCTGGCGGACCTGCTGTCCGTGCGGCCGGACGTCCGTGAGCAGTTCGAATGGTTCGTGCGGTGGGTGGCCCTGGCCCAGATCACGGGGATCGGCCCGGTCGTGTGCGCCGCGGTTCTGCGCGGGGCCGAGCGGCCGCGGTCGGCGGCGGCGCTGCTCCTCACGGCCGGCGGCCTGGAGGTGGTCGGGGTCGCGCTGCTGGGCCTGCCGGGCACGGTCGGCTGGGGGCTGTGGTCCGTCCCGGTCGCGATCGCCGCGTCCGGTGTGATCGTCACCGCGGCGGGATGCTGGCTGCTTTGGCGCGTCGGCTTGTGGCGCCGGGACAGCCCGGTCGGCGGGCGCAGTGAGTCCACGCTCCTGAAGCAGGTCGGAGTCCCGGTGGGTGCGGCCTACGGCGTCATCTTCGGCAGCAACTTCGCGCTCACATGGGTGGTCAGCGTCTTCGGAGCCGCCACCATCGCGGGCTTCGCGGTGGCCTACACCCTGCAGACGATGATCATCGTGCCGGGCATGGCCATCGGGTCCGCGACCGCGATCGTGGTGAACCAGTGCCGGGGCCGGGAGGAGTTCGACCGTCTCCGCAAGGTGGTCCACGCGGGCCTGGCCATCACCGGTGTGCTATACGCGCTGATCGCCCTCGTGTGCTGGTCGGGGCGCGACTGGATCGCGCTCGCGATCGCCCAGGACCCCGGTACGGCGTCCGAGGCGGCCTCCTTCCTGGCGGTGGTCGCACCCACCTACCTGTTCCTCGGGGTGGTGCTGGCCTCGCTTTCGGTCCTCGAACAGACGGGCGCTGGCGCGCTCGCCGTGATCCTGAACGCCACGTATTTCGGTCTCATCTGCGTGATCGGCGGCTACCTCGCCCGCGGCGCGGGGGACGTGATGCCCCTGTACCAGACGATGGCGTTCTTCAACCTCCTCGGCGGGGTGGTCGTGGCGGCCGTTCTGTGGCACGTCCGACGCCTCCAGCGTACGCAGGCCGTGGCCGAATCCCCCCAGCAGTCGTAGAAGGTGGCGCAAGGAAAGGACGACGTCATGGCAAGCCTGCGCACGGAGAGGATCGCTCTCCACGGCTGCCGTTCTGGCCGCGGGCCCGCGACGCTTGGCCAGCGCAGCATCTGGACCGACATCGAGTACATGATGCCCGACACCTCGTTCTACAACTCGGTCGTACCGGTGGAGATCGCTCCGGGCATCGACATGGATCGGGTACTCGCGGGGCTGCGCGCCCTGGTCGAGCGCCACGGTGCCCTGCGAAGCCTCTTCTCGGTGGACGCGGACGGAGAGCTCGTCCAGGAGATGGAGGCCGGGGGGGAGGTCGCCGTGGAACTGTGCGAGGCCGTGAGCGGTCAGGACGACGACCTGTATGGTCTGGCCACGGACCTGGAGGCCCGGATCAAGGGGTACCGCTTCGACCACGCGGCGGAGTGGCCGATCAGGGTCGGCGTCGGTGTGCTGGACGGTGTTCCCCTTGTGGTCCTGCTGTCGGTCTCCCACATCGCGACCGACTTCCCCGGGCTCCGCCTGCTCGCTTCCGAACTGCACGCGATCGTGCACGGCGCGGACGTGGGGCCGCCGCCCCTCCAGCCGCTCGACTTCGCGGAATGGGAGCGCTCCCCCAAGGGGCGGCGCATCCAGGAGCGGTCTTTGCGGCACTGGCGGCGCAGTCTGGAGGCGATGCCGCCGAAGCTGCTGGCCGAAACCGGTGGTGCCGCCGAGCGACCGCGCTATCCGACGGTCTGGCTCCGTTCGAGGGCCGTGGCGATGGCCGCCGCGGCCCTGGGAGCCCGCTGCGGTGTGGGCAGTTCGGCCGTGCTGCTGGCCGCGACGGCGCTCCTGCTCGGCCGTGCCGCCGGGGAGCCGGGTGTGACGATGGTGCTCATCGCTGGCAACCGGGGACGTCCCGAACTGCGCGACTACGTGGGAAACCTCGCACAGGACGTCCCCGCCGGCATCGACCTCACCGGTGGGGACTTCGCGGCCGTCGCCCGCAGTGCGTGGTCCTCCTCGGTGAACGCCTACCGCAACGCGCGCTGCGACCGGGCGGAGACCACACGACTGCGCGAAGACGTGGCCGGGGAACGCGGCACCGGCCTGGACCTGGCCTACTACTTCAACGACCTGCGTCCCGTGGGCCGCCAGGAGTCGGCGGACGGTGTCCCGACGGCCGGTCAGGTCAGGGCCGCGCTGCCGGGCACGACCACCGGTTCCAGGGGCGGGGCCGAGCGTGACAACCTGACGGTCTTCCTGAACGTGGCCGATGCGGGTGGGGAGGGGGTGGAGCTGACTCTGAGGGCCGACTCCCTGCGGCTCGGATCACCAGCGATGAGGGATTTCCTCCTGCGGTTCGAGGGACTGCTCGTGGCGGCGGTCGAACACGGCGAGGACAGTGCAAGCGACCACCTCCTGAAACTAGCCGAGGCCCGGGTGTGAGCCGCTCCGCCCCGGCCGGCCGGGGCGGAGCACGCCACACGACGCGGGGCACCCCCTCCTCCTGGCAGGGAGGGGTTCGCCAGCCGGGTGCCCGGCCCCGGGAGGCGGAGTCCGGGCCTTCCGCGAGCGCGGGCGTCCGGGCTACCCGACGAACCCGCCGAGGGAGTCGAGTACTTCCGCCCATCCGTCGTGGAAGCTCCCGTCGCCCTCGAACCCTTCGACGCCGCGCAGGTCGAACGTCATGCGCGTGCCCCCGGAGGCCGGTTCGAGGGTGACGGTGACGACCGGGGTGTCGTCCGGGTCGCCGTCCGGGTGGCCCCAGGTGAAGGCCAGGCGCTCGAACGGCACGAGTTCGCGGTACACGCCGCCGGTGACCACCTTCTCGCCGGTGGTGTCGTTGACCATCGTGTACGTGTAGCGGCCGCCCACCCGCGGGTCCATCTCCACGGTCTCCCGGGGCGTGCTGGTGCCTCGGGGGTGCCACCACTGCGCCGCCGCGTCGGGGTCGGTCCAGGCCTTCCAGACCTCCTCGGGGGTGGCGTCGAACGTGCGGACGAGTGTGAGGCCCTTGGTCGTGTCGATCATCGCTGCTCTCCTTCTCCGTCGTCGCCGGTCCCGCGGTCGGGTCCCCGGCGGTTGCTGAGGTGCTCGTCGAGCCGGTCGAACCGCTCGGTCCAGTCGGCGCGCTGCCGCTCGATCCACGCCGCCGCCTCGTCCAGGCAGAGGGGGGCGAGTGAGCAGTCGGTCCACTGCCCCCTGCGGTCCCGTGTCACGAGCCCGGCCCTCTCCAGCACCGCCAGGTGCTGGGAGACGGCGGCCCTGCTGACCGGGTAGTGCTCCGCCAGGTCGCTCACCGTGAGGGAACCGCCGCGGAGCCGCGTGAGGATGTCGCGGCGCGTCGGGTCCGCCAGCGCGGCGAACTCCCGACTGAGCCTGTCCCGGGCCGTCATGTAAGTACCTTCTTACCGTAAGCAAGTGCTTACACGTTAGCCCGGGAGGCGGCGCCGGTCAAGGGACGCCGTCTTCCGCGCACGTCCTGCCCGGGGCCGGTCACGTCAGCGCGGTCACGGGGCCGTCGGGCCGAGCACGCTGCCGTCCGGGCCGGTGAGGACGGCGAGGCGTCCGTCGGGGGTGCCCTCGGGGGCCGGCGCCGCGGTCCCGCCGAGCCCCTCCTCCGCCACCGCGTCCTCCTGCGGTGGGCTCGCTGACCGCCGACACCGGAACGGGGGCGGGGCCCTTGTCTTTACGGTCCCCGCCCCTTCGGGGGTCAGCCGTTCGCGTCGCGGCGCTCCCGGTGGGACCGCAGCAGTTCCCGGTACCAGTGGTAGCTGTCCTTGGGCGTGCGGGTCAGCTTGTCGTAGTCCACGGAGATGATGCCGAAGCGCCTTTCGTAACCGTAGGCCCACTCGAAGTTGTCCAAGAGCGACCAGACGAAGTAGCCGCGCACGTCGACCCCGGCCGCGATGGCGTCGGAGAGGGCGTGCAGGTGGTCGTGGAGGTAGTCGATTCGGTCCGCGTCGTGCACGACCCCGTCGGGGCCCGGCTCGTCCGGTTCGGCGGAGCCGTTCTCCGTGATGTGGATCGGCGGCAGCTCCGGGTATCGGCGGTGCAGGTCCACGAGCAGGTCGGTGAAGGAGGAGGGAACCACCGGCCACCCCATGGTGGTGTGCCGTACCCCCTCGATCGGTACTTCCGCCACCCCGATGTCCACGGCGGTCCGGGCCGACTCCTCGGGGAGCGGGGCGTCGCGGAGCTGGATGGGGCGGTAGAAGTTCAGTCCGAGGAAGTCCAGCGGCTGGGCGATGACCGAGAGGTCGCCGGGTTCGCGGTAGCTGCCGTCGGCCATCGGCCCCCAGGTGGCCTCCTCGTTGTCGGGGTAGGCACCGCGCAGCAGGGGGTCCAGCCACACGCGGTTGTGCAGGGTCTCGGCGCGGTCCACCGCCGCGGCGTCCTCGGGGGAGTCGGTCGCGGGCAGTAGGCGGTCGGGGTTGAGGGTGATGCCCACCTCGGCCTCACGGCCGTGCGCGGCGGCCGAGGCGCGCAGCTCCACTGCCGCCAGGCCGTGCGCGAGCAGCAGGTGCTGGGCGACGGCCAGGGCTGGGGTGCCTTCCCTGGTGCCGGGGGCGTGGCGGCCCACCGCGTGGCCGACGAACGCGGTGCAGTGGGGCTCGTTGAGGGTGATCCAGCGCTTGACCCGGTCGCCGAGGTGGTCGGCGACCACGCGCGCGTAGGCGGCGAAGTGGTGCGCGGTGCTCCGGACCCGCCAGCCGCCGCGGTCCTCCAGGGTCTGGGGCAGGTCCCAGTGGTAGAGCGTGGCTACCGGCTCGATGCCTGCCTTGTGCAGGGCGTCGACGAGACGGTCGTAGAACGCCAGGCCCTCGGGGTTGATCTCCCCGGTGCCGTCGGGGAGGACGCGCGGCCAGGCGATGGAGAAGCGGTAGGTGTCCACGCCCAGCTCCCTGAGCAGGGCGACGTCCTCCTCGTACCGGTGGTAGTGGTCGCAGGCGACATCGCCGCTCTCGCCACGCGCCACCTTCCCGGGGACACGTGAGTACGTGTCCCAGATGGACGGGCCGCGGCCGCCCTCCTGCACGGCGCCCTCGATCTGGTAGGCGGCCGTGGCCGCTCCGAAGAGGAATCCCGGCGGGAACTGGGGAAGTGCGCTGTCGGTCATGGTGCCTTCCATGTGTTCGGTGGTGCCGCGTGGTCGGCTCAGTAGCCCGCGGACTTGTCGACGACGTTGTGCAGAGGCCGTCCCTGGACGAACCGCTCCAGGTTCTCGACGAAGATGTCCAGCCCCCGGCGGCGCGTTTGCGCGGTCGTGGCCCCGTTGTGCGGTGTGACGATGGTGTTGGGCAGGTCCCAGAAGGGGCTCTCCTCGGGGAGCGGCTCATGGCCGTGGGCGTCGAGCCCCGCTCCGGCGATCCACCCTTCGGTGAGGGCCCGCAGCAGGGCCCGGTCCCGCACGATTCCGCCGCGCGAGACCACGACGAGGTGCGCCGTCTCCTTCATCGCCCGGAGTTCGGCCTCACCGATGAGGTTCGCGGTGCCCGGGGTGTCCGGTGCCGTGACGACGACGAAGTCGGACTCGGCGAGGAACCGGTGGAGCCGTTCCGGCGGGTGGACGGTGTCCACACCGGGTGCGGGGAGGCCGGCTCGCCGTCGCAGGCCCACCACGCGCATGTGGAAGGCCCGCGCCTTGGCCGCGAGGTCGAGGCCGGAGTGCCCCAGCCCGATGATGCCGCAGGTGAGTCCGGCCAGTTCACCGTGTTGGAAGCGCTCCCATCGGCGTTCGGACTGGGCCTTGGCCCAGCGCGGGGCATCGCGGTTGAGCATGAGCATGAGCATCATTGCGTGCTCGGCCAGGGGGACGGCGCCGTTGCCGACGGAGGAGGTGAGTTCGGCGGAATGGGAGCCCAACCCGGCCGCGAGTTCGCTGTTCACCCCTGCCGCCCAGCTGTGTACCCACCGCACCGCCGCCGCCCGGTCCAGCTCCTGCGCGGTCGGTGACCCGGCGATGGCCGTCGCCGAACCCAGCAGGTCGGAGCGGTCGCCGAGCCGCGGCGCGAACTCCACCCGGGCGGTGCCCGCGGCGTCCCGGATCCTTTGTTCTTCCTCGGGCTCGAACCGCCCGCTCACCAGTACTGGTCCGTGCTCGGGCACCAACGATCACGCCCTTCGGTCGCTCTGCTAATTTGATGGCTGATTGGTCCGACCGGTCTGGTGAGTATAGGGAAGGTGTGTGGGGGATGTCACGAGGGGGTCGTCCGGTCTTCCGGGCCGTCGAACGTTCCAGGGTCTACTCCTCCGTCGCGGACCAGATCCTCGCCGGTGTGCGGTCGGGGGCCTTCCCCGTCGGAGCGCCGCTGCCCGCCGAACGCGTCCTGGCCGAGCAGTTCGAGATCGGGCGCGGTTCGGTCCGGGAGGCGATCCGCGTGCTGGAGCACGCCGGGGTGCTCGACGTGCGGGTGGGCAGCGGCACCTACGTCGTGGGGGACGGGGGGTCCCGGGAGGGCGCGCTCCGGGCCCGCGCCGCGGTGGTCGGCGAGCACAGTCCGCTGGACCTGATCGTGGCCCGAGCCTCGGTGGAGCCGACGTGCGCCGAGTACGCGGCCCAGGCCAGGAACTCCAACGACCTCAAGGTCCTCGAAGAGCTGGTCCACAGGCAGGAGGAGGTCCTGCGGGAGGACGGGAACCCGTCCACGGTGGACGCCGACTTCCATCTCGCGGTGGCTGCCGCGTCCCACAACAGCGTCCTCTTCTCCCTGCAGCGCAACCTGGTCGACCTCATGGGGGAACCGATGTGGAGGGGGCTCAAGGGCCGCTCGCTGGGCAGGGAACACCAGTCCGAGCGCTACCTTGACCACCACCGGCAGGTCTTCCTCGCGATCGAGCGCCGCGACCACCGCCGAGCCCGCCAGCTCATGACCGTGCACATGAGTGAGATCGAGACGGCTCTGCTCGCGGAACTGGGCACCTACCCGGACGACCAGGGCGCCGCCGACGGCTGAGCCCCGCGCTGTCGGTTGACAGGGGGGCTCCTTCCCGCCTAGCTTCTGCATCGGTCGGGTGGTAAGACCAATTGTTCTTGGTCGGACCACTGCTACACCGCACCCGAGGAGAGAACCGTGGCCCCACCCCGCTATGCAGTGAACTGCTCGATCATGATGAAGGACCGGCCGCCGAAGGAGCGCCTCGCGGCCGTGCGCGAGGCCGGTTTCGAGGCGGTGGAGTTCTGGTGGCCCTTCACCACCCCCGCCCCCGGCCCCGGCGAGGTCTCCGACTTCGTCGAGACGGTCCGCGCCTCCGGCCTCCGGCTGGTCGGACTGAACCTCTATGCGGGGGACATGCCCGGAGGTGACCGGGGCGTCGTCTCCTGGCCGGACAGCGCGGGGGACCTGCGCGCCAGTGCGGCGGTGGCCGTCCGGATCGGCGAGGAGCTGGGCTGCCGATCCTTCAACGCCCTGTACGGGAACCGCCGCGCGGGCATCTCGGCCGCCGAACAGGACGCGGCCGCGATCCGGGCGCTGGGTGCGGTCGCCGAAGAGGTCGCGGGCATCGGCGGGCAGATCCTGATCGAGCCGGTCAGCGGCGCTCCGGACTATCCGCTGCTGACCGCCGACGACGCGGTCGGGGTGATCGACGCCGTCGAGCGGGAGACCGGCGCGGACAACCTGCGCCTGCTCTTCGACCTCTACCATCTCGCGGTCAACGGGGACGACGTGCCGACGGCGCTCGCCCGCCACCGCGACCGTGTCGGCCACGTGCAGGTAGCCGACGCGCCGGGGCGCGGCGGTCCCGGCACGGGCGAGCTTCCGCTTGCCGACTGGCTCGCGGCCATCGAGGAGGGGGGCTACTCCGGCTGGGTCGCCCTGGAACACACGGGGGAGGGGGCCGATCCGTTCGGTTGGGAGGCTGGCGCCGGTCTCCCGGGGCTGCCCGGCCCCGCGGGCGCGTGAGCGTTTCCCTTTCCCGCCCGCTGACGCGACGGCGGCACAGCTGCGGACCGGGTCCGCATCCAATCGATCAAGGAGTTCATGGTGAGTAAGCAGACGACGGCGTTCATCGGTCTGGGCGTGATGGGTGCCCCCATGGCCGCCAACCTCGTCCGGGCCGGCTTCGACGTGGTGGGCTACAACCGCAGCGCCGGCAAGCGCGAGGCCCTGGAGCGCTCCGGCGGGCGGGCGGCCTCCTCGGTCGCCGAGGCCGTGGCCGGGGCCGACGTGGTCATCACGATGCTGCCGGACTCGCCGGACGTGGAGTCCGTGGTCTTGGGGGAGGGCGGCGCCCTGGATCACATGCGTCCCGGCACGGTGTTCGTGGACATGAGCACGGTCCGCCCGGAGACGGCGCGGGCCGTCGCCGAGGCCGCCGTCGACAGGGGCATCGAGGCTCTGGACGCCCCGGTCAGCGGCGGTGAGCAGGGGGCGGTCGAGGCCAAGCTCTCGATCATGGTGGGGGGCGGTGCCGGGGCCTTCGACCGGGCCCGGCCGGTGCTGGACGCCCTCGGCACCACGGTGGTCCACGTCGGACCGGCGGGGGCGGGGCAGACGGTCAAGGCCGCCAACCAGCTGATCGTCGCGGGGACCCTGCAACTGGTCTCCGAGGCCCTGGTCTTCCTCGATGCCCACGGGGTGGACCGGGAACGCGCGGTGGAGGTCCTCTCCGGAGGGCTGGCCGGGAGCACGGTGCTGGAGCGCAAGGCGGCCTCGATGCTGGCCCGCGAGTTCGCGCCGGGGTTCCGGGTGGACCTGCACCACAAGGACCTGGGCATCGTGACGTCCGCGGCGCGCGAGGCGGGCGTCGCCCTTCCGTTGGGCGCGCTCACGGCATCGCTGGTGGGTTCACTGCGGGCGCAGGGGCGCGGCAGCCTGGACCATTCCGCGCTGCTGTTGCAGGTGGAACAGCTCTCGGGGCGTGAGGTGGAGGAGAGGGGCTGACCTCGACCCCTCGCATAGGCGCATTGTCAGTCTTGAAATCTTGCCTGACAATGTGTCTATACTTGCCTGCCTCTGTCGCGAGGAGTCTCCGGTGCACCCAGGTAGCCCGGGGCCGCGCCGAGGTCGATGAGAGGACCAGCCACATGGCACAGGGTGTGACCGGAAACGGACCCCAGAGTGCGGCGGGTGCCGTACGGGCACCAGACTGGCACCTGGGGGCGACCCGGTGGACGCAGCTCACGCTGACCGAGAACGACCCGGGCCGCTTCGACCCCGAGTACTGGATCGACATCATGCGCGAGACCAGGTCCAACGCGGCCTGTATCAGCGCGGGCGGCTACATCGCCTTCTACCCGACGGACATCCCGTACCACTACCGCAGCTCCCACCTCGCCGACACCGATCCCTTCGGTGCACTGGTCGACGGGGCCCGCAGCCTGGACATGCACGTCATGGCAAGGGTCGACCCGCACGCCGTGCACCCGGACGCGGCCCAGGCGCGCCCGGAGTGGTTGGCACGCGACGCCGACGGCAGCCCGAAGGAGCACTGGGGCTATCCCGACATCTGGCTCACCTGCCCCTTCGGGAGCTACAATCGCGAGTTCATCACCGAGGTGGCTCGGGAGATCGTCACCCGCTACGACGTGGACGCCGTCTTCGCCAACCGATGGCAGGGCCACGGTATCTCCTACAGCGAGACGGCCCGGCGCAGCTTCCGTGACGAGACCGGCTACGATCTCCCCCGGTCCGAGGGGGACACGTCCGACCCCGCCTGGCGTGCCTACGTGATCTGGCGGCGCCGCAAACTGAGCGATCTGGTCAGTCTGTGGGACCGGGCCGTGCGCGACGTCCGGCCGCACGCGCGGTTCATCCCGAACCTGGGCAGCATCGCCGCGCGCGACCTGGACCGCGACATGCTGGTCAAGCACTTCCCCTTCTTCCTCATCGACAAGCAGGGTCGATCCGGGGTCGAAGCACCGTGGTCCGCCGGCCGTAACGGCAAGAGGAGCCGCGCCGTCTTCAGGGACAGGCCGGTAGGACTCATCACCTCCATCGGGCCCGAGCACCACCAGCACCGTTGGAAGGACTCGGTCGCGCCCGGGGCCGAGACGGCCACCTGGATCGTCGACGGGTTCGCACAGGGGGCGTTCCCCTGGTTCACCAAGTTCAACGGGATGGTCCCCGACCCCCGGTGGATCCGGCCCGTGTCCGAGGCGTTCGCACTGCACGAACGGCTGGAGCCCGAGTTCACCGGCCGCACGATCACGGCGGACGTCGCCCTCCTCGAAGCCGCGGGGCCCGAAGCGGCGCGTACCGGCGGCCGGGCACACGAAGAGGGCTTCTACCACGCGCTGGTCGAGGCCCGCATCCCCTTCGAGCTCGTCGCCGAACAGAACCTGACCGTGGAGGAACTCTCCCAGTTCAAGGTTCTGGTCCTGCCCGACGCCGAGCGTCTGAGCCTCGAGCAGTGCCGCACCATCCAGGACTACACCGAGTCCGGCGGCAGCGTCGTCGCCGCCCACCGGTCTTCACTCGACGACGAGTACGGGACACCGCGGGCCAACTTCGGTCTGGCGGAGGTCTTCGGAGCGGACCTGAACACCCCCGTCCGGGGACCGGTGAAGAACAACTACATCGCCCTCACTGAGGAGCACCCGCTCACCGAGGGGTTCGAGGGCGCCGAGCGCGTCATCGGCGGGACCGAGCTCATCGGAGTGACCGCGCGCCCGGGCACCGAGGTGCCTTTCCGGTTCCTGCCCGACTACCCCGACCTGCCGATGGAGGAGGTGTATCCCAGAGCGGAGCCCGACGCCCCGGCAGTCCTGACCAGGGAGCTTCCCGGAGGTGGGCGTTCGGTGTACGCGCCGTTCAACCTCGGGGCCCTCTTCTGGGAGGCCCTGCAGACGGATCACGGCCGGATCATCGCCAACGCCGTCCGCTGGGCCCTGGGCGGCGAGGAGAGGGTGCGGGTCACCGGCCCGGGCCTGGTGGACGTGGCGGTGTGGGAGAACGCCGACTCGGTCGCCGTCGTCCTGGTCAACCTGACCAACCCCATGGCGCTCAAGGGGCCGGTCCGGGAGGTGATCCCGATGCCCGGCCAGCGTGTGTCGGTGGACCTGCCCGAGGGCATCGCGGGTGCCAGCGCCCGGCTGCTCGTGGCGGGCACCGACGCGGAGGTCACGCTGGACGGGGGGCGTGCCGAGGTCCACGTCCCTTCCGCGCAGCTCATGGAGATGGTCAGCTTCACGTGGACCCGGGGGGGCCGCTCATGACCGGGGGCGACCTGTGGTGGCACCAGCCGTTCCAGATGTTCCAGACCAATCTCAGGGAGATCGACGCTGACCTGGACGTGCACAGGGTCCTCGACTACCTGGAGGAGTTCGGCGCCGGTGCCTGGCTGCTCAGCGTCGGGGGCATCATCGCCAACCATCCCTCGGACCTGGAGTTCCAGACCCGCAACCCGGCGCTGGCACGGCGCCCCTCCGGCGACCTCGTGGGCGACGCGGTGGCGGCCGCGAACGAGCGCGGTGTGCGCGTGCTCGCCCGTATGGACTTCTCCAAGGTCGACCACCGGCGGGCCGAACGGCACCCCGAGTGGTGCTTCACCGGAGCGGACGGCACACAGCAGGTGTACAACGGCCTGACCAGTGTCTGTCCCAGCGGGGACTACTACCAGCGGCACCTCTTCGCCGTGGTCGACGAGGTCCTCGACCGCTACCCGGTGGACGGTTTCTTCTTCAACTGGATGTCCTTCAACGAGGTCGACTACAGCGGGGCGCACCGGGGGACCTGCCACTGCCTCCCCTGCCAGCGCGCCTTCGCCGAGTTCGCTCCCGGCGTCGCGCTGCCGACCGGACCCGGCGCGCCGACCTACCCGGTCTGGAAGCGTTTCGCGGCCGGAGTCCTGGACGATCTCACGGCCCGGGTCAGGGCGCACGTGAGCCGCCGCAGGCCAGAGGCCCCGCTGATCCTCGGGGACCGCGCGGACATCGTCTTCCACGAGGCCAACAACGCGGTCGGCCGCACGCTGTGGCACCACCGGACGGCCGAGCACGTGAGCGCGGCCCGTACCTTCCGACCGCACGTCCCCGTGCTCACCAACTCCGTTGGCTTCGTCGACATGCCGTACCGCCTCGCCGGTGAGGACCCGAACCACTTCGCCCAGTTCCTGGTCCAGGCGATATCGAGGGGGGCGAACCCCTCCACCTACATCATGGGGACCCCCGACGACGTCACCTACGAGTGTCTGGAGACGGCCTCTGAGATCACCCGTTTCCACCGCGACAACGCGGAGGTCTACCGGGACCTGAGACCCTCGGCGCGCGTCGTCCTCGTCCGTCCCGATCCGCTCAAGCTCGCCTCACCGAGGATCGAGGAGGCCACCGAGGAGTTCCGCGGACTGTACTCGTCCCTGGTTGAAACGCACGTCCCCTTCGACGTACTGCCCGAGTCCCGGCTCCCGGACGTGCAGGAGCAAGGGCGGCTGGGCGCGTACGGACTGATCGTCCTACCCGACCTCGGCCCGTTGGCACCGGAGTCGGTGGAAGCCCTGGACCGGTACGTCTCCGGAGGCGGAAGTGTGCTGGGCACCGGCTCCAGCGGCTTCGAGGGGGACGGGTACCAACTGGAGGGCGCTCCGGTGCTGAAGAGGACGGCGGTCCGCGACACCGTGGAGTCCGTGCGGTCCATGCACTTGCGCCGACCCGGCGAAGACGGCCGCGGGCCGAGGGGTGACCTCCCGGTGCTGGGCGCCTTCCACGTCGTCGAGCCCGTCGCGGACGCCGACACCGGCCTTCCGGTCCTGTCCCGGGCACCCTACGGTCCGCCGGAGAAGTGCCACGGCCACCTGCCGCTCGACCTCCACGGTGTCCTGCGCGGCGCGCGGGGGAGCGGGCGCATCACCGTCATGCCCTGGACCCCGGGCCGGGCCTACCGCCAGGTGGGGATCGGGGGCCTCCGGAACGTCTTCGTGGACGAGGTGACCCGCACGGCAACCGGGCCCGTCCGTGTCGAGACCGACCTACCCGAACAGGTCGAGGTGGTGCTGGGCACATCGGCGGCCGGGGGAGTGGTGCACCTGGTCAACCACTCCGGTGACGTGCCCCAGGGCTTCCGGGCGCCGCTTCCGGTCGAGGGGCGGCGGCTACGCGTTCCTTGGTGGACCGAGCAGCCGGACTGGGCCCTCCGGGCGGCTACCGCGCTCGACGGAGAGAGCGGGGCGGCGCTGCCGCGCATCGGCCTGTTCGAAGTCCTGGTCGCGCGACCGGCCGATCGCGGCGTGTAACTTTGTCAAACAAGTATTCATGAATTATTGACATACTAGATTTGTCCCGGAAGTATGTCCTGTGAGGCTGCACACTCACTCGGGTGACATCCCCCGCAGCGAAGGGAATGTGATGAAGAATTTCAACCGGCGCTCGTTTCTGGCGTTGACTGGTATGGGTGCGCTGGGCGCCACCGGTCTCATGGCCGGCTGCGGCAGCGGATCCTCCGGGGCCACATTGCGCTACGCCTGGTGGGGAAACACCGTCCGCCAGCAGAACTACACCCGGGCCCTCGAGGAGTTCCAGGAGGCGCACCCCGAGATCACCGTCGATCCGGAGTTCGCTGAGTACGGTGCCTTCCAGGAACGCATGACCACGCAGATGGCCGCCCGTAACGTCGCGGACATCTTCTGGATCGCCTCCTCCCAGGTCATGACCTATGAAGCCAATGGTCTGTACCGTCGGCTCGACGACATCCCCACCCTCGACCTGTCCGACTACAGCGACGACGACATCGCGTCCTTCTCCTTCGACGGCGAACTCCTGACGATGCCCCACGGGGTCTTCGCGCCGGTCACCCGGTTCAACGAGACCTTCCTCGAAGAGGACGGGGTCGAGCTGCCCGGCGAGGGCTGGACCTGGGACGAGCTCTCGGAGTTCCTGATCGACTACGCCGCGGACAACCCCAACGGCCGCCGCGGGGCGAGCTACACCCCCGACCAGGACATGGCTCTCGAGGCGTGGCTGCGGCAGAGGGGCCAGGACCTGTGGACCGAGGACGGCTCCACCGGGTTCGACGCGGAGGCGCTCGGCGACTGGTTCGAGTGGTGGCGCGTCCTGCTGGACGAGGGCGCCGTGCTGAGCCTGGGGGAACAGGAGGGTATGCAGCCCGACTTCTCCGCCGTCGGCGACAGCATCCTGCTCAACTTCGGCAGCTCCAACCACATCATCGACGAAGCGGCCATGTTCCCTGACTACAAGTACCGGCTCCGCTCGGTGCCCGTCGGGGAGGGAGCCGCGGACGGTCACCGATTCCTGTACTTCCCCCGGCTCGCCATCTACTCGGGCATCGACGACGACCGGGTCGAGGCGGCCGGCCAGCTGGTCAACTACAACGTCAACAACAGCGACTTCCTGCGCACCGTGGGGCTGACCATGGGAGCCCCGCCCAACCCCCGGCTCCTCCAGGAAGCCTACGAGTTCGCCTCCGAGGACGAGGTGGAGATGCTGGGGGTGGTCGAGGCCGTCCGTGAGGAGGAGCGGCGCCCCCGCTACGAGGCCCCTCCCGGCACCGGCACCTGGCGAGAGGCCCTGTCCCGTGCCTCGGAGGGCATCGCGCTGGGCAACGCCGGGGTGTCGGAGACCGCCGAGTCCCTCATCGCCGAGATCCAGTCCGGCATCGACCAGGGGGCGTAGGGCGTGGCATCGCTGCTTAAGCGCCGCGCGCCGTGCCCGGGGTCCGTTGAGCGCCGCCGGGGGCGCGCGGCCTACGTCTTCCTGATCCCCTGGCTCCTCGGACTGGGCCTGGTGACCGCGGTCCCCCTGGGGGCCTCGCTCTACCTGGCCTTCACCGACTACAACATCCTCGGGACGCCGTCCTTCACGGGACTGGACAATTTCGAACGGATGATCGGCGACGAGCGATTCTGGGCGGCCTCATCAGTCACCGCGCGGTACGTGTTCATCTCTGTTCCGCTGCAGCTGATGTTCGCCCTGCTCCTGGCGGTGATGCTGGACCGAGGTCTGCGCGGGCTGCCCTTCTACCGGGGCGCTTTCTACCTGCCGTCGCTGCTCGGGGCGAGCGTCGCCATCGTTATCCTCTGGCGGGAGATCTTCGGTCACAACGGGCTGGTCAACGACGTGCTGGCCTTCGTGGGGATCGAGGGCCAGAGCTGGCTCCAGAACCCCTCCACCGCGCTGTCCACCCTGATCGTGCTCAACGTGTGGACCTTCGGTTCCCCCATGGTCATCTTCCTGGCCGGTCTGAGGCAGATCCCCGAGGAGTACTACGAGGCCGCGAAGGTCGACGGGGCCTCACGGATCCAGCAGTTCTGGCACATCACCGTTCCGATGCTCACGCCCATCATCTTCTTCAACCTCATCCTCCAGACCATCGGTTCGTTCCAGACCTTCACCCAGGCGCATGTCATCAGCGGCGGTACCGGAGGGCCGGTGGACTCCACGCTCTTCTACACGCTCTACGTGTACCAACAGGGGTTCAGGGCGTTCGACATGGGTTACGCGTCTGCGCTGGCGTGGGTCCTGCTCCTGGTCATCGGCGCGGTGACCGCCCTCCACTTCATCCTGTCCAAGTTCTGGGTCTTCTACGGAGACGACTGATGATCGATGCCGCATCCGTTGCGAGCGCACGCGGTCAGCGGCAACGCCGCAGGCGGCGGTCCGCAATGCTCAAACACGCCGGCCTGCTGGCCCTCCTGGCCCTGATGATCTACCCGCTGGTGTGGATGGCTGTCAGCGCCTTCAAACCGGCGCACCTCATCCTCACCGAGCCCGGACTGATCCCCAGCGAGACGACGTTCGAGAACTTCCGGGACGGCTGGCACGCCCTCAACCGGCCGTTCTCGGTGTTCTTCCTGAACTCGCTCGTCGTGACGGTCGGGGCCATCCTCGGGAACCTGTTCTCGTGTTCGCTGGCCGCCTACGCGCTCGCCCGGCTGGAGTTCCGGCCGCGGCGCCTGTTCTTCGGGATCACCCTGGTGTCGGTGATGCTTCCGATGCACGTACTGATCGTCCCGCAGTACATCTTCTTCGCACAGCTCGGGTGGGTGGACACCTACCTGCCGCTGCTGATCCCGAAGCTGCTGGCCACCGACGCCTTCTTCATCTTCCTCATGGTCCAGTTCATCCGGGGCATCCCCCGCGACCTGGACCGCGCGGCGGAGATCGACGGCGCCGGCCCTTTCCGGGTGTTCTGGCACGTGATCCTGCCGCTCATGCGCCCGGCGCTGGTCACGACGACCATCTTCACCTTCATCTGGACCTGGAACGACTTCTTCACGCCGTTGATCTACCTGACCTCGACGGACATGTACACCGTGCCGGTCGCCCTCAGCTCCATGGTGAGCTCGGAGAGCCAGCAGGGGATCGGGATGCTGTTCGCGATGTCCCTGGTATCGCTGGCCCCGGTGATCGTGTTCTTCGTATTCGCGCAGCGCTACCTGATCCGCGGCATGGCCACCAGCGGTCTCAAGTAGAAGGGCCTACTCCTTCTCGTCCGCCTCCTGGGACTCGGCCTCCAACCGGTCCAGGAGGCGGCGTCGAGCGTGTTCCAGGTGTTCGGCCAGGCGCAGGGCGGCCTGGTCGGGCCTGCGCCCGCGGATGCTCTCCAGGATCGCCGAATGCTCGTGCGCCACGGTGCTCGACCGCGTGGACCGGTGTGCCTGGAACCGGCCCATGGTCAGATGCACCTCGCCCATGATCAGCTCGTGCATCCGGCTCAGCCGCTCACTGGCCACACCGGCGACCAGGGCTGTGTGGAAGGCGATGTCGGCGTCCACCTGCTTCTCGAAGTCGCCCTCCCGGGCGGCGGCCTCGATCAGCAGCTGGGCCTCCTCGGCTTCGGACGGCACGAGCCCCTGGCCCGCCAGGAAGGTGACAGCGGAAGACTCGATGGTGCCCCGGGCGAAGAACAGGTCCCGGATCTCGTCCGCGCTGAACTCGGGGACGACCGCGGTCTTGTGCGCGGTCCGACGGAGGAGCCCGAGCATGGTCAGGCGCTCCAGGCACGCCTTTGCCGTGGGGCGCGCGACGTCGTACTCGTTGGAGATTCGCTGCTCGGTGAGCTTCTCGCCAGCGGAGATCTCCCCGTTGACGATGCGGCGCCGCAGGGACTGGTACAGGGCGTCGGTCAGGGATGAGGGTGCGAGTGCGAAATTGGCCTGTCGGTTCACGCGTTCATGGTGCCACAGCCAAGTCTCTGACACATACATCTGTCTGACCAGTTCACCAGTACTACAGCAGGTGAGAAGGTGTCCCCCGGTTTCCTGTGAGCACGGACACAGCGCCTCTTCGGCGGGCGGGGCGGGTGATGATGGTGGTTCCGACTCACAAGGACTACCTGGAGATTCCCGGCGGGTACAGGGAGCACTGTTTCGTGCCGGCGTTTATTGGAGGCTCTCAACCCTGGGAAGGATGAGAGACATGCCAGCACCGAGGAAGTACCCCGATGAGCTGCGCGAACGCGCCACCCGGATGGCCGTGGACGCCCGCCGGAACCCAGCCACGCGCCCAGGAGCGATCGCCCGGATCGGCGACCGGCTCGGCGTCAACCGGGAGACCCTGCGCAACTGGGTGAGACAGGCCGAGGTCGATGCCGGAGACCGGCCCGGGACCACCCCGACCAGGCCCAGCGTCTGGCCGAGGCGGGGGCGGTGGCCTCGGTCGGGTCTACCGGCGATTCCTATGACAACGCCCCGGCCGACGCGTTCCGCTCCTTGTTCAAGGCCGAGTTAATCCGTAACCGCGGGCCATGGAGGGGGCTGGACGGGGTGGAGATCGCGGTGGCCGAGTACGTGGACTGGTTCAACCACCGCCGACTGCACGGCGAGATCGGTCTGCTCCCGCCGGCGGAGTTCGAGGACAGCTTCTATGGGCAGTGGGCCGGGTCAACAGAAGGCGAAGCGTTGGTTCCAAGCCTCCAATAAACCCGGCACGAAACACCGGTCCATTACGCCCTCACTCCTATCACCACACCGTTGGCCCCGGGGGCGTCGAAGTGAACCGTACGCACCTGGGCGCAGCCGACGTCGCGCAGCCAGCCCGCGTACTCGGCCGCCGTGTAGTTCCGACCCCAGGTGCCAACCAGCATGTTCATGCTCATCAAGGCCGCGTCCACCGGGCCGGACTTGTCGTCCGCGACCAGTAGCTCACTGATCATCACGGTGCCACCGGAGGGCAGCACGTCCATGCAGGAGGCGAGGATCCGCCGGTTCTGCTCCTCGCTCCAGTCATGCATGATCATCGACAGCAGTACGGTGTCGTGGCCGGTCGGCAGCGGATCAGTGAAGAAGTCGGCGCTCGTGGTACCGATCCTGTCGGACATCCCGGCAGCCTCGATCCGATCCCGTGCCAGGTTGCACACGTGTGGCAAGTCCAGCACCGTTCCGCTCAACCGTGGGTGTTGCCGGCACAGCTCGATCATCGTGTGCCCCGCTCCGCCACCGACGTCGAGGATGCGCCGTACGCCTGACAGGTCCAGCGCCTCCGCCATCCGGCGAGCTGTGAACGTGGAGAACGCGCGGAGTCCTTCCCAGAAGAACTGCGGGCGATTGCCCTCCTCGAACATGTTCCGGTCTGGGTCGGGCACGGGTTTGCTGGGTGCGTCGGCCCGTACCGCTTCGGTGGCGCGCAGCCAGCCAGGCGTGGTGTACTCGGCCACCATGCGTACGTAGTCACCAAAGTAGTCGGGTCGACCGGGCACCAGATAGTGGTCGGCCACGGCACCGTTACGGTAGCGCCCGTCGTGCAGCTCCAGCAGGCCCAGCGCGGTGCACGCGGTCAGCAGGATCTCGGCGGGACGCTCGCCGATGCCGAGCCGGTCGGCCAGTTCGGGGGCGGTGGCCGGACCGGTGGCGAGCGTCGCGAACACCCCGATCTCGATCGCCGCGGTCAAGGTCTGCGACCGCCACAGTCCGGTCGCCAGATCGATCAGCAGGGCCGGCTGCGGCGCTGTCGACCCAGGCGCGGTACTGCCGCTGAGGGTGGGGCCGGTGGTCATCTCAGTGCTCCTTCTCGGTGCGGAACCGTACCGGTACCCGGTCGAACATGATGTGCCGACCGTTCTCGAAATGCAGCTCGCCGGGTCCGTCCAAGTCGAACACCGGTAGCTGTGCCAGTAGGTCCAGGACCGCGACGAACTCCGCCCGTGCCAAGTGCACGCCCATGCAGTGGTGGATGCCGTGCCCGAGGCTGAGATGGTGGTGGGAGTTGCCGCGGTCGGGGTCGAACACGTCGGGATCAGGGAACTTCTCCGGGTCTCGGTTGGCCAGGTCGAACAGCAGTACCACCCGGGCATCGGCCGGGATGACAGTGCCAGCGATGGTGACCTCTCGGGTGGTGACCCGCGTGAACCGGTCGGTCGGGCACCAGCGGCGTAGTGCCTCCTCCGCGGTGGCCAGGCGCAGCTCCGGCTCGCGGCGCAGCCGCAGTTGCAGCGCGGGATCCCCAGCCAGGGTGTGCACCAGCCGCGTGATCGAGTTCATCGTGTTGTCGTGTCCGGCAATGCAGAAGCTGACGATGATCGAGTACAACTCCTCGTCCGGCAGCGGCTTGCCGTTCTGCCGCATCGCCACCAGTCGAGTAAGGTAACTGCCGTCCGGTTCGGCCCGTACACGGTCGATCTCCTCGGACAGCAGGGCATGGAAGGCGGGCCAGAACTTGCTCGCGTCCCGGTCGGTCGAGATGTACTTCCACATCGTCCGCGTCGCCTCGCGGACCCGGCTGCGGCAGGACTCGGAGAGCCCGAAGGCGACGCCCAGCACCTCGATCGCGAACGGCTTGGCCAGCTCGGCCATCAGATCGCCGTGCCCGCGCTCGACCACCGGTGCCAGCAACCGGGCCGTGATCTGGCGCAGCTCCGGTGTCAACGCACCGACCGCGTCCCGGGTCACCGGGGAGGCCATCCGTTCACGGATCTCGGTCTGCTGCGGCGGGTCGTAGTCGATCGGGGAGAACATCGGCATCCCCTCGGCCCGGGGGAAGTGCACGCCCCGGGCCGAGCTGAATGTGCGCCAGTCCGTCAGGGCGGCGCGTACATCCGCGTAGCGGGACAGGATCCAGATCCCGCCGTACGCGGGTGGCCAGGTCACGCCGCGGTCACGGATCTTGCTGTTGATCCGCTCCGCGGTCTGCGGGGTGTAGCCGGGGTCGTGATGGTCGAATGCGGTTACCAACCGGTCGGTGTCGTGCGTGGCCTCGGTGGTCATGACGGCCTCCGGGTTTGCGTATCTGAGGGGTTCGGCGGAGCTGGGGTGTCCTGCGGACCGTAGGTGTTCGATGAAGCTGTGGACGGTGGCCAGCGTCGCCGGGGGTGATCGGGGGGAGCGCGGACCCTGCGGCGCTGGTGTTGGCCGAGATCAGCCGGGCCAGGGCACTGATGGTCGGATCGTCGGCCAGATCGGTCATCTCGCCCCGGACGCCGAGGTCCTGCTCGATCCGGCCCTGCAACCGGACCAGCAGCAGCGAATCCCCACCGAGCTCCAGGAAGTGGTCGTCCGCGCCGACCCGCTCCACCTGGAGCAGGTCGGCGAACAAACGGGCCAGTTCGATCTCCGTACCGGGGCTGGGCGCCCGCCACGCGCGCGCCGGGTGACCGCGCTTCCAGTCCGCGGGCGGCAGCCGACGGCGGTCGATCTTGTTGTTGGTGTTCAGCGGAAGCTCGTCCAGCTGCACATAGGCGACCGGAACCATCCAGTCCGGCAACCGTCCGACCACATGGTTGCGCAGCTCCAGTGGGGCGATCTCGCGTTCACTGACGAAGCAGGCCACCAGCTTGCGCTGATCACCGTCCATCGTCGCCACCACGGCGACCTGTCGAACATCCGGATGCAGGCCGAGCGCCCATTCGACGTCGCCCAGTTCCACCCGGTGGCCGCGGATCTTCACGATGCCGTCGATCCGGACGTGGTGCTCCAGAATGCCATCGGAACGGAACCGACCGGCGTCTCCGGAACGGTAGATACGACTGCCTGGGGCACCGAACGGGTTGGGACGGAACCGGTCCGCAGTCTGCGCCGGATCCCCTAGATATCGCAGGCTCAGACAGTCCGAGCCGATCCACACCTCGCCGATGCCGTCGCCGACTGAGGTCAGACCGTCCTCCTCCAGCAGATGCACGGTGACCCCGTCGATTGGGCGACCTACGGGCGGGGCGGCTTCACGGTCGGCGTCGGTGGCCGTGGCGGGTGTGCACCGGTCGGTCCACGGATAGCAGGAGTTGGCGATCTGGAACGCCTCCAAGCTGCCGTAGGAGACGGCGACCTCGAACGGCAGGTCGGCCGGACCCCACCGGTTCAGCCGGTCGCCGCCCAGAGTGAGCAGTCGCAGGTTGCACTCGCGCGGCCAGGGCAGGTTCTGCAGCACTTCGCCCACAGGGGTGATCACGAAGCTCTGGGTGATCCGCTCGGACAGCAACCAGTCCCGCAGTGCGGGAGGGGAGGCGATCACGACGTGCGCGCCCTGCCAGAGCAGGCCGCCGACCTCGTGCAGTGCGATCCCGGCACCGGCCGCGCCCAGCCAGGAACCTCGGTCGGCGGCGGTGGTGGCGTTGATCGTGGCGCTACGGGCGGCGCTGAGGGCCAACCAGGAGTGCTGGGCCAGTACGATCTTGGCCTCACCGGAGGAGCCCGAGGTGAACATGGCGTAGGCGAGCTCCTCTCGACTGGGCAGCGGACGCGGGTCGGGCACGGCCTCCGTGGTGGGGACACCCGCGTCGAGCGTGAGCACGGGCAGTCCTTCGGGCACGGAGGGAAGCGGGTTGCCGGTGCGCAGGGCGGGGGCAGAGGTCACCACGGCGACAGCGTGTCCGGCGCGGAGTGTCCGGTCGAACCGCTCAGCTGGGAGGGCCGGATCCAGCGGCATGCAGACACCACCGGCCTTCAGCCAGCCGAGCATGCCCACCACCCATTCCACGGACCGGCCCAGATACGTGGCGACCAGGTCGCCACGTCGCACTCCCCGGTCAGCGTCCCGTGTATGGCCCCGGGTCGGCGTGTGGTGCCACATGCCGAACGGTTTGTTTTTTCGTTGTGCCAGGGTGGCGGTCTCTCGATGGCCGACTGACCGCATTGATACGGGCAACGGCTCCGTGGGTACTCAGAGTAGTTGACGTTGCTGCGCCGATCAAGTCTCTGATAGTGCACCTCTTCCTCTGCGTAGACCTGTCACAGGTGCTGCAGAGGATGTCGATGTCGGCTCCTCGGGTCGCACATGCGCACCGGAAGCACCTCCTGCGTTGTGCGGCATCTGCAGTAAGAGCGAATATTCCCTTAGCCGTATTGGTTGACGATCTGCAAGGAGATTAGGTCCTTAGCGTGTGGTCAATTTGCACATTACTGCTGTGATCAGCAATTTCATTCCTGGCGTGTCCGGATGTGGCCAGGTTCGATTGCCTGGCTGTGGTGTCGGTAACGACAGATTCCGATCCTGTCTGCCCCCAAATGGAAGGAATTTCATGGACGCGATCAACCGGATCGCTGCCGTTGCCGGTACGATGGCCCTTTCTTTCAGCCTCATCCCCACCGCCCACGCTGACCCTGCTGCCCCCGCTGAGCCCGCAGTCGCACCTCCCGAGGCCCTGAACTTCTCCCAGGGAAGCTTGCTCCTGGAGAACACCGGTACCGCTCAGACTCAGGAAGGGATGGGGGCATCGGCTGCCTGCATCTTCTACACCAGGGGAGACCACGTCCACATCTCCTCGTCCGCCTTCGAAGCCTCTGGGCACGGTGGTGTCATACCGTCGTAGCAACATCACAGGTCACAGGGGTTGCTCATGCCAGAACGACGGATGCTCACCCTCGCTGAACGCGAGGAGATCGCGCTCGCCAACGCGCGAGGAGAAGGCGTACGAGCCATCGCCCGGCTGGTCGGCCGGGACCAGTCGGTGATCAGCCGCGAGCTGGCCCGCAACACCAGCAAGCGCGGCTACCGGGCCACCACCGCCCACCAACGCGCCAAGGCCCGCCGGGCCCGCCCCCAACAGCGCTTGATGGACACCGACCCGGTGATCCGCCAACGGGTCCT
>NZ_AZXF01000020.1 GCF_000515115.1 Nocardiopsis sp. CNT312
CCACGCCGCGGTGACGGTGGCCACTGACCTGCCGGTGTTCTTCGCTGATCCGCACTCGCCGTGGCAGCGGCCCACGAACGAGAACACGAACCGCCTGATCCGGGAGTATCTGCCCAAGGGCACCGACATCCCGCAGCATCAGCCGTACCTGACCGCGATCGCTGAGGAGCTCAACACCCGTCCTCGGGCGTGCTTGGGGTTCTACACACCGCAAGAGGTGTTCCACAAGCAACTGTTGGAGGGCCAGGGCGAGGGCGTTGCTTCAACGAATTGACACCACCGGGGCGTTCCCCCCGGGCGAGCGCCCTTTCGGCGTTCCCGGGACGGTTGCCGTCGTGCCGGGCACGCCACCCCGGTCCGTGTCCGGGGTGCTGTCGGATCCGGGACGGGAATTGACCCTCCCCTGCCCCGGCGGCGGCCGGACCAGGGAATGCCTACGGACCCGGGGCGCGCATCCCGCCCGGCTCGGGGCAGGCATCACCGATCCTGGGCCGGGAGGCGCAGATGGACTCACCTACACCGCCGGACGGTACGGCCGCCGGGGAGAGGGCCTCCCGTTTCTCCCCGGGGTCGATCCCCACTCGCCTGTGGGTGGCGCTCATCCTGCTGATCCTGGCGGTCATCTTCGTGGCGCAGAACCGCGAGGCGGTCCAGATCCAGGTCCTCGTCGTGTCCCTGTCCGCTCCGCTGTGGGCCACACTGGGCTGTGCCGTCCTGGTCGGCCTGGTCATCGGGCTGCTCCTGCGCCCCTCGGCCCGCAAGCAGCGCAAGGCCGCCCAGCGCTGACGCCCCTCGCGGCCACATCGCTTCCGTACCCCGGGTCGTCACCGACGGGGACGGCGAGGCCGCCTGGGACCTGCGCGCGTTCTCCTTCCTCCAAGGCGGTGCCGGCACCGCGCCCCGCCCACCGTCCGGCCGCACCCGCGGTGCCAGGGGCGGCTGACCGCCCTCAACGGCTTGTTCGAGGCCGCCGGGGGCATCTACGGGCCACAGGCGCAGACCCACCGAGCACCCGGCGCAACCCCCTTCGGCGACGGCGCCGCCCCCGCCTGACGGTGCGCGCGTTCCCGACTTCGGCTGACGGTCTCCGCGGCCCCCGGCACGCTCCGGCGCGGCGGTGGCCTAGTGTGGGCGCCAGGGAGGCGGATACCGAGTGCTGAGACTGCGGGGGCGCGAGTACGGCCCGGACGAGACGCTGGTCATGGCGATCGTCAACCGGACCCGGGACTCCTTCTACGACCACGGTGCCACCTGGGAGGACGCGCCCGCCTTCGCGCGGGTGCGCCGGGCGGTCGCCGAGGGCGCCGACATCGTCGACATCGGGGGCGTCAAGGCCGGCCCCGGCGAGGAGGTCGACGCCGAGGAGGAGATGCGCCGCACGGTCGGCTTCGTGGCGGCCGTGCGCGCCCAGTTCCCCGACCTGGTCATCAGCGTCGACACCTGGCGCGCTCCGGTGGGGCGCGCCGCGGTCGAGGCCGGCGCCGACCTGCTCAACGACTCCTGGGGCGGCTACGATCCCGGCCTGGCCGAGGTCGCCGCCGAGTACGGGGCAGCCCTGGTGTGTACCCACACCGGCGGCCTCACGCCCCGCACCGGCCCGGTGCGTCCCGTCTACGACGACGTAGTGCGCTCCGCGATCGAGGCGACGGTCGGGCTCGCCGAACGCGCGGTGTCCCTGGGAGTCGACCCCGCCTCGGTGCTCATCGACCCCGCCCACGACTTCAACAAGAACACCTGGCACTCGCTGGAGCTCACCCGCAGGCTCGACGAGATGACGGCGACCGGCTGGCCGGTGCTTGTCGCCCTGTCCAACAAGGACTTCGTGGGGGAGGCGCTCGGTGCCCCGCTGGGGGAGAGGCTGCCCGGAACGCTCGCCGCCACCGCCGTCTCAGCCTGGCACGGGGCACAGGTCTACCGCGTCCACGAGGTCGCCCAGACCCGCCAGGTCCTCGACATGGTGGCCTCGATCCGAGGCGTGCGGCCCCCCGCGCGGGCGGTACGGGGGCTGGCGTGATCGTCGCGACCGCCGTGTGCCCGCATCCGCCGCTGCTCATGCGCGAGCTCACCGGAATCCAGGACGCCGCGGCCGACCTGCGCGGGGTGTGCGTGTCGGCGGTGTCCTCGCTCCTGTCCGTCCCAGACCTGGACGTGGTCGTGGTGGTGGGGGGCGGCGACGCCTCCGGCGAGGGCGTCTCCGGCGGCGACCCGGCGCACCTGTACGCGGCCCGGCCCCGGACGGAGGGGGAGCGGCTCCTCCCCCTGAGCCTGGCGGTCGCACACCGGCTCCTGGGCGCGGTCGACCACGGAGTCCCCGTGGAGACGGCCACCGTGGCCTGGGACGCCCCCGCAGGGGAGATCGCCGTGCTGGGCCGCACCCTGGCCCGGCGCGCGCCCCGGGTCGGCCTGCTCGTCATGGCCGACGGCGGGACCCGCTGGGGCGTCATGGCCCCCGGGCACCTGGAGGGAGCCAGCGTCGACGTCGACCGGGCCGTGGGCGAGGCCCTGGCCGCCGGGGACGCCCGTGCCCTGCTGGACGTGGACCCCCGGCAGGCGGATGAGCAGCGTGTGGGCGGGCGCGCCGCGCTCCAGGTGATGGCCGCCGCCGTGGCCGAGGGGCCCGTCGTGCCCCGCCCGGAACCGCTCTACCACGACGCCCCCTTCGGCATCACCTACTTCGTGGCGGTGTGGTCGTGCGACTGCTGATGAATGACATCGCCCCCGGTGTGGCCGCCCCCGGCGACCTCCTGGACGGCCGTGCTCTGGAGCGGCTCTACGCCTACCCCGACACGACAGCCCGGGCGTGGACGCGTGCCAACATGGTGGCGACCCTGGACGGGGCGGCCGCGGGCAACGACGGCAGGACCGCCTCCATCAACACCCCTGCCGACCTGGTCGTCTACACGCTCCTGCGCGACCTGGCGGACGTGGTCCTGGTGGGTGCGGGCACGGCCCGGACCGAGGGCTACCGGCGGACCGAACCGCGCTCGCCCGTCTTCCGGGAGCGCGCCGCCGCCGAGGGGCGGACGGAGTGCCCCGTGACGGCCGTGGTGAGCGGTGCCGCCCGGGTGCCGCCCCTGCTCGCCGCGGACGTCCCAGGACACGGGGACGTCCTGCTGGTGACCTGCGCGGGCGCGGGCGGGGAAGCCCTGGCGCGGGCGCGGCACACGGTCGGCCCCGAACGCGTGATCGTGGCCGGGGACACCGGTGTCGACCTGTCCGCCGCCGTCGCCGAACTCCGCGCGCGGGGCCTGCCGCGCGTCCTGTGCGAGGGCGGTCCGCGCCTGTTGCGCGACGTCGCCGCCGCCGACGTGCTCGACGAGCTGTGTCTGACCGTCGTGCCCCGTCTGACCGCGGGTGTGGAGCAGCGCATCACCGTGGGCGCCGGTGTGGACCGGGCGCTGGTGCCGCGCCTGGTGGTCGAGCGGGAGGGCACTCTCCTGCACCGCTGGATGCGTCCCTGAGCCGTGTCTCCGTGAAGCTTCGCCTCGGCCCGCCCGTCGCCCGCCACCACCCTCAACGGACGCCTTCGGCGTGGTTTTTCCTTTGCTCGTCGCCCGCCACCACCCTCAACGGAGGCCTTGCGGCGCAGCCCCTCTCCGCTCGGGCGTCTGGAGAACGGGAACCTGCGGCACCTTTGCCAGCCCCGTGGGCGCCCTCGCCCACTGAGGTACGGCACCGTGTTCAACCATGGGCTCTATTCGGGTGTCGGCGGGGGATCCGTAGCCGGTGTGCGGCGGACGCGCCGCAGGTGGGCGGTGCGCGCCGCCGCGTAGACGGCCATGGCGGCGGCGAAGATCAGCAGGACCTTCACCAGGATCAGGGGGACGCTGCCCTGGAGGAAGGGGGCGTCCAGGAGCCAGTGCTGGCCTATCGCGAGCAGTACGAGCAGGGCGGCCCCGGTGGCGCGGCGGCGGCTCGGGCGCCAGTCGGCGGCGGCGAGCAGTCCCACGGCGGTTCCGGCGACGGCCGACATCGCCCAGTGCGAGCCCAGGCCGGTGAGCCCGACCCGCGCGACGGTGGACTGGAGGGCGGTCAGTACCGGGTCGGTCGCCCCCGACCAGGTCACGGACTGGAGCGCGTAGATGAGGTTCTCGGTGACCTCGAAACCGAGTCCGAGCAGGGCACCCAGCACGAACCCGTCGACGGGGGTGCGCAGCGCGTGCGGGAACACCAGGGCCACGAGCACGATCCCCGAGAGTTTGAGGAGCTCCTCGTTCAGCGGTGCGGTGAGCGAGGCCCCCCACACCCCGCTGAACTCCAGGCCCAGCAGTGTCGACCAGAGGGCGCCGAGCCCGCCGTTGGCGATGATCCCCGCGCTCGTGGCGGCGGTCAGCCCGGTCGCGACCGCCACGGCGGCGGCCGGTGTGTCGGGGGCGCCCCCCGGCCGGATCCGGCGCAGGATCCAGAAGCCGAAGGCCAGTGTCGCCAGGCCGAGGGCGGCCGCGAGTACCGTCGCGGCGGGGAAGGCGCGGGCGTGGCCGAAGAGCTGGTAGAGGAGGAACCCTGAGCCGACCGCGCACGCCGCCGCCAGCACGGCCGCCGCGGTGAGGGCGGGGAGCCGGGTGCCGGGTGGGTAGGCGCGGGCCCGGAGACGTGGGGACAGGGCGTGCCGGGGCGCGCTCCGCTCCCCGGACGGTGTGTCGCCGGGGGCGCGCGGGGCGGGGACGGCCCTGTGCCGGGGGGCCGGTCCGGTGCCGGGGCGCTTCTCACGGCGGGTGGGGCTCATCGGTCGCCCTCCTCGGTGAAGGTGACCGACCGGACCACGCCGCCGACCGCGGCCAGGTCGGCGGGGGTGGTGTCCTCGCCGCCCAGGACCACCTCCACGGCGAAGTCGCCGCCGGGGGAGGGGAAGAGCGAGGCGATCCCCGGCCCGTCGTCGCTGTGCAGGGTGCCGGTGAGGCCCGGGGTGCCGTCGTCGGAGGTGGTGGGGTCGGGGGCGGCGAGCCGGGCGGACGGGTCCTCGGCGCGCATGATCCGGCCCATGCCGTCCCACAGTTCGGTCTCGTCGGGAGGTTCCTGCTCGGTCGGGACGACCGAGTTCAGGGTCAGTTCCACCGGTCCGCGGGTGAAGTAGTAGGTCCGGTCGGCGGTGCTGGCACCGGGGTGCAGCGCCCACCCGGCCTGGTCGAAGGTCAGGGAGGCCTCGTAGCCGCCGTAGGTCCCCACGGGCATCGCGCTGCCCTCCGGGACGGGCTCGGCCCCGGGCAGGATCCAGTTGGCGACCGGCCAGGCCACGACCAGGAAGGCCGCCACCCCGGTGGCCGCGGCCAGGGCCGCCCACCGGCCGACGGCCGGGTGGCCCCTCCGTGTCCCGGTGCCCATCGCGGGCTCGGTTCCTCCGCTCACCGCGCCTCCCTCTGGTTCCTCCCAAGCGAAGCACCCGTACCGGTGCGAAGTGTGCCGGAAAGGAGGTCTTGGCGGGTTTTTGCCGGGATTTCACCCCGATCAGTCCGGGTCGGGCAGCACCACGGCGCGTCCGGCCAGCGCCCCCTCCTCCAGCCTGCGGTAGGCGTCCAGGGCGTCGTCCATGGCGAACAACTCCAGCTCCGGGCGGATCTGCCCGGCCCGGTACATGTCCACGACCTCCCACAGGTCGCCGACGGTGCCCCAGTAGGTGTTGGTCACGTAGGACTCGTAGGGGGTGCTGAAGAACGAGAACTCGTGGGTGCCGCCCGCGATCCCCACCACGCTCAGGCGGCCCTTGGGAGCCATCGAGGAGGCCGCGGCGGCGATGGTGCCGGTCGTGCCCACGAAGTCGAAGGCCGCGTCGACGCCCCGCCCCCCGGTGATCTCGCGGACCTCCTCGACCTGCCGTTCGCCGCCCGTGATGGTGACCGCGCCGCCCCGTTCGGCGAGGTCGCGGGCCTTGGCGTTGAGGTCGGTGGCGATGACGGTCGCCCCCGTCAGCGCCTTGAGGATCTGCACGCCGATCTGGCCGAGGCCACCCAGGCCGATCACCAGGGCGTGGCGTCCGCCGCCGGCCAGGTGCGGCAGGGCTTGTTTGACCGCGTGGTACGGGGTCAGTCCGGCGTCGGCGAGCGGGGCCGCGTGCACCGGGTCGGCGTCCCCCAACGGGATGAGGTGGTGGGCGGGGACCGTCACGTACTCGGCCATGCCGCCGTCACGGCCCAGGCCGACCGCCAGGTAGGGCAGGGACGCGGCGTTCTCGCAGTAGGTCTCCTCGCCGCGCGCACACGCACGGCAGTGGCCGCAGCCGATCGGCCCGTAGACCAGGTAGGCGGCCCCGGGGTCGATGCCCGAGACGTTGTCCCCGAGCCGCTCGGCCCACCCCGAGGTCTCGTGTCCGAGGACGAACGGGGGTTTCTGCGCGCCGGGCTGCCCCTCCTCGAAGTGCCGGTAGACGCTGACGTCGGAGTGGCAGGCCCCCGCTCCGGCCACGCGGAGCAGGACCTCGTCCGGGCCCGGTTCGGGCACGGGGACGTCGGCCAGGGTGGGGAAGCGCTGGTAGTTCTCGAAGACCACGGCTTGCATCGGCGACCCCCTGTGCACGTCGGCTGCCTGTGCGTCGGGTAGGGCGTGCCCCCGTTCGCGCCAATGCACGACCCCGCACCGGTGCTTTTGTCCTTGACCTTGCACGGGGTGCCCGTGCCGGCGGTGCACGGTTCCATGGGCTCATGCCGGGTAGATGCATTGACATCCGGCCCGTGGCCGACCGTCGTGGCTGCGGGCCGCACCGCCCGCACAGGGAAGGAGGACGGAGATGACCGCCCGAACCCGGGACGGCACCCTCCGCGAGCCGGGTCCGATGCCGCCGGACCCGTTCCCCCCGACGCCGATGCCGGACCCGCCGCCCGTACCGGAGCCGCCGATCCCCGAACCGGTTCCGCCGCCGGGGCCGGCCCCGGAGCCCGAACCGGAACCCATGTCGACGTGACCCGGTCCTGGAGGACCGGGCCTGGAGGGGGCGCCCGACCGGCTGCCGGGTGGGCCCCTCCGTCCGGACACCCCGCTACGGGGCGGGCAGGGACGCGTGACCCGCGCCCCGCGGTCCACGCGGTCAGAACGCGTCGACGGTCGCGATCCGCAGCCGCTGGTCCTCGGCGCCCGCGTCCACGAGGACCTTGTCCCCGGGGGCGATCCGGTCGTCGAGGACCTGGCGCGAGAGTTCGTTGCCGACGTTGCGCTGGATCGTACGGGCCAGCGGCCGGGCCCCGTAGGCGGGCTGGTACCCGTGCTCGGCGATCCAGTCCACCGCGGCGTCGGTGAAGCGGACCGCGATGTCCTGCTC
This sequence comes from Nocardiopsis sp. CNT312, assembly GCF_000515115.1. GTDB lineage: Bacteria > Actinomycetota > Actinomycetes > Streptosporangiales > Streptosporangiaceae > Nocardiopsis. The sequence continues at coordinate 7,250 of NZ_AZXF01000020.1, forward strand.
GGCGAGCCGCTCCTCGATGCGCTTGAGCATCAGCCGGGTGATCTGGGCGAGCTCCCCGGACTCCAGCGGCTTGAACACGATGACCTCGTCGATGCGGTTGATGAACTCGGGCCGCAGCTCCTCGCGCAGCCGCCGCAGCACCCGCTGCTCGGTCTCGGCGTCCATCAGGCCGTCACTGGTGAAGCCCATCGGGCCGCCGCTGGTGATCGCCTCCGACCCGAGGTTGCTCGTCATGATCACCACGGTGTTGCTGAAGTCGACCGTGCGCCCCTGCCCGTCGGTGAGACGGCCGTCGTCCAGGAGCTGGAGCAGCAGGTTGAACACGTCCGGGTGGGCCTTCTCCACCTCGTCCAGCAGGAGCACCGAATACGGGTGCCGCCGCACCGCCTCGGTGAGCTGCCCGGCCTCCTCGTAGCCCACGAATCCGGGGGGCGCGCCGGTCAGGCGGCTCGCGGTGTGCCGCTCCTGGAACTCGCTCATGTCGATGCGGGTCATCGACTCCTCGTTGCCGAAGAGGCTCTCGGCCAGCGCACGGGCCAGTTCCGTCTTGCCCACGCCGGTGGGCCCCAGGAACAGGAAACTGCCCACGGGCCGGGCGGGGTCGGCCAGCCCGGCGCGCGAGCGGCGGATCGACTCTGAGAGCGCGGTGACCGCCTCGCCCTGGCCGATGACGCGCCGGTGCAGGTCCTCCTCCAGGTGGACGAGCCGGTCGCGCTCCTCCCGGGTGAGCTGGGCGACGGGGATCCCGGTGTTGCGGGAGACAACCGCGGCGATGTCGTCGGCGCCCACCTCGGGCACCGACGAACCGGTGCCGCGCGCCTGGTGCACGGTGCCCTTGTGCCGGGTGATCTCGTCGCGCAGGGAGGAGGCCAGTTCGTAGTCCTCGTCCTGGACGGCCTTGTCCTTGCGCTCCTCCAGCTCCCTGACCTTGTGTTCCAACGCGCGCAGCGCGGAGCCGGAGCCCTTGTTGCGCAGCCGGACGCGGGCCCCGGCCTGGTCGACGAGGTCGATGGCCTTGTCGGGAAGGAAGCGGTCGGTGACGTAGCGGTCCGACATCTGCGCGGCGGCCACCAGGCTCGCGTCTTCGAAGCGGACCTGGTGGTGGGCCTCGTAGCGGTCGCGCAGGCCGCGCAGGATCTCGACGGTGTCCGACACCGACGGCTCGGGCACCAGGATCGGCTGGAAGCGGCGCTCCAGGGCCGTGTCCTTCTCCAGGTTCTTGCGGTACTCGTCGACGGTGGTCGCGCCGATGATGTGCAGATCTCCACGGGCGAGCGCGGGCTTGAGCATGTTCCCGGCGTTGACGGCCCCCTCGCCCGCGCCGGCACCCACGATCGCGTGCAGTTCGTCGATGAACACGAGCAGGCGGCCCGCCTGTTCGCGGATCTCGTCGACGATCTTGGTCAGCCGCTCCTCGAAGTCGCCCCGGTAGCGGGTTCCGGCCACCACCCCGGCCAGGTCGAGCTGGACCAGGCGGCGCCCGTGCAGAGTCTCGGGCACGTCGTCGTCGACGATGCTCTGGGCGATGCCCTCCACGATGGCGGTCTTGCCCACGCCGGGGTCGCCGATGAGGACGGGGTTGTTCTTGCGGCGGCGGGCCAGGACCTCGATGCACTGCTCGACCTCGTCGTCACGGCCCACGACCGGGTCCAGCCGACCCTCCCGCGCCATCGCGGTCATGTCGGTGCCGAACTCGTCGAGGGTGGGAGTCTCCGAGGGCTCGGCCTCCTGCTCGGCGGGGGCGGCGGGGATTCCGGCCGCCGTCTGGAGCTTGCGGGGGGTGACTCCGGAGCCGTGCAGGACCTGTCCGACCGGGCTGTCGGCGTTGACGGAGAGGGCGAACAGCAGGGTTTCGGGCGTGATGCTGGGGCTCTCGGCGGCGCGGGCGATCTGGAAGGCGTCGAGGAGGGTGCGCTTGGCCGCGGGGGTGAGCCGGGCCGACCCGCGGACCGCCCTCGGTGCCTGGGAGACGGCCTGTTCGATGACGGCCATGAGTTCCTGGACGTCGGCATCGGTGCTCTGCACGAGTAGGCGGGTGGGTTCGTAGTGCAGCAGGGCCCAGAGCAGGTGGGCGCTGTCGACGTCGGCGCCGCCGGAGTTCAGGGCCCGCCGGGCGGCGGCGTCGGTGACCTCGCGGGCCTCGGGGCTCATCAGCTTCGACAGGTCCACGCGGTGGATCGGGCCCCGCGCCCCGAAGAAGCGGGACAGGAACTCGTCGAACGATCCGGCCTCGCCGCCGGAGGGGTCGTTGGTCATCGAGCGTCGCTCCCTGTACGTGAAGTGTTCGTATCCTCACTTTAGGTGATGATCTGTGTGTTGCCGGTGGTGGCGGCGCGGCCCGTCTCCGGATGGCTTCCGGGTTCCGGGTGGCGGGGATCACTTCTTCGGGTCGTGCGTGGGTCCGTGTCCAGCTTCCACAAAACCTACTCATTAAGTAGAGTTTCAGGTGGACGTCCGAACCGAGAGGGGGCCACTACTGATGCGACCGCCCGCGCCCGCCACGCGCGCGCTCGCCGCGTGCACCGCCCTGGTACTGGCCCTGGCCGGCTGCGGAGCGCCCGGCGAGGACGACGGCCCCTCCGTGACCCTCGGCTACTTCCCCGCCCTCGCCCATGCCCCCGCACTGGTCGGCGTCGAGACCGGTGCCTACGCCGACGCCCTGGGGGAGGGCGTCGCCTTCGACACCCGCGTCTTCAACGCCGGTCCGGACGCGATCAACGCCGTCTTCTCCGGCGAGGTCGACGTCGCCCTGGTCGGTCCCAACCCCGCCGTCAACGGCTGGGCCCAGTCCGAGGGCCAAGCCCTGCACATCATCGCCGGAGCGGCCTCCGGCGGGGCCGGGCTCGTCACCGCCGAGGGGATCGAGGACGTCGACGACCTGCGCGGCGGCACCGTCGCCAGCCCCCAGCTCGGCAACACCCAGGACGTGGCCCTGCGCTGGTTCGCCCGCGAACGCGGCTGGGACACCGACGCGGCCGGAGGCGGAGAACTCTCCATCCTCCCCCAGACTCCGGCAGAGATCGTCAACGCCCTCGAACTCGGCGAGATCGACGGCGCGTGGGTCCCCGAGCCCCACCTGAGCCGCCTGCTCACCGAGACCGGAGCCCACCTGCTCGTCGACGAGGCCGACACCTGGAGCGGCGGCGCGTTCGTCACCGCCCACCTGGTCGCCGGAACCGCGTTCCTCCAGGACCACCCCGACCTGGCCGAGGACCTGCTGCGCGGCCACATCGACACCGTCGACTGGATCAACGGCCACCCCGAGCAGGCGCGGGCGGCCGTCGACGACCACCTCGAGGCGATCACCGGATCACGGCTGTCGCCCGAGGTCACTGAGGCGGCCTTCGGCCGGATCGACTTCACCGTCGACCCCGTCGCTCCGTCGCTGTACACCGGCGCCGAGCGCGCCGAGGCGGTCGGCCTGCTCGACCCCGTCGACCTCACCGGAATCTATGCCCTGGACACGCTCAACGCCCTCCTCGCCGAGGACGGCCGCGACCCCGTCTCCGTGCTGGAAGGTTGAAACGGCCCATGACCATCACCACCGAGGCACCCCTGCGCACCAGCGCCGTGGAGGTCGACACGATCTCCAAGGTCTTCGGACGGGGGCCGGCGGCCGTGACCGCCATCGACGGCATGTCCGTCTCCGTCGCCGAACACGAGTTCCTGTCCATCGTGGGTGCCTCCGGGTGCGGCAAGAGCACCCTGCTGTCCATGGTCGCCGGGCTCGACCACCCCACCACGGGCAGCGTGGACGCCGGCGGCCACAAGGTGGCGATGATGTTCCAGGAATCCGCACTGTTCCCGTGGCTGACCGTGGGTGCCAACATCGAGGTCCCCATGAAGGTCGACCGCGTCCCCAGAACCGAGCGCAAGCGGCGCGTCGCCGAACTCCTGGACCTGGTACGGCTGGCCGGGTTCGAGCGCAAGCGCCCCCACGAGCTGTCCGGTGGTATGCGCCAGCGCGTGGCCATGGCCCGGGCCCTGGCTCAGAACGCCGACGTGCTGCTCATGGACGAGCCCTTCGCCGCCCTGGACGCCATGACCCGCGACATCCTCCACGACGAACTGGAGCGCATCTGGAGGGAGAAGCGCCTCACCGTCCTGTTCGTCACGCACAACGTGCGCGAGGCGGTGCGCCTGGGCGACCGCGTCGTGCTGCTCTCCAGCCGCCCCGGCCGCGTCATCGACGAGTTCGCCATCGAGGCCGAGCGCCCCCGCCGCATCGACTCCGCGCCGATCGCCACCCGGGCCGCCGTGATCACCGACCGGCTCCGCCAGGAGGTCTCGCGCCATGCCTGACACCGACACCCGGGACCGGCAGGTCCAGGGCCTGGACGCCCTCGAACTCAGACCCGGGAGCGCCCAGCGCGGAGCGGCCCACACGGCCCGCCGGGTCTGGGCCGCCGCCTGGCCCAAACTGCTCGCGGTCGCCGTGGTACTGGCCGCCTGGCAGTTGGTCGTATGGTCGGGATGGCGCTCTGAGTGGGTCTTCCCGGGGCCCGACCGGGTACTGCCCGTCCTGTTGCAGGAGGTCACCGGCGCCGAGTTCTGGGCCGCGGTGGGCGTCACCCTGCGGCGCGCCCTCACCGGGTTCGTGCTGGCCCTGGCGATCGGCCTGGTCCTCGGGCTCGCCGTCTCCCAGATCAAGCCGCTGCGCGTCGCCATCGGATCGCTGATCACCGGCCTGCAGACCATGCCCTCGATCGTGTGGTTCCCGTTCGCCATGCTGCTGTACGGCATCAGCGAGTCGGCGATCATGTTCGTGATCGTGCTGGGAGCCGCCCCCTCCATCGCCGGCGGCCTGGTCACCGGGATCGACTACGTCTCGCCCTCGCTCAAACGCGCCGGGCAGGCGATGGGGCTGCGCGGCCTCCAGTGGTACCGGCTGCTGATCGTGCCCGCCGCGCTGCCGATGTTCGTCGGCGGCCTCAAACAGGGGTGGGCCTTCGCCTGGCGCTCCCTCATGGCCGGCGAGCTGCTGGTGATCATCGACCAGCAGAACTCCATCGGCTGGGCGCTCAGCCAGGCCCGGCAGCTCAACGACGCCGAACTGCTGCTGAGCTACGTCATCATCGTCCTGGCCATCGGCATCGTCATCGACGTGTTCTTCAACTGGGCCGACCGCTCCCTGCGCCGCCGGTGGGGCCTGGCCACCGCGTGAACCGCCCGGGTCCGCGCCCCGCCGCGGGGCGCGGACCCGGGCGCTGTGTCTACGAGTGCACGAGCGGCGTGTCCACCAGGTGCTCGGCCAGGAACCAGGCCTGGAGCTCGTTGCGGCGGATGACACCGGAGACCAGCAGGTCGTTGGTGCCGTCGTCGCCCGCCTCCTGGCAGCGCGCTGCCGCCTCGTGGCAGTCCTCCAGGATGGCCTCGTGCGCCTCCAGCAGCCGGGAGAGCATCGCCGGGACCTCCTCGACCCCGTCCGGCGGGCGCGGGATACGGGTGATCTCCGCGACGTGCCTGGGGTCGCCGATGGCGACCCCGCCGAGGGTCTGGACCCGCTCGGCGATGTCGTCGATCAGGCCGGTCTGCTCGTCGGCGTGCTTGTCCATGAGCAGGTGCAACTGGTAGAACGTGTGTCCGCGCATGAGCCAGTGGTGCTTCTTGTACAGGCCGTGCAGGATCTGGGTGTCGGCCAGGACCTGGTTCAGCCGCTGGCACGAGTACATCCGTGTGTTGTAGGACAGGCCGACCGGGAGCTGGCGGACGGTGCCGAACTCCTGGATCTCCCTCCCCTTCTGGTGCAGCCAGGGCTGGCTGCTGCGCGGTCTGGGCGCCGTACCGGTGTTCTCCGCTGTGGTCACTGGGGACCTCCCCCTCCGTCGTCGGTGGACCGGTTCGGAGTGCGCGGACACGCACCCCACACGCCAGTGTCGGACACCGACCTTCGCGGGAGGAGAAAGCGCGCGCCATCGGCGGGCAAGGCTTCTCCGAAGCCGTGGCCTGCGGGCGCTCCCGGGCGTGTCGTCGGCGCGTCGGGAAGGGCGGCACAGGGGGCGGAGCCGAAAAACCCCGCTCCGGCGCGGCGCAGCCTCAACGCCTGGCGGGGGACGGCGTGGCAGGATGCGGACAGGGCACGGTGGTGCCGCCGCTGGAGGAGCCGGGACCGGCCAGGGCCGACGGGGGATTGAGAAGATGACGCTTCCCGACGTGACGCTGAACAACGGCGTGCGCATGCCGCAGTTGGGCTTCGGAGTATGGCAGGTGTCAGACGAGGACGTGGTCGACGCGGTCTCGGTCGCCTTGGAGACGGGCTACCGCAGTATCGACACGGCCGCCGGCTACGGCAACGAGCGGGGTGTGGGGGAGGCCCTGAGCCGGGCCGGACTCGACCGCGAGGACGTGTTCGTCACGTCCAAGCTGGCCAACGACGACCACGGCTACGACCACGCTCTGCGGGCCTTCGACACCACCATGAAGAACCTGCACCTGGAAGTCCTGGACCTGTACCTCATCCACTGGCCGCTGCCCGCGCGGGACCTGTACGTCCCCACGTGGCGGGCCCTGGAGCGGCTGTACGCCGAGGGCAGGGTCCGCGCCATCGGGGTGTCCAACTTCCAGCGCCCGCACCTGGAGCGGGTCATGGACGAGGGCGGCATCATCCCCATGGTCAACCAGATCGAACTGCACCCGCTGCTCGACCAGCGGGACCTGCGTGAGTTCCACGCCGAGCACCACATCGCCACCGAGGCGTGGAGCCCGCTGGGCCGGGGCTACCTGCTGGAGCACCCGGTGATCGTGGACATCGCCGAACAGATGGAGCGCACCCCCGCCCAGGTGCTGCTGCGCTGGCACATCCAGCTCGGCAACGTGGCCATCCCCAAGTCGGTGACCCCGGAGCGGATCGAGTCCAACTTCCGCATCGACGACTTCGAACTCTCACGAGCGGACATGGACCGCATCGACGGGATCGACGAGGACAAGAGGTTCGGCCCGCACCCCGACGAGTTCGACGGGCGGTAGGGGCCGACCGGCCGCGCGGGGCGTCAGTCGCGCAGGCCGCGCCGCTTGCGCGCACCGGCCAGCACGGCCTCGGGCCCCCTGCGGCGGATCCGGCCGACGTAGACGGCGCCCCCGACGAGGATCGCGGCGAACACGGCGAGCGCGGTGACCAGGGCGGCGGCCGACAGCAGGAAAGTAAGCGACATGCGCCCATCGTAGCGGCTGCGGACGGCCGCGGTCCGGCCGGTCCACGGCCGCGGACGGGGCGCCGGACCACGGAGGACCGCGATGGACCGTACACCGCACAGGATCGTCAACCCGATGTCCCTCCCCGAACCGGTGGGCTTCTCCCACGCGCTCCTGGCCGCGCCGGGCCGCACCGTGCACGTAGGCGGGCAGCTTCCACTGCGCCCCTCGGGCTCGGTGGTCGGGGAGACGGTGGTGCAGCAGTTCGACCAGGCCCTGGCCAACATGGTGGAGGCACTGCGCTCGGCGGGGGCCGAGCCCGGCCACGTGGTCGACATGTGCGTGTACACCACGTCCATGACCGCCTACCGGGCCAACCTGCCCACCCTGGGCTCGGTCTACCGCCGCCACATGGGGCGCTACTACCCGCCGATGAGCGTGGTGGGCGTCACCGAGCTGCTGGAGGCCGACGCCCTCGTGGAGCTGGTGTGCACGGCGGTGGTGCCCGAGGAGGTGGACGAGGCGCTGGAGGAGGGCGTCGAGGCCCTGGGGCTGGTGGAGGCGGTCGAGGAGACCCTGGTCGCGCAGCCGCCCGCGGAGCGGGTACCCGAGCGCAACCGTGCCTGACCTGCCGGGCGGCAGCGGCGTATACCGGTTGGTATAGTCACCGGGCACCGCCAGCACCCTCCGAAGGACGGCCCCGATGACCGCCAGCGCCACCGAAGCCAGACCGCTGACACCCGCCGCACGCAGGGTCCTCGACGTGGCCGGCCAGCTTTTCTACACGCGCGGCATCAACACCGTCGGCATGGAACTGCTCGCCGAGGAGGCGGGCGTGACCAAGAAGACCATCTACGACCGCTTCGGCTCCAAACAGGACCTGGTCGTCGCCTACCTGCGCGCCCGGGACGAGCGGTGGCAGGACTGCCTCGACCGCCACGTGGCGGTCGCCGGAACCCCGCGCGCCCGGGTGCTGGCCACCTTCGACGCCCTCTACGCCTGGATGGACGGGGAGAACCCGCGCGGCTGTGCCATGGTCAACGCCTACGCCGAACTGTCCGACCCCGACCACCCGGGCCGGGAGGTGGCCGTGGGGCAGAAGCTGCGGCTGCGCGCGCTCCTCGCCGACCTCGTCGAACAGGCCGGTGCCGCCGCCCCCGGACGCCTGGCCGAGGCCCTCGCCATGCTGCACGAGGGCGCGGTCGTCGCTTGCAGCGTCCTGGGCGACACTGACGCCACACGGACGGCCCGCGACGCAGCCGAGACCCTCATGGGCGCACACGGGATCGCGGCCGAAGCCCCGTCTCAGGTGTAGCCGAGCCGGGACAGCTCGGTGCCCGCGACCTCCCCGACCTCTCCGGCCTCCTGGCGGGTCAGGCGGTCGCGCCAGGCACCCGACCCCCACGAGGCGGGGTCCACCAGGTCCGTGGCCGACACGCGCGCCCCCGTGAACTCCCGCAGCCGCTGTGCGGCAGCCACCTCCCCGCCGGGCACGTCCTCGTAGCGCAGGGTCATGAGCCGGTCCTCGCCGATCTCCCCGCGCAGGCGCGCGTGCATCCGCACGGCACCGCGCCAGCGCATCGCGCACTTGACCGCGTTGGAGCCGTCCCGGAACGCGGTCAGGTCGGCCTCCTCCCCCAGACCGAAGAAGTGGTTGGGGAACTCGTGCTCGATCCTGGCCGCGCTGGGGTTGAGCCAGGCCAGGGCGACCTCGTCGTCGAGCATGGCCGCGACGGCGTCCCGGCCGTCCCGGATGACCTGGACGAACAGGGCATCGGGGAAGGCCTCGTGCAGGGCGCTGGCACAGAACAGCAGATCGGGCCCGGCGTCCCCGTACCGCCGGACCCCGGCGCTGTGCTCGCAGGGCTCTCCGGAGGTGTTGGCGGGCACGCCCGCCCCCGGTCCGGGGCACCGGGGGCAGGTCAGGGGGGTCAACTGCCAGGCCTCGGCGTAGGCCTCGCGGAGCAGGCTCGCGGTCCCCGAGACCTTCTCCTGGGCGAGGGAGGGGCGCCGTGCGACGGCGTAGACGGCGTTGAGCACCCCGGGGGATCCGAAGCCGAGGTGGAGCCCCGGCGCGTGGGACAGGGCGCTGGCGATCTCGGGGACTCCGGAGTGGGGCGCGCCCAGGACGAACACCGGGCGCTCCACCTTGGTCCCGTTGACCACGAGGATGTAGGACGGCTGCTGCTTCATGGCAGTGTCGATTTTCGCACCTTTGGGGCATGTGGTGTGCATCGGTAGGGCATTTCGCACACGTGTCTCCTGCGCGCCCGGCCTGGCGGGCACACCGCACCGGCCCGAAGACGGCGCGGAAGGAGACTGTAGAGCGCTCACCGCAACGATGGGGTGTGCACCCGGTCACGGATGCCGCACACCCGTCCGAACCGGGCGGCCCGACCGCGTCGACCGGTCGCCGTCGGCCCGGCGCGGGCGATGACGACGCGCCCGCCGTCCTGGTGTCGCTGCCACAGCTCCGGTAGAGCGGTTCCGGGACCACCAGCCCCGGCGGCCCCGACCAGAACCCCACGAACAACCCGCCCCGTTGCCTCCTGCGCACAGCCCCTCCGCACACGGCCCGAGGGGCGCTCGGAACCGGAGGGGCCGCTGCGGCTGCTCGACGAGGACGGGACGACCGTCGCCACCGCAGGCGACCGGCTGGAACCCGTGGGCGGTACGGGCGCGGCGGACCTCGCGTGCGGCGCCGCCAGTGCGCCCGAGCGGGTGTCCGGAGGCGTCGTGTCCGCCGAGGGAGGCCCCGTGCCGGTGGTGCGGAGGGAGGCCGCACGGCCTCCGCTGCAACAATGGACCATGGCCTCGACCACCGACACCGCACACCACTCCGACCGGGAGGCGTTCGAGCGCGCCGCCGACCTGCTGGTGTCGGCCGGACGCATCACCGTGCTCACCGGAGCCGGGGTGTCCACCGATTCCGGCATCCCCGACTACCGGGGGCCCTCCGGCGTGTGGACGAAGAACCCCGCCGCCCAGCTCATGACCGACCTCGACACCTACATGGGTGATGTCGACGTCCGACGCGAGACCTGGCTGCGCCGCCGCGCGCACCCGGTGTGGGAGGCCGCGCCCAACGCCGCACACCGGGCCTTCGCCGACCTGGCGGCTACAGGGCGGCTGCGGGCGCTCATCACCCAGAACATCGACGGCCTCCACCAGCGCGCCGGCCTGCCCCCGCAGCAGTTGGTCGAGGTGCACGGCACCATGCTGTGGGTGGTGTGCACGGCCTGCGGGTCACGCACCCCCACCCCGGAGGTCCTCGCCCGGCTGGACGCGGAGTCCGACCCCCGGTGCGCCGCGTGCGGCGGCATCCAGAAGTCGGACACCATCTCCTTCGGCCAGCGCCTCAAAGCGGAGGTCATGAGGGAGGCGGCGCGGGCGTCCCGCGAGTGCGACGTGTTCCTCGCGGTGGGCACCTCGCTGACCGTGCACCCCGTGGCGGGCCTGTGCGACATGGCGATGGTGTCGGGGGCCGGTTTGGTCGTGGTCAACGCCGAGCCGACCCCCTACGACGACTTCGCCGCCACCGTCGTCCGCGACCCCATCGGGGAGGCCGTCCCGGAACTGGTGGAGCGGGTGCGCGCGTCAGTTCTGTGAGGGACCGCCGCTGCCGCCGAAGCGGGATGCGGTTGGGCTCGTAGTCGGAGTAGGACCGGTTGGGCGCCGGGAACGGGGCGTCCCTGAACAGCTCCACGAGCAGGCCCGCGTAGGCCTCGCGCAGCCCCGGTTCCTCGTCCAGCCGCCGCCGCAGCAGCGTGCCCAGGAACTCCACGACCTTGTCGCGCCCCGTGTAGCAGGAGAAGGACGAGAGCGCGTAGAGCTCTCCGTCGTCGGGACGCACGCTCCTGCCCCGGCGCCGCGAGGGCCGACCGCGCGTGGCCTACAGGTCGTCCAGCGCGGTGGCCACCGCCCGCGCCACCAGGTACCCGCCGAACGTGGCGTGCAGGAACTCGAACACGCTCGCCGTCGGCGAGCCGCTCGCTGAACTCGGCCGTCTCGGGGTCGCCGCCGCCGAGGATCCTCAGGGCGTCGGCGCAGGTGAGCTGTTGCGCCATGGGGGCCTTTCCGCATCGGGGGTCGAACGCGGGCGGACCCGACACCGGGTGTCGGGTCCGTGGCCGTTATGGGGGCTTCGCTCTCTGTGACGCCTCAGGGCAGCTCCCAGTTCACCGGCTGGGCGCCCATCTCCTGGAGCATCTCGTTGGTCCTGCTGAAGGGGCGGGAGCCGAAGAAGCCGTTGCGCGCCGACAGGGGGCTGGGGTGGGCGGACTCCACGCACGGCACGCCCGGCATCATGGGGCGCAGGTTGCGGGCGTCGCGGCCCCACAGGATCGACACGAGAGGGGTGCCGCGCTCGGCCAGGGCACGGATGGCCTGTTCGGTGATGGCCTCCCAGCCCTTGCCGCGGTGCGACCCGGCCTGGCCCGGGGCGACGGTGAGGACCCTGTTGAGCAGCAGCACGCCCTGCTCGGTCCAGGGGGTGAGGTCGCCGGTGGAGGGCGCGGGCACGCCTAGGTCCTCCTGCATCTCCTTGTAGATGTTGCGCAGGCTCGCGGGCAGGCGCACGTCGGGGGCGACGGAGAAGCTCAGTCCCACGGGGTTGCCCGGGGTGGGGTAGGGGTCCTGGCCCACGATGAGTACGCGCACGTCGTCGAAGGGCTGTTGGAAGGCGCGCAGCACGTGGTCCCCGGCGGGCAGGTAGGTGCGGCCCTCGGCGACCTCCTGGCGGAGGAAGTCGCCCATAGCGGCGATCTGCGGGGCGACCGGCTCCAGAGCCTTCGCCCAGCCGCTGTCCATGATGTCGTTGAGATCCCTGGTCGGCATGGCCAGAACCCTAGCGCCTGGCGGTGACAGGCCAGACCGGTTCGGCTGACCCCGTGCGGGTTCGCCCCGCGCGTTCGGGGGCGTGCCCGTGGAACCGGCGTCCTATCGGCGGAGGCGGGCCTCCCAGCGCTCCAGGGGGCGGGGCGATCCGGGTGGCGGAGCGGGCGGGGCCTACGTCGTGATGGACCGGGTGGTGCCTGCCCTCACCGTCTCCGATCAGGCCGGTGCGTCGGTGGACACGGCCCTGGACGAGCACCGAACCGGGCGGAGGCTTCCGCGGAGCCCTTGGGGGAGCCTGCGGACCCGGAGGAGGCCTCGGCCGAGTCGGAGACGTTCCTGCCCGGTTCGCTCTCCGTTCGTGGGACGGAACCTGGCGTCCCGAGGTGGGGCGCGCAGGCCCACGGCGAGGGGGACGGCCATGAACGGGTCCTCGTGTGCCGAGACAACCCCGACGCTCCGTGCAGCGTGCGGGCCGACTCCTCCATCGACGGCGACTACACCTCCGTCACCGCGGTGACCGCGCTGGACGACCGCTCCGGAGCCGGGGGAACGACCTGTTCTTCCCCTGCGCCGACAGGGAGCCCCTGGAGCCGGGGGAGAGCCTCACCGCCGATGTGGGCGTCACCGGTGTGGAGGACCTTCGGCTGGAACTGGAGTCCACAGCGGACGGCCTCCCCCGGCCTGGATCGACCCTGCCCCGCACACTTGGCCCGCCGCCTTCCCGGGGCCGTGTCGCGGCCCCGGGAAGGGGCCGCTACTCCGCGCGCCAGCCGCCCTGGTGGTCGGCCAGGTTCAGCGCGGTGGTCACCAGCGGCACGTGGCTGAACGCCTGGGGGAAGTTGCCGACCTGGCGCCCGGCCCCCGGGTCCCACTCCTCCGCCAGCAGCCCGAGGTCGTTGCGTAGCGCCAGCAGCCGCTCGAACAGCTCCTCGGCCTCCTCGTGGCGGCCGATGGACAGCAGGGCGTTGGCCATCCAGAAGCTGCACGCCAGGAACGCGCCCTCGTCGCCGGGCAACTGGTCGGCGGAGTTGTCCAGGTCGGTGCGGTAGCGCAGCACGAACCCGTCGACCATCAGCTCCTTGCGCACCGCCTCGATCGTGCCCACCACCCGGGGGTCGTCGTAGGGCAGGAACCCCACTTCGGGGATGAGCAGCAGGGCGGCGTCCAGCTCCTTGCCGCCGTAGTACTGGGTGAAGGTGTTGCGGTGCGGGTCGTAGCCGTACTCGCACACCTCGGCGTGGATGGTGTCGCGCAGGGCCGTCCACCGCTCGATGGGGCCCTCCTTGCCGAACTCCTCGATGCTGCGCACCGCCCGGTCGGCGGCCACCCACGCCATGACCTTGGAGTGGACGAAGTGCTGGCGCGGGCCGCGGACCTCCCACAGGCCCTCGTCGGGCTCGTCCCAGCACCACTCCAGGTAGTTGACCAGCGAGCGCTGGATGCCCCACAGGTAATCGCCGCCGCGGATGCCCGAGCGGCGCGCCAGGTGCAGCACGTCCATGACCTCGCCGTAGACGTCGAGCTGGTACTGGCCGACCGCTGCGTTGCCGATGCGCACCGGCCGCGAGGATTCGTACCCGGGCAGCCAGTCGGCCTCCCACTCGGTGAGCCTGCGCTCGCCGCGGATGCCGTACATGATCTGCATGAGCTGCGGCTCGCCCGCCACGGCCCGTACCAGCCACTCGCGCCAGGCGAACGCCTCGTCCTTGTACCCGGAGCGGATCAGCGCCTCCAGGGTGATGGTGGCGTCACGCAGCCAGCAGTAGCGGTAGTCCCAGTTGCGCACCCCGCCGATCTCCTCGGGCAGGGAGGTGGTGGGGGCGGCGACGATGCCCCCGGTGGGGCGGTAGGTGAGGGCCTTGAGCACGATGAGGGAGCGGACGACCGCCTCGCGGTAGGGGCCGTCGTAGGTGCACTGGTCCACCCATTTCTCCCAGAACCGCTGGGTCCGCGACAGCGCCTTCTCCGCGTCCAAGTGGTCGGACTCCTCCACCTGGGAGGGGTGCCAGGTCATCACGAACGGCACGCGCTGGCCCGCCGTGATGGTGAAGCGCGCGTCGTGGGTGAAGTTGTGGCCCCGGAGGGTGACGGGGGTGCTCAGCCAGACGGCGTCGGGGCCGGCGATGGCTACGAGTTCGGAGCCGGAGCGGTGCATCCACGGCACCACGTGGCCGTAGTCGAACCGGATCCGCATGGCCGTCTCCATCTCGACGGACCCGCTGACCCCCTCGACGATGCGGACGATGTGGGGGGCGCCGCCGCGCGGCGGCATGAAGTCGATGACCCGTACGCTCCCGGTGTCGGTGTCCCACTCCGACTCCAGGATCAGGGTCTCCCCCCGGTACCTGCGGCGTGTGGCACGGGGGTCGCCCCCGGCCGGCCGCAGCGACCAGCTGCCGTTCTGGTCGTCGCCCAGCAGGGCGGCGAAACAGGCGGAGGAGTCGAAGTCCGGTAGGCACGCCCAGTCGAGTGAGCCGTCCCGTCCGATCAGTGCGGCGGTCTGCATGTCGCCGATCAGTGCGTAGTCTTCAATCCAGCCGGGCACGCGGCTCACCCCCAACATGTTGCTTCGGCATTTGCGGATGGCACGTGAACCCGTGCGGGGACACGGTTGCCGCTTCGTCGCGACTCCTCTCGCGCACGCCCGTGTACGCGCCCTGTCAGGGGCTCACTGGCCCGACCCGGCACCCGGACACCGCCCGGATGCGGGAAGGGGCGCCTCACGGATCACCGGACCACCTCCCTGCCGAAGCTCCCAGCCGCCGTATACCCGGTTATGTGCCCAGGTCAGGGCAGCCGAAAAGAACGGACACGGAAGAGGGCCGGCACCCGTCCCTTGCCGTCTACCGGGATCCATCTTCCCCTCTTGCACGGGCATTCGCTACCCACGACTGCACGTGCATTTCAGTTGTCGTGGCGATATGTGGTGTATTGCGGAGTTCCTCTTCGGAGAAGTTATCCCGCGGTGACACAGACCCGGCGGGAAGACGCCCTAGCGGTGCGGCACTGCGGCACCGATGCTCTCGTCCGGAACGCGCAGCAGCGAGAGGAACGCCTGTGCCATCGGTCCGATGGACAGCGCGAACACCACCGTTCCCACGCCCACCGTGCCGCCCAGCAGGGCGCCGGTGACCACGACGGCCACCTCGATCACCATGCGTGCCATCCGTACCGACCACCCGCGCTCGGCCAGCCCCGTCATCAGTCCGTCGCGCGGCCCCGGGCCGAGCCCGGCGCCGATGTAGTACCCGCTGCCCGCCCCGCACACGGCGACGCCCGCCACCAGCATCAGCAGGCGCACTTCCAGGGAACCGTTCTCGGGCAGCAGCCACAGGAACAGGTCGGTGGACAGGCCGAGAACGACCACGTTGCTGACCGTGCCCAGGCCGGGCCGTTGGCGCAGGGGGACCCACAGCAGCATCACCGCCGTCCCGGCGATCACGCTCCACGTGCCGATCGACAGCCCCGTCCGCCGGGACAGCCCCTGGTGCAGGACGTCCCATGGCATCGCGCCCAGCCCGGCGCGGACCAGCAGTGCGCCGCCGAGCCCGAACAGCACCAGCCCCAGGTACAGCCAGACCAGTCGCCGCAGCCGGGGCCGGGGCACCAGAGGGGTGACGAACAGGCGGCTCAGGGCGACGGCAGGCACGGGTCGGGGGCGCGGTGCGGTCATGGGACACTCCTGTGCTCGGATCAGGGGACGACGGTGCACGTGGGGGCCACCTGGGTATCGTGATCGTGGTGGCACTGGAAGAGAAGTGCCAATCGGATCAACTGGCCCGGTCGCGGGCGGTGCGGAGTATCACGACATGGCACGGCAGGGCCCCACACGTCCGTCTGGGAGAAGCGCTGCGGGTGGCGGCCGACGCATCAACGGTCGGCTCCTGGCCCGCCTCATCGGCGAGGCACCGGTGGAGCGACCGTACTATCTGGCCATCGCCCAGGCGGTGAGCGGGCTGGTCATGGACGGCCGCGTCCCCACCAACACCCGCCTGCCCGCCGAACGCGACCTGGCCACCGCGCTCGGCGTCAGCCGCAACACCGTCACCGCCGCCTACACCTGGCTGCGCGACCACCGCTTCCTGGAGAGCCGCCAGGGCGCGGGCAGTTGGACCCTCCTGCCCGACCCCGGCAACGGCGAGCTGTCGCCGTTGGTGCCCGAGCCCGAGCGGATCGACCTCGGCGTCGCCGCGCCCCCCGCGGTCGACGGGCTCAGGGACGCCTCCTTCCGGGCCGCCGAGCAGCTCGCCGCGTACCTGGGCGGCCAGGGCTACTACCCCCACGGCCTGCCGGAACTGCGCCACGCCATCGCCCGCCGCTACGTCGAACGCGGCCTGCCCACCACCCCCGAGCAGATCTTCGTCACCGCCGGCGCCCAACAGGCCCTCACCCTGGCCGTGGACCTGCTCGTCCAGCCCGGCGACGACGTGCTCGTGGAGTCACCCACCTACCCGCACGGCGTCGACGCCGCACGTCGGGCCGGGGCCAGGATCCGCACGGTCGGCGTCACCCCGCAGGGCTGGGACATGGACTACCTCGCCGACTCCTTCCGGCAGTGGCGGCCGAAGCTGGCCTACCTCATCCCCGACTTCCACAACCCCACCGGGGCGCTGATGGACGAGGGCGAGCGGCAGGCCCTGGTGCGCGAGGCCCGCCGTTGCGGAACCCACCTGGTGGTCGACGAATCCGTCGCCGAGCTGGCCATCGACTCCGGGGACCTGCCCGCGCCCGTGGCCGCACACGACACCGACGGCCGGGTGCTGACCGTCGGATCGGTGGCCAAACTGCTGTGGGGCGGGCTGCGCGTGGGCTGGGTCCGCACCACCGTGCCGATGGTCTCCCGGCTGATGGCGGCGCGCCAGCGCTTCGACCTGGCCGGGTCCGTACTCGACCAGCTCACCGTCACGCACCTGCTCGCCGACGTCCTGCGCATCCGCGCCGAGCGCAGCCGCCAGTTGCGCCGCAACCGCGACGCCCTGCTGCGGGCGATGCGCGAGCGCCTGCCCGACTGGCGGCCCAGCGTGCCCGGGGGCGGCCTGGTGCTGTGGGCGGCACTGCCCCAGCCGGTCGCGAGCGCGTTCGCCGCCGCGGCCCAGCGGCACGGCGTGCACACGGCGGCGGGGCCGGTGTTCGGTGTGGACGGAACCCTGGAGCGCTACGTGCGCCTGGCCTACACCCGCCCGCCGGACGTCCTGGAGGACGCGGTGGACCGGATGGCTGCGGCCTACAACGAGGCTCTCGCCCATCCGGCACAGCCGCGCGGGCGGCTCCTCGTCTGAGCGCTCAGGCGGGGACGAAGCGGCGGACGAACCGCAGCACCTCGGCCACGGCCTCGTCTCGGTCGGTGTCGTTGAACAGCTCGTGTCGGCCCCCGGGGAAGATCCGCATGGTGGCGTCGTCGCCCGCGTAGGCCATGACGCCGCGCTTGGTGCCCTCCACGGGCACGAGGGAGTCGGCGGAGCCGTGCAGCCACAGCAGCGGGACGCCGGTGTTCCCGGCCCCGGTGATCCGGTCCAGTTCGGTGAGCATGGCCAGGACCGTCGGCTTCTTGAACGGGCCGTGCCAGACCAGCGGGTCCTCGGCGTAGGCGGCGCCCACGGCGGGGTCGCGGGAGAGCGAGTCGGGGTCGATGGGCACGTCCGGCATCTCGTCGAGCCCGGCCAGGGTCTCCAGGACCTCCCAGCGCCCGAGCACGGGGGAGGACAGGACGAGCGCACGGACCTCCTCCGGGCGCGTCTGGGCGTAGCGCGCGGCGATCAGCCCGCCCATCGAGTGGCCGATGAGGACCAGGGGGATCGAGCGGTAGGCGGTGCGCGCTTGGGTGACGACGCGGTGTACGTCCTGCACCACGCCGGCGAAGTCCTCCACCAGCACCCGCTCGCCGGAGGAGGCGCCGTGGCCCCGGTGGTCGGCCCCGTAGACCACCGCGCCCGCGCCGACCAGGTCGGCGGCCAGTTGTTCGTAGCGTCCCAGGTGTTCGCCGTAGCCGTGGACCAGGATGGCCAGCCAGGCCGGTGCGCCCTCGGTGGGCGCCCAGGCCCGTGCCGCCAGTTTCCCGGAGCCGTCAGGGCCGCCTGCCAGTGCCCATTCGCGTGTGGTGATCATGGTTCCCAGTCTTCCTTGTCCGTCGGGAGACACATGATGGTGGTGCCCACGTTCGGGGTCTACGGTTGGGGAGGAAGATTGACCGGTATGACCGTTGTGCGGGTTGGTGTTGCACCGGCGGACGGCGCGCATCGGGCGGATAACGATCACCGTGCGTATGTTCCACGGAGTCCCAGGCGGGCGGGTGTGCCCCGTCGATCAGCGGCAAAAGACGACATAAGGTGCAATGAGTCTTACTCACCGTTAAAAGTGATCTTCTACCCTTAAGCCTGGGGGTGCCTCGGATTGGCTGATCCGAGGCAAACCCACACAAAATCTCGACTGGAGAGGGTGACGCTCGTGCTGGCCGACTCCTACGGGCGCGTGGCGACCGACCTCCGCGTCTCGCTCACCGACCGCTGCAACCTCAGGTGTACCTACTGCATGCCCCCCGAGGGCCTGGAGTGGCTGCCCAAGCCCGAACTGCTCACCGACGGTGAACTCCTCCGCCTGATCGGCATCGGCGTCACCCGCCTCGGTATCACCGAGGTCCGCTTCACCGGCGGCGAACCCCTGCTCCGTCGCGGCCTGCCCGGCATCATCGCGGGCACTGCCGCCCTCGCACCCCGTCCCCACACCGCACTCACCACCAACGGCATCGGTCTGGCCCGCATGGCCCCCGCACTCGCCGAGGCCGGACTGGACCGGGTCAACGTCTCCCTCGACACCCTGCGCCCCGACGTGTTCGAGGAACTCGCGCGCCGCCGCCGCCTCCAGGACGTCCTCGACGGCCTCGCGGGCTCCGCCGAGTCCGGGCTCACCCCCGTCAAGGTCAACGCCGTGCTCATGCGCGGCGTCAACGACGATGAGGCCGCCGACCTGCTGCGCTACTGCGTCGACCGCGGCTACGAACTGCGCTTCATCGAGCAGATGCCGCTGGACGCCCAGCACGGCTGGCGCCGCGACACCATGGTCACCGCCGACGACATCCTCGCACGCCTGGAGGCCGACTTCACCCTGGAAGCGGCCGACGCCGACACGCGCGGCAGCGCCCCCGCCGAACTCTTCCACGTACTGGGTGAGCGGTTCCCCAACGGGGAGCCGGCCACCGTCGGCGTCATCGGCTCGGTCACCCGGCCCTTCTGCGGCGCCTGCGACCGTGTGCGCCTGACCGCCGACGGCCAGATCCGCAACTGCCTGTTCGCCCGGGAGGAGTCCGACCTGCGCACCCCGCTGCGCGAGGGCGCCACCGACGACGAGCTCGCCGAGCGCTGGCTCTCGGCCGTGGCCGCCAAGCTGCCCGGCCACGGCATCGACGATCCCGCCTTCCTCCAGCCCGCCCGCCCCATGTCCGCCATCGGCGGGTAGCCCGGTGTCGGCCGCCAGGTGCGGCGGCCGACACCCCTTCGGGGAGCGGAGCCGCGTTCCTGGGGCGGGGGCGTCGTGCCGGCCGAAAACCAACTAGTCGGTTTTATTGTGGCGGCGGTGGGCGTGGAGTGCCGCAAGGACCTGGGCGTGGTGGACGAGATCACCGGCGCCTACAAGGACCCGGAGCCGGTGATCGAGGCGCAGGCCGACCTGGTCGAGGTCGTCCGCCACCCGCGGCAGGTGGTGTGGGTCAAGGGGTGAGCCCGTGGTGCAGGCTGGGGGCATGACGAGCACACGTACCATCCGCCTGGACGCGGTCGTCCTGGCCGGGGGAGGGGCGCGCCGCCTGGGCGGCACCGACAAGCCCGGCCTGGTCGTGGGCGGGCGGACCCTGCTGGAGCGGGTCGCCGGGGCGGTCCGCTCCCACACGCCCGACGCGGGCCTGACCGTGGTCGGGCCCGAGCGCGGGAGCCCGCGCGCCCGCTACGTCCGCGAGGACCCGCCCGGATCGGGGCCGGTCCCGGCCCTGCGCGCCGGACTGGCCCGCGTGGAACGGGAGTGGTTCGCGCTGCTGGCCGCCGACCTGCCGCACCTGGCCCCGGCCCACCTCACGGAACTCTCCGCCGTGCTCACCGAGGCGGACACCGGGGCGGTGTACGTGGACTCCGGGGGGCGCGAGCAGTGGCTCACCGGCCTCTGGCGCACCGCCGCCGTGCGCGAGGCGCTCGCCGCCTACGAGGGCCGGTCGCTGTACCGCCTGCTCGGCCCGCTGGAGCCCCGGACGGTGCCGCTGCCGGGCGGGGGCGCCTTCGACGTCGACACCCCCGAGGACCTGGAGCGTGCCCGTCGCGACCTGGACTGGTAAGGCGGAGGTCCCTCGCAAGCGCCAGTGCGTTCGAGCGCTTGGCGGGTCGCCGTAAGCTGAGGAGCGGAACGGGGTGCGCCGTGGACGGGCGCACCCCGTTCTCCCCTCATCCCTCGAACTCGTCCATCGGTACGACCTCGCGCAGGAACCCGCGCAGGTCCAGGAAGTTCGACAGGTACTCGCGGTGTTCGTCGCACGCCGTCCACACCTTCCGGCGGTCCGGCGCGTGCAGCTTCGGGTTGTTCCACACCAGCGCCCACCGGGCGTTCGCGCGGCAGTCCCGCCGGGAGCAGCGCGGGGACTCGGCGGTGTCGGGATGACTCAATCCTGTCCCCAAGGCAGTCGTCGTCGGCCTGTGGTCAAGGCGTGGCCACGTGCGGTCAAAGCCACCGCTCGGCGGCAAAAAAGGCGACGCCGGGTGGTTACGGGGGCAAACCACCCGGCGTCGCGTGTGATGTTTCGACGGGGGCTCGAAACATCACCCCGCGCTCCGACGGGGGACCGAAGCGCTAGAACCCAATGTACACCGCAGCCCCCGGGGGTACGTCAAGAGCTGATTACGACGTTGTCTCGGGACAGTCCCGCCGGACATGGGCCTTAAGTACCAGGTCAGGGCTAATCTGGCACTTTGCCCGCTCTTTCCTGCCACGGGCTTCGGCCCGGGGCGTCCCCCGTGTCGCTTCCGCCCCAAGGGGGCCCCTCTATCACGCCAGCGAAGGGCAAAGTCCCACCACCGCCCCCGCGTGTCGACCGCCTTCGGTGTCGGTGTCGTCCAGTGTGACCATTGGGGCTCCCGGAACCAGGGACCGGGAGGCCGCGCAACGACAACCCAGGGGGCGCTCATGTCTCACCACACGTACCGCGTCACGGAGATCGTCGGCACCTCGCCCGACGGGGTCGACGACGCCATCCGCAACGGCATCGGCAGGGCCTCGACCAGCCTGCGCGGCCTCGACTGGTTCGAGGTGACCGAGATCCGCGGTCACATCGAGGACAACGTCATCGGGCACTACCAGGTGGGCCTGAAGGTCGGGTTCCGGCTGGAGGGGTGAGGGGCGCTCGGGCGGCTCCCCGGGCGCGCTTCGAGGGCCGCCCGGGGCCTCAGCCCTGCGAACCCGAACCGGTGCCGCGCTGCACGTCCACGTGCACGTGGTCCAGGTGCCGCAGGATCTCGTTGTCGGGGTCGGGCGCGTCGTAGTCGCGCCAGCCCATGGAGGGGCGGTAGGTGCTCCAGATGCGGTCGTCGAAGATGATGACGTCGATCTCGTAGTCCGGGGCGTGCGCGATCAGCCAGTGCGCCAGGACCCACCCCGAGCGGCGGTTGCCCTCGTCGACCGGCCGGTAGAAGATGTCGATGGCCCGCCCCTCGTAGTGGGCCGACCGCTCGCCGTGCCCGGTGTTGTAGCCACCGGGGGTGTAGCCGCCCAGGGACAGGCCGCCGAAGACGCCCTGCATGCCCTGTCTGAGGTGTTCGGCGCGCGCCGTGAGTCCGGACGGCTCCAGGCCCTCCTGGACCGCCAGGTCGGGGTTCTTGCCGGACCGGCAGGTCAGCGACGGTCCGGCATCCCCCTCGGGTCCCTCCACCAGGGCGGTCATCACGGGTTCGGGGATGTCGGCGGTGTCGGGTGCGGTGATCGGTGCGGCCTCCCCCTGGGCCAGGACCGCGGCCGCTGTGGTCGCACGCCGGGCCTGGTCGCGGTCGAGGGGGAAGTCCTCCCCGCCCACCCACGCGGCGCACTCCGGCCCCCAGGGAGGTGTGAGGGAGGGGGTGGCGCGTTCGGCGATCCACCCCACGGCGAGGACGGCCGCGACGGCCAGTGCGACCAGGACCGCGAGGGAGATCAGCGGCCCCCGCCAACGGCTCCTGGACCGCCGCCTGTGCACCGTGTCCCCGCTCATGCGCCCTCGCCCCGTCCGTCGCCACCGGCCCCTCGCCGTGCGTGCGAGGGATCTCGCCCGGACAACGGACGGGGCCCGGCCGGAGTTTCTCCTCAGAGAACCGACCACAGGACGAACACGCCGCCCAGCAGCAGGGTCAGTGCCCAGACCCGGTCCATCGTGACCCCGCGCCACCTCAGGGCGTGGGAGCCGAGGAAGTCGTAGGCCAGGAGGGCGGCCACGGACGCCGCGCAGAACATGGCCGCGGTGTGCACCCCCGTCGCCGCCAGGCCGAGCAGGGTCGCGTCCCACAGCGTCCACGTCCCCTCCGCGGCGGTGGTCACGGTCGCCGGGGAGGCTTCCGGCACACCCGTGGCGGAGGCCTCGGCGGCGTGTCCCCCGTGGCCGTGTCCTCCGTGGGCGTGGGCGAGCTGGCCCGCCAGCACCGGCATGAGCATCAGCCCCGCCCCGTGGGCCGAGGCCATCAGGAACGACCACGCGCAGACCTGCCACAGGGGCAGTCGCACCTCGCGCCAGTGGAAGTGCCGGTGCGAGAGCAGCATCCACAGTCCGGCCAGGACGATCAGGGCGCCGCCGGCCACGGGGAAGAGGACCGACGCGGTGGCCGAACCGGTGACGGTGATGGCGACCGCCGCCACGCCGACGCTCACGGCGTGCCCCGCCGCGATCGCGGGGACCGAGCGCAGGACCTGCCTCCGCCCGCCCTCCTGCATGCCCCGTGACACGGCCAGGAGCCAGCCCATGCCCGGGTGCAGGCCGTGGAAGGCACCCAGAGCGACGAGGGTCCAGAGCTGCGCGTTCGTCACGGCGCCAAGGGTCACACGGGCTCTGGTCCGTGACAAAGCGAAGAACCCCATATGGCCGGTTCCGGTCATATGGGGTTCTTTATGTTTATCTATCTCAAGGGGGAGAGCAGCCCTTCGCGGACGCCGTTCCTCAGGGGCAGAGGGTGTTCAGGTCGATGGCGTCCTCGCCCACCTGGCGGCCGGGGTCGGCGGGAGCCGGCTCCTCCAGGCCGGTGTACTCCTGCCACGCGGTGAGGTCGTCCTCGGGGGAGGGCTCGGTGCCGTCGCCTGGACTCGCCTGGACGCCGTCCTCCGGCGAGGCGGAGGGGGATTCCGCGGGCCCCGCGGGCAGCGCGTCGCCGCCGGCGCCCAGCGCCTCGGCGACCAGGTTCTTGACCATCTCCCAGTCCGGGTTGCCGGTGTACACCTGCGGGGGCGACAGCTGGAGGGTGCTCATCGAACCGGAGCCACCGACCAGGTCGGCCAGTTCGATGAACGCGGGCACCTTGGTCTGCGGGATGTCCGTGGTCAGCGTGCGCTGGGTCGCGCCCGCCAGCTCCCGGTAGCCGGTCAGGACCGTGGCGGGGTCGATCTGGTCGGCCACGTACTTGATCAGGCAGCCTTGGCGGCCCATGCGCCCGTAGTCGTCGGAGTTGACCCGCGAGCGCCCGTACCAGAGCGCCTCGTAACCGTCGAGCCGGCGCAGGCCGGGCTCCAGGACACCGCCGTGGACACCGTAGGGGAGCGGCTCCTCGATGAGGACCTGGATACCGCCCACGGCGTCGATCAGGTCGCGAAAGCCCAGCATGTCGACCATCGCGTAGTACTTCACGTCCAAGCCGATGTTGTAGCCGATGACGGCCTTGAGGGTGTCGGCGGCGGGGTCCACCGCGGTCGGGTTGACCGCCAGTGCCCCGGGGTCCTCGGCCACCGTCTGGTACACCTCGTTGAGGAGGTCGTCGAAACCCCACGGCGGCGGGTAGCGCTCGGCCAGCGCCGTTCCCGTCGGGAACTGCGCGTCCTCCAGGTTGCGGGGCAGCCCGATGAGTACGGTGTCACCGGTGTCGGTGTCGATGCTGGCGACCATCATCGAGTCGGTGCGCGTCCCGTAGCGGTTCTCCGCCGAGTCCGATCCCAGGAGCAGGACGTTGACCCGGTCGGCCCCGTTCCAGGGGTCCGCGTCGTCGTGCGGGGGCTCGCTGTCGGGCTCGGGCGAGCCGAAGAGCGAGGCCAGCGTCTGGTGGGCGGTGTATCCGGCGTGCAGGACCATGCCGGAGGGTACGGCCACCGCCAGGCAGAGGAGGAGGACGGCCGCGGCACCCAGCACCTGCCGACCGACCGTGGCGCCCGGCGGCCGGGTGATCGTCCAGGAGTGCACGATGACCGCCATCCACAGCACCGCCGCCGCGAACACCCCGGCCATGGCCGCCAGGAGCCACTGGCTCTGCACGGCGATACCGGCCAGCCGGGTCGTCGCCTCCGACGTGTCGGAGGCGATCCACACGGCCGCGGCCGCGAGAACGGCGACGATCAGCAGGTACACACCCAGGATCAGGGCCCCCGACCGGCGGCGGTCCATCCGCAGGTGCGCCGCGCCCGGCAGCGGCACCGATACCGCGGTCCACAGCAGGGCCCGTCGTATGCCCCGTCGGACCCCGGGCCCCTTCTCTTGCCGCTCTTCTCCGCCAGCCACCGGCGATTCCTCTCCTGCCGCGGGGGTGCTGTGTCCCCGTGTCGCGGTACGGCCGAACGCCCACCGGTCGACGGCACGCACCGGGCACCCTGGCATGTCACCGGGCGCTTCTGTCATGTGCACGTGTTCGAGGGGTGCCCCGGATTCCCCCGCTGCGCCGCCGAACGGGTCATGGGACCTTCGGCGCGCACGACGCGCGGGGCGCTCGACGCCTACCGCGCGGAGCCCCTCTGTTCAGTGTGGACCTTTTGTCTGGGTTGTGGGTGCGGAGGTTGGCTCATTCTTGATCTTCTATACAAGTCTGTTATGTACGAGAGAGGTCGTCACTGAGTGGTTGGACGGCGCTTTCCTGTCGTTCACACGGGCGAAGCGGCCGTTTTCTTTCGCGATCGGTAGTGGAGTCGTCCCGTAGCTGCGATGATCTGGCCGCAGGAGGGCGCGTCGTTCGGGGGAAGGGCGGCGTCATGGGAACGAAAGAGGCACCATCGTGCTCGATGCGGTTGACGTCGCGCTGATGCGCGCGTTGCAGGGGGACGGCAGAGCGACGTTCCAGGCCCTGGCCGACGGGGTCGGCCTGTCCAGGACGGCCGTGCGCGCCAGAGTGCGCCAGCTCGTCCGTTCGGGGGCCATCAGAATCGTGGGCGTGCTCCACGCCGGAGTCGTCGGTATGGAGGTCCTGGGCCATGTGTCGTTCCGCGTCCATGGCCCCTCGGGGCCGCTGATGGAGGCACTGGACGAGCGGGAGGCGGTGACGTTCGCCGCCCAGTCGGCCGGGCGCTTCCCGGCCGTCGCGCAGGTCCGGGTGGCCGACGACGGCGCGCTCGCCAAGGAGCTCGCGGAGCTGCGGGCGATGCCGGGGGTGGAGAGCGCGGAGGTGTTCCGCGCGAGCGCCGTGTTCAAGGACGAGCACAGCAGCGTGCGCGAGCTGCGCGAGGTGGACTTGGACGCCTTGGACTGGCGGCTGGTGCGCCTGTTGCTCAAGGACGGCCGAGCCTCCTACGCCGACCTGGCGCGCCAGGTGGGGCTGTCGCAGGCGGCGGCCCGGTCCAGGGTCGTGCGCCTGCTGAGCTCGGGGGTCGTGCACGTCACCGCGATCGCCGAACCCTCGGCCGCAGGCGCGAACGAGCAGCTCGGGTTCGGGCTGCGGTGCCGGGGGGACGCCGAGGCGCTGGCGTCGGCGGTCGCGACCATGCCCCGGGTGTCCTTCCTGGCGAGCGGCTTCGGCCGCTACGACGTGATCGGCACGCTCACCGCGTCCGACCGGTGCGGTCTGGTCGAGGCGCTGGAAACGGTCCGGGCGGCACCGGGGGTGGGGTACGTGGAGACCTGGGACCATCTGAGGGTGCGCAAGGAGCGCCGAGGAGGGGAGCGGTCTGCCCAGTGGGGGCCCGTCTGAGGGGTGCGGGAGCGCTCCGTGAGGGGGCGGGGCCTTTCGCCCGAGGGCGGGGCGGCGCCTCTCTTTCCACGGGGTGTGCGCGGTGGGAAGGAGCGAGGGGGAGGGGCGGGCCCGCTCGGCCTCACTCCTGGGCGAGTGAGAGCGCTTCCTCGATGTAGCAGGTCGCCTCACGCGCCGCGGCCGCCGGGTCGCCGGAACGGACCGCCTCCACCAGTGCGGCGTGGTCCAGACCGACGGTGGTCGAGGTCGAGGAGGGGCGGGCGCCGGTCTCCCCGTCCTTCTCGTAGGCGGTGTGCGCGATGCTCGCGTAGACCACCTGTGCGATGTCGTCGTAGAGCTCGATGAGCAGTGTGTTGTGCGTGGCGTTGACGATCGCCCGGTGCAGGGAGAAGTCGGCCTCCACGAAGGCACCGGTATCGTGCGCCCGCCAGGCCTCCTCGCGCAGGGCCATGGCCCGGTCGATGTCGGCCATGTCCTCGTCGCTGTGCCGAAGGGAGGCCAGGCGCGCCGCCTCGACCTCCAGCGCACGGCGCACCTCCAGGTTCTCGCGCAGCCTGGAGCGTTCGAGGCGCCGTCGCAGGGCGCCGCCGAGCTCACTGGAGGCGCGGACGAACGTGCCCGCCCCCTGCCGGATCTCCAGCAGGCCGGCGTGGGCGAGGGCGCGGACCGCCTCGCGTACGGTGTTGCGGCCCACCTCCAACTGGTCGGAGAGCTCCGACTCGGTGGGGATGCGGTCGCCCACGCCCCACTCGCCCGAGTCGATCTGGGCTCGTAACTGGTTGATGACCTGGTCGACGAGACCGGTCCGGCGTGTCGAGGCGAGGGGCACGCTTCCTCCTAGGGGCGGTTCGTCTGATGACGGGGCCAGTACGCTGATTCGGATCGGTTACGCCGGAGCTTAGACCAGTACGGGCGGGTAGGCGTCCACGAACGGGAATGCGTTATGGTCATGAAGTACATCGGGTCATCCTACGAATATGCGAGGCACCCCCTATGAGCTCCGATGCCGCCGCGCGGGCCTCGGCCGCGGACGCTCCCCAGGCGGGGAGTGGTACCGCCCCGGCCTCCCGTGGAACCGTGCTTTCCCTGATGACCGCCGGTGTCGCGCTGGCCGCCCTCAATCTGCGTACCGCCATCACCAGTGTCGGCGCCGTGCTCGACGAGGTCTCCCGCGGCCTGGGCCTGTCCGCGGTACAGGCCGGACTCCTGACCACCCTTCCGGTACTGTGCTTCGCCCTCGTGGGCGGGCTCACCCCCCTCCTGTCGAGGCGCCTGGGCGAGCACCGCCTGATGGTGTACGCGCTCGCGGCGCTGGCCGCCGGGCTCGCCGGCCGCGCCCTGGCCGACGGCCCCGGGCTCTTCCTCGTGTTGAGCGCCCTGGCGCTCTCCGGGGGAGCGGTGGGCAACGTTTTGCTGCCCACCCTGGTCAAGCAGCACTTCCCCGACCGGGTGGGCCTGATGACGACGGTGTACACCACCGCCCTCGCGGTGGGTACCGCGCTCGCGGCCGGGGCCACCGTTCCCCTGGAACAGGCCACCGGGCAGTGGCGGATCGCCCTGGGCTCCTACGCCCTGTTCGGGGTCGCGGCCCTCCTGCCGTGGCTGCTGGTCCTGCGGCGCGGCGGCGGGGAGGGCGGACAGAGACCCGGGGCGAGCCCCCTACGGGTACTGCGCACGGGGCTGGGCCGGCAGAGCGTCCTGTACTTCGGTACGCAGTCCGCGGTGGCCTACACCATGTTCGGCTGGTACGTCCAGATGCTGCGCGACCAGGGTATGGACCCTCAGACGGCGGGGCTGGCGCTGTCCTACCTCAGCCTGCTGGGGGTGCCCGTCTCCCTGTTCCTGCCCCTGCTGCTCACCCGGATGGGCGACCAGCGCCCGGTCGCCGCCGTGTTCACCGCGGCCTACCTCGCGGGCATCGCGGGTCTGTGGTGCGCGCCGCTGGCGGGCGTGTGGCTGTGGACGACGTTCCTCGGCGTGGCCATGGGCGGCAGCTTCGTGTTCGCCCTGACCTCGTTCGCGCTGCGCACCCGCACGGGCGCGGGTACCACCGCGCTGTCGGCCGCCAGCCAGGGGCTGGGCTACCTGATGGGCGGCGCGGGGCCCTTCCTCTTCGGGTTCCTGCACGAGAGCTCCGGCGGCTGGCACGCCCCGCTGCTGCTCGTGCTGCTCCTGGTCGCGGCCAACGCGGTCGCGGGCCAGGCGCTGGGGCGCCCCCGCCACCTGGAGGACGCCCTGGGGCGGGTCACCCCGGCAGCCAGTCGACGCGGCCGATGAGGTACACCGAGCCGACGAAGGCCACGATGTCGATCAGGGTGTGCGCGACCACCAGGGGCATCACCCGGCCGTAGCGGGTGTAGAACCAGCCGAAGACCAGCCCCATCACCAGGTTGCCGAAGAACATCCCCACCCCCTGGTAAAGGTGGTAGAACGCCCTGAGCACCGAACTCGCCAGTACGGCCTTCCACGGCGACCACCCCAGCTGTCCCAGCCGGTGCAGCAGGTAGCCGACCACGATCACCTCTTCGAGGATCCCGTTCTTGGCCGCCTGGAGCACCAGGACCGGTACGTCCCACCAGTTGCCGTCCAGGCTGCTGGGCCGGACCGTCACCGTCAGGCCCAGCTGCCACGAGAACACGTACACGGCTAGCCCGCCCGCGCCGATCACCGCGGCCAGTGCCGCGCCCGCGGCCAGGTCCGGGCCCGGCCGGCGCACGTCGAAGCCGAGGGTGTGCGCGCCCTCGCCCGTGCGCTGGAGCAGGTGTACGGCCAACAGTACGGGGACGAGCGCGAAGGCCACCGAGGCGAGCTGGCGCGACAGGTCCAGCCAGGGGCGGTCGTTCGCCCGCGGGTTCACCAGGCTCGCGGTCTGTTCGGACAGCGGCTCCGGGGCGGTCAGCACGCCAGCGAAGGCGATGACCGAGTAGACCGCGGCGGGGATCAGGGACAGGGCCAGGACGCACAGCACCTCCCCGCGCAGCAGGCGCGGGGAGGCGGGCGGCGCGGAGGGCGTGTCCGTGCCGGTGCTAGGGGTGTCGTGGGTCTTGTCGGTCACACGAAGCAATGTACGTGCCGTGTGTGGCCGCCTCGGACGTGAAGCGGCCGTCGGCCGCGCGGCGTGTGACACGGACCGCGCGCGGCCGACGGCCGGGAGGGACGGCCGTCCCTCCCCGCCCCAGCCACGAAAGCGGGGAGGGACGGCCGTCGGGGAACGAAGACCTGAGTCTCAGTGAGCCTCTGAGAACTGGTCTTCCTCGGTGGAGCCGGTGAGGGCCGTGGTGCTGGCCTCGGGGGCGATGGTCGTGCTGATGGCGTCGAAGTAGCCGGTGCCGACCTCGCGCTGGTGGCGGGTGGCGGTGTAGCCCTGCGCCTCGGCCGCGAACTCGGCCTCCTGGAGCTCGACGTAGGAGGTCATCCCGTTCTGGGCGTAGCCCTTGGCCAGGTTGAACATCGAGTAGTTGAGCGAGTGGAAGCCGGCCAGGGTGATGAACTGGAACTTGTAGCCCATGTGGCCGAGCTCGCGCTGGAACTTGGCGATGGTCGCGTCGTCCAGGTGGCGCTTCCAGTTGAAGGAGGGCGAGCAGTTGTAGGCCAGCATCTGGTCCGGGTACTCGGCCTTGATGCGCTCGGCGAAGTCGCGGGCGACCTCCAGGTCCGGCGTCGCGGTCTCCATCCAGAGCAGGTCGGAGTGCGGGGCGTAGGCCAGGCCGCGGGCGACGCAGGCCTCGACACCGTTGCGGAAGCGGTAGAAGCCCTCCGCGGTGCGCTCGCCGGTGATGAAGGGCTGGTCGCGCTCGTCGATGTCGCTGGTGATCAGCGTGGCGGCCTGCGCGTCGGTGCGGGCGATGACCAGGCTCGGGACGCCGGCCACGTCCGCGGCGAGGCGGGCGGAGTTCAGCGTCTTGACGTGCTGGCTGGTCGGGATGAGGACCTTGCCGCCCAGGTGGCCGCACTTCTTCTCGGAGGCGAGCTGGTCCTCCCAGTGCACGCCCGCGGCGCCGCCGGCGATCATGGCCTTCATGAGCTCGTAGGCGTTGAGGGTGCCGCCGAAGCCGGCCTCGGCGTCGGCGACGATCGGGGCGAGCCACTCGGGGGCGCTGTCGTCACCCTCGGCCCAGGTGATCTGGTCGGCGCGCAGGAGGGCGTTGTTGATGCGGCGGACGACGTTGGGGACCGAGTTGGCCGGGTAGAGGCTCTGGTCCGGGTAGGTGTGGCCCGAGAGGTTGGCGTCGGCCGCGACCTGCCAGCCGGACAGGTAGATGGCCTTCAGGCCGGCCCGCACCTGCTGGACCGCCTGGTTTCCGGTGAGGGCGCCGAGGCTGTTGACGTAGTCCTCGGTGTGCAGCAGGTCCCAGAGGCGCTCGGAGCCGCGGCGGGCCAGCGTGTGCTCCTCGGTGACCGATCCGCGCAGCTTGACCACGTCGTCGGCGGAGTAGGTGCGCTCGATACCGGCCCACCGGGGGTTGGTCTCCCAGTCGCGTTGGAGTGCCGCGCTGGCTTCCTGACGTCGAGCGCTCGTGCCCATTTCGATCCCGCCTCACGTGTAGCCCCAAGTGTTCACCCCGGTCGAGGTCCGGTGCCACAGGGCCGGGGTGAGCCCTGAGCGGTAAGTTCCCCGCCGGTAACTATGATTCTTGGGCAAGATCCAAGACTTTTCCACTCGAAATCGTGCGAAGAAGCTCGATTCTTTCCGTATCATGAACGCATGGCGTACTTTGGTACTGAAGAAATACCGTCTTTGCCAGGTGACCTAGATCTCGTTACCTTTGGGCAGCGTCTCCGTCATCTGCGGCGCGCACGCGGAATGACCCTCTCTGACCTGGGGGAACGCGTGGGGCGCGCCCCGTCCCAGCTCTCCCTGTTGGAGAACGGCAAGCGCGAGCCCAAGCTCTCCCTCCTCACGTCCCTGGCCTCGGCCCTCGGCGTCTCCGTCGAGGAACTCCTCTCCAAGCAGCCCCCGAGCCGGCGTGCCCAACTGGAGATCGCGGTGGAGGAGGCCCAGCGCGACACCGTCTACCAGGACCTCAACCTGCCGCACCTGAAGATCGGCAAGCGGGTCCCCAACGACGTGCTCGAACACATCGTCGGCCTGTACGACGAACTCAAGCGTCGCAGCGTCAAGCCGACCGCCACCCCGGAGGAGGCCCGGCGGGCCAACGCCGACCTGCGGCGGCAGATGCGCGAGCGCGGCAACTACTTCGAGCACATCGAGAAGGCCGCGGCCGAGACCCTCGCGGCCGTCAACTACTCCACCGGCGCCCTCTCCCAGGGCCAGATCCTGGCGATCGCCACCCACCACGGGTTCACCCTCAGGTACGTGCAGGACCTGCCCCGCTCGGTGCGCTCCCTCACCGACCACATCAACCGGCGCATCTACCTCAAGCGCGAGACGACGCTGCTGGGCATGCACAGCCCCCGGACGATTCTCCTGCAGACGCTGGGGCACGTGGTCCTGGGCCACGGGCACCCGCGCGACTACGCCGACTTCCTGCGCCAGCGGGTGGAGGCCAACTACTTCGCCGCCGCGGTGCTCATCCCCGAGGCGGCGGCGGTCCCCTACCTCCAAGAGGCCAAGGAGGCGCGCGACCTGTCCGTGGAGGACCTGCGCGACGTCTACTCCGTCTCCTACGAGATGGCCGCGCACCGGTTCACCAACCTGGCCCACCGGCACCTGGGCCTGGTGTGCCACTTCATCCGCAACGACGAGACCGGCATCATCTACAAGGCCTACGAGAACGACGGACTGGTCTTCCCCACGGACGAGAGCGGGGCGATCGAGGGCCAGCGCATGTGCCGCCAGTGGTCGGGCCGCCAGGTCTTCGCCTCCCCGGACCGCTACTCGATCTTCTACCAGTACACCGACAAGCCCAACGGCACCCACTGGTGCGTCGCGCACGTCGACCCCAGCCGCGAGCGCAACTTCGCGATCACCCTCGGCGTGCCCTACAAGGAGTCGCGCTGGTTCCGGGGGCGGGAGACCACCAACCGCACCAAGTCCAACTGCCCGAACGGGGAGTGCTGCGTGCGCCCGCCGGCCGACCTCGCCGCCCGTTGGGAGGGCAACGTCTGGCCCTCGGCGCGGGCCCACTCCCACGTGCTGTCCGCACTGCCCTCCGGCACCTTCCCGGGGGTGGACGAGCACGACGTCTACACCTTCCTGGAGAAGCACAGCGGGGACTGACGGGCGGGGCGCGCCCCAGGCGCAACTGGCGAGGGGGTCGGCACCCGGGCACGGCCCCCTCAGCACGCCCGCCGAGGGGTTCCAAGGCTGATTCTTGACGGCTTGCTGAGGAGTCCATCGGTTTCCGGGTTCCTTTGGTTCGTTGCTCTTTCTTCTCTCTTTGCGTGCGGTGTTGCTGCTGTTTTTCATTGGCCCACACTTTTGCCTTTGATCTGTTACTTATAGTAATGGTATAAATACTGCAAGTAACTAAGGTTCTGTCTTGCCTGGTCATGCTTGTCCGTGTTGTGGTGATCTCGTGCCGACGCGAGGTGCTGGTTCGCGCGGAAAAGCATGTGCGCGCGGCGTGGATGCTGCCCTGAGTCCTTCGTTTTTGATGGCTCGGTGTTGCGTGGTTCGGCTGATCATGCGTGGTTCGAATTAATTCATCCGTGTGAAAAGGAAATTGTCATGAAGAAGACCATGGCCAGACTCGTCATCGCCGGTTTCGTCGCCCCGGGCCTGGCTCTGGCCGCCCCGGCCACCGCGTTCGCCGGCTACGCCGACTACGTGCTCAAGGACAACGTCAAGAAGGACCGGGTCCTGGAGATCGTCAACGAGATCGAGAGCGAGAACCTGAACTTCAACGAGCTCACCAACGTCCAGGGCCAGCACCAGGACCAGGAGGGCACCAACGCCCAGGGCCAGGCCCAGGACCAGGACCAGGTGAGTGTGCAGGACAACGAGAACGCTCAGGAGAACGCCCAGGGCCAGGCGCAGGGCCAGGGCCAGGAGGGTACCAACGAGCAGGGCCAGGGGCAGACCCAGGAGGGCACCAACGCCCAGGGCCAGGGCCAGGGCCAGGGCCAGGGGCAGGGGCAGACCCAGGACGACTCGCTGCTCTAGCGCCGACCGGCGCCATGACGGCGGACGCGGCGGCCTCCGGGTGCGGCGACCGCCGGGACGACCGGATCCACGGCATTCGCGGATGACGGCAACGGCCGTCGTCCGGAAGGGGCCCGCCCGCGAACGGGCGGGCCCCTCGGCCGCGTGCGTTCCCGGTCCCCACCGCAGTGATCCAGTGAGAATGTGCTCTTGCGCGGGCCTGCCATCGCGGGCCCGCGGGGAAGGGAAGAAACCAGATGAAGAAGGTCATCGCCCGTGCTCTCGTCGCCGGGGCCGCGGTCCCGGCCCTGGCCTGGCCGACGGCGGCCCTGGCCGACAGTCTCTCCGAACAGCAGAGCGCGGGCGGAGAGTGCGCCTCCTCGGGCTACTACCCGTCCGAGTGCTGGCACGGGGACGGCGGCCACAAGGGGGACGGCGGCAAGGACGGGGATACCCCGGTCATCAACGTCATCATCCACAACCACATCCACGTGGACAACGCCAATATCAACGACCTCGAGAACGTGCAGGGCCAGGTCCAGGGCCAGGAGGGCACCAACGAACAGGGCCAGGCCCAGTCCGCGGGGGAGGAGAGCGCCCCGCAGGAGGACCCCGAGCGGATCACCGTGGTCCCTCCGACGGAGCTCTCCTCCTGAGGCCGGGACCGGGGCGAGGGGCGGCGGGGACGGTCACCGGCCTCCCGTTGCCCCTCCGCACGGAGGGAGCGGGCCCGAGGACGGTCCGGCGGTGACGCGGGTCCGCGGAAGCCGCCCTACCCTGGGCCTATGAACGGCACCTTGGGCGACGCGACCTCCACCCTCACCATCCCGACCCACTGCAACGGACCCGACGGATCGGGCAACGGCGGCTACAGTTCCGGGCTGCTCGCCGCCCGGCTCACCGCCGAGGGCGGCCCCGCCGTCACCGTCACCCTGCGCACGCCCCCGCCGCTGGGCCGCCCCCTCACCGTCGCGGGCGACCCCGCGACCGGCCTGCTGCTCACCGACCCCGAGACCGACGGCAAGGGCCACCTGGTGGCCGAGGCCGTCCGCGCCGAACTCCCCGACCGCCCGGCCGTCCCCGGCACACCCGCCACCCCCGGTGAGGCCGCCGAGGCGGAGAAGCGCTACCCCGGACTGGAGGGCCACCCGTTCCCGCGCTGCTACAGTTGCGGCCCCGACCGCCCCGAGGGCGACGGGCTCCACCTCTGCCCCGGCAGGGTGCGCCCGGGCACCGGACCCGACGGCGCCGGAACCGTCGTCGCCTGCACGTGGACCCCGCACCCCGGCCTCGACGGCGGCTCCGGCACCGTCGCCCTGCCCGACACCTGGACCGCACTGGACTGCCCCGGCGGCTGGTCCCACGACGTCAAGGGCCGACCCATCGTCCTGGGCCGCTTCACCGCCCGCGTCCAGGAGGCGCCCCGGATCGGGCGTACCTACGTGGCGATGGGCCACCTGGAAGCCGTCGAGGGCCGCAAGGTCCACACCGGCAGCGCCCTCTACGACGCATCCGGCCGCCTGGTCGCCCAGGCCCACGCCACCTGGATCATGGTGGCTCCGCCTACCTCCTGAGCGGCGTTCCGCGCCTCCGCTTGACCTGGAGCGCACTCCAGGTCCCATGCTTGGGGCCATGAAGGACCACTTCACTCCCGGGGAGGTCGCCGAACGGTTCGGCCTGACCCTGGACACCCTCCGCTACTACGAGCGGGAAGGGCTGCTCAGGCAGGTCGACCGCGCTCCCAGCGGCCACCGCCGCTACCGCGCCGACGACGTCCACCTCCTCGGCCTGATCCGCTGCCTGCGCGACACGGACATGCCCATCGCCCGCCTGCGCGAGTTCGCCGAACTCGTCCGCTCCGGAGACCACACCATCACCCAGCGGGTCCAGGTGCTCCAGACGCACCTGGACCTCCTGGAGCGGCGCATCGCCGAGTTGCACGACCGGCAGGCGGTCATCCAGACCAAGATCGACCACTACGTCACCGTCCTCACCGAACACGCACCCCGAAAGGTCGAGGAGACCACCTGATGCGCTACACCGCCATCGGCGACCGCCGCGTCAGCGCCCTGTGCCTGGGCGCGATGAAGTTTGGCAGCGAGACCGACGACGCCACCGCCTCCGCCCTGCTCGACCGCTTCGTCGAGGCCGGCGGGACGTTCGTCGACACCGCCGACTGCTACCAGTTCTGGGTCGAGGGCTTCCACGGCCACGAGAGCGAGACCTTCCTCGGCCGCTGGCGGCGCGAGCGCGGCGTCACCGACGAGGTCGTCATCGCCACCAAGCTCGGCGCCCAGCCCACCGTGCCCGGCACCGGGCTGGAGACCAGGGAGGGCCTGTCCGCCGAGGCGGTCGCCGAGGCCGCCGAGCGCAGCCGCGAGCGCCTGGGCACGGACCGGCTCGACCTCCTCTACGCCCACCAGGAGGACCGATCCGTCCCCTTGGAGGAGACCATGGGAGCGTTCGCCGGACTCGTCGCCGACGGCCACGTCGCCGAGCTGGGCCTGTCCAACCACCGCACCTGGCGCCTGGAGCGCGCCCGCTCGATCGCCGAGGCCCGCCACTGGCCGCGTCCGCGCGTCCTCCAGTACCGGTACAGCTATCTGCAACCCCGCTTCGACCGGCCGCTCCAGTCCATGGGCCACATGCACGCCACGCCCGAGCTACTGGACTTCGTCCGCGCCGAGCGCGCCGAGGGCCGCGAGTACACGGTGGTGGCCTACACGCCGCTGCTGTGGGGTGCCTACACCCGCCGGGACAAGGCCCTGGACCCCGTCTACGACCACCCCGGCACCGCGGCCCGCCTCGCCGTCCTCGACGACGTGGTCGCCGAGACCGGCGCCACCCGCAACCAGGTCGTCCTGGCCTGGCTGATGGACAACGGCGTCGTGCCGCTGGTGGGGGTGAGCGGTACGGCCCAGCTCGACGAGGCGATCGAGGCCGGTGACCTCGCCCTCTCGGGTGAGCAGCGGTCCCGCCTGGACGAGGCGGGCTGACACGGGGACCTCCCGTGCCCGTGGCAGCGGTCCCGCCACGGGCACGGGAGCCCCGGCCGTGCCCGCCCGGAGGAGACCGCACCGTCGGAGGCCCGTGGAGGGCGGTGGTGGGCGAAGGCCCCTGTTTTCCCCAGCGCCCACCCGGATACCTTCCCTAGAGGCGGCCGACACGCCGCCTCGGTCCGAGCACCCGGGAGGGGCGTTGCCCGACAGCACCTACCACCAGATCCACTTCGCCTGGGCGGAACCGACCCTTCTGGGGCGCAACGGCCCCGGCCCCGCAGCCACCTCCCTGCCCGAGGACGAACTCCCCGCGCTGCGCTCCTGGCGCGACCGGCTCGTCCCCGCCCTCACCGCCGACTACGGCGCGGCCCTGCCCGGCACGCCCCCCGCCGACTACCCCGAGACCCTCTGGTCCCGCGCCTACCCCGACGGGCAGGCGGCCCTCGTCTACCGCTGGCCCGGCGAGGTGCACCGCGCGCACGCCTGCGCGATCGTGGGCCCCGCCCACGGGCTCACCCTCCCCCGCGTGCTGTCCCTGCACGAGAACCCCCGCACCCGCCCCGCCGAGAACCGTCCACCCGGACCCGGCTGGGAGACCATGGAGCCCCTGGCCCTCCCCGAACCGTGGGAGGCCACCGCCGCCCCCGGGGCCCAGCGCAACCGCGACCGCCGCGCCGCCGAGACCGCGATCTGCGGCGAGCCCGTCCTGGCCGGAGCCGTCGCCGCGGCCCTGGCCCACCCCGAACGCGCGGTCCGCCTCGCCCTGGAACCCGAGCACGCGGACCTGTGGCAGGGCCTCCAGTTACGTTTCCTCTGGGGCCTGCACCGCGTCCTGTACGACGTCCTCACCCCCGCCGACGCACTGCCCGCGGCCGGATGGGACTGGTCCTTCTCCACCTACGAGCCGCTCCTGGGCCCCGACGACGGCCCGCACACCGCCTTCGGGCCGCCCACCGCCGACACCCTCTCCCCCCGCCCGGTCCCGCCGCCCGACTTCCTGCGTGTGGCCGAGGCCCTGGTGTCCCTCCTGCGCGAGGAGGGCGGCGACGCACTCGCCGACCGCCTGCGTGAACGCGGGGTTCCCGACGCGCCGACCTTCACCGAACGCCGCGACCTGCTGTGCGACTGGCTCGACCCCCGCACCCGGATCCGGCCCGCCGAGGAGGCCGAGCGTCCAGAGCCCGCCGGCACCGCGGCCGCGCCCCGGCCGCCGCGGGAGGGTGAGGACGCCCTGGTCGCGGAGGCGCTCCCCGGCCTCGGACCCGACGGCGGGGAACCGCGGGGGGTGGGTGCCGCCGAGGGAACCGACGAGGCGGAGGAGCCCGCCGTCGAGTCCCTTCCCGAGGAGGGCCGGCCGCTCTCCGCGCCCGCACCGTCCGACGACGGCGCCGCGGGCCCCGAACCCGATGACGAAGTCCCCGCCCCGGAGGACCTGCCGCCCGACGACACCGGAGCGCTACAGCCGCCCGCCCCCGACGGCCCCTCCCGGGAGTGCCCGGCCCCCGAACCCGACTACGCCTCCGAGACCCTGCCCGGAACCGAGGAGATCCGTCCCGACCTCGCCGACGAGGGCAACTGGCCCACCCAGTACGCCGACCTCCCCCTCGCCCGCCTGGAGCGCTGGCACACCCGCCGCGGCCCCGAGGCGGCCCGCGTGGACATCGTCGACGCCCGCGCGGCCGTCCGCGCCGAACGGGCCGAACTCCAGCGCGTCCGCGGCGAGCGCGACGACTACCACGCCGAGGTACAGGACCTGCGCCGCGAGGTCGCCCGCCTCGACCAGCCCTGGATCGGCGCCGACG
Source organism: Nocardiopsis sp. CNT312 (assembly GCF_000515115.1). Taxonomy (GTDB): domain Bacteria; phylum Actinomycetota; class Actinomycetes; order Streptosporangiales; family Streptosporangiaceae; genus Nocardiopsis. The sequence goes on from NZ_AZXF01000020.1 coordinate 45,153, forward strand.
GCCCTCTCCGGTCCCGCCGCAGGCGGCGGCGCCGTGGGCTCGCCTGGACGCTCGCCCTGCTCCTGGCCGTCCTGGCGGCGGCGGCCGGACTGGAGGCGGGCGCGCGGTACGGGCAGGGCGCCCTCGAACTGCTCACCCTGGCCTGGTCCCGCCTCCCGCTGGGCTGACCCCGGTGCCGCGATGCCGAGGCCCACACGCTGTGCCCGGCCGAGCACACCCCGGTGGCACCTAGCCTGGGGGCATGATCCACAGCCAGCCCTCGGCCCCGCTCCCGCCGGAGTTCCTCGGCGCCGTCTTCGCCCTCGACCTGCCCCAGGCCTGCGTGGACGAACTGGCGGCCGACCCCGCCGACGCCGGCGGCATCCTCCTGGACTTCGCAGACGGGCTGCGCCACAGCGACCCGGACCGGGCGCAGCGGCTGCTCGGCGTCCTGCGGGAGCGCGCCCCCGAACCCGTGCACCGCCAGTACGCCGTCCACATGGCGGCGGGGATCCTGCGCGACCAGGGCGAGACCGCCGAGGCCGACCGGCTCATCGACGAACTCATGGACCCGGGCACGCTCCTGCCCGAGACGGCCTTCGTGCTGGCCGAGGACTTCGAAGGGGACGGCGACCTCGAACGCGCCCTGGCCTGCTACAACGTGAGCTGTCGAGGACTGCTGGCCCGCCCGGCGGACCTCGTCGCGGGCCTCGACCCCCTGGGGCTCATCCCCCTGCTCTCCCGGGCGCGCCTGCGCGACGCGCTCGGCCACGCCCCCGACGCCCACGACGAGGCGGCCCTGGCCGCCGACGGCCGGCAGGGGAGCCTGCGCGACGAACTCGACCTGCTCGACGAGCGGCTGCACGGACCCGCGGGGGTCGACGGCGGCCCCACCGCCCTGGTGGTGCTGGACCAGGCCTCCCACGCGCGTGCCCGCGCCGAGGGGCGCGTCGCCGAACGGTCCGCGGCCGACTACTACATGGCGGCCGAACGGCGGCTGCGTGCCTGGCCGGGGGAGCGCCCCGCCGTGGTCCTGGCCGGCCTCGACGAGGTCGCGGACCTGCTGGAGGACGCCGACGGCCTGGACCGCTGGGCCCGGGACACCGCTCCCGAGGGCTCTTTGCGCCGCCGCCCCTGGCCGCCCGAGCGCAACCGGCCGTGCTGGTGCGGCTCGGAGCGCAAGTACAAGAAGTGCTGCGGCGCCCCCTCCACCCGCTGACGGCCGCAGGTCACCCGTGTGCGACCCCGAAATGCACTACCCTTTGCTCTTGGTCGAATTCGGAGAGTAGTGAACGTGGTTTTCGGGGGAACACCATGACCGTTGGAAGGACACTGTGGGCCGCTGTGCTCGCGGCCGCACTCACCCTGGCTCCGGGGGCGGCCCACGCCCAGGGCGACGAGCAGCAGGTCGAGGTCCGCTGTGAGCGCCTCGACTCGTTCTGGTCCCTGGTGGTCTGCGCCGCCACCTGCGGCGAGGCACTCGACAAGGAGAGCGTCACCCTCCAGGAGTGCACGGCGCTGCAGGAGCGGAGCCGCTGACCCGGGGCGGTCGGCGCGGACCGCCCCCGACGGTTCTGGTGGGGCGTCCGGGCCGGACGGACCCCGGGAACCACGGGGGTGGGCCGATGCGCGCGACCGTGAGCCGGGACGCCGTCTTCGAGCGCGTCCCGGCCCTCCCCGGGAGCGGTACCCGGACGCGTCCGGGCGTCTGGTCCGCGCGGGGGAGGGCCCGACCGGAGCACCGTGCGCCTGGGGTCCGCCCGAACGCGGCTGCACTCCACCCGCACTGGCCACCCCGGCACACCCTCCTGGTGCTGGAACGAGCCCTGGACCGGCCCGCCGACATCTGCGGCACGGAGCCGTAGGGGGTGCCGGGCCGGGCGCGCCGTCCTACCGGGCCCCTGTGTGGGCATCATGGAGGATTCCGCGGTGTACCCGGCCCTCGGTAATCTCACCGATAGCATCCCCGAAGCCGTGCAGCGTACGGCCGATTGCGAAAGTAGGCGACGATGGCCAAGGGCATCCAGGTGGGCGACAGTGCCCCCGACTTCACCCTCCCCACACAGACCGGCGAGAAGGTCCGCCTGCACGACCGGCTCGGCGAGCACCCCGTGGTGCTGTACTTCTACCCCAAGGACAACACCCCCGGCTGCACCGCCCAGGCCTGCGCCTTCCGCGACAGCCACGAGGTCTTCAGCGACGCCGGTGCCGAGGTGATCGGCGTCAGCTCCGACTCCGTGGAGCGCCACGCGGCCTTCGCCGACCAGCACAGGCTCCCCTTCACCCTGCTCAGCGACGACGGCGGCGCCGTCCGCAAGAAGTTCGGCGTACCCTCCGCGCTCGGCCTGCTCCCGGGCCGGGTCACCTACGTGATCGACCGCGAGGGCGTGGTCCGCCACGTCTTCAACTCGATGACCGGCATCGACAAACACATCGAGGAGGCCCTCACCGTGGTCCGGGGGCTCAAGGGGGAGTGAGCCCGCGGCGGCGGGGTACCGGTTTCGGGAAACGGCCCACCGGCGTTGCCGGCGGATCCTAGGCTGGTGGCCATGACCGACCTCGCCCCCGCCGCTGTGCCCCTCGCGCCCGAGTTCCACGGCCTGGACCTGCCCCGCCGCCTGCTGGACGACGCGGCCGCCGCACCCGAGTTCGCGGGCGACCTCCTCCTGGAGCACGCCGGGGACCTGGTCCGGGCCGGAAGGAGTGAGCAGGCCCGTCGCCTGCTCTCGACCGTGCGCGAGCACCCGCCCGCCCCCGAGGACGGCCAGTACGCCGCCGTCGAACTGGCGCGGCTCCTGCGCGAGGAGCCCCGGGTTCGGGACACGGCCGAGGCGGAGCGGATCACCGGCCAGCTCCTGAGCCCCGGCGGCCTCGGCGAGGGCCCCGCCCAGGTCCTCGGCGAGGACCTCCAGGAGCTGGAGCGCTGGGAGGAGGCCCTGCGCTGCTACAACATCTCCGCCCGGGAGCTGCTCGCCCAGCCGGCGGAGGCACTCGACGGCGAGGACGCCCTCACCCTGACCCCGCTCATCGGCCGCCTGCTGATGCGCATGCGGCTGGGACTGCCCGCCGACGCCCACGACGAGGTGGCCCTGGAAGCGGCCGAACGGCGGACCGGGGACCTCCTGGAGCCGTTCGACCACGAGGAGGAACCGGACGAGGCGGAGGGCGTGGAGGCGCTCTACTCCCGCGCCGCCTTCGACGAAGCCCGCGAACGGGGCCTGCTCACCGGAGCGGCCGCCGAGGACGGCGTCGGCGCCTACTACCGCGCCGCCGAGCGCTCCCTGCGGGAGCGGGCGCGTGAGTACCCGCAGACGCGCTGGAACGTGGTGCTGCTCAGCACGGCGGAGGCCGTGGCGGCCGCCGAGCGGGCGGGTGCCGACCTGTCGGAGGAGGGTACCGGACTGGGCGAGGCGGGGTTCGCCGTGGACGACCCCCGGCTCCGGCCGTGGCCGCCCCAGCGCAACGACTCCTGCTGGTGCGCCTCGGGCCGCAAGTACAAGAAGTGCTGCGGGGCCCCCGCCAACCGCTGAGGGGCCCGGGCTGTCCGATCGGCGACCGGGGGCCGTGGTCCCGCTGATGCGGTCTGCACACGGCCTCTCCTGCATCAATGAAGTGGGGTATCAACACGGCCTCAGCGCGAACCTGGTGAAGAAGCTTGAAGAGTTCGTGATTCGGCATGTGGAGCAGGGTTCCACGCCGGAGTCCCAGAAGACTCTCGTCAAGCAGGTAGAGGGCATGTTCACGGCCGCTGGTGTCCAAGACAAGTTCGCCGAAGCGGTCGAGGATGTCGATCGCCTGTGCGGACGGCGGGGCTGAGCGGCTTTGCCTCCTGGGTTCCGCGGGGCCGAGGTGAAAGCCCAAGATCCGCGCCGACAGCCGCTCGAAACCCTGCCTCCGCCACCCCCGCCCCGAACGGCCGCGGGGCAACACGGTACCCAGCGACCGCGAGGGCACCGGCCATCACCGGACGGAACCGGCCACAGCGTTCCCGCGCCGCCGTGACAATGGGAACATGCATGTGATCGAGGCGTTCTGGGCAGCGGACCGGCTGCGGGTGTGGGGACTGGACAGTGCCCGGCCCCCCGTGACCGCCTCCCGCAAGAGGTTCCGCCCCCACCCCTACGCCCTGGACCGCACGGCGCTCGCGGAGGCGATCGGCCTCCCGGAACCGGCCGTACCCGGACCGGGCACGGCCCTCCTGCACCTGCCCGGCACCCCCCGCCACCCGGTGCCGCCGCCGGAACTCGCGGCCATGGAAGGAACACCTCGGTACCGGCCCGACCAGGTGGTGCTCCGCCCCTGGGAGGTGCCCGTCCTCGACCTGTCCGGGCCCGACGCCCTGCACCTGCTGCGCCGCGCCCACACGCATCCCGGGAGCCGCTCGCTGCCCCACCTGGCCGCACTGCTGGAGGCCGCCGAGGCCCTCGTCGACACCCGCCGGACCATCCCACGCCTGCTGGAGGAGAGCGTTTCCGTCAGCGACGGCATGTTCTCGACGGCGGTGCCCCGCGCCCGCTGGCGGCCCCTGCTGGACCCGGCGGCCATGGCCTGGCTGCGTGCCCACGTCCGGGCGCTGCCGCACGCGGCGCGCGCCCACCACGAGCCCGACCTGGACGCGGCCGAAGCAGGAGCCGACGCCATGTCCGACACCCTGGAGGCGCTGTGCGCCCTCACCGACCTGGTCGCCCGTGAGCGCCTGGCCCACCACACCGTCGACCTGCCCGGCCACCCCCGCGTCCAGCACCTGTGGCTGGCCGCCCTCACCGGGCCCGACGGCGACCTGCGCCACTCCGGTCCCCTGACCGGGCGCGGCGCGGACCGGCTGGTCGACGACCTGGGGGAGTGGTTCACCGCCGCCCACCGGTTCGCCGGGGCGATCCGGCTCACCTTCCGCCTCGTCGAACCCGCGCCCGCCGCCGACGGGGAGGACGAGGACCTCGGAACGGACGATCAGGAGACCGGCACCGGAGAGGCACCGGAAGAGGGGGTCGCCCGGGGACTCCACATCCCCGGCGAGGAGCCCTGGCGGTTGCAGATCTGGGTGCAGTCCGTCGAGGAGCCCTCCCTCATGGTGCCGCTCGACGGCCTGCGCGAGGGCGAGGGCGCCGACTGGCTGCCCCGCGACCCCGCCGAACCCGTCGACCGCGCCCTGGCCCAGGCCGCCCGCGCCTGTCCCCTCCTGGTCCGCGCCCTGGCGCCCGAGCGCCCCGGCACCCTGGAACTGACCCCGGACGAGGCCTGCGACGTCCTGGCCCGGCACGCCCACGCCCTGCACGAGGCCGGGTTCGGTGTGCTCCTGCCGCCGTGGGTCGGCGAGGTCGGGGTGGGCACCCGGCTCACCTTGTCCGAACACCGGACCGACCGCCCCGACACCGGTACGGGGATCGGCCGCACGCTGGTCGACTTCCACTACCGTGCCGCCGTCGGCGGCGTCGCCCTCACCGCCGCCGAACTCGCCGAACTCGCCCGGCTCAAGCGCCCCCTCGTCCGCCTGCGCGACGAGTGGGCCCGCCTGGACCCCGCGCAACTGCGCCGCGCCGCCGCCTACCTGTCGGGGCGGGAGAGCGGAACGGTCCCGGTGGGCGAGGCCCTGCGCATGGCCCTGGTGCCCGAACCCGACGCACCCGAACTCACCGCCGTGGACGCCGGGGGCGACCTGGGCGCCCTGCTGGCCGGGCGCGCCGAACAGGTCTTCGCCCCCATGGCCGAACCCCCCGGGTTCAACACCGAACTGCGTCCCTACCAGCGGCGCGGCGCCGCGTGGCTGCGCTACCTCGACCGTCTCGGCCTGGGCGCCGTCCTCGCCGACGACATGGGCCTGGGCAAGACCGTGCAACTACTCGCCCTGATGGCCGACGAGCGCACCGGAGACCAGGCCCGCCCCGCGCCCACCCTCCTGGTCTGCCCGACCTCGGTGGTCGGCAACTGGCGCAAGGAGGCCGCCCGCTTCCTCCCCAAGCTCCGTGTCCACCTGCACCACGGCGCCAACCGGCCCAAGGGGGAGGACATCGCCGCGACCGCCGCGGAGAACGACCTGGTGGTGACCACCTACGGGGTGGCGCTGCGCGACCGCGAGGAGCTCTCCGCCCTCACCTGGGCGCGGGTGGTCTGCGACGAGGCCCAGAACATCAAGAACTCCCGCACCAAACAGGCCCAGGCCATCCGCGCTGTCCCCGCGCCCTCCCGGATCGCGCTCACCGGGACCCCGGTCGAGAACCACCTGGGTGAACTCTGGTCGATCCTGGACTTCGCCAACCCGGGCCTGCTCGGCAGACGGGAGGCCTTCGAGAAGGGGATCGCCGCCGACGTGGGCCGCGAACTCGCCACCGACGGGAACACGGGAGCCGCCGCCGCGCTGCGCAGGGTCACCGCGCCGTTCGTCCTGCGCAGGCTCAAGACCGACACCTCCATCATCTCCGACCTGCCCGCCAAGCAGGAGATGCGCACCTGGTGCACCCTCACCCCCGAACAGGCCTCCCTGTACAAGGCCACCGTCGACGAGATGACCGCGCTCGTCGACGAGGCCACCGGCATCCGCCGCAAGGGCCTGGTCCTGGCCACCATGACCAAGCTCAAACAGGTGTGCAACCACCCCGCCCACCTGCTCGGCGACGGCTCGCGCCTGTCGGGGCGCTCGGGCAAACTCGCCCAGTTGGAGCAGTTGCTCGCCGAGATGGCTGTCGAGGGCGACAAGGTGCTGTGCTTCACCCAGTACACCGAGTTCGGCTCCCGCCTCGCCCCCTACCTCGAAGGCAAACTCGGCATGCCTGTCCTGTGGCTGCACGGCGGCACACCCCGGCGCAGGCGCGAGGCGATGATCGAACGGTTCCAGAGCAGCGACGAACCCCTGCTGTTCCTGCTCTCGCTCAAGGCCGCCGGAAGCGGACTCAACCTCACCGCGGCCCGCCAGGTCGTCCACTTCGACCGCTGGTGGAACCCGGCCGTGGAGGACCAGGCCACCGACCGCGCCTTCCGCATCGGCCAGAGGCGCAACGTCCAGGTGCGCAAGATGGTGTGCGTGGGCACCCTGGAGGAACGCGTCGACGAGATGATCGAACACAAGAAGAACCTGGCCGAGGCGGTCGTGGGCACCGGCGAGGACTGGCTGGGCGAGATGAGCGTGGCCGAGCTGCGCGAGGTCGTGCGCCTGGCCCCCGAGGCGGTGGCCTGATGGGTCTCCAGCAGCCGGTCTGCGAGAGCTGGTGGGCCCGCCGCCTCCTCGAAGGCGCAGGCGACGGCGACCCCGGCAGGCTCAACCGGGGGCGCGCCTACCTGCGCCGGGGCGCGGTCGCCGAGATCACCGTCGACGCCGGCCGGGCCGCCGTCAGCGCCGAGGTCCACGGTTCGCGCGTGCACCCCTACTACGTCTCCCTCGTCTACCAGACGGTCGGTGACCGCCTCTGGGACCGCATCCTGGCCGACCTGGCCGCGAGCGCGGACACCGCCGCCGACCTGCTGGCCGGGGTGCTGCCCGAACGGATCGAGGAGGTGTTCGCCCGCCACGGGGTGGCGCTCTTCCCCGACTCCGTCGACGACTTGGGCCTCCACTGCACCTGCCCCGACTGGGGCTATCCCTGTAAGCACGCCGCCGCCCTCCTGTTCGCCTTCGCGGCCCTGCTCGACGACGACCCGCTGCTGCTCTTCACCTGGATGGGGCGGACCGAGGGCGAGGTGCTCGGCGCCCTGGCGGGGGCCGGGAAGGGGCGGAGGGGGGAGCTGTCCGTGGAAGTAACGCCGTCGGCCGACCGTGTCGCCGACTTCTGGGAGGGCGCGGAGCCCGCACGACTGGCCCCGCCGCGCCCCTTCACCCCCCTTGACCACTGGGAGGGCGCCACCCCGGGCGTGTTCTCCCGCCTGGCCCCGATGTACGAGAGGCTGGGGCGCGCCGGCCGGTGACCCCTGCTCCGGAGCGGGGGCCGGCGGCGAAGCGCCCCCGGCGCAGGGCGCCGCGGTTCGGGCCGGTCCCCGGCCACCGGCGCCGCGGCCGGAACCGGCCATCCCCTCGCCCGGCACGCCGCGGACGGTCAGAATCTCCCTGCCGGTCGTGATCTATCGGAGAAGGAGACCGCAGCATGTCCAGGCACGGTTTCGGAGGGCTGGTCACCGACGAGCAGTGGCGGCGCCTGGTCCACGCGGCGGTGCCGCGCACCTTCGCCACGGGCGACACCGTGCTGCGGCAGGGCGAGCCGGGCGCGGGCGTCCACCTCATGGTGAGCGGCCGTGCCAAGGTGGTCCTCCTGCGCGCCGACGGTTCCCGTGTGCCCCTGGCCTTCCGCGCCTGCGGGGAGATGCTGGGGGAGTCCGTGCTGGCCGGAGCGCAGCACCCCAGGAGCGCCACCGTGACGGCCCTGTGCCCCAGCACCACCGCCTTCCTGACCGCGGCGCGCTTCCAACGGCTGCTGTCCGACCTCGATCTCCAGTCCGCACTGGTGCGCAGTTTCCTCATGCGCCAGCACGAGGGCGACAGCATCAGGGCACGGCAGTCGGCCCTGCCCGCCGAACTCAGGCTGCCCGCCGTCCTGCTCCACCTCGCCTCGGTCGTGGGCGAGCCGATCCCCGAGCCCGCCTCTGAGCACGGCCGCCGGACCGCACGCGGCTGCCTGCTGGCGATCTCGCTGGCCCAGCACGAGATCGCCGAGTTCGCGGGAATGTCGCGCACCTCAGTGCACAACGCCTACACCGGGCTGCGCGAGCGCGGCATCATCCGCACCGGACGGCAGTACGTGGCGATCCTGGACCTGGACGCACTGGAGGCACTGGTGGAGGAGAGGCAAGACATGTGACGCCGGACACTTCCCTCCGTTTGTGTTCAAAAGTGAACACAGCGCCATCGCGCCTGCGGGGAGTGTGGTCCCGACCGGCCTGAAACGAGGCCCTACCCCCAGGAGTGCCCGGTGGAGATCGACCTGTCCCGCATCAGCGAGAGCGCACCGCTTCCGCCCTACCGCGCGGTGCTGGCGGTGGACATGGAGAAGTTCAGCGCCAGCAGCGCCCGCAACCAGCAGTCCATCGGCCGGTTGATACCGCAGGTGCTGGAGGAGGCGTTCACCTGCGCCGACATGCTCCCCGTGTGGAAGGACGCGCGCTTCCCCCGTCACAGCGGCGACGGCTACGTCATGGGGGCCGAACCCGAGCACCTGCCCTACCTCATCAGCCCCTTCCTGGAGGAGCTGCAGAAGGCCCTGGAGAGAGCGCAGCCCTACCTGGCCGTCCTCGACCGGAACCTGCGCATGCGGCTGCGCGCCAGCATCGACGTCGGCCCCCTGCCCGACACCGGCGACGGCAGCGGGATCGACGCCATGGGCGAGGCGATGATCAGCACCCACCGCCTGCTGGACTCCGAACCCGTACGGCGCGAACTGGAGAACTCCGACCCCGACACCACCCTGCTGGCCACCATCATCTCCCGGCGCGTCTACGAGGACGTGGTGCTCGGCGGGTTCAGCTCCATCCGGGCCAGCCGCTGGCGGCCCGTCCAGGCGGCCGTGCCCGCCAAGGACTTCCAGTCCGAGGGCTACCTCTTCGTCCCCACCCCCTCACACGGGGCCGACACCGCCCGATCCCAGGAGGAACCCGGGCAGGACGGTGGAGACCGGTCACAGCCACGTTCGAAGCCCGCCCCGACGTCTCAGGGCGCACCAGGCAACAGCGTCGGCCACAACGACCACGGCCAGGTCGTCCAGGCCGGCACGCTCCACGGCGGCGTCACGTTCGGAGGCGTCTCCGATGGCGCCTGAGGAGGAGGGACACCAGGACGCGGTGCCGCCCGACCCCTGGGAGACCCGGCCCGCGGCCAACCACGTCGGCCACAACGGCCACGGCCGTCTCGTCCAAGCCGAGACGGTGCACGGAGGGGTGCACTTCCATGAGAGCCTCGACTCCTCCATCGAGTCCGCCCTGCGCAGGATCCGCCACGAGTCCGGGCTGGGCCCCGACCGAATCAGGGACGTCCTGGACACCTTCTGCCCCAGTGACGCCCGCAAGTACACCGTGTTCACCGAGGAACTCGCACGACACCGCCTGGGCCTGATCACGGGCGAACCCGGCCGGGGGCGGACCCACACCGCCGTCCACGCGCTGGCCACGCTGAGCCCCGGCACACCCGTGGACGAGGTGGTCATCGACGCCGACACCGCCGATGCGGGACTGGCCGACTTCACCCCCGCCCCGGACCGCCCCCGGTTCCTCGACCTGAGCGATCTGCCCGCCCCCGGAGCCGGACAGCGGGTCGCCGTCAGGACCCTGGTCGAGCGGGTCCGCGTCTCCGGGGCCCTCCTCGTCCTCGTCTGCCGCCCGGGCCCCTGGGAACAGGAGCTCTCCGCCTGCCGGGCACGGCTGCGCATCGACGCCCCGGTGGCCGCCGCGGACGTCTTCCGGCGCACCATGGCCCGACGCTACGGGGCGGACCGCGCCGGTCGCTGGGCGGATACCCCCCGGGTTGCGGCGGCGCTGTCCGGAGCCGGACCGGAGCGGGCGGTGCGGCTGGTGCGCGAGGCCGAGCGCACACGCCCGCCGCACGCGCCCCTCGCCGAGGAGGACCACGCCGCCTGGATCGACCGCGCCCTGAAGGACTTCACCGACCCCGCCGACGTGCTCCCCGGATGGTCGCGCGACGGCGAGGGCACCGAGTTCCGCCGTGTCCTGACCCAGTCGGTGGCACTGCTGGAGGGAGCCCCCTCGGCCACCGTGCTCCGCCACGCCCACCGGCTCGCCGAGGCGTGGGGCGTGCCACCGGTACGGCCCACCCCTGTCTCTGGTGACGGGTTCAGCGGGGACCTGGCGGAGATCGGCGCCCGGGTCCGGGACGACCGGGTCCGCTTCCACCGCCCCGGTCACCGCGACGACGCCCTGGACCACCTGTGGCGCGAGCACCCGGACGCACGCGGCCCCTTCCAGGAGTGGGCCTGCGGAGCGGTGCGGGACCTGCCCAGGAGGGAACGGGTGCGGGTGGCCCGGCGCTGGCTGGACCTGGCCCGTCGACACCGCGACCCGCAGCCGGTCGACACCCTCCTGCACCGATGGGCCGCCTCACCCGCGCTGAGGTGGGCGGCCGTCCCCGTACTCGCGGAGGCCGCCGTCACCCGGGAACTGGGTTCGGCGGTGCGCTCCCGGCTCTACCGCGTCGCCGCCTCGTCCAAGGCGACGTCGCAGGACCTGATGGTGCTGGAGGTGTGCCGGGTCTACGGACGGGTCCAACCCGGCACCGCTCTCACCCGGTTGCGCCACATCGCCGGCAAGGCCCCCGAGAAGTGGACCGAGAGCCTGCTCCGCGCACTGGTGGAGATCGCCGCCGAACCGGGCAACCTCCCCCGGGTGCTGGAGACCGTGTCCGGCTGGTCGGGCCCGGGAGCCGGTATCGGAGCCACAGCGCTGCTCCGGCTCCTCCACGGAGCCGGAGGGGAGGCCCCCGGCTTACAAGACGCACTGGAGCGGGGCGCGCTGAGGACGGAAACGGTCGCTGGCGCCTGGGCGGCCTCCTTCCGGGCCGGAGCCGACGTGGAGCGCGCGCTGTGGTCCTGGTTCGACACCCTCTCCGACCGGCCGGGCACCGGCGGTCCTACCGCTGCCGCACTCACGGACGCGGCGGTGAAGGCCCCCGGCTTCGCCGCCGAACTCCGGGGCTGCGCGCGGCGCTGGTCCCACGCCCACACCCGCACATCACCCGCCGTCGAGGAACTGCGCCGCACCCTCGACGAGATCTGAGGAGGACACCGTGCTTCGAGAACTCTTCCGCGCCTTCTTCGGCCTGCCTCCGGGACACCGCTTCGGGGAGGAACTCACCAGGGAAACGCTCGCCTTCCCCGCGCGCCTGCCCAGCAGCGGCCAGGGGCTGTGGTTCGACGCCGCCTTCGACCTGGCGGTCACCTGGCACCGGAACCAGGACGGCGACCACGTCCGTGACCGCGCCCGCCTCCAGAGCTCGCTGATCCGCGAGGCGGCACGCCGCAGCTCGGGCTTCGCGCTCGGCGACCACGGGCGCGCCCAGGCGGAGGTCTCCTGCGCGCTCAACGGGGGCGGCGGCTCAGAGGTGGAGGCCGTCCACCACCTGAGCGTCCGGGTGGCCCTCACCGCGCACGAGGAGGACCTGGCCCTGGAGCGCCAGCGCCAGCTCGTGTGGCACCGCGCCGAGGTCGCCCGAGAAGAGCACCGGGTGCGCATGCGCAGGGTCCGGGAGCTGCTCGAGGAGGTCCTCCACGACCCCCTGACCGCCCGGGTGTGGTGGTTCGAGCAGCACCAGGACCGGTGGAACGAGATCGCCGCCGCCGGCGCCGCCCTCGACCTGCTGTCCCCGAGGCAGGTGTTCACGCCCGGCTCCGGTCCTGTGGTCCAGGAGGATGCCGAACCTGGGAGGGACCCGGTCCTGGACGCCTTCCTGTCCGGCCTGGACGACTACCAGAAGGCCCCGGTCGTCCAGAACCTCACCGAACTCCTGGAAGCCTTCGAACGCCGCGACCTGGCCGAACGACTGCGGCAGAGGTGGGCCGAGGCGTGATCCGGGGACCGCTGGGCCAGGGCAAGGGCTGCTCTCCGGGGCCGGCGGGGTGACGGTGGCCGCAATCGGACACCGGGCGCCGTGGCATCGGGTGCCCGATTGCTCCGCAGTCGTTGTGTCGGGACCGCGAACCCGAGGAAGAGGAAGGGATGGTCATGGCGGTCTCCGCAGGGGCGAGTCGGGAGTGCTTGTGGGCATGGGGGCGGCGCTGCTCTTCATCGCAGGGGCGGTCGGTACCGGGGACTGGTACGTGTCGGCGTGGGCGGTGCTGTTCCTTCTGGCCTATGAACACCTGATCCGGCCGGTTCCCTGCTCCGCGCCGACCCGGCAGGACCGGCCGTGCCGCAGGAACACCCGTGGCAGATGGCGGGGGCGCCGCCACGAGTAGCACCAGAGGGCCAAACGGTCCGCTGTCCTCGCCGCTCTGCTCCAGCGGGCGGCGAGGCCGGAGCAGAGCGGTGTTCCGGCGGTGCGACCCGTGCCAGAGGGCGGAGGGATCGCCATCTCGTCGACCCTGTACGCGAGAGTTGTGGTGGGAACCGCGCTGGTCAGCTTGCTGGCCGCCGTGGCCGGATCGCTGTGGGCCGCCGGATGACGGCATCTTCCTCGTGGGAGCGGCCGAGGAGAGCAGTGAGGCCGTGTGGGTTTGCGCATCGATGGTGTTGAGCCTCCCATTCCCCGTGCGCAACCGACTACGTGTCAGCTCCGACCCTTCAGTGATTCCTGGAGCGTCCATGCCCGCTGAGGGCAGACCATCGCCTGCGGAGCTTGTCCGATATGTTCCTCGCTCGGGAGTTGAATGGCGTATTGTGTGTTTATTTCTAGTTTAGTTTATTTTTAGTTTTTTGGGTTTAGTTCTGATGGATGAACCCATGACTGCTCCCACTGTCGTGGTTGTGCTTGGTTGACTACTGATGGAGTGCTGTTGGCGGAAGTGTCCATGTGAGAAAATTGGTGCTGTTTTCATGTCGCCACTGACTGGGTGGTTCGCACTCCCCTCATCTTCTGTGAACTTCTTGGGGATGGCGGAGGGATATCGGTGTGAGGGTTTGTGGGGCAAATGGTATTGTCTTTAAGGTCAATTGTTGCGTTCGGGGTCTTCCCGTGCGTGGATGGTGGCGATCTGATGTGCATAAGGTTCCGAAGTCGGTGCGGTGCGTCATTGCAAGGAACGGCGTTGCACTGTGACTCGGGCATTGCCTGTGGCACCTTTCTTTGAGGGGGAGGCGAGGGGATTGGGGAGCCAGGTCCGTCAACGGATCATCGATCAGGAACAGGCGGCGGTGAAACGGGCCTATCAGTGCTTGGAGCGGCAGCGCCACCAGACCGAACGGCTGTCCACCGCCGACGCTGCCGCTAGTGCCAAGGACAGCGTGGCCCAGCGAGAGGAGTACGCGCGTTGGGTCGAGGAGTACCGACTCGATGGTCGGCAGCTCGTCGTTCAGCGGGTCGACCTTCGTGAAAATGAGGAAGACGAGACCTTCTACGTCGGCCGCAGGAGCGTTCGAGACGAGGAGGGTGACGTCTTCGTCGTCAAGTGGACCAGTTCGGCAGCGGTCGGCTGGCGGCGCGAACGCGGAAACGAGAACGGCGTCGTCACACTCCGCCGACGTCTGCGCTGTCGAGGTCAACGCGTGTTGGACTACCACGACGAACTCGTTCGGGGCACCCAGCCTTCCGTCCTGGGAAAAGCATCCCCGGCTCAGGTGGCCGCAGTGATCAAGGCCCGAAAGCAGCAGGAGGCGGGCACTGCCGAGGATCCGTTCCTCCACCAGGAGCTGGACCGCTCCCGTGACGGGCTGATGCGTGACATCGTCGAGACCATCCATCGTGACCAGCTTGATCTGGTCTGTCACGACCGCCCCGGTGCCCTGGTGGTCCAAGGCGGGCCGGGGACCGGAAAGACCGCGGTCGGCCTGCACCGTGTCACCTGGCTACTGGACAACGACCGTTTCAAGCCGGAGCAAATCCTCGTCGTCGGCCCGAGCCAGCACTTCCTCGCTTACGTCAGCGAGGTACTGCCATCCCTGGGCACACGCGGTGTGGCCTCCTTGCGCATCGATGATCTGTGTCCGGGAAGGGTCGGAGGACACGACACCGCTGAGCAGCGCAGGGTCAAGACCGACATTCGCATGGTCGAGGTCCTGCGCGGAGCCGTCCGTGACCTGGTGAGTCCAGGAGCCTGGTCGAAGTTCCTCGATCAGGGTCGGCTCAAGGTCCCAATCGACGAGGAGACCCTGGCAGTCGAGGGGGCCGAGATCGAGCAGGCCTTCGGCGAAGTCCTCGCACTGGACGCTCCCCTGAACGTTCGTCGCCAGCGCTTCACCGACCTGCTGGTCGACCGACTCCTTGACCAGGCCTCCTACCGGCAGCGCCGCCAGGGGCGGGCACTGCGTCACCGTGTCGCTTCCTCACTGGCCGGCCCCGTCAATGCCACTTGGCCCAGGGTTTCCGAGACCCGCCTGTACCGCAGGATCCTCGACGACTCGAAGGTGCTGGCGCAGGCCTCCGAGGGCGTCCTCACGGATCAGGAGAGAACGGTGCTGCACCGCGCAGCAGTGGCACAGGTGGGACAGGAGCCCTGGACACGTGCCGACCTTCTCTGCCTGGAGGAGCTGCGGATCCTGCTCACCGGCGAGGCCCCGGACCGCTACCGCCACGTCGTGGTCGACGAGGCACAGAACCTCACACCGATGCAGTTGCGTGCTCTGGCACGACGTTGCCCGAGTGGCTCCTTCACCGTCCTGGGCGATCTCGCCCAGTCCACCGGAGTGCACAACCACCTTGAGTGGTCGACGCTCACCGGCTACCTCGAACTGCCTGACGGATGGGAGCTCCAGGAACTCACTCTCGGATACCGCATCCCCAGCCAGGTGATGCACACGGCCGTTCCCGTGGCCGTGGCCGCCTCGGACCTGACGACCTTCCCCGAAACACTCCGATCTGCCAGGGAAGGCGAGCTGGTCATGGCCCGCCTTGCTCCGGAGGAACTGGTCGTCGGGGTCCGACGCCGAGTGGACGAACTCCTGGCAGCGGCCGGCAAACGCTCTGTGGCGGTCATCGTCGATGACACTTCTCCCCACCTGGGAATGATCGCGGACGCATTGCAGGGGGCTGCTGGAGCCAGCGACGGTTCCGTTCGGCTCCTTTCGGCTTCCGAGGTCAGCGGCCTGGAGTTCGATCACGTCGTCCTGGTGGAGCCGCGCGAGATCACCGACTCGGGTCCCGGAGGCCACGGTCGGCTCTACGTCGCGCTGACCAGGTGTACCCAGACGCTGACCGTCTTGCATGCCGGATCCCTGCCCGACACCCTCGTCGACCCTGACGCCCCCGCAGCAGAACAGGAGAGGACCTGTGCCCGTCACCGTGCGGACGGCCGGCGCTGCACCAACCGCACGAGTTCGCCGGACCGCTGGTGCAGGGAACCCGGCTGCGATGGCTACCGGACCGAGAAGGCTCGGGCGCGGAACAAGGCGACCGCTCTCCCGGTGCCGGACGGATTGGACACCTCGGTACGGCTGGACGCTTCGGTTCAGGCGGACGGGATCACCGTCAGTGCCGCAGCACGCGCGCGCTTCGCGGTCTGGCACAAGGCCAGCGCGGTGGAAGCTCAGGCGGAGATCCGCACCATGATCGATGACCTTCTGGCCGAAGGGCGGCAGGCACGGCGTACGGACGGTCTGTGGCAGGTGGAGTGCCACGGTTACCGGCTGGTCCTAAACAGCACGGCCACGTCGGTGGTCGACTACCAGACCGTGCACGCCGAGCGCAGTTGGGCCCAGTACAGGGCTGGTGTCAGTTCCCGGGTCTCTCAGCAGAGCCGGAAAAAGGATGCCGTTCCAGAGCCGGACCTCAAAGACACGGACGAACCCACGGAAGACGAGCGGATGAGCGCCCAAACAGCACCGGCACCGCCCCAGAGCGGGCACCACGATCCTGTGGCGGCCGAACACCTGAGCCTTTTCCTCGCAGGGCTTGGGCAGCGGAGACGGACGCAGGATCAGAGCGTGTACGGATTCCTGCGGCACAGCCTCATCGCCGATCTCTACAGGACGGGGAATCTGCCCGATGAGCAGGAGACCGGGGACGTGTTCTGCGCACTCTCGGACTGTTCGGTCCTGTACCGGGTCCTTTCCAGCGGGGACACGGGTTACGAACGGCTGCGCGACGCGGCACTGGAGGCCCTGGAGGCGCGCTGGGCCGGGGGCTCAGAGGCCGACCATGTGTGTATCGTCCTTCCCACCCCGCCCAAGGAGGAGTGGTCGGCTCCGGTGCTCCTCGGTGTGATGGGGGTCTCGCTGGTCTGGCGTGAGGCGGACACATGGGTGGGGGAGGGCGCTGTTCCCGGCTGACCTCCCACTTCTCGGTGAACGTCTGCGGCCCCAATCGAATGGGGACGCAGACGTCTCCAACGGAGAAGGGTGTCCTCGGTGCCAGGGGACACCTATGCGCCCTTTCGCTTCGGTGGGCGGCCCCGGCGTGGCGGCGGCGGTCTCCAGCCCGCGACCTCCTTTTCCGTGAGGTCCAGAAGGGCGCGGAACCCTTCGTATCGCCTGAGAAGCTGCGCTTGGTCGCCGTGGGGGTGTGTGGGGCCGATGCCCGCACCGACACGGCCGACCCAGGGCAGCACCTCGGCCAGGCCAGCCAGGAGCGGGACGACGGTCCCGGTCGCGGCGGTGGGCGGCGCCAGGTGCTGTTCGATGAGGTCCACCAGCACCCAGGCACGCTCACGGGCGTCCCATCCCGCCCAGCCGAGGACACTGGTCGGGGAGAGCGCGGGTGAGGTACCCGCTGGGTAGGAGATGAACCGTTCATCGGGCAGGTCGAACTTGCCGCGTTTGTTCCAGTAGGAGGTCCTCAGGAAGTCGGACGACCTGTACTTCGGCGGTAGCGGAGACTGCCGTTCCCCGTTCCACTGAAGATCCCACGTCTTGCTCCAAGCGGCGTACTTTTCCAGTCCCGAGCGGCGCAGGCGCAGCGCCGCGAGGAAGGGGACGTGCTCCTGCTGCAGCAGGTCGGGCAGCACAGCGTGTGGGGTGTCCCCAGGGCTCAGTGCCTCCACCGCGGCGATCACGTCCGGATCGCCGGCGAGAAGTGAGACCAGCTCGGACACGGTGCGGGCGGTGGGGCGTTCGGAGCCCTCCGATTCCTGGGCATACCAGAGTTCACGGCGCTCGCATCGGTCCAGCAGCCAGGAGGTGACGGCGGGGCGCCACACCTGTTCCCACGGGGGAGTGGTCCAGCGATGTTTGAAGTCCGCACGCTCCAGAACCTGCAGTACGGGGTCGTCTTCGATGGCGGCCACCCGCTTTGACACGGTGTTCCGATAACCGCTTCCCCATTGTTCGGGGATCTCGAGAGTCGGAGCGGCCCCATGGCGGTCGAACCAGGCGCTCTCCTCGGCACCCGAGGCCACCCTGGTAGCCAGGACTATCTCGAAGGCGCGCTGTCCGACGTCGATACCGTCGGGCAGCTCTTCGCAGGAGACCTGGGAAAGGCTTCCCTCTGGGATGAGTCCGTACGCCTCGTAGGTGCGCCAGTCCAACTCCTCCTGCAGCACCATCATGCGGTTGAGGGTGGCGTGCCACTCCTGCCCCAGTTCGATGATGCGTTCCTGCGTCGGAGTGTGCTCGGGGTCGCCCACTTCGACGCGCAGCTCCAGCAGGCGGCGCGCCAGGGTGTCGAGTTCGCGTGGGATCGCGGCCTCGGTCGTGCGGGGGAGGGGGAGGTCGCGCATCCGGGTCGCGGTGAACTCGTAGACGGTGTCCCAGGTGTCACCGGACCTGAGCTGCCCGTTCCGGGGGCTGCCCTTGGTATTGCTGACCTGCTTGAACCAGAAGCACGCCGTGGAACTGTTCAGTATTCCGAGCAGTCCTAGGACCTGCTCCTCGGTCACGGACGGGGGCAATTCGATGACAGGGGCCGAGTTCAGCGGGGCGTTGGCCTCCTGCCTGAGGGCGAAGTGGGGGTGGGTCGCCACCCAGGGGAAGATGATCGACCACGATGAGACGCCGTCACCAACGGTCAACTGGTGCCAGTCGTACCAGGGCTTGCCCTCGGTGCGTAGACGATTCTTGAGATGGTGTTTGTAGGGCCACAGCCGCCTGAGGTGACCCGGAAGAGCTCGGATGTCCGAAATATGAGACTGATTTCGTCGGTTACGCGGGAAGAACGCGACCCGTTCGCTCCGGGACTGCCAGTCGCGCACTTCGGAGCCCGTGACGGCATCGATGGTCGCCGCCGGCTCACACCCCCAGCGGCGCATCGAGGCAGGAGAGGAGGTGAACAGGTCATCCGCGCCGGTGCTGGCGACGTAGCCGATCCGGGATGCCGTATCGCCCAGAGTTCTGTGTGAGCGCAGTGACTGGAAGACCTTTTCTGGCTTGGGAGCGGCGAGGATCCAGGGGTGCTTGCAGTATTCCGCGAGGGGCCGTTTCTCGGACGCGGTCCACAGGTCTTCACTGGGAACCGTGGAGAGCCGCTCCCGGATGGATGCCCACACTTGGCCGTGTCGGGGATCGTCAGGCAACGAAGGCTCTCCTCGCAGGCCACTGACCACGGTCACCTGCGATTCCGCTTCGGGGCGCTGGTTGCTCCCGATGAGGATCAGGGTCGGTGTTCCGTGTCCGGGGATGTAGGCCCCGGAGGTGTCGACGATCCGCTCCAGCTTCACGGTGGGGAGGAACTCCTCGACCAGGGCTTTGCCGAACTCCCTCTTGGCGAAGGAGTTCGCCGTCAGGAGGCCCACGCTGCCACCCGCGCGCGTGAGGGAGAAGGCGCATTCGGTGAAGGGCACGGTCATGGCGAAGGGGCCGGATCGAGCGCTGGGGTACAGCCTGCGGTAGGAGTCGGCCTGTTTCTTGCCCTTCGGTGTGATGTAGGGCGGATTCGTGGCCACCACGTCGTAGGAGGAGCGCGCGAGCACATCGGCGTCCCGCGCCGAGGAAGGCCAGGAGGCAGACGGGCCGGTGAGTCCTGTGAACGGACCGTCCTCCTCAGGTGCCCCGGTGCCCTCCAGGAGTGAGTCCGCCCGCACGACGAGGATCCGCCAGTCCCGCTCGTCGGCGGCGTCGGCGCCCTCGGAGAGGCACAGTGCCTCGATCGCCAGGCGGAACCGGCTCACCATGACCGCGAACGGGTTGCGGTCCGAGCCGTGAACACAGGCGAGGGCGAGGGCCACGGCGTTGGACAGGGGGAGCTCCGGCTGTTCGGTGCGGATCCGTTCCAGGACCATGGGTAGTGCTTTGAGGAGGAACCCTCCGGAGCCGCAGGCCGGGTCGATGAACCGGAAACCGTGCCCCGTGACCGAGGCGTCCCGCAGCGAGGGCTTCAGGGTCTGCTCCAGGAGCAGGTCGACGACGAAGCCCGGCGTGGTGAGAAGGGCGTCGGCCTTGCGCGAGTCCTCTGAGAGGTCCTGGTACAGCGATCCGAGAACCGTGGTGTCGAATCCGTGGTCTGGGCCTGAGCCGACCGGTGGGGCTGGAGCCCGGAGGGACGGGCGGTCGGGGCTGTGCCAGTACGAGACCAGCCGGTGCGCCGCCCTGGGGCCACAGGAGTGGTTCCGCCACGCTCCGCTGTCGTCCTGGAAAGCGGCACCCAGGACGGGGTGTGCTCGGACCACGCGCTCGATGGCCCACTCGATCGTCTGAAGCGCGTCCTCTGGGGATTCGGGCTCAGACAGATCCGCCCGGCTGAGTGATCTGTCGGCCACGAACCCGTTGTCTTCACAGAAAGTGACGAACGTCGTGGCGAGGGCCCACATGACCATGGCGTGCTCGGTCTCGCGCCACGCGGTCGAAGAGTCGGGGGCCGACCCTCGGAGTTCGTCGAGGGTGCTCCACACGAGGGATCGAAGCTCTCTCATTAGTGAGGTGTAGGTCACATGCCCTGCCTAGCTGTTCGGGGTCTTTCCTGCTCGGAGTGGTGTTGCGAGTCTCTGTGGGAAAGGCTGTCCACCCCGGGCAGTCTAATAGATCATGTGAGTGCGGTAATTTTTTGTGCGTGCTGAGATAAATCGCTACTCTGGTACTCGCAAGCCCTCGACGCGCGCCATGCCCCGTTCGCGCGGTCCCCACATGCCTCCATTCATCACTTTCCGTGATGTCTCTCCCCCCGCACGAAAGGCGCTGCCCATGTCCACCAACTCCGTCGCGGTGCTGGCATCCGTGATCGCCATCGTCTTGGTCTCCGTGCTCGCCGCTCTGACCGCCGCGTTCGTGACCCGTGAGGCGGACAAGCCCTGGCCTGCGGTTCTGGGCGCGGCCGGAACCGCAACGATCGCCACCTCGGGCACTCTCACTGCCATGGCTGCCTTCGTCTTCAGCGCGCTCGGGTGAGCCCCTGCCCCGGTTCCGGTGGCGGGCCGAGCGCCACCGGAACCCCGGCCACCGCCCGCCGCCTCCCGGCCCCGAGCGGGGCGTCCAGTCACCTGGCACGACCCCGGCACGGCCATGACCGGCCCGCCCGTCGCACCGTCCCCCTATGCTGTACGGGCGGCCGAGCGGGTGCGGGACTGGAGAGGCGGAGCGGGATGTCGAACCGGTGGTGGGGCAAGCCCTCGGAGTTCCCCTGGGAGCAGTCCGCCCTCGAACACGTCCGGGAGCGGTTCCCCACCAGCGGGAACTACCGTGCCTGGGCGGGGTTCACGTTCACCGCCCGCAACCAGCGCATCCGCGAGTGCGACCTGTTCGCCGTCACCCCCACCGGCGCCTACCTCGTCGAGATCAAGAGCCACTCGGGCCGGGCCGCCAACCACGGCAGCGAGTGGACCTTCACCGACCGCGACGGACGCCGCCGGACCATCAGCAACCCCCTGCACCTGACCGACCTCAAGGCCAAGGAGCTCAAGAACCGCCTGCAGTGGGCGGTGCAGAAACTGGGCCTGCGCGACGTGCGCGTCCCCTTCATCGAGGCGGGCGTCTTCCTGTCCGACCCGGACCTGCGCTGCGAGTTCGACGAGGTCCAGCGGGCCAACGTCTACGGCCGCGACGGCTTGGAGAGGCAGACCGGCCTGCCCGGGGTGTCGAAGGGGTGGCTCGACGTCCCGCACAGCCGGGTCGACCCCGGTTTCCTGCGCCACGTCGCCCGCCTCATGGAGACCATCGGCATCACGCCCATGGACCGGGCGCTGAGCCTGGGCGAGTACACCCTGGAGAAGCGCTCCTTCGACAGCGGGCCCACCTGGACCGACTTCAAGGCCGAGCACCAGCGCCTGGGCGGCACCGGCCGGGTGCGCCTGTACCACTACGGCGAGAACGCCACCGACGACGAGCGCCGCTCGGTGGAGAAGGCCGCCAAACGCGAGTACATGTCCCTGGAGGGCATCTCCCACGAGGGCATCGTCAAGGCGGAGTACTTCGGGCTCATCGAGGAGGGCGGCGCCGACCTCGGCCCGGCCATCGTCTTCCGGCACCGCTCCTCCTGGCAGCGCCTCGACCACTTCATGGCCGAGCACGGCGCGGACCTGGACGTCGACACCCGGATGGAGATGGTCCGCCAACTGGCCGAGGCGGTCAACCACGCCCACCGCAACCGCCTCTACCACCGCGCCCTGGCCGCCCGCAGCGTCTGGGTGGAGATGGACGGCCACTACCCGCGCCTGTACATCGCCGACTGGCAGGTGGCCTCGCGGGAGAGCCTGCGCCTGCGCAGGGGCGCGCGCACCTCCCACGCCACCTCCAGCGGAGCCGCCACCGAACACCTGGAGGCGGCGCTGGGCGGCCGCGCCTTGGCCGCGCACGTGGAGAAGGCCGCCGCACCCTACCTGGCGCCGGAGTTCCCCGACTTCACCGGCCGGGCCGCCCACCAGGACCTCTTCGGCCTGGGCGCCCTCACCTACCTGGTCTTCACCGGGCGGCCCCCCGCCCGGGACCGCGCCGAACTCAGCCAGCGGATCCAGGAGCACGACTGCCTGACCCCCGCCGCGGTCAGCGACGACATCGTCCCCCAGTTGGACACGCTGGTCCGTGAGGCCACCCAGCGCTCCCCGGGCGACCGGCTGGCGACCGTGCAGGCGTTCCTGCGCGGGCTCGACGAGGTCGAGGAGCGCCTGACCCTGCCCGAGGTCACCACCGACCCCCTCGTGGCCAAGCGCGGCGACGAGGTCACCCAGGGCTGGAGGGTGCGCGAGGTGCTGGGCAGGGGCGCCACCGCGCGCGCACTGCTCATGCACGACGGGGCCGGCCGCGAACTCGTCTACAAGGTCGCCCTGAACACCGACTCCGCGGTCCGGTCCCTGCGCAGCGAGGCCCAGACCCTGCGCACGGTCGGCGCCCACCCCCGTGTCGTGGCCATGGCCGCAGCCGAGGAGGGGGCCGAGCCCGGACTCCGGGAGATCGGCGAGCGCACCGTCCTGCTCCTGGAACTGGCCGGGCAGAGCACCCTCGCCGACTACCTCGCCCGGCAGGGCGCCCTGACCGCCGGTGAGCTCTCCACCTTCGGACGCCACCTGTTCGAGGTGGTCGAGCACCTGGAGACCCACGGTGTCCTGCACCGCGACATCAAGCCGGCCAACCTGGGGGTGCGGGAGGTCCCCAAGCGGGCCCGCAGCCTGGTGCTGTTCGACTTCTCGCTGTCCCAGGCGCCGCCGCGGCACACCTCGGCGGGCACCCGCGGCTACCTCGACCCCTTCCTCGGCCCGGAGCGCCCCTACGACGACTCCGCCGAGCGCTACGCCCTCGCCGTCACCCTGCACGAGATGGCCACCGGGGAACTGCCCGTCTGGGACGAGGACGGCGTGGACCCCGAGTTCCTGGGCGAGGACGTGGAGGTGCCCCGCCTGGCCGAGGAGTCCTTCCCCGAGCAGAGCCGCGACGCGCTGGTGCGCTTCTTCCACCGGGCCCTGCACCGCCGCGTGGACGGGCGCTTCGCCTCCCTGGCGGACATGCGCACGGCCTGGGAGGCCGCCTTCCACGCCGGGGCCGCCGCCGAGACGGCCGCCGACAGCGAGGAGACGCGCCGCCGCAACCAGGGGAGTGCCACGGTGGAGACCCCGCTCCACCTGTCCGGGCTCACTCCGCTGGCGGTGGACACCGCCCAGCGGATCCTGCGCTGCGAGACCGTCGGCGAACTGCTGCGCAGGCCGGTCCGCGACATCACCCACATGCGCGGCAGCACCCGCGCCATCCGCAACGAGCTGCGCAAGGCCACCGCCTACTGGCGCAGGCACCTGGACGTGGCCGAGTACGCCGTCCCCGCCACGGTCAGGCTGCCCAGCGGTGCCGACGAGGAGACCAAGCGCAACGCCCTGGTGGACCAGGTGATCCGCCAGTTCCTGCCCAAGACCACCGACGCCAACCGGTGGTGGGTGCGGGTGGTGCGCGAACTGCTCGGCCTGCCCGAGGACAGGAAGGGGCGCCTGGACTGGTGGCCCACCCACCGCGAGGTCGCCCAAGCGCTGGGCGGCCTCCCGCGGGGGCGGGTGGAGGAGTGCCTGGACGAGGCGTTCACCTACTGGAGCAAGAACGCCTCCCTGCTCGGATCGGTGCGCGACGACATCGTCGACATCCTCGCCCGCAACAACCGGGTCCGCGAGGTCCGCCAGATCGCCTCCGAACTGCTCGCCATGCGCGGCTCCACCCTCGACACCGAGGAGCGCTCGGTGTACGCCCTGGCTGCGGTGCGCGCGGTGGTCGAGTACGAGGAGCAGCGCACCGAGCAGCGCTTCGCCGTGCGGCGCTACGCCCGCAGGGTGATCGCCGCCCAGGTCATCGACAACGACCCCCTCGTACCGGTCGAGGGCGACCTGTTCGACTACGCCGAACTCCTCGGCGAGCGCGCCGACGAGCTCGTCGCGCTCGGCGACTCCGACGCCCTGCCCGACCCCGGCACCGTCCGCCGCGCCCTGCGCGCGGTGCGCCCGCCCGAGGGGATGGAGCCGTTCCCCGACACCGCCCTGGTGCAGCTCGCCGCGGCCGCCTCCGAGCGGGCCGAGGCCACGCCGCGCCTGGAGCTGTACCCGGTCGACCTCGACCTGGAGCGCGCCCTGAGCATCACCCAGGCCGTCGGCTACCTGGGTCGGCCGGGCATCACCCCGGAGCAGATCCGCGACCGGGTCCGCTCGCGCTTCCCCGCGCTGCCCGAGCCGGGCCGGGAGCGGTTGTACTCCCTGCTCAAGGGGCGCCACAAGAAGCTCCGCGAGGAGAGGACCGGCGACACCGTCTGCTGGTACCTCGAACCGGAGTTCACCACCTACCAGCCCTCCACCCACACCGGCCACCGCTACGACCCGGAGGGGGCGGACGCCGCCTCGGCAGAGGTGTGGCGGCGCCTGGAGCGGGCGGTGCCGCGCGGCGGCTACCGGGCGCTCAAGGCGTGGCTCCCCGACACCGAGCGGTCGGCGGGCGTACTCACCCGTATGCCGGGGGTGGTGCCCTTCGACGTCTCCGACGGGTTCGTCCACGTGGTCGACGAGGTGATGGAGGGCATGGGCGCCGCCCTGGACTGGGACATCCTGTCCGAGGCCGACAACAGCCGCCCCGAGCCCTTCGACCGGATGCTGGAGGAGGTCTTCCGCCGCTTGGGCGAGCGGGTGCGCGCCGCGAGCGCGCAGGCCCCCGCCGGTCGCGGCGTGGTGCTGCTGTACCGGGCGACTCCGCTGGCCCGCTACGAGCCGGGCCGGTCCCTGCTGGGCACCCTCATCCAGGAGGCGCGCGAGGCCGACCGGAGCCCGTACGGGCTGTGGCTGCTGTGCCCGATGCGGGGACCGCAGGCCGCCGCCACCTTGGACGGCCGTTCCGCCGGCATCACCGCCGAGTCCGACCAGGTGCTGCTGCCCCGCGGTTTCTCCGCCCCGGAGGCCGTCGCGGTCTGAGAGGGGTTCCTCTCCTCAGGGCACGCAGGTCCCGAAGGGCGAGTGTCCGTGTGCCCGGTCGGCCCCCGCACTTTCGCCTGTGGATCACTGTGGGAAACGCTGCCGATCAGGGAAACCACGGGTGTGGCCGGATGTGGCCACGGTGATTTTGGAATTTGGTGCCCTATCGCTCCTGTGTTGTGGGACCAGAGGCTACATAGTGTTGGACTATTCCTCCATGGAATCTGTCTACGATGTTGTCTGCAGCGCAATTTCTTGTGGCTCGGTTCTGTTGATGGTAATGATGAAAGCTGGATGTATTCCCGTCGACCATTCCGGCTTCGATCCCGGGTTCGGATCGGGCGGCTGGCAGGCCGGTGAGGGCACGGTTTCCGCCGATACGTATCCTCCGGTCATGCTTCGGTGCCGGGGGCGGTGGTGGTACCCGACAGGGACACCCGGGCTACGGAGCTGGTCGGGCTCAACTGACCGGTGGCAGTGGAGGCGACCCCTGTGCTGGAGCATGTTTCGGCGGTGAGAGTGACTCCAGCGCAGGGGGTCGCCACCCTTGGGGCCGTGTGGAGTCGGCCCGGCCCGCCCGAACCGTTCCGCGCCCCGGCGCGCGGACGCCAGCAGGGTCAGCGCCTCGGCCAGCCTCGGCAGGTGCCGGTAGGCGATGCCGAGGTGGTCGAGGGTGACGGCTTCCCCGTACCGGTCGCCCGCCCGTCAGACGCACCCGTGAGCCGGAACACCGAAGCGGATCGTTCTCCGAAAAAGTTCCCATACGCCTCATTGTTCTCATAGGAACCGAAAGGTGGGAAATCCTTTTTTATGGCTGTCCCGGCTGTTAGCTTGTACGGCGATCGGTGTAGCAGATCGATCGGTGCAGTGACCGACGTTGGGAAGTGGAGTTCGACCATGAGAATCACGTTCGCCGGTGGCCCTACCGGCCAGGGCGGTTCGCCGCGGCTGTACCGGGACGAGGAGAGCGGCGACTTCATCGTGCAGGGCTACGTGGTCAGCGATCCGGACGACCTCCGGCAGATGAAGATCCCCGGTGGGGAAACGGTGGTCCGCGTTCCGGCGTCCCTGTTCGACCACCTGCCGAAGGACGGGGCGCGCGGAGGCTCCTGACGTCCCGAAAACTGTGCGGGTTTCTCCCACCCGTGCCGTGAAATCGGCCTACCATCTGGGGTGCGCACTATCATGCGGCGGCTGTGCACCGGGGCGCTCGCCTCGGCCTGGGACCTGGCCGTCCCGCACGCCGAGTACACGCTGACCTGACGGACCCACCGCGTTCCGTCGCCTGGCCCCAGAGAAACAGGGAGATGCCGACCCCTCTGCGTATCGCCGTGATCTTGTCCGGGCCCGCAGAGTTCTCCACCGTGCACGCGGCCTGCTCCGACGCGGGCCACCACCCCGTCGCCTACCTCTACGGCCGCTCGCTGCGCTCCGGCGGGCGCAACCTCGCCGACGCCGGGGAGACGGCCGCGTCGACCGTCGGCGCCCTGCCCCGGGGGATGGACCTGCTCCTGCCGGGGAGCGCGGACGGGCTCGCACTCCTGCTGGAGAGCTACCGGATCGACCTGCTGATCGTCTTCGGCTTCGCCTGGCGGCTTCCGCGCTCCGTGCTGGACATCCCGCGGCACGGCGCGATCAACGTCCACGTGTCGATGCTGCCGCAGTACCGGGGACCGGCACCCCTGCTCTGGGCCATCCGCAACGGCGACCCGACCGGCGGCGTCACCGTGCACAGGATGGACGAGGACTTCGACACCGGGAACATCCTCGCCCAGCGCGACGGCATCCCCCTGGCCGACGGCATCACCTGGGCGAACTACTGCGCCGACGCGATGCCCGTGGTCTACGATCTGCTGCGCGAGTCACTGGACCGGGTCGTGGCCGGCCACCCCGGTGAACCGCAGGAGGGGGCCGAGGCCACCTACGCGGGGTTCATGGAGGAGGGGTTCGCCGCCATCCGCTGGTCCGACGCCGCCCGGACCATCCACGACCAGGTCAGGACCCACCGCTTCCTGCGCTCGCCCCACCATCCGGTCGCCGAGGTCGACGGCAGGTGGCTGCACGTGCGGCGCACCAGCCTCGAACCGGCCGAGGGGATCCGGGTCGTGTGCGGCGACGGGAAGCCGCTGTGGATCACCGAGTCGGTGCCGGGACGGCCCCCGCAGGCCCCGGAAGAGGCCCCCTGACCCGGCTCGCCCTACAGCGGATACTGGTCGATGCCCGGATGCCGCTCTTTATGAGGAAGCGTCCTAACAGAGGCATTCAGGCGTTTGCGTCAGAAGCCGACGGAATTTTCGGATATCAGAACACTACTAGCAAGTAAGCACTAACGTCGTCTTCGTCGTTTCTCCCGCGCGGCCTTCCGAACTCTTGTTCGTGCTTCGACTGCTGCGGGAGTGATTCTTCCTTTTCTGGGGTGAGTGTGCGTATTTCTTCTGTTCGTGTGCAGAATTTCCGGAGGTTGCGTTCGGTCAGGGTGGACCTTGACGGGGGCGCGACGGTCTTCGTGGGGGCGAACAACAGCGGTAAGACGTCCATGACGCACGTCTTCCGCTTCTTCTTCGGCCGCAGGAAGAGCGATCTCACCTTCTACGACTTCAACTCTGGCTGCTGGGATTCCTTCCAGGGGGTGAGGGAACTCGATGACGAAGCCGTGGAGGCTCTGCCGAGGATCAGGCTCGACCTGCTGCTGGAGGTGGGCAGGGAAGAGTGGTACCGCGTTGTCGAACTGATGAGCCTGCACGACTTGGACAAGGACGTCGGACAGGTGGCACTACGCCTGGAGCTCGCGCCCCGTGACGACCTGCCCACGAGGTTCGCGGAGAGCCGAGCGAAGGCTGAACGAGCCAAGCAGGACCTTGCGCCTGGGGAGCGGGGAGTCTACGAACCCTGGCCTGAGGATCTGCGCGACTACCTGGACCGGGAGCTGGGAGCGGCCTACGCGTTCCGCTACCACGTGATCGATCCCGCCTCCTTCCAGCGTGAAGGCGCCGCGTGCGAGGAAACGGATGTCATTGGGCGTGTGTGCGACTCACCCGCCGCCGCACAGGACTTCGTTGACGGCCTCATCCACGTCGACATGGTCGACGCACAGCGCTTCCTGTCCGACGACCAGAACTCCAAGGGGCGTGATCTGTCCCGGCACGTGCGCAGGATTCTTGACCGCTCCGGGGCGGACGAGGTCGACCACGCCGCGTACCAGGCGGTCAAGTTCTCCGAAGCGCGGGTGCAGTCCTACCTCACCGATAGGTTCGCGCCCATCTTCGAACGACTGCACGGGGTCGCGGGACCGGGTGTGCGCAATCCCCGGTTGAGCGTTCGCAGCCGACACAGCGACCAGACGCTCCTCGCCGAAAGCGCATGGGTCTACTACCAGTTCACGGCCGGTGAACACGACGACACGCGGCAGCTTCCCGAGCGGCACAACGGATTGGGTTACAAGAACTTTCTCTTCATGCTGCTGGAGATCCACGAGATGCACCGCAGGTGGGTCTCGAACACTGAGCGACGGCCGTTGGTCCACCTGGTGGTCATCGAGGAGCCCGAAGCGCACATGCATCCCCAGCTCCAGCAGGCGTTCCTCAGGATCGTGCGAGAATTCGTCGCCGAGGAGGGCGAGAGCGGATTTCACACGCAGCTCATGGTGACCACGCACTCCCCCCACATCATCCACGACACGTCCTTCGACCCGATCCGGTACTTCCGCCGGGTCAACGTCGACGGCGTACCGATCTGCGAAGTCAGAGACCTGTCCCGGCTGCGGTCCGACGACACCCAGTTCCTGCGCAGGTTCCTCACGTTGACCAACTGCCATCTGTTCTTCGCTGACGCGGTCATCCTGGTGGAGGGAGGCGCTGAACGCGTCCTGCTTCCACTGATGGTCGCCAACCATCCCGGGGATCTGAGCCATGTCGCGAGCTCGCACATCCCCCTCCTGGAGGTCGGAGGCTCCCACGCACACCGCTTCCGACCGCTCGTGGAGTTCCTGGGGCTGCCCGCACTGGTGATCACCGACCTGGACAGTGTCATCGATACCGTCGGCGCGGACGGTCGCACCCGGAAGAAGGCGTGCCAGGTCGACATCGGCGGCGCAGTCACCGCCAACCCCACACTCGCCGGCTGGTTGCCCGGCGTGACAGGTATCAACGCACTCCTGGACCTGCCCGAAGGGGACAAGGAGGTGGAATGCCGGGAGGGGGCCGTCCTTTCGCGGGTGCGGATCGCCTACCAGACCCGCCAGAAGTTCCTGTGGGAGGACAGTACGCATGTCAGGGCTGGACGGACCTTCGAAGAGGCCATGATCCTGGAGAACCTCGCGTGGACTCGCGCACACGGCGAGGACATCGGATTCCGTCCGCCCGAGGAGGCAACCGTGGCAGAGCTTCTGGAGAAGGTCCACGACTTCGTGCGCAAGCCTCCGGCAGGAAAGACCAATCTCGCCCTGCACTTCTTCGACCTGTACACGGACGAGCCGTGGAAGAACCCGCAGTACATCAACGACGGACTGTCGTGGCTGAACAACGAGCTCGACAGGGAGGTAGAGCTGTGAGCACGGTCCTTGAGCACGGCGGCATTGACGCGGACGAGCGGATCCGTGCGGTCCTCCAGGACCCGGTCAAGCGGGGGTTCGTCGTGATCGCCGGGGCCGGGGCGGGGAAGACGGCCTCCCTCGTCGAGGCCCTGCGCCATATCGGCCGACGAGAAGGGGCCGCGCTGCTCGGGCAGCGGCGCCAGGTCGCCTGTATCACCTACACCAACGCGGCGGTCAAGGAGATCACGCACAGGGTCGACGCCGACCCGCTCTTCCACGTCTCCACGATCCACAGTTTCCTGTGGCGGTTGGCGCAACCGTTCCAGGGGATGATACGGACCTGGGTGCGGGAGGACATCACCCGTGTCATCGACGAGCGTGGCGCTGACAATGCGGCCAAGTACGTCGAGGAACTGAAGCAGGTGGACGACCCCTCGCTGCGCTTCACCTACCAAGCGGCGAGGAACTACGGCACCGGCACCCTGGGCCACAGCGAGATCCTGCGTATGGTGCCCGAGATGATTAAGCGCTGTGAACGAATGGCCGCGATTGTCGCCCAGGCGTTCCCTTACGTTCTGGTGGACGAGAGCCAGGACACCGACCCCCGCGTCGTCGAGGCTTTGCAGAGCATCGAGAACAGAGAGCGGGGAAGGTTCTGCGTCGGATTCTTCGGCGATCCCATGCAGCGGATCTACCTGCAGGGAAGCGGACTCGTCACGGGTGACGACACCTGGGAGGTGATCCGCAAACGACAGAACTGGCGCAGCCCGAAGCGGGTCCTGGACGTCATCAACCGCATTCGGAGCCAGTCGCCTCAGGACGGGGACCTGCAGCAGGTGCTGGGCGGGGACGAGAGGCGTCAGAGCGACTCCGGATACGCGGACCTGTTCGTGCTGCCCTCCCAACAAGAGGACGACACCCGACTGGGCCAGGTGCGCGATCACCTCGCGCTGGCGCAGGAGGATCTGTTGTGGAGCCAGGGAACGGAGGGAGAGCATCTCAGAATCCTCGTCCTGGAGCACCGTCTGGCCGCACTGCGGCTGGGCTTCGGTGACCTGGACCGTGCGTTCCGTCAGGCGAGGGGAAAGGCCGGGGGGAGACTCAGGGATGAGTACACGGAGGGGACGCACTGGAGCCTGGCACCCCTGTTGGATCGGCTCATCCCCTTGGTCGAGGCGGTTGAGGCAGGCCATGGAGTCAGCGCCCTGGGCATGCTCAGAGGGTTCTCTCCCCGGTTGCGGAACTTCACTGAAGGTGAGGCTCCGGCGGAGACGTTGGCGGAGCTGAAGGCGGGTACGGACAGGCTGGTCGAACTCCTCGCCCGCGACAGCCGGGAGCCTGTCGCCGGGGTGCTACGCCACGTTCTCCGGACTGGGATCATCCGGCTGGATCGCCGTTTGAAGCCGCACATCCACGACCACGGTGACTTCTCCCTGTTCGAAGGGACAGTGGACGAGGAGGGACCGGAACCGGAAGAGGAGACCGCGCATCTATCGCAGGAAAGCAAACGTGACAGGCAGGAGAGTCTGGCGAGGGTCATGCGCTCGTACCTGGCCTGTCCGGTCGGCCAGCTCCGCGCCTACCATGACTACCTTGGAGGGCGTTCGCCCTACGGAACCCAGCACGGAGTCAAGGGCGCCGAGTTCGCGCGGGTTCTGGTTCTACTGGAGGACGACCGCAGCAAGTGGAACAAGTACTCCTACGAGAAGCTCCTCGGGCTGAGGGAACTCAGCAAGTCCGATCGACAGAACATCGAAGGCGACAGGGAACACACCCCCGAGCGCACACGCAAGCTCTTCTACGTCGCCTGTTCCCGCGCGACCCGTTCTCTGGCCGTGGTGCTGTTCACCAAGGATCCGGACACCGCGATCCAAAGCCTCCGCGGTTCCGATGAGTGTCCTTTCCCGAGTGAGAACATCCACGGCATGGAGGACCTGCTGACACCTCAGGTGTGACGCCCGGGCTCCCGTCAACGGCGGGAGCCCGGGCCACATCCCGTGGCGTGTCCCGGACGCACGTGCGGTGGTCTACGGTCCAGCGGTCCTGGGCGGGGAGTCGGTCAGTCGGCGCGGTGTAGCTTGCGCCCTCAAGCGCTCCCCGGCGTCGCGGCGGTCAGGCCAACGTCAGCCGGTGCTTCCGGTCGGCGATGCCCAGCCGCGTGCACATGCCCTCGAAGTGTTTGGGATCGGTGTCGCGGATCAGGGTGAACACCCCCTTCAGGACGTGCGTCGCGGCGGCGTCCAGGATCGGTTTGCCGAGGGCGTCAGGGGTCCGGTGCGAGTTGCTGTGCAGGAATCGGGTCAGTTCCCCGGCGAGGTCGCGCTTTCCCGGGAGCAGCTCTTCGACGGCCTCGGTCAGGTTTCCGCCCTTTTCCGGTACCCGGAACTGGAGGAAGTGTTCCAGCATCTTGCGCGCGTCGTTGGGAACCGAGGTAGCCAGGCGTAGGTCGGCGTCCAACGACGTGCCGTCGATCGCGTCCAGCAGGTTGTGCGTCACGCTGTGGAAGAGCAGGAGGTACTCGGTCTCCAGGATGACCGAGTCCCTGCCGCGCTTGGCGTTCAGCGGAACGAGCACCGGTGCGCGATCCGCGCCCTCCCCGACCGACTTCATCATGTGCAGCGTCGTCGAGCTGTCCTTGCGCTTGAGCTCCCTGCTCCAGTGGCGCAG
Source organism: Nocardiopsis sp. CNT312 (assembly GCF_000515115.1). Taxonomy (GTDB): domain Bacteria; phylum Actinomycetota; class Actinomycetes; order Streptosporangiales; family Streptosporangiaceae; genus Nocardiopsis. The sequence continues at coordinate 77,634 of NZ_AZXF01000020.1, forward strand.
GAAGACGGTGTTGTGCGTGAGGACGAAGAGCTGTCGGCACAATCCTGCGTCCGGGTCCAGTTTGGCGATCAGCATCGAGTAGACGCCGAACATCAGGTGGTCGTCCAGACTGGAGACCGGGTCGTCGACGATGACGATGGTCTTCTCCAGGCTCCGGCCCCCGCCCGCCAGGCTGGTGAGGAAGTAGATCAGGGCGATCGCGGTCCGTTCGCCCTCGCTGAGGTGGCGGGCGGGGCGGTCGTGGCGCAGCACCCGGTAGCGGCCGTCGTCGTGGACGAATCGCAGGTCCGATCGCCGCAGCAGGGAGGAGATGTCCCTGTTGAGTTCGGTGAGGAAGTACTCGGGATCGTGTCCGAGCCGGGGGATCTCGCGTAGCACCTCCTGACACTCGTCCAGCGTGCGCTCCTGCTCCTGTATCCGCCGTGTCAGCTCCGATGCCTGGCGGTTGTGGTCCCGGATCGGGGTCGCGACGTCGTGCAGCATGCGTTCGAACTCGCGGTCGGCGGCCCGCGCACGTTCGTCGGCGATTGAGTCCGTGCGGGCGTTGTGGTCGCCGAGCATTCGGTCCAGCCCGGTGGTGTCGACGGCCACCGGTGCGATGTCCGAGGGCAGCGCGAGCGGGGCGAACATCGCGCCCCTCTTGTGCTCCAGGACCTCCACGATGCGGTCCAGCCCGTTCTGGAAGGACGTGACCGCGCTCTCGACCTTTTTGTACGTCTCGTCGTAGTCCTCGCGCATGTCCTCGAAGAACTGTGTGCGGTGCGGGAGAGCGGAGGAGAAGTGTTCGGCCTGGGAGCGCAGAAGCCGCGTCTGTGCGACGGCGTCGTCGAGTTCGGCCAGGAGGCGGGCGTAGCCTTCGTCGAAGTGGCGTGCCAGCCGCGCCCTGCGGTCGTCGGTGATCCGCCCCTCGCAGAACAGGCAGGTGTCGCGGTCGGCGTGCAACCTGCCGCCCTCGCGCACCCATGCCTCGTGTTCGGGACGGCCGACCAGCGCGTCGAGAGCCTCGGAGGCCACGGTGCGGGCCAGCAGATCCACGATCTGCACCTCCAGTTCGCCGAGCGCGAGGCCACGGGCGTTGACCGGGGGAATCGGTTCAGGGGCGGACCCGGCGATGAGGCTTCGGTCACGGTCGCGTGCGGCGTCGAGCTCCTCCTGAGGGGTGAGCGGAGCCTTCAGTGCCCGCTTTACGTGGTTCTTGTTGAAGCCCCGGTTGAAACGGCCGCTCACAGGCCCCAGTTCGCGGTGGGCCCTGCTCCCCAGTTCGGTGCACAGACGATCCCGCTTGCGTTCGACCGACGCGCGCTTCTTGCGCAGGTCCCTCAGTTCCGTGCTGACCCGTTCAAGCTCGGCCTGTGCGGCCTCCCTGCGCTCCTGCTGTTCGATGGTGGGTCGCCCCAGGTAGAGCAGTGCCTCAGCGTCGGCACAGCCGCCCTGTTCTTCGTGGGCGTCGAAGCGAAGGTTGCGACGCACGTACTCGGCGCTGAAGAGGCGAATACCGTCCCAGATCCAGTGCCCGGGACCATCGACCGTCTCCGTGTCGTCCGGGTCGTCGCCGATCTGGACCACGGCCTTCATGCCGTGGGACCACGTTGGATCGTCCGGAACGCCGCTGACCAGTTCGGCGAAGGTGCTCTTCCCGGTGCCGTTGGGGGCGTAGAGCAGGTTGAGCTTCTCGAAGCCGACGGCGTTGTTCCGCTGCCTCCATCCCTGGAAGCATCGGAAGTCCTTGACATGGGTGACGCGCTTGATCAATGGGGGTCCTCGAAACCTCTTAGGGGGTGGAAACAGGGAAACCCAGGATGGCAGAGCACCATCCATGATGTGTGTGATTATTCCCAGATCGCATGATCTTCGCTTGACTTCTGAGGATTCGATAAGTGACATCGGGGATGCAAATGCGATAAATGATCTTTGAGCCATAAAACTCACTAAAGCGAAGAAAGGGTATCAGGTGTTCGAAAAAGTGACTTATCTTGTCGGATAGGCCACATATCGGGCGATGGGTCGGAACCGACACGGAACCGTGGCTGAGCCCTGTGGAGCACGGCTATTCGAGCGCGACGCCGATCACGGGGAACGGCTGACTGAGCCGGGCAGCTCTCGGAGCGGTGACACCCCAGGAACACTCCCAACGGTCTGCGGCCTACTCGGAAACCCCTACGTGACAGGCGATCGGGGATGTCCGGAACAGGCCAACGCCTTTACCCCGCACAGAGCGCGGCCGTAGTCTCACCGGGGGCACAGGTGCCCCACAACCCCTGGGAACACGCGACCCCTCGGAGACCACGTGCGGCGACGCCAGCGACTCGCCCTGATCCTGCAACTGCTCCTCGTGCTGGCCACCGGCCTGCTGGGAGTGGTCACCAACTTCGCCACCAACGGCGACGAGCAACCCCTGCCTCTGCGGGTGCTCGAACAGGCTGCCGTCCCCGGGCTGCTGCTCATCCTCGTCGCGCTGCTCGTCGGCCACTTCGCCGCCTACCGCCTGGAGCACCCGGCCCCGCCCCGGTTCGCTTGGGAACCGGGGCGCTCGCCCTATCCCGGTCTGGCCGCCTTCCACGAGGACGAGGCAGCCGTCTTCTTTGGCCGCGCTTCTCAGACCAGCGAGGCCGTGCGCCGCCTCAACAGCGTCGGCACCGGATCCCACGAACGCTTCCTCACCGTCATCGGTGCCTCGGGCAGCGGCAAGTCCTCCCTCGTCTAGGCCGGGATCCTGCCCCGGCTGCGGAGCCAGCGCTGGAACGTCCGACCCGTCATGGTGCCCGGCGCGGACCCCGTCGGAGCACTCGCCAGAGCCCTGGCCACCGACCAGGCACAGGCCGACGCCTACGCCCGCCGCATCCGGCTCGACAGCGCCGAACTCCTCACCCTGCTGCGCACACTCCGCCACGAGAGCGGATCAGGGCGCCGCACCGTCCTGGTCGTCGACCAACTGGAGGAACTGGTCACCCTCAGCGGGGAGCGCGATCGCGCCCTCTTCCTCGGTGCGCTGCGCGATGCCCTGAACGGCGACCGCCACCTGCGGGTCGTGGCCACGCTGCGCGTGGAGTTCCTCGGCGACCTGCTGAGCGGCCCGGCCGCCGAACTGTTCACCAACCCCCTCGCCTTGGGCGCGCTCAGCCGCGGCGACCTGGTGGAGATCATCGAACGCCCCGCGCAGGCGGCCGGATTCGGATTCGAGGACGGCCTGGTCGAGCACATCGCCGCCGACACCGGCAGCGGCGACGCCCTGCCGCTACTCGCCTACCTCCTCCAGGAACTGCACATCCGCGCAGGAGAGAGCGGCACCGCCACCGAGGCCGACTACCGCGCGCTCGGCGGTGTGGACTGGTCACCCGACGGCACCCGGCTGGCCACAGCCTCCCACGACCACACCGTACGGGTGTGGGACGTGTGGAGTGAGGGTGAGCCGTTGACCGTGGGGGTGCACCGCGACCGTGCGCTGAGCATCACCTGGACCGGGGGCTCGCGGCTGGTCGCCTCGGGTTCGGTGGACGGTACCCTGCGCGTCTGGGACGCCGACACGCCCCTGGAGGAGTTGACCCGGGCAGGGCGGCGGCGCACCTTCCGCACCCTGACGGCCGAAGAGCGCCGCGCGCACCTGCTCGCCGTCGGCGGGGACGAGGGATCCGGATGCTCCTATAGATGTCAAGCGGCTTGGGCGAGGTGGTGTCGGGAGGGTGGGTCAGACCTGCCGGAGAAGCCACTACACATCCTCACAGTCAGTAGACGCGGGTGACCTCGCGGACGTCGGTGGAGACCAGGTAGTCCTTCGGGTCCAGGTCCATCGCCTCGCGCTTGGGGGAGTCCCAGTACCGACGGTTGCGCTCGGCGAAGGTCTCGGGCCCGTCGTAGGAGATCTCCCAGATGAAGTGGTGGCGCTCGCGGTCGATCCAGGCGCCGCCGGGGGAGAAACCGAACTCCAGGCGCAGGGGGACGATCTCCTCCTTCCAGCGTTGGACACACTCGTCGAGCAGGCCCTCACGGACGGTGTAGGTGCGTACCTGAGTGGTGGAAGCCACGGGTCTCGTCCTCGTCTTCCCGGAAGCCGTTGCGGAAGGTGCAGGTGGTGCGGTGGCCGCCGCGCCGGGCGGCCGTCGCACCACGCGATCGTGTGGGGGAGGGGTGGAGGTGGGAGGTCAGAGGGTGTGCCTGGCGCTGTCGAGGAAGGCCGACCACTCGGCGGCGGGGAAGGGCAGGTGGCCCCGGGAGGGGTTCTTGGAGTCCCGGACGGCAGCGCCGCAGGGAAGTTCGGCGACCTCGACGCAGTTCGGGGCCTGCCCGCTATAGCTGCTCTTGCGGAAAACCAGCTCGTTGCTCATCAGTCGCTCTCTAGGGATGTGAGCACATCGGTGATGAACCGTGCGCTTTGTGTGGTGCTCAACGCTGTCCCCTGGATGTCGCCGAATGTGGCGCTGTAGCGTGCGACATCCTTGGGCTGCTCGAAGAATACTGAATCGGTCACTGTGTCCACGTGGACGATCGACGGTGCCAGGTGTTCGGGGAAGTCCAGGATGCTGAACGGAGCTACCAACGCGGCATGGGAACCGGCTGTGAACGGGAGCACCTGGACATCGATGTTGGGCAGCTTTGCCATGTACAGCAGGTGCCGCAACTGTTCGGCCATGATCGCTCGGGTTCCGATTATCCGCTGAAGAGCGGCCTCGTCCATGACCACGCGCAGGTGAACGGGGTTGAACCGCGACAGGATCTCTCGGCGGTTCATGCGAGCGTCCACCCGTTTGGCTACCTCTTCGGTTCCGGTATAGCGCCCGCCTTGAAACAGGGCCTCCGCGTACGCGGGTGTCTGGAGGAGCCCGGGAATCACCAACCCCTCGAAGCAGCGGATCACTGAAGCCTCGGCCTCGAAGTCGGGCAGCGCTTCATCACCGAAGACCTCACGGTACTTCGACCACCAGCCCCGCTGCTTGGCGTCCTTGGCCAGCGCGTGCAGAGCCTCGCGCTTGGCGTGATCGTTGATCTTGTACAGGTCCAGCATCTTGTCGAGGTCGCCCGGTGTGATCCTGCGGGTCTCCGTGGTCTCGATCTTGCTGATCTTGGACGCGGTCCAGCCGAGGGCTTTTCCAGCTTGGGCAACCGTGAGGTTGGACCGTTCGCGACCCTGCTTGAGTTCGGCAGTCAGTCGGCGGAGACGGAGGGTGGGGCTGTAAGGGATGCGCATGGATGCAGTGTAGCCGCATAAGTCGATAATTTCTCAATCGGCTTGACTCTCGACAATGTCGAGTGCACTATGGGTGCGTAGTCAGTGATCGGGGTCTCACTGAGAGTCTCCGGAGCAGGCTACGCCGTGCCCCTTCCCGCTGCCTGGGAATCTCGAAGGTCAACCCCTGCGGGCACGCTCGACCACCACGTTCCCCCAGCACACGCGAAGGAGTTCGTCCGCATGTCCGCAACCACACCGCTGGCCGCGCTGCCCGAGGTGACCGTCCCCCTCGGCGCGCTGGTGCCGCCGCGCTGCCGCCACTACTTCACCGGCCGCACCGACCGCGCCCACTACCGCACCCGCCGCTACGACTTCATCGGCTCCCCCCCCCCCCCCCGCACCCGCCGCTACGACTTCATCGGCTCGCCCCGCCACCTGCCGCTGGTCCGGGCCTTCCTCGACACCTGCGCTGCCGAGCGGGACGCCGACTACCGCTACCTGTTCACCCTGCTCGGCTCCGAACTGGCCGCCAACGCCCTCACACACTCGCGGTCGGGTGAGCGGCTGGGCACCTACACCCTCTCCTGCACTCGCAGCCGCGACGGACTGCACCTGACCTGCCGCGACCAGGGCGACAAACACCACCGTAGCCTCTCCCTCGGCCGGCGCTCCTACCTGGCCCCCGACCCCGGCGGGCTGGACCCGCACGCCGAGTCCGGGCGCGGCCTGGCCCTCCTCGACGCCCTGGCCAGCGCGTGGGGCGACAACGGCCAGAGCGACTACCGCCAGGTCTGGTTCTTCCTCGCCTACGACCTGACCGACAACCCCTGGAACACCGCCGCGTAGAAGACGCAGCGCATCACGCCCACGACGTGAAACGGGCCCAGGAGAGCGCGCCAACGCCTCCCGGGCCCCCGATCCAGAAAATCCGCACACTCTCACATGTTCAGAAAGCAGGATCGATGACGCATCCTATCCCCGCACCTCGGCCCGCCAGCGACCGGTTGTACCGGACCCCGCCGCCGCTGCCCCGCCGCCCCCCTCTCGTCGGCCCGTTCTGCCCGGCCTGCACGCACCCCTCCTGCCGGCGGCGCCGCGCCCAGCGCCTGCCCCTGCGGGGCGGGCACCGCGACGAGTACCGACGCGAACACGCCTGGGCCGCCGACCTTCAGGCCCGCAACCGCCACCTGGTCATCTGGTACGGGGAGCGCACCGGTTCGTACTGGGTGGCCTCCTCCACCGGCCTGGCCGAGGTCCCCGACGCCGCGACCCTGGAATGGGTCCTGGCCCCGGACCTGGTCTCTCGCTGATCAACGGGGGAGTGGTGGTGACGATCTGTTCCGGGGGCCGTCACCACCACGGTCACCGTTGAGAGACGGATACGTACACCCGGGGTGGGATGGAGATTCCGGGTGCGAGCGGGGGCTTCAGGTATGAGAATGGGGGCGTACCCCGTCCCCTCTCAGAGTGCTTGGAGCCCCTGTGGTCGATCAGGAGAAGCTGCTCAAGGATCTTCAAAAGCAGGTCCGGTTGTTGGAAGACGACCTGCGCGAACGCGGTCAGGATCCGACCGCGATCAAGGGCACTGGACCCAACGGCGATCCGGAGAGCTTCGACGGCTACCTCAAGCGGGAGTACCAGAAGGCGCGGGACGCCGAGCGGACCGCCGTTGCTGAAGGGGAGTGGCGGGAGGAGCAGATCACCCAGGCCGCGGTGGCGTGGGTGCTGTCCACGGTGTTTCTCCGCTTCTGCGAGGACAACGGCCTCCTCGAACAGCCCTTCGTTGCCGGCCCGAAGGACGAGCGCGACCGCTACGGCGTGGCCCAAGAACTGAAGGAAGCCTGGGTTCTCCAGGGGCGACGTGAGGACCCCGATGCTCCTGAGCGGACCGACACGGAATGGTTGAAGCACGCCTTTGAGCAGATGAGCGTCTCTTCGGTCATGGCGGGGCTCTTCGACAAGAAGCACAACCCGATGTGGACGATCATGCCGTCCCACCAGGCAGCCAAGCAACTCATCGAGTTCTGGCGTGCGGTGGGGGAGGACGGCCACCTCATCCACGACTTCACCGATCCCGACTGGAACACGCGGTTCCTCGGTGACCTCTACCAGAACCTGTCTGAAGCGACCCGGAAGAAGTACGCCCTCCTCCAGACCCCGGATTTCGTTGAGGAGTTCATCCTCGACTACACCCTGGACCCCGCGATCGAGGAGTTCGGCCTTGACGGGAACCGTATCTACCAGGAAGACAACAAGGGATTCCGGCTGATCGACCCGACCTGTGGGTCAGGGCACTTCCTGCTGGGTGCTTTCCATCGTCTACTCGGTAAGTGGCGCGAGGCCGAGCCTGGAGCTTCTGACTGGGAGTTGATCAACCGCAGCCTGCGTAGCGTGCATGGTGTCGACAAGAACCCGTACGCTGTGGCGATTGCCCGATTTCGTCTCCTCATCGCCGCGATGAAGGAAGGTGGCATCACCACCCTAAGTGCGAGTAACCCCGAGTGGCCGATCGTTGTGGCAACGGGTGACTCCCTGATCCATGGTCGTGACGTTCCTGGTGCCAAGGATCACATCCCTGGAATGGGTGAAACTCACCGATACTCGACCGAGGACTTCTGCAAATTCGCGGAAGATCATGACCTGCTAGGGGCCCGAAGCTACCATGCAGTGATTGGAAACCCTCCATACATTACCGTGAAGGATAAGAAGGAAAAGGAGAAATACAAGGAGATCTATCCTTCATGTTCAGGGTCCTACGCTCTTTCTGTTCCGTTCGCGGAGAGATTCTTCAATCTTGCTAGGCGTGCGGGGGCAAGGGAAATGGGTCCTGGGTTCGTTGGCCAGATCACTGCCAACTCTTTTATGAAGCGTGAGTTTGGCAAGAAACTCATCGAGAGTTTCTTCAGGAATGAGGTGAAACTCAGTCACGTTATTGACGCTTCTGGTGCATACATCCCAGGGCATGGAACGCCGACGGTTATCCTTGTGGGCCGGAACGCACCTAACAGTCACAAGGCGAAGGTGCGTGTGCTTCTGGGGGTGCGCGGTGAGCCAAGTCAACCTTCAGTCGCCTCCGAGGGCCTTGTTTGGAATGCGCTTGTTGAGCAGGTCGAACATCCGGGTAGCGAGTCTGAGTGGATCAGTTCGGTTGACCTTCCTTGGGGCTCATTGAAGGACCATCCTTGGAGCCTTTCTGGTGGTGGAGCTAGTGAGTTGTTCTCGACTCTTCTTGGGAGTCGAAAATTTGGCGATGTAACCTCTCTTGTTGGTAGGAGTGCGCATACTGGAAGTGATGATTCATATTTTGCTCCGCAGGGAACATGGAAGAGATTCTCTGTTGAAAATAAGGGGGTTAAGCCTCTTGTTGAAGGTGATGTGGTTCGTGATTGGGCAATTGGTTATCGAACCGAAGCAATCTTCCCCTATGGTTCAGATTTGACGGCGTCACTTGAAGATCTTTCGATTTCTCGTATCCTATGGAGTTTCAGGCAAGGTCTGAGGTCCCGTCAGGAGCTTGGTGGTAGCCATGAAGAAGTTGGATTGACCTGGTATGAATGGAGTAGATGGCATTCTGAGAGGTTCCGTGTTGATCTTGGTATCGGGATGCCCTTTGTGGCGACGCACAACCACTTCGTGCTGGACCGTGGGGGGAAGGTCTTCAACCGTTCGGCGCCGGTGATTAAGCTTCCAGAGGGGGCTACGGAGGAGCAGCACCTGGAGTTGCTGGGGGTGCTGAACTCTTCGGCGGCGTGCTTCTGGCTCAAGCAGGTGAGTCACAACAAGGGATCCCAGGGGGTCAATGAAGGTTTTAAGTCCCAGGAGTGGGAGAGGTTCTACGAGTTCACCGGGACCAAGCTCAAGGACTTCCCGCTTCCTCGGAAGCTTCCTCTGGCCCGTTCGAAGGAGCTCGACGCCCTCGCTCAAAAGCTCTCCTCACTTGAACCTTCCGCCGTCGTGGAGTCGACGACCCCGACCGCCGAACGCCTCAAGGAAGCACACACCGACCACGTCGCCACTCGTCGGCGGATGATCGCTCTCCAGGAGGAACTCGATTGGGACGTCTACCACCGCTACGGGCTCATCTCCGACGACCAACTCGCTGAACTGACACTCTCCGACACTTCCGACGTCCCCGAGATCAACCTGGGGGAGCGGGCCTTCGAGATCGTGCTCGCGCGCAAGATGGCGGCGGGTGAAGCCTCTACCGAGTGGTTCAACCGCCACCGCTCCACACCCGTCACGGAGATCCCCTCGCACTGGCCGGACGCCTACAAGAAGGTCGTCGCCAAGCGGATCGAACTCATCGAGTCCGACAAGAACATCAACCTCCTCGAACGGCCCGAGCACAAGCGCCGCTGGCAGTCCGAACCCTGGGAGAAGAAGCAGAAGGCCGCGCTCAAGTCCTGGCTCCTCGACAAATGCGAGGACCGCCGCCTGTGGTTCACCACCGACGACTACGGCGACGAGCGCACCCGCCCGATCTCCCTCCGTACCCTGGCCAACCGGGTCCGCGACCTGTTCCCCGAGACCGCCGAGGTCGCGGCGCTCTACGACTCCGGCAAGGACTTCTCCGACGTCGTCGCCGAGATCGTCGGGACCGAGCACGTGCCCTACCTCGCCGCCCTGCGCTACAAGGAGACGGGTATGCGCAAGCGCGAGATCTGGGAGCAGGTCTGGGACCTCCAGCGTGAGGAGGACCGGCTCAACGCCGACCTGGCGGAGGGGGAGAAGGAGCACCGCCTCGACATCCCCGTCCCGCCCAAGTACAAGTCGACCGACTTTCGCAAGCCCGGGTACTGGTCCAACCGGGGCAAGCTCGACGTGCCCAAGGAGCGCTTCGTCTCCTACCCGGGCGCGGAGACCGACGGCGACCCCACGCTCCTGCTCGGCTGGGCGGGCTGGGACCACGCCCAGCAGGCCGACGCCCTGGGCACCCTCGCCCACGAACGCCTCAACGACCTCGGGTGGGGCACCGGGGAGGACACCCGCGACAGGATGGTGCCGCTCCTGGCCGGGATGCGCGAACTCCAGCCGTGGGTGGAGCAGTGGCACACCGAGGCCGACGACTACGGGGACACCCCCGCCGACCACCTCAGGGCGGACCTCACCGAACTGCGCGACACCACCGGCATCACCGAGTCGGACATGGCGGCCTGGCGGCCCCCGGCGTCCACCCGGGGTCCGAAGAGGAAGTAGCGGCCGGGCGTCCACCCGGGGTCCGAAGAGGAAGTAGCGGCCGGGCGGCAGCGGCGGGGACCGGACCTTCGGCGGCCGGTCCCCGCCCTCTCCCCGGTCTGATCGGCACCCCTCCGCGGCCGTCCGTGGCCGGAACCGGCCACCTCCACACACGGACACCCCATGGGTCGCCCATGGGTAGGGCTCATACGTCCCATACCGGGACACAATGCCCCCGCGGATGCCCACATGCGTCACCCGTGCGGGGTGTGATCGTCTCGGGTCAGGTTTAGGCTGGGAAGCCGTACGCGCTCTCGCTCGGCGCGTCGTACCGGCCACAGCGGACCACCCGTCGACGGCCCCGAGGCACGCACCGCGACCCCCGCGTTCCCGAGGCCCGCAGGGAGGCCCTCGCACACCACAGCAGGCAGGAAGGCACACGGCGGCGATGACGACTCCTCCCCCCGGTCCGGGCGGCAACGGTCGGGCGATCAGCGACCTGATCGACATCCCCGAATCGGTCCAGGACGGCGACCTGGTCGTCAAACTCACCGAGAGCACCTCCACGCGCCAGGCCCAGGCCATCGACCAGTACGTCGTCACCGACCAGTTGGCCGACTGCTTCGACCAGGCGCTGGAGACCATCCGAACCTCGGTCACCGACGGCAAGTCCCAGGCCGCCTACCTGCACGGATCCTTCGGCGCCGGTAAGAGCCACTTCCTCGCCGTGCTCTCCGCGATCCTGGACCACCACCCCGCCGCCCGCGCCAAGAACGGCCTGGCCGACCTGCTCGCCAAGCACGACGCGTGGCTGTCCGGCAAGAGGTTCATCGAGGTCAAGGCCCACCTCATCGACCCCGAGGTCTCCCTGGAGGCCAACATCCTCGGCGGATACCTGCGCCAGGTCCGCCAGGAGTACCCCGACAAGCCGCTCCCGGCCGTCTTCCGCGCCGACGGCATCCTGGAGGACGCCCGCGGCCAGCGCGCCCACCAGGGCGACGAGGCGTTCATCGCCCAACTGCCCGCCCGCGGCGACGGCTCCGACAGCGGCGGGACCAGCGTGTGGGGCTCCTTCGCCGGACCCTCCGCCTGGACACCCGAGACCCTCGACCGGGCCTTCGCCGTCCCCTCCGACACCCGGGACCCCGCCGAGCGCGCCCTGCGCGAGGAACTCGTCAGCGCCCTGATCGGCGGCCCGTTCAAGCGCTTCGCCGACACCGTGGGGGACTCCGCCAGTGCCTACCTGGGCATCGACGAGGGACTGTCCGCCATCAGCCGCCACGCCAAGGAGCACCTGGGCTGCGACGCCGTCGTGCTGCTCCTGGACGAGCTGATCCTGCGCTTCACCGCCTTCATCGGCGACGAGGCGCGCATCAGCGGCGAGGTGCAGAAGATCGCCAAGCTCGTCGAGTCCTCCCACAGCCACCGGCCCGCGCCCGTCATCAGCTTCGTGCCGCGCCAGCGCGACCTGCGCGACCTGGTCGGCCTCGGCGGCGGAACCGAGGGCATCTCCCAGACCATCAGCTACTGGGACGGCCGGTTCGGGCACGTCAAGCTCGCCGACGCCAACCTCACCGAGGTGGTCCGCCACCGCCTCATCCGCCCCCGCGACGCCGACGCCGCCACCGAGATCGACACCGCCTTCGAGCGGCTGCGCAACACCGGACCCGAGGCCGTCGACACCCTCCTCGACAGCCAGGGCGGCGCCGACACCAGCACCTGGGAGGACTTCCGCAAGCTCTACCCGTTCAGCCCCGCCCTGCTGCACGTCATGGTGGACCTGTCCTACGCCCTGCAACGGCAGCGCAGCGCCCTCAAACTCCTCCTGCAACTGCTCGTCAACCACCGCACCACCCTGCCCGTCGGGCAGATGGTGCCGCTCGGCGCGGTCTTCGACGTGCTCATCGAGGGGGAGAGCCGCCCCTTCAAGGACCACCTCAGCGGCGAGTACGCCAAGATCAGCACCTTCTACCGCGACAAGGTCCGCCCCTGGCTGCTGGAACGGCACAAGACCACCGATGCCGAGGCCGCCGGGCTCGGGGTGCGCTCCCCGTTCCGCAGCGACGACCTGCTCGTCAAGACCCTCCTGCTCAGCGCCCTCACCCCCAACGTGCCCGCGCTGAAGGACCTCACCGTGGGCCGGGCGATGGCGCTCAACCAGGGCATCGTCAAGGCCCGCCACCGGGGCGGCGACGTCGCCAGGGCCACCAAGTTCTTCCAGGACCTGCAGGCCGAGTGCGGCGAGGTGCGCGTCGGCGCCCAGACCACCAACCCCACCGTCTCCCTCAACCTGCTGCGCGTGGACACCGAGTCCCTCATGCGCCACGCCTACCCGGCCGCCAACGACCAGGCCCTGCGCCGCCTCTTCCAGCGCCTGCTGTGGGGCCAGTTCGGCCTGGAGGCGGGTGCCGAGCGCACGAGCATCGTGTGGCGCGGCACCCAGCGCACCGTGGAACTGGCCTTCGGCAACGTGCGCTCCACTGACGACCTGCCCCGGGAGGAGTTCCGCCCGGTCGCCGCCAACGCCGTCCGCGTGGTGATCGACTACCCCTTCGACGACGGCGACCACAACCCCGCCGACGACCGCCACCGCGTCCAGACCCTGCGCGAGGAGTTCGGCGAGGCGGTCCCCGCACTGGTGTGGCTGCCCACCTTCCTGTCCCCGGAGCGGCTCAAGGCCGCCCGCCGGATCCTCATGATGGAGTACCTCCTGGAGCCGGACGTCATCGAGGAGAAGGCCCCCGACTGGAGCAGCGACGACCGCCGCGAGGCCCGCGCCCAGCTCGACAACCAGCGCAACCAGCTCACCGCGCAGATCGGCGGCCTGCTGCGCGGCGCCTACGGCCTGGCCGAGGTCGACCGGGACAGCACCGACTACGGCGCGCCCGCCGACCCGCACATCGAACCGCTGCCCCAGGGGCTGGCCGTCCCCCTGGAGGCGGGCAGCCCGTTCCCCGCCGCACTGGAGCGGGTCGCGGTCAGGCTCCTGGACCACCTCTACCCCGAGCACCCCGACCTGGCCAGTCACACCAGGAAGAGCGCGGTGCAGCGCAAGGACCTCAGTGCCGTGCTCCAGGCCGTGGAGGAGGCCAAGAGCGACCGGCTCAGCCGCTACGAGCCGCCCAAGACCGACCTGCCCGTGCTGCGGCGCGTCGCCGTGCCGCTGCGCGTCGCCGACGTCACCGAGGTCTTCGTCCTGCGCCAGGACTGGCACAACGACATCGACCGCTTCATCAGGGTCAACCGGCCCACCGGCACCGACCTCCGGGTCGGCGACCTCAAGCGGTGGATCCGCGCCCGCCCCGACGGCCAGGGCCTGCCCGAGGACGTCGTCGACCTGCTCGTGCTGGTCTACGCCGTCCAGAGCGACCGGGCCTGGATCCGGGCGGGCAAGCGCTACACCGGCGCCGAGATCGGCCGCCTCTCCGACGACATCGTGCTGCGCCGCCAGGAGCTGCCCTCCGAGGAGGTCTTCCGTGCCGCCGACCAGCGCGCCCAGCGCGTCTTCGGGCTTCCCGCCCAGCCGCCGCTGAGCGCCCGGTCCGTGCAGCGCCTGGCCGAACAGCTCAAGGACCAGGCCCACCGCCTGCGCTCGGGCGGCGAGCACCTGCTGCGCGAACTCACCGCCCGCGCCGACCTGCTCGGCCTGGACGAGGAGGCGCCGCGCCTGCGCACCGCCCGCGCCGCCGACGCCCTCCTGGGTCGCCTCGCCTCCCTGACCGACGACACCGCGGTGGTCGGGGCGCTCGGCGAAGCCGACCTGCCCGAACTCGATGCGGTGTACAAGGCCGCCATCGCCGGGGCCGCCAACACCGCCCAGGCCGTCTCCGCCGCCCGGTGGGACGTGCTGGAGGGCCTCCCCGCCATCGCCCGGGGGGAGGGGCCGCACGCCGCCGAGGCCGGGGCCATCCTGGACCGGCTCCAGGAGGCCGGACGGCACAACGAGAGCGCCATCGGCCTGGCCACCGCCCTCAGCAGGGTCAACAGCGAGGCCAGCGCGCTCACCAACCGCATCGTCCGCGAGAACGCGGTCGTTCCACCCACCCCGCCCACCCCGCCCGCACGGACCGGGGGCCAGGAGGGTGGGACCGGCCACCCCGAGAGCACCCGCGACGGCGACGGAGGCCGGACGGTCCCCACGGGCGACGGTGTACGGACCTGGGCGGTCCTCGCCCCCGGCGACGACCCCGCCGCCGCCGTCGCCGAACTGCGCGCCAGGCTCGGCATCCCCGCCGACCGGAGCATCAGGATCACCGTCCAGGAGGCCCAGTGAGCAGCCGCGCCGGCGCCCCCCGCCGCGCCGCGCTCGGGCGGGTCAACGCCGAGGCCGTCCGCGGCGCCCTGGAACGCGCCCTGGACGCCGAGGCCAGCCGGGTGGATCGGGGCCACCCGCGCTCGGCGGCCACCGCCCTCGCCCTGTCCGCGGACCCGCACTGGGATGGCCCCGACCCCCTCACCCTGCACGTCGACACCGGAGGCGACACCCAGGAGCGCACCGTGCGGGTGGTGGGCGCCGACAGCGTCCTGGCCGCCGTGCACGCCCTGGCCCGCCGCGCCGAGGGCGTCGACCACCTGGTCGTCCTCACCCCCCTGGACTCGGCCGACTTCGGCGAGGCGCTGCTGGGCCGCTTCCTGGGCGAGGAGGTCATGCGCCTGGACGACTGGGAACTGCTGCGCGGCGAACTCAAGGCCACCGGCATCGACCCCCGCCTGCACCGCGGCCAGTGGAGCTGGCTCGCCGACACCCTGCGCGGCATCCGGGCCACTCACCCCCTGCGGATCGACACCGGCGTCCTGCGGCTCGAACAGGCGCTGTCCATCGCCGTGTCCGTGCGCTTCGGCAGGCGGCCCGGCGAACGCGTCGACAGCGCCGCCCTCCTGGAGTGGACCCGCGACCCCGCCTCCGTGGCCGCCTTCACCCGCCTGCCCGAGGTGGAGCGCGACGAGCTGCGCGCCGCCCTGGAACGCGACCTGGGCGCCGTCCCCCGGGTGCTGTTCACCCTCCTGGACCGCGGCCACGCCCTGGACGCCGTCCCCGTCGGCCTGGCCCTGGCCGAACTCGCCGAGGCCGCCGACCGCGACGCCCCCGAGGCCGCCCGCGCCGCGCGGTACGCCCTCATCCGCGCCCAGGAGCGCTACTTCGGCGCACAGCAGCCCGGACCCGGCGACCTGGCCGACTTCGGCAACGCCTGCACCGCCGCCCTCGTGCGCCTCCTCGACGGCGGCGAGGACGACCACGCCGAACAGACCATTCGCCGCACCGAGGAACTCCTCTCCCAGCTCGACGCCGCGCCCGTCGCCCAGGCCAGCCGCCTCCTGGACGCCGGACTGCACGCCCGCCTGGCCGACCTGGGCCGCCAGATCGGCCTCGCCCTGGGGCCGGGCCCCGACAGTCCGCCCCAGCCCCAGGACCTGCCCGAGGTGGAGGCTGCACTGGTCCGGCTGCGCGAGCACCGCCGCCACGGTGCCCGCGACAAGCAGGCCCAGGCACTGGCCGCCACCGACGCCGTACGGCTGCTGCGCCGCCTCGCTCTGGGCACGGCCCAGCGGCCGCTGGGCGAGGACACCCCCGCCACCGCCCACGGCTGGATCCAGGCCCACATCCACCAGACGGGGTGGGTGGACCGCGCGGCCTCCGCCCTCTGGCACCACCGCAGCGACGTGCCCGCCTTCACCCAGGCCCTGTCCGACCTCTACCACCGGGTCCGCGACTGGCGGGCCCGAGTCGACGCCGGCTTCGCCGCCGCCGTCAACCGGTGGAACAGCGGGCACGCCCCCACCGACCCGCAACTGCGCGTCGAGAACCTCCTGGGCCGCGTCGCCCGCCCCCTGGTTGCCCACCAGCCGCCGCTCGTCGTCGTCCTGGACGGCATGAGCGCCGAGGTGGCCGTCCAGCTCGCCGAGGACATCAGTGCCGGAGGGCGCCTGGTGGAGATCGTCCGCCGCCGCGACGGTGCCCACGCACCCGAACGCGAGGGTGCTCTGGCCACCGTCCCCTCCGTCACCACCTGCTCCCGCGCCTCACTGCTCACCGGAAGACTCCAGGAGGGCAAGCAGGACAGGGAGCGCTCCGGCTTCGCCGAGCTGTGGAACACCCCCTCCTTCGGCCGCCGCAGGGCCGTCCTGTACCACCAGCGCGCCCTGGAGACCGGGGCCGGACTCCACCTGCCCGACACCGTCCAGCGCGACATCGACGACACCGACGCCGACACCGACACCGGAACCAAGCCCGGCACCGTGGTCGCCGTCGTGCTCAACACCATCGACGACGCGCTCGCGCGCGGCAGGGAGGGCGACGAGTCCACCTGGACCGTCCGGCAGGTCGGCAGGCTCGGCTCCCTGCTCGACGCCGCCGCCCGCGCCGGACGGCCCGTCGTGCTCACCTCCGACCACGGGCACGTGTGGGACCGGGGCGAGGCCGCCAAGACCCGCGCGGGGGAGTCCGCCCGCCACCGCACCGGCACACCCGAGGACGGCGAGGTCCTCGCCACCGGCGACCGGGTCCTGGCCGGAGACGGCCGCCTCGTCGTGCCCTACCGCGAGGACATCCGCTACACCGACCGCAAGGAGGGCTACCACGGCGGCTTCTCCGCCGCCGAGATGGTCATCCCCGTCCTGGTGTTCGTGCCCGCGCTCAACACCGGGCGGCGCGGCGGCGACGGTGCGGACACGGTGCCCCAGGGCTGGCAGCGCCTGGACCCCGCACAGACCGAACCCGTCTGGTGGTCCCAGCCGCTGGAGGGCGCCGCCCCCGCCGGCCAGGAAGCCGCGGCGGCCCCGGCGGGCGCACCGGCCGCGGCCACCGCCGCCCCCAGTCCCCGCCCCGGCCGCAAACGGCCCGAACCGGAGCACACGCCCGCCCTGTTCGGCGAGGAGGCCGTCGCCCCCCGCACCCTCGGCGTCAGGGTGACCGCCACCTCCGCCTTCGCGGCCAGCCGGAGCCGCACCCCCAGGGCCCCCGAACCGGAGCGGTTCGCCGCGCTCATCGACGCCCTGGCCGCCGCGGGCGGCACCCACCCGCGCCTGCCCGTCGGCGCGGCCTCGCGCGCGGCGGGCGGCCCCGAGAGCCACCCGCGCGCCGTCCGGTTCCTCAAGATGGCCGGCAAGGTCCTCAACGTGGAGGCCTACCCCGTCCTGACCCTCACCGACGGCGACCGCAGCGTCGAACTCAACACCGCACTGCTCCAGCAGCAGTTTCCCGAAGGGAGCTGACCGTGCACACCGTCAGCGCCGCCCGCCGCGCCGAGGTCGTGGGTGCCCTGCGCCGCGGCACCGTGCCCCACGGCGGCCTCGATCTGTTCGCCGTCGGACTGGCCCGCTACGAGAGCGCCCTGGACAAAGCCCTGGGCGGCGTCACCGCGGGCGGTGCCGACTTCAAGGCCGTGCGCGGCGAGTACGGGTCCGGCAAGACCTTCTTCGTCCGGTGGCTGGGCGAGCGCGCCAAACGCGCCAACTTCGCCGTCACCGAGATCCAGATCTCGGAGACCGAGACCCCGCTGCACCGGCTGGAGACCGTCTACCGGCGTCTGACCGAACGCCTGACCACCGCCACCCAGCCGCCCAGTGCCCTGCGCGAGATCGTCGACAACTGGTTCTACTCCCTGGAGGAGGACGTCCTGGCCTCCGGTGAGGCCGACGAGAGCGACGAGGAGGCGCTCAACGCCGCTGTCACCGCGCTGCTGGAGCGCCGTCTGAGCGAGGTCGCCGCCGCCAACCCCGGGTTCGCCGCCGCCCTGCGCGGCTACCACCGCGCCCAGGCCGAGGGCGAGCCCGCCACCGCCGAGGCGCTCATCGCCTGGCTCGGCGGGCAGCCCAACGTCGCCGCCGCCGCCAAGCGCTACGCCGGAATCAAGGGCGACCTCGACCACTTCGGCGCGCTGGCCGCGCTCAAGGGGCTGCTCGTGCTGCTGCGCGACTGCGGCCACCCCGGGCTGGTCGTGGTCCTGGACGAGCTGGAGACCCTCCAGCGCGCCCGCACCGACACCCGGGAGAAGGGGCTCAACGCCCTGCGCCAGCTCCTGGACGAGATCGCCAACCGCCAGTTCCCCGGGCTGTACCTGGTCATCACCGGCACCCCCGCCTTCTTCGACGGCCCCCAGGGGGTGCAGCGCCTGGCACCCCTCGCCCAGCGCCTGGCCACTGACTTCCTGCCCGACCCCGCCCACGACAACCTCTACGCCGCCCAGATCCGCCTCTCCGGCTTCGACCTGGACAAGCTGCACGAACTGGGCGTGGCCGTGCGGGAGCTGTACGCCGACGGCGCCGACGCGCCCCAGCGGGTGCGCGACCGCGTCGACGACGGCTACCTGCTGGGCTTCGCCGAGGCCGTCGCCGGGGAGCTGGGCGGCAGGGTGGGGATCGCCCCCCGCCTGTTCCTGCGCAAGCTCGTGGACGTCATGGACCGCGTCGACCAGAACCCCGGCTTCGACCCCCGGCTCCACTACGGCCTCACCGTGGAGAGCCGGGAACTCACCGAGGTCGAACGCGGCGCCCGCGTCCAGCGCGCCGACAGCGCCGACGAGGTGGAGCTCGACCTGTGACCGGGACAGGGGACGGGCCGCCGGGCGGGGGCCCCGACAGCCTCGACCTGCTCCACCCCACCCTGGCCCACCACGTCGTCAACACCCTCGGCTGGCCCGGACTGCGCCCCCTGCAGCGCGAGGCGCTCAGGCCGCTCATCGACGGCGACGACGCCGTCCTGCTCGCCCCCACCGCCGGAGGCAAGACCGAGGCCGCACTCTTCCCGCTGCTCACCGCCATGTCCGCGCGCACCGGGGACGGACTGTCACTGCTGTACGTGTGCCCCATCAAGGCCCTGCTCAACAACCTGCTGCCCCGCGTGCAGTCCTACGCCGCGTGGATGGGCCGTACCGCCGAGCTCTGGCACGGCGACACCACCTCCGCCGGACGGCAGCGCATCCTGCGCGAGCGCCCCGACATCGTGCTCACCACCCCCGAGTCCCTCGAATCCATGCTGGTGAGCACCAAGGTCGACCACCGGGCCCTCTTCAAGGGCCTGCACGCGATCGTCGTGGACGAGGTGCACGCCTTCGCCGGGGACGACCGGGGCTGGCACCTGCTCGCCGTCCTGGAGCGGCTCTCCCGTGTGGCGGGCCGCCCCATCCAGCGGGTGGGCCTGTCCGCCACCGTCGGCAACCCCGGCGACCTGCTCACCTGGCTCCAGGGCTCGGGGGCGGGACAGCGCACCGGCAGGGTCGTCTCCCCCGGCGTCCACCTGCCCCGGCCGGGCCGCGCCCCGGCCGACCCCCCTCCAGGCGAGGTCGAACTCGACTACGTCGGCTCCCTGGACAACGCCGCCAAGGTCATCGCCTCCCTGCACCGGGGTGAGAAGCGCCTGGTGTTCTGCGACTCGCGCAAGTACGTGGAGGAACTCGGCCACGCTCTGCGGGAACTGGGAGTGACCGCCTTCCTGTCCCACGCCTCCCTGGCCCTGGACGAGCGGCGCCGCGCCGAGGCCGCCTTCGCCGAGGCACGCGACTGCGTCATCGTCGCCACCAGCACCCTGGAACTGGGCATCGACGTCGGCGACCTGGACCGCGTCATCCAGATCGACGCGCCCTCAACCGTCGCCTCCTTCCTCCAGCGCATCGGCCGCACCGGACGGCGCGCGGGCGGCACCCGCAACTGCCTGTTCCTGGCCGTGGACCGGGGCGGGCTGCTGGACGCCGCCGCGCTCCTGCACCTGTGGGGCCGCCACTGGGTGGAACCGGTGGTGCCCACCCCCGAACCCCGGCACATCGTCGCCCAGCAACTGCTCGCCCTGTGCCTGCAGGAACCCGAGGTGGCCCGGGAGCTGTGGCCCGAGTGGTGGGGCGGCCTGGCCCCCTTCCGCCAGGGCGAGCCCATCGCCGCCCACCTGATCAGGGAGGGGTTCATCGACCTGGACGGCGACCTGATGATGATCGGCCCCGAAGCCGAGAAGCGCTTCGGCCGCCGCCACTTCATGGGCCTCACCAGCGTCTTCACCGCACCGCCCCAGTTCACCGCCCTGGACGGGCGCACCGAGATCGGCCGCGTCGACCCGGCGCTGCTGTCGGCCGACGACAAGGAGAGCGGCCCGCGCCGTCTGCTGCTGGCCGGGCGCACCTGGGCCGTCACCTGGGTGGACTGGCGCAGACAGCGGTGCTTCGTCGAACCCGTCGAAGGCGGGGGAGGCAAGGCCAAGTGGGAGTCGGGCGGCCGCCTGGGCTCGGCCTTCCCTCTCACCCGCGCCGTACGCGAGGTGCTGCTGGGTGCCGACCCGAAGGTGCGGCTCACCCGGCGGGCGGTCCGCGCCCTGGCCGCCGCCCGGGACGAGCACATGGAGCTGGTCCACCCCGGCGGGTCGGTCATCGTGCGCGGCCGGGGCGGCGACCTGTGCTGGTGGACGTGGGCCGGGGCGCGTGCCAACCTCACCCTCGCCGCCACCCTGGGCCGGGCCGCTGACCCCAAGCAGCAGCCCGACGACTCCTGCCTGCGGCTCAACGCCGACCTGGACCCGACCGCGTGGACCGCGGCCAGGGACGCGGCGCGCGAGCGCGTCACCCTGCCCGGGGTGGCGGTGCGCGCCCTGGACGGGCTCAAGTTCGACGCGGCCCTGCCCCGCCACCTGGCCGAACGGACCCTTTCCGCCCGCCTGGCCGACGTGGACGGGGCCCGCGCCCTGCTGGAGGAGCCCACCCGCTTCGTGCACCTCTGACCCCGTTCCCCCCAGCGGAGTGGCAATGGCAGGCCCCTGTACCAGGTGTGATCGTGCCCGGCGAACTCGCACGCACCGTCGACGAACGCGAGAGGGGCGCCCCGGGGCGGTTCTCTCCCGGTGTCCGCGCCGCGGTGGACCAGGGGCAGGCGGCGGCCGGTACCGACCACAAGGGTGCACCGCGACGGATCACTGGGAAGACGGGAGGATGCCGGACGCAGCGCCCGGCCCGGTGCGGGCGGATCCCCCGCCGACGCCGGAACACCATCCGTGGAGAGGCCATGCCCGAGGACACCCCCGGCACCGCCTCGCGAGCCCTCCGGATCACGGCCGTGTCCGTGGCCGCGGCCGGTGTGTGCGCAGGTGCTCCAACGAGTCGACCCGAACTTCTTCCTGCTGTACTCCACCGTCCAGCCGGCCCTGCTGTGCGGTCTCGGCCAGGCGGCGCTGGTGCTGCGCGGACGGTCGGCGGGGTGGGAGGCCCCGCGTGACGCGACCTGTACCGCCCCGCTGGTGTCCGCAGTGGTCTACCTGGCGGTCATCCTGCCGCACCGGCCCCTGTCCCCCTCGGACGGAGCCATGGCCTGGGCCGCGACGGTGTGCCTGCACGGTCTGCTCCCGCTCCTCGCCGTGGCGGACTTCCTCCGTTCCGGCAGGCAGAGGCCACCGCGTTCCCGGGGAGCCGACGTCTCGTCCTGTTCGTCGCTCTGGGGACTTTTGTCCCCCGACGTGGCCGGAAGCGGCCAGAGGGCCCGATTCCCCGGCGGGACCCGGTCCCCGGTTGGTAGAACCTCCGTGGTGCGGTGTCGAAGGGCCGTGGCGGAGCGGCCGCCGAGCGGCAGGAGAGGGAGCGCGGGCGAGTGCGTCTTTCGGGTGGTCTGGTGGCCGGTATCGATTTCCGGGACGACGTCACAGAGGAGGAGGCCCAACAGCACACCCGGGACCTGGTCCTCCTCCTGGAGGACTTGGACGTCGATGAGGTGCGCACCGTCGAGGGGGAGCCCGCGGCCGGTACGCGTTCGGTCGATCCGGCCACCGTCGCCGGCGCCGTCCTGGTGACCGGTGCCCTGCTCAAACCCGTGCTCGCCCATGCCGTCACCCTCATCGGTGCCTGGATCGAGCAGAGCGGCCAGAGGTCGGTGACGGTCGAGGTCGAGGGAGCCAGGGTCACCGTGCAGGGGACGGTGGCGCCCGAGGACGTGGAGACCTACGTCCGGGCCCTGCGCCCCGGTCCCGGTTCCGTCGCCGGAGGCCCCGAGGAAGCCGACACCTGATGCGTACGGCCATCCTCATCGGCGTCAACCGCTACGAAGAGTTCGACGATCTGTACTCGCCCCGGGCCGACGTCAGGGAGCTCGACCGGGCCCTGCGGGACAACGGCCACTACGACCGCGTCGAGGCGCTCGTCGACCCCACGCGCACCGAGGCCATGGAGACGCTGGAGGCGACCCTGGCCGAGGGAAGCCCCGGCGACCTCGTGCTGGTCTCCTTCTCCGGACACGGGCTCAAGGACAAGCGGGGCAGACTGCACCTGGCCTTCCGCGACACCCGGCGCCGACGCCTGGAGAGCACGGCGATCTCGGCTGAAGTCCTCAAACGTATGCTGGAGGACTCCAGGACGCGCAGCAAGGTGCTCCTGCTGGACTGCTGCCACGGGGGCGCCTTCGCCGACGGATTCGCGACCCGTTCCGCCGAGGACGACCCCCTCGACCTCGAACGCCAACTCAGCGACGGAGCGGGCACCTACGTCATCGCCGCTTCCGGCGCTTTGGAGAAGGCCAGGGAGGGGGACAACACCCACGGGGTGCGCCCCTCACCCTTCAGCGCTTCGGTCGTACGGGGGCTCTCCGGCGCCGCTCCCGACGCCAACGGCGACGGCTGGATCGACGCGGTCGATCTCTACCAGTACGTTCACCGCGAGGTGGACCACGTGGAAGGTCAGCGCGTCACCGTGTCCACCCTCGGAGTGCGAGGGTCGCTGGCACTCGCCCGGCACACCGGGGCGGCCACGGCGACCGCCCTGCCCGGGGAAGCGGGGCCCGACCGCCGGTCCGGTCCGGGCGGGCCCGTCGAGACGGCGGGAGGGCGCGACGCCGGGGGCCGGCGGACAGGGCCCGCAACGCCTCCCGCCGGGTCGAGCGCAGGCGAGTCCCCGGGATGGCGCTGGGACGCCTTTCTGGACTACCAGCGCGAGTGCCTGACGAGGCAGAGCGTTCTCCAGCAGCTCCCCGACGCCAACGGCCGTGATGTGACGGTCTGCGAGACGGGCTCCGAGCCCCTGCTCAGCGGAGCCGAGGACCGGTGGCGGCTCGCCGGCCGGGCCGAGGGCCTTGCCAGGGAAGCCGCCAAGGAGGGCGCTCCCCTGCGCTACGGCTATCCGGCGGTGCTCTTCGACCCGTCCCCCTCCGCGGGGAAGGGGCGCGGGAAGGCCAAACTCGCCCCGTTGATCGTGATGGACGTGGAGATGGCGGAGGGGCCCGACGGGCGTTTCCTCGTCCCCGTCGGTGAACCCGAACTCAACCGGGAGCTGCTGGTCTCCGCCGCCGACCTCGACGAGAGCGACGTCGAGGAGCTGGTCTCCTGGTTCGAGGCCGACTGGCGGGGGAGCGGCGTCGCCGGTCTGGCCGACAAAGCACGCCTCGTGTGCTCCCGCCTCGGTCTGCGGCGGGTGGACGACCTCGTGGCCGGTGAACTGCGCGACTCCGTCGACGTGCGGTACGGCGCGCGTCGGGGTGCCCAGAACGCCGCCGTCCTCTACCGTGCCGATCCCGCCGGAGCAGCGGTCAAACAGCTTGTCGCGGACCTCGATCACGGCGGGGGCGGAAAGGGGATCCGGCTTGACGCCATACCCCGTACAGCGCTCGCCTCGCTGTCCGATCCCCGCCACGCCCTCCGTGGGCCCGGGGCCGTCCTGCCCGTGGTGACCGGCCGGAGCAACAGCGCTCAGGAGGAGATCCTGGCCTCGGCGATGAGCAGGGCGCTCACAGTCGCCACCGGTGCTCCCGGCACGGGCAAGAGCGAACTCATCACCTCGGTGGTCACCACCGCCGTCGCCGCCGGACAGTCCGTCCTGGTCGCCTCCACCAACAACACCGCCGTGGACGAGGTGGTCGCCCGCGTCAACCGGCTCGGCTCCCAAGCCGATCTGATGGTGCGTACCGGCAACCAGGAGAGGCGGGCAAAGGAACCGGAGATCCTCAACGCCCTGCTCGCCGCGGAGTGGGAGCCCGTCGACACCGCCACCGCGTACGCACACCTCGTCGGCTGCCAGCGAGGGCTGGAAGCGGCCCACGACGACCTGTCCGCCGCCGAGGAGACCGAGAGGCGCCTGGCATCGCTGGCGGGTGCCCGCAACCGGCAGGCCCCGCGCCTTCCCCGCGGCGTCACCCCGGACGCCTTCGGGGGCACGCGGCAGGTGCGCGACTGGACCCGCAGAGTGGAAACGGCGCTGGAGTCCCGCTGGCTCGGCTGGTGGCACCGCTGGCGGACGCGCCGGACCCTCGGGATCACCGGAACCGACAGGGAACTCTCCGAGGTGCTGGCGTTCCTGGCCATCGAGTGCGAGTGGAGGGACCTGCTCGAGAGCGGAGGCGGGCGGCCGTCCCCGGAGGAGGTCTCCGAGCGTGTACGCGCACTGCGTGAACAGCGGCGCGAGGTGAGCGGGGAGTTCCTGCTGGGCCGGTCCGCCGAGTCCCTGGCCCTCGGCAGGACCACCGTCGAGGACCGGCTCCGCAACCTGGCCTCGGGGGAGAACGGGTGGAAGGGGACCAAGGCGCTGGTGCGCGTGGTCCGGGCCTGGGCCACCACGTCCAGGTCGGTCCGCGGGGTGTTTCCTCCCGAGCCCGCCCTGTTCGACCTGGTGGTGGTCGACGAGGCCAGCCAGTGCACCGTGGCGGACCTGATCCCGCTGCTCTACCGGGCGCGACGGGCCCTGGTGATCGGTGACCCGCACCAACTCCAGCCGGTCAGCACTCTGACACCACGGGACGATCACGGGATCCAGGCCGCCCACGGGCTGGACCCCGCCGAGACCGAGGAACGCTCCCTGACCCACACCGGCTCCTCCGCCTATCACGCTGCCGCCTGCGCGCTGGTCGCCGGGGGTGGCGAGGTGCTCTGGCTGGACGAGCACTACCGGTGCCATCCCGACATCGTCACCTCCGTGAACCGGCGTTTCTACGGTGAACGGTTGGCCGTGCGCACCGATACGGCGGCTCTGGCCGCCCCGCACGAACCGGCCGTCCAGTGGGTCGACGTGCGTGGCGACTGCGAACGCCCCGGAGGCCGTTCCTGCCTCAACCAGCGGGAGGCGGAGGCGGTGGTCGACCTTCTGCGCGAACTCTGGCGGACACTGCCCGAGCGGGCGAGCATCGGCGTGGTGTCGCCTTTCGCCGCTCAGGTACAGCGGATCGAGCGCGCCCTCGGCCCACGTGCCCTCGAACGCATCAGGGTGGGCACGGCGCACCGCTTCCAGGGCGGTGAGCGGGACGTGGTCGTCGTCTCCCCGGCCGCGGCCACAGGGGTGCACAGCAGTAGCGGCCGATGGGCACTGCGGCAGCAGAACCTGTGGAACGTCGCGGTGACCCGGGCCCGGTCACGGCTCTACGTCGTCGGCGACCGGAAGTACTGGTCCGAGCAAGGGGGACTGCTCGCCGATCTCGCGGCCGAGCCCGTGCCAGGAACCGGACCGGGCTTCGGCGAGGCCGAGAGCCGACTGTTCGACGCTCTCACCGGCCGGGGGGCTCAGGTGAGGGCCCGCCACCGCGTGCAGGGCTATGTCTGCGATCTGCTGGTCACCGGTACCGCTCAGGAGACGGCGGTGATCGTCGACGGTGCCGGTCTCGGCGGCAGCGCTTCCCACGCCCCTGGCCGAGCCCTCCAGAGGACCCTCGACAGGGCCGCCCTGTTCGCCAGGGTCTCGGGCCTGCGCACGGTACGGGTTCCCGCGTGGCGGTGCCTGTCCGAACCTGACGCGGTGGCCTCCCGACTCCTCGGTTGACCGTGCGTCGACGGCCGACGGCCGGGGCCGGCCGTGCTCTCGAAGCAACGGCGCGGCCGACCCGGCGCACGGCACAACGGGACGAAAAGCTCACCACCGTATCCCGATGAGGTCACGTATCCCGAGAGACGGCGATACGTCGGAGAGGATGGCCGTATGCCCTTCACCCACGACGGTTCCGCGGACCCCTCCCCTCTGGTGGCGGAGGCCGTCAAACGCTGGCGCGCCGACCTGTTCGACGCGGGCGGTCGCAACACGCTGCTGTACTTTCGCGACCTCAAGGTCGGCACCCTGGACCTGGGCCAGGCGGACGCCCGAGCCCTGGACACCCTGCTCATGGGAAGGCCGGTCACGCTCGAGCGACTCTTCCCCGACGATCCCGACGCGGCGCGCAGGAGGGCTCTCGCCATCCGCAAGCGGACCGTCGAGTTCGAGGAGGAGCGCGGCGTCTGGACGTGCTATCTGGCCGAGGGGATGGCCGTCTGGGAGGAGGAGCGCAGGAGTCCGCAGGCCCCGGTCCTGCTTCGGGCGGCGACCGTCGAACCCGCCCGGGAGCGCGGCGAGTTCACCCTCACCCTGAGAGAGGAGACCGAGGTCAACCCGGCGCTCCTGCACGTACTGCGGACCTCCTTCGCCGCGTCGGTCGAGGCCGGGGACTTCACCGACCTGCTCGAAGCGGACGGACGGGTCTCCCTGGCGTCCGTGTCCGAGCGGCTCGCGAAACGGGCCCCGGGGGTCCCCGGTCTGCGGTTCGAGCCCCGCGTGGTGGTGGGGACCTTCAGCTACGCCAAGCTCCCGATGGTCACCGACCTGGACAACGCCGGGGAACTGCTCGCCTCCCATGACGTCGTGGCGGCGCTGTCGGGGGCCCCGTCGGCGCAGCGGGCCGTGGCCGCTGAGCGGCCGGAGACACCCGTGGACGCCCTCCCGCCCAAGGACGAGTACCTGGTCCTGGACGCCGACTCCTCCCAGAGCGCCGTGGTCAACGCCGTCGTCCGGGGCCAGCACCTGGTCGTCCAGGGGCCGCCGGGAACCGGCAAGAGCCAGACCATCGCCAACCTCATCGCTTCGCTCATGGCACGGGGCCGCCGCGTGCTGTTCGTGGCCGAGAAGCGTGCCGCCATCGACGCCGTGCTGTCCCGGATGCGCCACGTCGGCCTCGCCGACCTGGTCATGGACATCCACGGCGGGACCTCGGACCGGCGCCGCATCGCTCAGGACCTGGGAGCCACCCTGGAACGCGCCGCGCGGACCCGGCAACCGGACGTGACCGGGGTGCACCAGACGCTCGAACAGCGGCGCGCAGCACTCTCCCGCCACACCCGGACCATGCATGAACCCCGGGCGCCCTGGGGCGTCAGCGTGTTCCAGGCGCAGACAGCCCTGCTGGGGCTGGCAGGACACGCCTCGGAACTGCGCTTCCCCCTCCCGGTCCTCGAAGGGCTCACCGCGCGCACCGTCGAGGACGCGCGCGCGAACCTGCGCGAGTACGTGGACCGCGGCGGAACCTCCGCCGAGGCGGTCTCGGAATGGGCACGGGCGGACCTGCCCACGGGGGCCGAAGCGCAGAAGGCCCTGGACACGGTCCGCGATCTGCGTACACGCCTGCTTCCCCGCCTCCGTGAGGCCGTTCGGGCCGCGGCCGACGCGTGCGGGATACGCCACCCCGCCACACCGGCCGAGTGCGAGACGACCCGCGGACTCCTCCGCAGGGTCCAGGACACCGTCGAGGACCTGGGCCCGCAGGTGTTCGAAGCCGACCTCGACCGCTTCCTCCACGCCTTCAGCAGGGACCTGCGCAGAAGCGAGCCCCTCGACCCCCCGCTGAACTGGTCGGAGCGCCGCCGGCTGCGCCGCCGCGCACGCGGATGGACCACGACGCGCAAGTCCGCCGGAGAGTGGGCGCAGGCCCTCCAGCGCGCCCGTGCGGTCCGGCGGGAATGGCACGCAGAGCGCACCGACGGGGGAGAACCGCGCCTGATCGATACCCTGCCGGACCTGGAGGAGGCCCTCGGACAGTGCGTCCACGCACTCGCCGACCTGGGACGGGTCCTTCCGCGCGGCGTCTGCACACACGAGGCCTCCTTCACCGAGCTGGAGGCGCTCCTGACGAGGCTCTCCCGCGACACCCCGGGGGCGCACGGACGCCCCCGGACGATGGAGCTGCACTCCGCCCTGGTCAGTCGCGGACTGGAACCCCTGCTGCGCGAACTGCGCTCCCCGGAGGCCAGCGGTGCCGACGGCCCGGCGGCCGTGCGGAGGCTCGACCACGTCTGGTACTCCTCCATTCTGGAGCGGGTCGCCGCCGGCGATTGCGGATACGGGGCGTTCAACGGCACCAGCCTGAACACCACGGTGGCCGAGTTCGCCGAGTCCGACGGCGAGCACCTGCGCCGCAACGCCCAGCGGGTCCTGCGCCGGACCGCCGAGAGCCTGTTCACGATCCTGGACGCCCACCCGCAACAGCAGACCCTGGTCAAGAAGCAGGCGGGGCTGCGCCGCAGCCACATGCCGGTCCGCGACCTTCTGGGCGGGGCCGAGGAGACCCTGCTCGCACTCAAACCCTGCTGGGCCATGTCACCGCTGGTGGTGAGCCAGATCCTGCCCGCACGGCGGCTCTTCGACGTGGTGGTCTTCGACGAGGCCAGCCAGATCCCCGTGGCCGACGCGGTCCCGGCCATCGCCCGGGCCGACACGGTCGTCGTCGCGGGTGATTCGCGCCAACTGCCGCCCACCGCCTTCTTCGCCGGAGCCCGGGAGGAGGTCGAGGGGGCCGACGACCTCTCCTTCACCTCCGGCTTCGACTCCGTCCTGGAGGCGCTCCACCCACTGCTGCCCAGCCGGGCACTGAGCTGGCACTACCGCAGCCGCAACGAGCGGCTCATCGCCTTCTCCAACGCCAACGTCTACGACCGCTCACTGACCACCTTCCCCGGTGCGGAGGAGGAGGGCGCGGTGCGTCACGTCCTGGTGGAGGACACGGGGGACCCGGGCCAGGAGAAGTCGGTCACCGCCGAGGTGCGCAGGGTCGTGCGGGAGGTCATCGCACACGCCGAGTCCCGTCCGGAGGAGTCCCTGGGAGTGATCACCATGGGCATCGAGCACGCGGAGAGGATCGAGACGGCACTCGACCGGTCCCTGGCCCAGCGGCGCGACCTGGCGGGGTTCTTCGCAGAGGACCGCCGCGAGCGCTTCTTCGTCAAGAACCTGGAGCGTGTGCAGGGGGACGAGCGCGACGCCGTCATCCTCTCCCTCGGATACGGCAGGGGCGCCGACGGCCGGATGCGTCACCACTTCGGGCCCCTCAACCTCAAGGGGGGCGAGCGTCGGCTCAACGTCGCCGTGACCCGGGCCAAACGCCGGATGACCCTGGTGAGCTCCTTCGGCAGCCGGGACCTGGATCCCGGACGCCTCAACGCCGAGGGCGCCAAGCTCCTGCGCCGCTACCTGGAGTTCGCCGAGTCCGGTGGCAGCGACCTGGGCGCGGCCGTGGAGGAGAACCCCGAACTCAACCCCTTCGAGGTGGACGTACGCGACCGTCTGTCCGCCGCGGGCATTCCACTGATTTGCCAGTACGGTGTGGCCGGGTACCGGATCGACTTCGCGGCGGCCCATCCGCAGCGTCCGGGCCGGATGGTGCTGGCCGTCGAAGCCGACGGCGCCTCCTACCACTCCTCGGTCTCGGCACGCGATCGAGACCGGCTGCGCCAGCAGCAGTTGGAGAACCTGGGGTGGACCTTCCACCGGATCTGGTCCACCGACTGGTTCCGTGACCCGGTCAGCGAGGTGGCCAGGGCACGCCTGGCCTATGACCGGGCGGTCGACGCCGCCGACCGGTCCGGCGGGCAGGACAAGGCGGAGCCGGCCGCTGCCGGCCGTCGGCGCGGAGACCGGGGGAACCGGACGGCCGGGGAGGGCGCCGACGGGTCGACGGACGCACCCTCGACCGCGTCTGCCCCTCAACGGAGTGACCCTGAACCCTCTCTGCCGCCGGGCCTGACGATCACCGAGTACCGGCCACGGGACCTGGTCGCCCTGGCGGCCTGGATCGAGAGTGACGGACTGCTGCGCACGGAGGACGAGGTCCTGCGGGAGGCCATGCTTTTCCTGCGGTTTCGGCGCAAGGGCAAGCGCATCGAGGACGCGCTCACACGGGCGATACGTTCCGCCCGTGCCCGCCGCGGCCGTTGAGGGGTGTGCCCGCTCCGTTGCGTGTGCAATGCCTGTGAGGACACGGATCCCCGCGATACGCGGCACCGCGCCCGCCCGCGTCTCACCCCTCCCCGGGCGGGCCGCGGCACCGCCCCGGCCGGCTGCGGGGCGGACGGCGAACTCTTGGGCGGGGTTCAGGGGGGCGCGGTGCAGGACTCGCGTTCCACCAGGTTCGCGCCGACGCGGTAGACCCTGCCCGAGGTCCCGTCCGGCTGCGGGCCCTCGCGCATCTGGTGCAGCAGCAGGTCGAAGCACAGGCGGCCGAGTTCGGCCGCGCCGTTGTCCACCACGGTCACCGGCGGCTGCCAGCTGCGCAGCCAGAGGATGTCCTCGTGGCAGACCAGGGACAGGTCGTGCGGTATCCGCAGTCCCCGGCCGATCAGGGTCGGCAGGATCCCGAAGACGGCCTCGTGGTTGGCGGCGAACAGCGCGGTCGCGTCCGGTCGGCGGTCGAGGAGGGCGGTTGTGGCGTTCGTGCCGAACTCCGGGGTGAAGGGACCCCGCTCGACCAGTTCGGGGTCGACCTCCAGCCCCTGCTCCCGCAGCGCCTGCTGGTAGCCGGCGAAGCGCTCCCGGCCCGAGTTGGCCGAGTCGGGGCCTCCGACGTAGGCGATGTGCCGGTGGCCCAGCTCCAGCAGGTGGCGGGTCGCCGCGTGCGCTCCTTCGCGGTCCGAGGCCAGGACCGAGGGGGCCCGCCCGCTCCGCGGTGCCCGGATCACGTTGACGACGCCCGTCCCCGAGACCATCAGCTCGTCGCACAGGTCGGCGTTGTCCCCCGTGCCGATGACGACGAGGCCGTCGACGCTGTGCTCGGAGAGCATGCGCAGGACCGTGCGCTCCTTGCCGGGGTCGGAGTCGGTGATGCAGAGGATCACCTGGTAGCCGGCCGCGGCGGCGCGTTTTTGCACGACCTCGGCGATGGTGTGGAACGAGGCGTTGATCAGGTTGTTCATCACCAGGCCGACGAGGCGCGACTGGCGGGAACGGAGCGCACTGGCGGCCCGGTTGGGCCGGTAGCCGAGCCTGAGCGCGGCGCTCTCCACCACGGCCCTGGTGGCTTCGGAGATCAGCTCCGACCCGCTCAGGGCCCGGGACGCGGTACTCCGCGACACCCCTGCCGCCGTAGCCACGTCTTTGAGAGTGACCGCCATATCTTCCCCTCGCCGAGGTGCAACTTTATGAGATCGATTGCAGGAATCCTAGCTCAAAGTATCCGAGTGTGAACCCCGGCGAGGGGCCGTCTCCTCGTTTCCTCAGGTTAAAACAATGTTTCTCCCTTGACTTTCCGGTGGCTCGGTGTCGAACATAGTGCAATCGATCCCAAAGACCTGACCTGGGATCTTTGGGACGGAGAATCGGAAGAGGCACGCGCATGGACCGCACCGACGTGGACTGGCGGGGGTACTGGCCCGCCGCCCCCACACCCTTCGACGCCGACGGCGCCTTCGACGAAGGCGCGTGGAGGGACCTCCTCGGTCTCTACGTGGACCAGGGGGTCCACGGGATCCTGGTCAACGGCAGCACGGGGGAGTGGTTCAGCCAGAGCGACGCCGAACGGAAGCGCGTGGCCTCAAGCGCGGTCCGCGAGGTGGCTGGACGCGTCCCCGTCATCGTGGGGGTGAGCGCCTACACCCCGGGAGGGGCGTCGGAACTGGCCCGCCACGCCGCCGAGGCGGGGGCGGACGGCGTCCTCGCCACCCCTCCGCCCTACGTCCACCCCACCTCAGAGGAGGTCCTCGCCTTCTACACAGAGGTCGCGGCAGCCACGGACCTGCCGTTCATGGTCTACAACTGGCCCCGGGGCGTGGCGGTCGACCTGGCCGCGGACCAGGACCTCATCCGTCGGCTCTGCGACATCGCGGCGGTCGTCGCGGTCAAGGACAGCACCGGGGACCGGATGCGCATGAGCGCCACGGTGGAGTCCGTCGCCGACCGCGCGCGCGTCTTCGGATCGTTCCTGCACCGGTGGGGGCTGGCGGTCCTCGCGGGTCTGGGCGGCGACGGCAACATCGATGGAGGCGGACTGGGCGCCCCCTACGCCGTGCCCGCCTACGAGGCGTTCTTCGCCGGGGACACGGAGCGGGCGGCCGCCTGGATCGATCGCTACACGGCCCTGTCCTCCGCACTCGTCAACCCGGACTACAGCGGTCGGATCGCCTCCCCCATCTCCCAGCTCAAGGCGGCCATGGGCCTGCTCGGCCACCCCGGCGGCACGGTCCGCCCCCCGCTCCTCCCGGTGACGGCCCCCGACGACCTGGAACGGCTGCGCTCGGCGCTCACCGCCGCCGGACTCACCCCGACCCGGGGGGAGGACAGATGAGGAAGCGGACCGCCCCGCGTGTATCCGTGACCATCGATGGCCGGCCGGCCCGCATCCGCCCGGGCACCAGCGTCGCCGCGGCCCTCCTGGAACAGGGGCGCTGGGACTTCCGGACCGACCCGGTGTCCGGCACGGCCCGCGGACCCTACTGCGGCATGGGGGTGTGCCTGGAGTGCGAGGTCACCGTCGACGGCAGACCGGCCGTCCGAGCCTGCATCGAGCGGGTGCGCGAGGGCATGAGCATCGACACCTCCGCAGGGGAGGTGGGACCGTGACGCAGCCGACCACGATCCGCACCGCCGATGCCGCCGTCGTCGGGGCCGGCCCGGCGGGGCTCGCGGCCGCGCTCGAACTCGGACTGGCGGGCCTGAGGGTCCTGCTCCTGGACGAGCAGAGCGCGCCCGGCGGACAGTACTACCGCAGCCCCGGGCCCGAGGCCGTCCGGGAGGTCGGCGACCACCGCCCCGCAGGGGCTCGGCTGATCGCCCGCGTACGTGCCTGCGGCGTGCGCGTACTCTCCGGGCACACCGTCTGGGGGGTGGAGGACGACCGCCGCGGCCTGCTGGCGGCCGGGCCCGACGGCGATCCCGTGATCGTCCGCGCCGATCGGATCGTCGTGGCCACGGGGGCCTACGAACGCTCTGTGCCCTTCCCCGGCTGGCAGCTGCCGGGCGTGGTCACACCCGGCCTGGCCCAGCACATGTGCGCCGAGGGCGTGAGGCTGGGGCGCAGCGCGGTCGTCGCCGGATCCGGTCCGTTCCTCCTGCCGGTGGCCTGTGCTCTCCTGGAGCGGGGCGTGCGGGTCCTGGCGGTGGCCGAGGCGGGCCGGCCCTACACCCCGCGGCCCGCCGCCCTGGGCGCGCTGCGCTTTCCCGCGCGGCTGGTCGAACTGGCCTCGTACACCGCGCGCCTGGCACGGCACGGGGTGCGCCTGCACCAGGACACCGTCGTCGCTGAGGCCTCGGGCCGCGAACGGGTGCGGGAGGTCACCCTGGTACGGCGCTCCGACCCCCGCCGGGTGGTGGGTCGGCACGGGGCCGACGTGCTCTGCGTCGGCTACGGCTTCCGCCCCCAGTCCGACCTGGCCCAGCTCCTCGGCTGTGACATGGGGCGGGATCCGGCCACGGGCGACCCCGTTCCCCTCCTCGGCGCCGCCGGACGCAGTTCGGTCCCTTGGGTGCACGTCGTCGGTGAGGCGGCCGGGGTCGCCGGGGCTCCCACGGCCCTGCTCCGTGGCCGGGCGGCGGCCTTCGACATCCTGGCCGCGCGGGGGCGGACCGTCGGCCGCCGCTCCCGCAGGGCGGTCACCGCCCGGTTGGCCTCCCTGGCCCGCTTCAACGGGCTGACCTCCCGCCTGTACCCGGATCCGGCGCGTCTGACCGCGGAACTGGCCGCCGGGCTGCCCGGAGACACCCTCGTCTGCCGCTGCGAAGGCGTCACGGCCGACACCCTGCGCTCCGCGGCCTGCCTGCCCGGGGGGTCGGACGTCCCGGCGCTGAAGGGCTCGACCCGGGCCGGGATGGGCCCCTGCCAGTCACGCGAGTGCGGGCCCGCACTCGACGCTCTGCGCGGCCGGGGGACAGGGGCCGGGGCCGTCCCCGCACGGGTCCCCCTGCGCCCGGTGCCGCTCTCGACCGTCCTGCACCTGAGAGCCTTCGGGGAGGAAACGTGACCGGCTTCGACGCGGTGGTCATCGGGGCGGGGGTCCTGGGCGCCGCCACCGCCCTCGACCTGGCCGAATCGGGCCTGTCCGTGCTCGTCCTGGAACGCGGAGCCCCCAACAGGGAGGGATCGGGGACCACCGCGGGCAACCTGCACATCCAGGCGGTCCACACGCGCCGCCCAGGCCAGGCCGTCCCCCTGGACAGCCAAGCCCTGCTCCCCGCCCAGAAGGCGTCGGGCCAGCTGTGGGCCGAGGCGGAGGAACGTCTCGACGCGGACCTGGAGGTCCGCCGCAACGGCGGGTTCATGGTCGCCGAAACACCCGGGCAGTGTGCGGAACTGCGCACCAAACACCTCTGGGAGGAGCAGAGCGGACTGCGCACCGAGGTCTTGGACGGGGACGCCGCGCGGGAGGCGCTTCCCCTGCTCGGCCCCACGGTCGAGGCCGCCACCTGGTGCTCCGACGACGGCTACGCCAATCCGCTCAAGGTGGCCCCCGCCTACCTGGCGGCGGCCCGCCGCAACGCGGCGCAGGTCCGGGCGTTCACGCCCGTCACCGGACTGCAACGACGGGGGGCGCGATGGAGGGTGGAGACTCCCGCGGGCCACTACGACACCCCCGTGGTGATCAACGTCGCGGGCCCCTGGATCGGTGACGTCTGCGCGATGGCCGGCCTCCGGCTTCGGATGTCCCCCGTGGCGATCCAGATGCACGCGACGGTGCGGGAGCGGCCCCTGCTCCACCACCTCGTCCAGCACATCGGTGAGGGCATGTCCGTCAAGCAGGTCACCTCGGGCAACCTCCTCATCGGGGGAGGGTGGCCCGCCAGGCGGATGGAGCAGGAAGGGCGCAGCCACGCCAGCAGCCGGAGCCTTACGGGCAACGTCGCCCAGGCGGCCCGCATCCTGCCCGTCCTCTCCGGACTCCGCCTGCTGCGCATGTGGGCGGGCCCTCTGGCCGCGACCCCCGACGAGATGCCGTTGATCGGCGCGGTCCCTGGAGCACCGGGGTTCTACGTCGCGGGGGGGACCTACGCGTTCACCTTCGCACCACTGTGGGGGGAGACGCTGGGCCGACTGATCCGCGAAGAGCAGCCCCGTGTCGACGTCTCCCCGTTCTCTCCCGACCGGTTGACGGAAACCGGACGGGCGTCTCTCACACCGACTCGGAAGGGAGTCACACCGTGCTGAACCACAACCGACCCCGCACGGGAGCCGGAGGGCCCGGGGCGGAGCGATCCCTGTGGCTGACCGGCGGCCACGTGGTCGACGTCGTCACCGGCGCCGTCGCCCGGGACCACAGCGTCGAACTCAGGGACGGGGCCATCGCCCGTCTCACACCGGAGCCGGCTCCCCCGGGGGCCGAGGTCCTCGACCTGGGGGGCCGGTACCTGATGCCCGGCCTGATCTCGGTCCACACGCACCTGTCGGTGCTCTACCCCTTCGACGCCGCCGACTACGGCGAGAACCCCGCCACGACGGTCCTGCGCGCCGCGGCCCGGGCCCGCGACGCCGTCACCGCCGGCGTCACCACCGTGCGCACCCTGGGTGAGCAGAACCGGGCCGACTTGCTGCTGAGGGAGGCCGCCGCCAAGGGCTGGGCGCCGGCCCCGCGCATCGTGGGGGGCGGCCAGGCGATCTCGACCACCGGAGGCCACGGCAAGGGCGGACTGAGCGTGTTCGCCGACGGACACGACGAGTTCCTCAAAGCCGCCCGGACCGAACTGGACGCCGGCGCCGACCACATCAAGATCTTCATCACCGGCGGTATCGCCCACCTCGGGGAGACCTTCAACGGTTCCCAGACCTCCCGGGAGGAGATGCGCGCCGCGGTGCGGGCCGCCGGGGAACACGACACCTACGTCGTGGCCCATGCCGGAGGTTCGCAGGCCATCCTCGAAGCCCTCGAATGCGGAGTCCGGGGGTTCGAACACGGATACGACCTCGACGACGCGGTGGTGGCCGAGATGGCACGCCGCCGCGCCTTCCTCACCCCCACGCTGACCGTCACCCGCTGCCCCGACTGGATGCGCGAGCACGACTTCACCGAGTGGCAGATCGAACTGGCGATGCGTGTGGGCCCCGGGCACCTGGAGAGCATCCGCCGGGCCGCCGCGGCCCGGCGGACCGACCCCGCCGACCCGGAGGCACCGGGCATCACCATCGTCACCGGTACCGACTACCCGCCCGGCGAACCCATGGACGGCACGATCACCCAGGTCCGTGAGATGGAATTTCTGACCCTGGCGGGGCTGTCCCCCCTAGAGGCCCTCCAAGCGGCGACCGTCAACGCGGCGTCCCTGCTCAACCTCGACGACCGCGTAGGACGGGTCGAGGAGGGCTACGCAGCCGACCTCATCGCGGTCGGCGGTGACCCGACCTCCGATCTGTCGGTACTCCACGACATCCCCCTGGTGATCCAGTCGGGAAACGTCATCCGCGACGGCATCACCGAAGGAGTCGGGAAGTGACGCAAGGCAACGAGCGCCGCGTGCGGCTGGCGGTGGACATCGGGGGCACCTTCGTGGACGCCCTCGCCTACGACGACTCCACCGGCGAGATCAGGATCAACAAGGCCCCCACCACCCCGGCCGCGCCCGCCGAAGGCGTCCTGAGGGCGGTCGCCGGACTGGCCGATGGACTCGGACACGTGTCCGCCCTGGTGCACGGCACCACGCTCGGCCTGAACGCCATCCTCCAACGCCGCGGGGCCGACGTCGGCATCGTCACCAACGAGGGGTTCCGCGACCTCTTCGAGATCGCGCGGGCCGCCATCCCCGCCGACCGCATGTACGACTTCTCCTACGCTCCGCCGCCCATCCTGGTCCCCCGGCGCCACCGCCTGGGAGTGCCCGGGCGCATCGACGCCGAGGGGAGGGTGGTCACCGAACTGGACGAGGACGCGGTCCGCGAGGCCGGCCGGATCCTCGTGGAGGAACACGGACTGGCCTCCATCGCGGTCTGCTTCCTCCACTCCTACGCCCACCCCGCGCACGAACAGCGCGCGGGAGAGATCCTGAGGGAGGCGTTCCCCGGGGTGTCGGTGTCCCTGTCCACCGACATCACCCGCGAGTACCGGGAGTACGAGCGCACCAGCACCGCCGTCATGGACGCCTACATCCGACCGGTCCTCGACGACTACATCAGCGTCCTGGAGACCGGCCTCCGCGAGAGGGGGCTGTCGGACCCCCTGCACATCATGCGCTCGGGCGGCGGCGCCATGACCGCGGACCTGGCACGGACGGCCCCGCTGACCACGGTCCTGTCCGGCCCCGCCGGCGGTGTCGTCGGAGCCAGCTACCTCGCACGCGAGCTGGGCATCGGGCGCCTGCTGTCCTTCGACGTCGGCGGAACCAGCATCGACTCCTGCGTCATCGTGGACGGAGAGCCCAGCGAGGTCCACGAGGCCGACATCGACGGCTTTCCGCTGCTCATCCCCATCTTCGACCTGCGCACCATCGGCGCGGGCGGAGGCTCCATCGCCTGGACCGACGACGGACTCCTCAAAGTGGGTCCGCACAGCGCGGGCGCGGTCCCCGGCCCCGTCGCCTACGGCCAAGGCGGCACGGAGCCCACGGTCACCGACGCCGCGCTGGCCCTCGGCTACCTCGACGCGGACGAGTTCCTCGGCGGGAAGATGAACGTGGACGCGGGGGCCGCGGCCACCGCGGTCCGCGACCGGCTGGCCGACACGCTGGAGGTGGACACGGCCGAGGCCGCCGCGAGCGTCTTCCGCGTCCTGATGGCCCGATCCGTGGGCGCCCTGAGAGAGATCACGGTCGAGAGGGGGCTCGACCCGCGCGAGTTCACCCTGCTCGCCTTCGGCGGCGCCGGTCCCATGCTCGGACCGATGCTCGCCCGGGAGATGGGCATCGGGACCACGGTGATCCCGCGCGTCCCCGCGGCCTTCTCCGCGTTCGGCATGCTCATGTCGGACCTGGAGTACGAGTTCTCCACCACGGTACTGCGCCCCCTGGAGGCGAGAGGCTTCGCCGAACTGGAACCGCTCTTCGCCGAACTGGAGGAGAAGGCGAACGCGGTCCTGGCAGACCAGGGCATCGCCGAGTCCCGCGGCCACCTCGTGCGCAGGGTGGACGTGCGCTACCGGGGCCAGGAGCACACTCTGGGCATCGACCTGGCCCCGGGCGACACCGCCGCCTCGGTGCTCGCCTCCTTCCACACCCTCCACCGGTCGCGCTACGGCCACGCCATGGACGAGCCCGGCGAGGTGATGACCCTGCGCGTGCGGGCCGTGGGGCGACTGCCCAAACCCGCACTGACGGCAGAGGAGCCCGCCACCGGCCCCGCACGCCCCCACGGAGGGCGCAAGGCCTTCGACATCTCCACCGGTGCCATGGCCGAGTTCGCCGTCCACCGCAGAGAGCGCCTGGCCCCCGGCCACAGGGTCCAGGGCCCCGCCATCGTCGAGGAGGGAACCGCCACCACCGTGCTCTTCGGCGACCAGGTCCTCACCGTGGACCCCTACGGCCACCTGCTCGTCGCGGCCTCCGGGCACGTCGACGCCACTGGGAAGGAGACCCCGTGAACACCCCGCGACCACCGCTGGACGGCGCCACCGTCGAGGTCATCCGCAACTACGTCAACTCCGTCGCCGAGCAGATGCGCCGCACCCTCGTCAGGTCCGCCTTCAACCCCGTCATCTACGACGTGCTGGACTTCGGCATCTCCATCTACGACTCCAAGCGCCAGCTCATGGCCGAGGCCGCGGGCATCACCCACTTCCTGGGAGCCAACGACCACGCCCTGGTCAAGCTCGTGGACTACGTGGGAGCCGAGGCGATGGCCCCCGGCGACGTCTACCTCATGAACTACCCCTACTGGAGCGGTGCCCACTCCTACGACGCCATGCTCTGCGCACCCGTCTTCCGGGACGGGCACGAGGGCCCGGCCGCCTACCTCGCCGTCCGCGCCCACTGGATGGACCTGGGCGCCAAGGAGGCCGGCTACGTCCTCGACTCCACCGACATGCACCAGGAAGGCATCATCTTCCCCGGGACCCGGATCGTGGCCGGCGGGGAGGTGGTCCGGGACGTCGTCGAGCTGATCCGGTTCAACTCCCGGCTTCCCGAGGCCACCCTCGGCGATTTCCACGCCCAGTTGGCAGCCCTGCGCACGGGGGAGGAGCGCCTCCGCCAGGTGTGGGACAAGTTCGGCGGCGACACCGTCGAACAGGCCATCGACCTGGTCATCGAGCACGGAGAACGCGTGGCCCGCCGCGCGGTGGCCAACCTCCCCGACGGGACCTGGCGCGCGGTCGACTACATCGATGACGACTACATCACCGACGACCTCATCCGTATCGAGGTCGAGGTCAGCATCGAGGGGGAGGAGATGACCGTCGACTTCAACAGCTCATCCGCGGCCGTGGCCGGGCCGGTCAACCTTCCCATCGGTTCCACCCTCGGGTTGGCCAAGGCCGCGTTCAAGGGCCTGACCACAGCCGACGAGGCCACCAACGCGGGCCACTTCCGCCCGCTGCGGGTCGTCGCCGACCCCGGCAACTTCTTCCACGCCGTCTACCCGTCGGCCACCTTCACACAGTGGAGTGCGATCGTCGCCTTCGAACTGGTCTACAAGGCCCTGGCACGGGTCATCCAGACCCTGCCGGCCTCCAGCGGAGGCGACGAACCCGGGTTCATGGCGCTGGGGAACGACCCGCGGACGGGGCGGGACTACGTGGTCAGCAACAACGAGGGCATCGGATGGGGCGCGGCCCGCGACCACGACGGGGGCACCGCCCAACAGCACCCCTCACAGACCACGGTCCGCAACACACCGATCGAGGTCTTGGAGCACAAGGCCGCCCTCTTCCACGAGAAGCTCGAACTCCTCCCCGACTCGGGAGGCCCCGGCCGCCACCGCGGCGGGTTCGGAGTCGAGCGCGTCGTGCGCTACACCGCGCCCGGCGAGGTCCTGTCCATGAAGAAGAAGAGCAAGACCCGGCCCTGGGCGCTGCACGGCGGACACGAACCAGAACCCAGCCACATGGAGCTGTGGCCGGACACCGACCGCAGCAGGAGGGTCGGCATGTACCGGGCACGGATGGAGCCCGGCGAGCGCTTCGCCAACCGCACCGCGGGGGGAGGCGGCTACGGCCACCCCTTCGAGCGCGACCCCGCGGCCGTGGTGGAGGACGTGCTCAACGGACTCGTCACCGCCGAAGCGGCCCGTACGTGCTACGGGCTGCGAGTCGAACCGGACGGGACGTGGGAGGCCACGCCCGACAGGTCGGCGCACACGCCGCCAGAGCCCTGATCCCACGGCCCTGGCCGTACCAGGAGTCCTCCGGGCACGGGCCTGCCCGCCCCGCCCGGAGGAACCCTCACGGAGCACGGAAACCGGGACCGGTATCCGCGGCACCGTGGCCACCGTTCAGGCCCCGGCAGGTGAGACCCGCGTCGAAGAACGCGCACCGTCGGGGCCGCGTGACCGCTCCTTGGAGAGACCGTCACGTACCGAAGGATAGAGGAGAAGCCAGTGCGACACATCAACGGCGGCCCGCGACGAGGAACGCCGCGCCACTGCGACGGACCCGTGCTCGGCAGGGCGATCACGGGCACGGCCGTGCTCTCGACCGTCCTGCTGCTGACCGCCTGCGGCACCACGGGCGGGGAGAGCGGGTCGGCCCAGGCACGGGAACAGGCCCTCATCATCGCCGAGAACGAACCTCCGGCGACGTTCGACCCGCTTCAGGCCAACAACTCCACCGTCGACGAAGTGGCCCGCCCGGCCTACGACACCCTGGTGCGTTTCGAAGGGGGGGAACTCGTACCCTCCGTCGCCCTGGACTGGAGCGTCTCCGAGGACGGCACCACCGTGGAGATGACCCTGAGGGACGACGTGGTCTTCCACGACGGCTCCACCCTCACTGCGGCCGACGTCGTCTACACCCTCGACCGCGTCGACCGCCTCCAGATCGGCGTCTCGGCGCTGCTCGCCGGGTACGAGTCAGCCGAGGCCGTCGACGACACCCACGTCGCCATCACCCTCTCCGAACCGCGCGCCCCCTTCCTGTCGGCGCTGAGCCGCCTGTACCTGCTCAACGCGGACCTGGTCGAGGAGAACGCGGGCGACGACGACGGGCAGCAGTGGCTGTCCGCCAACGACGCCGGGTCGGGCCCCTACCGGCTCACCGGGTACACGCCCAACCAGGAGGCCGTGTTCGAGGTCTTCGAGGACTACTGGGGAGGGATCGACGGCCAGGCGCAGAGCGTGGTCTTCCGCTACCTCTCCGAGGCCTCGACCCAGGCCACGGCCCTGAGGCAGGGAGAGGTGGACATCGCCATGGACATCTCCCCCCAGGACTGGGAAGCGATGGGGAACGAGGGGTTCACCATCGACCGGGCCGACACCAACGTGCAGCTCTACGCACTGTTCGACATGACCGGAAAGGGCGAGACCGAGCAGGCGGCGCTGCGTGAGGCGATCGCCTACTCCTACGACTACGAACAGCACGTGGAGAGCATCCTCAAGGGCGCCGGAACGGCGGCACAGGGGGTCCTGCCCACCGGGATGCCCTGCCACTCGGCAGACGTCCTCCAACCGACCTACGACCCCGACCGGGCACGGGAGATCCTTGACGAGGAGGGCATCGGGGACGTCTCGCTCACCATGACCTACCTGGAGGCCACCGCCGAGATGGAGCAGGCCGCCACCCTCCTGCAGTCCAACCTCGCCGACGTCGGGATCGACCTGGAACTGCAGGCCATCACCTATCCCCAGTACGTGGAGATCACCGCGGACCCGGAGAGCATCCCCGACCTCGGCATGATCTACACCTTCCCCGCGTTCCCCGACCCCGACGCGGTGCTCTACCAGAGCTTCCACTCGGCCAACATCGGCGGAGGCATGAACTTCGGCGGCTACTCCGACGCCGAGGTCGACGAGCTCGTGGAACTGGGCCAGCGCAGCACCGATGAGCAGGAGAGGTGCGCCGCCTACGCCGAGGCGCAGGAGATCGTCGCCGAGGACCACGCGGCCCTGGCGCTGTCCAACCCGCAGTACGTCACCGTCATCGGCGAGGGGGTCACCGGCTACGCCTACGACCCGGCCCACCACCAGACCGTGGACGTGTACCGCATCACCAAGGGCTGAGGCCCGCCCCGGGCGGTGCCGGCCGCGGTCGGCACCGCCCCACCCCGATAGAACCACCACCCGGAGGGGAGGCACGGTGTTCTCGTTCATCGCCCAAAGACTGGGGATGATGATCCTGGTCCTGGCCGGCCTCATCACTGTCACGTTCCTCATGACCCAGGTCCTGCCGGGCGACCCCGCACGGGCCGCCGCGGGGCGCAACGCCACCGCCGAACAGGTGGAGGCGGCCCGCGAGCGCCTGGGCCTCGACGCCCCGGTCCACGAGCAGTACGTCTCCTACGTCGGCCGTGTCGTCCAGGGAGACCTGGGGACCTCGGTCTTCACCCAGCGTCCCGTGACCGACGACATCGCCCAGGTTCTGCCCTCGTCGGTGGAACTGGTCCTGGCCGCGATGCTCGTCAACGTCGCCGTGGCCCTCCCGCTCGGCGTGCTCTCCGCCTATCGCAGGGGCCGCGCCGTCGATCTGGCGGCCCGGCTGGTCGCCCTGCTGGGTGCGGCCCTTCCCGTCTTCTGGCTGGGCCTGATGCTTCAGGCGTTCCTCTCGGCGCGATGGGGCCTGTTTCCTCTGGCCGGACACCTGCCCTTCGGTGTCTCGGTCCCCCGGGTGACCGGCATGACCACGGTCGACGCCCTGGTGGCGGGCAACCCCGCGGCCTTCGGCGAGGCCGTCCGCCACCTGGTCCTGCCCGCCGTCACCCTTGCCGCCGCCTACATCGCGGTGGTCACCCGAACACTCCGGTCGACCATGATCGGAGCGCTGGACGCCGACTACATCACCCTGGCCCGGTCGACCGGAGCCCCCGAGGGCAGGGTGGTCCTCTCCCACGGCCTGCGCAACGCCTTGGTCCCCACCACGACCATCCTGGGCATGCAGCTCGGCTGGATGCTGGGGTCCACCGTGCTGGTCGAGTCCATCTTCGGCCGGGTCGGGGTGGGAGCCTACTCGGTCACCGCCGTCCTCCAGAACGACCTGTACGCCGTCATCGGCGCCGTCCTGGTCATCGGGATCGTCTTCGTCCTGGCCAACTTCGTGGTCGACCTGGTCCAACTGCGGCTCAACCCCCGCCTGCGACGGGGCCGTGCCACCGACGGCGCCGAACCCGCGGCGCAGACCCTCGACCCCGCAGGGGAGCGCGCATGACGGCCACGACATCGACCCGCTCCCCCTTGAAGGCACTGAGCGTCCTGCGCGCCGGCGGCCGTGCGGCGCGGCACGGCGGTACGGGGATCGTCGACCGCGCCGCGGTGGGC
Source organism: Nocardiopsis sp. CNT312 (assembly GCF_000515115.1). Lineage (GTDB taxonomy): Bacteria > Actinomycetota > Actinomycetes > Streptosporangiales > Streptosporangiaceae > Nocardiopsis. The sequence continues at coordinate 121,231 of NZ_AZXF01000020.1, forward strand.
GTCGCCGGATGCATGGTCCTCCTCGCACTGGTGGGCCCCTACCTCGCCCCGATGTCCCCGTACGCGGTGGACCTCGGCGCGGCCCTGCAGCCCCCGAGCGCCGAGCACTGGTTCGGCACCGACGTCAACGGCCGGGACATCCTCAGCCGCCTCCTCGTCGGAGGGCGCACCACCCTCCTGGCCACCGTCGCCGTCATCGCCGCGGCCATGGTGGTCGGCACCCTGGTCGGGACCGCCGCCGCACTCGGCCGCCGCGTGGTCGACGAGATCCTCATGAGGATCTGCGACATCGGCCTGTCGATGCCCGCGATCATCGTCGCCCTGGGCCTGGCGGCCGCCATGGGGCCCAGCCTCCAGTCAGCGGTGATCGCCCTGGCCGCCACCTGGTGGCCGGGCTATGCCCGACTCGTGCGCACCCTGGTGCGCGAGGTCCGCGACGCCGAGTTCGTCGAATCCGCGCGCATGCTCGGCGTCTCGCCAGCACGCCTGGTCTTCCGGCACGTGCTGCCGAACTCCCTGAGCCCCCTCTACGTCCAGACGACACTCGACGTGTCCGCCGTCATGCTCGTCATCTCAGGGCTCTCCTTCGTCGGTGTCGGCGCCCAGGTGCCCTCAGCCGAGTGGGGGGCGATGATCGCCGCCTCCCGTGACACAGCCATCACCGCGTGGTGGACGGTGTTCTTCCCCGGAGCGGCCATAGCGGTGACCGCGATCGCCTTCAACCTCGTCGGCGACTGGTTGCGTGTGCGCACCGACCCCACGCTGAAAACGGGAGGCCGCCCATGAGTGACCGATCCACAGACCGGACACTGCTGAGCATCCAGGACCTGCGGGTGTCCTACCCCACGCCGGAGGGTCCGTGCGCGGTGGTCAAGGGGGTCAGCCTGGAGATCGCCCGGGGCGAGAGGCTCGCCCTGGTCGGGGAGTCCGGCTCCGGGAAGTCCGTCACGGCCCGTTCCGTCCTGCGCCTGGACTCCGAGGCACGCCTCCAGGGCGCGGTCCGCCTCGGAGACCAGAACGTGCTGGAGATGACGTCCGGACAGGTGCGCCGGCTCCGTGGGGCACGGGTCGGGCTCGTCTTCCAGGACCCCCTCGCCGCGCTCAACCCCGTCAAGACGGTGGGCTGGCAGATCACCCAGCCCCTGCGCCTCCGGGGCGTGGGACGCCGTGAGGCCCGAAACCAGGGCGTGGAACTGCTGGAGCGGCTCGGTGTGGCCGACGCCGCGAGGCGCTTCGACGACTACCCGCACCAGTTCTCCGGGGGCATGCGGCAACGCGTGGTCATAGCGATAGCCGTCATCGCGGACCCCGAGCTCCTCATCGCGGACGAGCCCACCACCGCCCTGGACGTGCGTGTGCAGGCCCGCGTCCTGGAACTGCTGTCGGAGTTGGCGCAGGAGAGGGACATGGCCGTCCTGCTCATCACCCACGACCTGGGTATCGTCGCGGGATTCGCCGAGCGGGTCGCCGTCATGAGGGAGGGGGAGCTGATCGAGGCGGGCGACGTCGACCGGATCTACCGGAGCCCCGCACACCCCTACACCCGGGCCCTGCTCGACGCGGTCCCGCGCATCGACGACAGCCCCGGCCGAAGGCTGAGCGGTGGGTCCGGCCCGGCTCCGCGCCGTTCGGCCGCGGGGAAGGAGGAGCAGTGAGCATGACCGAGGTCCCGCCTCCTCTTCTGGAGGCCCGCAAGCTGGTCAAGACCTTCCCCGGACGCAGGGGCGGCCGAGCCGTGGACGAGGTGTCCCTGATCGTGCGCAGGGGCGAGGCGTTGGGGCTCGTGGGCGAATCCGGGTCCGGCAAGTCGACCACCGCGCGCTGCATCGCGGGTCTGCTGCGCCCCGATTCCGGCCGCGTCCTGGTCGAGGGGCAGGAGGTGACCTCCCCCCGCGCACGGCGCCGTGGCCGCCGCCGTGTCCAGATGGTCTTCCAGGACCCCTATTCGTCGCTCAACCCCCGGATGACGGTCGCCGACCTGGTGGGGGAGGGCCTGTACGTCCACGGCATCGAACCCGACCGGGCCCGGCGGCGCGACCGGGTGGTCGAACTCTTGGAAACGGTGGGCCTGGACTCCGGGCACCTGGACCGGTACCCGCGCTCCTTCTCCGGGGGCCAGCGCCAGCGCATCGCCATCGCACGGGCCCTGTCGGTGGGACCCGACCTGCTCATCTGCGACGAGCCGGTCTCCTCCCTGGACGTCTCCGTGCAGGCCCAGGTCTTGGACCTGTTCGCCGACCTCCGGGAAACGCTGGGCCTGGCCCTGCTCTTCATCGCCCATGACCTGGCTGTCGTCCACCACCTCTGCGGCCGTGTCGCCGTCATGAACGCCGGACGGGTGGTCGAACAGGGCGAACGCGACCAGATCTACCGCTCTCCGGGGCACCCGTACACCCGGTCCCTGCTCGACGCCGTTCCGGTCCCCGACCCGGCGGTGGAACGGGCCCGGGCCGCCGCACGGGGATGGGACGGGCCCGGAGCGCAGAGCGCCGAACAACAGAAGGAAGGTGAGGGACTGTGACCACGGTCCGCATGTTCGTCAACGGACAGGCCATGTCTGGCGGTGAGATCAGCCACGCGCTGGAGGGGGCCCGCTTCCTGGGGCCGGCCGAAACCGCACCGCGCTACCGCTTCTACTCCGTACGCGACGAGTTCCCCGGCCTGCACCCTGTCGGAGAAGGGGGCCACCGTGTTCCCGGGGAACTCTACGAGGTCGAGTACGAGCGCCTGCGTGACCGGCTGCTGCCCGAGGAACCACCGGAGCTGGAGCTGGGGGTCGTCGAACTGGCCGACGGGTCGGGCTCCCTGGCCATGCGCATGCGGGCCGGGGCGTTGAAGGCCCCCGGTGTGGCCGACATCAGCGACCGGGGCGGCTGGCGCTCCCACCTGGAGCGGAGGAACGCACAGTGACGGGAGAGGCTTCATGCCGGGGCCCGGTGGACCTCGTGGTCCGGGGAGGCACCGTCGTCAACGCCGGTTGGCAGGGACCGTCCGACCTCTTCGTCTCCGGCGGGAAGGTCATCGCCCTGGCTGCCCCGGGGACCCCTGCGCCGAAGGGCTCGTCTCCGGACGAGGTGGACGCCCACGGGATGCTGGTCATGCCCGGCGGGGTCGACCCCCACTGCCACGTCGGGTTCACCTCGGGTGAGTACACCTCGTTGGACGACCAGCTCCAGTGCACGACCGCCGCGGTCTTCGGCGGCACCACCACCATCGTCGACTTCGCGATCCCCCGGCCCGGGCAGAGCCCCCTGGGGGAGGTGGAGCGGCGCCAGGCCGTCGCGGGGGAGGGGCTGTGCGACAGCGCCCTGCACGGGTGTGTCGTGGAATGGGACGACAGCACGGCCGGTCAGCTCCGTGAGATGGCGGCGCGCGGTGTCAACACGATCAAGATGTTCACCACCTACCGCGGCGAGTCCATGGCCGACGAGTACACGATCCTGCGGACGATGCAGGCGATGCGGGAGACCGGCGGGATGGTGGTGATCCACTGCGAGGCCGACCACATCATCGGCGAGGCGCAGCGCAGGTGTGCTGTGGAAGGGGGAGTGGAGGCCTCCCGGATGGCCGCCACCCGTCCCGAACTCGCCGAGACGGCCTCGGTGGCCGAGGTACTGGCCATCGCCGAATCGGTCGGGGCACCGGTGTACTTCGTCCACCAGTCCACGGCCGAGGCCGTCGAACTGGTGGCCGCAGCCCGCCGGCGCGGTATGCGCGCCTACAGCGAGACGGTCGCCCACCACCTCGTTCTCGACGAGGGGGTCTACGCCGGGGCACACCCCGAACGGTTCGTGTGCTGCCCTCCGCTGCGCTCGCGCGAGACGGTCCGGGCCCTGGGGCGCCACCTGTTCACCGGCGAGGTCTCCACGGTGGGCAGCGACCACTGCTGCTACGACACCGGGCAGAAACGCGAGAACCGCCACGATGTGAGGAGCATGCCCAATGGGCTCCCCGGGGTCGAGACCCGGCTCGCGACGGTCTTCTCCACCTACGTCGCGGGGATGGGCCTGCCGGTGACCCGGTTCGTGGAGCTGGTCTCGGCCGACCCGGCCCGCACGAACGGGCTCTATCCCCGCAAGGGAGCCCTTCTGCCCGGATCGGATGCCGACATCGTGGTCTGGGACCCCTCGGCCCGCTGGACGATGCGCTCCCGGGACCTGCACATGGCGACCGACTACACCCCCTATGAGGGGATGGAGGTGACCGGGCGGCCGCACACCGTGGTGGTGGGGGGCCGTGTCGTGGTCCACGACGGCGCACTGGTGGATCCGCGGCCGCAGGGGCGTGCGCTCGCCGCGGGGCCCGTTGCGGTGTTCTGACCGCCGGACCGCAGGAGCCGCCGCGTCGGCGGTGCCCGCAGTGCTGTGGGGGAAGCCCTGCACGACGCGGGTGCCGCCGAACCGCGACCGGGCCGACCACCCGGGCGGGGCGCCCTCCGGGCCGCTGGCTTCTGGTCATGCGGGAGCGGGGTGAGAGGCCGCGGGCCCGGGCCCGCGGCCTCTCACCCCTTCCCGTGGAAGCGCGCCTGGAGGGCCCGGACCTCCTCGGTCAGGGCGGGCACCGGCCCGTCCACCCGCGCGCCGGGCACCACGTCGCGCACCGGCAGCGGGCGCACGGGCCCCGGCGGCACGCCCCAGTCAGCCAGCCAGGACGAGAGCTGCGCGGAGGAGCTCGCGTACACGATCCGGCCGAGCCCGGCCCACCCGTGCGCGGCGGCGCACATCGGGCAGTGCTCGCCGGAGGTGTACACCGTCGCGGCGGCCCGTTCGGAGGCGGTCAGCGCGGTGGCCGACCACCGGGCGATGGCGAACTCGGGGTGCCGGGTGGCGTCCCCGGAGGCCACCCGGTTGTGGTCGGCCATGAGCACGGTGCCGTCCGCCGCGACCAGCACGGAGCCGAACGGCTCGTCCCCGGAGGCCAGGCCCTGTTCGGCCAGCTCCACCGCGCGCCGCAGGTAACGCAGGTCGGTCTCGTCCACCATCGCCGCTCCCTCGTCTCCCGGCCACCTTAGGCCCGGAGTCCGTCGCAGGGCGCGCACCCAGGAGGGCATGGAGCGCTGGGGGTAGCGGTCGCCGAAGCCGCCCCCGGGCAGGATCTCGTCGATCGCGACCAGGTCGGCCTCGGTGAGGGTGACCTCGTTGCCGTCGCCCGCCGCCTCTTCCCCGCCGTGTCGGCGGAGCCGGGCGCCGAGCGCTGACCGCGCCCCGGGGGCACCTCTGCCGGATCACTCCTGGGTGGCAGACCGGGTATCAACATTGCGTCATGAAGATGGGATGAGTGGCCTAGTGTTCGTCTCGGTGGTTCCTGGGGAGATAAAATCCGCAACCGACTATGAAAAGATGCATGAAAGTAAGCCTGACGGGTTACGGTAACTAATGTTGGGCTCGTAGGCGTCGACAGTCTGGAGGTGGCGTCCGTGCTGTTGCGGTTTCGTGTGGCGAACTGGCAGTCCATCCGCGACGAACAGGAATTGAGCCTGGTCGCCGCCGATGAACACGGCGACCTCGCGATGCGGGACGTTCCCGGGACCGCTCTGAAGGCGCTGCCCGTGGTCGGGGTGCTCGGCGCGAACGCCTCGGGCAAGTCCAACCTGATGGAGGCGATGGCCTACGCGCGTGACGCGGTCCGGCGTTCGCACAACGGATGGAACCCCCGAGGCGGTACCCGGCGGGTTCCCTTCCTGCTCGACGCGGACTCGGCGTCTCGGCCCTCGGAGTTCATCTTCGACTTCGTCAACGGCGACGGGGTCCGCTGTGAGTACGGCTTCGCCGTGGACGACAACGCGGTCACCGCCGAGTGGCTGTATAGCTGGCCCCACGGGCGCATGCGTGTGCTCTTCGAACGCCGGGGCCCGCAAGAGATCTCGATCGGCCCCGGCCTGCGCAAGGGGTTCGGAAACCGCACCCAAGTGGCCAAGGAGTCCGTGCGGCCCAACAGCCTCCTCGTCTCCGCGGGAGCCGCGGGCAACCATCCGCTGCTCACCGGTGTCTACGACTGGTTCGACCGGATGGACACGGCGTTCGACGCCAACGCCCCGGCACGCCTGGAGCTCACCCTGCGCATGCTCTCCGGCGCGGAGCGGGAACTGTGTGCGCTCCTGCTGAAGTACGCGGACCTGGGGATCACCGGTGTCCATGCGGAGGAGAAAGAGATGCCCGAGGAGGCCGCAGCGCACTTCGCGGCCGGTTTCCGGGTACTGGATCCGGACGGTCCGGCGCTGGATCCGCAGGGGTGGCGCCAGTCGCCCGAGATCGTCGTCACGCACCGGACCTCCCGAGGCGGTGTGGAGCTTCCCTATGGCGCGGAGTCCACGGGAACGCACACCTGGTTGGAACTGGTCGGCCCGGTGGTCCGTGCCCTGGTCGAGGGCCGTGTACTCGTCGTCGACGAGCTGGACGCCCGGCTGCATCCCAACCTGGCCGGCCAGTTGGTTCGGCTCTTCTCCGACCCCGAAACCAACCCTCGGGGAGCCCAGCTCGTCTTCAACACCCACGACGTCACTCTGCTGAGCCGCCGCTCCTTCGGTTACCTGACCCGGGATCAGGTCTGGTTCGCCGAGAAGGGGGTGGACGGAGCCACCGAGCTGGTGGCGTTGCGAGAGTACAAAGTGCGCGATGATCGCGATGATGTGGTGAAAAAGTATATTTTGGGTGCTTTTTCTGCTGTGCCGTTTTTTGATGACGCCATCAGTGATGAACTCTCCCGCCTTGTCGGCAAAGGTGCGGTAATGTGCCGTTGTGGCGTCGAGAAAACGGAAACAGGGCAGGTCTCTCAGCCCGCGCAATCTTCGCACGAGGAGCCCCAGGCGCAGGTACCTCATCTTCTGTGAGGACACCTATGGCGGTACGACCTACTTCCGGAAGATGCGGGAGGAACTGCGCTTCTCGAACGTGTCGATCAGGCTCGGCGATCAGCACGGGGAACCGTACGGTCTGGTCCTGGACGCCAAGAAGCGCAAGGAGTCCGCACACGGGCGGCGCCGGGAGCAGGGCGGCGAGTTCGACGAGGTGTGGTGCGTGATCGACATCGAAGCACCTCGCCCCCACGACTCACTGGACGAGGCCATGCGGTTGGCGCACCGGAGCGGAATCGAACTCGCCTACGCCAACCCGTGTTTCGAACTCTGGCTGTTTCTGCATCAGAGGGACCATTCCGGTTATCTGACTACGGAATCGGCCATCGCCAAGATGAGGGGTCTGGAATGCTGCTACACGTCTGGTAAGGACTTCGATCCCGAACACTTCCTTGGCCGACCCCAGCAGGAGGCGATTCGGCGGGCCGAACTGCTGGACAAGCAGCATGAGGGCAAGAGCCACCCGAGAGACAGGAATCCCTGGACGAACATCCACATTCTGGTTCGCGGCCTCCTCAAACAGGGATGGGTGGTGTCAATTCGTTGAAGCAACGCCCTCGCCCTGGCCCTCCAACAGTTGCTTGTGGAACACCTCTTGCGGTGTGTAGAACCCCAAGCACGCCCGAGGACGGGTGTTGAGCTCCTCAGCGATCGCGGTCAGGTACGGCTGATGCTGCGGGATGTCGGTGCCCTTGGGCAGATACTCCCGGATCAGGCGGTTCGTGTTCTCGTTCGTGGGCCGCTGCCACGGCGAGTGCGGATCAGCGAAGAACACCGGCAGGTCAGTGG
>NZ_AZXF01000021.1 GCF_000515115.1 Nocardiopsis sp. CNT312
CTCAGGCGGACTTCTCCTCCGGACCGCCCTCCGACAACCCCCGACGCACGATCGTCGGATTCACGTGGTCCACCACCGTCTCCCCCGTAATGATCACCCGACCCACATCCTCACGCGAAGGCACCTCATACATCACCGACAACAACACCTCCTCGATGATCGCCCGCAACCCACGCGCACCCGTCCCCCGCACGATCGCCTGATCCGCAATCGCCTCCAACGCCCCCTCAGTGAACTCCAACCCCACATCATCCAACTCGAACAACCGCTGATACTGCTTCACCAACGCATTGCGCGGCAACGTCAGAATCCGCACCAGCGCCGCCCGGTCCAGATCATGCACACTCGTGATCACCGGCAACCGACCCACGAACTCCGGAATCATCCCGAACTTCAACAGATCCTCCGGCATCACCTCACCCAGCAGCGCCGACTCCGCCACCTCCGACCGCGGCCGCAACACCGCGTTGAACCCCATCCCCTGCCGACCCGTCCGCGACTCGATCAACTTCTCCAACCCCGCGAACGCCCCACCACAGATGAACAACACATTGGTCGTATCGATCTGGATGAACTCCTGGTGCGGATGCTTGCGCCCCCCCTGCGGCGGCACCGACGCCGTCGTCCCCTCCAGGATCTTCAACAGCGCCTGCTGCACCCCCTCACCCGACACGTCCCGCGTGATCGAGGGGTTCTCGCTCTTACGCGCGACCTTGTCCACCTCGTCGATGTAGATGATCCCCGTCTCGGCCTTCTTCACGTCGTAGTCGGCCGCCTGGATCAACTTCAACAGGATGTTCTCCACATCCTCGCCCACATACCCCGCCTCGGTCAGCGCCGTGGCGTCGGCGATCGCGAACGGCACGTTCAGGATCCGCGCCAGCGTCTGCGCCAACAGCGTCTTGCCCGACCCCGTCGGACCCAGCAGCAAGATGTTGGACTTGGCGATCTCCACACCCTCCTCGCCCGGACGCTCCCCCTCCGACCGCACACGCTTGTAGTGGTTGTACACCGCCACCGACAACGCCTTCTTCGCCGCGTCCTGACCAATCACGTACGAGTCCAGAAACTCGTAGATCTCCCGCGGCTTCGGCAGACTGTCCTCCTGCGCGCTGAGGAGGCCGACGGACTCCTCCTCGGCCATGATCTCGTTGCACAGGTCGATGCACTCGTCACAGATACAGATGTGGCCGGGACCGGCGATGAGCCTGCGCACCGCGCGCTGGTCCTTGCCGCAGAACGAACACGTCAGCAGCGGCCTGTCGTCCGTACCCGTCACTCCCACGATCTCCTCACAGACACCGCCCGGCACCGGGCCCCGATTCCAGATGATGTGATCATCTGGAAGGCACGGTATCCCGTGTCGGCGCGGGCCGCAAAGTCGGCGGGGCAGCCCGTGATCAGCGGCGATCGGCCACGACGAAGGAGGCCGCGGCGTGCGCGGCGCCCCTGCCCAGGGCACTGGCCACGACCCGTCCCCGGTCGACGCGCACCGCGCACTCGGTGGTGTCGTCCACCCGGTCGACGCCCAGGCTCCGGGCGACCCGGCCGCAGGCGTCCAGGACCAGCCGCAGCCGCGGCCAGGCCCACTCGGGGAAGGCCGCCCGCAGCGCCCCGCACGACTCCGCTGCCACGATCCTGGCCAGCGGCATGCGCTCGGCGGGGTCCCCCGTGACCACCGCCGCGGTCACCTCGACACCGGGAGGCGCCGCACGCACCGCCTCCTCCACCGCCTCCAGCCTGTGCAGCCCCAGGACGGCCACCACCCCGTCCCCGGACAGGGCGGCCGGAACGCGACGGACCGCGTCGAAGGCCTCCGGCGGCTCCCACGGCAGGTCGGCGGGCCGGGCCGGGGGAATGTGCCCGAGGTGCGGCGGCGGCCAGACGTCACCGGTGTCCAGATCTGCGAGCCGCTCGCAGGCCCGGACCACGCCGAAGGGGTCGACGAAGCCCGGGGCGGTGTCGGACAGCCGCACGGCCCCGTACAGGAGGGTGAGGACGGCTTCGGCCGTGCGCACCCTGCGGCCGCACCGCCCGCCCTCGACCGCTTCCAGAGCCAGGCCGAGCAGGATCGCGTCGAGCCGCACCAACTGGCCGTAGGCGGTGCGGAGCGGGCCCTCGGCCAGGGCGGCCGCGCCCGACCGCTCCGCCGCGCCGGAGAGCCGTGCACGGGCCAGTGCGCCCAGCACCGCACCGGGTTCGGTACCCCCTCGCGCGGTACCGTCCGGGGCGCTCTCCCCGAATCCGGCCTCGGCGGCGTCGGCGAGGACCGACAGGTACAGGGCCCGCTTGCTCGGGAAGTTGGAGTAGACCGCCCCCCGGGTGAGCGCGGCGCGCTGGGCGATGCGGTCGACCTTGGCGTCGCGGAAGCCCCGCTCGGAGAACTCGTCCCGGGCCGCGGCCAGCACCCTGGAGCGGTTGCGTGCCTGCTGCTGCTCCCTCGTGAGCCGGGCCATCGTCTTTCCCTCCCCCGCACGTGCCCCCATCGTACGGAGACCTGGGATCCGCCCACCCGACGGCGTCGGCCTCAGCGGCGACGGACCACCAGGACCGGGCACGGCGCGTGGTGGAGCACGGCGTGCGCCACACCGCCCAGAGAGAGGCGGGCGAAGCCCCGCGCGCCGCGGGCGCCCACGACGACGAGACGGGCGCCGGATGCCGCCTCCAGCAGTGCGGCCGCGGGCTGGGAGCGGACGACCTCCCGGACCACCTCCACCTCGGGGAAGTCGCAGGTGTGGCGGGCCAGCGCCTCGGCCAGCCTCCTGTGCTGCTCCTCCTCGGCCTCCTCCGCGCGGCGCCCCCGGGAGGCGACGGGGTGCCACGCCCGCACCGCGCGCACCCGGTCACCGTGCCGGGAGGCCGTTTCGAGCGCCGCCAGCACCGCGTCGTCGGCATTGGGTGAGCCGTCCACACCCACCACGACCCCCGAGGCCCCGCGGTCGACCGCCTCTCCGCTGGTGACCAGCACGTCCCCGGGGGCGTGGGCCGCCACCTGGTAGGCCACCGACCCGATCCGCATTCCGAGGAAGCCGCCCCGGCCGCGGTGCCCGACGACGACGAGCCCGAAGTCGCGCGCGTGGCGTAGGAGCTCCTCGGCGGGTGAGCCCGCGACCACGCGCACCCGTGGCTCGAGGCCCGGAGCGACGGACCGCACACGCTCACGGGCCGCCTCGACCGCAGCCAGCGCGTCCTTCTCGTCCAGGTCGGAGGGCCAGCGTGACACCGAGTCGTCCAAGCGCTCCTCGTGCGCGGCCATCAGCGTCAGGTCCGCGTCGCCGCGCAGGGCCTCCTCCGCAGCATGCTCGGCGGCCCGCAGGCCGATCTCGGATCCGTCCACTCCCACCAGTACCGGTCGCACGAGCGCCCCCGTCCCCATAGCCGTCCACTGGCACCACTCTCGCCCACACGCCGCCGGAACACGAGCAGGCGGAGCCCGGAGCGCCGAGCAGGACACGGTCCCTGGCCCGACATTTACCGAAAGTATGACAAACGGCACGTATCGTCGGTTATGGAGTCGTGCCAGCTCCGCCGAGGTGGCGTGTGGGAGGGACCATGTCCGAATCGACCGCACGGGACGAACACTCCGTCGGCCGCGCCCCGGACCTGAGGGACCTGGGCGAGGAACTGCTCCGGATACTGCACACGATGGACTACCACGCCGGAGGCGTCTACCTGAGCGACCCCGAGAGTTCGGCACTGGCGATGTCGGTCCTGACCGGGATCACGCGCGACTTCATGCGCCCCTGGTTCCGCATATCCGCCACGAACAGAGGCCCGGTCACCGAGGCCCTCTACGAGCGGAAGATGGTGTGGCTGCCCAGCGGCGAGGAGATGGCCAAACGCTATCCGCGCCTGGCCATCGTCACTCCCTACGACTACGCCTTCCTCTCCTACCCCCTGCTGGGGGACGGAGGGGAGCTCCACGGCGCCTTCTTCCTGCTGGGCACCTCCTGCCAGCACTTCCCCTCCTCCGCCGAGCGTCGCGCCCTGGCGGAGGTGGCCAAGAGGATGGTCGACCTGCTGCGCCAGGCCCGTGAGGAGGGCCACCCGGTCCTACCGGCGCCGGCCCCCTTCGTGCTGCGCTCCCCGCCCCCGGAGGAGCAGGCGGCGGACTCCCTTGCGGCGGCGGTCGACCGGCTGCCCGAGGGGCTGTGCGCCCTGGACTCCAACGGCCGGGTCGCCATGGCCACGGACCGGGCCCTGGAACTGCTCAGCACCAAGCGCGAGAGGCTGATCGGGTCCCGGCCCTGGTCCGCGCTCCCCTGGCTGGACAACCCCTCCTACGAGGACCGGTACCGGGCGGCCGTCTTCAGCCACAGGTCCGCGGAGTTCGTGGCCCTGCGACCGCCGAACCAGTGGCTCTCCTTCCGCCTCCATCCGGGGCAGGAGGGCGTCAGCGTGCTGATCACCCCCACGGAGGCGGAGTGGGGTTCGGAGGAGCTCCGCCAGGAGGAACGGGGACACGCGCGGGCCGGGGTGCTGTACCACATCCTCCACCTGGCCTCGGCCCTGACCGAGGCCGCGACCGTGAGCGACGTGACCGACCTGGTCGCCGAGGAGATCGTCCCGGGGGTGGGGGCCCACGCACTCGCCCTGTTCGAACACAACCAGGAGCGGCACCGGCTGCGCCTACTCGGCCAGCGCGGGTTCAAACCCGACTTCGTCGCCGTCATCGACGGCGCGCCGACGGAGATCCGGGCGCCGGCCACACGCGCGGCGGTCACCGGCCTGCCGGGCTTCTTCCGGACCAAGAAGGAGTTGCTCTCGGTCTACCCCGACATGCCCTACCTGCCCAACCCCGGGGAGATCGAGGGGTGGGCCTTCGTCCCCCTGGTGGCGTCGGGGCGGCCGATCGGCGTGTGCATGATCGGGTTCCGGCAGCCGCACAACTTCACCGTGCAGGAGCGCACGGTCCTGACCTCCCTGGGCGGCCTGGTCGCCCAGGCCCTGGAACGGGCCCGCCTGTACGACATCAAGCGCGACCTGGCGCGCGGGCTCCAGTCGGGCATGCTCCCGCGCCGCATCCCGGAGGTCCCCGGCCTGTCGATCGCCCAGCGCTACCTGTCCGGGACCGAGGGCATGGACATCGGCGGCGACTTCTACGACCTCATCCCCCTGGGATCGAACCGGGTCGCGGCCGTGATCGGCGACGTCCAGGGGCACAACGTGGGCGCGGCGGCCCTGATGGGGCAGTTGCGGACCGCGGTCCTGGCCTACACCGCGATGCTGGAGGGCAGCCCCGGTGACGTGCTGACCCAGAGCAACCGGCTGCTGTGCATGCTGGAGCCGGAGCTGTTCGCGAGCTGCCTGTTCCTGCGCCTGGACCTGGACACGGGCATGGTGCGCATGGCCCGGGCCGGGCACCCCGAACCGGTGATGGGCGGCCCCGGGGGCGGCCGGGTCCTGGACGCACCCGACGGGCTGCTCCTGGGGATCGAGCCGGACGTGAAGTACCCGGAGATCGAGTTCCCGATGCCCGAGGGCTCGACGCTGGCGCTGTACACCGACGGCCTGATCGAGCGGCCCGGCGTCGACCTGGAGGAGGCCCAGGAGACACTGGCCCACCGGTTGGCGTCGCTGCACGACATGACGGTGGAACAGGTCGCCGACGAGCTGACGTCGGCGGTGAGCTCGGTGCCGCACCGCAGTGACGACATCGCCCTGTTCCTGCTGCGCGCCCAGCCGGGCTGAGCGGCTCCGAGGGGTCCGGTGGCGGGACCGGGGGGGGCGCCGTTCAACCGGCGTTCCCCGGCCGGACATCCTTTTTGTGCACAATGACGGATTCTCCCCTTCCCTGGCGCAGTGAAAGCGCGAAAGCGAGTACCCGCCCGTGTCCCTCACCACCGCCCCCGCCGCGCCCGCGCGGGCCCGGCCCGCAGCCGTCGGCGCACGCGGGCACCGGGCCGACATCGACGGCCTGCGCGCCGTGGCCGTGCTCCTGGTGGCCGCCTACCACGTCTGGTTCGGGCGGGTCTCCGGCGGTGTCGACGTCTTCCTGATGCTGACGGGCTTCTTCATCACGGCCTCCCTCGTGCGCTCGGCCACCGGCGGCGGCCTGCGCTACGGGGCCTTCCTCGCCCGGCTCGCCGCACGCCTGGTGCCGACCGCCGCGATCGTGGTCCTGGCCACGCTGGGCGGCACGTGGCTCCTGCTGAGCGAGATCCGGTGGCGCGACGCCCCCCGCGAGGCGGCAGCGGCCCTGCTCTACCACACGAACTGGCACCTGGCCCTGGACTCGGTCGACTACCTGGCGCGCGACGGGGACGTCAGCCCGTTCCAGCACTTCTGGTCGCTGTCGGTGCAGGGGCAGTTCTACCTGGTGTGGCCCGTGCTGGTCGCGGCCGCCGTGTGGGCGGCCCGCAGGCGCGGGAGCGACCCCAGGCCCCTGCTGGCCGTCGCCCTGTCGGCCGTCTTCACCCTCTCCCTGGCCTACTCGGTCCTGATGACGCGGGCCGACCAGCCGTGGGCCTACTTCGACACCGGGGCCCGGATGTGGGAGCTGGCCCTGGGCGGCCTGCTCGCGCTGGCACTGACCAGGATCGACCTGCCCCGGGGGCCGCGCGTGGCACTGGGCTGGGCCGGGCTGGTGTCACTGGTGCTGTGCGGCGCGCTGCTCCAGGTCTCGTCGGTCTTCCCCGGCTACGCGGCGCTGTGGCCGACCCTGGCCGCCGCGGCCGTCGTCGCGGCGGGCCCCAGAGGTTCGGCGCTGGGCGTCGACCAGCTACTCGCGCTGCGCCCGCTGCGCTACCTGGGTTCGATCTCCTACGCGCTCTACCTGTGGCACTGGCCGCTGCTCGTGTTCTACCTCTCCGTGACCGGCCGCGACCTGGCCACGCCGCTGGGCGGGGCCGCCGTCATCGCGGTATCGGTGGCGCTGGCCGCGGCGACCACGCCGGCGGCCGACCGGCTGGCCGCCCTGGGGCGCGGCGGCGGGCGGCGGGCTGCGCTGAAGGGGACGGCGGTGGCCCTGGCCTGCCTGCTGCCGGTGCTGCTCACGGCCGGGGCCTGGTTCGGGTACCAGAGCACCGAGCGCGACCGGCTGTCGGCCCTGGCCGAGGAGGGAGGCGGCTACCCGGGCGCCGAGGGGGACGGGACCGCAGCGGACCTGCCCGTCTACCCGCCCCTGGCCTGGGCGGCCGAGGACGCCCCGCGCACCTACGACGACGGCTGCAACCAGACCACCGCCGCCGCCGAGGTGATCGTGTGCGAGTACGGCTCCGACGCCCCGGTGCGCACGGTGGCGCTGGTGGGCGGCTCGCACGCGGCACACTGGTTCCCGGCGCTGGAGGACCTCGCCCTGGAGCACGACTGGCGCGTGGTGAACATCGTCAAGGGCGCCTGCCTGTTCACCGACGCCCCGCAGACCTACCGGGGCGAGCCCTACACGGCCTGCGCGGAGTGGAACCGCGGTGTCATGGCCGAACTCGACCGGCTGCGGCCCGACACCGTCTTCACCACGGGCACCACCACGAGCCTGGACACCTCGGCGGGCTACGGCGAGGAGCAGGTGGTGGACGGCTACGTCGAGCGCTGGCGCGAACTCGACGGGATGGGCATCGGCGTGGTGGCCGTGCGCGACACCCCCAGGTTCGGCTTCGACGTCCCCGGGTGCCTGGCCGGGGCCGCGCCGGAGGAGTGCACGTCCGCCCCCGGGGAGTCGATGGCCGAGGTCTCACCGCTGGAGGGGCTGGACCTGCCGGAGAACGTGACGGTGCTGGACCTGACCGACCGGTTCTGCGACACCGACGTGTGCCGCCCGGTGATCGGCAACGTCCTCGTGTACTGGGACAGCAGCCACATCGGGGCGACGTTCATGCGCACCCTGGCCCCGGAGCTGGAGCGGCGCTGGGCGGCGGCCGAGGGCTGGTGAGGGCGGCCGCGTGCCCAGGCGGGTCCGGAGCGCACGGCCACCCGGTCAGCCCAGGTAGGCCTCCAGGGTTCCGGTGAACCGCTGGCCAGGCTGGTAGACCACGCACACGATGTCGCGGTCGCCCGCGTTCCAGCCCTCCTCGGTGGGGGCGAAGTAGGAGATGTACGGGACGGAGTCGGAGTAGGGGATCCCGACGAACTCGGTGAACCCGAGCATGCACCTGTGGTTGGCCTCGGTGTTGACCGCCTCGACCCCGGGATAGGGGTCGGGGTGCAGCGGGTAGACGAGGTAGACCTCCTTGTCGTGGGGCTGGTCGCACGGGACCGTGGGGATCTCCGCGTTCTCCACCACGTCGGCGTCGTCGTAGCAGTCCCCCCTCTCCAGGCCGACGGTGGAGCGCGCGACGACCCCGCCCCCCGAGCCCTCGTAGGGGATGTCGCCGGGGGCTGCGTCCGCCGGTGGGCCGTCCGCGTCGGCGGGGGCCTCGGTCCCGGCCGGAGCCCCGGTCTCGGCGGCCTCCCCGGTGGGAGAGGGGGAGCCCTCCGCCGGAGTGGCGGTGGCGGCAGGTTCGGTGCCGGGGTCCTCGGCGGGCTCCGGGGACGTGCAGGCCGCCAGGAGGAGGGCGGCGCCGACCCGTCCGCTCCGGCACACCCGCCGGGAACGGCTCGGGACGGCGGCAGCCGCCATCGTGTCCGCGCAGCCCGCCACAGGAAAGGATCCCCGCGATGCCCTCAGAGGACGACGGCTGGACCCGGTGGGGCGGCGGCCCTCCGAAGCAGAGCCCCCGGGAAAAGGAAAGCGTGTACGACCGCGAGGCCCGCACGTGCGACCGCTGCCACGCCCGCCTCGACAGCCCCGGCGATGTCACCGAACACCAGAGGAAGGGGGTGCGGGCGGTAGCCCTGCGGCGGGGGTGTCGAGAATCTTGCTGTGGCAGAGGAGAGTGCTGTTCTCCTGGTGGGGAACGGTTGCGGATTCCTTGTCGATCTCCTGTGTCCCGCCGCCACCGGGTTCACATTTATTACAGACACGAGGAGGATGTCATGGCCGCGACTCTCGCCAGAGTGATGGAAGAACTCGACCCGCTGGACACCGACGAGCACCGGGAAGCCGCCCGGGCACTCGTCAGGCATATCCTCAACGGCACCCCGCACGTGCTGCTACGCCTGCCCGGTGGAGAGGAGTACCGACTCGACGGCACGGAACTGCGGGCCCTCCTCGCCGTCGCCTCGGCCCGAGCGGACGGCCAGCGGGTCTCGGTGATCAGCCACGACGTGATGCTCAGTCCGCAGCAGGCCGCTGAGCTGCTGGGGGTGTCCCGGCCGATGGTCTACCGCTTCATCGAGCGCGGTGACCTGGACGCGACGCGCGTGGGTACCCACTGGCGCCTCGTGGCGGCTGACGTGCTCGCCCTGGCGGATCGGCGCTCCCGTCTCACCAGCGAGGTGGACGCCGGACTCCAGCGGGTCACCGAGGTCATGGCCTCCCGGGACGATGAGGTCTCCGGCCTGGACGCGAAGGAGAGTTGGCGCTCGGCCGGCGAGGGGCGGCGTGAAGCGTCCCTGGAGCGGGTGCGGTGCAGGGCGAAGGGGCAGAGGAAATGAACGGGTCCCGAGCCCCTGCTCGGCGTTGCACTGGACGCCAATGAGCCTTTTTCATCCTGAAGGTGCAGGTCACAGCCCCGTACCGGTCTCCCCGCACCTCTTCTGAACATCAAGAAGCCCCTGGTAGGTGGGTTAACAACCACGAAAACCTGCCACACCAAGGGCTCTGCATGCTGTTCTACCGCTCCGCGCTGCCGTTGTCACGCCGCACTCTCAACCTGGCCGCCCGCACCATCCGCTCCCACCGCGCCCGCACCGGTTCTCGATGGCGGCGCCTGGACCCGGCCGCCCAGGCTCTGCTCGTCCCGGTCCACCTGCACAAGGGCGAACCGTTCGCCCAGGTCGCGGCCGGCTTCGGTGTCGGCACCACGACCGCCTGGCGCTACGTGCGCGAGACCACGGACCTGCTCGCCGCCCAGGCGCCCACCCTGGAACAGGGGCTGCGCCGCGCCCGCCGCAAGGGCTGGGCGTACGTGACCGTGGACGGCACCCTCATCGCCTGCGACCGCCTCGCGGCCGACCGCCCGTTCTACTCCGGCAAGCACAAACAGCACGGCATGAACATCCAGGTGGTGTCCGCCCCCGATGGCGAGCCGCTGTGGACGTCGTGGTCGCTGCCCGGGGCGGTGCACGACACCAGGGCCGCCCGGGTGTGGAAGATCGCCGAGCGCATCGAGGCCGCCGGGCTGATCGGGCTGGGCGACAAGGGCTATGTCGGGCTCTCCGACGTGGTGTTCTGCCCGTTCAAGGGGCGGGGCAAGCCGCAGTGGAAGAAGGACGCCAACTCCGCCCACGCCAGGCTCCGCTCGCCGGGCGAGCGCGCGATCGCCCAGCTCAAGCAGTGGGACATCCTGCGCCGCCTACGCTGCTGCCCGCAACGCGCCGGGAAGATCACCCGCGCTGTTCTGGTCCTTCAGCTCCGAGAAGCAGGATGAAAAGGGTTCAAGGTGGGCGCGAAGGGACTCGAACCCCTGACCTATTGCTTGTAAGGCAATTGCTCTAACCAACTGAGCTACGCGCCCGTATCGCGAGTGATCATACCGTCTCGCGGTGGTCCGTGCTCACGGGTTTTCGGTCAGCGAACGCAGTCCGCGCAGGTACTCGCCCGTGTCGCGGGGCTCGGAGACCGGGGTGGCGACCGTCCAGCGCACGCGGCCCCGCGCGTCGATGAGGAAGGTGCCCCTGCGGGCGGTGCCGCGCCGGTCGTCGAACACGCCGTAGGCGTCGGCGACGGCGCCGTGCGGCCAGAAGTCCGACAGCAGCGCGAACGGGAACGACTCGCGGTCGGACCAAGTGCGCAGGGCGAAGACCGAGTCCACGGACACGGCCAGGACGGTGGCCCCGAGGCCGGTGAACTCGGTGTGGCGCGCGCTGAGGTCGGCGAGTTCGCCGGAGCACACTCCGGAAAAGGCCAGCGGGTAGAAGACCAGCAGGACGGGGCGGCCCCGCAGCTCCGACAGGGTGGTGTCCTGCCCGTACTGGTCGCTCAGCGTGAAGTCGGGCGCCGTCGCGCCCTCGGTGGTACCGGTCATGGTCGATCCATATCAGGGCGTGGGGCCTTCTCGGCACCCTCCGGTCGGCGGGCGCTCCACAGGGCCGCGCGTCCTCGCCAGGGACGCGCGGCACCGGGTGCCTCACCCCGTCGGGGCGGGTCCCCTTACCGCTTGGGAACGACCAGGCGTGTGCCCGACCACTCCGTTCCGACGCTCACGGCGCTGGTCTGCGACAGACCGGAGGTGTTGGCCGCCTCGGCGACGTCGTTGGGGGACACGTGCAGTTCACGCCCGGCCTTCGGGGTCAGCACCAGGATGGTGCCGCCGTCGGCGATCAGCGTGACCGTGTCCATCAACGCGTCGGTGAGGTCGCCCTCCTCGTCGGACCGCCACCACAGCAGCGCCGCGTCGACGTCGCCGTCGAAGTCCTCGTCGACCAGTGCCTCTCCGGTCACCTCGGCGATGGACGCACGCAGTGCCTCGTCGACATCGTCGTCGAAGCCGAATTCCTGCACCACCTGACCCGGCTTGAATCCGAGTCGGTCAGCCAAGCCGCGTTCGCTCTGTGCCTGGCCCGCGGTCGCGCTCACGAAAGTTCTCCTCCACAGATGGGTTTTCTCAATCTTGCCTGCACGAAGCAGTTGTCACAACGATGCCGGGCTGTTCTCGCCGGCCGTGCGGTTCCGCGGCCATCGCTGATGGCCTAGTCCACACGCTAGCGGTATCTCCCGTCAACGCACCGCCCACTCCCGGTCACCTTTGGTCCGTCACCGCTGTCATCCCCCAAGGAAGGACAACCGGACCCGGCGGTCGGGGTTGTCCACGTTGAGGTCGACGACGGCGATGGACTGCCAGGTGCCGAGTTCGAGCCGGCCCGACAGGACCGGCACGGTGGTCTGGGGGGCGACGAACGCGGGCATGACGTGCGATCGCCCGTGTCCCCGGGACCCGTGTTTGTGCCGCCATCGGTCGTCGGCGGGCAGCAGGTCGTCGAGGGAGGCGAGCAGGTCGTCGTCGGACCCGGCCCCGAGCTCGATGATCGCCACACCGGCGGTCGCGTGGGGGACGAAGACGTTCAACAGTCCGTCGCCGTCCCCGGCGACGAAGTCCGCGCACGCGCCCGTGATGTCGGTGATGCTCTCCGCTCCTCCGGTGTGCAGCTCAAGGGTCTGTGTCCGCATAGCGCCACCTTCGCGCAGCCGGGGCGCTCGTGCAACCACCTCGTTCGGTCCGTGGATGGCGATATGCCCGCTGGCGGGCCATACTCGTCGGCGACGGATGAGAATCTGGGAGAAAAGAGGGGGAAACGGTGACTGTGGCCTTACGTGTGGGACCCCTGCTGCGGCACGTTGGACCGACCACCGCGACCGTGTGGGTGGAGACCGACGCCCCTTGCCTGGTCCGGGTCCGTGCCGGGGGCCGGACGGCTGCCGAGAGCCAGACCTTCACCGTGCACGGCCACCACTACGCCGTGTGCGAACTCACCGGGCTGGCTCCGGGCTCGGCCCTGCCCTACGAGGTGCTGCTGGACGGGGCCGTGGCCTGGCCGGAGCCGGACGCGGGGCTGCCGCCGAGCACCGTGCGCACGCTGGCCCCGGAGGCGCCCACGCGTCTGCTGTACGGGTCGTGCCGCACCCCCACGAACGACTCCCCCGAGGGGGTGGTCCGCTACGGCCCCGACCTGCTCCGCGCCACGGGCCGGAGGCTGGCCGCGGAGGGGGTCGGGGAGGGGGTCAACACCGTCCTGCTGCTGATCGGCGACCAGGTGTACGCCGACGAGATCCAGCGGCCCATGCGCGACTTCCTGCGCCGGTCCCGGGAGCCCGGCGACGACGCGCCCGAGGGCGAGGTGGTCCGCTACGGGGAGTACGCCGAGCTGTACCGGCAGGCCTGGAGCGACCCCTGGGTGCGGTGGCTGCTGTCCACGGTGCCCACCGTGATGATCTTCGACGACCACGACGTGCGCGACGACTGGAACACGTCCGCGGCCTGGCGCGAGGGGATGGAGGCGCTGCCCTGGTGGCCCGCCCGGATCACCGGCGCGCTGGGGGCCTACTGGGTGTACCAGCACCTGGGCAACCTGTCCCCCGGAGAGCGCGAGCGGGACCCGGTGTGGGCGTCGGTCCGCGGTGAGGACGACGCGGGCGCCGTCCTGGACGCGTTCGCCCGGCGCGCCCACGAGGAGCCCTCCTCCTACCGCTGGAGCCACCGCCACGACGTGGGCCCGGTCCGCGTTCTGGTGGCCGACACCCGCTGCGGCCGTGCGCTGGGCGAGGGCGGCTCCGGTGAGCGCTCCATCCTCGGGGCGCAGGGGCACGACTGGCTGGACGCGCACCTGGGAGGCGGCCACGAGCACGTGGTCCTGGCCTCGACCGTGCCCGTGCTGCTGCCGCACGCGGTGCAGCACCTGGAGGCGTGGAACGAGGCGGTGTGCGCGGGTGCGTGGGGGCGGCGCGCCCGCGGTCCGGCCGAGAAGCTGCGCCAGGCCATGGACATGGAGCACTGGGGGGCCTTCCAGTACTCCTTCTGGCGGCTGGCCGACGGGGTGCGCGCGCTGTGCCGGGGCGAGCGCGGCGAGGCCCCGGCCACGGTGCTGTTCCTCAGCGGCGACGTGCACTTCTCCTACGCCGCCAGGGTCGACGGCGGCGACGCGGCCGGTGGGACGCGCGTGGCCCAGTTGGTGTCCTCGCCGCTGTGCAACCGGCTGCCCGCACCGATGCGGCGGCTCACGCGGCTGTCGACGGCCTGGCCGTTCCGCGTGGCGGGCCGGGCCATGGCCTGGGCGGCGCGGGTGCCGGGTTCCTGGCCGCGCTGGCGTGTGGAGGGCCCGCCGTACTACGGCAACACCATGGGCGAGGTGCGCTTCGACGGGGCACGGGCCGAGGCCCTGTGGTACGACTGCCCGGACCCGGGGGCCGAGCCCTGTCCCCGGGTCCAGCGGCGTATGCGCGTGTGAGCGCCGGGGCGCTCAGTTCTTGTGGGAGCGGGGGCGCCGGGTCGAGCGCCCGGACCGGGTACCGCGACGCACGGCCAGGCCCAGGGCACCGCCCCGGCGCATGATCTGGCGGGTCGCCCTGTGCACGGTGGAGACGCGCACCACGTGTCTGGTGCCCGTTCCCGGTGTGTCGGTGCCCTTGCCGCCGGGCTCCGGAGCGTCTCCGGGGCCGTCGTCCGGGGCCGGGGCCCGCTCGCTGTCCTTCGGGGCGTCCGCCCCCTCGGAGGCGGCGTCGGCGCCCTGGCGCTCGCGGGCGGCCTCCTCGCGCCGTGCGCGCCACTCCCGCCAGTCCCGGGCGAGGGGGGTGGCGATCGGCCAGGTGACCCGGGCCGGGCGGGACAGGGCGTGCCACAGGTAGGCGGTGGTGCCCCAGGCCTCCATCGCCCGGCGCGCGCGGGTGATGGTGAAGAACGTGGGCAGTGCCATCAGCAACTGCGGCCAGGCCAGTGCCAGGGCGGCCAGCATCGGGTAGGCGCCGCCGCCGAGGATCGAGGCCGTGGCGCCGAAGACGACGGCGACGAGTGCCAGGCAGATCCGCAGCGTCGTGAACTGCCGGAAGCGGTGCAGGGAGCGGCGTGCGGAGGCCTGCGGCCCCAGGCCCTCGGGCAGCGGTGTGGGCTGGACGAGTGTGGACAGCAGCAGCGTGCCCATGCCCACGGACGCGGCCAGGAGGATCGTCCAGCCCGCGGCGGAGAGGGATCCGCCGACCAGAAGGAGGACCAGGCCCAGGACCGGGAGGGGCACGGGTAGCCAGAACAGGACCCTTCTGCGTACCTCGCCCTCCTGCGTGGGCTGGAGGACGAGATCGGCCACGGCCGCCGCCGCGGATCGGGCCCTGGTGACCGCGGAACGGCCCCTCTTGCGCTCGAACACAGACTTGACCCCCAAGAACGTCGTGCGAGGGCGTCGCGGGGACCCTCGGGCGCAAGCGCGTCCTCGTCGGCGGTCCCGTCGGCGTTCCGCCCGTCCCAAAACTATCTGCCTGTTTGTGGCCTCACGCCACATACGGACAGTTACAGACGTACCCGAACCAGGTGAAACATCCATAAGACAGGAGATACGGCAAACAACAATCAGGTTACGGGAATCGCCCTATTCCCTGGAAACTGCGGCCAGCCGCCCCAGAGCCACCGCGATCCGCAACACGAACGACCCGCGCCCGTCAGAGGGCGCGTGCCCGGTCAGCTCAGCGATCCGGCTGAGCCGGTAACGGACCGTGTTGGGGTGGACGAACAGCATGCGCGCCGTCGCCTCCAGCGACGAGGCGTGCTCCAGGTACACCGACAGCGTGTCCAGGAGCGGCGAGCCCGCACCGTTCAGGGGCAGGTACACCCGCTCCACCAGGCTGCGGCGCGCGTCCCCGTCCCCCTGGAGGGCGCGCTCGGGCCACAGGGCGTCGGCGAGCACCGGGCGCGGGGCGTCGGGCCAGGCCGCCGCCGCCCGCAGCCCGCTGATGGCCGCCCTGGCCGACGCCCCGGCGGCCCGCAGTTCGGGGACGGCCGGGCCGACGACCACCGGTCCTGGACCGAACAGTGCGGCCAGCGGCTCGGCCGCCGCCACGGGCAGCTCCTCCTCCTGGTAGCGGCCGCCGACGCCGAGCACCACGACCACGCGGTTCCCCTGGCGGCCCGCCAGAACGTCGTAGCCCATGCGCCGGGCGGCGGCGCGCAGGTCGTCGAGGACCTTCGTGCCGGTCTCCTCCGGGGCCTGGCCCGCCAGGGCGATGACCGGCGTGTGCGACCAGCCCAGCGCCGAGCCCCAGGTGTCGAGCCCGTCCTCGCTGTCGCCGTGCAGGAGGGCGTCGACGATCAGGGCCTCCAGCCGCGCGTCCCACGCGCCCCGGGCCTCGGCGGCGCGGGCGTAGATCTTCGCCGTGCTGAAGGCGACCTCGCGCGTGTACCGCAGGACCGCCTCGCGCAACTGCTGTTCGCCGCCGGGCGCGGCCAGGGAGCCGACCTGGGCCTCGACCACCTCGATGACCACGCGGATCATGTCGACCGTCTGCTGCAGCGACACCGAGCGCGTCAGCTCCCGCGGAGCGGTCCCGAAGACCTCGACCGTGATGGCGGGCCGGCCGCTCCCGGAGCTGCGGAACCAGTCGACGAAGGCCGCCACGCCGGACTGGGCGACCAGGCCGATCCACGACCGGTCCTCGGCCGACATGCGACGGAACCAGCCGAGCCGCTCCTCCATCCGCGTGACGGCGGCCGTGCCGAGCGCCCCCATGGAGCGCTCCAGGCGGCGGGCGGTGTCGGCGCGCACGCGGTCCCGGTCGTCCGCTGCGCCGGGTACGTCCTGGTGTTGGCTGTTCACACCTCTAGCGTGGCATCCCCGCCCCACTTCCCGGACCGGCGCACCCCGCGAAACCGCACGCCGCACGCCCCGCCACCGGTGCCCGCGCCGGGACGGGGCTATCGTCGGACGTGACGCTTTCCACTGGTTCCGAGCCCGGGGACACGCCCGTACAGGCGTTTTGTGGAGTACCTACAAACGCCTTCCCGGAACTTCGTGTCCCTCGCCATCGGACCGGCGATCCTCTACACGGCAAGGTTGATGACGTGCTTGTTATCGTTGCTCCCGGCCAAGGCGCCCAGCTTCCCGGCTTCCTCTCCCCCTGGCTCGAACTGCCCGGACTCTCCGAGCAGTTCGCCGCCTGGTCCGAGGTGGCCGGGCTCGACCTGGTCCGCTACGGCACCGAGGCCGGGGCGGAGGAGATCCGCGACACGGCCGTCGCCCAGCCGCTGCTGGTCGGCGCGGGCATAGCCGCGGCCTCCGCCGTTCTCGACCTCCTGTCCTCCCCCGCCCTTCCCGCGAGGGACTCCCTCGTGGACGCGGTCGCCGGACACAGCGTGGGCGAGTTCACCGCCGCCGCGGTCGCCGGGGTGCTCTCACCGGAGGAGGCCCTGTCCCTGGTCGCCGAGCGCGGCCGCGGGATGGCCGACGCGGCCGCCCGCACCGAGACCGGCATGACCGCGGTGCTGGGAGGCGTTCGCGAGGACGTGCTCCAGGCCGTCGAGGAGGCCGGGCTCACCGCCGCCAACGACAACGGGGCGGGGCAGATCGTGGCCGCCGGAACCACCGAGCGGCTCGCCGCGTTCGCCGAGAACCCGCCGCCGCGCGTCCGGCTGCGGCCCCTGCCCGTGGCGGGCGCGTTCCACACCGAGCACATGGCCCCGGCCGTGGAGCGGGTCCGTGCCGCCGCAAACGCGCTGTCCCCGCAGAGCCCCTCCACCCGCCTGCTCTCCAACGCGGACGGGGCGGTCGTGGCCGACGGAGCGGAGTACGTGCGGCGCCTGGTGGCGCAGATCTCCTCACCGGTCCGCTGGAACGCCTGCACCCAGACCCTCGCCGACCTCGGCGTGACCGCCCTGATCGAACTGGTGCCGGCCGGCACGCTCACGGGCCTGGCCAAGCGCGCGCTGCGAGGTGTCGAACTGCTCGCGGTGAAGACGCCGGACGACGTCGACCGCGCCGCGGCCCTCATCAAGGAACACGCCGGCACCTCCGCTCCCTCGAGCACCGGCCAGGAAGGTTGACCATGTTCAGCACCCCGAGCGCTCCCCTGGGCGCGTCGGTCACCGCCTTCGGCGAGTACCAGCCGCCGAAGGTCGTGACCAACGCCGACCTCGAGGCCAGGGTCGACACCAGCGACGAGTGGATCCAGAGCCGCGTCGGCATCAGGGAGCGCCGCATCGCCGGCCCCGAGGACACCGTCGAGAGCATGGCCGTGGCCGCCGGAGGCAAGGCGCTGGCCGCCGGAGGCCTGTCCCCCGAGGACATCGACCTGGTGATCGTCGCCACCTGCACGGTGACCGACCAGATCCCCAACGCCGCGGCGACCGTCGCCGCCCGGCTGGGGATCCACGCTCCCGGTGCCTTCGACCTCAACGCCGCCTGCGCGGGCTTCTGCTACGCGCTGGCCGCCGCCTCGGACGCGGTCCGCGGCGGCAGCGCGCGCAACGTCCTGGTCATCGGCTCCGAGAAGCTCAGCGACTGGATGGACTGGGACGACCGCTCCACGTGCGTGATCTTCGCCGACGGTGCCGGGGCCGCGGTGGTCTCCGCCACCGAGGAGCACCGGATCGGCCCGGTGGTCTGGGGCTCCTCCGGCGACCGCGCCGACAAGATCTACCTGCGCGAGCACAAGTACCTCCACCAGGAGGGCCAGGCGGTCTTCCGCTGGACCACCACGGAGCTGTACGGGGTCGCCCTGAAGGCCATGGAGAGGGCCGGTGTGGAGCCCTCGGAGCTGACGGCCTTCGTCCCCCACCAGGCGAACCTGCGGATCGTGGAGGCCATCGCACGCAAGCTGGGCGCGCCCCAGGCACGCGTGGCCCGCGATATCGTCACCGCTGGAAACACCTCTTCAGCGTCCATCCCTCTCGCCCTGGGGCGCATGGTCGGACGCGGAGAGCTGCCCTCGGGGAGCACCGTCCTCACTTTGGGCTTCGGTGCGGGGCTGGCCTACGCCGCCCAGGTGATCCGCCTTCCCTGATCCGTACAGTCCCTCGCGGCAGTGCCGCACGAGACACCCCGGGCACGGGGGGCTCCCCGAGCCGGAACACTAAGCAAGGAGAGAACACACATGGCCCACAGCGAGCAGGAGATCCTGGACGGACTCGCCGAGATCATCGAGGAGATCGTCGGTACCGAGCCCTCCGAGGTCACCCCGGAGAAGAGCTTCGTCGACGACCTGGACATCGACTCGCTGTCCATGGTGGAGATCGCCGTCTCCGCCCAGGACAAGTTCGGTGTGGAGATCCCCGACGACCAGCTCAAGGACCTCAAGACGGTCCAGGACGTCGTCACCTTCATCCAGAAGTAGCGTCGCCCGGGCCGCCGGCCACCCGTCGGCGGCCCGGCCAAGAACCCCGCCAACGCCTCCCGGCACACCGCGGCCGGGCCAGATCCACGAGAAGGGCGATCGGATCATGTCCCAGACCGATGTCGTCGTCACCGGCCTCGGCGCCACCACCCCCCTCGGGGGTGACGTCGCGACCACATGGTCCGCACTGCTCGAAGGCCGGTCCGGTATCAGCATGCTGGACCCCGACTGGCATGAGGCGCTCCCGGTGCACTTCGCCGGGCGCATCGCGCAGGAACCCTCCGAGAAGCTGCCCCGCCCGAGGCTGCGCCGCCTCGACCGCACCCAGCAGTTCGCGCTGATCGCCGCTCAGGAGGCCTGGGCCGACGCGGGCTCACCCGAGGTCGACCCGCTCCGCCTGGGAGCCGTCGTCTCCAGCGGTATCGGCGGCATCCTCACCATCCTGGAGCAGTACGACACCTTCCGCGAGAAGGGCTGGAAGCGGGTCTCCCCGTTCACCGTGCCCATGCTCATGCCCAACAGCCCCGCCGCCGCGGTCTCCCTGGAGTTCACCGCACGTGCCGGGGCGCACGCGCCGGTGAGCGCCTGTGCCTCCAGCGCCGAGGCCATCGCCAACGCCGTCGACATGATCCGCGCCGGCCGCGCCGACATCGTGATCGCGGGCGGCACCGAGGCTGCGATCCACCCGCTGAACATCGCCTCGTTCGCGTCCATGCGCGCCCTGTCCACCCGCAACGACGACCCGCAGGGCGCCTCCCGCCCCTGGGACGTGAGCCGCGACGGGTTCGTCATGGGCGAGGGCGCGGGCATCGTGGTCCTGGAGTCGGCCGAGCACGCCGCCAGGCGCGGCGCCCGGGTGTACGCGCACGCCGTCGGGGTGGGCTACACCAACGACGCCCACGACATCGTCCAGCCCGACCCCGAGGGCACGGGCCAGACGCGGGCGATCCACCAGGCGCTCGGCGACGCCGACCTCGCGCCGAGCGACATCGTGCACGTCAACGCGCACGCCACGTCCACACCCGCCGGCGACGTGGCCGAGACCGTGGCGATCCGCACCGCGCTCGGCGACTCCGCCGCCGACCGGGTCGCGGTGACCTCCACCAAGTCGATGACCGGCCACCTGCTGGGCGGCGCGGGTGCGGTGGAGTCGATCGCCACGGTCCTGGCCCTGCACGAGGGCCGGATCCCGCCGACGATCAACATCGACGAACTCGACCCGAACGCGGTCGTGGACATCGTCCGCGACAAGCCGCGGGACCTGCCCGGGGGCGACGCCGCGGCGATCAACGAGTCCTTCGGCTTCGGCGGCCACAACGTCGCTCTGGTGTTCCGGCGGCCCTGAGCCCGGTCGAACGCACGGCCCCTGGAAGTCCTCTTCCGGGGGCCGTCGCCCTCTCCCGCGGGTGAGCAGAGCATACGGTCGTTCGAGACATGGTGAACACGCGTGAAGTTCTGCTGAACAGCAGTACACATGCCTTTCTCCGCACCTCGGGTGGGAGCACCATGGGGATCGTGTCTGTGCAAGCGTCCCAGTATCATGCCGGTTCATCCTCCATCGAAACGAGCGCTCCCGAGGTGCACCGCTCCTCTCGCTCCATCGCGCACCGGCCGGTCGTGGACCTGGAGTCGGGTGCGGTTCTCGCGGTCGAGGTGGTCGCCTCTCCCCCGCCCGTGCCCCGGAGCGCTTCCGGCGCGGTGACCCCCCGGGAACAGATCCTCATCGCCGAGTGGCTCGTGAACCTGATCGGCCAGTCCGGCGCTTCGGGAACCCTGCTGCCGCTGGTGCTCCCACTGCCCGCACGGATGCTCACCGCGGGGGACGAGTTCGTCTCCCTGCTCGACAGCCGCCTGCGCCGCTCCGGTCGGCGCCCCAGCGACATCACGCTCATGCTCAGCCCCGAGCTGTCCGCCCTGCCCAGGCAGTTCGTCACCTCGGGCGTGGCCCGGCTCAGGTCGGCCGGGTTCCGGTGCGGGTTCGGTACCGCGCTGGTCAGCCCGGACCTGGTCCTGGAGACGGTGCCCTACCTCATCCGTCTCGACCCGTCGATCGTGTCGGACGTGGCCTCGGACCAGCGCAGGACCACCGTGGTGGAGGGCCTGGCCCGGATCGGTCGCGGCAGTGGTGTGTACTCCATGGCCTCGGGGATCAAGCACGGCGAGGACGTGGTCCGCCTGCGCCGCTGCGGCCTGCGGGTGGGGACCGGCCCGTTCTTCGCCGAGGACACCTGGCTTCCGGGCGAGCGTGTGACCCCGGTTCCCGAGCCGACCGCCGACGCCCAGGACCAGCAGGACTCCGGTCCGCAGATCACCGAGTTCATGCTGCCGCCGGTCGGCTTCGGTGCCGACGTGAGCTGCGATGAGGTCCTGGACGCCTTCACCGGCGACACCGCGCTCAACAGCGCGGTCCTCATCGACCACCGGGACCGCCCTCTGGGCGTGATCGACCGGACCCGGTTCCTGCTGTCGGTGACCGGCAGGTACGGGCACGCGCTGCACGCCAAGCGTCCGGCGCTGCGGCTGGCCGAGCCGCCCCGGACGGTTCCGGCGTGGATGTCGGCGATCGCCGCACTGCGGGTGGCCGGGCAGGACAACGCGCGTGTCTACGACGACATGATCGCCACCAATGCCTACGGCCAGGTCGTGGGCGTGGTCCACGTGGCCGACCTGATCCAGTCGCTCTCCCGGAGCTGACGCGCATTCGGGCGGCCTCCGCGGCGGGGGCCGCGCACGCGGTGCGGCCGTCCCGCGGGGACGGCTCCGGACGAGTCAGCCGACGCCCTCGTCCAAGGCGCGGGCCATCCTGAGCCGGGTGGCCTCGTCATGGAGGTAGTCCAGCGCCGGGCGCTTGGGGAGCCGCCCGTCCCCCGAGGAGCGGCCCATGGCCCTGCGGCTCAGCCACGGGACGAGGTACTGGCGCGCCCAGCGGCGGTTCTCGCGACGGCGCAGGATGCGCGGGACCTCCCGGGGCGGGGTGTCCCACGGGTCCTCCCAGTCCTTGCGCGAGCCCATCGGGACGCCGAGGAGGTCGGCGATACGGGCGGCGACGATCTGGTGGCCGTCGCTGTTCATGTGCAGGCGGTCCTCGCTCCAGGCACGGGGGTCGGCCAGGGAGGTGAGCGCCCACATGTCCACGATCTCCGCGCCGGTGCGCTCGGCGACGGCGCGCATGTGCATGCTGAAGACGGCGATACGGCCGCGGTAGTAGCGCAGTACGGGGATCCACCCGGTGTCGTGGCCGGACACGATCACCACGCGCAGGCCCGCGTCGCGCAGGCGGCGGATCCCGCGTTCGAACTGCTCTCCGAGCCGGTCCAGGTTCCTGCCGGGCAGCAGCACGTCGTTCCCGCCGGCCAGGACGGTCACCAGGTCCGGCCGCCACTCCAGGGTCTGCTCCGTCTGCTCGCCGAAGATGTGGCGCATGCGCCGGCCGCGCACGGCCAGGTTGGCGTAGCGGAAGTCGGGGGTGAACGAACCCAGGTGGTCGGCGAGCCGGTCGGCGAATCCCCGGTAGGCCCCTCCGGGACCGCTGCCGTCGTCGATCCCCTCGGTGATACTGTCACCGATCGCGACATAGGAGCGGATGACATCCGGTCTACTCACACGCGCGACCGCAGGGGGATTCGTCTCTAGGTCTGTCACGTCAACCAATCGTCCGGCTCGGTCACCCCGCGGCCAGTGGGTCCGCAGACGGGGCGAAAGTCCTGCTGGGGCCGCGTGCGGCCGCTGGTCCCGGGCCCGGAAGCGCCGACCGGTGGTCGGCTGTGGAGCGGCCACCCTGCCAGAGTCCGTTCGGGCGAGGACAGTGCCGCCAAGCATACCCGCGCATGGGGTCGCAGTGCCGAAACAGGGAGCATCAAGGCACCCGATCAGCCATGGAGAGAGAGTTAATCGACTATGAATCGGGACATAGCCCCCCTTGCGCGCCCTACAATGAGTACCGTCGATATCGAACGTCGAACAGACTGGTCACAGGAAAGTCGACGAACCCGTGGGGCCCCGGGACTACCCATGTGGCGCTGGGCGACGTACGATCACGGACGACACGTACTCACGGCACCCCTGTCCCCCGGTCAGCCGTGCTCGACTGGTCGGCGTCGGCTCGGTCGGCCGCGTCCCGGTCGGGTGATGGGCGAATGCTGTGGTGCGCCGAACCGAAGGCCCGTGCGGTTCCTCCAATTCACGTGCAGTCACCAGGAGGTCGAGGTCCCCAGCGGATGAACGCCGTCTCCCCGATCTGCCTCGTCGACCTCGCCCCCGCCCTGCGGTGGTCGCGCTCGCAGGACGTGGCACCCCTGCTCCGCCACGATCGGCTCATCGAAGGCTGGTGGCACTCGCTACCCGTCTCCCAGGTCCTGGACATCGCCGGACCGCCCTGGCTCGCCCACGGCATCGCCCGTCTGGCCGCGGAGCAGTGGGGACACGTTCCCCTGGCCTCGTTCCTGCCCAGTCTGCAGGCCCAGAGGGTGGACTGCTCGGAGCTGTCCGACCCCGTCCGCGGCGCTGTCGCCTCCGCTGCCGGGGACTGGGAGCGCCTCATCGCGGCCACGCCGCAGGAGATCAGCTCGTGGCCGATCAGCGGCTGCGGCGCGCTCGACATCATCAGCACGGTCGCCTGGCGGGCCCTCCAGCCCTGCTGCGACCTGCCCAGCGGCCCCACGCCCTCGCCCGCGCTGATGCTGGAGGCCGTGCGCACCATCTCCCACTGGCTGCCCGACTCGGCCCCCGACCACGTGCGCAGCGCACTGGACTACCTCACCAACGCCACCGGGGTGGGCGAGGGGCCCGGGGCCTCCGAGGGTGCCGGGCACGACCCGGCACCTCCGCAGACCCCGGCGACCCACGCCATCCGCACCCTGCGGGCCCTGCGCGCCCAGCGTGACGAGGAGCGGCGGCGCGTCCCCGAGAAGGCGACCGGAACCGAGGGGCCCGGTAGCGCCCCCGGCGGCGCGCCCATCAGCATGGTCAGTTCGGCCGCCATGATCCCGGGCGGTGCCGAGGCCGTGTCGGACGCGGACAGGGACGGCGGTATAGGGGACCTGCGTTCGCAGTTCCGCAGTTCCCTGCTGGGCCCGGGCCGGACCTTGCGCCGCCCCTCGTTCAGCCGCCCCAAGGCGATGCGCTCCGACCACGTGGAGGCGCAGCCCCCGGTGCCCGCGCTCGGCGAGCACCCCCTGGTGGACCTGGTCGACGGCATGTTCCGTTCCTGGCCCGAGCTGGAGCGCACCGTGGCGGCCGAGCGTCTCTTCGCCACCGACCCCATCAGCATCAGGGTGCTCTCGGAGCAGATCGCGGTGGACGTCACCGAGCTCCGCGCGGCCCAGCGCAAGGTGGAGGAGCGCCTCCTGCGCTGGCTCAACTCCCCCGAGAGCGGTCAGATCACCAAGCACCTGCGCGACCTGTCCGAGCAGCTGGGATCGGCGACGACGATCGACCGGCTCATCAACGCGCACGCGGACCACCCCGTGAACGTGCCCACCCTGCACACCCCGCTGTGGCGCGTGGTCATCACCCTGTTCACCGACCGCAGGATGCACAACGGCTGGCTCATCGCCGATGATCCCAACCGCCTGCGCTGGCAGACCCGCGAACTCCTGGGCGACGCCCCCGACATGACCGAGGCCGGGATCCGGCTGGGCCGGATCGGCATCCGCCAGCAGGAACTGCGGGCCTGGCTGCTGAGCACCCCCGGGGTCAGCCTCAAGGAGGGGCGCGTGCTCGTGGACCCCTCCGTCCCCATGGAGGCACCGACCAACCCAGGCCCCGCGGACACCTCCAGCCCCACGACGGAGAACGGACTGCCGATCCGGCGCCGCCTGGAGGGCCCGGAGAGCCCGCCCCCCTCCCCGCAGGCAGCCTCGGGCCTTCCGTACCAGGACGCCCAGCAGGCGTCGGCACCGTTCGGCGGCCCCTCCCCGGTACCGCCGCGGGCGGCGGTACGTCCGGGGGGCGGCCCCGTTCAGCAGTCGGCGGCGCACGACCGCCCGTCGATGGCCGCGCGCTGCTTCCACGCCCCCGACGGGCGCTGGTGGCACCGGGTCGACATCACCGCCGACCACCTCAACGGGGCACCCGTCGCGGTCCCCACCGGCTACGCCGTGCACCTGGGGCTGCAACCGGGGCGCCTGCTGTGCCTCACGGCCCCCGGTGCCGACCTCCTGGTACTGGTCTGGCGGGACCAGCCCGCGTTCGACTCCCTGCGGCCCCTGCTGCGCCGCCAGGCGGCCCAGCCCGGCGACCGGATGTTCATCACCGTGACCGGGGACCGGCTCGACGCGCGCAAGCTTCCCGCCACCGACCTGAGCGGCTTCCCGCCGGCCTCGCGCGCCCTGCACCTGAGCGGCTACACGGCGCACGCCTCCACGGAGGAAGCGCTGGGGATCCTCTCCCGGCGGATCACCGACGGCGAGGAGCGGCTTCCGGCCGATCCGCAGGCGCTCATCGACCGCCTCGAACTGCGCGGGGACACCGACATCGCCGGGGAGCTGCGCGCCGGGCTGTTCGCCGCCCGCTGAGCCCGCCCGAGAAGGCTTCCGGAGCGCCCGGGGAGCCTTCTCGCGTCCGTGGCGCGTCCACCACCCGAAAACGGTTCGGAGACCTGGCACGAACCGACCCTATGCGCCGTGGGTGAGGCCCTGCCTCACCCTTGCGAGGCGGTCCTCCACGACGTCCTCCGCGCCCCCGACCGGGCCGCGGCGCCCGACCTCCGGGCGTGGACCGGTTCGGGCTGCGCCCGCGCGTGGCGACCGCCGACGGGGACCACGACGTGCGGCTGCCCTTCTCCCGGCCCGCGCGCAGCGGGCACGACCTGGCCCACCAGGTGCACCTCCTGACCGGCACCGCCCACCACCGAGCCGGACACGGGTGCGGGCCGGGACCCGAAGGTCACCGGCCCGCCCGTTCACGCTCCGACTCAGACGTTGAAGCCCAGCATGCGAAGCTGGTCGCGGCCGTCGTCGGTGATCTTGTCCGGGCCCCACGGCGGCATCCAGACCCAGTTGATGCGCACCTCGCGCTCGAACTCGTCCAGCGCGCTGGTGGCCTGGTCCTCGATGACGTCGGTCAGCGGGCACGCCGCACTCGTGAGGGTCATGTCCAGGGTGATGACGTCGTCGTCGGCGTTCACCCCGTACAGCAGCCCCAGGTCCACGACGTTGACGCCCAGCTCGGGGTCGATCACGTCCTTGAGCGCCTCACCGATCTCCTCGACCAACTGCTCCGCCTCGGCGGAGAGCGACGCGGCCGACTCGGGGGCCTCCGTCGTCGTCTCGTTCTCACTCATCAGACGCTCTCCTTCTCGAAGGACTGCGACACCGCGTCCTTCCACGCCATCCACCCCAGCAGGGCGCACTTGACCCGCGCGGGGTACTTCGACACTCCGGCGAACGCGACCGCGTCCTCCAGTACGTCCTCGTCCGGTTCGCCCTGACCCCTGGACTGCATCAGCTCGGTGAACGCCTCCAGGGTGGCCATGCCCTCGGCGACCGTCCGCCCGATGAGCAGGTCGGTCAGCACCGAGGTGCTGGCCTGGCTGATGGAGCAGCCCATCCCCTCGTAGGAGACGTCGCTGACGACCGCGTGGTCGTCGAGCGCCGCACCGTCGGCCGGAGTCAGCGCCACCCGGAGCGTCACCTCGTCCCCGCACGTGGGGTTGATGTGGTGCGCCTCCGCGTTGTGCGGATCACGCAGCCCCTTGTGGTGGGGGTTGCGGTAGTGGTCCAGGATGATCTCCTGGTACATCGCGTCCAACTGCATGGTCAGGCTGTTTCCTCGTGTCAGGGGCGGGTTCCGAAGAACCGCTGCGCGTCCCGGATCGCGTCCGCCAGTGCGTCCACGTCCTCCAGGGTGTTGTAGAGGTAGAAGGACGCGCGCGTGGTGGCGACGATACCCAGCTTGCGGTGGAGCGGCCAGGCGCAGTGGTGGCCCACCCGGACCTCGACGCCCTTGTCGTCGAGGACCTGGCCGAGGTCGTGGGGGTGGATGCCCTCCACGGTGAACGACACCGCTCCCCCGCGGTCCACCGCCTCGGCCGGACCGACGATCCGCACGTCCTCGACCGCGCCGACGCGCTCCAGCGCGTAGGCGGTGAGCGCGTGCTCGTGCTCGGCCACCCGGTCCATGCCCACCGCGGTGAGGTAGTCGCAGGCGGCGGCCAGGGCGACGGCCTGCGGAGCCATCGGAACCCCCGCCTCGAACCGCTGCGGCGGCTCGGCCCACGTGGAGTGGTCCATGTGCACGACACCGATCATCGAACCGCCGGTGATGAACGGCGGCATGGCCTCCAGCAGCTCCCTGCGCCCCCAGAGCACGCCGATCCCGTTGGGTCCGAGCATCTTGTGTCCGGAGAAGGCGAGGAAGTCCACGTCCAGCGCGGAGACGTCGACCGGCATGTGCGGCACGGACTGGCAGGCGTCCAGGACCACCAGCGCACCGACCTCGCGGGCGCGGGCGGCGATGGGCGCCACCGGGTTGACCGTGCCGAGCACGTTGGACTGGTGGGCGAAGGCCACGACGCGGGTGCGCTCGTTGACCAGTTCCTCCAGGTCGGACAGGTCGAGGCGGCCCTCCTCGGTCACCGGGAACCACCGCAGCGTCGCCCCGGTGCGCCGGCACAACTGCTGCCAGGGCACCAGGTTGGCGTGGTGCTCCATCTCGGTGACGACGATTTCGTCCCCGGGCCCCACCTGGAAGCGGCGGAGCCCGTCCTCGGCCGTGGCCGCGTTGCTCATCGCGTAGGCCACGAGGTTGATCGCCTCGGTGGCGTTCTTGGTGAACACCACCTCGCCGGCGTCTCCCCCGATGAACCGGGCGATGGTCTCCCGCGCGGCCTCGTAGGCGTCGGTCGCCTCCTCCGCGAGCTGGTGGGCGCCGCGGTGCACCGCCGCGTTGTGGCGCTCGTAGAACCCGCGTTCGGCCTCCAGCACCTGCCGGGGCTTCTGAGACGTGGCCCCGGAGTCGAGGTAGACCAGGGGACGCCCGTCGCGGACGGTCCGGGACAGGATCGGAAAGTCCTTCCGGACCGCCGTGGTGTCGATCGGGCCCGTGTCGGGCCGGACGGACTCGCGGAGGGTCACGGTTACGCGCCCGCCTTCACGAAACGCTCGTAGCCCTCGGCCTCCAGGGTGTCGGCCAGCTCGGGACCGCCGGACTCGGCGACGCGGCCTCCGGCGAACACGTGCACGAAGTCGGGCTTCACGTAGTTGAGGATGCGGGTGTAGTGCGTGATGAGCATGATGCCCATCTCACCGCTCTCCTTGGCCCGGTTGACACCGTCGGAAACAACCTTGAGCGCGTCGACGTCCAGACCGGAGTCGGTCTCGTCGAGGATGGCCACCTTCGGCTTGAGCAGCTCCAACTGGAGGATCTCGTGGCGCTTCTTCTCGCCGCCGGAGAAGCCCTCGTTGACGCCGCGGGCGGCGAAGGACGGCTCGATGGACAGGTCCTTCATGACGCCCTGGAGCTCCTTGGAGAACTGGCGGAGTTTGGGCGCCTCGCCGCGCACCGCGGTGACGGAGCTGCGCAGGAAGTTGGACATGGACACGCCCGGGACCTCCACCGGGTACTGCATGGCGAGGAAGACGCCGGCGCGGGCGCGCTCGTCCACGCTCAGGTCGAGGATGTTCTCGCCGTCGACGAGCACCTCGCCCTCGGTGATCTCGTAGCGCGGGTGGCCGGCGATGGCGTAGGCCAGGGTGGACTTGCCGGAGCCGTTGGGGCCCATGATGGCGTGGGTCTCACCGGAGTTGATCGTCAGGTCCACGCCCTTGAGGATCTCCTGGCGCTCGTCCTCACCGATCAGGACGTCGGCGCGCAGGCCGCGGATTTCGAACTTGGTCATTTCAGCCTCAGGAATTCTTCTCAGCCGGCGAAACGAGCACGTCGTCGCCGTCGATCTTCACGTCGTAGGTGGGGACCGGCTGTGTGGCGGGCGGGTTGAGCGGTGCCCCCGTGCCCAGGTCGAAGCAGGAGCCGTGCAGCCAGCACTCGATCGTGCCGTCCTCGACCTCGCCCTCGGAGAGTCGGACCTCGGCGTGCGAGCACACGTCCCGCACGGCGAAGACCTCGCCCTCGGAGCGGACCAGGGCGATGGGGGTCTCGTCGTCGAGTTCGATCCCCAGGACCCCCTCCTCGGGGATCTCCGAGAGCTCGGCGACCTTCACCCACGGCCCGGTCTCACTCATGTTCGGCCAGTTTCCGCTCGACCTTGGCCATGATCGCCTCGCGCAGGTCCTCGACCGGGATCCGGTTGATGAGTTCGAGGAAGTAGCCGCGGATGACCAGGCGGCGCGCCTCGTCCTCGGGGATGCCGCGCGAGCGCAGGTAGAACAGGTGGATGTCGTCGAGGCGGCCGCTGGCGGCGGCGTGGCCGGCGCCCTCCACCTCACCGGTGAAGATCTCCAGGTTGGGCACCGAGTCCACGCGGGTGTCGTCGGTGAGCTGGAGGTTGCGGTTGTGCTCGTAGGAGTCCGTACCGGTGGTGCCCTCGCCGATGATCACGTCACCGATCCAGACGCCGTGGGCCCCCTTGCCGCTGAGCGCGCCCTTGTACTCCACCCGGGAGCGGGTGTGCGACTTGTTGTGGTCGACCAGCGAGCGGTGCTCGTGGTGCTGGCCGTCGCCGGTGAAGTACAGTCCGTGCAGTTCGGCGTTGGCACCGCCGTCCTTGTAGGCCACCTTCGGCGAGAGCCGGACCAGGTCGCCGCCCAGGGTGACCACGATCGACTTGAGGGTGGCGTCCTTGGACATCTGGGCGTTGTGCTGGGTGACGTCGACGGCGTCGCGGTCCCAGTCCTGGAGGCTGACCAGGGTGAGCCGGGCCCCCTCGCCGACGTGGACGTCCACGCTGCCCGCGCGCACGCCGCCACCGGTCTGCTCCAGGACGACGACCGCCTCGGCCAGCGGCTTGACGTCGATGACGTACTGGTCGAAACGCGTGCCGCCCTGGGCCTGGCGGGTGATGCGCACGGGCCGGTCCAGGACCGCGCCCTGGGCCACCGTGACGACCGTGGCCTCCTCGAAGGAGGTGTAGGCCTGGGCGGTGACGCGGTCGGCGGGGCGCCCGGCGGTGCCCAGTCGGGCGTCGTCGCGGCCGACCGTCTCCACGGTGACGCCCTCGGGGGCGTCCACGTCGAGCTTGTCGGTGCCGTCCGCCTGCGCGCTGCCGTCGTGCAGGCCCTTGAGGCGGCGCAGCGGGGTGAAGCGCCACTCCTCCTCGCGCCCGTTCGGGACGGGGAAGTCGTTCACGTCGAAGGACCCGTGGGTGGCCAACTTGGAGAACGGGATCTCCCCGAGACCGTGACTGTGGGCCTTGGGTTCGATGCTCGGGCCGGTCAACTTAACCAACCGCTCCTTCCATCTGAAGCTCGATCAGCCGGTTCAGTTCCAGCGCGTACTCCATGGGCAGCTCGCGCGCGATGGGCTCGACGAACCCGCGCACGATCATGGCCATGGCCTCGTCCTCGTCCATCCCCCGGCTCATGAGGTAGAAGAGCTGGTCCTCGCTGACCTTGGAGACGGTCGCCTCGTGCGCGAGCTCGGCGTCGTCCTCGCGCAGGTCGTTGTAGGGGTAGGTGTCGGACCGGCTGATCGTGTCGATCAGCAGGGCGTCGCACTTGACCGAGGACTTGGCGTGGTCGGCGCCCTCCTGCACCTGGACCAGGCCCCGGTAGGAGGCGCGTCCGCCGCCGCGTGCCACCGACTTAGAGACGATGGTGGAGGAGGTGTTGGGCGCGCAGTGCACCATCTTGGAACCGGTGTCCTGGTGCTGGCCCTCGCCCGCGAAGGCGATCGAGAGCGTCTCGCCCTTGGCGTGCTCGCCCATGAGGTAGACGGCCGGGTACTTCATGGTGACCTGGGAGCCGATGTTGCCGTCGATCCACTCCATGGTGGCGCCCTCTTCGGCGACGGCACGCTTGGTGACCAGGTTGAAGACGTTGTTCGACCAGTTCTGGATGGTCGTGTACCGGCAGCGGGCGTTCTTCTTGACGATGATCTCGACGACTGCCGAGTGCAGCGAGTCCGACTTGTAGATCGGTGCGGTGCAGCCCTCGACGTAGTGGACGTAGGCGCCCTCGTCGACGATGATCAGCGTGCGCTCGAACTGGCCCATGTTCTCGGTGTTGATCCGGAAGTAGGCCTGGAGCGGGATCTCCACGTGCACGTTCTTGGGCACGTAGATGAAGGAGCCGCCGCTCCACACCGCGGTGTTGAGCGCGGCGAACTTGTTGTCGCCGGGCGGGATGACGGAGCCGAAGTACTCCTGGAAGATCTCCGGGTGCTCCTTGAGCGCGGTGTCGGTGTCGAGGAAGAGGACGCCCTGCTCCTCCAGGTCCTCGCGGATCTGGTGGTAGACGACCTCGGACTCGTACTGGGCGGCCACACCGGCGACCAGGCGCTGCTTCTCGGCCTCGGGGATGCCCAGCTTGTCGTAGGTGTTCTTGATGTCCTCGGGCAGGTCCTCCCAGGAGGCGGCCTGCTGCTCCGTGGACCGCACGAAGTACTTGATGTTGTCGAAGTCGATCTTGGACAGGTCCGCGCCCCAGTCGGGCATGGGCTTCTTGCCGAAGAGCCTGAGGGACTTGAGGCGGAGCTTGGTCATCCACTCCGGCTCGTCCTTCTTCGCGGAGATGTCGCGGACGACCTCTTCGTTCAGACCCCTGCGGGCCTTGGACCCGGCCGCGTCGGAGTCGGCCCAGCCGTACTCATAGGTTCCGAGCCCTTCGAGCTCGGGATGCGCGATAGACGTCATGCGCGGACTCCTCCTGGACTTCAGACGTCACTTGTCGTGTTGCGGTGCTCCATCCGCCGCAGGGCGGGTGGAGTTCTGTGCGGGGTGTGCCGCCCGCCCGTCCCGGGCCTGCCCGGGGACGTCGTCGGCGGGGGTGACGTGCGTGGTGCACACGCCGTCGCCGTGGGCGATGGTGGCCAGTCGCCGCACCGGGGTGCCCAGAAGCCGCGAGAAGGCCTCGATCTCGGCCTCGCAGAGCTGCGGGAAC
Organism: Nocardiopsis sp. CNT312; assembly: GCF_000515115.1. Taxonomy (GTDB): domain Bacteria; phylum Actinomycetota; class Actinomycetes; order Streptosporangiales; family Streptosporangiaceae; genus Nocardiopsis. Next base: position 31,783 of record NZ_AZXF01000021.1, read on the forward strand.
TCCGCCGCGACGTGGGCCACGGGGCAGTGGTGCTGGCACAGTTGGTCGCCGCCTCCGGGCGCGGGTGCCCTGCCCGCGGTGGCGGCGTACCCGTCGTTGGACAGGGCTTCGGCCAGGAGCCGGACCCGCTGCTCCCGGGGTACCGCGTCCAACAGGGGCTGGTAGCGCCTCTCCAGGTCGGCCACCTGGCGCTGGGCGAAGGCACCGACGGCCTCGGGGCCGGCGGTCTCCGCGAGGAAGCGGAGGGCTCCGGCAGCGAGGTCGTCGTAGGCGTGGACGAAGGCGCCCCGCCCGACCTCGGTGATGGCGAAGACCCGTGCGGGCCGGCCTCGACGGCGCCGTCCGCCGTGGGGCCGGGCGTCGCGGGCCTCGACCATCCCCTCGCCGGTCAGGTGGTCGAGGTGGCGGCGGATGGCCGCGGGGGTGAGTCCGAGCCGCTCCCCCAGCGCGGAGGCGGTGATCGGCCCCTGTTCGAGGATGAGCCGGGCCACCCGTGCGCGCGTGCCGTTCTCGGCCCCGCGCTCGGGTCCGGTCAGGGCGCGGGGGGCACCGGAGGTGTCGGGCACGGCGATCCCCTCCTCCCCTGTGGTCCTGACGGCTCTGCTCACGCTTTAGACAACATCAGTGTGGCCTAAATAAGTCCGCTTAGGCAAACCGGCGTTCATGCCGCCGATCACGAAGGTCAGCCTTGCCTAACTGCGATTTCATCCGACCGACATCTGCGGACCCGACACCCGAAGGGACTGACACCCCGCCAGCCGACCGCATCGTGAGACGTCAGTCCATGATATGGACGGACCAGGGGGTGCGGGGCCCGGGCTGACCCGCCCGTACCGGTTCCGCCACCAGCCGGCGACCGGACGCACAGGCCCACACGTACACTCGGGACCCATGGACACAGCCGCGGTCGAGGTCGTCGATCTGGTCAAGCGCTACGGCGCCACCACCGCAGTCACCGGTCTGACGTTCACCGCGCGCCGGGGTGCCGTCACGGCGCTGCTGGGCCCCAACGGCGCGGGCAAGACCAGCACCATCGAGATCTGCGAGGGCTTCCGCCGCGCGGACGGCGGAAGCGTCCGCGTCCTCGGCAGGGACCCGGTCGCCGACGCCGCGGCGCTCAAGCCCCGGGTCGGGGTGATGCCCCAGTCCGGTGGCGTGCCCACCGGTGCCCGCACCGCCGAGTGGCTGCACCTGATGGCCTCCTTCCACACCCGGCCGATCGCCCCCGGGCTCCTGCTGGAACGCCTCGGCCTCACCTCGGCCTCGCGCACGCCGTTCCGGCGCCTGTCCGGAGGGCAGCAGCAGCGCCTGTCCCTGGCCTGCGCCGTGGTGGGCCGTCCCGAACTCGTCTTCCTCGACGAGCCGACCGCCGGCCTGGACCCGCAGGCGCGTATGGCCGCCTGGGACCTCGTGGCCTCGCTGCGCGCGGCCGGGGTCGCCGTGATCCTGACCACCCACCACATGGACGAGGCCGAACGCCTGGCCGACCACGTCGTCATCGTCGACCACGGCTCCGTGGTCGCCGAGGGCAGCCCCTCCGAACTGACCGGCGACCGGCGGGAGGTGCGCTTCTCCGCCTCCGCCGCGCTGGACACCGGGGCCCTGCGCGCCGCCCTGCCCGAGGGCGGCGCGGTGGCGGCGGCCGAAGCGGTGGGCGGCGGGCGCGAGTACGTGGTCACCGCGGGCGGCACCGACGCCCTGGGGCCGGAGTTCCTGGCCACGGTCGCCGCGTGGTGCGCCTCCGAGGGTGTCCTCGCCGAGGACCTGCGCTTGCGACGGCGTACCCTCGAAGACGTCTTCCTCGAACTCACCGGCCGGGAACTGCGCGACTGAGATGACCGAGCACACCTTCAGCACACCCACGACCCTGCCCTCCGCCGGTGTGTCGGCCGGGGACGCGGCGCTGTTCCGCCCCGCTCCGGGGGCCGCGCCGATGTGGCGGATGGTCGCCGCCCAGGCCGCGATGGAGCTGCGGGTCATGCTCCGGCACGGCGAGCAGTTCCTGCTCACCATGGTCATCCCGGTCCTGCTGCTGGTGGGGTTCACCCTCACCGAGGTCCTCGACGTGGGCGGGGGCTCCCGGGTGGACGCGCTCACCCCCGGGGTACTCGCGCTGGCGGTCATGTCGACCTCCTTCACCGGCCTGGCCATCGGGACCGGGTTCGAGCGCCGCTACGGGGTGCTCAAGCGCCTGGGCGCGACGCCGCTGTCCCGGTTCGGGCTGCTGGCTGCCAAGACCCTGGCGGTACTGGGAGTGCAGGCGATCCAGATGACGGTGCTGTGCGCGGTGGCGCTGGGCCTGGGCTGGTCGCCCTCGGCCGGGATCCCGGCCGCACTGGCGGCCCTCACCCTCATCCTGCTGGCGACCGCGGCGTTCGCCTCACTGGCCCTGCTGATGGCGGGGACGCTGCGCGCGGAGGCGACCCTGGCCGGGGCGAACCTGGTGTACGTGCTCATGCTCGGGCTGGGCGGCGTCCTGTTCCCCACCAGCAGTTTCCCCGAGCCCCTGGAGCGCGCGGTGTCCGTCCTGCCGATCACCGCCCTGGCGTCGGGGCTGCGCTCGGTGCTCGTCGACGGTTCGGTGCCCGGTATCGGGGCCTTCGCCGTCCTGGCGGTGTGGACCGCAGTCGGGGCCCTGCTGGCGAGCCGCCTGTTCCGCTGGGAGTGACCGTCCGGGGACGCCCCAGCGCTGGGACACCGCAAGGGCACGGGCGGCCGAACCGCCGCAGCGCCGTGTCCCTAGGATGAGGGCATGTTCGAGGTCGACGCAGTGACCGAAATCCTCCGTGAGGCCGCCGAGGCGGCGATCCTCCCACGCTTCCGCTCCCTGGCCGAGGACGAGGTGTCGGAGAAGGGGCCCGGGGACCTGGTAACGGTGGCCGACCGGGAGGCCGAGGAACTGATCGGTGCCCGGCTGCGCGGAGTCGTTGCCGCTCCGGTCGTGGGCGAGGAGGCGGTCTCCGCCGACCCCGGCCTGCTCAGGGCGCTGAACGAGGAGGAGACAGCCTGGCTGGTCGACCCGGTCGACGGCACGCGCAACTTCGTCAACGGCGACACCCGGTTCGGGGTCATGGCCGCCTTGGTGCACCGCGGGGAGACCGTCGCGTCGTGGATCCTGCGCCCCACGGAGGAACGCGTCTACATCGCCGAACGCGGTTCGGGCACCTGGCGCGACGGGGTACGGATCCGCCGGGGGCCGGCACCGGCCGCCCCGGCCCGGATGCGCGGCCTGGTCCTGACCACGGCCCTCCCGGCCGGAGCGCGGCGGCGCGCAGAGGAGGCCTTCGCCTCCGTGGGACCGGGGGCGCACTGCTCCGCGGTGGACTATCCGCACCTGTTCGAGGGGGAGCTGGACTTCATCGTCTTCGGGCAGACCTGCCCCTGGGACCACGCCCCCGGCACACTGATGCTGGCCGAGGCCGGGGGTACGTCCCTGCGCCCGGACGGCGACGGGTACCGGCCGGGCGACGCCACCGTGGGACTGCTCAACGCCGCCGACGGGGAGTGCTGGAAGACCGCCCGGTCCCTGCTGTTCGGCTGAGTCCAGGGCGCTAGGAGCCCATGGGCACGAGCCGCCAATGCTGGTGGGCCTGCTGGGTGCCGGGGGCCTGGACGACGGCGGTGCCGTTGCCCTGGCCGGCGCCCTGCCCCGTGAGCACCTGCCCGCTCTGGCGATTGACGAGCCTGACCACCCCGCCGCCGACGTCGGCCACGGTCCAGTGCTGGTTGGGGGAGCCGGTCCGGGTGAGCAGGGTGGCGGTGGGGCCCTGAGCGGGGTCGGTGGACACCTGGAGGAGCTTGCCCGAGGCCACCCCTTCCAGTTCGTAGAATCCGCCTTCCACGGGGATGAAGCGCCACTGCTGGTTGGGCTGGTCGAGCCGGTCCCACAGGTGGACGGGGGAGCCGTTGCCCGTGGCCGCCCCGGCCACGTCCAGGACGCGGCCGCCGTTGACGTTGGACAGCATGTAGACGGCCGCGGGGTCGATCCCCGCCGGGTGTGCGGGTTCCTCCGAGGGTTCCTCGCTGGGTTGCTCGCTGGGCTCCCCGACCGGTTCCTCCGATGCACCCACCGGGGCGACGAGGATGCCAGAGGCCACGTTCATGGCGGGCTCCTCGGGCTCCTCCACGGGCACCAGCGCGCCGACCGCGTACCCGGAGATCGCCACTGCGAGGAACAGGGCCACCGCCCCGGCGATCCAGGGCCAGCGGGGCCCGGGGGGAAGGACGGCTCTCTCGAAACGGTCGAACATGAGGGTCACTCCCAAGGCGGCGGGTCCGGGGCGGGGCCGGGGCGGCCCTGAACCATTTCACACCACTTGGGTACTTCCGCGCACATTCAGATCCCCGCGCTCCACCGAAGCGGAACCGATAGGGTCGGCCGTCATGGAGGCCCTCGGAGTTCCCTGGTTCGTCGCGGTCCGCGAGCTCGGACCGCCCCTGTTCCTCTTGGCCGCGGGCGGCGCGCTGCTGCTGTGGCGGCGGCCCGCCCGGCAGGGGGCGGCGTGGGCAGCGCTCGCGGTGAACCTGGCGGCGGCGGCACTCCCCTACCTGTGGCTGGGGCTCCAGCTCCTCACCGGCCAGGCGGAGCGGACGGTGTACGGGCTGCTCCTGACGCTCGTCCAGCCCGCCGTGGTGGCCCTGGCCTGGGCGCTGCTGCTGTTCGCCCTGGTCGCCCCTGCCCGGGACGGGCGGCGGCCCCAGGGGCCGGACGCCCCCGCCCGGGAGTCCGCGCACGAAAACATAGGATGACCGGACATGAACGTCTCTCCGGTTCGCAGGGCCCTCTCCCCCGCCGCGGCGGCGGCCTCCGTCCCCCCGGTCTACCTGGTGCTGGTCGGGGTCGTCTCGGTACAGACCGGTTCGGCGGTGGCCAAGAGCCTGTTCGAGGCCCTGCCGCCGACCGCGGTGGTGTGGCTGCGGCTGTTGACCTCGGCGGTCCTCCTGGGGTTGGCGGTACGCCCCGCCCTGCGCGGACGCGGCCGGGGCGACTGGGCGGTGGTGGTGGGCTACGGCGTCGCCCTGGCGGGAATGAACTTCCTCATCTACCAGGCCTTCGCCCGCATCCCCATCGGCATCGCCGTGACCGTCGAGTACATGGGGCCGCTGGCCATCGCGATCCTGGGGTCGCGGCGGCGGATCGACCTGCTGTGGGCCGCGCTGGCCGGCCTCGGCGTAGTCGCGCTCGGGGCGGAGTCCGGGGCGCTGGACCCGTTGGGGGTCCTGTTCGCGGTACTGGCGGGGACCGCCTGGGCCTGCTACATCCTGCTCAGCGCGGCGACGGGGCAACGGTTCAGCGGAGCCTCGGGGCTGGCCATCGCCAGCGCGGTCGGCGCGGTGTTCCTGGCTCCGGCGGGCCTGGTCCAGGGCGGGGCCGCACTCCTGGACTGGCGCCTGCTGCTGTTCGGCCTCGCGGTCGGCGTCCTGTCGTCGGTGGTGCCCTACTCGCTGGAGCTCACGGCGCTGCGGAGGATGCCGCCACGGGTGTTCGGGGTGCTGATGAGCCTGCAACCGGCCGCAGCCGCACTGGCCGGCCTGCTGCTGCTCGGCGAGACGCTGACCGCGTGGCAGTGGCTCGCGGTCGCCTGCGTCATCGCGGCCAGCGCCGGCGCCACCCTCGGCAGGGGCCGACAACGCGGGCCGGGGACCGGGAAGAGGGCTCGCGACCCCGCCGCCCCACCCCAGGACTGAGCACGTCGCCGCAGGTCGCACGGGATGCCGGGGCTGAGCACGGGCACCCGGGGGGGTGTACTACAGTCTGTCGTATGTTTGCGCTCACGGTCCCGCAGGCGACGGCAGCGGCCCAGGCCCCCCCAGACACCATCCACCTGATCGGCGTCCCCCTGTGGGGCTGGCAGATCGCCGTCGCCATCGCCGGGGTCCTGGCGCTGGTCCTGCTCGCCCGCACGATCTGGGTGCCGACCACGCGCTCCCTGCGCGCCTGGGCTCTGGGCAACGTCGCGGTCAACGCCGGGATCGCCGTCACCGGCGCCACCGTCCGCGTCACCTCCTCAGGGCTCGGCTGCTCGGAGTGGCCCAAGTGCACACCGGAGAGCTTCGTCCCCGTCGGCGGAGACCACCCGGCGCTCAACGCGGCGATCGAGTTCGGCAACCGCACCCTGACCTTCCTGGTGCTCGCGGTCGGCGTCATCACCCTCGTGGCGGTCCTGCGCTCCCGACCGCGGCGGCGCGACCTGACCCGGCTGGCGGTGATCATCCCGTTCGGCGTGCTGGGACAGGGCGTGGTCGGCGGCATCACCGTGTGGACCGGCCTGCACCCCGCATCGGTCGGTGCCCACTTCCTGCTGTCCCTGGTGGTGACCTTCATCGCCGTGGCGCTGTACGTGCGCTGCCAGGAGCCCGAGGGTGCCCCGCAGGTCTCGACCGGCCCCGGGCTGCACGCCCTCAGCATCGGCCTGGTGGTGGTCGGCTTCCTGCTGATGGTGGCGGGCACCGTCGTCACCGGCACCGGGCCGCACGGCGGCGACGCCGAGGCACCGCGCTGGGGCTTCGCGCTGGAGTCGGTCACGCGCATGCACTCCTCCCTGGCCTGGCTGACCCTGCTCGGCGCGGCCGCGGCCGCTGTGGCCGCCTTCCGCGGCGACGCACGCAGGCCGGTCAGGAGGAGTGCCCTGGCCCTGGCCGCCGTGGTGGTGGCGCAGGGGGTCCTGGGCTACGTCCAGTACGCGCTGGAACTGCCCGAGTGGCTGGTGGTCGCGCACGTGCTGGGCTCGACCCTCACCTGGATCGCGATCGCCCGCCTGTACTTCTCCACCACCCGGCTGGTCCCGGACGGCGAGCGCGAACTCAGCGCGGAGAACGCCGACTCGGAGGGGCAGCGTCGTCCTGTCGGGCCCGCGTCTGGGCGATGACCTGGGCGAAGTCCACCCGGCGCAGGAACCCGGAGTCGTCGGGCCGTTCGGCCCACCCGGGGGCGACGGGTCCGGGCACGCGTCCCAGGAAGGTGTCCCGCGCCACGTGCATCAACGCCAGGAACGAGTCCCGGTCCACCTTCCACCCGGTGCTCACCAGGCCGGCGTCCATCTTCTTGTGCAGCAGCGCCAGCTCGGTGGCAGCCAACTGGTACTCCTTCATCGCCTCGCGGCCCCGGCGGCCGGCGTTGCGGGCGGCCCACTCGCGGGCGCGGCGCCGTGCGTGCATGGAGCCGAGCATGGCGATGTCGGCCTGTGTCACCAAGCCGGTGGACAGGTACCTGGGCAGGTAGTGGGCGATGGCCCCGATCTGGGTCTGCCGGTCCCTGACGGCGGTCGCCAGGACGCACATCAGCACGACGAAGAGCACCAGGTAGGCCAGGCCCAGCCCAAGCCAGCCGAAACGGGTCGAGGCGTTCCACATGCCGTGCAGAGCCACCGCGGCCCCCCACCCGGCGACCGGGGCGAAGACCCGCCCGGTCCCGGTGTTCATGGCCGCGTAGGCAACACCGATCCCGATCATCGCGGTGTAGATGGGGTGTCCGAAGGGGGCGATGAGGCCGCGGAGGGCGAACGTGGCGATGAGCGTGCCGTCGAAGAAGGCCCCGAGAAAGTACAGGACGTTCTCGGTGAAGGCGAACCCGGTCGCCACCATCGCCGCGTAGACCACCCCGTCGGTGAAGGTGTCGATCTCGTGGCGGCGGCGCCAGAGCAGGACGAGTAGGACCACCCCCTTGGCGCTCTCCTCCACCACGGGTGCCACCACAGCGGTGGACACGTAGTCGCCCAGGTCCTGGCCGTAGAGCGGAACGGTGATGTTGCTGGCGCCCCAGGTGTTGAGCAGCAGCGAGGCCACCACCGCCACGCCCGCGCCCCACACGAAGGCGAAGAACATCACCGACCCGGGCTCGGGCTCGATCCGGTCGAGCATGAGGATGAGCGGAACGAGGATGGTCACCGGCACGACCGCGGCGGCGAGGCTGACACCGAACCCGACGGCCCCGTCGATCCCGGCGGCGGCACCGCCCGCCATGGCGAGGAGCCAGAGGTAGCCGAACATGCCGACGAGACACACCATGCTGACCGAGATGCCCGTGATCAGGGTCATCGAGTAGCGGGAGCGTCGGCCCTGGAGGATGGCCTTGCTGTCGAGTCGGGGCATGGGCACCGATGGTAGCCGGGACGGAGCGGTCCAGAACACGGCGGGGCGAAGACCGAACCGCAGACCCCTCGGCCCACTCCTATACGTGCGACAGAATCGCCCCGCATACACGCACACACGCTGAAAGGCCTCCCCATGGACACGACGGCATCCGGCCACCCGACCGCCCTGTGGATCGTCCGCGTCGCCGCGCTCGCGCACCTGGCCCTGCTCCTGTGGGAGGGGGCGACCGCCGGACAGTTCATGACCACCAACCCGGGAGGGCTGCCGCTGCACTACCTCGGGGCCTTCGGGGTCCACGCGGCCGCGGGCGTGCAGGTACTGGCCGCCGCGTGGCTGTGGTGGGGCGCGGGCCGCGGCCCGGGCGGGGCCCGCACCCTGCTGCTGGTCAGCGCGGTCGCGTTCGTGCTGGGCTTCCCCCAGGCGGCCATGGGCAGCTACGGACCGATCCAGGCCCACGTGCCCGTGGCCCTGCTCCTGACCGGGGTGGCGGTGTGGGCCGCCGTCCTGGCCTGGCGCCGTACGCCCGCGTCCCAGGCGTCCTGACGCGTCCCGGCCCGCTCCGCCGTGTTCGTCCGGCCGCGACGGAGCGGGCCCCGGCCGGAGCCGGGGTCAGGCGAGCAGGCCGGCGATGAGCGGGTCGACGGTGACGGCGACGAACAGCAGCGCCAGATAGGCGTTGGACAGGTGGAAGAAGCCCATGGTCTTCAGTTGGGGCCCGCTCACCCCGGCCCGGGAGCGGCTGAGCAGGCGGTGTGCCTGCACCACCAGCAGCGCGCCGAGCACGGCGGCCACGGCACCGTAGAACCAGGTGGTTCCGGCGACCGGCCAGAAGACCAGTGAGACGATGGCGGTGGCCCAACTGTAGAGCACGCACTCCAGGAGCACGCGGCGGTCGCCGGCCACGACGGGCAGCATCGGTACGTTGGCGGCCGCGTAGTCCTCGCGGTAGCGCATGGCCAGAGTCCAGGTGTGCGGTGGCGTCCAGAAGAACACCACCAGGAAGAGCACGAACGGTTCCCAGGCGAGGCCGCCGGTGACCGCGGACCAGCCGATGAGGACCGGCATGCACCCGGCGATGCCGCCCCACACCACGTTCTGCGCGGTGCGGCGCTTGAGCAGCATCGTGTAGACGAAGATGTAGAAGGCGATCGCCAGCAGCGACAGCGCGGCGGAGAGCCAGTTGACCACGAGCGCGAACCCCGCGGTGGAGCCGACGGCCAGCACCAGCCCGTAGACGAGGGCACCGCGCGGGGTGACCAGGTCCATCGCTCCGGGACGTTTGCGGGTGCGGCGCATCTCACGGTCGATGTCGCGGTCGATGTAGCAGTTCATCGCGTTGGCGCTGGCCGCCGACATGGTGCCGAACAGCAGGGTAGCCACGGCGGTGCCCAGCGGGGGCACCCCGCCGGCCGCGACGAACATCACAGGGATGGTCGTGATGAGCAGCAGTTCGATGACACGGGGCTTGGAGAGCGCCACGTAGGCGCGCACGTGGTCGGTGAAGGAGGCCCGGTCGGCGGCCGCGGGGCCGCCGACGTCCGCCGAGCGCGGGTGCGTGGACCGGTCGGTGAGGGCCATCAGCACCGCGCCCTCGGGTCCGGGCGGCTCGTGGGCGTCCCCGCAGGGGGGACCGGCTCGATTCCAGACACGCGGATACCTCGACAACTCGATAGGTCTCGACACTGCTCGCCACGCGGGGCCGAGCGGACCGACAAAGCGTCAGGATCAGCGAAAACCCCGTCAACGACATACTGTAGTACTTCATCTCGAGCCCCGGTGACGAGCCCCCTCGCGAGGCGGACCCTCCGGAGCGGCCCGCCCTCCGGGCCAGGCCAGGGGTGTACAGCACCCTCGCACACGCCCCGCCGCGCCACCAGCACGCCACACGCCGTCCCGGCCCATGCGCGGGCGGCGGGCCCGGGCGAGGCCGCGCTACCCGCGGGTAAGGGGCGGTGTCGGGCCACGGCCCGCCGGGGATGAGCGATAGGGTCGCACTCGGCCGACCCTGCGGGGATTCCCTCGACCCCCTCCGCCGTTGTACCGGGTGATGCCCGACGGGGAGGGAAGACGCCGTGCCGTGGTCGCAGTACCCAGGGTGACACTCGTTCCCCTCCCCGAATCCTGGCGGTGCCGCGCTTCGGCGGCGGCACACCGCACCGACAACGACACCTCACGCACACCGTGCCGAACGGGTGCCCGAGAAGGAGAGGCAAGTCCGTGAACGCCCACATACCGCAGAAACTGGAGTGGTCGGACCTCGACGACCGCGCCGTCAACACGGTCCGCGCGCTGGCAATGGACGCGGTCGAGAAGTCGGGTAACGGACACCCCGGCACCGCCATGAGCCTCGCGCCCGCCGCCTACCTCCTCTTCCAGAAGGTCATGAGGCACGACCCCGCCGCCCCCGACTGGGTGGGCCGGGACCGGTTCGTACTTTCCTGCGGCCACTCCAGCCTCACCCTCTACATCCAGCTCTACCTGGCCGGCTACGGCCTAGCGCTGGACGACCTCAGGTCCCTGCGCCAGTGGGACAGCCTCACCCCCGGGCATCCCGAGTTCGGGCACACCCCCGGCGTGGAGACGACCACCGGCCCACTGGGACAGGGCATCGGCAACGCGGTGGGCATGGCCATGGCCGCCCGCCGCGAGCGCGGCCTGTTCAACCCCGAGGCGGGCCCCGGCGCCAGCCCGTTCGACCACCACGTCTACGCCTTCTGCTCCGACGGCGACGTACAGGAGGGCGTGAGCCACGAGGCCAGCGCCCTGGCCGGCACCCAGAACCTGGGCAACCTCACCGTGGTCTGGGACGACAACCAGATCTCCATCGAGGACGACACACGCATCGCCCACAGCGAGAACGTGCTGGAGCGCTACCGCGCCTACGGCTGGCACGTCGAGGAGGTCGACTGGACCGCCACCGGCGACTACGTCGAGGACGTGGCGGCCCTGTACGAGGCGATCCTGCGCGGCAAGGCCGAGACCGAGCGCCCCACCTTCATCAAGCTGCGCACCGTCATCGGCTGGCCCGCCCCGAACAAGCAGAACACCGGCGCGATCCACGGCGCGGCCATCGGCACCGCCGAGATCTCCGCCACCAAGGAGATCCTCGGCCTGCCCGACGAGCCCTTCCACGTCGATGACGCCGTCATCGAGCACACCCGCCTGGCCCTGGACCGGGGCCGCGACGCGCACACCGAGTGGGAGTCCGCGTTCCAGGCCTGGCGCCGCGGCGCCGGCGAGCACGGCGACCTGTTCGACCGCCTCCAGTCCGGCAAGCTCCCCGAGGGGTGGGAGAACTCCCTGCCCTCCTTCGAGGCGAGCGAGAAGGGCATGGCCACCCGCAAGGCCAGCGGCGAGGTGCTCAGCGCCGTCGCACCGGTGCTGCCCGAACTGTGGGGCGGCTCCTCCGACCTGGCCGGCTCCAACAACACCACCCCCAAGGGAGAACCGTCCTTCCTGCCCTTCGAGCGGGCCAGCACGATGTTCCCGGGCAGCCCCTACGGGCGCGTACTCCACTTCGGCGTCCGCGAGCACGGCATGGGCGCGATCCTCAACGGCATCGCCCTGCACGGCCCGACCCGCCCCTACGGCGGCACGTTCCTGGTCTTCAGCGACTACATGCGCCCGGCGGTCCGCCTGGCCGCACTGATGAAGCTGCCGATCACCTACGTGTGGACGCACGACTCCATCGGCCTGGGTGAGGACGGCCCCACCCACCAGCCGGTGGAGCACCTGTGGTCGCTGCGCGCGATCCCCGGCCTGGACGTGGTCCGCCCGGCCGACGCCAACGAGACGGCAGTGGTGTGGCGCAAGATCCTGGAGACCGCCGACCGCCCCGCCGCACTCGCCCTGACCCGGCAGAACCTGCCGGTGCTGGACCGCACCGCCCACGCCCCCGCCGAGGAGGCGGTGCACGGCGGCTACGTCCTGGCCGAGGCCGCCGGCGGCGCCCCCGAGGCGATCATCGTGGCCACCGGCAGCGAGGTCCCCATCGCCTTGGAGGCCCGCACCGAGCTGGAGCGGGCCGGCACACCCACCCGTGTGGTGTCCATGCCGTGCGTGGAGTGGTTCGAGGCCCAGAGCCAGGAGTACCGCGAGCGGGTCCTGCCCTCCTCGGTTCGCGTGCGCACCTCGGTCGAGGCGGGCATCGCCCTGGGGTGGCGCTCCTACGTGGGCGACGCCGGGACCTCCGTGGGCCTGGAGCACTTCGGTGCCTCCGCGCCCTACCAGACCCTGTACGAGAAGTTCGGCATCACCGCGGAGGCGGTCGTCGCGGCGGTGCGTGACAGCTCCGCCAAGGCCGGGCGCTGACGCCGCGGGGGACCGCCGGGACGCCCGGCGGCCCCCGCCTCCCTGTGTGCGAGAGGGCGCGCAGCGCCCACGAGGAAGGTCACGAGAGAACATGAGCTACGCACCCATCGAGGCCCTCGCCGACGCCGGCGTGTCCGTCTGGCTGGACGACATCAGCCGCGAACGGCTGCGGTCGGGCAACCTGGCCGCGCTGATGAGCACGCACCGCGTGACGGGCGTGACCTCCAACCCGACGATCTTCGACAAGGCGCTCGCCGAGGGCGACGCCTACGACGAGCAGGTGCACGAACTCGCGGTGCGCGGCGTGTCCGTGGACGAGGCCGTGCGCATGCTCACCGCCTTCGACATCCGCTGGGCCGCCGACACCCTGCGCCCGGTCTACGACGCCACCGGCCGCGTGGACGGCCGGGTGTCGCTGGAGGTGGACCCGCGCCTGGCCCGCGAGACCGAGCGCACGGTCGCCGAGGCCCGCTCACTGTGGTGGATGGTCGACCGGCCCAACCTGATGATCAAGATCCCGGCGACGGCCGAGGGCCTGCCCGCGATCACCCGGGCGCTGGGCCACGGCATCAGCGTGAACGTGACGCTGATCTTCTCCCTGGCCCGTTACCGCCAGGTGATGGACGCCTTCCTGGAGGGCATGGAGCTGGCGCGGACCAACGGCCACGACCTGTCCCGGATCCAGTCCGTGGCCTCGTTCTTCGTCAGCCGGGTGGACACCGAGGTCGACAAGCGCCTGGAGGCGATCGGCACCGACGAGGCCCGCGCACTGCGCGGCCGCGCCGCCGTCGCCAACGCCCGCCTGGCCTACCAGGCCTACGAGGAGGTGTTCTCCTCCCGGGAGTGGACGGCACTCGCCGAGCAGGGTGCCGCGCCGCAGCGCCCGCTGTGGGCCTCCACCGGGGTGAAGGACCCCGAGTACGCGGACACCCGCTACGTGACCGAACTGGTGGCGCGCGACACCGTCAACACGATGCCGCAGGCCACACTGGAGGCCACCGCCGACCACGCCCCGGTCATCGGCAACACCGTGCTGGGCACCTACGAGCATGCCGAGGCGGACTTCGCCGCGCTGGAGGGTGTCGGCGTGAATCTGACGGAGGTGTTCGGTGTACTGGAGGAGGAGGGCGTACGCAAGTTCGTCGACTCCTGGGAGAGCCTGCTCGAAGGCCTGTCCGCCAAGCTCGACAAGCTCGCCTGACGCATCCGGCGCACCCGTCCCCGCCTCGGCGGGGACGGTTCCCGGTCCACGGCCGCACCCGACAGGAAACCAGGAACGTGAAAGAACCGGTCATGCCCGGGGCGGTGCCCAACCCGCTCCGTGACGCCCTGGATCGCCGCCTGCCCCGTATCGCCGGGCCCAGCGTGCTGGTGCTGTTCGGCGTCACGGGCGACCTGGCGCGCAAGAAGCTGCTGCCCGCCATCTACGACCTGGCCAACCGGGGCATGCTACCGCCCGGCTTCGGGCTGGTGGGGTTCGCGCGCAGGGACTGGGAGCACCAGGACTTCGCCGCCCAGGCCCACGAGGCGGTCAAGGAGCACGCGCGCACCCCCTTCCGTGAGGACGTGTGGCGCCAGCTCAGCGAAGGTGTCCGGTTCGTCCCTGGCAACCTGGACGACGACGCGGCCTTCGACCGCCTGGCCGAGACCGTGCGCGAACTGGACGGTGTACGCGGCACGGGCGGAAACTACGCCTTCTACCTCTCACTGCCGCCCAAGCTGTTCCCGACCGTGGTGTCCCAGCTCAAGCGCAGCGGCCTGGCCTCGGCCCAGGAGGGAGAGGGCCCGGGAGGGGCCACCCCGTGGCGGCGGGTGGTGATCGAGAAGCCCTTCGGGCACGACCTGGAAAGCGCCCAGGAGCTCAACGCGGCGGTGGACGACGTGTTCCCGCCCACGTCGGTGTTCCGCATCGACCACTACCTGGGCAAGGAGACGGTCCAGAACATCCTGGCGCTGCGCTTCGCCAACACCCTGTTCGAGCCGCTGTGGAACCGCGGGTTCGTCGACCACGTGCAGATCACCATGGCCGAGGACATCGGTGTGGGCGGCCGGGCCGGCTACTACGACGGGATCGGTGCCGCCCGCGACGTCATCCAGAACCACCTGTTGCAACTCCTGGCCCTGGTGGCCATGGAGGAGCCCGTCTCCTACGACGCGGACGCGATCCGCGCCGAGAAGCAGAAGGTGCTCTCGGCGGTCTCCCTTCCCGCGGACCTGGCCACCGGGACCGCGCGCGGCCAGTACGCGGCGGGCTGGCAGGGCGGTGCGGCGGTCCCCGGCTACCTGGAGGAGGAGGGCATCCCCTCCGACTCGGCCACCGAGACCTACGCCGCCCTGAAGCTGATGGTGGACACCCGCCGATGGTCGGGGGTGCCGTTCTACCTGCGCACCGGCAAGCGGCTGGGCCGCAGGGTGACCGAGGTAGCGCTGGTGTTCCAGCGGGCCCCGCAGGAGCTGTTCCCGCGCGCCGACGTCTCCGAACTGGGGCAGAACGCCCTGGTACTGCGCATCCAGCCCGACGAGGGGGTGACGCTGCGCTTCGGGTCGAAGGTGCCCGGCGCCAGTATGGAGGTGCGCGACGTCAGCATGGACTTCACCTACGGGCAGTCCTTCACCGAGAGCAGCCCCGAGGCCTACGAGCGGCTGATCCTGGACGTGCTCATCGGCGACCCGCCGCTGTTTCCGCGCCAGGAGGAGGTCGAGCTGTCCTGGCGGATCCTGGATCCGGTGGAGGAGCACTGGGCGGCCTCCGGCCCGCCCGAGCAGTACGGTTCCGGCACGTGGGGCCCGCCCTCGGGTGAAGCGCTGCTCGCCCGCGACGGCCGCCAGTGGCGGCGCCCGTGACCCGCGAGGAGACGTCATGACGCTCTACCTGCCCAACACCACCACCGCGGCCATCACCGAGGCGCTCACGGCCGAGCGCCACAGCGTCGGCGGCGGCGCGATGAACATCGTCCTGACCCTGGTGATCATCACCGACGAGGCCGGGCACTACGACGCGGTACGTGCCGCCACCGAGGCCGGAAGGGAGCACCCCTCGCGAGTGGTGGCCCTGATCCGGCGCGACGCCGACGCCGAACCCGCGATCGACGCGGAGATCCGCAGGCCGGGGACCTCCGGACCGGGCGAGGCCCTGCTGCTGCGGCTGTACGGGCCGCTGGGCGAGCACCCCGACTCGGTGCTCACGCCCCTGTTGGTGCCGGACGCCCCGATCGTGGCGTGGTGGCCGGGCCAGGGACCACAGGATCCGTCCTCGGACCCGGTGGGCCGCCTGGCCCAGCGCCGCATCACCGACGCGTTCCAGGCGCAGGACCCCCTGGAGGACCTGACGCGGCGCACGGCGAACTACACTCCGGGCGACACCGACCTGTGCTGGACCCGGATCACCCCGTGGCGCTCGCTCCTGGCCAGCGCCATGGACCAGCCGTGCGGGTGGGTGACCTCGGCGTCGGTGGCGGCGCAGGCGCGCTACCCCAGCGCGGAACTGATGGCGGCGTGGCTGGCGGACCGGCTGGGGGTGGAGGTGACCCGTGAGGTCTCCGACGGCCCGGGCCTGACACGGGTGCGCCTGACCACCGACCTGGGGGACATCTCCCTCACCCGGCTGGACGGGGGCGCGGCCACGCTGTCGCGCTCGGGCCGGCCGGACCAGCGTGTCGCCCTGGAGCGGCGCAGCGCGGCCACGTCGCTGACCGAGGAGCTGCGCCGGCTGGACCCTGACGAGATCTACGAGAGCGCCGCCGGCCACCTGGGATCGGTGCTCTCCGGAAGCGGAGCGTGAGTATGAGTGGACCCGAGGTCCTCCGGTACCCCGACGGAGGACGGCTCGCCGAGGCCGCCGCCGAGCGCCTGGCGGACATGATCGCCCAGGCCGGGCGGGAGGAGCGCACGTTCCACCTGGCGCTGACCGGCGGCGGTGTGGGGATCGCGACCCTGCGGGCGCTGGGCGAGCGCGCGCGGGCCGTCGACCTGGACTGGTCCCACGTGCACCTGTGGTGGGGCGACGAGCGGTTCCTGCCGGAGAAGGACCCCGAGCGCAACGAGACGCAGGCGTGCGAGGCGCTGATCGACCGGATCACGATCCCGGTGCACCACGTGCACCCCATGCCCGCCTCCGACGGCATGGACGGCGACAGCGTCGACCACGCGGTGACCCGGTACAAGCGGGAGCTGACCGCGGCGGCCCGCGGCCGGGCGCCGGTCCCCCGGTTCGACGTGTGCCTGCTGGGCGTGGGACCGGACGCGCACGTGGCCTCGCTGTTCCCCGGCCTGCCCGCGGTGCGCGAGGACGAGGCGGCCGTGGCGGCGGTGCACGACTCCCCCAAGCCCCCGCCTCGGCGGATCTCGCTGACACTGCCGTCGATCAACACGGCACGCGAGGTGTGGCTGCTGGCCTCCGGCGAGAGCAAGGCGCAGGCCGTGCGGCTCGGCCTGGCGGGCGGCGACCCCGGCGAGGCGCCCGTGGCGGGTGCGCGCGGCGCGGAGCGGACCCTGTTCTGGGTGGACGAGGCGGCCGCGGCCCGGATCTGAGCGTGGCCGGCGGCCCCGTCCGGACCGTGGGTCCGGGCGGGGCCGCCGTGCTGCGGCAGGTCAGTCCGTGGGCGAGGAGCGCCGGAACACCGGGACCATCACCGCCGCCGCCAGGAGGTGGGTGGCGGCCAGGAGCACGCCGGTGGCCGCGCTGCCGCCCGCCGCCAGGGACGGGACGCAGGAGAGGACGGCGAAGACGAGCGCCACGACCGTCCACACCAGGAGGCCCCGCCTGCCGAGGAAGCGCTCGGCGAGGGCGAGCGTGCCCCAGCCGATGAGGCCGAAGGCCACGGTGAACAGGGCGAAGGCGGTCAGCGGGACGGTCGCCTCCTCCTGCCCGGGGGGAGAGATCACCAGGTCGGCCCCCACGAGGGGGGCCGCCGCCCCGGCCAGGACGTTGACCACGGCCGCGGCGGCGATGGCGATCAGGCGGGGCTTCCACGCGCCGCGCCGGGCGGTGGTGGTGTCGGGGGCGGTCGGGGCCATGGGTCTCTCCTCGCGTCGTGTGCGTACGGATCGACCGTACGGACCCGTGGTGAGACTTTCCATGCGCCAAACGCTTCCCTGTTTGCGCGAGCGTCTTCTGCCGGTGTTCTCCGGGGTACGTTCACCGTATGGACGTACTCAGCGACGTGGTCGGGACGATCCGGTCGGGGCAGCCGCATGCGGCCCGCGTCGAGTGGCACTCCCCGTGGGGTATGAGGTTCCCGGAGCTGTCCGGGGCGGGCTTCCAGGTGGTGCTCCAGGGATCGTGCTGGCTGCGGACCGACGGGCTCGACCCGCTCAGGCTGAACGTGGGGGACGTGGTGTTCCTGCCGCACGGCCACGAGTACGTGCTCTCCGACCGGCCGGAGGCCCCCGTGGACGACATGACGTGCGCGGCGGCCCTGGAGCCGCAGGCGCCCCCGACCTGCCCGGGACCGGTGGGCGCGTTCGTGTGCGACTCCGCAGGGGCGCGGCCCCAGCCGCGCTTCGGTTCGGCCTCGGTGGGCTCCCCGGACGGGGACCCGCCCTCCTGCACGACCGTGGGCGGCGCGTACCGGACCTACGCCTCGCGCTCCCATCCGATGCTCACCGAGCTGCCCCGGGTGGTGCACCTGCCCGCCCAGGTGGGGCGGCACCCCGATCTCGCCGCCGCGGTGGGGCTGCTCGGTCGGGAGCTGGACGCCCCCCGCCACGGCGGCGACACGGTGGTCCCGGCGCTCCTGGAGGTGCTGCTGATGTACATCCTGCGCGCGTACCTGGAGGAGCAGCCCGAGAGCGCGTGCGGATGGGCCGGGGCGCTGAGCGACCCGGCGGTCAGCGCGGCGGTCAGCGCGGTGCACGAGGACCCGGCGCACCCGTGGACCGTGGCGGAGCTGGGCGAGCGCGCGGGGCTGTCGCGGGCGGCGTTCTCGCGTCGGTTCACCGCGCTGGTGGGGCGGCCGCCGCTGGCCTACGTCACGTGGTGGCGGCTGAGCCGGGCCCGCGCCCTGCTCGGCGAGTCGGACGCCCCGATCAGCGCGATCGCGGCGCGGGTGGGGTACGGGTCGCAGTTCGCCCTGGCCAACGCGTTCAAGCGGGAGTTCGGGGTCTCCCCGGGGCAGTACCGCGCCGGTTTCGCCGACGCCTCGTGAGCACTCCCGCCCCGGGGTCCGGCCCCCGTGGGGACCGGACCCCGGGCGCCGATCTCAGCCGAGGTCGACCTGCGGGCAGGAGAGCCCCTCCTCGGGCACGGTGCCGGTCAGCAGGTAGCCGTCCAGCGGATCGTCGATGCACGTGCTGACCCCGTGGCCGTAGATCGTGTGGCCGGAGCCCTCGTAGGTCACCAGGGTCGCGGTGTCCAACTGCTCCGCCAGCTCCTGGGACCAGGCGTAGGGGGTGGCGGGGTCGCCGACGTTGCCCGCCACCACGACCGGCGGCGCGTCGGGGGCGGTGAACCCGGTCGGCGCCGTCTCGGTCTCCGGCCAGTAGGCGCACAGCACGTTGCCCCACACCGCGCCCGCTCCGAACAGCGGCGAGTCCTCCTCCATACCGTCGACGGCCTCGAAGTAGACACCGATGTCCTCCGGGTCGTCGCGGTCGGCGCAGTTGACGGCGACGAGCGGTGCGTTGGCGTCCTTGCCGTCCTCCTCCTCGTCCAGCCAGGCGTAGGTGTTCTCGTACATGAACCCCAGGTAGTACTCGGTCGCCGCACGGTCCTCCACGGACATGTAGGCCAGCATGTCGGCCAGGTAGACCCACGTGAACTCGTTGTAGAGCTCCATGGCGAGCATCCCGACGAAGGCGGGGCCGTCCACCGTCAGGTCCTCCACCGTGAACGGCTCCTCGTCGAGCCAGGTGAGGATCTGCTCCATGCGCTGCTGGGAGCCCGCCACCCCGTCGAACGCGCAGAACGAGGCGTTCTCCGCGCAGTGGCCGACGAAGTCCTCCCAGGTCGCCTGGAAGGCGAGCCCCTGGTCGATCCCGACCTCGACGTTGGGCCGCTCGGTCTCCACCGCACCGTCCAGGATCAGGGCACGGGTGTGGTCGGGGAACATCTCGGCGTAGAGGGATCCGATGTAGGTGCCGTAGGAGTAGCCGACGTAGGTCAGGCGGTCGTCGCCGAGGGCGCCGCGCAGGACGTCCAGGTCCCGGGCGACGTTGACGGTGCCCATATTGGCGAGGAACCCCTCGCCGACCGTGTCGACGCAGTCGTCCACGTAGGCCCGGACGTCCTCCTCCAGGGAGGCGACCCTCTCCTCGGGAAGGCCGGTGAGGTCGCCGACCTCGACGTCCTCGACCTCCTCGTTCACCGCCTCCCAGTCGCCGCAGGCGAACCCCTGGCTGTCCCCCACGCCGCGCGGGTCGAAGGAGACCAGGTCGAAGGCGGAGCGGACCTCGTCGCTGAAACGAGGGAAGTCGAGCATCTCCACACCGCTCTGCCCGGGGCCGCCCGGGTTGAGGACGAGCGACCCCACGCGCTCCTCCTGCGGCCCGTCGGCGGGCACCCGGACGAGGGCGAGGTCGATGGTCTCGCCCTCGGGCAGTTCGTAGTCGACCGGGACGGTGACCGTGCCGCACTCCAGGGCGGCCTTCCAGTCGGGGTCGGCCCCCCAGTCGCGGTACTCCTCGACGAACTCGTCGACCTCCGCCCCGTCGTAGCAGGTCTCCCAGTCGACCTGTTGGCCGACGAACAGTTCGAACGGGTCCACCGTCTCCTCGGGCACCGGCTCGGGCTCCGGGGCCGCCGGGCCGGGGGCGCACCCCGTGGTCAGCGCCGCCGCCGTCAACACCGCTCCGGCCCCGAGGGCCGAGACTCCACGCCGCACCAGCGGTCTCTGTTTCCTGTGTGGTTCCGCCGCCCCGGCCACTCCGGAGAGACGTCTAAGGAACGGATGATTTGCGCATTACACGCGTTTACGAGGTATATGAGAAGTTCATTGGACGGTTCCCTGAAAGAAACCGCGTCCGGGGCGACACGCGCCGGATTCTCACCCTCCTTTAGGGCACGCGGCCTACCATCACTGCCTGTTCTCCGCTCACCGACAGTCAGGGCCGCAGCATGTCCACGCACCACGGTGACCACCGTGACCCGTCCGGGTCGCCACGGGTCCTCCTCGTCGAGGACGAGCCCAACATCCTCGAACTGCTCACCTCCTCGCTGGAGCTGAGCGGGTTCGCCACCCGGGGCGCGCCCGACGCCGAGACGGCGCTCGCCCGGGTGGAGGGCTTCGGCCCCGACATCGCGGTGGTGGACGTCTCCCTGCCCGGCCGCAGCGGCCTGGACCTGGTCCGCGACCTGCGCGGGACGGCCCCCGGCCTGCCCGTGCTGTTCCTGACCGCCCGCGACACCGTCGAGGACCGCCTGGCCGGGCTGCGCGCGGGGGCCGACGACTACGTCACCAAGCCCTTCAGCCTGGAGGAGGTGGTCCTGCGGCTGCAAGCAATCCTGCGCAGGTCGGGGGCGCCCGCGGAGCGGGATGCGGACGTGATGCGCTACGCCGACCTGGAGCTGGACGAGCGGGCGCACGAGGTGCGCTGCGCGGGCACGGTGGTCCCGCTCTCCCCCACCGAGTTCTCCCTGCTGCGCTACCTGATGGCCAACTCCGGCGGCGTGGTGAGCAAACCGCAGATCCTCGACCACGTGTGGGAGGGGCAGACCGAGGACACCCGGCTGGTGGAGCTCTACGTCAGCTACCTGAGGCGCAAGCTCGGCACCCGCGGACCGCGCCTCATCCACACCGTCCGAGGCGTGGGCTACAGCCTGCGGCTGCCGCCCGGGGAGCGCCGGTGAGAGCGGGCGGGCGCGCGCGTTCGATGAGCCTCACGGCACGGCTGACGGTCGCGGTGCTGTGCCTGACCACGGTGGCGCTGGCCGCCTTCGGCGCGGTCGGCACGACGCTGCTGCACCGGTCCCTGGTGGAGGAGGTGGACCACCGGCTCCGGGGCCTGGGCGGGACGGGCGGTCCGGAGCGGCCCCCGTCTCCGGACGACGAGACGCCGCAGCCACTGCTCCCCACGGACCTGCGCGTCCTCGTCCTGGACGCCGACGGGGAACCCGTGCGGACCGTGGGTCAGTCCGAGGGCGACCAGGGCGTGCCCGACCTCTCGGAGACGGATGCCGATGCCCTGCGCGAGCGTTCCGGGGAGCCCTTCGAGCTACCCGACGCCTCCGGTGACGGCTCCTGGCGGGTCCTGGCCACCGAGCGCGGTGACGGGACGTTCCACCTGGCCGCGCAGTCCCTGGACGGGGTGGACAGCACGCTGAACCAGTTGGTTCTCATCGAGGCCGCGCTGGGGGCGGCCGTGCTGCTCCTGCTCGGCGCGGGGGCGGTGGTGACAGTGCGCGGCCAGCTCCAGCCGCTGAAGCGGTTCGAGGCCACCGCCCAGACCATCGCCGCCGGGGACTTCGGGCGGCGCGTGCCCGACCACGGGACGGACACCGAGACCGACCGGCTGGCGGCGGCGCTGAACACGATGCTGGAGGAGCTGTCCCGCGCCCTGGCCGAGCGCGACCGGTCGGTGGCCACCACCAAGCGCTTCGTCTCCGACGCCTCCCACGAGCTGCGCACGCCCCTGTCGTCGATCCGGGGGTTCGCCGAGCTGTACCGGCAGGGCCGGGAGCGGGGGGTGGTCGGCGCGGACACCCGCACCGAGCGGTGGGTGTCGCGGATCGAGGAGGAGGCGGTGCGGATGGGGCGCATGGTCGACGACCTGCTCGTCCTCTCCCGGTTCGACGAGGCTCCGGTGGTCGATCGGTGCGATGTGGAGCTGGCCGGGATCGTCGGCGACGCTGTGCGCTCGGCCCGGGCCCGCGCCCCGGAGCGGGAGGTCGCGTTGGAGGCCGCCGAACCCGTGCACGCGGTCGCCGACGCCGTGCGCATCGGTCAGGTCCTGGAGAACCTGCTGGGCAACGCCCTGGTCCACACACCGGAGGGCACCCCGGTGCGGGTGCGGCTGACCCGTACGGACGATGCGCCGCCCCCGGGCCCGGCGCATGCGGGCGGTCTCCCTCCCGGGGTGAGTGAGGTCGCCGTGATCAGTGTGGCCGATGAGGGTCCGGGGATCCCCCGGGAGGAGCTGCCACACGTCTTCGACCGCTTCTACCAGGTGGGCGGCCAGGGCCGCGGTTCCGGAACGGGGCTGGGACTGGCGATCAGTGCCGCGTTCGTCGCCGCCCACGAGGGGTACCTGACGGCGGAGTGCCCGGCAGGCGGGGGGAGCGTGTTCCGCGTGGTGCTGCCGCTGGGCTGAGATCCCGGCCGGCACGGGGCCGGGACACGTCCGTGCCGACGCACCCCGGCCCCGTGCCGGTCCGAACGGTTAGCCGGTCTCCTCCGGGGCGTTCCCTGCGGCTCCCGGCATCGCCGAACCGTCGTCCTGCTGCGGGGTCTCGGCGATGGCGGCGACCTGTTCGGCCAGGCTCGTCCCCGCGGCCTCAGCGCCGTCGTCACCGGCCCGCGCGGCACGGTCGACAGCCGACTCCAGCAGGTCGGAGGCGGTCCCGTCGGCGACCAGGGATGCGTGGAGGTCGGTGTAGGCCCGCTCGTACAGGGCGGTGAAGTCCTCGTCGGCGAGGAAGCGCTCCTTGAGAGCGCCGCTGCCGCCCATACCGTCCCGGCCCCCACCGGTGTCCTCGGCGTCCGCTCCACCCTGGTCCGCGCCGATTCCCTGGGGCGGCTCCATGCCCCCGGGCGGCTCCATGCCCCCGACCGCGTCCGCCTCCTCGGTCGCCCGGCCTCCGACGGTGCCCGGGGTATCGCCCGCACCACCGCCGTCCATGCCGCCGAAGGACAGGTTCAGGTCCCAGGACAGCACGGTGAAGCGCTCCTGCTCGGTGTCGTACCACAGGTAGTAGTTGTTGCCCGGTCCGTCCATGGCGTCTCCGTTGGAGATCAGGTCCTGCGTGGCGAGGTAGGCGGCGAAGGCCTCCGTGTCCAGGTGGGTGTCCAGCTCCTCGGCGAACTCCTCGTCGTCGGCCTCGGCCACGAACCTCAGCAGGTCCATGACCGGTTGCAGGTCCTGCGCCCCCTCGGCGTTGACCTGTTTGAAGGCCTCCTCGTAGTCGGTGGGGTCGTCGCCCAGGTAGGAGAAAGAGCCGCCGGCGCGCCCCTTGTAGAGGACGCCCTCCCCCAACTCCTCGCTCCACAGCGCGTCGGGGTGGTCGATGAGCAGGCGGGGCACCGCCTCGCCGCCGTTGACCGCCACGGAGGTGAAGGTGTAGTCCTGCACGGTCTGTCCGGAGGCCGCCGTCAGGTCCAGGGCCAGTGCCTCGTTGAGCGCGGTGTCGGAGACCGAGGTCGCCGGGCGCAGGGCGAGTTCGGTGTGGCCCTGGTAGGCGCGCCCGGCGACGAACTCGTCGAAGCTGATCAGCCACGGCAGCCTCTCCGGCTCCTCCTCGGACAGGGAGACCGTGCCGCCCATACCGCCGCCCTGCCGCGCACCGGCCGCCCCCTGGTCCCCGGCGGCCTCCTCCGTGCCCTCGGCGGCGTTCCCGGGCATCCGGGGGAAGTCCCCCTCCGCCATGCCCTCGGGAATCTGCGGCATCGCTCCGCCGCCCTCACCGCCGTCCTGGGACGTCCCGCCCCCGCTCAGGCTCCGCAGGGTGGAGTTGCCCTTGAGCCGCAGGCCGACGTCGGTGACCAGGGTGCCGTCGATGGTGATGTCGGCCTGGATGAACTCCTTCTCCCCCTCCTCGCGGAAGGTCGCCATCATCTCGGCGTACTCGTCCTCGTTGAAGGACACCTCGATGCTGTGCTCGCCCCCGTCGAACAGGTCACCGGTGCCCTCGATGTCCTCGGTCACGGTCACCGCCGAGGACAGTTCCGAGGTGATGTAGGGGCGTACCCGCGCCTCACCGAAGACGAGGAGGAGGGCCAGCAGCCCTACGCAGACCGCCGCAAGCGGCTTCCAGTGGTGGCGCAGCCGTACCGGGATCCGGTGCCTCAGGCGTCGGCTCGGCGGGGTGGGCTCGGTCGGTGCTCGGTCGGCCATCACAGGTCCGTCTGGTCGTATCCGGTCAGGACGGTCGCCTTCTGCCCGGCGTTGATGGCACGCAGTGCCTCGATCAACCGTCCGGGCTTGACGCCCTTCTTGAGCCGGGCGGTGTAGGCCAGCTCCAGCAGAGAGCCGCCGCGCACGGTTTCGGTGCTGATCAGTTCGTACTCGTCGGTGTGGCGGATGAGCACCTCGTCGATCAGCGGGCCGTGGTCGGTGCCGTCCGCGGGGACCTGGACCTTGACGACCTGGCGCTGCACGTTCAGCGCGAACAGGTTGAAGCGGTGCATGAGCACGATGACGGCGCAGATCACGGCGGTGGCGATGATGGCCAGGGCGTAGAAGCGGGTTCCGCAGGCCATCCCCACGCCCATGACGAGGAAGATGAACCCGACGTCGCGGGTCTCCTTGATGGCGTTGCGGAAGCGGACCACGGAGAGCGCGCCCACCAGGGCGAACGCACGGGCGATGTTGGAGCCCACCACGAGCATGATCAGGGCGATGATCATGCCCAGGATGATGAGGGTGTGGACGTAGCTCTGGCTGTAGGAGATGTTGCGGTGGGTGGCCCGGTAGGTCCAGGCCACCACAAGGCTGGTGGCCAGTGCCAGCATCAGGGACAGGACGACGTCCATGACGCTGAAGGTGCCGGACAGGTCGGTGACGCTGAAGTCGAGGTTCATCGGGGAACGCCTTGGGTCGGTACGGGCGGGTTCACAGGCTCTGGGTCTGGAGGAGGCGCGGTGCGCCGAGCGGGGCCGCGGCCCCGGGAAGGGGGCCGGGCACCTCGGATTGGTCGCCCTCGGGGACGTGGAAGACGGACCTGGGCGCCTTGCCGAAGGCCTCCACGCTCTGGCAGTACTTGGAGATGCGCTCCACCTGGAGGTCGAGGCGCGCGGCCATGTCGGTGACCCAGTAGGGGGCGCGCTCGTCGGCCTTGACCTCCATGACCACGTGGCCGGGGTCGATGATGTAGCGGTTCTCGGCCTCGGCCCGCAGGTCGAAGTCGCGGTCGCGGCCCCGGACGCGGTGGTCGAGTGTGACGCGCAGTCCCAGGTCGGCGCCGGTGCCGACGTAGGGTTCGCGGCGGTAGCCGGTCATGGCGACCGGGCGCAGGTCCAGGCGCACGACGAGGTCGAGCACCTCGTCGACGAAGGGCTGGTCGGCACCGGGGTGGGAGACGCGGACGCGCCGGTCGCACAGGGCGCGGGCCGTGTCGTAGGGCAGCAGGACCCGGCGCTTCTGGGTGACCCTGTTCACCCTCTGTTTGATCTCGACGGAGACCGGTGTGTCCTCGGGTGCCTCGCCCGTCTCGCCGTAGCGGCGGACGCGCAGTTTGCGGCGGAACCTCAGGCCCTCGACCTTCTCCCAGTAGAAGCGGAGCCGGTCGGTGTCGTAGTAGACGCTCCAGACGCCGTAGCCGCCCGCTCCGGCGTTGCGGTCCACCAGCATCCGGCCCGCGAGTTCGGACCGGATGTCGGCGACCTTGCCGACGGGGACGAGGTACTTGATCTCGTACCGGTTGAACGCGTGCAGTCGGCCGGGGGCCCTGAGCCGGTCGCCCGCACCGCTCCGGGCGCGACCGCCGGCACCATGCTTCGGTGACATGGACACCTCCTCTTCATCGTTTCAGTGACGACAGAGAGCACTGAATCCGACGAAGCTATGAAGAGGCGTGGAGTTTCCTGTGTGAACCCTGTGAGCGGTGCGCGCGACCGCAGGCGGGAGCGGGGACGGCGCTCCGAGGTGAGAGGCGGGTGAGAATCCGCCTCCGGTCCGCTTCACAGTCGGCTGGCGTCGGTGTGCAGCAACGCGGGCAGCGCGCCGGGGGCGGCGTCCACGACCAGGGGACGCAGGGGCTCCCCGAAGGACAGGCGCGGCTCCGGATCGGCTTCCGCCGTCCCAGCACCGGTGATCCAGTCCACCAGTTCACGCGCACGCCCCGCGTCTCCGCCCGGCCGGGTCAGGGCGATCACCTTCCCGGCCACGTCGCACCGCAGCTGGAGGTGGGTGGTGGCCGCGAACACGCTCTGGGCCCACGCCCCGCGGGTGACCGGGTGCCGTCCTCCGCCGTGGGGGCGGCGGCGGTGCCAGGCGGGGGCGGCCAGCCCCACCGCCCGGTCGTCGAAGGTGAGCACCAGGCTGGGCCGCTCCTGTGCGCTCAGACACCCCCGGGGGTCGGTGAGGGAGGCGTCCGCCCAGACGCCGACGGGTCCGCCCGCCGCGCGGACCAGCGCGGTGCGCGCCGCGTCGAGGAGGGGGGCGTCCACCTGGCCACGGGCCGGCGGGCACAGGTGTTCGGCGAGCGGGCCCCCGATCGGGGTGTAGCCGGTCAGGGCCAGCGGCCAGTCCACGGCCGCCCTGCCCTTGAGGGGGATCCTCCCGTGGGCCGCGCAGACCACCTCGCGGGTCCCGGGAAGCTGGTAGACCGCGCAGGCCCCCGTCTCCTGGGCGGCCAGGGCCAGGCCGAGACTCATGGCCTTGGTGCCGGTCGTGACGTCCACGATGGCGGGCGGCACCCCCTCCGGTCCGGCTGTTTGGGAGGTGATCCACTCCCGGGCCAGGTCGGCGACGGCCTCGGCGTCGGATCCGTCGACGGGTTCGGCGGGCAGGCGCACCCGGTCCCGGTACCCCTCCTCCTTCAGCCGGGCGGGGTCGGCGGGTCCGGCCCCGGGGTGCTCGGCGGAGCGCAGGGCACGGGCGGCGGCGGTGCGCACGTTGTCGCGCAGGCTCTGCCGCGAGGGCAGGATGAGCGCGCGGGAGGGCCGGTGGGCGTGCAGGGCGGTCAGGGCGCCCACGCGGCTGCCGCCCAGGGGAGTGACCAGGAGGGGACCGTCCCCGGGGCCGGGGTGGTGCTCGGGCGGGGGGAGGTGCGGGGCCGGGGGGCGCGGCGCGGGCCGGGCGCCCGGGGCGGGCGCGGCGGCGGGTCTCCCGGTTCCGGGGAAGAACGCCTTGCGCAGGTCGTCGAAGGAGGCCAGCCGGTTCAGGAGGTCGTCCAGGCTCCACACGTGTACGAGCCTCGCCGACAGTGCGGGGTTGTACCCGGTGATCGCCTTCCTCAACGCGGGATCGGCGGGGCCGGTGTGGACGAACAGCACCTGTGCCGCGGTGCCGAACACGCGGCGTGCCTTGGCCACGGTCCATCCGGCGCGCGCCACGACGTCGCCGGGCCGGGTCTTGGCCTCCACGCACAGCACCCGGTGGCGGTAGCGGACGACGGCGTCGAAGTCGGCGACGGAGGCGGCGGGGTGGAGCGGGTCGGCGACCTGCCGGGGGCCGAGGACCTCCGCCTCGCTCTGGCGGCGCAGGTGTCGGCGCAGGTGGGACAGGACACGTCCTTCGGCGACGACTCCTCGGCGCACGGCCGGAGACAGGTCCGGGCGGCGTGCGGTGAGGGCCTGTGCGCCGCCCTGGACGAAGAGGCGGATGGGTTCGGGGTCGCGGTCGGCCAGCCATCGGGCGCCGTGGAGTCCGGCGAGCACGGCCAGGTCCACCCCGGCGCAGGAGAGGGGGAGGGCGGGGTGGGTGCCGTCGGCGGGGCGCAGCGCGTCCGCGGTGGCGTCGAGGTAGTAGCGCCACCGGGCGGCCCGTCCGGGGTGCAGGTGTGCGTGCAGGAGGGCGGCGGCCACGCTCATCACCTTCGTTCCGCCCGTGTAGTCCAGGGACCACGCCCCGCCGCCGCTCGTGTGGTGCCAGTCCTCCAGGCACCGGGTCACAGCGCGGAAGTCGTGGGGGTCGGGTCCGGCGCTCAGCACCCGGACGGAGCGCGGCGGTCCGACGCGCGCGGCGGCCTCGGCCACGCGCCGGGCGACGGACAGGGTGTCGTCGCTGGCGATGAGGGCAAGGCGGTCGGCGGCCAGGGTCAGCGACGACAGGAGCGCGGGGGTGGGGCTGCGCCCCACGAGCACGGCGGCGGCCGCGGGGGCGCTCACGCGGCTCTCCCTGTCATGTGTCGCCCTTCGCCGGGGGCCTGCTGACGACGAACGCGCGGCAGCCGGTGACCACGCCCCTGCCATCGCGGACCAGGTCGGAGGGGATGAGGAGGTCGTGGCGCTCCGGGTGGGCCGATCCGACCACGGACGAGACGATGAGCCACACCCCCTCACGCGGTTCCGGCAGGTCGGCGCGGGTCCGCCGTTCGGTCAGCAGGGGAAGGCCCTCGGGCATGCCGTCCGTCTCCCTGATCGGTTCGCGTACGGCCTCGACCCGGGCGGGCCGACTGGCCTTGGGCCAACTCCGGATCACACGCGACCGCTCGTCGACGACTGTCACCACATGCGGCGTCAGGTTGAACACCGGCATCCGGCGACCTCCGTTCCTCTCGTTCCGGTGCTGCTACCGCCGTCTCTCGGACACATCCGCGCAGGCGCTCCGCCGGAGTTCGCAGACCGCCGCAGAAGAGCCTCATGATCATGATGTCCGATTCATTTCCAAAGTCATGCTTCGGGGGAATGCGGAGTCCTCCTTCGATCATTGACATCCATGACACGAACGCCCTAGCTTGGTTGAGGATCTCCCGTTGGCGCGGGCGTGTCCAGAGAAAAGCCTCGCTGACTCTTCAGTGCGCTTTCCCGGAGGGCTGGGAGAGCGACCCGGCCCCGGCACACCCGGGGAGAAGAGTTCGTGAGCACCCACCACTGCTCCGCGTGGCAGTTGTTCGGTTCCGCCGCCTTTCTGCGCGTCTTCACACGCGTACTGGGCTGCGGGCCCTGCTCCGTGGACGGAACCGCACAGGGCTGCGCGGGCCATTCCGAGCAGTTCTGTGACTATGTCGACTTGTGCGCCGAGCACTGTCCGTGCCCGGTGCACGGCGGTGACCCCGAAAGCGTCATCGCCGTGCGCATGGAGCGGGCCGCACCCGCCGACGGGATCGACCGTACCGCCGCCCACCGCCTGCGCGACGCCCTGGACGACGTCCGCCGCGACCGGTCGTACAAGAACCTGCGCCGCGTGTACCCGGTGACCGCGGCCGACGGCGGGATCCGCTGCGCGTTCTCCGAGCGCCCCCGCCGCTGGGCGCAGCGCCGCGACGTCGCCCGCGTGGCCACCGACGTGGTCGACCAGGAGGCCCTGGCCATGCTCGTGCTGACCGCCGGGTGGGGCAACCCGGCCGCGGACCTGCCCGAGGACGTCCACACGGGTGAGAGCGCCTCCTTCACCGAGGACGGCAGCGCCGTGCCGGTGGCGGACCTGCACGGCCGCGCCGCCGCCGAGACCCGGGAGCCGCCGATGGTCTCCACCGCCACCGGCGACTACCTGCTGCGCAAACTCGCCGAACTGGCCGCCGGGCGCGACGCCGACCGCGGCCGCACCCCCGACCAACGGCGCAGGCTGCACCTGCGTGAGATCCTGCCCGGGCTGAACGGCGAGGACGTCGCCCGGCGGCTCACCGGCGTGCTGGGGCGGATGGCCGTGGACATGCCCGTGCACTTCACCCTCGTTCAGCGGGCGCGGGGCCGCGCGCGCGGCGCCCCCTACGCACCGGTCCCCGGTGACGGCGGCGCCCCGACCGCGGACGGCCCCCGGCGGGAGGTTCTGACCGCCAAGGAGCGGGCGTGGCTTGAGGAGACCGGCGGGGCGCTGGCCGTGCGCGCCCAGGCCGACCGCGCGGCCTTCGACGCCGCCCCGCAGAAGGCGCTGGATACCCTGCTGCGCGTCCTGCTCACCGAGGGGCCCGCGGTCCCCGAGCGCTGGCGCGGTGCCCAGGAGGACCCCGATCTGCGCGCTGACCTGCTGGAGGCGCTCGCCGAAACCATCGACGGGCGGTGAGGCGTCCTCGCTCAGGCACCGGCGTCCCGGTCGGCGTCGGCGAACCTGCGGACCAGCGGCGGCAGCACCGGGTAGTCGGCGAACTCCCGCAGTGACATGACCGCCGTGCGCTCCCAAGGCAGGCGGCCGCGCCACCGGCCCGCCAGGCACACGTCCACCGCCTGGTCCACCTCGCGCCACCGGTCCGGGTGCGGCGCGCCGGGCAGCCTGCGGCGCGCCAGCGCGGTGCCGAAGGCGTCCAGGAACCCCCGTACCCGCTCCGGTGCGGCGCGTTCGACCCCGGCGGCGGGGTCGAGGGAGACCGCGCGCGCCCCGCGGTCCACCAGGTACAGCTCCGGGCTCAGGTGCACGCTGCCCATGCCCAGTGACTTGCCCATCCCGATCTTGTGCGCGTGGCCGGGGTCGGCGGGGTCCCCGCCGCCGACCGGGTTGTCCAGCAGCAGCGCCCGCATCAGGGCGCCGAGTTCCCCGTCGGTGAGGTTGGCGAAGGTGATCCTGGAGTGGAAGGTGAGCCCGTCGCGCAGTGGGACGACGTCGCGCTGCGTCTCCCCCGGCGGTTCGGCGCGGTGCCCGCGCGGCAGCACCTCCAGGCCCAGCTCCTCCTGGGTGCGCGCGTCGTAGCGCACCGGACGCCCCAGGTCGGAGCGGTGGCGGTGCAGGTACACCTTGTACCCGCCCAGTCGCACCCGCCCCTCGTGCGACCAGGTGACGATGTCGGGCCGGTCGCCCTCCGCCGCGTCGGGCCCCTGCACGAGGTAGTTGGCGAAGCAGCCGCGCTGCGGGGAGAGCAGGCGCACACGCAACGCGGCGCCGTCGGGGTAGTCGGGGTCGGGGTCGGTGCTCAGGGCGTGGCCGAAGGACACCCGGCCCTTGGCGGCGGACGCCTCGCCGGGGAAGGTGTCGGTGTCGCCGAACAGGGCGCGGCACACGTCCACGGGCCGCCCCGCGCGGCGCCCGCGGTCGGCGTCGGCGCGCTGGGGCCCCAGGACCGGCTCGGGGACCGCTCTGCGGACCGGGTTGTCGTCACTGACCGCGATCCGGTAGCCGCCCGACCGCCCGAACGAGACCACCTCTCCCGAGGCGTCGGTGTCGAACCAGACCGGTTCCAGCCCGCGGCGGGGCAGTCCGCCCCCGCCGGTGCCCGCCACCGGGGGGCGTCCGGGGTCTGCGGTACCCACTCCCAGCGTGTCGGGGAAGGCGGCGCGCTGGTAACCGGTGATCTGCTCGGCCGACTCGAAGAGCCGCACGAGACCGGCGGGGACCGGAGAGCGGCCGGTGCGCAGGTCGTCCGTGCGCGGGAAGAGGTAGGCGTTGCGGCGCCCGCCCGCGGCGACGCCGGTCAGGACGGTCAGGCACGGGATCACGCCACCGCGGTCGCTGCCCCGCGCGGGCCGGGTGCCGAGGTACTGCCTGGCCTGGTGGTCGGTGGGGGCGACGGCCGCGATGCGCCGCTCCCCCGGCGGGTGGACCGCGTACACCCAGCGGAACTGGAGTTTGCCGTGCTGCTCGTGCGCGGTGGGGACGTAGGTTCCGGTCCTGGGCGGGTCGGGGAAGTCGTCGACGCCGAAGTCCCACCTGCGCATGCTGTTTCTGAGGACGTCGAAGGAGACCTTGAGCGCCCGGCCCGCCTCGGTCAGCGGTGTGGCCGCGACCGCCGTCACGTACCAGCGGTCCCCGGCGCGGAAGAGGAAACCCTGCCGGGTGCGCAGGCGTTCGCGGCGTGTGCGGTAGTGGGCGTGCTGGCGGGCCATGACGCTGCGGGCCCGGGGCGAGAGCGCGCTGTCGGCGTCGCCGGGACCGATGCGCACGGGGGCGCGGAAGAAGAGCATGGGGGTGTTGACCGGCCCGGTCTCGCCTCCGGTGAGCATGCGCACGGTGTTGCGGACCAGGCCGCGCAGGGTCGGCCCGGGGATGGCCGGCAGCGCGCGGCCGCCGTGGGGGAAGCGGGCGGAGGGGTTGACCGCCCCGTGGTCGAGCCTCTGGCCGACGAAGGTGGGGGTGAGGGTGGTGAGTATCAGTTCGATCCAACCGGTGTGGGTGCCCGACACGGTCCGGTCGTGGCTGCGCAGCAGGTCGCCGGTGGCGTGCCCGGTGTGCAGGTCGGCGGCGGGCATGGGGGTCTCGGCGAGGCGCACCAGCCCGTAGGGGGCGGTGGCGTGGAAGCGTCCGTCCATCAGGGTTCCGGGGGGAGGTCGTCCCCGGTCCCCGCGTCGATCAGCGGCCCCGTGGGTTTGGGCCCGTGGGTCAGGCCGGTGAGGCGGTGGAAGGCCACCCCGACCGCGCCGGTGCCGGGGTCGCTCGCCCAGTACTCGCGCAGGGTCAGCCACGTGCCCTCGCTCTCCAGTGCGGTGCGCCCGCCCGGGAGGGGCCGGTGGCGGCCGGAGAAGTCGGCCCACTCCACTGGCAGGATCGCCTCGGAGCCGCCCGGTTCGCGCGCCACCGACAGGGGCGCCCGGCGGTCGAGGGTGCGGCTGTGGTCGGGGCCGTTCCAGCCCTGGAGGAGGAGGGAGCGGTCACGGGGGCGCAACCACTCGGGCGGTGCGGTGGGGGCGTCGGCGCTGATCCATCCGGCCTCGGCCGCCTCACCGATCCTGATCTGCGCCCGCGGGCCGAAGACGAGGACCTCCAGGATGCGCCACCGGTCGGTGCCGGGGTCCAGCGTCGGTGCCGCGGGGGACGGCTCGGTGAGGGTGTCGGAGCGGGTCCACCGGCCGCCGTGGCACGCGCCGGTGACACGCGCGTCTCCGAGTTCGGCCAGCAGCCACTGGGGGTGGCCGTGGGATGCGGGGCAGCCGTCCGTACCCGTGTCGAGCAGGCGGCAGCGGGTGCCGCGGGTGAAGACGTCGGTGAGGACCCCCTCGATCTGCTTTGCGGTGAGCGGTGCGACGGTCAGCCCCTCGGCGGGCGGGGGGTGGTGGCTCATCGGGTGCCCTCCCCGGGGCCTTCGGCGGTGAGGGCGGTGCGCAGGGCGGCCAGCCAGCCGCGGGCGGTAGCCGCCTCCCCGCTCTCGGGGTCGAACAGTGCGGTGATCAGGTCGACCGTGTGGGCGGAGCCGCCGGTGCGGATACTCACGCGGGCACGGGTGGCGGTGAGTCGGCCGTTGCCTCCCCCGGTCCCCGCCCCGAGCGTCTCGAAGGGGACCGTGGCCAGTTCACGCACGACCAGGGTGAGCAGTCCGAGCACGGCGTCGTCGGGTTCGCTGATGTCCAGGACGGCTTCGGCGGTCCCCCCGCAGTACAGGTCGGCGGTGAACAGGTGCCCGTCGACGGCGTCGCCGAACAGGGCGTCCACGGTGAGCCGGGTCGTGGTCAGCGGCGCCCCGCCGGACAGGACGGGGGCCGAGCGCAGCCGCACACGCGAGGCGGCGGGCGGGGTGTCGGCGCCCCACCAGTGGGCGTGCCAGTCCCGTCCGTGCTCGGGTGGGGCACCCCACCGTTCGGCGGCGTCGCGTACGAGGCGGGCACCGATCCGCTTGAACAGGGAGTACAGGGCGGTATCCCCCAGAAGGGGGGCGATCCGGACTCCGTGGGGGCCGTCCGGGACGGGGCGGTGGCGGTGGGCGCGGTCGGCCTCGCCGGCGCGGTCCGCCGCGGGCAGGTCGCCGAGCATGAGCGGTACGGGGCGAGGGTCCCCCTGCGCACGGCCGGGCGGCGGGCCCGGCGGGGGCGCGGGGCGCTCCCCCGCGGCCAGGGTCAGGCGGAGCTCGGCGCGGTGGCGGTGGTCGCCGGTGTCGGAGCGGGCGGCCAGGTCGGCGGCGGCGGGGTGCCGCCCGTGCGCCCGCAGTTCCCGGTCCAGGGCGCGGGCCAGGCGGGTGGCGGCGTCGGACGGGGGCTCGGCGGCCCACCGCTGGGCCCAGGTGCGCCCGTGGTAGGCCAGCCAACCGTCCTCGCCGGACAGGTCGTGGCGGGCCGCGGTCCAGCGCACCGCGGCCACAGCCCCGAACCCGCGTCCGGTCCGGGCGCCGAGGCGGGCCCCCGGGCCGTGCCCCTCCAGTCCGGTCACGGCGGTCAGGAGCAGTGCCAGCAGCCGGGGTTCGTCGGCGGGGGCCGGGCAGCGCAGGCGCAGGTGCGCGGTGAGGAGCGTCCCGGCGGGCAGCACCTCCCAACGCCACACCCGGCCGGGGTGCACGGTCCCGGTCGCGGGGTCCACCCGGGTCCCTGTCCGGATCGCGACGGCGGCCCCCTCGGGCAGGACGGTGCGGGCGTCGTCGAGGTCGAGTGCGCCCGTGGACTGCGGCACGTCCCTGTGGGCTCCGGAGGATCCGAAGAGCGCCCGGACCCTGCCAGGGTCGCCCGTGCGGGCGGCCAGTTCGTGGCGCATGATCCCGGCCAGGGTCGTGGCGCGCACCCGGGGCAGCCCGGTGCGCGGGTCGCGGTCCAGGTGCAGGTCCGCGTCGCCGCGTACGACGTGGTCACCGGGGTTCCGGGCGGCACCGACATGGGTGTCCGACTCCAGGCGCAGGTGCGCGGCGATCTCCCACACCACGGGGCCGGGCCGGGGACTGCTGGTCATGGGGTGTCCGTGGAGGAGGAGGGGCGCGTGGGCACGCGCCGTGGTGCGGTGGCGGTCGCGCCGGTGCCGCGGGGGTGCGATCGCCTCGGTACGCGGTGCGGGAAGGGCCCGGCGGGGGCGGGGCGCGCGGGAGGTGCGGCTCCGCCGGATGCGTGCGCGGGAACGGTTCACTCCGGTCCTCCCCTCGCGGCCCGGGCCGTCTCCGCGAGCCAGGAGGAGACCAGGAGCAGGGACAGGCACGGCGCGGCACGGCGCTCCCACTCCAGGGCGTGCCGGGAGAGCCCGGCCGCCGTGGCCGGGGGGCGACCGTCGGCCAGGGTCAGGTCCACGACCGCGAGGGCCCCGGTGTAGGCGGGTGCACGGCCGGGGCGGTTGTCGTCCCACCAGGCGGTGGTGCGGGTGGACAGCCCCTCCAGCCAGGAGCGGACGCTGGTGCGCCCGGGGCGGTCCGGACGCACCAGCAGGGCCCGGTCCAGTGCGCGCAGGTCGTGCTCGCACAGTTCTCCGGCACCGTTGCCGGGGCCGCGGGCGCTGTTCGGAGCGACGGTGTGTTCGAGGGCGGACAGTGCACGGCCGGGGGTGCGGCGCGGCTGGGCGAGGACCTCTCTCAGGCACTCCAGCAGGTGTGGCGGCAGTTCCGCCGACCGTGGCGCGGAGGCCCGCGCGAGGGCACGCGCGTGGTCGCGGACCGGTCGCACGGCGGCCTCCCACAGGAGGCGGTCGTACAGGAGGCGCAGCCGCTCGTCGCGGTCCGGTTCGGGGGGAGCGGGGCGGCGGCGGGCCGCGAACGGGGCCGCCTGCGGGGCGAGCGGCTCGGGTCCGGCGGGCGGCGGTGAGGCCAGGGTGAACTGGCCGTAGCCGTCCACGGCGCGCTCTCCGAGGGTGTGGGCCTCCAGGAGCCTGGCTCGGGCGGTGGTGAGGTCTCGGTCGGGGCGCAGGCGGACCACCGCTCCGGGGCGCGCGGCCCAGCGTTCGGCCATGGGGCCCCGGTAGCCGCGGTGGTAGCCCCCCACGCTCTCGGCCTCCACGTGGTCGGCGAGCACCTCGACGCGGGTGTCGGGCAGGACTCGGGCGCACAGGTCGAGCACGGCCCGGGTGAGCGCGGAGGGCCGGTGCCGGCCGTGTTCGTCGACCACCAGGGCCGGGGAGAGCAGGATGAGGTCGACGGGGGAACCGGCGGGCCAGGTGCGGACCCGGCCCGCGGGGTCGATCCGGTCCGGAGAGAGCAGGCGGTCGGGGTCCACGGGCGCGACGCTCACACCGCCGTGGGCCCTGGTTCCGCCCGATCCCAGAGTGAGGGTTCCCTCGGCCCGGGCCAGCGCCGCGGCGACCCGTTCGGCCAGGCGTTCCAGGGACGCGGTGTCGGGGGCGCGCAGTTGCCACCGGGCCTCGAAGACCTGGCCGGCGTCGAGCGCGGTGGTGACGAAGGGCACCCCCTGGGTGCGGGCCCCGGTGCGGGTGCGGCCCAGGCGGCGCTCCGCGGTGGTGTGCACACGGGCGCGCAGGGCGCGGTCGGGGGTGAGGGGGTCGCGGACGGCCCGGTAGGGGGTGGCGGGGTCGGTGTGCCCGAACACGTCGACGGTGGTGTCCCCCTCCTTGCCGGGTGTGTGCAGGTAGGCGGGCGGGGGGTAGGCGACGGCCGGGGCCGTGCGCCCCGGTCCCCGTTCGAGCCGGGGGTGTGCGGGGGCGAAGCGGATACGGTCTCCGCGGGCCACCCAGGCGTGCAGGTCGTCGTGGCGGCCCGCGCGGGTGAGCGCGGCGGCGAGCATGCCGCGCTGCGCCCGTCCGCCGATGACGTGTTCGGAGTCGATCCCGGAGGGGTCGTAGGAAGTGCGGACTGCCAGGCTGTCAGTGAGGACGTAGCGCAGGGGCAGGTAGGCGCTCAGGAGTGGGGCGGGGCTCACGTTCGGGCCTCCTCTCCTCCGACGGGGGGCTCCACCGGGCGGCGGGCCGCCAGGGCGAGCGTCGCCGCGTGCGGGTCACCGGCAGGCGGGGCCAGACGGACGTCCACGCGCCCGCGTCCGCGTGAGCCGCGCAGGCCGATACGGGTGGTGGCCAGGCAGGCACGGGCCAGGATCCGCCAGTGCTCCGCGGTCGGCGGTGCGGCCCAGACCAGGGGCGCGGTGAGGGTGAGGCCGGGCAACAGCACACGGTGGGTGCGCAGTCGGCCGGGGACGGGGGCGCCGTCGGGCCCGGCCTCCGTGCTCGACTCCAGCGCGGTGCAGGCGTCGGTGACCGCCCGGCGCAGGGCTGTGCGCTCGGGCTCGTCCCTGCCGTCCAGGGCCCACACCAGCGCGTCGCGGACGGTGTCTGCCATGACGGCGTGCCCCAGGCGCAGGATGCGGTCCGGGCCGTGGGAACGGTCGCGTCCCAGGACGTCGTCGGCGGCGGCCCTCAGATCCGGGGCGACGGAGAGGGCGTCGTCGGCCCCGGCCCGCAGCCGGGCCGAGAGCCGGTGCCGGGGCAGGTAGGGGAGGCCGTGGCCGTCGGTGACCACGTCGGTGTCGGCCGCCGTCCCGTCGGCGCTGTCTCCGGTGAAGAGCGCCGGGGAGGCCAGGTACACCGTGATGCGATCCGGGGCGCTCACGAAGGCGCGCCCTTCCGTCCGCGGATCTGGGGCAGCCGGGGCGGCAGGGCAGCGGCCAGACCGGGGTCCAGATACAGGTCGGCCACCCCGATCGCGTCCAGCACCGCGCCGGGGGTCCACTCCAAGGGCAGGTCCACGGGGGCGCCGACCGCGCGGGAGCGCCGGGCGAGTTCGGGGCCGGGGTCGGCCCCCGACTCCAGGAGGGGGGCCAGGGCCGAGACCAGCCAGCCCCGGCGGCGGGTACCACCGTCGGCGAGCAGGCCTCCGGGGGCGTCTGCGGACAGGTACCGCTCCAGGAAGCCGATGAACCGACGGCCCGTCAGGGGCAGTTCGGTGCGCGGCAGAGGGGGGCGACGGTCACGGTCGAGCATCCGTTCGACCCGCTCCACCCCGCCGGACCGGGTCGTCCAGGCCACGGCGTGCTCCTCCGCCACCCGGGGGTCGGTCTCGGCGCTCTCGGTCCGGTACCGCTTGGCTCGGCGACACATCGCCTCGCACAGGTCGTACCCCCAGGCCAGCGGCGCACCGACCGGTTGGATCGCGATCCCGGCCCCTACCGTGGGGACGTGTGTGGCGTGGGTCAGCCCCCCGGGAGCGGTGACGGTGCGTCCGGGGCCCGGGACGGCGTCCGCCAGGGCCAGGTGCAGGGCCACCCTGGGGTCGCGGGGGTCGGCGACCGCCTCGGGGTCGGCGTCCAGCCAGTCGAGGGCGTACCGGACCAGGCTCAGTGCGAGCCGGGCGTCGCACAGGACGGTCAGGTCGTCGCCGGCCACGACGATGGGGCGCAGGGGCAGGCACACCCGGCCGTCGGGGGTGTGAGAGAGCGGGACCGGACCGGCCGTGCCGGCCCCGGGGATCACGGGCCGGTCCCCGTCGCCGGCGCGGACCGTGGCGGCCACCGCGCGGACCAGGGTCCGTGCGAGCCCCTCGACGAGTCCGCGCAGGTGTGCGGACAGGTGGCGCTGCGCCATCGCCCCGGATCCGGGGACGGCGGGGTCGGCGACCCGCTCACGGTAGTCGCCGAGGATCGCGCCCAGTCCGTTGACGTCCACGTGGACGAGGGCGACGCGGCTGAGTCCTCCGTGCTCGCGTCCGAGGAGGTCGGCCTCCATGGGCAGGGCGAGCGGGGGCGATCCGCTGGCGGCGGCCGCCCCCTCCAGCCAGTCCTCGCTGTGCGCCCGGTGCCAGCGGCGGCCCGCCCCGCGCGCCCGTGCCACGTCGGCCGAGACGCGCTCGTACACGTGCGTGTCCTGGAAGCGTGTGCTGTCCACGACCTCGGCGGGGCCCCCGCTGACGGAGCACGGCGCGGTGATGCCGTGTCCCCGTGCGGGCGTGTGCAGCGCGGACATGGACCGGCGTGCCCTGCGCAGGCGCTCGGGGAGGACGGCCAGTGCCTCGTCTACGCCGACTGGCGTGTCCGGGGGCCCCTGCTCCCACCGGCCATAGGGAACGTGGGCCACCACGGGGGTGAGGTCCCCGGCCCGTTCGCGCAGCCGCCGCGTGTAGCGGCCGGTGAACTCCCGTGCCGCGGCGGCGTCCGGCAGGACCACGGTGAGCGCTCCTCCGGCGTCGCGCAGGACCGCGTGTCCGGGGGGCAGCAGGTCGGCGGCGCCGCCCCTGGGGCCGGAGGTGGCCGTCAGCTCCGCGACCAGGGCGGCGCGCCCCACCGCGTCGAGGATGCGGTGCCCTCCGAAGACGAACGCCTGTATGCCGCGGAGGTCGACGGCGACGAGGACCCCGCGCCGTGGGAGGCCCTCCCGCGCGGCGTCCGGTGCGCGGACAGGCCGCCCTTCCGGTGGTACCTCCGGCGGGGCGTCCCCGCGCGTCGGGGGCGGCGGAGGGCAGGGGTGGGGCGGCACTGTGTCACGTCTCCTCGTCGGCGGGGCGGGGCGGCGGGCACGGCCGGAGGCGGGACGCCGGGCCGTATCGGCGCACGGACCACGACGCACTACCGATATCAGGAGATTCAACCGGTAGTCACCCCTTCGCACCATATTGACCTGTTTCGGCCAGTAACACGCGGGGGCCGTCCGAGAGACCTGGGTACGCCCATCAGTTCCCCTCCCGGAGGTCCCCGTGACGCACGGCCGCGTACCGCGCTCCCCCGCACCGCACCACACCGCACCGGAGCGCGTCCCGGACCCGCTCGCCCCCGGTGACCTCGTCCCCCATCTGCTCGGGCTGGCACGGGCGCTGAGAGAACGGGCGGCGGCCCGCCCCGAACCGGGGGACGCCCCACCCCCGCAGCGGTGACCGCGGTCCGGCGGCCGGATGCCGGACCGCGGCCGCGCACGGGTGTGCGGGACCGCCCCCGCCCGCCCCGGGCCGACGGTCCGGCATCAGTCGAACAGGGTCCCGCTGAAATCCCCGGTCCGTACCCGTGCGCGGCGCCCTCCCCCGCGAGACGTGGGCACCCGGACCCGCGCCGCCGCACCGGTCATGGTGTCCACCCGTACCGCACCGAACCCCTGGGCCGTGTACTTGCCCACACCCGACAGCTCGACCAGTTCCAGGAGCGCGGCGAAGGCGTCGGCGTGGTGGCGCTCCCCTCCCACCAGCTCCAGGCGCAGGCCCCCCTCCCACCCCAGGACGGTGCGCTCGTCGTTGTGCCGGTGCTCGCCCACACGCACGGGCTCCTCCGGCAGAGGAACACGCCGCACGTGGGCCAGCCCGCCGAACAGCAGGTCCAACCAGGGGTCGGCCAAGTCCGCGGGGGCGAACCGGGCGACGGCGCCCACGGCTCCGCTGCCACCGACGATCCCTCCCCCCGAGCGGTGCACGGCCCCGAAGAGCCGCCGAGGACTCGGCCAGACCTGCGGGATGCGCTCACCCCCGGAGTCGCGCGCGACCATCACCACGGGCGTGCGGCTGCGCACCACCGCCGAACGCACCGCGAAGGGGCCGCGCGCGGCGGCGAGCATCCCGGCGTAGGTGCGGTCGAAGGTGCGGGTCACCGACAAGGGCTCCATCAGGTGGTCGCCGATCCGCTGCGGCTGGCCCACCAGGGTCTCGGGGTCCACGGGGGGCGGGTCGTCGTCGAGCCAGGAGACGGACCAGTGGTAGAGCCGGTCCCCCAGCGGCGCAGGCCACCCGTTCATCGACCACCGTTTGGCGGCCGTGTGGTCCTCCTGCGGCTGCGGCCACCAGTGGTTGAGCAGGCCGTGGCAGTCCTCAGACCGGATCGGCCGCGCCGCGTCCGCCAGGTCCCGTAGGATCACAGTCCAGCGTCTGGGCACGTACACCACCCCTTCTCGTGTGGTCCCGACGGCACGCGCCGTCCTCGGTTCACCGAGGACTACTCTCGGACAGTCGGACAGAATGCCCCGAACCGGGGCGTTCAGCGTTCCACCATCTCCAGGAGGCGGACCACGGTCCGCCAGTTCCGGGCGGTGACGGCGCCGGTGGTGCATCCAGCGACCGCGTCCGGGAGCGCGGCGAAGCGGACCCCGTCGCGGTGGCCGGTGTAGACCTCCGTCGCGGTGAAGGCGAGGCGCTCGTGCGGGTAGGCGGACAGGTCGACCGCGCCCAGCGCCTCCGTGTCCCAGGCCTGGGAGGAGAACAGCACCAGGAACCGCGAGGGGTCGGGGACCTCCAGCGGGTTGGCCGCCACCGCCGCGCGCCACCGCCGCGCCGTGCGCACCACGACCGGCACGTCGTGGCCGAGCCCGTCGAGAACGGCACCGCGGATCGCCGCGGCCACCGCGTCGGGACCGGCGCCCCCGGCCTCCAGGACCGCGTTCCCGCTCTGAAGGTGTGTGGCCACACCGGTGTAGCCGAGTCCGGTCAGGAGCGAACGCAGATCGGCCATGGCGATCCGGCGGTGCGCCCCCACGTTGACTCCGCGCAACAGCGCGACGTACCTCGTCATACACGCCATTGTGCGGCATCGCGCCCCCGGAGGGGCACCCGCCGCGGGGACTCGCGGCCGTGCGCCGCATACTCTGGTGCGCGTGCGGACCAGAGCCCGCGCGACCCGACCACGACACCGGAGCCGACTTGCCCCGCCTGAGCCACACCTTCGACCTCGCACCCGTGGACCACGGGGCGGTGGTCCGTTCCGTCACCGCCGCGCACGCGGTCGCCCGCGCGTGCGGGTTCGACGGAAGGGGGTGGCTGATCACCCCCGACGAGGCCGTTGTCGACCGCTGGGAGGAGCGCGCCGACCGCCTGGGGCTGGTCGACCGCGCGGTGGCACGGAGCAACCGCGAGCGCCGCCGCGCCGCCGCCGAACGCCTGCGCGAGGGGGTCGAGGACCCGGCGGAGGCGGAGGAGCTGGCCATCGAGGCCTCCACCACGGCGCTCCAGCTCCAGTCCGGGCGCCACCTGGAGCCCCGGAGCCACTACCTCGTCTCCGAACTCTCCCCCGGGGGCGTGCCGGTAGAGCCGGTCTACGAGCGGCAGGGGTGGACCAGCACGGGGCTGACCATCACCTCATGGGATCCGGAGGGCACCAGCGCGCTGGAGTTCGCCATGCCCGACCGGGTCGGCGGCGGCACACCGCCGGTGACGTCGGGGACGGCCGCCCACGACGCGGTGGCAGGCACCCTGGCCCTGACCGTCAAGGTCCGCCTGCCCGGCCGGGGCGCGTGGCTGCGCTCGGCGCGCGGCTCACTCACGATCGACACCACCGCTTGGTACGCGGCCCTGACGGGCCGCACCGGGCCCGCCCCGGTACGGCTGACCGCGGCCCACGCGCTGGCCGACATCGAGGCCGACCTCTCCCCCACCACCCGCACGGACGGCCGGTGGGACGTAACCGCCACGCTGCGGGCCCGGGGGCGCGGACCGTTCGCGCGGCCCCTGGTGGCCCTGGCGTTCTGGGCCGTCCGCGGCTCCTACCGCCGCGAGCAGCGGCGGGCCCGCAAGGGCGCGGCGGGCGTCACGGTGACGAGCCCCCGCGAACAGCTCGACCGGGGAGCGCGAGCCTGGGACCGGATGGCCCGCGGCGCCGAGGAGATCCCCGACCTGCTGCACGACGTGGCCCGCGGCATGGCCGAGGCCGCTCGGCGCGGAGCCTGACCGCGACCCGTACCGCCGGGCCGGCCCCGCCGTCACCGGCCCTCGGTCCCCCACCCGGTGAGTGAACGCACCCGCAACTCGGTGAAACGGGCCGTGTTGCGCTCCGGAGAGAGCAGGCTGCCGACGATGGCGCACAGGAACCCGAAGGGCACCGCGATCAGCGCCGGGTTCTCCAGAGGAACGAACTGGATGTCGATCGACGCGGGCAGCACCGACAGGTTCTCCCCGGTCAGCGGGTCGGTCGTGCCCGACATCACCGGGGAGAAGAGCATGAGCGCCAGTGTGCAGGACAGCCCCCCGTAGATGCCCCACTCCACTCCCCGGGTGTTGAAGCGGCGCCAGAACATCGTCAGCACGATGACGGGCAGGTTCGCGGCGGCGGCGATGGCGAAGGCCAGGCCCACGAGGAAGGCGACGTTCATCTCCTGCGCGCGGATGGCCAGCAGGATGGCCACGCCCCCGATCACGCACGCGGAGAAGCGCGCCACGGACACCTCCTGCGACTCCCGGGGACGCCCCCACATGAGGACGTGGCCGAACAGGTCGTGCGCGATGGAGGTCGACGAGGCCAGGGTGAGGCTGGCGATCACGGCCAGGATCGTGGCCAGCGCCACGGCGGAGATCAGCGCGAGCAGCACGGCGGCACCCGCCGGACCTGCGGCACGCCCGCCCAGCTCCTCGGCGAGCATCGGCACGGCACTGTTGCCCGAGGGGTCCAGCGCCAGGATCCGCTCGGAGCCCACCAGCGCCGCCGCGCCGAAGCCCAGAGCGAGCGTCATCAGGTAGAACACCCCGACCATGACGATGGTGCGGTTGACCGAGGCGCGTGCCGAGCGCCCGTCGGGGACCGTGTAGAAGCGGATCAGGATGTGCGGCAGCGCGGCGGTGCCCAGGACCAGGGCCAGGCCGAGACTGATCAGGTCGAGCTTGTTGAACAGCGTCGCCGCCGCGTCCCCAGGCACGTCCACCCCCAGGTGGAGCCCCGGTTCGAGGAAGGCCTGCCCGTGACCGCTGGCCCCGGCGGCCTCCGACAGCAGGGCGCTGGGGTTGAAGGAGAACAGGGCCAGGACCATGGCGGTGAGCAGCCCGGTGGCGGCCAGCAGGACCACCGCCTTGATGATCTGCAGCCACGTGGCCGCCTTCATCCCGCCGTACATGACGTAGACGATCATGAGCACGCCCACGAGCACGATCGCCCCGGACCGGGCCTGGTCGGCACCCACCCCGAGGAACGTGCCGCCCTCGTGCAGCCCAAGCAGCACCGCGGTGAGGGCGCCCGCGCCGACCATCTGCGCGACGAGGTAGAACACGCAGACGGTGACCGTGGAGACAGTGCAGGCCAGGCGGACCCGCATCCGGCGCAGGCGGAAGGCGGGCAGGTCCGCCATGGTGTAGCGGCCGGTGTTGCGGGTGAGCTGGGCCATCGGCAGCACCAGCAGCCAGGCGACGAGGAAGCCGACCGAGTACAGGAAACCGTCGTATCCGCGCAGCGAGATCATCCCGGCAATGCCCAGGAACGAGGCGGCCGACAGGTAGTCGCCGGTCAGCGCCAGCCCGTTCTGGGTGCTGGAGAAGCCGCGCCCTCCGGCGTAGAAGTCGACCGCGCCGCGGGTGGTGCGCCGGGCCCTGACAGTGATGACCAGCGTGGCCAGGACGAAGAGCGCGCACAGGGCGATCGTCCAGGCGTGCGCGGCCCCGAAGCGGTCGCCCAGGACCGATCCGAGGTCGGCCGCCCAGTCCGGTGCGGCGGGTCCGGGGGCGGTGCCGTCCCCCGTGGCGGCACCGCCCGCGAGGGCTCTGTGAACGGGGGGCGTGTTCATCGGCCGACCACCCGGCCGGTGACGGTCTCCTCGTCGCGCACCCGGTCGCGGATCCGCTCCGCGAGCGGATCGGTGCCGCGCTCGCAGACACGGCCGAAGGCCCATGCGAGGGCGAACGTCACTGCGAACTGGCCGATCCCCAGGAGCA
The DNA here is from genome assembly GCF_000515115.1 of Nocardiopsis sp. CNT312. Classification (GTDB taxonomy): domain Bacteria; phylum Actinomycetota; class Actinomycetes; order Streptosporangiales; family Streptosporangiaceae; genus Nocardiopsis. The sequence continues at coordinate 76,031 of NZ_AZXF01000021.1, forward strand.
GGGCCACGTTGACGGAGCCGACGACCCTGACCCCCATGAGGTCACGGGCGTAGGCCGAGAGCAGCAGGTAGAGCGTGTAGCTCACGAGGAGCCCGGCCACCAGCAGGCCCGCGTTCAGGGCGAACCTCCTGCGCAACCTGACGAACGCCGGGTCCGCCGACACGCGCTCGCTCACGCTCCCCGTGTCGGCCCGGCTCCGGGCGCCCTCCATGTACTCGACCACGGCCTACCCCCCTTGTTGGCTCTCCGTCGAAAGTGGGCAACACGATAGCCACGGCGCCCGCTCCGTGTTCACCGAACGCACAAATTCGGTCGCCCACAGCCGCAGGAGTGCCGGAACCGACGCGGGGCCGACCGCGACACGCGCCCTTGCAGGGCGGACGCACACGCGCGGTACGCGGCAGCGCCCGGACTTCGCTAGGCTCGGACGGACCCCGCATCCCGTACGGCGAGCCCTGGCGCACGCCCGGCCCTCCGCGTTCGTACAGGTGTATGATTACGGGGTCCGCACTGTTCACGCGATACCGAAGGGAAATCCCCGCCGTGGTCACCGAGGTCTTCACGCTCAAGTACTGCGACCCCCACGCTGTCAGCGAGGAGAAGGTCGAGGCGACTGAGGTCATCCAGTTCGCCTGGGAGGGCACGGTCCGCGAGGTCGACGCCTGCGGCGAGTGCGCCAAGGAGCACGAGGCCCGCTTCGAGCCGCTCGTGGACTACTCGCGCCCGGTGAAGAAGCGCCGTGCCAAGAAGGCCGCGTCTCCGGCCCCCGCCGCGGACGACGAGTCGGCCTCCGCGTCGGACGAGTAAGAGAAAGCAGGGCCCCGCCCGGAAGACGGCCTCACCGCGCCACAGACGGGCGGGGGTCGGCGGCACCCCCCAGTGACCGCCGACCCCCGCGTCTTTCCCCGGTAGCCGCTATCCCTGCCCCATCAGCCGCGCGACCTGGCCGCCACGCCGCTGACCGCCGCGGGTGCCGAACTGGAGCGCCTCGACGACCGGTGCCCGCGCGTGCACCTGCGCCCCGCCCGACGGACGCACCGACGCGCCCAGGTGGCGCATGACGCGCAGCATGGCGGTGTTGGACAGGGTGGTCTCCGCCCTCAGCTCAGCCAGCCCCCAGTCGGCGGCGGTGGCCGTCAGGGCCCGGGCCAGGGCCGTGCCCACACCGTGCCCCTGCCAGGCGTCCTCCACCATGAGGGCGATCTCCCCCACGCCGGGGTCGAGCGTGTACATCAGGTGCCCGAGCGCCACGGGCTCCTCGCGGCCGTGGGGCCGCACCGCCAGCGTCAGCCCGCGCTCGGGATCACAGAAGACCTGACGCATGTGCGGGCTCAACTCCCGCATACCCGTGGAGTACCTGCCGCGCACCGTCTCGGGCGAGCAGCGCCGGTGCAGGCCGTCCAGGGCGGGCAGGTCAGCGTCCCGTACCTGCCGCAGGGACAGTTCCACACCGTCGGCCGTGGACACGGTCCGCTCGGTGGGCACCGGCCCGGCCGAGGGCATCACGGAGCGGACCAGCGCGTCGGCGCGACTGTTCTCGGTCCAGGTGAAGGGACGTGACCGGCGGCGCACGAGCACCCCGCGCAGGGGGCCTACCGGGACGAGCATCACGGTGCCGACCGCCGTGTCCGCGACCTCGTCCTGGCTGGTCAGATTGGTCCAGCAGGCCTCGTCGGCCAACAGCAGATCAGCGAGCGCGTCGGGCAGCGCGTTGGGGTGCGCCCTCAACCGGGCGGTGAGGAGCAGGGCCCGGGTGACGTCGTCACCGACCTCGCGCCGGAGGGCGGGGACCGCGTTCGTCTTGCCGGAGGGGCAGCGCTCGGCGACCGCGTCCACGGCCCGGACGTGGTCCCCGGGCAGGTCCACGACGAACTCGTCGACCACGCCCGACACGTCGGTGTGGATGGAGAGCCCGACGATGTTGCCGCCGCACCGGGCGAGGGCGTCGACGATGCCGGCCAGCTCCCCCGGGCGATCCTCGACCGTCGTCCTGATCCTCCACAGGCCCACAGGCGCTCCCTCCCAGTGGATGTCCCCGCCGCCACGACGCGTCGTCGGGCCGTGGCGGCGGGGTGCGCACCGACGTGGTATTACCATCGCCGACCCGCGTTTCGGGGATGTTAGGCCACCGTTGAGTTCCCGAGCCGCCGTGCGCGCCCCCGTGACACGCCGTTCACCTGAGTGCGCTAGCGGAGGACGCGCACCTCGCACCGGAGCCCCGGCGCCGCGACCAGACGAGCGTCACCGGTCACCAGAGCACAGTCCAGGGCTTCGGCCACCGCGACGTAGGCCGCGTCGTAGGCCGTCAGATTGGATCGCAGTTCCCAGATCCGGTCAGCGACTTCCCTGACGGGCTCCACATGGGAGATCGCTTGCAGGGAATAGAGTTTGCGTGCGGCTTCAGCGTCACCGATGGGCACCTTCCGCCCGAGCACAAGCCCCCTGAGCGCGTTGAGGAACTCGACGGGCTGGTGGCTGGGGGCGTACCACTCACTGTCGGCACCGAGCACCCGACGTACTGCGGCGGTAGAACGGCTCGGTGTTCCCAAGTAGAGATCGATCAAGACAGAAGTGTCGACGACGATCACGCGACACCGCTCTTCCCGTCACCGCCCGACACGTCGTCACCGCGAGCGGCGCGGACCGCCGCGACGATCTCGTCCATGCTCAGAGCGGCTCCCGGCAGAGGCGTCTGTTCGACTACCTGCCGATTGCGGGCGAAGCGCGCCTCACGCTCCAACACGGCGAGCACGTACGTCTGGAGTGACTGCCCCGATCGCCGGGCTTCCGCAGCCAGGATCTCTCTGACCTCGTCCGGAACGTCTTTGACCTGAATAGCTCCCATGGCGCGATAATAGCTGAAGCATCCTCGACATAGATCGAAAATAGAGGACTTCTTGGCGCCATTTCAGCGCCAACCGACATCTGTCACCGCGGGGGCGGGGTGCGCTCCACGATCGAGGGCAGCGGGGCCGTGTACTCGACCATGCGCAGGATCCGCTCCTTGACCGCCGAGGGCACCTGGACGTAGAACTGCGTGGGTGCCTCCTCCGGTTCCAGCCCCAGGCCGTCGGCGGTCTCCGCCCAGTTGGGCAGTTCGGCGTCGGTCCGGTGGGTGTCCAGGACGAACTCGATGAAGTAGAGGGGCCTGCGCTCGCCCACCCGCACCTCGCGTACGCGCCGGATCTCCGGCCAGGCGACGAACGTCCCCTCTCCGGGGAACCACCACTTGCGCTCCTGGAGCACCGTGATCCCGTCGCTGTCGGCACTGATGCCCTGGCGGGTGATGCGCTGGGGAAGGCCCCGCACCATGAACACGTTGCCGACGGGCCCCAGGAAAGCCATCACCACCGCGGCGGCGCCCCACAGCGCCACCGAGCCGACGGTGTAGTCCGCCGTCATCAGGTGCCAGACCAGCGATCCCGTCACCGCGGCGAACCCTGCGGTGAGGAGTGCGGAGAAGTAGGCGGCGGCGATCCACATCCTGGTGTTGGGGCCGCGCAGACTGACGTAGCGCCTCAAGTGGGAGACGCTGGCGGGCCGATGGGACAGGTCCGAGGGCAGGGCGTGCGTCGTGGCGGGAACGTCGGGGGGCTCGGGCGCAGACATGCCCCCATTGTCCCAACTCCGCACAGCGCTCCGCGCGTCGGAGCACCGGCGTCCCTGAGCCGCAGCGGGGCGTGGGGAGAATCCCCGGCGGATCGGTCGCGGGTCCCGCTAGAGTCCATGCCATGAGACGCAAGACACACGAGTACGACACGGAACTGCGGGTCCGGGGGGAGGTCCTCGTCCTGGACGGTGTGTCCTATCAGGGACGCACGGTCCTGGAGGAGGGCCCCGACGGTTTCGCCCCGCTCGATCGGTGGGCCAAGGGCGTCGCCGAGACCCTGGGGGAGCCGGTGACCTGGTATGCCCTGGACGGGGAAGAGGTCGCCGCACGGAGCACTGTGCAGCCGGAACGGAACCGGGACCCTCAGAACCGCCGTGCGCTCTGAGCTCCGCACTTGGCGCACTGGAACTTGCGGTCGTCGCCGAGAATCCAATCGTGGTCGCCACCGGTCGGACAGGTGGACATCGGCACCATCTCCTCGAAGGGGTTGTCGGGGTCGGTGCCGGTCACTGTATTTCTCAGAGACCACACCGGTCCCAGGAATGAGAAAGTGCTTCCGTCTTTCACCTCCGAAGCGGGAAACCCGAACCCAGAGAATCGCCATGAAAACCCTGAGTGATCGACTCTGGGCCGAGAAAGGGCCCGGGGCCGCAACCGCGGCGGACCCGAGCCGGGCGACCTAGTTCCGGGACGCCTGCATGTGCGCCTCGACGGCGGCGCGGTCGGCACGGAGCTTGGCGAGCGCCTCGTCGAGGATGAGCTTGCCCTCCTCCTCGCTGCGCCGTTCCTTGACGTAGGCGAGATGGGTCTTGTACGGCTCGGTGCGCGGCGGCGAGGGGGGGTTGGCCCGGTCCTTGCCGGCGGGGAAGCCGCACCGGGGGCAGTCCCACTCGTCGGGGACGGCCGCCTCACTTGCGAAGCTGGGCACGACCTCGTGACGGTTGGCGCAGTAGAACGACACCCGGATCCGAGGGGCGGCCTCGCCCCGCTCCGCCTCGCCCATGGGGCCTGCTCCGACACGGCTGCCACGGATGGCACTGCCACTACCCACGAAAAACTCCTTCGGCGAACGCGCTCACCGGGGGAATCCGGGCGAGCGTGACTGTGGAGGGGCCCTACGGGAGGCGGCTACACCCGGCTGTACAGGACGCCAAGGACGATGATGGAGAGGATCCACACGATGCCGACGGCCACCGTCATGCGGTCGAGGTTGCGCTCGACCACCGACGACCCGCCGAGCGAGGACGTGACGCCACCGCCGAACATGTCGGACAGGCCACCGCCCTTGCCCTTGTGCAGGAGCACCAGGAAGATCAGCAGCACACTGAGAACCATCACGAAGATGGACAGACCGAGAGTCACACGCTCACCCGTAGTTCGACCCCGAATCGGGGGGATGGACACCGCGGCCCCGCATCCCCCACGCACCTGCGGCGGCACCGCGGTAGCGGGCCGACCGGCTCGGTCCGTGTGAGGAGGAGGCCGGGACGATTTCGGATTTTACCGTGTCTTGGCCGGACACGGGTGGGGCTTGGCCCGCGAGGCACGGGAAACCCCTGGACGAAGTCTAGCCTGATCGCCGTCCCCGTGGCGCACCCCGCCCACCGCGACGGGTGGTTCCACCCGTCTGGACGGGGCGTGCCGGGGCTCCGGACCTCAGCTCTCGCCGAAACGGATCACCTTGACGAACTCGTCCGCCTTCAGGCAGGCACCGCCGACCAGGGCGCCGTCGACGTCCTTCTGGGCCATGATGCCTGGGGCGTTGTCGCCCTTGACCGAACCACCGTAGAGGATCCGGACCCGGTCGGCGAGCTCGGGTGAGTACAGCTCACCCAGCCGCACACGGACCGCGGCGCAGACCTCCTGGGCGTCCTCGGGGGTGGCTACCTCGCCGGTACCGATGGCCCATACCGGCTCGTAGGCCACCACCAGCTTCTCGGCCTGCTCTGCGGTGACTTCCTTCAGCGCTCCGTCCAACTGCGCCAGGACGTGCTCGACCTGGGCGCCCCGTTTGCGGACCTCCAGGCCCTCGCCCACGCACAGGATCGGGACGAGCCCGTGCCGGTAGGCCGCCTTGACCTTGGCGTTGACCAGGGCGTCGTCCTCGTCGTGGTACTCGCGGCGCTCGGAGTGGCCGGCCAGGACGTAGGAGCACTCCAGTTTGGCCAGCATCGCTCCGGAGACCTCTCCTGTGTAGGCCCCCTTGTCGTGGGCGGAGAGGTCCTGGGCGCCGTACCCGATGCGCAGCTTGTCGCCGTCCACGAGCGTCTGGACGCTGCGCAGATCGGTGAACGGCGGGAGGACGACGACCTCGACGCTGTCGTGGTCCTTACCGTTCAGGGCGAAGGCCAGCTTCTGGACGAGCGCGATGGCCTCCAGGTGGTTGTTGTTCATCTTCCAGTTGCCCGCGATGAGCGGCAGGCGCTGGGACATGGTCACTTCCCGTCGGTTCGGTTGGAGTGAAGGGGGCGTCAGCGGAGCACGTCGATACCGGGCAGGTCCTTGCCCTCCAGGTACTCCAGGCTCGCACCGCCTCCAGTGGAGATGTGGCCGAAGGCCGCCTCGTCGAACCCGAGGGCGCGCACGGCTGCGGCGGAGTCCCCGCCGCCGACCACGGTGAAGGCCCCGGAGCCGATGAGCGCCTCGGCCAGCGCACGGGTGCCGCCCGCGTAGGGCTCCATCTCGAACACGCCCATCGGGCCGTTCCAGAACACGGTGCGGGTGTCGGCGATCTTCGAGGCGAAGAGCTCCTGGCTCTTGGGGCCGATGTCCAGCCCCATGCGGTCGGCCGGGATCGCGTCGACGTCCACCGCGGCGTGGGGGGCGTCGGCGGCGAACTTCTCCGCGGCCACGACGTCCACGGGCAGGACGATCTCCACGCCCTCGCGCTCGGCGCGGTCGAGGTATCCGCGCACCGTGTCGAGCTGGTCGGCCTCCAGCAGGCTGGCACCGACCTCGAAGCCCTGGGCCTTGAGGAAGGTGAACACCATCCCGCCGCCGATGAGCAGGCGGTCGGCGGTACCGAGCAGGTTGTCGATGACGCCGAGCTTGTCGGAGACCTTGGACCCGCCGAGCGCGACGGCATAGGGCCGCTGAGGCTCGGAGGTGAGCCGTTCCAGGACCTCGACCTCGGTCAGGACCAGGCCGCCGACGGCGCGCGGGAGCCTGCCGGGCAGGTCGTAGACGCTGGCGTGCCTGCGGTGCACTGCCCCGAAGGCATCGCCGACGTAGAGGTCGGCGAGCTGGGCGAACCGGTCGGCGAGCTCACCGCGCTCGGCGTCGTCCTTGCTGGTCTCACCGGGTTCGAAGCGCACGTTCTCCAGCAGCGCGACCTGGCCGTCGGTGAGGGCGGCCGCGGTGGCGTGCGCCGATTCGCCTGCGGTGTCAGCGGCGAAGGCCACGTCGGTGCCGAGCAGCTCGCCCAGGCGGGCCGCGACGGGGCGCAGGGAGAACACCGGGTCCGGGGCGCCCTTGGGGCGGCCCAGGTGGGCCGCGACGATGACGCGCGCGCCGCGCGCGCGCAGTTTCTCGATCACGGGCAGGGCCGCTCGGATGCGGCCGTCGTCGGTGATCCGATCGCCGTCCAGGGGAACGTTGAGGTCGGATCGGACGAACACACGCTTACCGGAGACGTCGAGGTCGTCGATCGTCCGCATGGCAGGTCTCCTCGGGAAGGTCGGCCCGGACGTCGCTCCGGGCGGGGCGGGCAGGTCCCACGCACGGCACCCCTTCGCGGCGGACGAAGGGGTGCCGTGCGTGCGGAGGGCTCGGTCGGTCCGTCCTCTACAGGCCGGTGCCCACCAACTTGGCCAGGTCGACCAGGCGGTTGGAGTAGCCCCACTCGTTGTCGTACCAGCCGACGATCTTGACCTGGTTGCCAAAGGCCATGGTCAGGCTCGCGTCGAAGGTGCAGGAGGGCGAGGTACCGACGATGTCGGAGGAGACGATCGGGTCCTCGGTGTAGACCAGGAGGTCCTTGAGTGGACCGTCGGCGGCGGCCTTGAACGCGGCGTTGACCTCGTCCTTGGTGACCTCGCGGTCCAGGGTGACGACCAGGTCGGTCACCGAGCCGTCCGGCACGGGGACGCGCATGGCCATGCCGTCCAGCTTGCCCTGGAGCTCGGGGATGACCAGGGCGGTGGCCTTGGCCGCGCCCGTGGTGGTCGGGATGATGTTCTGCGCGGCGGCGCGGGCACGGCGCAGGTCCGAGTGGGGGAAGTCCAGGATGACCTGGTCGTTGGTGTAGGCGTGCACCGTGGTCATCAGGCCCTGCTGGACGCCGAAGGAGTCCAGGAGCACCTTGGCCATGGGCGCCACACAGTTGGTGGTGCACGAGGCGTTGGAGACGACGTTGTGCTGGGCGGCGTCGTACTTGTCGTCGTTGACGCCCATGACGATGGTCAGGTCCTCGCCCTTGGCCGGGGCGGAGATGATGACCTTCTTGGCGCCGGCCTCGATGTGCTTGCGCGCGTCCTCGGCCTTGGTGAAGCGGCCGGTGGACTCGATGACCACGTCCACGTTCAGGTCGGCCCAGGGCAACTGGGCCGGGTCGCGCTCGGCCAGGACCTTGAAGGACGTGTCGCCGACCCGCAGGGAGTCCTCTCCGACCTCGACCTCCTCCTTCAGGGAGCCGAGCACGGTGTCGTACTTGAGCAGGTGCGCGAGCGTCTTCGTGTCGGTGAGGTCGTTGACGGCGACGATCTCGATGTCGCTGCCGCCGGCGGCGACCGCGCGCCAGAAGTTGCGGCCGATCCGACCGAAGCCGTTGACGCCTACACGGATGGTCACGGAACCAATCTCCTCATGTGTCGCACATCATTTCCACCCGCGCATCCACCTTCTGCGCCGCGTGTGCCGCCGGCTGGGCAGGTCACCGCGTTGAACAGGGTTAACACGCGCCAGGTGTTGTCAGAAGAGCCTAGCGGAGGGCCGCGGGGCGGCGGTTGCCGACCCGGGTCGACCGCGTGGCAGGCCTTGTGGGCTCGTTCCCATACTGACATCCACCGCACAACAGGTCTAGACCATTGTGAAGAGTTGTACAGGGGTTTTTGCAGCTCACAAAGTCGAACACCGCGCCGCGGAGGCCCGCGGCCCTTTCATCGGGGCCGCCGCCGCTCAGGGCACGAGCATGTCCGGGGTGAGGTTGGCCTCGGTGCCCTCGATGCCCAGGTCACTCGCCCGCTTGTCGGCCATCGCCAGGAGCCTGCGGATCCGTCCCGCGATGGCGTCCTTGGTCAGAGGTGGAACCGACAACTGCCCCAGCTCCTCCAGGGAGGCCTGCTTGTGCGCCAGGCGGAGCTTGCCCGCCGCCACCAGGTGCTGGGGGGCCTCCTCTCCCAGGATCTCCAGGGCCCGCTCCACCCGTGCCCCCGCGGCCACCGCCGCGCGGGCGCTGCGCCGCAGGTTGGCGTCGTCGAAGTTGGCGAGCCGGTTGGCCGTGGCCCGGACCTCCCGGCGCATGCGCCGCTCCTCCCAGGCCAGCACGCTCTGGTGCGCCCCCAGCAGCGTCAGCAAGGCTCCGATGGAGTCGCCGTCGCGCACCACCACCCGGTCCACGCCGCGCACCTCGCGCGCCTTGGCGTGCACCTTGAGCCGACGCGCCGCACCGACCAGGGCCAGCGCCGCCTCCGGTCCGGGACAGGTGGCCTCCAGCGACATCGACCGCCCCGGCTCGGTCAGGGAGCCGTGCGCGATGAACGCGCCGCGCCAGGCCGACTCGGCGTCGCACGCACCGCCCGCCACCACGTGGCGCGGCAGCCCGCGCACGGGACGGCCGTTGTTGTCAACCAGGCCGGTCTGCCGTGCCAGGGACTCGCCGTCCCTGATCACCCGGACCACGTACCGGTTGCCCTTGCGCAGCCCGCTCGGGGACAGGACCACCATCTCGGACTCGTGCCCGAAGACCTCGGAGATGTCCTTGCGCAGGCGGCGCGCGGCGATACCGGTGTCGAGTTCGGCCTCGATGACGATCCGCCCGCCCACCAGGTGCAGGCCGCCGGTGAACCGCAGGATGGTGGACACCTCCGCCTTGCGACAGCATGGCTTGAGAATGACCAGACGGCTCAACTCGTCCTTCACCACGCCGGTCATCGCCATCCCCGCGATCCTCCCCCTATGAAGTGAGCCGTTCCGGCGTCCCCGCACCGGGCGCCGGCCCGCGCCGCCGTGGCCCCGCCACGCTCGGCGTCCTCGTGGCAGACTACGTGACGGGGCGCTCGCTGCCGACCCCCGCGCCGCGTGTCGCCGGGCCCCGATCCCGCTGGCAGGGCGGCGTGTCGTGCTTCGTGGCGGTTGCATCCCATTGCTCCGCGAACAGTCCCGGCGGCGGGGCCGCCCGTCTCACCCGCCCAGGACACCCTCCAGCGCGACGGCGAAGCGCTCGGCGTCGTGCCGGGGCGTACCGTCCTCCCGCGCCAGGTCGGCCAGGACCAGGCGGCCGCCCAGCCGACACACGACGTGTTCGAGCGGCTCCACCTCGTCGACGGTCCCGCGGTCGGCCAGAACCACGTCCACACCGAGTTTGGGCGCGTGCTCGTGCAGGACCTCCAGGTAGGTCTCGGGCCGGAACCCCTCGGTCTCGCCCTTCTGCGGGGAGAGGTTCAGCGCCACCAGGCGTCGGGCCCGGGTGGTGACCAGGGCGTGGGCGAGATCGGGCACCAGCAGGTGCGGCAGCACGCTGGTGAACCACGAACCGGGACCGAAGACCACCCAGTCGGCCTCGCGCACCGCCTTGACCGCCTGCGGGCTGGCGGGCGGGTCCTCGGGGATGAGGGAGATGGAGCGGACCCGGCCGCTGGTGCTCGCGCACGCCACCTGGCCCCGCACCGTGGTCAGCTTCCCGGGCCGGGACGCGTCGATCCCGGCCACCTCCGCGGCGATGTCCAGGGGCACCGACGACATCGGCAGCACCCGCCCGTGCGCCCCGAGCAACTGCCCCACCCAGTCCAGGCCCGCCACGGAGTCGCCCAGCAGTTCCCAGAGCGCCACGATCAGCAGGTTGCCGACCGCGTGCCCGTGCAGTTCGCCCTCGGAGCGGAACCGGTGCTGGAGGACCTGGCTCCAGGTGTGGCCCCAGTCGTCGTCGCCGCACAGCGCGGCCAGCGCCATCCGCAGGTCCCCCGGGGGCAGCACGCCCAGCTCACGGCGGAGCCGACCGCTGGAACCGCCGTCGTCGGCGACGGTGACGACGGCGGTGACGTCGGTGGTCACCCGACGCAGCGCGGACAGGGAGGCGTGCAGGCCGTGCCCGCCGCCCAGCGCGACCACCCGTGGCGGACGCTGCCCCTCGACGTCCTCCGACACCCTGCGTTTCGACATGTCGACTGCGGCCTGCCCCTCGTCCCTGTACACGATCGCCACCGACGGTGACCGGGCCAATCTAAGCGAAGGCGCTACAAATGGCGATTTCGCTCACCGTACGTGAGACACCACGCATATACAGGGATTACTCACGCCCTACATCGCGGTGCACGACGTGCACGTCCACGCCCTGGGAACGGAGCCGCTCGGCGAACTGCTCGGACATGGCCACGCTGCGGTGCTTGCCGCCCGTGCAGCCCACGGCGAGCGTCATGTAGTGCTTGCCCTCGCGCTGGTAGCCCTCGATCGTGAGCCTGAGCACCTCGGAGTAGGCCTCGACCATCTCCTTGGCTCCGTCCCGGGACAGGACGTAGTCGCGCACGGGGGCGTCGCGGCCGTTCATCGACCGCAGGTCGGGCACCCAGTGGGGGTTGGGCAGGAAACGGCAGTCCAGCACCAGGTCGGCGTCGACGGGCAGGCCGTGCTTGAACCCGAACGAGACCACGTTGGCGCGCGGGCGCTCCTCGTCCCGCTCCCCGAAGAAACCGACGACGCGGGCCTTGAGCTGGTGGACGTTGAGCTGGGAGGTGTCGATGACCAGGTCCGCGTCGCCCCGGACGGGCCGCAGTGTCTCCCGCTCCCGTGTGATCCCGTCCGTCAGCAGGTCGTCGCCCTGGAGCGGGTGGCGGCGGCGCACACCCTCGAAGCGGCGGACCAGGGCGTGGTCCCCCGCCTCCAGGAAGAGCACGCGTGCGTTGATGGCGCGGTGGCGCAGGTCCTCCACCGTGGACAGCAGGTCCTCGGTGAAGGCCAGTGAGCGCACGTCCACCACAACCGCGACCCGGGGCACCGCGCCGTGGGTGCGCCCGGCCAGCTCGATCATCGTCGGCAGCAGCTCGGGCGGCAGGTTGTCCACCACGAACCAGCCCAGGTCCTCCAGAGCCCTGGCCGCCGTACTGCGTCCCGCACCGGACATCCCGGTGACGATGACCACCTCGGGCGGCAGCTCGCCCCCCAGTTCGACCGTCATCTCTCTCCTCCCCCGTCGTTGGCTTGCTCCGTCGGCGCCCCGCCCCTGTCCGCCTCTCCCGACAGGTGCGCGTGCACGGCCCCGGCCAGCACGGGACCGATGCCGGGGACCCCGGCGATCTCCTCCTCCGTGGCCGCGGCCAGGCGCCTGACCGATCCGAACTCCTTGATGAGCGCCGCTCTGCGCGCCGGGCCCAGGCCCGGCATGTCGTCCAGTCCGCTCCCGGTCAGCGCCTTGGCCCGCCGCTGGCGGTGGTACTGGATCGCGAAGCGGTGCGCCTCGTCCCTCACGCGCTGGAGCAGGTACAGCCCCTCCCCCGCCCGGGGCAGGATCACCGGGTCCTCGTCGTCGGGCAGCCACACCTCCTCCAGGCGCTTGGCCAGGCCGCACACGGCGACGTCCTCGATCCCGAGTTCGTCCAGCGCCCGCCTGGCCGCCCTGGCCTGGGGGCGGGCACCGTCCACGACCACCAGGTTAGGGGGGTAGGCGAACTTGCCGGGACGCGGGCCGTCCTCCCGCGAGGGGTCGCCGCCGCCACCGCCCATGCGGGCGACCTCCCCCGCCTCGGCGCTCTCCCTGAGGTAGCGCGTGAAGCGGCGCCTGATCACCTCGTACATGGCGGCGACGTCGCCCTGGTCCCCGCCGGCGGCACCGCGGATGCCGAACCGCCGGTACTCGGACTTGCGGGCCAGGCCGTCCTCGAAGACGACCATGGACGCCACGACGTGCTCCGCCTGGAGGTTGGAGACGTCGTAGCACTCGATGCGCAGCGGTGCCTCGGGCAGGCCGAGGGCCTCCTGGACCTCGTTGAGGGCCCGTCCGCGGGTGCTCAGGTCCCCGGCCCGGTGGGTCTTGTGGCGGGCCAGTGCCTCACGGGCGTTCTTGGCCACGGTCTCCATCAGGTCCTTCTTGTCCCCCCGGCGGGGCACCCGCAGGTCCACGGCCGCCCCCCGCCGCTGCGACAGCCAGGAGGCGACGGCCTCCGCGTCGGCGGGCGCGTCGGAGACCAGGACCTCGCGTGGGACCGCGCCACCGCCGTCCGCGCCCTCGTCCCCGGAACCGTAGAGGCGCCCCAGGAAGGTCTCCACCAGCTCGCCGGGGCCGGAATCGGAGACCTTGTCCAGCACGTACCCCCGCTGCCCCCGGATCCGGCCGCCGCGCACGTGGAAGACCTGCACGGCGGCCTGGAGCTGGTCGTCGGCGATCGCGACGACGTCGCAGTCGGTGGAGTCGGGCAGGACGACCGCCTGCTTCTCCAGCGCGGCGCGCAGGGCCTGGATGTCGTCGCGCAGGCGTGCGGCACGCTCGTACTCCATGTCCCGGGCGGCCTCGGCCATCCGCGACTCCAGTCCACGGATGAAGCGCCCGGTGTCGCCGGCGAGGAAGGAGCAGAAGTCCTCGGCCAGACGCCGGTGCTCCTCCGGGGTGGCCCGGCCCACGCAGGGGGCCGCGCACTTGCCGATGTAGCCGAGCAGGCAGGGGCGTCCGCTGTTGCGGGCGTCGCGGAACACCCCCTTGGAACAGGTGCGCACGGGGAAGACCCGCAGCAGCAGGTCGACGGTCTCCCGGATGGCCCAGGCGTGGGAGTAGGGGCCGAAGTAGCGCACGCCCCTGCGCTTGGCGCCGCGCATGACCTGGACCCTGGGGAACTCCTCGTCCAGGGTCACGGCGAGGTAGGGGTAGCTCTTGTCGTCGCGGTACCTGACGTTGAACCTGGGGTCGTACTCCTTGATCCAGGAGTACTCCAACTGGAGCGCCTCCACCTCGGTGGACACGACCGTCCAGTCGACGTCGGCGGCGGTGGAGACCATCTGCTGGGTGCGCGGGTGCAGACCGGCGAAGTCCCGGAAGTAGGAGGAGAGCCGGGCCCGCAGGTCCTTGGCCTTGCCGACGTAGATGACCTGCCCCGAGGCGTCACGGAAGCGGTAGACCCCCGGGTCGCGCGGGATGGATCCGGGTGCGGGGCGCAGGTGAGGTGTCGCAGCCATGGCCCCATTCTCGTCGCTCCCACGGACATCCGGCCACCGATTCCCGGGTGCCGGCAGATCGCGGGTGGCCTCCCCCTCCTCCGGAGGGGACCAAGGCCATTCGACTTCCTCCCCACGGCTAGAGCCGGGGGATTCCAACCAGCTCGAAAGCGAGCCGGACCGGTACTGCCTCGCGGGGCCCCGGAAGTTCCTGCTTCACCGACCGCCCAACGGCGAGGTCTCCACGGGCTGGCACCGCATGCCCTGCGGAGCTGAGGACGTTCTTCGCCGCGTTCGCATCGGCGTGGTCCCGGTGGCCGCAGGCCGTGCACACGAAGACCGCTCGGCTCTCGCGGTTCTTCGCGTCCACGCGGTCGAGTCGGCACGCCGGTCGGTGACCCCGCCCAGGATCCGGCTCATCGCGGCCAGGATCCCGCGGCGGTTCGCCGAGCCCTTCTCCGAACGGGCGGGACTCCGCTGAAGACACCGGTACCGGGCCTTCTCCCCGCTGGTGACGCACTCGCGGTCGCGGAAGTCCCCGGTGCTCGTGGTCGCCGCGACGCCAGCGCCCCCGTCGACACCGACGGGCGTGCCCGCGTGGTGCTCGGAGACGGGGGCACGGTCCTCCACGAGCAAGGAGACGTACCGGTGCCCGGCCTTGCGGGACACCGTCGCGGAGCGGATCTCCCCGCAGGGACGGCGGGACCGGCGGAAGGCGACCCAGCCCAGCTTGGGCAGCTTCGCGCGGCCCCACCTGCGGTTGGGCCGCTCGGTGGTGATGAGGTTCGCGGCGGGGAACCTGAACGAGGGGTTCCAGCGGGCCCCGGAGCGCCAGCGGACCTCGAACGTGCCGTGCGTGCGGCATGCCTTGTCGAGATCCTTGAGGTCCTGCTGGAGGACGTGCGAGGGAGCGGTGCGCAGCCACGCGTGCTCGCGCTTGGCATCGGCGAGTTCGGCGGCACGCCGGACGTAGTTCATCCCTGCCCCGCGCCGCCGGTACTCCCGGCGCTGTTCCAGGGCGGTGCCGCACGCCAAGCGGCAGAGGTCGCCGAGCCCCTGCGCCCTCTCGGCTTGTTCGGCCGTGGGACTGAGGCGGTACTTGCGGCCGGCCAGCATGGGAGGCCCCCTCCCCCAGACGTTCCTCTGGTTCTCGGCGTACTCCCCCACGGCTTCCCGCGGCGCGCCATCGAAGACATGTCATGCGCTCGCCCCCAACGTCACGAACGCGTCTCGGCATGGTCTACGTTGGGCGGGAAGAACTCTCCGACCCGAACGACTAGGGGTTCTCCGTCGTGTCTGCTGAGCAATGGATCGCGATCGGCGTCGCCGTCGCCGTCGCCCTCCTCATCGTGGCGCTGGCGCACTGGCTGCTGTACCGCCAGGTCAGCAGGGTCTGGCCCCACGCCCGATTCATCGTCGAGAGGTCCTCCGTCACGGCCTACTTCGCCGCGGCGGTCATCGGCGCGAACATGGCCATGCCCGAGATCACCGAGGTGGGCTGGAGCACCTACCAGACCATCCAGCACGCCATGCGCATCCTGATGATCGCCTCCCTGACGGGTCTGGGCGTCAGCCTGTCGCACGCGGCCACGGACATGATCCTGGACCGGCTCTCGGCCTCGAACGGCGACGCCGACCGCCGCGCCAGGCGCCTCCAGACCCAGCTTCGGCTGCTGCGCAGGGTGATCACCTCCATCATCGTCATCCTGGCGATCGCCGCCATCCTGTTCACCTTCGACGAGGTGCGCGCACTCGGTGCCGGGCTGCTGGCCTCGGCCGGCATCATCGGCATCGTCGCCGGCGTGGCCGCCCAGGCCACTCTGGCCAACCTGTTCGCCGGACTCCAGCTCGCCTTCAGCGACGCCCTGCGCATCGGCGACGTGGTCGTCGTCAAGGGCGAGTGGGGCCGGATCGAGGAGCTGAGCCTGGTCAACGTGACCGTGAAGATCTGGGACGAGCGCCGCCTGGTGGTCCCCGTGGCCAACTTCACCACCATGGCCTTCGAGAACTGGACCAAGAGCGGCACGGACCTCACCACGCAGGTCCGGCTCCCGCTCGACTGGGAGGTGCCCGTCGAGCAGGTCCGCGAGGAGGCCGGGCGCTTCATCACCGCCAACGAGCACTGGGACGGGCGCAACTGGTCCTGCCAGGTGGTCGACATCACGCCCACCGGTGAGGTCGTCGTGCGCGTGGTGGCCACCGTCGCCGACTCCGGAGCCCACTGGAACCTCGCCGTCCAGATCCGCGAGCACCTGGTGACGTGGCTGGCCGAGCACCACCCCCTGTCCCTGCCCCGCCACCGGACCGAGTTCATCTCCGAGAGCGGGGAGGCGCCCTACGCCAGTACCTTCCCCGAGTCGGCGTTCCGGCGCCCGGTCCGCGAACCGAGCGGTGCGGGCACCCAGCGCGGCGGTATCTCGGACGGCAGCGAGAACTGATCCCCGGGAAGGCGGCCCCGGAGTGCTCCGGGGCCGCCTTCCGCCGGTGCACGGCCGGGGCGGATCAGTCGTCGAGGACGATGTCGGTGCCGTCGACGGTGACGGTGAACGGCTCCAGCGGCTCGGTGGCCGGGCCGACGAGGGGTTCTCCGGTGACGATGTCGAACCGGCTGCCGTGGCACAGGCAGCCGATGGCCTCCTCGTCCACCTCCTGCACGGTGCACCCGCCGTGCGTACAGGAGGCACCGAAGGCCTTGTACACGCCCTCCTCGGGCTGGGTGACGACGAGTTTGCTGTTGTTGAAGACGGTACCGGTGCCGACGGGGACGTCGGTGGTCTGTCCGATCACCTGGCCGCGCCGTACGTCCTGGGGCTTGGGCACCTCTCCCGCGCAGGCGGAAGCGGCCGTGACCGCAGCGGCGGCCCCGGCGGCACCGAGCAGTCGGCGCCTGCTCATCCCGCACTCACACGTTCTCCCCACGACCGCTCCCATCCGCGCAGACACGTACAACACTACGAACTGTAGTAGTAGACGGCGGGTGCCCGAACCGGCCCCCGCAACCGCTCAGCCCACGTGGAGCACCACGGTTCCGGCCACCTTGTCGTGGACGCCCTGGCGGTTCGGGCGGTCCCCGGCGGCCGCGCCCCCGGTGATCCCGACCACGGCGGCCAGCAGCAGCCACCACAGCGGCGGCGGAAGGAAGAGAAGCAGACCGGGCAGGGCGAACACCGCGGCGCGAACGGTGAGCGCCGCGACGGGCAGCGGGCCGAGGCGGCCCTCCCCGGAGGCGGGTGCCACCCGCAGACCGGTCCAGCGCTTGCCCAGCGTCCGCTGGAAGCGGACCAGGGCGACCGTCTCGTACCCGGTGTACAGGACGAAGAAGACGACGCCGAGCATGATCCGGTAGCGGCCCTCCGCGTCCCACGGGCTCCCGCCGGCCAGGACCCGGAGCCCGGTCCAGGCCAGGGCGAGCAGGGCGGCGACCAGCAGCGCCGGCAGCGCCGCGACGACGAGGTCGATCCCGCGTGCCAGCGCGCGGGCCTGCAGGGACGCCAGTGGATAGCGGAGGCCCCCCTCCTGCCCGGGGGGCGGTCCGGGCCGTGTGCCACCGTTCCCGTTCCGCCGCCCCGTTCCCCGGGGGTCCTCCGAGAGGGAAGCGTTCATCACCGTGTCCGATCTCCGATGCGGTGGGAGTGCCTTCCCACGTGACTGTATCCGCCGCGCCCGCCGGCCCCCGGCCCGCCCACCGGCTCAGAGCACCTTGGCCAGGAACCGGCCGGTGTGGGATCCGGCGACCGCCGCGACCTCCTCCGGCGTCCCCTGTGCCACCACCCGGCCGCCGCCGGCCCCGCCCTCGGGGCCCATGTCGATGACGTGGTCGGCGGTCTTGACGACGTCGAGGTTGTGCTCGATGACGATCACCGTGTTCCCGGAGTCGGCCAGCCGGTCGAGGACCTCCAGGAGCCTGCGGATGTCTTCGAAGTGCAGGCCCGTGGTGGGCTCGTCCAGGACGTAGACCGTGCGTCCGGTGGAGCGCCGCTGGAGTTCGGCGGCGAGCTTGACCCGCTGCGCCTCGCCGCCGGAGAGGGTGGTGGCGGGCTGGCCCAGGCGCACGTACCCCAGGCCCACGTCGGAGAGGGTCTGCAGGTGGCGGCGGATGGCGTTGATCGGCTCGAAGAAGTCCAGCGCCTCGGAGATGGGCATGTCCAGCACCTCGGCGATGCTCTTGCCCTTGTAGCGCACCTGGAGCGTCTCACGGTTGTACCGGGCCCCGTGGCACACCTCGCAGGGGACGTAGACGTCGGGCAGGAACTGCATCTCGATCCGGAGCGTGCCGTCGCCCGCGCACGCCTCACAGCGGCCGCCCTTGACGTTGAAGGAGAACCGGCCCTGCTGGTAGCCGCGCGCCTTGGCGTCGGTGGTCTGCGCGAACAGCTTGCGGATGCGGTCGAAGACCCCCGAGTAGGTGGCCGGGTTGGACCGGGGGGTCCGGCCGATCGGGCTCTGGTCCACGTGCACGACCTTGTCGACCTTGCCCGTGCCGTTCACCCGCAGGTGGCGGCCGGGAACGCTGCGCGCGCCGTTGAGCTCCTTGGCCAGGGCCTTGTAGAGGATCTCGTTGACGAGGGTGGACTTGCCCGAGCCGGACACTCCGGTGACGGCGGTGAACACGCCCAGCGGGAAGGTGACGTCGATCCCGTCGAGGTTGTTCTCCCGGGCCCCGCGGACCACGAGTTCGTGCCCGCGGGTGGTCGGGCGCCGCGTCGCCGGCAGCGCGATCGAGCGGCGCCCGGACAGGTAGTCGCCGGTCATCGAGTCCGGGCTGGTCAGCAACTGGTCCACGATGCCCGACACCACGACGTGGCCGCCGTGCTCGCCCGCGCCCGGGCCGATGTCCACGACCCAGTCGGCGGCGCGGATGGTGTCCTCGTCGTGCTCGACGACGATGAGCGTGTTGCCGATGTCGCGCAGGCGCTGGAGGGTCTCCAGCAGCCGCGCGTTGTCGCGCTGGTGCAGGCCGATGGAGGGCTCGTCCAGGACGTAGAGCACGCCCACCAGACCGGATCCGATCTGGGTGGCGAGCCGGATGCGCTGGGCCTCGCCGCCGGAGAGCGAACCGGCCGAGCGCGACAGGCTCAGGTAGTCCAGTCCGACGTCGAGCAGGAAGCCAAGGCGGGCGTTGATCTCCTTGAGCACCTGGGCGGCGATGATGAGTTCGCGCTCCGACAGCTCCAGTGCGGCGAGGAAGGCGGCGCTCTCGCTCAGCGGCATGTCAGCCACCTCGGCGATGGACCTGCCGCCCACGGTCACGGCGAGCACGGTGGGCTTCAGTCGCGTCCCCTCGCAGGTGGGGCAGGGCACGGTGCGCATGTAGCCTTCGAGGCGCTCACGGGTGGCGTCGCTCTCCGACTGGGCGTGGCGGTTGCGCACCCAGGGGACGACCCCGGGGAACTCGGTGTAGTAGGAGCGGCTGCGCCCGTAGCGGTTGCGGTAGGTGACGTGGACCTGGGTGTCGTGGCCCTCCAGGATGGCCTTGCGCGTCCGGCGGGGCAGGTCCTGCCAGGGGGTGTCCAGGTCGAAGCCCACTGCCTCGCCCAGGGCGGTGAGGATGCGCTCCCAGTACTCCGAGGTGGAGCCGCCGGACCAGGGAGCGATGGCGCCCTCGGCCAGGGTCCGCTCCGGGTCGGGGACCAGCAGGTCGGCGTCGACCTCCATGCGGGTGCCCAGCCCGGAGCAGTCGGGGCAGGCGCCGTAGGGGGCGTTGAAGGAGAAGGAGCGGGGTTCGAGCTGTTCGAAGGAGAGGTCGTCGTAGGGGCAGTACAGGTGCTCGGAGAACACCTTCTCCCGCTCGGGGTCGTCGCGGTCCAGGTCGACGAAGTCCAGGGCGATGGTGCCGCCGGCGAGCTTGAGCGCGGTCTCGATCGAGTCGGTGAGGCGCCCGTGCGCAGCGGGCTTGACGGCGAGCCGGTCGACGATGACGGCGATGTCGTGCTTGTCGTAGCGGCCCAGCTTGGGGGCCTCGTCGAGACGGACGGCGGCACCGTCCACGACGGCGCGCGTGTACCCCCGGGACTGGAGGTCCTTGAGGAGTTCGACGTACTCGCCCTTGCGGCCGCGCACCACCGGGGCCAGTACCTGGAAGCGCGTGCCCTCGGCCATCTCCATGACCCGGTCCACGATCTGCTGCGGTGTCTGCTCGGCGATCTCGCGGCCGCACTCGGGGCAGTGCGGCACCCCCACCCGCGCCCACAGCAGGCGCAGGTAGTCGTAGACCTCGGTGATGGTGCCGACGGTCGAGCGCGGGTTGCGGCTGGTGGACTTCTGGTCGATGGAGACCGCGGGCGAGAGGCCCTCGATGAAGTCGACGTCCGGCTTGTCCATCTGCCCCAGGAACTGGCGGGCGTAGGCCGACAGGGACTCGACGTAGCGGCGCTGTCCCTCGGCGAAGATCGTGTCGAAGGCGAGCGAGGACTTGCCGGAGCCGGACAGCCCCGTGAACACGATCATGGCGTCGCGCGGCAGGTCCAGCGAGACGTCCTTGAGGTTGTGCTCGCGGGCTCCGCGGACCACCAGTTGTTCGACCATCGAGTGAGACATCCTTCGGCTCGGGCACACAGGACGCGGGCCTCGTCGCGCGGCGTCGACCGACCCGCGTACGGACTGCGCGGTACGGCGCGGGGTGCAGGCCGGCGGCCGGGGCCGCGCGGGGCGAAGGAAGTGCACCCCGACCCGTCCGCTCCAGACTAACGACCGCCGACGCCGCTTTCCCCCGTATCGGGAAAGCGGTGGTGTCCCGGAGCGCCGGGACACCACCACTATAGACGAACACGAGTTCGAAGACGGCCGTCGCGCGAAGCCCGGCCCCTGCCGGGCCGGGTCGGCTCAGGAGCGCTCGGCCGAGGAGTCCTCCTGCGCGCCGGAGGCGGCGGCCCTGCGGCGCCGGTCGTCGGCACGCGCCTTGACCAGGCTGGCGATGATGGTGACCGCCATGACGCCCACGATCACCGTCAGGGAGGCGCCGATACCGATCTCGGGGGTGTGCACACCGTTCTCGTGGAGGGCGTGCAGGATCATCTTCACTCCGATGAAGAGCATGATCGCGGACAGGCCCCAACTGATGTAGGCGAGCTTGTCCATGAGCCCGGCCAGCAGGAAGTAGAGCTGCCTCAGACCCAGCAGCGCGAAGGCGTTGGCGGTGAAGACGATGTAGGCGTCCTGGGTCAGGCCGAAGATCGCCGGGATGGAGTCGACGGCGAAGACGAGGTCGACGACACCGATGGCGATGATCACCAGCAGCATCGGGGTCACGTGCCGCTTGCCGTCGATCTTCACGCTCATGCGGGCGCCGTGGTAGCCGTCGGTGACGGGCCAGAAACGCTTGACCAGGCGCACAGCCGGGTTCTCGCTGAAGTCCTGGTTCTCGTCCTCGCCCTTGACGTGGTCCCGGACGATCTTGTATCCGGTGTAGATCAGGAAGGCGCCGAACAGGTAGAAGACCTCGCTCCAGGCGTTGATCACCTGCGCACCCAGGACGATGAAGAAGCCGCGCATGACGAGCGCGATGACGATGCCGACGAGCAGCACCTCGTGCTGGTACTGCCTGGGGACGGCAAAGGCCCCCATCAGGAGGTAGAACACGAAGAGGTTGTCGACACTCAGGCTCTTCTCGGTGACGAACCCGGCGAAGTACTCCGCGCCCGCCGTCGTGCCGCCGAAGTACATCACCCCGAAGCCGAACACGATGGCGATGCCGATGTAGAAGACCGCCCACCAGGCGGCCTGGCGGACCCCGAACTCCTTGGGCCCGCTCTTCTTGCTCCAGGGGTGGTCGACGATGGCCAGGTCGATCACCAAGATGGCGATCATGGCACCGATGGTGGCGGCCCATACCCACAGGGGGACGTTCACAGCGGGGTTCTCCTCCGGTCAGGTGCGCGCGAGCGCTCTCACGCGCACGGCGAATCACCGGAGGTCTCTCCCGCCCGCGCCGCGACCGGCTCACGGGCCGACGGAACCGGGAACACGGTCTCGGACCGCGTTCCGTGATGACGGCACCGCCGCGACAGGGATACTCCCCTCACGTGCCCCCCAACGCTACCGGGTGCGCGCGTTCGCGTATACCTCGACCCGGCCGAATGAGTCATCGGACACACGCGGGGGAAGCGTCCCTCCCCCCGGCGGCGGCTCAGCCGCGCACCATCGTGCGGTACACGGCCGCAGCGGCCTCCACCGCGTCCTCCTCCGTGGGCAGCTTCCCCGCCGCCGCGGTCGACCGGGCCCGCATCTGCCCGGCCAGGACGGGGTCGTCGAGCACCCTCCCAACCGCCGCGGCCAGGGCCCGCGGGTCCCCCGGCGGCACCATCAGCGCCGCGCCCTCGCACAGGTCGGGGATACCGCCCACCCGGGTGGCCACCACCGGCAGCCCGGCACGCAGCGCCTCCATGACCACCAGGGCCGGCCCCTCCCACCGGCTGGGCAGGCAGAACACGTCCGCCGCGGCCAGCAGGTCGGCCACGTCCGAGCGGTGCCCCAGCATGCGCACGTCGGCACGGAGTTCGGCGGCGGTGTCGTGCAGCACCCCCCAGAGGGGCCCGTCGCCCGCAATCGCAACCACCGGTTCGGGGCTGCGGTCGGCGATCGCCGGAGCCGCGGCCAACAGCGTGTCCAGCCCCTTCTGCTCGGCGAGGCGCCCGACGGTGAGCACCAGCGGCCGATCCGGCAGGACCGCCAGATCGGCGCGGGTGGCCTCACGTCCCTCACGCGGGGCCCCGACCGGTGGAGCCGCCACGACCGCGGCCCCCGCACCGCGCGCACCGGCCGCACGCAGTCGCCGCACCAGGTCGTCCGACACCCCCAGGACCGCAGCCGCACGCCAGGCCACGATCCGCTCCAGAGCGGGGTAGGCCAGGGCCAGCGGGCCCTCGGCCGAGGGAGGCGCGTTGTGCGCCGTCACCACCAGGGGCGAGGCCCCGGCCAGCGCGCACAGGGCACCCGCCCGCATCCCGTGCGCGTGGACGACGTCCGCCCCGCGCGTCAACAGGCCCAGCCTCAGGACGGCGCCCGGGTCCCCCGCGGAGGGCGCGGCGCCGATCGGCACGGGCGCGAACCTCAATCCGGCCGCGGTGAAGCCGAACACCCGGTCGGCCGACTCCGGGCCGATCACCGCCACCCGGTGCCCGCCGCGGCGCAATCCCTCGGCCAGGGAACGGACATGCCGACCGACCCCTCCGGTACTGGTACCCATCACCAACGCGATCCTGTGGTTCACCGTCCGCCCTCTCTGCTTTCCCCTGCGGTTCTCAGACGCGCCCTGAGCACACGCGGCGTGGCCGGGTCCACCAGCCCCGCCACGAGTGCGAACACCGGCACCGACGCAGCGCACGACGCCGCCGCGGCACCGACCGCCGACCACACGCCGTCGACGGGCACCGCCGCCGCTACGGCACGGCCCGCGATCCACCCCGCGGACCCGCCGACCAGCGCCGCCGCCACGGACCTGCCCAGGCCACGCAGTGCCGCGCGCCCATACGATCCGGCCACGCCCGCGCACAGCGCGGCGGCCGCGAGCGTCAGACCGACCGTGGTCGCCGCCCCCAGCCCGGTGACGGCCCACTCCGGCGGCAGGATCCGTACCAGGAGCACCGCGCACACCATCACCGCCAGCCACCCCGCCACCTGCGCCGCGGCTGCCCCTCGGCCGCGGTGGGAGGCGTACAGGGCGCGGCCGAGCACGGCCGCGAGCCCGAACCCCACCATCCCGGGCGCATAGGCGACCAGCGCCCGCTCCAGTTCCTGGGGCTCGTGCCGGGCCAGGACCGCCGCCACCGGAGCGGCCGCACCGGCCAGGGCCGTGGCCACGGCGGCCGCGGCCACGACGGTCATCCGCGAGGCGCCGGAGACCAGGGCGGCGAATCCTCCGTGGTCGTGCTCGGCGTGGGCCACGGCCAGAGCCGTGAACGCGCTGGTGGCGATCGGTACGGCAATGACCCCGTAGGGAAGGGTGAACAGGGTCCAGGCGTAGGTGTTGAGCACTGCCGCGCCCGCCCCGCCCCCGTGGTTGGCCAGGGCGACGAACAAGAGCAGGCACACCTGCATGGCCGCCAGCGGCAGCAGGGAGGCCACGGCCAGGGAGCGCACACGCGCCCCCACCCCCGGCGGAAAGGTCAGGCGCGGACGCAGCCGCACCCGCAGTCCGGCCGCGGGCCCCAGGACGGTCAGCAGCAGTGCGGCCACGCCCGCGGTGGTGCCCAGCGAGAGCGTGAGTTCCGCGGCCCGGGGCAGCCGCGCGACGTCCTGGAGGTGCTCCTGTCCCAGCGGGACGAAGGCGAGGTAGGCGGTGGCCACCACGAGACTGGAGACCAGCGGTGCCAGGGCCGGCGGGAGGAAGCGGCTGTGCGCCTGCAGGAGGCCGTACAGGACCGCCGCCAGACCGTAGAAGAGGACCTGGGGGGAGAACAGGACGAGCATGCGCGCGGCGAGCGGGAGCAGCGCGGCGCGGTCGCACCCGGCCACGTCGCCCAGGATGAGCGCCGTCACGGGCACCGCGGCCAGGGCGAGCAGGGCGGAGAGGGCCACCGACAGCAACAGGACCCACGTGACCAGCGCCGACGCGGTGTGTCTGACCAGCGCGCGGTCCCCTCCTCCGACGGCCGGGGCCAGGACCGGCACCACCATGGCCGTCAGCGCCCCGCCGATGGCGACCTCGAACAGCACCGCGGGTATCTGGTTGGCGGTCACATAGGCGGTGCCCAGGCAGGTGTCGCCGACCGTCTGGGAGAACACCACCGTGCGGCCGAACCCGGCCAGGCGGGCCCCCGCGGTGGCCACCGCGATGACAACCGCAGCCGTACCGACACCGCTTGTCACGCCGCGGCCCGGGAGGGGGCCGGGCCCCGCTTCACGCACACCTGCCCCATCGGTCGAGCCGACGCAGCGTGGGGAACCGTTCGATGACCCGCGAGAAACTGGTGCGCTCACTGGCCAGGGTCAGGGCCAGCACCGCCGCGAGCACCGCACCGCGGACGGGCCGCGGCGCCCGTGCGACGGCGGCGGCACCCAGCGCGGCACCGAGCGCGTTGGCGCCCGCGTCGCCGAGCATGGAGCGCTCGGCCAGGTCGTCGGGGAGCAGCGCGGCCGCGGCGCCCACCGCCGGTCCTACGGCCGGCGCCGCCGGGGAGGCCAGCAGAGGGGCCGCGGCGAGCAGGCAGACCTTGGCCGCCCGCCCCGGGCGCAGGTCGAACAGGTTGACCAGATTGGCGCCGGCCGCGATGAGCACGCCGTCCATGACGGTCTCCGCGGCGGGGCGGCGCAGCAGTGAGGCGGCGGCGACACCGGTGGCGCCGATCCCGGCCATCTTGACCAGGCCGGTGGTCACCCGGCCGCGCGCGAGCGCGCCCAGGTGTCCGCGGATTCCGCGAGCGTCGGCCGACCCGAACAGGTCGTCGTAGGCCCCGAACCCGGCGGCACCCGCCGCCGCCAGCGCGCACACGGCACGTACGCGCGGGGTCAGACCGGGGGCGAGGAGGCTGGCCGCGCACACCCCCGACGCCAGGGCCGGGCCCTGGTGCAGGGTGACGACGCGTCCCCGGTAGTTGGTCCGCCGCCACGCCCGGGCGCCGTCCGGCGCGGGGTCCGCGTCCCGGCGGGTGAGCAGGGTGTAGGCACAGCGGGCGGCGGCGGCCCCCAGGACTGCTCCCACCAGGCCCTGGAACGGGCCCACCATGGCCCTCACTCCCCCTCCTCCACGGCTCGGGGCGGGTCGTCGGGGACGGCGGAGGTCTGGGCGACGGTGCCGTCGGCGAGCCCACCGGCGGTCGCGGCACCGGCCGACGGCACGGCGGAGGGCTCCACGACGGGCCGTGGACGGGGGCCGGGCAGCGGCACGGGGGCGAACCCCGCCGCGCCCTCCCCCACCCCGTAGGCGCCGGGGGCACCCTCCAGCGCGTCGGCCAGGGCCAGGACGGTGATGACGTCGCCCACGGGGCGCCCCGCCAGGTCGACCGTGGCCAGAGCCGACTCCTGGGAGCGCACGCGGGCGATCAGGCCGCCGGGCTGCGCGGAAGCGGCGTCCCCGGCCAGGACCGTGGGGCCAACCTGGCCGCCCAGGGCGGTGACGAACGAGACCAGGGCCGCGGTGACGGCCTCGGAGTCCCCGTCCGAGCCGAAGAGCGGGGCCGCGGGCGCCACCACGACCACCGTGTCGGCGGCACCGGCCGGCTCACCGTGGAGCGCGATCAGGCCGTGCTCGGCGAAGTCGTCCAGGACGGCGCCGGCCCGCGCCCGTGCCGCGGCACCGCCGTCGGCCTCCCGGGGCTCTGCGCTCTCCTCGGGTTCGGACGCGGAGGGGCCGTCGGACGCACTGCCGGCCTCGTCGTCCCCGTCCGTGCCGCCGGTTCCGCCGCCCTTCCCGACGTCGGCCAAGGCCCGGCCGAGCACGGCTCCGGCCTGCTCGTAGGCGGTCCCCGAAAGCTGTTCGGAGGCACCGAAGGCCCGGCGCGCGACCGCGGCGACGAAGGAGGCGCTGCCGTGCTCCACCAGGTCCGGAGTGAGGTCGATCCGCCCCACGATCTCGCCGTCGGCCTCGGCCACGCGGTCGGCCAGGGCGGCGACCACGTCCGCATCGGCACCGGGGGCCGCCACCACGGCCACGCCCAGGCCGTCCAGACGGCGGCCGAGCACGTCCCCGGACAGGGCCTCGGCCAGTTGGTCGGCACCCAGCGCGACCTGGTCGGCCGCGTCGCGCTGGACGCGCAGCTCCTCGCTCTGGACACGCAGGTCGGACGTCTCCGCCTGGAGGGTGTCGAGCAGGGGGTCCTGGAGCATCGTGGTGCCCAGCACGATTCCCACGGTCAGGGCGAGGAAGACCGCGACGATGGACACCAGGTGGTAGCGGAAGTCGATCACGTGAGCAGCCCCGTCAGCCAATAGGAGAAAGCGTCCCACCGCGCCGCCAGGAACGTGAGGTAGACCTGCCCCGCCGGAGAACTGTAGGCGGCGACGACGATGGTGAGAAGGCACGCGGCGACCAGGCCCAGCAGCGCCCACGGGGAGATCCGCGACCGGTAGAGGCGGCTGACCCCCTTGGCGTCCACGAGTTTGCCGCCCACCCGCAGCCGGGTGAGGAAGGTGCTGGCCATCCCGGAGCGTCCCTTGTCGAGGAACTCCTCCAGGGTGGCGTGTGTGCCGACCGCCACGATCAGGGCGGCGCCCGCCCCGTCGGCAAGCATCATCGCGACGTCCTCGCTGGTGCCGGTCGCGGGGAAGACCACAGCCGTGTACCCGAGGTCGGTGAGCCGGGGCAGGCCCGGGGCCCGGCCGTCCCGGTAGGCGTGCACGACCAGTTCGGCGCCG
This sequence comes from Nocardiopsis sp. CNT312, assembly GCF_000515115.1. Lineage (GTDB taxonomy): Bacteria > Actinomycetota > Actinomycetes > Streptosporangiales > Streptosporangiaceae > Nocardiopsis. Next base: position 103,227 of record NZ_AZXF01000021.1, read on the forward strand.
CTGCCCAACGCCCGGTCGGAGACCGAGTCGAAGTCGCCGACGATGATGTCGGGGCGGTATCCGGCGTCCATGACCGCGTCCGCGCCGCCGTCGACGGCGATGATCACCGGGCGGAACTCGCGGATGTAGGGGCGCAGGGCGGCGATGTCCTCGCGGTAGTGGTAGCCGCGCACCACGATGAGGACGTGGCGCCCCTCCATCTCGGTGCCGATAGCGGGGATCCCGACACCGTCCAGGAGCAGGTCGCGCTCGTGCTGGAGGTAGGCCATGGTGTTGGCGGCGAAGGCCTCCAACTGGGTGGCCAGTCCGGCGCGCGCCCGGGCCATGGCCGCGCCGACGGTCTCGGCGCTCTGAGGGGTGCCGCTCGCGAGGACATCGTCGCCGCGCAGGAGGGAGCCGCCGAGCAGGCGCAGGCGCTCGCCGTCTCGGATCCGGGTGAACACCTCCGGGTCGACGTCGTCGACGAGGGGGATCCCGGCGGAGACGATCATCTCGGGGCCCTGGTTGGGGTACCGGCCGCTGATGCTCCGGGCGACGTTGAGGACCGCGGAGACGCCGCATCCGACGAGGGCCTCGGCGCTGACCCTGTCGAGGTCGACGTGGTCGATGACGGCGATGTCGCCGGGCCGGAGCCGCTTGGTCAGGTTCTTGGTGCGCCGGTCCGAACGTACGGGCGCGACCAGTCCGGCGGGGGCCTCCCCCCGGGCTCGGCGGAGCCGCAGGACTGTGGCGCTGAGCGCATCCGATACCTTCATCAATCGCATACTGTCATAATTCGACGACAGTGCGTCACAACGATGGGTCGGTCGGCGTGTTCTTGCCCCCTCCGGTCCACCCCGGCGGGCCGCGGTGTCCGTGCCCTCACGGGGGCACGGACACCCTCATCAGGCCGGGTACGCGCGCTCGGGGTCGGCGTTGCCCAGCAGCTCCTCGGCGTGCGCGCGTCCCAGTTCGGAGTCCTCCAGCCCGGCGAGCATCCGCGAGAGCTCACGGACCCGTCCCGCACGGTCCAGCCGCACCACACCGCTCTCGGTGACCAGGCCGTCCGTGGACTTCTCCACCACCAGGTGGGCGTCGGCGAACGCCGCGACCTGCGGCAAGTGGGTGACGACGATGACCTGCGCACTGCGTGCGAGGCGGGCCAGGCGGCGGCCGATCTCCACCGCGGCCTTGCCGCCCACACCCGCGTCGACCTCGTCGAAGACGAACGTGGGCACCGGGTCTGCGCCGGCGAAGACCACCTCGATGGCCAGCATCACACGGGAGAGCTCACCGCCCGAGGCCCCCTTGTGCAGGGCCAGCGGCCGGGCGCTCGGGTGCGGTGCCAAGAGCAGCTCCACCTCGTCGCGTCCGTGCGGCCCGAACTCCTCGCCGGTCTCGACCCGCAGGACCACCCGCGCGTGCGGCATGGCCAGGGCGGTCAGCTCCTCGGTGACCGCCGCGCCGAACCGCTCCGCCGCCTCGGTGCGGATACGGGTCAGCTCCCCGGCCGCCTCGTCCATTCGGGCGTACAGGTCGTCGGCCTCGGTGCGCAGCGCGTCGATCCGCTCGTCGTCCCCGTCCAGTTCGGAGAGGCGCTTGGCCGCGTTCTCCGCCCAGGCCAGGATGTCGTCGGCGCTCTGGCCGTACTTGCGCGAGAGCTGGGTGAGCAGTGCGCGCCGCTCCTGCACGACCGCCAGGCGCGCCGGGTCGGCGTCCACCGACTCCCCGTAGGAGGCCAACTCGGTGGCGGCGTCGGTGAGGATGTAGGACGCCTCGTCCAGGCGCTCACCGATCGCGGCGAGCCGCTCGTCGTGCTCGCTGACCGACGCCACCGCCTGGCGTGCCGTGGACAGCAGCCCGACGACGTCGATCTCGACGTCGGAGGCCGGGTCCCCGGCGAGCGCCTCGTGCGCGGTCGTGGCCGCGACCCGCAGGCCGTCGGCGTGCGCCAGCCGGGTCTCCTCGGCGAGCAGCTCCGCGTCCTCGCCGGACTGCGGTTCGGCCTCGGCGATCTCCTCGACCCCGAAGCGGAGCATGTCGGCCTCCTGGGCACGCTCACGCGCCCGCTCGACCAGCGTCTCCAGCTCCGCCGACACCTCGCGGTGGCGCCGGTAGGCCACCGTGTACTGCTTCGCCACGCGGGCCAGGTCGGGGCCCGCGAAGCGGTCCAAGGACGAGCGCTGGCGCTCGGCGCGCAGCAGGCGCTGCTGGTCGGACTGGCCGTGCACGGCGACCAGGTCGTCGGCGAGGTAGGCGAGCAGGCTCACGGGGGAGGAGCGGCCGCCCATCGTCGCCCGCGAACGCCCCTCGGCCGACACCGCGCGCGTGAGGATGAGGACGTCGTCGTCATCGATCTCGCCCCCGGCCTCCTGCACGCGCGAGGCCACCCGGCCCTCCTGGGGCACCGTCAGGCGGCCCTCGACGACGGCGCGCGGCGCACCGGGGCGCACGCGCTGCGGGTCGGCACGCCCACCGAAGAGCAGTCCGAGCCCGGTGACGACCATGGTCTTTCCCGCACCGGTCTCACCCGTGACGACGGTCAGACCCGGTGACAGTTCCAGAACGGCGTCGTCAATGACACCGAGTCCCTGGATACGGACTTCCTCGAGCACCGATCCCTCTCCTGTGGTTGACGCCAGTGCGTTCATGTCCGGACCCGCGCGTCGCGTCGGGAACCGCGCCCCGGTCAGTGGCCGTTGTCGACCCGCCCGCGCCAGCCCGCGACCGGTAGGCCGAACTTGGCCACCAGCCGGTCGGTGAACGGGGCCCGGTGCAGCCGGGCCAGCCGGACCGGCGTGTCGGCGCGGGTGATTTCGATTCGTGCCCCTGCGGGCAATTCGACCATACGCCGTCCATCACACCAGAGCACGCCCGGTGCCGTATCTGGGAGCACCTCCAGCGCCACCGTGGCCTTCGGCCCGACCACCAGGGGCCGGGCGAACAGTGCGTGCGCGCTCAGCGGCACGACGAGGATCGCGTCGACGTCGGGCCAGACCACGGGGCCGCCCGCGGAGAAGGCGTGCGCGGTGGAGCCGGTGGGTGTGGCACACACCACACCGTCGCAGGTCCAGCGGGACAGCGGGCGGCCGTCGATCTCCAGGACCGCCTCGATGATGCGCCGGGCCTCACCCTTCTCCAGAGTGGCCTCGTTGAGCGCCCAGGTGCGCACCGGCGGCGCGCCGTCGCCGCGGCCCCCGTTGAACACCGCCACGTCCAGGGTGATGCGTTCCTCGACGCCGTAGTCGCGGTCGACCACGCTGCGCACCGTCGCACCGAGGTCCTCGCGCTCGGCCTCGGCGAGGAAGCCCACGTGTCCCAGGTTCACCCCGAGCACCGGCGCACCGGCCGGGCGGGCGATCTCAGCGGCACGCAGCAGAGTGCCGTCACCGCCCAGCACCATGACCAGTTCCACACCGTCGGCGGCGTCGGCCGGTTCGACGACCTCCACCGGCGACAGGGGGCGGCCGACCTCGGCCAGCGCCTCGACCTCGCCCTTGAGCATGCGTACGGACAGGCCGGCGCCGGTGAGCCGCTCGTGCACCAGCCGCGCACTGCGCACCGCCGCGGGCCGGCGTGTGTGCGCCAGCAGGAGGACGCTGCGTTCGCGAGTCATCGCCCTCCCCTCGTGATCAGCTCCCCGCGGGGAGTCGGATGCGGGCCGGGTGCGGTCGACGACCCGGCCGGGTCACGCTATCGGACACCGCCGACACGGTGCCACGGGGCTCAGCCCGGCCCCTCCTCGACCACCCGGGCCAGGCGGCCGGGGTCCAGGGGCGGGGCGCCCGCGCGCATCCACAGGAAGTACTCGACGTTGCCCGAGGGGCCCGGCAGGGGGCTGGCGGCCACATCCACGGTGCCCAGCCCCAGGCCGAGCGCGCTGGCCGCCACTCCGGTGACGGCCTCGGCACGCAGCGCCGGGTCACGGACCACACCGCCCGCTCCGACCCGGTCCTTGCCGACCTCGAACTGGGGTTTGACCATGAGCACGAAGTCCGCGCCGGGGAGGGCGCAGTCGCGCAGCGGTTCGAGGACCAGGGACAAGGAGATGAACGACAGGTCGCCCACGACCAGGTCGGGCCGCGGCTCACCGATCATCTCGGGAGTCAGGTGGCGCACGTTGACCCGTTCCATGACGCGCACGCGCTCGTTGCTGCGCAGGGGCCAGGCGAGCTGGCCGTAGCCCACGTCCACCGCGGTGACGCGCAGGGCCTCACGCCGCAGCAGTACATCGGTGAACCCGCCGGTAGAGGCCCCGGCGTCGAGGACGTGGCGTCCGGAGACGTCGAGGACGAACGCGTCGAGGGCGCCGATGAGCTTGTACGCGCCCCGGGAGACGTAGGGCGGACCGTCGGAGGGGGCGCGCACCACGATGGGCTGGTCCGTACCGACCTGGGTCGCGGGTTTCGCGGCCACCATCCCGGCCACCCGGACATGCCCACCCTCGATGATCTCGGCCGCGTGGCCGCGTGAGCGTGCGTGTCCGCGCCGGACCAGTTCCGCGTCGAGACGGGTACGTTTCGCCATGGTCATCTAGAATAGCGTCGGCCGCGGGTCGCCGCCGGTGCTCTCTTCGAGTGACCTGAGGACGGCGGACAGCTCCCGGTGCAGGGAGTCGAACACCGTGACGTGCTGGGCCGTGGGCAGCGACTCCAGCGACGCCAGGCGCTCCCGTGCGGCCTCCAGGGTCTGTTCGGCCAGCGCGGCGGCCTGTTCCGTGGATTCCATGTCCCTGACCTCCTCCTTCCGGGTAGGCGGCTCCACCCGCGGGTACCGCGGAACGGATCGGTTCCACACGGGAGCGCGGGGCGGGGCGGCACCGCGCACCGACCCTACTTCTTGGCCGGCCCCTTGCGCTTGGCCGTGGAGCGCGACCGGGCGGGCTTGGGGGTGCTCTTGGCCGCGGTCCTGGGCTTGGCGCGCGGGGCGGGCTTCTTGGCGGTGTGCTGCTTGGCGTCGCCGTCCTCGTCCTCACCGCCCGGGGCCGACGGCGCCCCGGTCCTCGCCACGCCGTCGGGATCCTCGTCGGCCTCCGCACCGTCCGCGCCGCTCTCCGCCCTCGCGGCCTCCCCGTCGGGGAGCGGGGCGGCGCCCCCGTCGGAGGGGACCGACCGGGCACCGGACGCGGTGGCACCCTCCGCCTGCGCCGAGGGGCGCTCCACGCCCTGCCGGGCGGCCAGACGGCGTTCGAGTTCGGCGGTGCGGCGCACCAGGCGGTCATGCTCGGTGCGGGGAACGACGTCCATGCGCTCCAACTGCCGCCCGACCTCCACCCGCACGAGGTCGGCGATCGCGGAGCGGTTGGAGCGGTTGGTCTCGATCAACTCGCCGGCGAGGGCCTGGATGCTCTGACCGAGCCGGGGAGGCGGGGCCTCGTGCTCCGTCGGTGCGGGGGCCGCGGTCCCCTCCGCGCGGAGCAGGGCCTTGGCCGCCGTGACCGCGTCCTTGCGCGAGAGTTCGGTAAGGCCACTGGCGGCATCGAGATAGGTGCGTACCGCGTCGACGACCATGGATGTCTCCTTGATGGGACCGCAGAAGGCAGGAACGGGAAAGAGCACGCACGGACGGGGAGGCCGCACGGCGAAAGGTGCGTGCACCACGCTACCGGGGCCCGCGCTCCGATGGCGCGTGAACCAGGAGGCCACACCGGCCACCGGCACGAGGAGGCCGTCGCGGACCCCGGGTACCGGTGCCCGGCCACGGGGCCGGCGGCGGCATCATGGAGCCATGAACGACATCGAGGCGTGCCTGGCGGGCATCGCCAAGCTCAATGAGCGGATCCTCGACCAGCCCGTGGCGGAGCGGCGCAAGCACATCCGCGACCGGTCGGTGAGCGTGGCGGTCCCGGACCTGTCGGCGGTGTTCGACATGCGGCTCACCGTGGACGGCCTGGTCGGTATCACCCACCGCTCAGCCGACACGTCCGCACCACGGGCTCAGGTGAGGATCACGGTGTCCAGCGGAGACCTCGTGGAACTGGCCGAGGACCGGCTGGACGCGGCCGGTGCGCTGCTCACCCGGCGGCTCCGGGTGGACGCCAGTGTCGGCGACCTGATGCGCATGCGCCGCATGCTGTGACCCGGCGGGCGACGCGGCAAGGCACCGCACCCGCCGCGGGTTCCCACAGGTGCGCACACCGACCGGGTAGCTTTCGGGGCATGGCACGCCCACCTCTGGCACTGGCCCCGTTCCGGGGGCTGCGCTACACGGACCTGAACGTCGGACGGGCCCTGGACTCGGGTGAACTCGACGCCGCCGCCCTCCTCGCTCCCCCCTACGACGTCCCGGGCCCGGAGGAGGCGCGGGACCTGCTGCGCTCGGACCCGCACAACGCCGCCCACCTCACGGTGCCCTACCAGTTGAACCCGACGGTGCGCGGTGACGGCGCGGGGCGGACCTCCCAGGTCGTCTACGAGGGCGCGGCCACCCGGCTGCGCGCGTGGATCGGCCAGGGGATCCTGGCCCAGGACCCCGAACCCGCCCTGTACGTGTACGAGCAGACCACCGCCGCAGGGGTCCGCCAGCGCGGACTGATCGGTGCGCTGGCCCTGCCACCGGTCTCCTCCCCCGCCCGCGAACCGGTCCGTCCGCACGAGGAGGTGGACCACGGCCCCGTACTCGACCGGCTCCGGCTGACGGTCAGCACGGGAGCCCACCTCGAACCGGTCTTCTTGCTGTACCCGGGCGGCGGTGGAGCCGCCACCCGGGTCGCGGAGGACGCGGAGCGGCGGGGAAGGGCTCTGGTCGACACCCGCACCGCGGACGGGACCCGGCACCGGCTGTGGGCGCTGACCGGACCGGCCGTCCACGCCGAGATCGCTGCCGACCTGGCCCCACGTACCGCGCTGATCGCGGACGGGCACCACCGCTACGCCGCCTACCAGGAGATGCACGCCTCCGGGCGCGTTCCCGGCAGCGGCCACGGGCTCGCCTACCTGGTGGACAGTGACACCCACCCGCCCGACCTGGGAGCCATCCACCGTGTCGTGCCCGGCCTGGACACGGCGGCGGCGGTCGGGGCGGCTCGCTCGGCCGCCCGGGTCGAGGAGCTCACCGGTGCCTCGCTGCCCGACGCCGAGCGGGCCCTCGCCGGGGCGGGCCGCCCGGCCCTGCTCCTGGCCGACCCCTCCGGCCGCTTCCACCTGGTGCGGGACGTGGACGCGGCGAAGGCGGCCCAGGCCGCCCCCTCCCGTTCTCGGACCTACCGGGAGCTGCCCACCGCCGTTCTGGAGCATGTACTCCTCCCTCTGTGGGGATATGCCGAGCACCAGACGCGGAAGGTGCACGACGATCCGGCAAAGGCCGTGGCGGCCGCACGGGAGGAGCACGGGACCGCCGTCATCGTGCCCCCGCTGCGTGTGGAGCAGGTGTACGCCGTCGCCGACCGAGGGGAGCTCACCCCGCGCAAGTCCACCTCGTTCGGTCCCAAACCCCGCACCGGACTGGTCATGCGCCTGCTCCCGTGACGGCTGAGGGCCCAACCCCGCGACCGGGGCCGGGTGCGGGTACGGGGTGCGCTTCACGCTCGGCGCCCGGAACACACGGAAGCGGCTGCCCGGCCGCACCGGTGCGACACAGCGCACACCGGCGACCGCGGGTCCTCGCCGCCCCGTCGGCCCTAACCTGGGACACGTCCGCGCACCCACACGGAACGGGTACCCCGAGATGGCCCTGCTCGCCGCCGAACGTCCGCTCTCGGAGCTCTACGACGCGATGCTCCTCGACCTGGACGGGGTGGTCTACATCGGTTCCCGTGCGGTGCCGGGCGCACCGGAGGCGGTAGGCAAGGCGCGTGCGGCGGGCGCGCGGGTGGCGTTCGTGACCAACAACGCCGGGCGTACCCCGGCCCGGATCGCCGATCACCTCACCGAACTGGGCGTGGCCGCCGTACCCGAGGACGTGGTGACCTCGGCCGAGGCCGCCGCGCGCCTGGTGAGCGACCGCTTCCCCTCCGGGTCGGAGGTACTGGTCGTGGGCGACACCGGGCTGCGCCAGGCGGTGTGGCGCAGGGGACTGCGCCCGGTGACCGTGGATTCGGGGTCCGTGGTGGCCGTCGTCCAGGGGTACGCGCGCACCCTGTCCCGCGACCTGCTCGACCAGGGCGCGCTCGCCGTCTCCCGGGGCGCGCTGTACGTGGCGAGCAACGCCGACGCCACCGCCCCCCACGAGTGGGGGATCACTCCGGCCAACGGGGCGTTCGTCCAGGTGATCGTCCACGCTACCGGGGTGGAGCCGATCGTGGCAGGCAAACCGATGCGCCCCCTGCACGAGGAGGGCATCCTGCGCACCGGTGCCCACAACCCGCTGATCGTCGGCGACCGCCTGGACACCGACATCGAGGGTGCCACGACCCACGGCGCCGACGGACTGCTGGTGCTGTCGGGGGTGGCCACACCGCTGGACGCCCTGTGCGCACCGGAGCACCGGCGTCCCCGCTACCTCGCCTGGGATGTGTCGGGCATGAACCAGACCCACCCTCTGGTGGTCGCGGAGGGAACGCGGACGCGCTGCGGCGGATGGACGGTGGCCGTCGAGGGCGCGGACCTGCGCCTTGAGGGCTCCGGGGACCGCCTGGACGGGCTTCGCGCGCTGTGCTCGGCCGTGTGGTCGGACGGGTCGGTCGATCCTGCGGGACCGGACGCGCGCGCGGCACTGGCCCGTCTGGGCTGGTGAGGCCGTCACCGGTCCTCCCGCCTCCGCAGCCGGGCGGCGGTGCGCACCTCCACCTCGTACACGCTGCGCACGCCGCCGGGGACCCGCCAGGTACGCCGCCGCAGCGCACCGCTCATGCGGGCCACGTCGCCCAGCCGCCACGCGCCCACCATGTCGTGGACCTGGGGATCGAAGCTGACACAGGTCATGGAGTCGCCGCGGCGGCCCCGGAAGCGGGTCTCGGCGGTGCGGGCCACACAGACCCGCCAGGTGGCCAGGCGGTCCCCGCTGGGGAGCACTCGGAACACCGGTGCGGCGGTGAGCCGGCCGGCCACGGTGATCTCGTTCCGGTGGTCGGTGTCCGGCGCGGCGGGGGCGGGCTCCTGCTGCATGTGCACGTCCTTCCTGGAGGAGCGAGGGGACGGCGCGGCACGGCGGAGAGGACTGCGATGGAGAGCGTGTACGCCGGTATCCAGCCTCCCCGGCGCGTACCGGAACGGCAAGGCCCCTCCTCGCGCCTGTGGACGGACGCCCTAGAGTCGGATGGGTCCGTGCGATCTGAGAGGTGGCACCCGTGGTGGATGTGAGCGGCCTGCCGGAGGGGACCGTCTCCCTCGGCGACGACATCTTCGTCATCGACACGATGCTCGCCGGGTATCCGGGAGTGGTGTCGGCGTACCTGATCCTCACCGAACGGCCCTGTCTGGTGGAGGTGGGCACCGCGGGGTCGGCCCGGACACTGCATCGGGCGATCACCGCTCTGGGGCTGGCCCCGGAGGATCTCGCCACCATCGTGGTGACGCACATCCACTTGGACCACGCCGGCGGGACCGGTGACATGGCGGCCCTGTTCCCGAACGCGGAGGTCGTCGTCCACGAACGCGGCGCACGGCACCTGGCCGACCCCGGCCGTCTGATGCGCAGTGCGGCGATGGTGTGGGGCGACCGGCTGGAGACCCTGTTCGGCCGGATGAGCCCGACCGAGGCGGCCCGGATCCGTTCGGTGGCCGAGACGGGCGAGATCGACCTGGGCGGTGGCAGGCGCCTGGTGTCCCACTACGCGCCCGGCCACGCCAAGCACCACATGGGGCTGGTGGACACGGCCACGGGCGACCTGTACGTCGGGGACGCCCTGGGCGTGTACACCCCGCTCACCGGAGACCTGCGCCCCGCGACCCCGCCGCCGGACTTCGACATGGACGCGTGCCTGCGCACACTGCGGCTGTTCGGGGACATCGACGCGCAGCGGCTCATGTTCTCCCATTTCGGCGCGGTGGACACGGTGGCCGAGACCATCGACCGGTCCGAGGCCGAACTGCGGCTGTGGGTGGAGACCGTACGCGAGGCCCGGGGCACGGACCAAGACCTGGACCACGCGGTGGCCATGGTCCGCGACACGGTGGTCTCCCGGTACGGGCGGCTCCCCGCGGACGCCTCGAAGGAGTCGGCTCAGGTCCTGGACGTGCTCTCGGGGCCGGAGTCCAACGTGTCCGGCATCGTGCACTGGCTGGACCGCCTCGCCCGGGAACAGGCCGAGGCGAAGAAGGCGGCCGAGGAGGCCTGAGGCGTACCGTCTCAAGGCGCTCCGGGAAGCCCGAGTTCCCGGAGCAGGTGCGCGTACAGGCCGTCCGACCAGGACAGGTCGTCCTCGGGCAACGCGTCGAACGCGCGCACGTCCACCGTCTCGAAGTCTCCACTCAGCGGGGACAGAGCCGTGACCCGGGCATGGGTGACCACGGTGACGTGGCCGCCGGCAAGGACGTAGTGGCCCGCGACCCGGAGGCGGCCGAGGGTGGCGCCGGCCTCCTCGAAGGCCTCGCGGCGGGCGGTGTCCACCACGTCCTCCCCCGGTTCGGCGTGGCCGCCGGGGAACTCCCAGCCCCGCTCCTTGTGGCGCACGAGCAGTGGCCGCCCGTCCAGGAAGGTCAGGCAGACGACGGAGTCGTGGGCTGCGGGAAGGGCGCCCAGGCGCACCGTGGCACCGCCGAGGGGCAGGCCACCACCCTGCGGCGTGCGGTCCGTGGCGGTCAGTCCCGTTCCTCGTTCTCGGCCGGGAACTCCTCGGCGTCGGTCCAGACGATGCCGTCTCCGTCCACGTCGACGAGTTCGACGCCCTCGATGGCGGCGAGTCGCTCGTCGGCGTCGGTGACCCCCTCCTGGTCGACCGCGGAGGCCCGTGAGAAGTACTCCCGGGCTTCCTCCTCGCGTCCGAGTTCGGCCAGGACGTCGGCGTAGGCGTAGAAGAGCCGGGCTACCCACGGACGGGCGCGGCGCTCCTTAAGCTCGGGGACCCGGAGTTCGGCCAGCGCGGCTTCGAGGTCCCCCATGTCCCGGCGGGCACCGGAGGCCACGATCCGGAGTTCGATGCGGTCGGCCGTGTCCAGGGTCGCCGCGGCGGGGTCCTCTGCGACCTCCAGAGCGCGCTCGGGTCTGCCCAGACCGCGCTCGGCGTCGGCTATGACGGCGAGAAAACTGTCCCTGCCGCTCATCCTGCGGGCCGCACGGAGGTCGGAGAGGGCTTCCTGCCACTTGCCGACGGTGTAGGCGGCCACACCGGAGGCCTCACGGACCCCGGGCACCCGCGCGGCCTTCCGGCGGGCGAAGGCGGCGTGCTTGTAGGCCCGCTCGGGGTCCTCGTCCAGGAACAGACCCGCGGCCACGATGTGCTTGCCAACGAGTTCGGCGAGCGTCTTGGGCAGGGAGTTCAGGTCGCGCCGGATCTCGGGGTCGAGTTGGGAGTAGGTGATCTCCTCGGGCAGCGGAGGGGCGATGTCCTCGGGAGAGCGCTCCTCACGGCGGCCGCCGCGCCGGTCGTCCCCGCGCCCGCGCCCGCGGTCGTCGCGCCGGTCGCGGTAACCGCCGCGCCGGTCGTCACGCCCCCGGAAGCTGCCGCCACGGTCATCGCGGCGCCCGTCACGGCCCCGGAAACCCTCACGGTTACCCCCGCGATAGCCACCGCGGTCGTCACGCCGGTCATCACGGCCCCGGTAACCACCGCGGTCCTCACGAGACCCACCGCGGTCCTCACGCCGGTCGCGGTAACCGCCACCACGATCATCACGACCCCGGAAGCCTCCGCGGTCCTCACGAGACCCACCGCGGTCCTCACGCCGGTCGCGGTAACCGCCACCACGGTCATCACGGCCCCGGAAGCCTCCGCGGTCCTCACGCCGACCCCGATAGCCACCGCGGTCGTCGCGGTCACGGCCTCCCCGGTCCCCCGGACTCCTGTAGCCGGATCGGGACCGGTCACCACTCCGACCGCCCGTCCCCCCGGAGCGGTCTCGGTCGCGTGCGGAGTCCTCGCGGTCTTCCGATCGGCTGTCCTCAGTCATCAACCCGCCCGTAAACACTCAAAAGCGCCACCACCGTGATGAGTGGCAGCGCGTCAGTAATCCTCTCCACAGCTTACGGCATCTACTCGAAGATCATCACCATCGTCGGCACGGCCGATGCAACCGCAGCGGAACAGCGGCAAACGCGGCGAGGGAGGAATCTCCACCAGCCCAACCCAAAAATTTCACATGTTCACAAGCCCGCACACAAAAAACAGGGCCGGAGCCACCCCCAAAGGAACAACCCCGACCCCAACAAAAAACCGTGGCAGCGACCTACTCTCCCACCCCACCACAGGGCAGTACCATCAGCGCAAAGGGACTTAACGACCGGGTTCGGAAAGTTACCGAGTGTAACCCCCCCGCCATAACCACCACGGAAAACCACACCCACAACCACCACCAAAGCAGCAGCCACAGGAAAACCCATACATGAAACAGTGTGCGCGAACACCCAGCAATCTGCAGCGGACAAGCCCTCGGCCTATTAGTACCGGTCA
>NZ_AZXF01000022.1 GCF_000515115.1 Nocardiopsis sp. CNT312
CAGGGCTGTTTCAAAGTCGGGTGAGGTCGGGATCAGCGCTGGTCACGCGAGTCCGAGAAGGTCGAGCGGGCGACTGAAAGCCTCGTAGGACACCCAACGCACCGCCTCGGGGATGCTCGTGTGCCCCAGCTCTGCCAGCAGCGGGATCACCAGGTTGCGCAGCATCGCCATGTTCTGCGGACCGTGCCCGGTCCGCACCCGCGAGGCGTCCTCGCCGAAGCTCACGTCCCGTACATGGTGTAGCGCCTCGATCCGCCAATGACCCCGCACCAGGCCCGCCAACCGGGCGGCGTCGGCCCGCTCGGCGGGCAGGCTCGTGATGACGTAGGCGTAGGTGCGCCGCACCCGCCCGGTGGCCGCCTCCTTGACCCACCGGTGCACCCGCAGCACCTGCGCCGCGTGCGGGAACGCGATCCGGGGTGCGGTGAGCACCTTGACGGTGCGCCTCTCGACCCGCCCGTGTGCGCGATCGGTCTCGGTGGACAGGGCGGGCGCCTTCGCCCATGGAAGCGCTTTGACCTGTGCGAACAAGGTCGGCTGGTTGCCTTTGACGGTGAACACGTAGTGGGCCTTGCGCTCGCTGACCAGGTGCCGGGCGGTGTCGGTCTGGGTGTGCAGCGCGTCTGCGGAGACCACGCTGCCCTCGATGTCCAACCCGTCAAGGACGTCGGCGAGCGCGGGGATCTCGCTGGTCTTGTCCGCTACCCGGATCTGGGCGGCGACGTGCCCGGCGGGGGTCATCGCGGCCAGCAGGTGCACGGCCTGGGAACGGCGGGTGCGCGAGCCGCGCACGCTCTTGCCGTCAATGATGAGCACAGCCAGGTCGGCGGCGGTGGTCATGCGGGTCAGGGCGGCAGGATCCAGGCTGGTCAGCACCCGTCGGATGGTGGCCGTCGAGGGGGCGGTGCGCACTCCGAGTCCGGGGCAGGTGGTGCGGGCTCCCAGACGGGCCAGGGTGCGTGGGGGTGCGTTGGCCGCCCATTGGCCGATCGCGGTCAGGGAGCGGGCTCCGGCCAGCACCGCGCACAGACAGACCAGGACGATACAGCCCAGGCGGTGGCGGCGGCCCCGCCGGTCGCGGGGATCGGCTTCTTCCTCGGCGGGCGCGGACAGGGCGGGGGAGGGCATGGCAGACTGGGGGTGCAACGGAGTCCTTGTGAGGCCAGGGGTGTGGAAGTTCCTGACCTTCTACCAGGGCTCCGTTGTTGTGTTCAAGGCACCTTCCTCACGCTGGAACGCTTCTGTGACCAGGAGCGATGCCATCGATCACCGACTTTGCAACACCCCTGCGTGCCATCGGGGCACGGACGGTGGTTGTCCTTGGGACCGGGCAAGAAGCTAGCAAGACCACACACAAAACAAAATGGTGACGCAGAACACACCATGCGGCACGCAAGCGTGCGACATGCGCCTTAAGGCTGATAAGAGGTACTCAGAACCATCATGGCCGCATCCGGCCATCCATCGGATGTTTGAATGGATTCAAAATCGTGGAGATGTGGCCGAGCCATAGGGAATCGCAGTTCAGGGCCACGACTGGAGAGAGGCCTTCGCCCTCATACGGGTCGACCCCTGTGCTGGTGCAGGGGTCGGGGCTGAGTTCTGCACCAGCACAGGGGTCGACCACCCCAAGAACGTCAGACCTCCGGGCTCTCCGCCACACCGAGCCTCCCGAGATCGAGGCGCTCGGCCCGGCGCGCGAGCAGGTACAGGTGTCCGGCACTGCGGTCCTGCTCCTTGACCAGGACGAACCCCTGGGTCTCGTAGTACGCGACCAGTTCGGGGAAGAAGCAGCCGCGCCGAACCCACTTTCGGCCCTGCCGCGCAGCCCGGTCGACCGCCCACAGGGCGATCAGCGTTCCGGGCCCGGCCTCCCGGTATGCGGGATCGGTCACGGTGGTGAACAGGTACAGGCTGGGCTCCGCAGCCTCTTCGGCGGTCCAGTCCTTGGGCGGCGGCTGGGTCATGACCGTGGCGCATCCGACGATCCGGCCCTGGGCCTGGAGCACCCACATGGAGCCGCTCGCGGCCTGCCCGGCGAGGTCGTCGACGTTCTCCCGCCACGATTCCAAGCCGCGCCGTTCCATCCAGTCGCAGCGCGCCGCGATCATCGACACCACACCGGCTGTGTCGGCCCCGGTGGCGGGGCGCACGGTGAACACGGATCGGCCTCCCAACGGTTGAAGAACACCCGAACACCTGCTTCGAACCGAAGGTGGCCGGGGCGGCGCCGGGCCTTCCCGGCCCGGCGCCCCGGCCGCCGCACTAGAACGCGCGGTTCTCGTCGTAGGGGCCGATGACGGCCAGCGCGCGGGGGCGGGCCAGCAGCTCGGCGGCGACCTCGGCCACGTCCCGCTCGGTGACGGCGTCGAACAGCGCCAGGTCCTCGTCCACGGACATGTGGCGGGGGTGGTTGAGCTCGTGCCCCAGCAGCCGCCCCATGCGGGCGTTGGTGCTCTCGTTGGCCAGCACCCACGCGCCCTGGATCTGGCCCTTGGCGCGGGTCAGCTCCTCTGAGGTGATCCCGTTGGCGGCGGCCTTGGCCAGCTCGTCGCGGCACACCCCGATGACCTCGTCGGCCTTCTCCGGCAGGCAGCCCGCGTAGACCTGGAACAGGCCCGTGTCGGCGTAGCCGATGTGGTAGGAGTGCACGGAGTAGGCGAGGCCGCGCTTCTCCCGCACCTCCTGGAACAGCCGGGAGGACATGCCCCCGCCCAGCGCGGCGGTGAGCAGCCGCAGGGCGTGCCAGCGCCCGTCGGTGCGAGGCAGCCCCTCCGAACCGAGGATGATATGCGCCTGCTCGGTCTCGCGGGACACCACGACCGTGCCGTCGTGGACCCCCACCCGGGCACCGGCGGTGCGGGGGCGGGCGGGGCGGGCGTCCCCGGCCGCGGCCAGCTTCTCGGCGAACATCCCCCGGACCAGCTCCACCACCCCGTCGTGGTCCAGGCTCCCGGCGGCGGTGACGACCAGCTCACCGGGGACGTAGGCCTCCCGGTACTGCTCCATGATCCGGTCCCGCGACAGGGCGCGGATGGTGTCGGCGGTGCCGAGGATCGGCCGCCCCAGCGGGCTGTCGGCGAAGAAGTGCGCGGCGAAGACGTCGTCCACCAGGTCGGCGGGCTCGTCCTCGTACATGGCGATCTCCTCCAGGATCACGCCGCGCTCGGTCTCCACCTCGCCCTCGTCCAGGACCGAGTTGGCCACCATGTCGCCGACGACGTCGACGGCCAGCGGCAGGTCCCGGTCCAGCACCTTGGCGTAGTAGCAGGTGTGCTCCTTGGTGGTGTAGGCGTTGTGGTCGGCACCCACCCCGTCCAGCAGCGAGGAGATCTCCAGTGCCGAACGGGTCCTGGTCCCCTTGAACAGCAGGTGCTCCAGGAAGTGCGCCGAACCGGCGTGCCTGCCGTCCTCGTCGCGCGAACCCGTGGTGGCCGAGATCCCGAAGGCGGCCGAACGGCCGCCGGGGACGTCCTCGGTGACCACCCGCAGGCCGCCGGGGAGCACGGTCCGCCGCACCAGCCCCGATCCCCCCTCGGGCTCCAGAAGGGTGAGGGTGGTGTCCGGCTCCTGCTCGGCTGCGATGGGGACAGAACTCATGGGTCCTTCTTCTCGTCGGGTACGCCGGGGGCGCCTGTCGCGCACGCCCCACCGGTCCAGCAGAGCATACGCGCCGGGGGCGGCCGCACCCCTGGTGCGACCGCCCCCCAAATCTGACTTTTTCCTGATCAGGTGTTCTCGGAGCGGCCCCCGGAGGAGCGGCGGCGACGGCGGCGCGGAGCCCCGCCCTCCTTGTCACCCGAAGCGTCCTCGTCGGAGCCCTCGGCGGGGTCCTCCGCCGAGGCGGCGACGGCTGCGGCCTCCTCCACGACCTCGACCGGGGCAAGCGAGAGCTTGCCGCGGTCGTCGATCTCGCGGATCTCGACCTGGATCTTCTCACCGATGCCGAGCACGTCGTCGACGTTCTCGATCCGCTTGCCGCCGTGCAGCTTGCGGATCTGCGAGATGTGCAGCAGGCCGTCCTTGCCGGGCAGCAGCGACACGAACGCGCCGAACGTGGTGGTCTTGACCACGGTACCGAGGTAGCGGTCGCCGACCTCGGGCATCGTCGGGTTGGCGATCTGGTTGATCGTGTCCCGGGCCGCCTCGGCCGAGGGGCCGTCGGTGGCGCCGATGTAGATCGTGCCGTCGTCCTCGATGGTGATCTCGGCGCCGGTGTCGTCCTGGATCGAGTTGATCATCTTGCCCTTGGGGCCGATGACCTCGCCGATCTTCTCCGTGGGCACCTTCACCGTGAGGATGCGCGGAGCGTTCGGGCTCATCTCGGCCGGGCGCTCGATGGCCTCCTGCATCACGTCCAGGATGGCCAGGCGGGCACCGCGGGCCTGCTGGAGGGCGAGGGCCAGCTGCTCAGCGGGGATGCCGTCGAGCTTGGTGTCCAACTGGAGCGCGGTGATGAGCTCGCGGGTGCCGGCGACCTTGAAGTCCATGTCGCCGAACGCGTCCTCGGCTCCGAGGATGTCAGTGAGCGTGACGAACTCGTCGCCCTCACTGATCAGGCCCATCGCGATGCCCGACACCATCTCCTTCAGCGGCACGCCGGCCGCCATCAGGGACATGGTGGAGGCGCAGACCGAACCCATCGAGGTGGAGCCGTTGGAACCCAGCGCCTCGGACACCTGCCGGATGGCGTAGGGGAACTCCTCGCGCGAGGGCAGGACCGGGAGCAGGGCCCGCTCGGCGAGCGCGCCGTGCCCGATCTCGCGCCGCTTGGGTGAGCCCACCCGGCCGGTCTCACCGGTGGAGTAGGGCGGGAAGTTGTAGTTGTGCATGTAGCGCTTGGTCTTCTCGGGGTTGAGAGTGTCGACCATCTGCTCCATGCGCAGCATGTTCAGCGTGGTGACGCCCAGGATCTGGGTCTCACCGCGCTCGAACAGGGCGGAGCCGTGCACCCGCGGCAGCACGCCGACCTCGGCGCTGAGCGAACGGATGTCCTTGGGGCCGCGGCCGTCGATGCGGACCTTCTCGCGCAGCACGCGCTCGCGCATGAGCTGCTTGGACAGCGACCGGAAGGCGGCGCCGACCTCCTTCTCACGGCCCTCGAAGGCCTCGCCGACCCGCTCCGCCGCGAGCGCCTTGACGCGGTCCAGCTCACCCTCGCGCTCCTGCTTGTCGGCGATGGTCAGAGCCTTGGACAGCTCCTCGCGGACGGCGGACTCAACGGCCTGGTAGGCGTCCTCCTCGTAGTCGAGGAAGATCGGGAACTCGGCCGTCTCCTTGCTGGACTGCTCGGCGACGGCGGCCTGGGCCTTGCACAAGACCTTGATGAAGGGCTTGGCGGCCTCCAGGCCCTCGGCGACGGTCTGCTCGTCGGGGCCGACGGCACCCTCGGCGACCAGCTTCAGGGTGCGCTGGGTGGACTCGGCCTCGACCATCATGATCGCGACGTCGCCGTCCTCCAGAACGCGCCCGGCGACGACCATGTCGAAGGTGGCGTCCGCCAGCTCGGTGTGGGTGGGGAAGCCCACCCACTGGCCCTCGACGAGGGCGACGCGCACGCCGCCGATGGGACCGGAGAAGGGGATGCCGGAGATCTGTGTGGACATCGAGGCCGCGTTGATGGCGACGACGTCGTACAGGTGGTCGGGGTGCAGCGCCAGGATCGTCTCGACGATCTGGATCTCGTTGCGCAGGCCCTTCCTGAACGACGGGCGCAGCGGCCGGTCGATCAGGCGGCAGGTGAGGATGGCGTCCTCGGAGGGACGCCCCTCGCGCCGGAAGAAGGAGCCGGGGATGCGGCCCGCGGCGTACATGCGCTCCTCGACGTCCACCGTCAGGGGGAAGAAGTCGAGGTTGTCCTTGGGGCGCTTCGAGGCGGTGGTGGCCGACAGGACGACGGTCTCGTCGTCCAGGTAGACCGAGGCCGAACCGGCGGCCTGCTGCGCGAGCCTGCCGGTCTCGAAGCGGATGGTACGGGTGCCGAAGCGGCCGTTGTCGATCACGGCCTCGGCTGAGAACACGCCCTCCATGGGCGACCTCCTACTACACGTTGTGGGGCGCACTCGCGTGGAAGCGGTGCGCTGGTCCTCGCCCGCGTCGTGCCTCGGAAGTGATGACGGCCGGTCATCGATCGAAGTCCACGGCGCCCCTGAGAGGCGTGCCGGAGACCACTACCGAGGACCGGCCCCTGTGGCCGAGGAAGGATCACGGGACCTGTCTGTCTATGCTTCTGTGCGCGCACGGGACCGGGCCCCGCACGTGTCACACCCTACTCCCAACGAAGGGGCGGGGGCAGCCGAAACCACCCCCGCGGCCACATCAGCGGCGCAGGCCCAGGCGCTCGATGAGCGAGCGGTACCGGGTGATGTCCTGCTTGGCGATGTACTTGAGCAGGCGGCGGCGGCGGCCGACCATCAGGAGCAGGCCGCGACGGCTGTGGTGGTCGTGCTTGTGGCCCTTGAGGTGCTCCGTCAGCTCGGTGATGCGGTGCGTGAGCAGCGCGACCTGGACCTCGGGAGAACCGGTGTCACCCTCGCCGGTGCCGTACTCGGAGATGATCTTCGCCTTGGTGGCGGTGTCGATCGACACAGCGCTCCATTCTTCGTCAGCGGTACGCGGGACCCCCCGGACGGGGCCGGGGGCAGACGCGGTGACCGCGCGTACGAACAGTCACCGTCGCGTGTGTCGTGCGCGGGCCCGCCGCAGACGGCGTGGGCGCACCGCGCTCCCCGCCGACGGCCCCTCCGGGAGGAGGGACGGAGGCAGGGCACACGTGGACGGACCCACTCTACCCCAAAGGGTGAGGCCACGCACCGACCCGCCACCGTCCGTCACCGCACGAGCACCTCGCGGCAGCGGTCGACGTCGCGGTGCATGGCGGCGATCAGCTCTTCCAGGCTCGCGAACTTCTCCTGGCCCCGGATCCGCTCGGTGAAGTCCACCGCCATGTGCGCGCCGTACAGCTCCAGGTCGTTGCGGTCCAGGGCGTAGGCCTCGACCGTGCGCTCCGTGCCGTCGAACTGGGGGTTGGTGCCCACCGAGATCGCCGCGGGCCACCGCGACTCACCGCCCCCCTGCACGGGGGCGGTGTGGCTGAGCCAGCCCGCGTACACGCCGTCGCCCGGCACGGCCGTGTCCGGAGCGAGGTCCATGTTGGCGGTGGGGAAGCCGAGCAGCTCGCGGCCGCGCGCCGCGCCGTGCACCACCTCGCCCTCCACCCGGTGCGGGCGCCCCAGCAGCAGCGCGGCCTCGGCGACCGCACCCTCTGCGAGCAGGGCGCGCACGCGCGTGGAGGTGATCGTGCCGCTGTCGGCGACTAGGCGCACCCCGTCGACGGTGAAGTCGTACTTGCCGCCGAGCTCCTCCAGAACCGGCACGTCGCCGGCCGCCCGGTGCCCGAAGCGGAAGTCCTCACCCACCACCACGGCGCGGGCGCGGAGCCGGTCGACGAGCGCGCGCTGGACGAACTCCTCGGCGGTGAGCGCGGCCAGTTCGGGAGTGAACGGCAGCACGCACACCTGGTCGGCCCCCTGCTCCTCCAGCAGGTCGGCACGCCGCCCCACCGGGGTGAGCACGCCCGGACCCGCCCCGTGCAGGACCGCCTCCGGGTGGGGGTCGAAGGTCATCACGACCACCGGGACCCCGAGGTCGCGCCCCCGCCGCCGCGCGGTCCCGACGATCGCCTGGTGGCCGCGGTGCACGCCGTCGAAGACACCGACCGCCACCACCGAACGGCCCCATCCGGAGGGAACGTCCTCCAGCCCTTCCCAACGCCCCACCAGTGGACTCCCCTCGCACCTGTTCGTGAACGACCGCAACGCACACTATCGGCACGCGCCGGGTCCCCCTGAATCCAGGGTGCCACCGCCGCGGGCGCTCCGTGCACGCGGGCACCCGTAGCGCCCGCGGCGGAGACCGTCCGCCCTGAGCGGACAGGGGTCGACCCGGCCACCGCCCGGCCGTAGCGTCCCCTCCATGACGCGCATCGACATCGGCCGGACCGTACTGGGCTACGAGGAGAGGGGCGAGGGCCCGCCGGTGGTCCTCGTGCACGCGGCGGTCGGGGACCGCCGTATGTGGGACCACCAGTTCACGGCGCTGGCCGAGCGCCACCGGGTGGTGCGCTACGACTGGCGCGGCTACGGCGAGTCGGACGACGCCTCCGGGGCGGTCGCCCACCACGAGGACCTGCTGGCCCTGATGGACGCGCTGGACATCGAACGCGCCGCCCTGGTGGGGGCGTCGATGGGCGGCGGGTTCGCGGTGGACGCCGCCCTGACCTCGCCGGAGCGGGTGAGCGCCCTGGGGCTGGTGTGCGCGGCGATGACCGGGCGGCGGTGGCCGGAGAGCTTCGTCACGGCGGCGGGCCGGGCCATGGCCGACGCGGTGCCGCCCGAGCGCCTCGCGCGGTACCGGCGGGGGCACGCCGACCCCGCCCCGGAGGATGTGGCGGCGGTGGCGCGGGCCCAGGCCCGGTTCTTCGTGCTGGGGCCGCACCGGAGCCCGCGGGACCTGCCCGAGGGGATGTGGGAGCGGCTCCTGGAGCTGTACCGCGCCACCTTCCAGCGGATGTGGAGCGGCCCGCCCGCCACGGAGGCGCCGCCCGAGCCGCCCGCCGAGGGCCGCCTGGCGGAGGTGGCCGCACCGGCCCTGGTGGTCAAGGGAGGCCGGGACGTACCCGAGATCCAGGAGATCTCCGACGTGTACGCCGCGGGCCTGCCGGAGGCGCGCCTGCTCGACCTCCCCGGATCGGGGCACATGCCGTCGATGGAGTGTCCCGCCGAACTCACCGGAGCCCTGGCGGACTTCCTGGCCGGGCACGGGCCCGGCGTGTGGGAACGTCGTCCGTGACACTCAACCGGCGGCGGGAGCACCTCGGGAGGATCGGCCGTGGACGAGAAGCGACTCGAAGAACTGGCCCGGTCCTACGACCACCACGACCTCGGCGAAGAGATCGCCCGGGGAGAACTGAAGCGGCACGAACCGGTCCCGGCGGACCGGTTCGTGGTCGTCCCCTCGATCCGGCTGCCCAAGCCCGCCATGGACCGGGTCCGCGCGGCGGCGTCGGCCGAGGGTGTCGATCCGGCCGTGCTCATGCGGCGGTGGATCGAGGAGCGGTCGACGCTGTGGGAGGAGTCGGAGGACACCGGGCCGCGCACCGGCTCGTGACACACGCCCGGTTCATCGGCGGGCCGCACGCAGCGTGTCCCGCATGGACTGGAAGACGCCGAAGGGCGCCATCACACCAATGGTCCCCCAGAGAGGACCGGACGGACCGATGCCACCCGGCACTCTCCCCGGGACCGTGGCGGCATGCTGGATAGCATCGGTGGTATGGGACGTGGCAGCGAGCAGCACTCTGTGCCTCTGCCCGAAGACATCGGGGAAGAGGCACGCACCCACAGCGGACCGTTGGGGCCGTCCTCCTACGCCACGGAGACAATCCGGCGCAAGATCGAACAGGACCGTCTCGGGGAACTACTGGCTGCCATGGAGACCGAGCACGGATCCGTCTCTGACGAACGCATCCAAGCGGTGCTCGACAGGATCGACCGATCCTATGTGGAACAAGGGATCCAAGCCACTCCCTGACCACCGAGAACGCCGAAGGGCACCACCGGCATGGTGTGATTCCAACGGTCAGCGCCTCCCCGAATAACGATAGGCGTCAGCCCTGCCCTGAATATCGAGGACGATAACCGTGTGCGCCTCATCGTCGATCCGGTAACGCACACGGTATGTGGAACGGCGCGCCACCCACTGTCCACGGAACGGGACTTGAAGGGGTTTCCCCACCCGTCGAGGCGCGGATCGAAGATCCCCGTCCACCAACTCCCACACAGCCGAGGCGATCTTGACCGGGAGTTCCTCCATAAGCGCGCGGCGAGCAGGCCGGGCCAGAACAAGGTCGTACCGGTCACTCATGCCTGACCTCACGTTCCACTCGCTCCCGCAGGAGTTCGGCCATCTCCTCAGCAGTCGTTACATCGCCCGCTTCAAGTGACTTCTCGGCTTCACGCAGCCGCTCCTGCTCCTCCGGGCTCTCCAAAAGAGCGAACGTCTCCATGAGCGACTCGTAGTCGTCCACGGAGATCACCACGGCAGAAGGCTTCCCGTTGCGCGTGATGGTGATGGAGTCGTGGGTTCTCTCGACGGCATCGATGATCTTGGACAGCTTGTTTCTGGCTTCGGCCAGCGGCAGCATCATCATGTACATGATTCTAGCCACAATGAGGGTTCATGTACATGATAAGCGCCAATAAACAGGTCAGGCGGGGTCGAAGACGACCACCGGCTTGGTGTGGTCCCGGCGGTTCTCCCCCAGCGCCACCACGCGGCCGTCGGGCGCGAACAGCCCCACCGGGCCGCCGCCCGGACCCTGCACCGCGATCCGGTTGCCGTGCCGGATCCGCCCCGTCTCCTCCTCGGTCAGCTCCCGCGCCGGGAACGCCGCCGCCACCGCCAGAGCCAGCGGGACCTGCGTGAACTCCTCGGCGAGCTGCTCCAGGGTGCGGGCCTGCGCCAGGTCGTAGGGGCCCACCCGGGTACGGCGCAGCGCGGTCAGGTGGCCGCCCACCCCCAGGTCGGCACCCATGTCACGGGCCAGCGACCGGATGTAGGTGCCGCTGGAGCAGGTCACCTCGGCGTCCACGTCCACGAACACGCCGTCGGCGTCCGCCACCCTGCGCACGTCGGAGACGCTGAAGGCGCTCACCGTCACCTCGCGTGCCTTGAGCGCGACCTCCTTGCCCTCCCGGGCCGACTTGTAGGCGCGTTTGCCGTCCACCTTGATCGCGCTGACCTGCGGCGGCACCTGCTGGATCCGCCCGGTGAGCCGGGCCGCGGCCTCGCGGACGTCCTCCTCCAGGACCCCGGAGGCGTCCGTGCGCGCCCCCGGCTCGCCCTGGGCGTCGTCGGTGTTGGTGGCCAGTCCCAGCCGGACGGTCGCCTCGTAGACCTTCTCGGTGAGCGCGAGGTGGCCCAGGATCTTGGTGCCCTTCTCGATCCCCAGCACGAGCACGCCCGTGGCCATCGGGTCCAGCGTTCCGGCGTGCCCCACTCTGCGGGTGCGCGCCAGTCCGCGGGTCTTGGCGACCACGTCGTGGGAGGTCCAGTCGGCGGGCTTGTCGACCACCAGGACACCGCTCTCGGCCATGGCTCTCCTCGAAAGAAAGGGGGGCGGCGGCGCGGTGGCACCGCCGCCCGAACGTTCGCCCTACTCGTCCTCTTCGGTTTCGCGGGGGGCCTTGTAGGGGTCGGCCTCCCCGGCGTGCCGGGCCCCGGTGGCCTTCTGGGCCACCTCCTCGTCGGACCTGCGCGCCTGGGCGAGCAGCTCCTCGATGTGCTGGGCGTTCTGCTGCACCTCGTCGAAGACGAAGGTCAGGCTCGGCGTGTGCCGGATACCGGTCTGGCGGCCCACCTCGCTGCGGATCAGGCCCTTGGCACTCTCCAGGGCGGCGGAGGTACCCGCCTTCTCCTCGGGCGAGCCGAACACCGTGTAGTACACCGTGGCGTCCCGCAGGTCGGCGGTGATCCGGGCGTCGGTCACCGTGACGAACCCCAGGCGGGGGTCCTTGACCCGCCGGTCCAGCATCTCGGCGACGATGCGCTGGATGCGGTCGGCGATCTTCCGCGCGCGAGCGGCGTCAACCATGGTCAGTCTTCCTCTTCGTTGAAGAGCCGCTGCCTGGCGGACAGCAGCTCCAGTTCGGGACGGCCCGCGACGAACCGTTCACAGGAGTCCATGAGCTCCCGGGCGTGCGCGGCCGTCGACGAGACCACCGCCACACCGATCCTCGCCCTGCGGTACAGGTCCTGGTCGGCGGTCTCGGACACCGACACCGAGAACTTGCGGCGCAGGTCGGCGATGACCGGGCGCACCACCGAACGCTTCTGTTTGAGTGAACGGACGTCCCCGAGCAGGACGTCCAGGGACAGCGCCCCAACGTACACGTGGATCACCTGTGGGTGTGTGAGCCGTCAAAGGAGGGGCCCCGGCCTCGCGGCCGGGGCCCCAGTGGGATCAGACTCCGCGAGGGTCAGTCGCGGGGCTTCTCCTGCATCTCGTAGGTCTCGATGACGTCTTCGAGCCGCAGGTCGTTGTAGCCGACACCGATACCGCACTCGAAGCCCTCGCGGACCTCGGTCGCGTCGTCCTTGAACCTGCGCAGCGACTCCACGGTGAGGTTGTCGGAGATGACCACCCCTTCGCGGATGAGCCGCGCCTTGGCGTTGCGGCGGATGAGGCCGCCGCGGACGATCGAACCGGCGATGTTGCCGATCTTGGGCACCTTGAAGACCTCGCGGATCTCGGCGCTGCCGAGCTGGACCTCCTCGTAGACCGGCTTGAGGAGACCCTTGACGGCGGCCTCGACCTCGTCGATGGCCTTGTAGATCACCGAGTAGTACCGGATGTCCACGCCCATGCGGTCGGCGAGCTCGCTGTTCTTGCCCTCGGGCCGAACGTTGAAGCCGATGATGATCGCGTCGGCGGAGGACGCCAGGTTGATGTCGTTCTGCGTGATCGCACCGACACCGCGCCCGATGACCCGGATGGCGACCTCGTCGCCGCCGGAGTCGATCTTGAGCAGCGACTCTTCGAGGGCCTCGACGGAACCGGACATGTCACCCTTGATGAGGAGGAGCAGCTCGGAGCGCTCGCCCTCCTTGAGGCGGTCCTGCCAGGTCTCCATCGTGACCCGCCGCGCCGACTTCGCCTGCTGGGCGAAGCGCTCGCGCGCCTCGCGCTGCTGGGCGATCTGCCGGGCCACCCGGTCGTCCTTGACGACCAGGAAGCTGTCGCCGGCGCTGGGCACGTTGGTCAGGCCCAACACCTGCACCGGGCGGGACGGCTCGGCGCTCTGCACGTTCTGGCCGTGCTCGTCGAGCATGGCCCGCACACGGCCGTAGGCGTCGCCGCAGACGATCGAGTCGCCCACGTCCAGGGTGCCGCGCTGGACGAGCACCGTGGCCATCGAACCGCGGCCGCGGTCCAGGTAGGCCTCGATGGCGATGCCCTGCGCGTCCATGTCCGGGTTGGCCTGGAGTTCCAGGGCCGCGTCGGAGGTCAGGACGATCGACTCCAGCAGGGAGTCGATGTTGGTGCCCTTGAGCGCGGAGATGTCCACGAACTGGACGTCGCCGCCGTACTCCTCGGCCACCAGGCCGTACTCGGTGAGCTGCGCGCGGACCCGCTGCGGGTCGGCACCCTCGACGTCGATCTTGTTGACCGCGACGACGATCGGCACCTCGGCCGCCTTGGCGTGGTCGATGGCCTCCGCCGTCTGCGGCTTGACGCCGTCGTCGGCCGCCACCACGAGCACCGCGATGTCGGTGACCTTCGCACCTCGGGCACGCATGGCGGTGAACGCCTCGTGGCCGGGGGTGTCGATGAAGGTGATCTTGCGGTCCTCGTCCTCCACCCGGGTGGAGACCTGGTAGGCACCGATGTGCTGGGTGATCCCGCCGGCCTCGCCGCTGACGACGTTGGCCTTGCGGATGGTGTCCAGCAGTCGGGTCTTACCGTGGTCGACGTGACCCATGACGGTGACCACCGGCGGACGCGGACGCAGGTCCTCGTCGCCGCCCTCGTCCTCACCGAACTCGATGGAGAAGGACTCCAGCAGCTCGCGGTCCTCGTCCTCGGGACTGACGACCTCGACCGTGTACTTGAGCTCCTCGCCCAGCAGTTGCAGGGTCTCGTCCGGCAGCGACTGGGTCGCGGTGACCATCTCGCCCAGGTGCATCATCACCTGGACCAGCGACGCCGGGTTGACGTCGATCTTGTCGCCGAAGTCCGACAGCGAGGCACCGCGGGACAGGCGGATCACCTGGTTGTTGCCGCTCGGGATCTTGACGCCGCCGAACGACGGGGCCTGGAGGTCCTGGAACTCTTGGCGCCGCTGCTTCTTGGACTTGCGGGAGCGCCCGGGACGACCGCCCGGACGGCCGAACGCGCCGGCCGTGCCGCCACCGCGCCCGCGACCGCCGCCACCGGGACGGCCGCCGAACCCGCCGGGACGGCCGCCGCCGCCACCACCGGGACGCGGACCCGCGGGGGCTCCCCCGCGGCCGCGGCCGCCACCGGGACGTCCGCCCCGGCCACCGCCCGCGGGGGCGGCCGGACGGGACGCGGGCATGTTCATCGGACTGGGACGCGGACCGCCGGGACGCGGGGCACCGCCACCCGGACGGGGACCGCCGCCGGGACGCGGGGCACCGCCGCCGGGACGCGGAGCACCGGAGGCGCCACCCGGGCGCGGGGCGCGCTGGTCGCCGCCCTGCGGGCCCGGACGCGGACCGCCCGGACCGCCCGGACCACCCGGACGCGGACCGGGACGGGGTCCCGGACGCGGAGCGCCGGAGGCGCCACCCGGGCGCGGGGCGCGCTGGTCGCCGCCCTGCGGGCCCGGACGCGGACCGCCCGGACCGCCCGGACCGCCCGGGCGCGGGCCCGGACGCGGAGCGTTCCCGCCCGGACGCGGGCCCGGACGCGGAGCGGTCGGCTTGGACCCCATGCCGGAGGCGTTGGACGCGAACGGGTTGTTGCCCGGACGCGGGCCGGTGGGACGCGGACCGCGGCCGCCCTCGGAGCGGCCCGCGCGCTCGCCGCGCTGCGGACGCTCACCACGGCCGCCCTGCGGGCCGGGCTTGGGCGCCGCGGGACGCGCACCGGCGTCGCCGCGGGGCGCCTTGGGCCCCGGCTTGGGCGCGGCCGCCCGCGGAGCCGCCTGGCTCTTGGGCGCTTCGGCCTTGGCGGACTCACCCTTGGGCGCTTCGCTCTTGGGGCCGGGCTTGGGCGCCGCGGGGCGCGGTCCCGGCTTGGGTGCGGGCCCCGGCTTGGGCGCGGCCGCGCGTGTGGATCCGGACGCGGCGGAGCGCGGTCCCGGCTTGGGAGCCGAACCGCTCTTCTTCCCACCGCCCTGGGATCCGTCGTTGAAAGCCTCTTGCAGGCGTCGTACGACCGGTGCCTCTATCGTCGAGGACGCCGAACGGACGAATTCGCCCATCTCGTTGAGCTTGGCCAGGACGGCCTTGCTCTCTACTCCGAACTCCTTGGCGAGTTCGTACACCCGGACCTTCGCCACTACTCTCCTTCAGCTTCGGTCCGGGACATGGGCACGTGCCGGACCGTTGTCAGCTCGAGTTACTCATCGCTGCGTACTCATCAGGCGCTCATCGCAATCTCGACCTGCTTCCTCATCGCTACACAACAATGGGCCGGTTGTGCGTGCCGACACAGCACGGCACGCCGACCTCGGTGAGTACAACACCGACGGTCGGCTCAGACATTCCAACCCTAACCGGAACCGGGCACGGTTCCGCCACTCGGGGCGGAGCCGATCAGTGCCTCCACGCGGGAGAGGTCCCACTGGCCGGAGCCGTGGGCGCTCCGCTCCCTGAAGGCCCGCGACCACACTCTGCGACGCACGGCGAGCTCCAGGCAACGCCGGTCGTCGTGCAGGTAGGCACCGCGCCCTGGAAGACGGCCCCGGGTGTCGGGCGTGATGACCGTGCCCTCGGCCACCAGCCTCACGAGGCCGGACTGGACTGCCCGTGACCGGCACCCCACGCACGTGCGCACGGGTCGGCCAAGACCGCCTTCCTCCACCCTATCGCGTCGTGACACGGGTTCGATCCGATCAGTCGGCCACCGGAGCGCCGTCGGCGTCCGCGCCGGGCCCGTCGGCCCCCTCCGCCGTGTCGGCGTCGGGCTGGGCGTCGGAGCGGATGTCGATGCGCCATCCGGTGAGTCGCGCGGCCAGGCGGGCGTTCTGCCCCTCCTTGCCGATCGCCAGGGACTGCTGGTAGTCGGGGACGATCACGCGGGCCACCTTGGCGGCCATGTCCAGGATCTCCACCGAGTTGACGCGTGCGGGCGAGAGCGCGTTGGCCACGAACACGGCAGGGTCGTCGGAGTGGTCGACGATGTCGATCTTCTCGCCGTGCAGCTCGGCCATGACGTTGCGGACGCGGCTGCCGAGCGGGCCGATGCAGGCGCCCTTGGCGTTCACGCCGCCGCGGTTGGAGCGGACCGCCATCTTGGTGCGGTGCCCGGCCTCGCGTGCGATGGAGGCGATCTCGACGGTGCCGTCGGCGATCTCGGGCACCTCCAACTGGAAGAGCTTGCGCACCAGGTTGGGGTGGGTCCGCGACAGGGTCACCGACGGACCGCGGTGGCCCTTGCGGACCTGCACGACGTAGGCGCGCAGCCGCTCGCCGTGCGTGTAGGTCTCCGTGGGCACCTGCTCCTGCGGGGGCAGCACGGCCTCCAGCCTGCCGAGGTCGACCAGCACGTTGCGGGGATCCCGGCCCTGTTGGATGATGCCGGAAACGATGTCGTGCTCGCGCCCGGCGAACTCGCCGAGGGTCATCTCGTCCTCGGCGTCGCGCAGGCGCTGGAGGATGACCTGCTTGGCGGTGGAGGTCGCGATGCGGCCGAACCCGGAGGGGGTGCCGTCGTACTCGCCGACCGTCTCGCCCTCCTCGTCCAGCTCGGCCACCCACACGGTGACGTGGCCGCTGGAGCGGTTGAGCTCGACGCGGGCGCGCTTGTCCGCGCCCTCCTCGCGATGGTAGGCGATCAGCAGGGCGTCCTCGATGGCCTTGGCGACCAGCTCGACCGAGATGTCCTTCTCGCCCTGCAAGCTGCGCAGGACACTCATGTCAATATCCACGGGGCTCCCCCTCTAGTCCGCCGCGTCGGCGTCGGTGTCGCGGCGGAATTCCACCTGCACCCTGCCCTGGGCCAGTTCGGCGTGGGCGAAGGTGCGGGGCTGACCCTCGATCTCCAGGGTGACCCCCTGGTCGTCGGCGCCGGTGATACGGCCGGTGACCTCTCCCCCCTCGGCGAGGGCGGCCTTCACCAGCCGGCCGCGGTTGCGTCGCCAGTGCCTCGGCTGTGTCAGCGGCCGGCTCACGCCGGGCGAGGAGACCTCCAGGTTGTAGGGCAGCTCGCCCATGACATCGGAGGATTCCAGGGCGCCGTCGACGTCCTGGGTGGCCTCGCCGATCGTGTCCAGGTCAACACCGTCGTCGGAGTCCACGATCACGCGCAGTACCCGCTTCTTGCCCGCGGGCGTGAGTTCGACGGCCTCCAGCTCCAGCCCGGCCTTGGCCAGGACCGGCTCCAGCAGCTCGGCGATGCGCTCCTCGCGCGCCTGCGCTCCCATGTCGTGTTGCCCCTCCAACAGCGAAATCCCGCCCGCTCGGCCTGAGCCGTCGTGTACGGGGCGGTCCAGCTCTGTACGTAGTCTGCGACGTGTGGGTCCGCCTCCGGGAAGGCGGACCGGCCGCCCTCGCGTGTGAGGTGCGGTCGTGCTGCAAGGGTATCCACACCTAGGAGCGTTCCAGGTCCCCCGAAGCGGCCAGGGCGCGTCGGCGGACGCCGGAGCACCCGTCGGAGCGGGGAGCGGGGGCTCCTTCCATGGAAGGATAGGCTCCGGCCGCGTGAGGGCGGCCGTCGCTTGCGAGCTGCGAGAACCGCGCCCCTGGCGCGGGACACGGGAGGAGGCCGGGTGGGCCGGGATCGGGGCGGTGTCAGCCGCCGTGCCATGCTGGGTGCCGCGGCGGCCGGTGCCGCCTTCGGCCTGGCCGGATGCGGCCGGGTGGACTGGTACCCGCGGGAGGTGGCTCCGGAGGAGTACGTCCTGCGGTCGGTGCTCCGGGAGAAGGAGCGGACGGTGGCCCGCTACGAGGCGGCGCTGGCCGGCGGCGACCTCCCCGAGGAACTGCTGCGCGGTGCACTGGAGCGCCACCTCTCCCACGTGGACGCGCTCACGGAGGCCCTGCCGGAGGACTCCCTCGCGGCGGCCGACGGAGGGGGCGGGGCCTCCGGAGGGACGGCCGCCGCCGTCCCCGAACCGGAGGGGGTCCTGGACGCGGCCGGGCTGCGCGCGCTGGAGGCCGCCGCCGCGAGCACGCGCATCGACCAGGCCCTGGACGTCTCCGACCCGGGTATCGCGCAGTTGATCAGCGGGATCGGTGCCTGCGAGGCCGGACACGCCTACCTTCTGGGCCGCCTCGAAGGGGCCGGGGACGAAGAGGAGGGCGGCCCCGGGGACGGCGAGGCCGACGGGGAGGAAGAGGTCGCGGATGTCTGAGACTCCCGCTCCCGTGGAGGGCGCACGCACAGCGGAGGGCACGGGTGTGGCGGAGGAGGCGCTGGCCGAGGCGCTCGGCGCGGAGCACGCGGCGGTGTACGGGTACGAGTTCGTCCGGGGTGCCGCCGGTGACGAGCAGCGGCGCGACCGCGCGTTGACCCACATGGACCACCACCGGGAGACACGCGACGCGCTGCACGCGGCTGCCGTTGAGCGCGGCTTCGGGCCGACCCCCGCCCGCCCGGCCTACCCGCTGCCCGAGGAGCGCGGCGACGCGGTCCTGGACGGCTACGCCGTGGGGCTGGAGAGGGCTGCCGCACGGGCGTGCCTGTGGCTTTCGGCGTCCGGGGACGCCGGGCTGCGCGCGCTCGCGGCCCGGGCCCTCCAGGAAGCCGCCGTGCGGGCGCTGGTGTGGGGCGGCGAGCTCGACGCCCTGCCCGGGTTCGACGAGGCGTGACCGCCGGCCGGGGACGCCGCGGACCTTCTGCGCGCGGCGTCCCCGGAGGGACTCACGCCTTGCAGGCGGCCTCGGCCCGGTCGACGACATCGGCCAGGGCGATCTCCTCGCGCTCGCCGGTGGCGCGGTCGCGCAGCTCCACGATCCCGTCCTTGAGGCCGCGGCCGACGATGACGGCGGTGGGGATGCCGAGCAGTTCGGCGTCGGTGAACTTCACCCCGGGCGAGACGCCCTTGCGGTCGTCCACCAGCACGCGCAGGCCGCGCGCCCGGAGCTCCCCGGCGATCCGCAGCGCCTCCTCGATCTGCTCGCCCTTGCCGGTGCCCACCACGTGGACGTCGGCCGGGGCGACCTCGCGCGGCCACACGATGCCCTTGTCGTCGTGCGACTGCTCCACGATCGAGGCCACCGCGCGGGAGACGCCGATGCCGTAGGAGCCCATCGTGACCCTCGTGGGCTTGCCGTCGGGGCCCAGGGCGTCCACGGCGAAGGCGTCGGTGTACTTGCGGCCCAGTTGGAAGATGTGGCCGATCTCGATGCCGCGCGCGGTGTAGAGCGTGCCCCGGCCGTCCGGCGAGGGGTCGCCGTCGCGCACCTCGGCGACGTCGATGGTGCCGTCCGGGGTGAAGTCGCGTCCCGCGACCAGGTCCAGCACGTGGTGGTCGGTCTCGTCGGCGCCGGTCACCCAGGAGGTGCCGGTGACCACACGCGGGTCGACCAGGTAGCGGACCTTGTTGTCGATCAGGGCGCGCGGGCCGATGTAGCCCTTGGCCAGGAAGGGGTGGGCGGCGAAGTCGGCCTCGTCGAGGAGGGCGACCTCGGCGGGCTCCAGCGCGGCCTCCAGGCGCTTGAGGTCCACCTCACGGTCTCCGGGCACGCCGACGCCGAGCAGCTCCCAGTCCTTCGCGCCGGGCTCGCGCGTCTTGACCAGCAGGTTCTTGAGGGTGTCGGCCTCGCTGAAGTCGCGCCCCAGGCCGGCGGCGTTGAGAAAGTCCACCAGTGTGCGGATAGTGGCGGTGTCCGGGGTGTGGTGGACCCGGGCCTCGGGCAGCCCCTCGACCGGGAGCGCGGACGGCGCGGGGGTGGCGACGGCCTCGACGTTGGCGGCGTAGTCCGATCCCGTGCTGCGCACGAAGGTGTCCTCGCCGGTGGCGGCCACGGCCAGGAACTCCTCTGAGGCCGACCCGCCCATGGCCCCGGAGGTGGCCGAGACGACCACGTACTCCAGGCCGAGGCGGTCGAAGATGCGGATGTAGGCGGCGCGGTGGGCGTCGTAGGAGGCCTGGAGGCCCTCGTCGTCGATGTCGAAGGAGTAGGAGTCCTTCATGTGGAACTCGCGCCCGCGCAGCACCCCGGCCCGGGGCCGCGCCTCGTCGCGGAACTTCTCCTGGATCTGGTACAGGACGACGGGGAAGTCCTTGTAGGAGGAGTACTCGCCCTTGACCAGGAGGGTGAACAACTCCTCGTGGGTGGGGCCGAGCAGGTAGTCGGCGCCCTTGCGGTCCTTGAGGCGGAAGAGGGTGTCGCCGTATTCGGTCCAGCGGCCGGTCGCCTCGTAGTACTCCTTGGGGAGCAGGGCGGGGAGGAGGACCTCCTGGGCGCCGATGGCGTCCATCTCCTCGCGCACCACCCGGGACACGTTCTCCAGGACCAGCTTGCCCAGGGGCAGCCACGAGTAGACACCGGGGGCGGCCCTGCGCACGAACCCGCCGCGCACGAGGAGCTTGTGGCTGGGCACCTCGGCGTCCGCCGGGTCCTCGCGCAGGGTGCGCAGGAACAGGGTCGACATCCGCAGTAGCACGGCCACTCCTCGTTGCTGGCGCCCGGCGGGCGCGCTGTGGGGACACTCGGAAGACCCAGGTTAGTGCCCTCGGGAACGGGGACGTGCCCTCGGGAGCACACTGCACCGCGTTCGAGAAACCGGCCCTAGTCTGGGTTGGAGCGAACGGAGGTCGGGGCCATGGGCGGACGGAGGGTGCGCGAGCGCGATCGGGAGGAGGACACCGGGGTGCCGGGGGCGGAACTGCTGGCCGACGCCGACCGGGCCGACTCCTGGTTCCTGGTGGTGGAGGGAACGCCGCAGTCACACGTGGACCTGTCCGACCCCGCCTACCTGGACTTCTCCTACGTACGGCGGATGGCGCACGCCGCCGACCTGGTCGCCCCGGAGGGCGAGCCGGTGGAGGCCCTGCACCTGGGTGCCGGGGCTCTCACCCTGGCCCGCTACATCGCGCACACCCGACCGGGTTCGGACCAGCGTGCGGTGGACATCGACGCCCCGCTCGTGGAGATGGTGCGCCGTCGGCTGCCCTGGGACCGGCGTGCCCGGCTGCGCGTGGGGATCGGCGACGCCCGGGAGTGGATCGCCGCCCGCCGTGACGCGAGCGCCGACCTGGTCCTGTCCGACGTGTTCTCGGGGGCGCGGACCCCGGCGAAGCTGACATCGGTGGAGTTCTACGCAGAGGCAGCGCGGGTACTGCGCCCCGGAGGGTTCCTGGTGGTGAACGTCGGCGACGGGCACGGCCTGGCGCACGCGCGCGGCCAGGCCGCCACCGCGCGGGAGGTGCTGCCGCACGCCGTGCTGACCGCCGATCCGGGTGTGCTGCGCGGACGCCGGTTCGGCAACCTGGTGCTGGTGGCGGGACACCGGCCGCTGCCCGCCGACGAGCTGGGGCGCCGGGCGCACCGCGACCCGGAGATGGCGCGCCTGGTGGAGGGGCGGGACCTGGACCGATTCACGTCGGGCCGGGCGCCGGTCCGCGACGCCGACGCCGTGGACTCCCCCGCTCCCCCAGAAGGGGTGTTCTAGGCGGCGGCCGTACTCCCCGGGGAGTAGGCACGGCATGGGAGCCCCTTCCTGGAGACGACGCGCCTCCCCGAGGTGCGGGCCGTACTGTCGGTGGTGCGGCCGCACGACTTCCCAGGCCCGTGCGCGCCGACGCCCTGAGGTTCCGGCGGTGGTGTGGAGGGTGCTGGCGCCGATGGTTCCGGTCATGTTCCTCGGGCAGGTTTGGCTCTACCAAATGACGCGCCGCCCGGTGCCCGGTCCGGGTCTCTTCGCTTGAGTCCACGCGGAGACACCGCAGGTCGCCCCGGTTCCCGGGGGCCGCACGGCGACCGCTCTGCCTCGGCTGGCCGCACGTCGTTCCGGCGTGGCGGGTTGTCACGGCGGCGCACAGGGCACCCCTGGCCCTGGGACGCGCGCCCGTGATGCCCCTCCCGTCACCGGGAAGGGAACCGGCACCGTCGGCACGGGTACCGCCGAGACCCCGAGGAGGAATCGTGACCGACACACCGACCACTCTCCCCGCCCTGGGCGGGTGCAGCTGCGGCTCCGGGTGCAGCTGCGGCTGCCAGAGCGGCAGTTCCTGCAGCTGCGGGGGCGCCTGCTGACAGCGGCGCACCGCGGTCGGGCCGCCTCTCCCCTCGGGGGCGGTCCGCCGGCGGCCGTCGCGCGTAACGCGACAATCAGCGATGCCGCCTATACCCTGTGTAACATCGCGAGGTTGCGCGTCCACGCGTTGGGAGATCAGCGATGGCATCGTTCACCACTCCGACGCCGCGGGGTGGGGCCCCCTCCGAGCACGCACGGCTGCTCCGGTGCGTGCAGGGGATCCGGGACCGCTCGACCCGCGCGGTGCCATGGGAGCCGGACACCGTCGGCCTCCCGAAGGCGCGTTCGTCCAGTGCGCTCTCCCGGATCAACGACGTCGCCTTCTACGCGAACGCGCGCGCGGAGGTCACCGCCCTGGCTGGGGTCTGCCTGGACCTGCTCCTCCTCCACCGCCCCGGGGAGGGCGACACGCCCGACGGGGACGGATGCCTGGGCTGCTACCTGTCCTGGCCGTGCCCGACCTTCGGGGAGATCTCCCGGCTCCTGACCTGACCCCGGCGCGGCCACCGCGGGCGGGGGACGGACTCTAGGCCGGGAGGCGGAACTGGACGGCGGCACGCCCGGCGAGCATCGGGCGGATGACCTTCAGCGCGGCCTGGTGCGCGGGGTGGTCGCGGTAGGCGGCGAATCCGGCCTCGTCGTCGAGGTCGGCCACCACGGCGAAGTCGTGGCGGCCTTCACCCAGTCCCAGATCAGGCCCGAAGGCGTAGGAGCGCAGGGCGGGAACGGTGCCGGGCAGGCCGGCCAGGAGCGCCTCGACCTCGGCGACCTGGGCCTGTGTGACGTCGTCCCGCCACGAGAAGAGTGCGATGTGTCGGATCCCCATACGGGAGAACCTATCCCCTCCGGCCTCCCGAGGGGGGCGGGACCAGGCCCAGGGGCGGGGGACAGCCCCTGGGACCGGCCGGAGCGGTGGGGCGCAGCGGCCCGCCGGCCCACGAGGGCATGCCCTCCGAGACCTCGTGCGCCCGGCACGGGGCGCGCCCCACCCCGCCGACGTTAACGAACAGGCGATAACGCGAACACCCTCCAATGGGTAACCGGAATGTCTCGATCACCCGAAACCGACACTCAAGGGAAACACCGCACACATAGGAATCGGCCGACTCCGCTCCGCGCCCGGACCCCGAACGCGGCGGGAAGCGATCGGAAGCCACCCCCTCCCGAGCAGCGGGAACGAAAACGTGTCAGGGGGTTGCTATTCCTATCCGAAAACAAGGAAAAGGCCCCGGTTTCCGGGGCCCGCGATCAACTGATCCGTGTCGCCAAGAGATACGCCGTGGGCGCGTCGGCGTCGACGATATCCGTGACTTTCCAGGCCCGGCCGCCAACGGTGAAGACATCGCCCACACGGACGTCGATCATCGGGGTGGGGCGCCACTCTTTGGGACCGCCGATCTTGGCGACAGGCTCGCCGTCCTCGGCGATCCAGAACTGACCACCGCCCACTGGACCGCCCTCGAAACGATCGTTTCTCCCGTAACTGATCTTCTCCTGCTCGCCGATCTCATGAACCACTGTGGCCTCAGTCTCACCGTCTCGGATTCCGTTGAAAACTCCGCCATGTTAACCCGGAACCGGCAATGCCACACCGAACCTTCGGGCCGCATCGACATTTCGAACGAAGGATCTGACAAAAGTAATGCGCGGGCGGGACTTTGGTCCCGACCCGCGCACCCGCCGAAACAGCGGCCCCGGTCAATCGCCGTTGGAGGATCCCCTGCCGCCCTTGAGCCGGCCCACCAGGGTCTCCAGTGCGGAGCTGAACGGGTGGTCATGCACCATGTACGTCCACGTCATGGACGGGCGCTTGACCCCCACGTCGCCGACGTCCAGCCCGCCCTCGCGCACCTCCAGTTCGGCGAAGCTGTCGGCGGCCCGCTCCCGGGCCTCGTCCAGGAAGCCCTTGAAGACGGGCACCGCCTCGCGGTTGAACTCGTCCAGCGGGTCCCTGCGGCCCAGGAACCTCAGGTGGATGCCCTCCCGCAGTTCGGACAGGAAGGCGTTGTGGTCGGTCCACCCGCGGTCCAGGTGGTAGAGGGTGATCAGGCGGGCCGCCTGCGCGACCTCCTCCCCGCCGAGCTCCTCGACCAATGCGGCGTGGCGCTCCCTGCGGTCGGCGGCGATGGTGCGGTCGCCCTCGTCGCCGGTCAACACCTTCTCCCGGTGCTCCAGGACCACGTCGCGCTGCACGTCGATGAGCTGGTTGTAGCGCCACGTGTTGCGGTGCACTTCCAGCAACTGCCCCTCGGAGACCCGCTGGGCGTGGTCGACCTGGGCCAGCCACCCCTCGTCGGTGATCTCACCATCGTCCGCGGTCCGGTACCCGGTGGTCTCCGAGGCGTGGTTGACCAGCAGGTCGTCGTCCATGCTGACGAAGAAGACGGAGTCGCCGGGGTCGCCCTGGCGCCCCGCACGCCCCCGCAACTGCCCGTCCAGGCGGCTGCTGGGGTAGCGCCCGAACCCCATGACGTAGAGACCACCGGTGTCCACCACGCGCTCGCGGTCGGACATGTCGCTGCCGCCCAACCGGATGTCGGTGCCGCGCCCGGCCATCTGGGTCGAGACCGTGATCGCCCCGTAGGTGCCGGCCTCTGCGATGATCGACGCCTCGTCGGCGTCGTTCTTGGCGTTGAGGACCACACACTCCAGGCCCGCCTCGGCCAGACGCCCGGCGAGCACCTCCGACTCGGCCACGTCCTGCGTGCCGATGAGGATCGGACGGCCCGTCCTGTGGACCTCCTCGACCCGTTCGACGAGCGCGTCCTCCTTCTCCTCGCGCGTGGCGTACAGGCGCGTGCCGTGGTCCTCGCGCACACACGGCTTGTTGGAGGGGATGACGGCGACCTCGAGTTCGTAGAACTCGCGGAGCTGCTCGGCCACGGCCATCGCCGTACCGGTCATGCCCGCGTGCGTGGGGTAGCGCAGCACCAGGGACTGGACGGTGATGGAGTCGAGCACCTCGCCGGTCTCGCTGAGGGCCACCTTCTCCTTGGCCTCGACCGCGGCCTGGAGCCCGTCGGGCCAGCGCTGGAGCAGCGCGATCCGACCGCGGGACTCGTTGATCAGGCGCACCTCGCCGTCGCGCACGACGTAGTGGACGTCGCGCTGGAGCAGGACGTGGGCGTGCAGCGCCAGGTTGACCTGAGGGAGGACAGTGGTGTCGTCCTCGGAGTAGAGGTCCACACCGCCCAGGGCCTTCTCCACCGCGTCGATACCGGCGTCGGTGAGCTGGACGTTGCGGCCCTCGCCGTCGACCTCGTAGTGCAGTCGCGGGCTGAGCGTCCGGACGACGTCGGCCATCTCCACGTCCGCGGCCACGCTCTCCGCCGCCCCGGCGAGCACCAGGGGGACGCGCGCCTCGTCGACCAGCACGGAGTCCGCCTCGTCGACGATCGCGACCTCGGGCACCGGGACGACGCGGTCGGCGATCTCGGTGACCATGCGGTCACGCAGGACATCGAAGCCGAGCTCGCTGACGGACACGTAGGTGATATCGCACGAGTAGGCCTCGGCGCGCTCCTCGGGCGCGGAGTCCTCGTTGATCCACCCGACGCTCACACCGAGCATGTCGTAGAGCGGACGCATCCACTCCGCGTCGCGGCGCGCGAGGTAGTCGTTGACGCTCAGGACGTGCACCCGCTTGCCGCGCAGGGAGAACCCGGCGGCGGCCAGGGCGCCCGCGAGGGTCTTGCCCTCACCGGTGGCCATCTCCGCGACGCGGCCGTCGAGCAGGGCCATCGTGCCGAGCAGTTGCACGTCGAAGGGGCGCTCGTCCAGCGCGCGCCGCGCGGCCTCACGGCCCACAGCGCACAGCGACACGAGGTCGTCACGTTCGTAGGGAAGCTCGGCGTTCCCGAGTTCGATGGCCCGTTCCGTCAGCTCGTCGTCGCCGAGCTCACGCAGACCATCCTCCTCGGCCTCGATCGCCGGCAGGAGCTTGGTATAGGGCCGCAGGTCCACCGCTCCGGGTTTGCCCAGGAGTCGGCGTACGCTTTCCGCCATTCGTCCGAACACCACGCCAGGGTAACGCCGGGCGCAAGCCCTCGCTTCCCCCGCACCCCTGAGCCGTCCGGTTCACAGGCCACGGCTGGAAGCGGCACGAGGACGGTGGCGGGCCTGGGGCGGCGAAACACAACTAGACGGGTTGGCGGACCGAGCGCTGCCGGGACTCCACGACCATGGCGTGCTTGACGAGGGTGACCAGCACCCCCACGACCGAGTTGCGGTCGCGGGCGTCGCAGTGGACGACGGGCACGTCGGGGGTGAGGTCGAGGGCGTCGCGCAGGTCGTCGGCCGTGTAGGGGCTCTCGGGCGAGAAGTCGTTGACCGCGATGACGAAGGGGATTCGGTACTGGCGCTCGAAGTAGTCCAGTGCCTGGAAGGTGTCCTCCAGGCGCCGGGTGTCGGCCAGGACCACGGCACCCAGAGCACCTCTGACCAGGTCGTCCCACATGAACCAGAACCGCTGCTGTCCGGGGGTCCCGAACAGGAACAGCGTCAGGTCGGTCTCCAGGGAGATACGGCCGAAGTCCATCGCCACGGTGGTGCTGGTCTTGTCCGGCGTGTGGGAGAGGTCGTCGACACCGGCGCTGGCCGCGGTGACCGCGGCCTCGGTCCGTACCGGCGGGATCTCGGAGACGGCGCCGACGAAGGTGGTCTTGCCGACCCCGAACCCGCCGGCCACGATGATCTTCGTGGACAGTCCGGTCACTGTTCGGCCGTGGCTGGCGTTGCTGGCTGCGTGGATCACCGTTGGGTCCTCACGGGAAGAGCCGGGAGTGCGGCCGGGGACCCGGATCACCGGGGCCGGGCCGTGGAGGGCAGGGCGCCCCGGATCCGAACCGCGGCCGGGGGCACCGTGCCTGGAACCTAGCACCGGATCACCGTCGGTGAGGGCGTTTCGGGAGAGAAAGACGCACAGGGACGGGAATCGCGTGCTTCGCCCCGTCCCCGACGGCAGTTCACGGGCCTACACCGGTTCCCGCACCGTGTGGGCGTCTTTACCTGATTGTGAGCGACCGTATCCGGCCGTGTCCGGACCTGCCCCCGACCAGTGGCGGAGTCTACGGTGGATGCTGCCCCCACCGAAGCGCGGCCGCGGACAGCTCCTGGCACGAGCCCGCGGCCACCGCGGGGGCGGCGCCCCGTCGGCCCGCACCCGTCCACGCGGGCCGGCGGGGTACCGCCGCACGGCTCACGGCCTCCGCCGCGCGGTTGGCTCTAGGATGGACACCATCCCCTCCCCCGTGCCGCATCCGGCGGTCCGCGCGGGGAGCGGAGCACACCCGTCGATCTCTCCCGAGGGAGCCGAGAACCCCACATGTCCCAGCAGCGTGTCGTCCGCCCCACCCCCATCAGCGGTTTCCCCGAGTGGACCCCCCAGGTCCGGGCCGTGGAGCAGCGCTGGCTGGACCATATCCGGGCCGGGTTCGAGTCCTTCGGGTTCGCTTCGGTGGAGACGCCGTCGGTGGAGAACCTGGACGTCCTGACGGCCAAGGGCGAGACCTCCCAGGAGGTCTACACGCTCCAGCGGCTCCAGGCCGAAGCCAAGGACGACACCGACGCCAGGCTCGGGCTGCACTTCGACCTCACGGTGCCCTTCGCCCGCTACGTCGCCCAGCACTTCAACGAGCTGGCCTTCCCGTTCAAGCGCTACCAGATACAGCGTGTGTGGCGCGGTGAGCGCCCTCAGGAGGGCCGGTTCCGCGAGTTCACCCAGTGCGACATCGACGTGATCAACGTCGACTCGGTGCCGCTGCACTTCGACGCCGAGCTGCCACGGATCGTGCACGGGGTGCTCAGCGGCCTGGACCTGCCCGCCTGGACGCTCAACGTCAACAACCGCAAGGTCCTCCAGGGCTTCTACGAGGGGCTCGGCATCAAGGACCCGGTCGCGGTCATCCGCGCCGTGGACAAGCTGCACAAGATCGGCGACGACGGCGTGCGCGAGATCCTCCTGGGCGAGGGCCTCGATGACGGACAGGCCGACGCCTGCCTGTCGCTGGCACGCGTGCGCGGGGCGGACGCCGTCGAACGGGTCCGGGCCCTGGGGGTCTCCTCCGACCTGCTCGACGAGGGGCTGGAGGAGCTCTCCTTCGTTCTGGGCGACCTCGCCG
This sequence comes from Nocardiopsis sp. CNT312, assembly GCF_000515115.1. GTDB lineage: Bacteria > Actinomycetota > Actinomycetes > Streptosporangiales > Streptosporangiaceae > Nocardiopsis. The sequence goes on from NZ_AZXF01000022.1 coordinate 28,072, forward strand.
ACCTGCCCGAGGGCGACGTAATCGCCGACCTGTCCATCGCCCGCGGGCTGGACTACTACACCGGCACGGTCTACGAGGCCTCCTTCGACGACGACCCCGGCTACGGGAGCATCTGCGCGGGCGGACGCTACGAGGACCTGGCCGGGCAGTTCATCCGCCGCCGCCTGCCGGGTGTGGGCATCTCCATCGGTCTGACCAGGATCTTCGCCAAGCTCGTGGCGGAGGGCCGCATCGTGCCCGGGCGCGCCTGCCCCACCGACGTGGTGGTCGTGGTGCCCGGTGCCGAGCAGCGGTCCGAGGCCCTGCGCACCGGAGCTCTCCTGCGTGAGCGGGGCTTCAACACCGAGGTCTTCCATTCCGCCGCCAAGGTCGGCAAGCAGATCCAGTACGCCGCGAAGAAGGGCGTCCCCTTCGTGTGGTTCCCGCCGTTCGGTGCCGACGGCGGGCACGAGGTGAAGGACCTGGAGTCAGGCGAGCAGGGCCCCGCCGACCCCTCGACCTGGAGCCCGGAGCGGTGGCCTGGTGTGGCCGCACCGTAGCACGTTCGCGGTCGGCATGGGCGGTTTCGGACCGCTTGTGCCGAAACCGGCCAATGTGGAGACAGGTACGGGCGTCCGGTGCGACACTCGGCACAAAGACCGTGTCCTTTTCGCCCGCGGCGCCCTGGGCGCGCGGCGGACCGATCCGCCGTCCGATTGACTTCCCCCTCCCTGAAGGGAGGGGGTCCGGCCGTCCCCGGAGGGACGGTTCCACCCTAGGTGGACTGCCTCGCGGCAGCGGCTTCCTGCTTCGTTGCCGATCGCGGAAGGGAGGGCCCTTGCCGTCTGACACCAGCTCCACAGGCGTCGCCCGCGCGTGCGCGGACTGCGGCTCGACCAGCCGCAAGGATGTGCTTGGCCGCGTTGACGTCCCGGTCGTGCCGGGCGCGGCGGCGGGGGCACGCCCAGAACCGGGTGCCCAGCGGCAGTGTGTCCAGCAGGTGCCCGCAGTGCGCGCACGTCTTGGCGGAGGGGAACCACCGGTCCGCCACGGCCAGGGTGCGGCCGCGGCGGGCGGCCTTGTACTCCAGTCGGCGGCGGAACTCGCCCAGCGTCAGGCGGCCGTCGCGCACACGGAACGCGCTGCGGGTGTAGTGCGCGCTCTGGCGACTACTGCGGCTTTTGAACCGGGGGGAGCGGGCACGGCCGGAGAAGAAGTTCTGGAAGGCCGTGTGCTGGTGGCGGAGCGTCTGCTGGAGGGGGACGGAGGACACCTCGGACAGGAACGCCAGATCGGTGGTCTTCTTCCACCCGGTCAGCGCCCGGCCGGTCTGCCCGTAGGGGGTCTTCTCGCCCCGCTGGTGGTACGCGGCGTGCCGTTCGGCCAGGGTCTTGTTCCACACCAGGAGCACGCACCCGAACGTGCGGCCCAACTGGGTCGCCTGTGCGGGGGTCGGGGAGGCCCGACACTTGCACGCCGTTCGCATGCACGAAACCTTACGAGGAATCCAAGTATGAGCAAAAAGCCCGGTGGTGCCAGACATGGACATGTCCAGCGCATGTGCCGCTGCGCGGCGGACCGGGTTCCTCCCCGGCCTGAAGGCCGGAGCATCCTCCGGGAGATCAGGTAAATCGAGGCCATGTCCCACCCCCGCCACAACCTTCCCCTGTCGGCAGGCGAGTTCGTCCGATTCGTCGGCCGTGAGCGCGACATCATCGATCTGAGCAGAATCCTGGGCACCGCCAGGATGGTCACGCTGACCGGAACCGGCGGTATCGGCAAGACCCGTCTCGCCCTCCACCTGGCCGAACGCGTCCTGCGCCGCTTCCCCGACGGTGTGCGCTTCATCGACCTCAGCGAGGCCGCCACCCACCGCCAGGTGCTGGCGGCGGTGGCGGTCGGCCTCCAGGCGGTCGAGGACGACTCCCGCACTCCGTTGGAGGCGGTCATCACGGCGCTGCGCACCCAGGACCTCCTCCTGCTGCTGGACACCTGCGAGCACGCCGTGGAGTCGATGGCCGAGCTGTGCCGGGAGATCCTGCGGCACTGCCCCCGGGTCCGCATCCTGGCGACGAGCCGCCAGCCCCTGCACATCCCGGAGGAGAACATCTGGCGGGTGCCGCCCCTGTCGCTGCCCGCACGGCCCACGCCCACGGACCCGAACGCGGCCGACCCCGCCCCGCTCCCCCGGCGCTACGAGTCAGTGCGCCTGTTCGTCACCCGGGCCCACGCGGCCCGCTCGGGCGGGTTCGAGATGACGCGGGAGAACTCCGGCTACATCGCGGAGATCTGCCGGATCCTGGACGGCGTGCCGCTGGCCATCGAACTGGCGGCGGCCCGGGTGCGGGTGCTCTCCGTCCAGCAGATCCTGCACAGGCTCGACGACCGGTTCCGGCTGCTCACCAGCGACGGCTCCGAGGACCTCCCCCCGCGCCAGCGCACCCTGCGCGCGGTGCTGGAGTGGAGCCACGACCTGCTGACGGAGCCCGAGCAGCTCCTGCTGCACCGGTTGTCGGTGTTCACCACCTGGTGCCTGGAGTCGGCCGAGGAAGTGTGTTCCGGAGACGGTGTGGACCCCGCCGACATCCTGCCGCTGCACTTCTCGCTCCTGGACAAGTCCCTGGTGGTGATGGACGCCGAGGTGAACGGCACCGCCCACTACCGGCTCACGGAGACCGTGCGCGCCTACGCCGCCGAGCGGCTGGCCGCCGGGGGCGGGGAGGAAGAGCGGTGGGAGCGGTACCTGCGGCACCTCGTCCACTGGTTGGAGGCCCGGGCCGCGGACGTGGGCAAACCGATGCCCTGGGGGGAGCGCCTGGGCCTGGTGCGCTTCATGGACCACCACCGGGAGAACCACACGCGGGTCGTGGAGTGGGCGGTGGCCCACGGACGGGTGGAGGACGCCCTGCGCGTGTGTGTGGCACTGCGCCCCTACTGGACGGTCCGCGACCTCTCGGCCGAGGGCAGCCGCGTCCTGGAGCGGGTGCTGGAGACCGATCCCGACGGCCAGCCGCCGGTCCTGCGCACCCGGGCCCTCGCGCTCCAGGCGGAACTGCGCCTGGAACTGGACTCCGCGCCCCGCGTCTTCGCCCTGGCCCGGTCGGCTCTGGAGGCCGCTCGTGCCTGCCGCGAACCGGGGGCCGCCGCCTCCGCACTGACCGCCCTCGCGGAGCTGGCCCTGCGCACGGGGTCCACGGACGAGGCCTACGAGCACGCCGAACAGGCGTGGAGGTGGGCGCGGCGGGCCAACGACCCCGTCACCGACGCCGCGCTCCTCACCGTGCGGGCCCTGCTGTGCAGGCGCCGCGGGGAGGCCGACCGGGCCGTCGAACACCTGGAGCTCGCCATCACGGCGGCCGAGGAGCTGGGCGACCGGTGGACGGTGGCGCGCGGACTGCACGGGCTGGGGTCGATCGCGGCCGAGCGGGGCGAGGCGGTGCGGGCCCGCGCACTGCTCTCGGACGCCCTGGAGGTCTTCACCGAACTGGGTGCGGCACCTGCCACGGCGCGCTGCGCCCGGGAGCTGGGCCGCCTCCACCTCGCCGAGGGGGAGACCCTGGAGGCCCAGGAGCCCCTGACGACGTGCCTGCTGGTGAGTTTCGCGTCGGGACAGCGGATCGCCGTGGCGCGGGCTCTGGAGGCGCTCGCCGACCTGGCGCTGGCCGAAGGCGAGGCCGAGCGCGCGGGGGCCCTGGCGGGGGTGGCCTCCGACCTGCGGACGTCGCTGGGCCGGCCGTCGGCCGAGACCGTCCGGCTGAGATCGGTGGTGGAGCGGCAGGTGGGCGCTTCCGCGGCCGCCGACTCCTGGAACGCCTGGCGGCACCTGCCCCTGGAGCAGGTACGCGACCGGGCCCTGGCCTTCCCCCGTTCGGGCGGGCCCTCGTCCCTGACACCCCGGGAGCGTGAGGTGGCCGAACTCGCCGAGACGGGTCTGTCCAACCGGGAGATCGCCGAACGGCTCATCATCAGTCAGGCCACCGCGGCCCGGCACATCGCCAACATCTTCAGAAAACTCTCCATCTCCTCCAGGACGCAGTTGACCGGCTGGACCTCCGCCGAGGACTGAGCCCGGGGCGCGCCGGAACGCGCAGAAGCACTTGCACAGTGCGCGTGCACGCGCTAAACCAGAAACCCGAGAGTCCCTCCTCCCGACACCGTCCGCAACCCCTTCCGTCCCCGGGTGGGGCCCTCCCCGACCGCCCCTACATTGAAGGCCATGGCACCTCTGACCGCGCCCGCACGCCACAACCTCCCCCGGCCGGGTACCGGGTTCGTGGGTCGTGAGCGGGACCTGAGTGACCTGCTCCGGCTCCTGGACACACGCCGCTCCGTCAGCCTGTGCGGCTCCGAAGGCATCGGCAAGACCCGGTTGGCGCTGCGTGTGGCCGAGCAGGCGACGGTGTCCTTCCCCGACGGGGTGTGGTTCGCCGAACTGGGCGACGCCTCCTGCGCCTCCGAGGTCTACGTGCGCATCGCCGAGGCCGTGGGGGTGATCGAGGAGCCCGGACGACCGCTGTCGGCGACCGTTCTGGCGGCCCTGCGCCCGCGTCGGCTCCTGCTGGTGCTGGACCCCTGCGACCGCGCGGCCGACGAGGTGGCCGGGGTCTGCGAGACCCTGCTGGAGACCTGCCCGGGGGTGGCGCTGCTGCTGACCGGCCGGGAGCCGGTCCACCTGACGGGCGGGACCGTGTGGCGGGTGCCTCCGATGGCCATGCCGGTGGCGGCGCGCGGCGCCCCTCCGCCCGACCCGGCGGGCGCGGAGGCGGTGCGCCTGTTCACCGACCGGGCCCGGGCGCGCGACCCCAGGTTCTCGGTCTCCTCCCACGAGTGGGGGACGGTGGCGGAGCTGTGCGACCTGGTCGGCGGTGTCCCCATGGGCATCGAGGTGCTCGGGGCGAGTGCCCCGGGGATGGGCCTCGACGCGCTCGCCGCGGGGCTGCGGGAACACCTGGCCTCACCCACCGCACGCCCCGGTCCGGGGCAGGCGGTGGCGCGCAGCGACGTACTGCCGCTGGTCTTGGCCTTCGTCCACAAGGACCTGACGGGGCCGGAACAGGCGCTGCTGGCCCGGCTGTCGGTGTTCCGCGGCTGGGACCTGGAGCTGGCCGAGCAGGTGTGCGCGGACTCCGAGGTACCGGAGGCCGACATCCTCGACCTGCTCTCCTCCCTTCTGAACCGGTGCCTGGTCACCGTGTGCGGAGAGGTCGAGGGCCGGGTGCGCTACCGGCTCACGGGGGCCGTTCTGCGGTTCGCCCAGGGGCTGCTGTCGGCGCGCGGGGAGGAGGCGGACTTCCACGAGCGGCTGCGGGACCGGATGCTGCGGCTGGTGGAGGGGCTCAGCCGACGGGTCGGGGTGAGCGAACCGATGCCCTGGGCCGACCGGGACCTCGACCGGCAGCGGATCAGGACCGAGTACGAGACGCTGCGCTCGGTGCTGCACCGGGTGCACGGGCAGGGGGCCCTCGAAGCGGGGCTGAGCCTGTGTGCGGGCCTGACCTCCCACTGGATGAGCTACCACAACGCCTTCGAGGGCGAGCTGTGGATGGACCGGTTCATGGAGCCCGACGAGGCGGCCAAGGCGCCGTCGTGGGCGCACGCCCTGGTCTGCCGGGCGCAGTTGGCGCGTGTGCGACGCGACGACGACCGGGCCCTGGAGCTGGGCGAGCAGGGACTGAGGCTGTCCCGAGAGGCCGGGGACGAACTGTTCGTGCGCGTGTGCCTGAACATGCTCGCGCTCGTGGAGGTGCGCACCCGGTCCTGTGACCGGGCGGCCGTGCGTGTCGAGGAGGCCCTGCGGCTGTGCCGCGACTCCGGAGACCTGTTCGGCGAGGCGATCGCCCTGGGCACCCGGGCGGCCCTGGTCGCGCAGCAGGGCGACCTCACCGTCGCCGACCAGTACTTCAACGCCGCGCTCACGCTTCTGCGGGGTATGGACCACCGCTGGGGCGTCGGCGTCATGCTCATGGGCCAGGCCGTCGCGGCGGAGGCCGGCGGCGACCTGGTGACCGCGGACCGCTCCTTCCGGGAGGCCCTGGACACCCAACGGGTCATCGGTTCGGTCCCCGACGAGGCGCGCTGCCTGGCCGGGATCGGCCGTGTCGCCCACGCGCAGGGCCGCAGTGAGCAGGCCTACGACTACCTGAGCGAGGGTTTGGGCCTGAGCCACGCGGCGGGCCAGCGGGCCGACGCCGCGCGAGCGCTGACCGCGATCGCGCGGGTGGCCTTCGACGGCGGCGAGAAGGAACGGGCCTGCCGCATCGCCGGCGCGGCGGCGGCCGTCCGGGAGCAGTTGGGCCGGGACCCCGAGCGGGCGCCGTGGCCGTTCGGGGACGCCGAGCGGCTCCGCCGCCGCAAACGGCAGTTGATCGGCTGGTGGGAGCACGGCCGGGAGATGGATCTGTCCGAGGCGGTCCAGGAGGCCGAGCGACTGGCCGAGGAGGGCAACGGGCACGGCCCGACGCGCGGGAAGGGCACCTCCCGGGGCACCCGGGGTGCCCGGAGCGGCGCGTCCACCGCGGCTCCGGCGGCGGCGAACGGTGCTCAGCCGAGCCTCACTCGGCGGGAGTGGGAGATCGCGCGCCTGGTGAGCGCCGGCAAGAGCAACCCGGAGATCGCCCGGGCGCTCTTCATCACGCCGTCGACGGCGGCGCGGCACGTGGCCAACATCAACCGCAAGATGGGGTTCAACTCACGCAGCCAGATCACGGACTGGGTGGAGCGCAACGGCACCGCGAGCTGAAGGCTCCGGTACCCGGCGCTCCGGCACGGTCCTGGGCGTTTCCCGAATCTACATATGCATATGCACCGCATAGTGCATGTGCATTCAACCGTGAAGACGCTAAGCTTCAGGCAACTGGGGAACGGACCCGTGACACCGGCCCGCCCCGGGCCGGAAGGACCGCTCCGGAAGCGTCGCGTCCCGGAGATCAGGACGTGTGTCCGCACCGGATGCGGATGTGACCCGGGCTCGCCACGTGGAGGGGGCATGGCGAGCCCGGGTCGCCACAGCGCCACGGCAGAGTTGGGGTTTGCATGGGGGTAGGGCTGATTTCGGGACCGCAACGACCAGGACGCCACCTGCCGCGCAGGGACGATCCCATCGGATCCCTGACCGGCGGGCTATGCGAGCGGCTCCGGCTGCGCCCCGCGCTGGGCGGGACGATCCGCGGCCGGGGCAGCAGGGTGGAGGCGCTGACGTTCGCCGCAACGGTGGAGCGGGCCGCGGCGGGACTGAGCCACCGGGGCATGTGCTTCAGCGACGTGGTGGGGATCCTCGCCCCGGTCTCGCCGGAGCGCCTCCTGGCCACGTACACGGTGATGAGTGTCGGGGGGCGGGCACTGCCGCTGTCGACCTCGTCCGACCTGGAGACCCAGGGCGCGATCCTGGCCGAGACCGACGCCCGCCTGCTCCTGGTCACCGCGGACCTGGCCCCCACAGCGCTGGAGCTGGCCGAGCGCTCGCGGGTGCGCCAGGTGATCGCCTTCGGCGACGCGCTGGGGACCACGCCCTTCGACGAACTGCTGCGCCCCAGCCCGGACGGCAGCGGCTACCACCCCTCACGGGGGCTCTTCGACAACGGCATCCTGGGTTATGAGCGGACCAGTGACGGGGTGCTGGCCACCCTGTACCCGCACAGCGACCTGATGGGGCGCTTCTCGCTCCTGCGCGACCGGCTGGCGCTGTCGGCCGACGACGTGGTGGCGGTCGACGAGCGCGGCGACGAGCCCACGCGCGTGGCCCTGGTGGCCCTGGCGCTGTGGACCGGCGCCTGCGTCGTGGCCGGTGCCGACGCGCCCCTGCCGGAGGGGCGCCGGGTGACGGTCCTGTGCGAGCCCGACCCCGTCAGGGTGGCGCACCCGGCGCCAGGAAGCGGACGCTAGGAGAGGGCCGCCCGGCACCCGCGTCGGCGCGGGTGCGGCGAGCACCGACCGGCGTCATGAGGGGGCCGGGTCGTCGATCTCGAACCAGGCGACGTGGGTCGTCCCGGCCCGGTACTCCCCGCTGCGCGTGGCGCAGTTGTCGACGATGAACCGTCCGCGGCCGTAGTCCTCGCCGTCCTCGCGGGTGTACCCGCCGTCACCCTCGCGCTCGCCCTGGTCGGCGACGGCGACGCGGAGCCGCCCGTGCCCCGAGCGCAGGAAGAGCGTCATGACGCCGCCGCTCTGCCCCGAGCGCGAGTGCAGGAGCGCGTTGGTGGCGAGTTCGCTGACGGCCAGTTCGGCGTCGTCCAGGGCGTCGTCGCCGTGCCCCTTCCCCGAGAGGAACCCACGGACGCGGGAGCGGATGGACCTGATGGCGGTGAGGTTGCCCGCGCAGCTCCAGACGGTGTGGTCGGTGGCGTCGCCGGAGGGGTCCCCGGCCTCGGTCCCGGGGGGGAGGGGTTCGGTGCCGCGGAATCCGGGCGCGTCCGAGGACACCTGTTCCCGGAGCTGCCTCGTCTCCGCCATCCGGTCACTCCCCTCACCCGCGACGGACGCGCGGGGTGCGCCGCCTACAGCACACAACCTTAGACAAGGGTGGTCCGGGGCAGGGACGGCACACCCGGTTTCGGCGCGGCCGGGATCGGCCCTACGGCTCCGCCGCGTGTTCCCCCTCTTTGCGGACAGGGATCAGGGTACACACCGCGACCACCATGAGGTGACGTGCGACACACTGCGTGGCGCGATCGTTCGACCGGCAGGCACCGGTCGGGGACCGATCACCGCTACCGTTACCGGTTCGCGCGGTGCACCGTCGCGCACAGCGCGGTGGAGCTCCGCGTGAAGCTCACGGCCGTGCGGGTCGGCCTTCTCAGAACAGCACCGACATGACCTCGCCCACCTGGCGGAAGCCCACTCTGCGGTAGGTGGCGCGCGCCGCGGTGTTGAAGTCGTTGACGTAGAGCGTGACACGGGGGGCGATCTCGGCGAGGGCGTAGCGGACCACGGCCGCCATCCCCCCGGCGGAGTAGCCTCGGCCGCGCAGCTCGGGGTGGACCCACACGCCCTGGACCTGGCAGGCCTGCGGGGTGACCGCGCCGATCTCGGCCTTGAACACCACGCGCCCGTCCTCGATCCGGGCGAACGCCCGTCGACCGCGGACGAGTTCCTCGACCCGGGCACGGTAGAGGGCGCCGCCGTCGCCGGAGTCCGGCGGGACCCCCACCTCCTCGGTGAACATGGCGACGCAGGCGGGCAGCAGGATGTCCATCTCGGAGCGGCGGACACGACGCACGGCGGGGTCGGGACGCACGGCCGGGGGGCCGTCGATCTCCAGGACGGGCTGGCTGGCGCGGATGGCGCGTGCGGGGCCCCAGGAGGGGGCGAGCTGCTCCCAGAGGTCGTTGACGGCCTCGACCGGGCCGACGATGGAGGAGCAGCGGCGCCCGCGCCAGCGGGCATGGTCGGCGAAGGTGCGGATCGCGGACGGTCCGGCGTTGATCGGGACCAGGTTGGCACCGGAGTAGCACAGGGCGTCCAGGCGTCCGTCCTCGACGTGCCCCCACAGTTCGGTGCCGCTGAAGCCCGAGGAGATGCGCGTGGCCCTCAGCCGCGAGGCGACGAAGACGTTGCCCACGGGATCGGTGTCGAGGATCGCCCTGACGGCCGGCCGGTCCCGCTCTCCGAGGATCCGTACCGGCGTGGTCCGAAGCATCGCGTATCCCCCATCGTTGTCGATCCTGCGATGCGCGCCGGAAGGGAGGGCCAGAGCCGGTTCGCACCGCTTCCAGAGTATTAGACCGGCTGTCGGCACTCATCGGAGCGCTCCAGCCGGACCGGGCCGACGGGGTCGGCCCGTGTGGCCGGGGCACCCTGCCCGGTGCGGGGGGCGGGTGCGCTCCGGGCCGCACAGGCGGTGTCGGGCCCCCTGCCGGTGCGCTCGGGCAGGCGCCCGTCGCGCAGGTAGGCGGTGACGGTCTCGTCCACACAGGTGTTGCCGCCGAAGGTGATGCCGTGGACCCTCCCGCCGTCCTCGGTGACCAGGACCGATCCGGGCAGGCGGGCACGCAGGGCGTGGGCGCCCTCGATGGGGGTGGCACCGTCCTCGGTCCCGTGCACGATCAGGGCGGGGCCGGTGTAGGCGGAGTGCTCCCCCGGGCCGTCCCCGACCTGGAACCAGTCCCCGGACTCGGCGGGCCAGTCCACGCACGGAGCGTTGTACCAGGTGTTGTGCCATCCCATGAAGGGGGCCGCCACGTGTGCCTTGGCGGCGTCGCCGCGCCAGGTGCCCCAGTCGTCGGGCCAGTGCGCGTCAGTGCACTGCACGGCCAGGTAGCCGCCGTAGGCGCGATCGCCCTCGGGCGCCTCGCCGAAGCGTGTGTGCAGGTCGACCAGGGCGGCGGGTTCGCCGTCGTTGACGCGGGAGGACAGGGCGCGGGCGACCGCGGGCCAGACGGCGTCGGTGTAGGCGGCCACGAGGACCGCGGTCTCCAGTTCGGTGGGGCCGACGGTGCCCTCGTCCGGTGCGTCGGCCAGTTCCGACCGCAGGCGGTAGTAGGCGTCGGCGACCGCGCGCTCGGTGGTGCCCAGGCGGTAGACGCCGTCGTGCCGGGCGGTCCACGCGAAGAAGTTGCCGATGGCGCGGTCCAGCGCGCGGCTCTGGCGGTGGTTGCTCTCGTACCAGGGGGTGTCCGGGCCGACGGCGCTGTCCAGCACGAGCGCACGGACCCGTTCCGGGTAGAGGGCGGAGTACACCGTGCCGAGATAGGTGCCGTAGGAGTAGCCGAGGTAGTCGATCCGCTCGCGGCCCAGGGCGACGCGGACGGCGTCGAGGTCGTGGGCGGTGTCCTCGGTGCGCATGTGGTCGAGCAGCGCCCCGGTGTTCTCCCCGCAGGCGCGGGCGTAGGCCGCTGCCGCCTCGCGCAGGGCCTCCTCCGCGGAGGCGTCGGCGGGCACCGTGTCGGGCCGGACGGGGGCCAGGTGACCGGGGTCGCAGACGATGCCGGGGGTGGAGGCGCCAATGCCGCGGGGATCGAAGGCGACAACGTCGTAGCTCTCGCGGAGTTCGGCGGGCATGCGGCGGGCGGTGTGCGCGGCCCAGTGCCGGGCGCGGCTTCCGGGACCGCCGGGGTTGACGAGGAGGGTGCGCTCGGGGGTGCCGGTGGCGGGCACCCGGCTCAGCGCGAGTTCGACGGTGGCCCCCGATCCGTCGGCGGGCGCGCCGTCGGCGGTCCGGGCCAGGGGGACCTCCAGGCGGGCGCACTCCAGGGCCTCGCCCTCAACGGCCTCCAGGTCCGCGCAGGGCCCCCAGGCGAGGCCGGGTGCGGCCTGTTCCGTGTCGGGGGCCGGGTCCTGGGCTGTGGCCGGGGCTGCCGTGGCGAACGCGGCCAGGAGGACTCCCGCGGAGACGGCTGCCCGGGTTCGTCGTCGCATCCGTGTCCTCCCCCACCGTGGCCTCTCTCTGCATTGTCATCACGACGGAGAGTGAAAACGGGAAGCGACACGGGCCCCGGGGCTCCCTCTTCGGCGGCATGCCCATGATTCGCCCATAGCTGAATGAAAAGCACACAGCGCACCCGATCCGTGTCGGCGATGCGGATCAACGCACCGCCGGGCCCGAACCGAGCGCCCGGGAGATCCCACCACCCCTTCGCCAGTGGCACGGATCACCGTGGCACGTGACCCGCACCGCTCGACGCGGCAGGGCTTTCACCCGGTGCAAGCGTTCCCGGCCACAGCCGCCCGGCACACGAGGGGCGGGGCCGGGCTCTCCCGGCCCCGCCCCCGGAGCGTGTGTCCGGTGCGGCCTCAGCCCGCGACGGCGACGGTGGGCTCTCCGGGCTCGACGGACTCGCCCATCTCCTCGGCGATGCGCATGGCCTCCTCGATGAGGGTCTCCACGATCTGCGACTCCGGGACGGTCTTGATGACCTCGCCCTTGACGAAGATCTGTCCCTTGCCGTTGCCCGAGGCCACCCCGAGGTCGGCGTCGCGCGCCTCGCCCGGGCCGTTCACCACACAGCCCATGACGGCCACGCGCAGCGGCACCTCCATGCCCTCCAGGCCGGCGGTGACCTCCTCGGCGAGCGTGTACACGTCCACCTGGGCGCGGCCGCAACTGGGGCAGGAGACGATCTCCAGGCCGCGCTCGCGCAGGCCCAGCGACTCCAGGATCTGGGCGCCGACCTTGACCTCCTCGGCCGGGGGCGCCGACAGGGAGACGCGGATGGTGTCGCCGATACCCTCCGAGAGCAGGGCACCGAAGGCCACGGCCGACTTGATGGTGCCCTGGAAGGCCGGACCAGCCTCGGTGACGCCCAGGTGCAGCGGGTAGTCGCACTTGGCGGCCAGCAGCCGGTAGGCGTTGACCATCACGACCGGGTCGTTGTGCTTGACCGAGATCTTGATGTCGCGGAACCCGTGCTCCTCGAAGAGCGAGCACTCCCACAGCGCCGACTCCACGAGCGCCTCGGGCGTGGCCTTGCCGTACTTCTCCAGCAGCCGCTTGTCGAGCGAGCCGGCGTTGACCCCGATCCGGATGGGCGTGCCCGCCTCGCCGGCGGCCTTGGCGATCTCGGCGACCTTGTCGTCGAACTTCTTGATGTTGCCGGGATTGACGCGCACGGCCGCGCATCCTGCGTCGATGGCCGCGAACACGTACTTGGGCTGGAAGTGGATGTCGGCGATGACCGGGATCTGCGACTTCCTCGCGATGATCGGCAGCGCGTCGGCGTCGTCGTTGGTGGGCACGGCCACGCGCACGATCTGGCAGCCGGCGGCGGTCAGCTCGGCGATCTGCTGGAGGGTGGAGTTGATGTCGGAGGTGCGGGTCGTGGTCATCGACTGCACGGACACGGGCGCGTCCCCGCCCACGGGGACGTTGCCGACCATGATCTTCCGCGACACGCGCCGGGTCGCCAGGGGACGCGGCGGGGTTACGGGGATACCGAGATCGACGGACACGCTTGATTCACCTCGTCGTCTGCCGCCGTGAGGGGGCGGCCTTGATTCGTCCGGATGCGAGAACACAGGGCGCACGGCCGTCGGGCACGGTACCGCGCCCGCGGCACCGAATCGCCGGGCCGCCGCCGAGAGCGTGGGCCCAGGTTACCCGCAGCGCGGGGACCAAGGGGCCGAAACCGTCCGCCACCTCCCTCAACGGGCGTCGGCGGCCCGATCTTCCCCCTCACGCAACCCCGCGTTCACTCTCCGGCGTCAGCCGAAGAGCCGCACGGGGTTGAACAGGTCGGCGATGAGCAGCACCACGCTGAACACCAGGAAGCACGCCACCACCACGTAGGCCACCGGTGTCAGCATCGCCACGTCCACCGGGGCGGGGGCCGGGCGGCGGGTCATCTTCGACCAGGCGCGCTTGAGCCACTCCCAGAGCGCGCCCGCCATGTGGCCGCCGTCCAGCGGCAGGATGGGCACCAGGTTGAAGGCGAACAGGAAGAGGTTCACCCCGGCCAGCATCTGCATCATGATCGCGGCGGTGTCGGCCACGGGCAGACCCTGGGACATGATCTCGCCGCCGATGCGGGAGATGCCGACGATGCCCACCGGGGAGTCCTGGGTGCGCTCCTCGCCCAGGAAGGCGGCGGCGAACACCTCGGGCACCTTGCCCGGCAGGTCGATGAGGGCCCGGCCCACGCTCACCAGCATGCCGCCCATCTCGGCGGCGGACTCGCCCAGGGTGAGGGTGGACCGCTCCTGGGTGAACACGATCCCGAGGAAGCCCACGGTCTCGGTCTGGTAGACGCGGTAGCCCTGGTCGTCGTGGACCCAGTCGCCGTCGGCGTCGGTCTCGTAGAGGATCTCGCCCTCGGCGTCGCGCGCGGGCAGCTCGTTCTCGATGATGTCGACGTCGAGGGGGAGGCGCTCGCCGTCGCGCTCGACCACGATCTCGGTGGTGCCCAGGGAGTGGCGGATCTCCTGGCTGGCGCTGTTCCAGTCGGGGGTGGGCACGCCGTCCACCTCGACGATGGTGTCGCCGGCCGCCAGGCCCGCCTCCGCCGCCGGGGTCGGCGGGTGCTCGCCGGTGCACTCGGTGGCGGTGCTGGTGGCGGGGACGACGCACTCGGTGACCGCGCCGATGGTGCTGGTGCTCTGCGGGATACCGAGGCCCATGAACAGCACGCCGAGCAGGATCGCGGCGAGGACGAGGTTCATGCCCGGCCCGGCGAACATGACGATGAGCCGCTTCCACGGCGCCCGTTGGTAGAACTGCCGGTCCTGGTCCTCGGGGCCCAGGTCGACGAAGGAGGCCTCGCGCGCGTCCTCGGCCATGGCCCGCCAGCGGGAGAGCGGCCGGTCGCCGCCGGTCCTGCGGGCGGGCGGCATCATGCCGACCATCCGCACGTAGCCGCCGAGCGGAACGGCCTTGACTCCGTACTCGGTCTCGCCCCTGCGGAAGGACCACAGGGTCTTGCCGAAGCCGACCATGTACTCGGTGCACTTGATGCCGAACATCTTGGCCGTCGAGAGGTGGCCCAGTTCGTGCCAGGCGATCGAGAACAGCAGTCCGAACACGAACAGGACGATCCCGATCGCGGTCATCAACGCGACCATGCAGCTCTCCTCAACCGGTGTTCAGCTCCGGCCCGTCAGAAGTTCACGCGCACGCACGCGGGCCCAGGTGTCGGCGGCGTACACGTCGTCCAGGGTCAGGCGGGCCGGGGGGCCGACCGGGGGTCGCTCCGACCGCTGATGTTCAGAGACTACCCGCGACACGGTGTCCATGATGGCCGGAAACGCGAGGTTTTCCTTGAGGAAGGCGTCGACCGCCTCCTCGTTGGCGGCGTTGTAGACGGCCGGGGCCGTACCGCCCGCCGCCCCCACCTCGGCGGCCAGACGCACGGCGGGGAAGGCCTCGTGGTCCAGCGGCTGGAAGGTCCACTCCTGGGCACGGGTGAAGTCCAGGCCCGGCCCGGCCTCGGGCACCCGGTCCGGGGCGCCGATCCCGTGGGCGATCGGGATGGCCATGCTGGGCGGGCTGGCCTTGGCGATGGTGGAGCCGTCCACGTACTCGACCATCGAGTGCACGACGGACTGCGGGTGGACGACCACGTCGATGCGGTCGAAGGGGATGTCGAACAACAGGTGGGCCTCGATGACCTCCAGCCCCTTGTTGACCAGGGTGGCGGAGTTGACGGTGATGACCGGCCCCATGCTCCACGTGGGGTGGTTCAGCGCGTCCTCGGGGGTGACGGAGGCCAGTTCGTCGCGTCTCCGGTTCCGGAAGGGGCCGCCGCTGGCGGTGACCACCAGGCGGCGCACCTCGTCGCGGCGAGCGTGCAGGTGTCCCTGAGCGAGGCTGGCCAGTTCGCCCTCGGGCACGCGGGGGAAGCACTGGGCCAGGGCGTAGTGCTCGGAGTCGACGGGGACGATCTGCCCGGGGCAGGCCGCCTCCCGCACCAGGGGACCACCGATGATCAGCGACTCCTTGTTGGCCAGGGCGAGCCTACGCCCGGCGCGCAGCGCGGCGAGGGTGGACTCCAGGCCCAGGGCCCCGGTGATGCCGTTGAGCACGACGTCGCACTCGGCCCCGGCGAGTTCGGCGACCCCCTCCGCCCCGGTGAGAACGGCGGCGCGGCTGCCCTGCTCGGCGAGGGCGCGCTCCAGGGCTGGAGCCTGGGCGGGGTCGGCGACGGCCACCAGGCCGGACCCGAGTTCTACGGCCTGCTTGGCGAGCAGGTCCACCCTGCCGCCGCCCGCCGCCAGGCCCGCCACGCGGAAGCGGTCGGGGTTGCGCTGGACGATGTCGACGGCCTGGGTGCCGATGGAGCCGGTGGAACCGAGGAGCACTACTGATCGCTGCTGTTGTCGCACGTGGTCATTGTCCCGCACCGGGGCCGCCGCCGCACCCGGACCTCGATCCCGGCATCCGCCGGGTTTCAGGGGGGTTTACATCCACGCCCGCACCCCTTAACTTTACTGTTTAGTAAGTTACCTCACAGTAACTCGTGTCCCCCGCCACACCGACCCCCCGATGGCGAAGGCGCGCGCCATCGGAACCTCTCCCCCTGCCCCCCAGAACCGGAGGTTCCCCGCTTTGCGGACCGCGACCGAGACACCCCCCTCCCGCTCCCGAACCCGCCGCGCCCTCACCCGCCTGCTGTCGGCGGGGACGGCGGCACTGCTCACCGCCGCTCTCCTGCCCGCCGCACCGGCCGCCGCCGCCACGGTCACCGTCACCCACGAGACGATCGTGAGCCACGACGGCGCCGAACTCTCCGCCAAGGCCATCACCCCCGGCACCGACGGCCCGCACCCGCTGCTGGTCATGCCCGCCGCCTGGGGCACCCCCAACCTCATCTACGTGGGCGCCGCCCACCGCCTGGCCTACGAGTCCGGCTACCAGGTCGTCGCCTACACCTCGCGGGGCTTCTACGACTCCGGCGGCGGCATCGAGGTCGCCGGCCCCGAGGACCGGGCCGACGCCAGCGCCGTCATCGACTGGGCCCTGGCCAACACCGACGCCGACCCCGACCTGATCGGCATGGCCGGCATCTCCTACGGCGCGGGCATCAGCCTGCTCACCGCCGCCGAGGACGAGCGCGTGGACGCCGTCGCCGCCCTCAGCGGGTGGGCCGACCTGGCGGCGTCGCTGTACCCGAACCGGACCATCAACGAGCAGGCCGCCGAACTCCTGCTGCTGGCGGGCAACCTCACCGGCAGCCCCGGCGAGAAGCTCCAGATGATCGAGGAGGAGTACCGCGACGGCAACGTCGCGCCGATCGTCGAGGCCAGCCTGGACCGCTCCGCGATGCACAAGGTCGACGCGATCAACGCCAACGGCACCGCCGTGATGATGGCCCACACCTGGAACGACGGCATCTTCAACCCCAACCAGATCACCGACTTCTACGAGGCTCTGGAGGGCCCCAAGCAACTCATGCTCACCCCCGGGGACCACGCCACCCAGGACGCCTTCGGCGCCCTCGGCCTGCCCGACGAGGTGTGGTCCGCCGCCGGCGACTGGTTCGACCACCACCTGCTGGGCGAGGACAACGGCGCGGCCGCCGCCGACCCGGTGCGCGTCAAGCCCAACAGCGGCGGCGGCTGGACCTCCCACGCGGACTGGGCGTCGGTGACCGGCCGCACCGACGCGTACTACCTGGGCAAGCCGAGCACCAGTTGGTTCCGCTGGCAGAGCCGGGGCGCCATGGCGGCCGAGCCCGCCACCGGCTGGGAGTACCGCTACCGGTCCGGGTACGGGACCAACGCCCAGAGCGGCACCATCCTGCTCACCGGCGCGCTCCAGCAGTTCTTCGACGTGCCGACCGGCGTGTCCCTGCCCAGGGTGGACCGCTACCACTCCGCCGTGTGGACCGGCCCCGCCTACCCCGACGGCGTCCGTATCGCGGGCACCCCGCGGGCGGAGCTCACGGCCACGCCGACCTCAGCCGACCAGACGCTGTACGTGTACCTGTACGACATCGACGAGCGGGGCCGCGGCGCGCTCGTCTCGCACGCGCCCTACAGCCTGCGCGACACCACCCCCGGTGAGCCCGCCCAGGTCGGCGTCGACCTCCAGGACATCGTGTGGGACGTGCCCGCCGGGCACCGCCTCGCGGTGGTGGTCGACAGCGGCGACCTGCGCTACGCCGAGGAGAACGACCCGTGGGACCGGGTGACGGTGGCTTCGGGCGAGGAGTCCCCCGCCCGCGTCACCGTCCCGCTGGGCTAGAGCGGACCGGTGCGCCCAACGCGCCAGGACGCACCGGCCACCGCCCGGCCGCCCGCGGCAGGAGCCGCGGGCGGCCGGGTCCTGTGCTCAAGCAACTTCTATTCCATAGACGCACAAGGGTGGTGCGGTGCCGGTATACGTCGGCACCACACCACCGAGCCACCTGCACAAGGCGACATAAGGTCAGCTTCGTTGCCGCGCTGCTCGGTGCAGCCTGAGCACACCGACGGCGGCTGCCATCGCAGCCAGAAGAGATCCACCCACCGCGGCCCACCACGGCGCCTCCGCTGCGACGGCCACTGCACCTACAGCCAGAGCTACGGTGCCCGCTGCCGCGACCATGCAGATGCCGACATGCGCCGTCTCCGTGGACGAGTTCGTCGGAAATCCTGCCGACGACCGTGCACGCAGCGGACCGAAGGACACGTCGATCGAGTGATGCACCCGCTGCCTGTCGGATTCGTGGGCCCCATCACTCGTTGGTGAGGAAGTAGCGGCAACCTGATCGTTCATCCGGCCGTTGTGGGGCATGAGCCCATCCGTGTCCCCTCCAGCACTGGACGTGACACGCCCGTCCTTGGAATCATTCACCGTGGCGCCTCTCCTGCTCCCGGCGGTCGCCTCTGCCTTACACGACCGCTCACCACCAATCGTGTCTGGCTCAGCGAACCCTGTGAGGGACAGATGTCCTTGACAGGATGACGTACAATCCGGGGGCTGCATGACGGATTCGCAGACTGATGCGCCGATCAACGAGGACACCGTCTCCAGAATCATTCGTGACCTGGTGACCAAACGTGAATGGTTCGCCTTCGCAGCTCAGGGAACCGCAATCCTCGCCAGTCTGATCGTCGACAACCTCCCCCCAAACGGAGAACTGGTTCTGTTCGTTCTCCTGATCACCCATTCCGGGCTTGCCTGCTGGTGCTTCTACAAGCGCAAGGGACCATTCGGGCTCGGCTGGGTGAGCGCAACCATCTGGGTTTGTTCAGCCTTCCTTTCCCCTCTCTTGATGGTTCAACTCATTCCACAGGGCGAATACGGAAGCACCCCTTCCTGTGTCCAGATGTGTGGCTACCCTGTCGCCCCCGTACTGGTCATGGCCGCGTACCCCTGGGGACGGAGCCCCGGCACACGTCTGGCTACAGAACTCGGCGTGCTCCTACTCATTGGGATATCCCCACTACTAGTCATTCTGAGTGCAAATGGCCGATTCACCCCCGAGAATCTTTGGGCGGTTTTGATGTCATTCCTGTACGTAGCCATCTACTACGTCGCGGGGCGAACGGTGCACAGCATGTGCAAGCAAGCGGCCAACAACCAAGCAGACCAGACAAAAAGAGAGCTCAAGATCCTTGATAATCTATTTCACAGTGACAGCATAATCCTTCTTTCCCGCCTAAAAGAAAGGGCTGAGAATGGAGAATTTGAAAAAATACCAAGACTGATCGAAGAAGCAGAAAAAAACATGCGCAAAGCAGAGATAGACACCTATTTGCGCATGCCTAATGTAAACGTCTTACGCCTACTGAGGAAATACATTAATACATCACCGATCCGAGACCAGATAATATTGAGAGCACCCTCGGGTTCATTCACTCTGGAGAATCGTGCAGGAGAAGTGGTGTACAGAACAGTCTCTGCACTCGTAACCAACGCCCAGCAACACGGAAGCCTCCCGGTTTTCCTCACTCCGAACTGCGTAAGAAATGTTTTTTACCTGGAAGTTAGAGACTCGGGAAACGGGATCAATTCCAACGAACTGAATAACGAAAGAAACAGCCTGCCCAGCATGCGAAAAGAGCTACGAAGACTAGGGGGAGATCTGACCATTAAATCCACACCTGGCGAAGGAGCACGACTTTTGCTATACGTTCCCGTAGAGCACGGCCCCGAATCTGAAGCGTAGGAATGAGATGGATGTTCTTCTGGTTGATGACGCCATACTCATCGATGACGTTGCAGAGGGACTAACCAGGAGAGGTCACCAAGTACACACGGCCAGCGACCCGCACCAAGCAAGACAGGCGCTGAATAGACACACCTTCGACGTCGCCTTGGTTGACATTCTTTACACTCAAGAAGTCGATTCTTTGGAGGAGAATCGGAGGAAGAAGAAACTATCCATCACCCATGGACCCTTCATTGCCAGTTGCCTAATGGTTTTGAAATCAATCTCCGACCTGCAGCCCAATGTCCGCACCGCCCTCTGGTCCGAAAGCGACGACAAACGCCTCCTCCATATGCGCTACGCCCAGGAACACTTCGGCGTGAAGAATTTCTACCGCAAGAACACCAGTGGCAGCTCTAGACTTGACCAAGCCATACGGGAAACTGCAGCAGGAAAGAAGTACATTGATCCGGGACTCGAAGAGGAAGGCATCGGGGCCCCCTGGATCCCCCTCGGCATGACTTTGCTGGCCAATCCTCGGCATCTTCCCCTATGGCGGGCCTTGGCCTGCGGCGCACGATCGAACCACGCGATCAAAAAAGCAGTGACACAGGCTGGCCTGTCCTACAAAAGAGACGACCTTGGCGAAATGGCACGGGAGGCCAGCTCCACACGCCCTTTCGACGATCTTGACGGGAACCCTCTGGCATATTGCAGTGTATATGCTCAGATCCACCAAGCATTCTTGTTCGATGCGACAATCGCAGAACAGATCAAATGAACGCATCCGGAAATATCAAAAGAAAAAATCTTGGCAAGGGACCAGGACCGTGGGATATCGGCCGGTGGCGTCTCCTTCGTCTACGACTACACCGCGCCTTTGCTCCAAGGCTTCCCGTCCTACTTGCGTTCGTGATCCTCGCAGTCTTCATCCTAATCTCCATACCATACTTCCTCGAAGATTCAACTCCACGCACGGTCAACGGAATCGTGGAATGCTCTTCGGGGCGAGCCGTGCAAGGCATCTGGGTTCAGCCATCTGGTCGTGTTGGGGGCTGGGCTGACTGGACGACCCGCGAAGACCCTGCCATCGCCCACTACACACGCGATAACGTCCGAGGCCCCTACCGGATAAAGGTCGGGTGCGGAAGTGCCTTCGGGGAATGGGAGTTCGAGGTGGCCTCCGAGATGATCATACGCTCAGAGAACCACTTCGTGTGCACGGATGGCAACATCTCAGGCGGTCCCGGACCATGTCTTTCTACAGACTCTTCTAAAAACGACTAACTCCGAAAATCAGATCATGGCAAAGACGAGGAGGAGCCTCCAGCGAACAACGGATCCTTGCCTGCCTTCGGGGTTCTCCCCATGACAAACCCCGACGCGGTGACAGCCAGGCGGCGGCGACGGGTACCGGGAACATGGGCATACGCCCACAGCGCCTGCTCCTCCGAAGCCCGTGAACGACGCACGCACCAGAGAGACCGTTGGACTACCAGGGCTGTTTCAAATTCGGAGTGAGAGACGTGTTCTCCCCGACCGGGGGATCCTCAGCCGACCAAGAGAGCGGGTGAACGCCTCGTAGGAGACCCAGCGGACCGCTTCGGGAATGCTGGACATTCCCAGCCCCGCCAGCAGCGGGAGGCCCGGTTACGCAGCATCGCCATCCCCGGCACGCACTCGGGAGGCATCCTCGCCCAAGCTCACGTCCCACACATGGTGTAGCGCCTCAATCCGCCCATGCCCCCGCACCAGGCCCGCCAATCGCTCCGGGCCGGCCTGCGCCGCGCTCAGACTCGTGACCACGTAGGCGTAGGTGCGCCGTACCCTCCCGGTGGCCAGGTCCTTGACCCACCTGTGCGCCCGTAGCACCTTCTTCGTGTACGCGAACGCGGTCTTCGGTGTGGTGAGCACCCTCACGGCTTTGGTCTCATACCGCACGTGGCCCCGCTCCGCGGTGGGGAACAGGGTGGGCTCCTGCACCCACGGCAGCGCTTTGACCTGGGCGAACAAGGTCGGCTGGTTGGCCTTCGCCGTCAGGACGCAGGGTGCCTTGCGTTCGGCGACCAGGTGTTTGGCGGTGTCGGTCCTGGTGTGCGAACCCGGCAGGACACAGAGCGCGCCCTCCTCGCGGGTCACCCGCCGGAGGTAGATCAGGCAGTGGATCTGGTGCGGAAAGCAGAAGAGGGGCGGGAGCGGGTCCGGGATCACGGGTGTGTGGGCGTGCCAGGGCACGGCGACACCGGCCCGGCCCGCGTAGTTCATCCGGGCCTCCAGGTCGATCCACACCTGGGGACCGAGGAGCGACCGGGCGATGGACAGCGCCGGTTCGAGTTCGATGAGCGGGTGGAAGGCCCGGTCCTTGTCGAGCAGGGAGCGGAGGTAGATGTTCTCGCCGGGGAGGTGCTCGGCCTCCGACAGGCCCTCCTCCGCCTCGGCGAGCCCCGCGACGGCCCCGGACAGCTCGGCCGCGGTCTGCGGTGTGAGCATGCGGCGGTGCACGAGGTAGCCGTCGCGGACGAGCGCCTCCAGGTCCCCGGCACGGGCCGGGGTGGTGACGGAGCGGGTTGGGTAGCCGTTGACCTGGTCGTTGATCACGAAGTCCGTGCGTAGCCCGGGTACTTCACCGGGGGTCATGTGTTCTCCACCGTGCTGAACGGGGTGTCCGGGGCCGTCGGCGGTGCGTGCCTACCGACCGGCCGCCTGCGCGTGCGCCGCGGTCCCGGGTACCGCCAGCGGTTCGCTGCGGATCGCCCTGAGCAGTTCGGCGAGGGGGAACGAGCGCCGGTGGAACTCCTGCCACGCGGCCCTGGCCTCCGTGAGCCGCGCCGGGTCCTCGTTGTTGTTGATGTAGAGCAGGCACCCCTGGTCGTCGTAGCTCAGGTCCAAAACGGTGGTGTCGTCGAAGATCCAGGTGTCGGTGTAGACCAGGTCGGGGACGTCCTCGCGGAAGATGAAGCGGATGTCCTCGCCCGCGGCCCCGTTGACGGCGTAGTACCAGTCGATCTCGAACTGGAGGTAGGGGGTGAGGTGACGGTCGATGATGTGGACCCGGCCCATGTACTTTCCCGCGGCCGCGCACGCCCGTATGTTGTCCGCCCACTCCCTGTTGCGGTCGGGCGGCAGCGGCGCACCGCTCATGTAGAGGTCGTAGTTCTCCCTTTCCTCTCCGACATCATAGGCCCCGAGGGTTTCGATGCGTGTGGCCGATGAGGAAAAATCGGTAAAGTAGCGCCCGAACTGCTCCATATTAATGATCATGGGATATTTCCCTTGTGTCGTTCGTGTTCCGGGCGGGCCGCGCCGCCCCCGGGAAGCGTCGCCCACGCAACACCCACCGGGGACGGGGACGGGGTCAGGATCCGTCGCTGGCCAGGGCTCTTTCGAGGATGTAGCGGGGGATCTCGACCAGGTTCTCACCAGGAGGAAGGCTGATCCCCACACGTTCTCCGTCGACGGAGAAACCCTGTACC
Organism: Nocardiopsis sp. CNT312; assembly: GCF_000515115.1. GTDB lineage: Bacteria > Actinomycetota > Actinomycetes > Streptosporangiales > Streptosporangiaceae > Nocardiopsis. Next base: position 51,023 of record NZ_AZXF01000022.1, read on the forward strand.
ACGATGGTCTTGTTCTCGGTTTCGTAGACCGTCGGGCAGGGGCCGTTCCCACACCCGGATCCACCGATCTGCTTGAGTGCCACCGCACTCTCCTCTGCGAGAATAAGGAGCAGGTCGATTTAACCCTACCCGGAATCAAATAACCGTCAACCCATTCGGAGAAGGCGAATCCAGGCGAAAATCAGACCACAGGGGAACGAACTTTCCCATCTCGGGAAACAAGGGACTCCGAAATCCCAGCGGCCCCGGAACGGACCTCGTTTCGGAGGCCGGAAGGGTTCAGGAGAGCTTCAGACCGACGTGGTCGACGATCAGTCGCCCCTGCTCCGGGTCGAGGGCGAAGTAGATACGGCCCACCTGCGAGGGGGCTGTGTAGTCCCGAACCTTGACGTGCGGAACGCGCAACCAGGTGCGGTCCTCGTAGACGAAGTGGCGGAGCTTGGCGTCGCGCCCGATCGCCTGGTCCTGCAAGGCCACCTTCAGGTCGAACTCGTCCCTGATCCAGGTGTCCAGGTGCGGCATGGACCGCTCCGTGCCGTCGTACAGGGCGGTGGCCACGCGGGCGAGCTTGACCAGGCACTCGGTCATCTCTTCCGGGAAGGGGTACTTGCTCTTCTTCCACGTGATCTCGGCGTGCGGGGTGAAGACGATCCTGCCGGAGGAGAGGTCCTGGAGTTGCAGGAAGAGTTCCTCGGCGCTGGCGGCGTCCCCGGTGACGAGGGCCGGCAGGTTCTCCCAGGCGTCCTCCGGTTCGACCGGTCGCTCCGGCGGCCCCTGCGTGGCGCGCAGCGCTTGGCGGAGCTGCTCCACATGGTCCTCCAGGGCGGGTACCTTCTCGGCATCATCCTTGTACCGTTCGGCCCTGCGCTCCTCCTCCGTCGCGAGCCGCTCCCAATCCTCGGCATCGGCGCGGGCGGCTTCGAGTTCCTCTCGGAGGGCCTCCAACTGGGCCGCCATGTCGCCCGTGACCCTGGCCAGCTCAGACCGGGTGCGCGCCTTGCTGCTCTGCCGGTTGATCTCAGCCTGCCGGGCCCTGCGGAAGGCGTGGTCGGTGCCGCGCGCAAGGACGGAGAGAGGCGCGAGCACACGCATGAGGCGGTCCCGCACCCGCTCCGGATCGTCCCCGTTGATCTCCTCCTCACCGAAGACCACCTGTTTCGCCTCGTGGTCGCTCCAGATCAGCCGTGCGCCCGCATAGGGGGGCGCCTATCCCGGCAGTCGCTCGTAGAGGCTCCGGGAGGCCCGGTAGTCGAGGGTGACCACGCGGACGAGTCCCACGAGTTTGGCAGCGGCCTGCTTGGCCGTTTCGAGTGCGGCGAGTGTCCGCGTGTGCAGCAGGAGCAGCGGGAGCCGGTTGGAGTGAGAGATGATGTCGGCCAGTGTCTGCACTTCCTGGTCGCTGCGCACCTGGATGTAACGGCCGTCCTGACGCTGTCCGACGACGGTGATGTCGATACCGCTCTTGCGCATGAGCGAACGCACGATCCCCGGCTGGTACAGGGCCGGGGCCGGTGCGGGGGAGAGCCAGGTCGCGGAGGTCTCGCGCCCCATCGAGACACGGACGCCGACCGCGCCGCCGATATCGCTCAAGGTGACGTGTGTGATGAAGGAGGACTCCGTTTCCTCGTCCTCGTCCCTGACCTTGACCCGCAACGCCCGGCACCCCTCGGGTCCGACCAGCTCCCAGGAGGCCCGGCGGGGGTCGCCGTTCACCTTGTTGTGGCGCAGTTCCCGGGCACCACTGACTCGGAGATCCGCCTCGGAGATCTCGCCGACCGCGTTGTAGGTCAGCCACTCGCTGACACAGGAGAGCGCCGCCGCGTACGGGAGCACGCCCTCTTCACGCGGGGCCACATCGAAGCCGACGACATAGAGAACCTGCACTGTTCCTCCTCGGACACGTACAGACAGGGGGTGAGCAGGGTGATGGGGCTGGAAGACGGGGAACTACCGAAATCCTGACAAAATCCCCATACCCGATGGAACATTTCCAGGATTCCATGCAGGAGACGCAGGAAGAAAATCAGAGACTGATAACCCCTGTTATCGGTTATCCGAATGCATAAAGCACGGGCGCCCTTCTACGGTGTCGGTCATCGCGCTTGTCGGACGCCGTGTTTCCCACGGCGGCCGGGAAGGCGGACCGTCCTCTCCGCGGACCGGTGAACGGACCGCGCACTTCCCTGGAGGAGATCACCGTGAACACACTGCTCAGCATCGCCCTGGCCCTGCTCGCGGGCGCGGTCGGCGCCGCGCTCGGCTACCTGCTCGCCCGCCGCCGCGCCGCCGCCGAGGCCTGTGCCCTGCGGGAGGAGCTGGGGCACCTGCGTACGGACGTGAAGGTCGCCGAAGCCCAGGGCGACCAGGCCCGCGCCCGGGCCGAGGACCTGAAGGAGGAGCGCGACCGCGCACTGCGGTCCCAGCACGAACACGAGACCGCGACGGCCGGGCTGCGCACCCGTCTGGAGGTCGCCGAGAGGGAGAGGAACGAGCTGAAGGGGGCTGCCGGGCAGCGCGAGAGGCTGCTCGAAGAGCACCGGACCGAACTCGCGACGCTGCGCACCGAGCGGTCGGAGCTGGAGAAGCGGCAGGCGGCGGTGGACGCCGCACAGCGGGAGCTGGAGAAGGTCCGCGAGGAGCAGGCCCGCCTCCAGTCGGAGCAGGTCAAGGCGACCGTGTCCGAGATGCTGACCACGTCCCAGGAGAAGCTGGCCGAGACCGCGAACAAGAGCCTGGGCGCGACCACCCGGGACGTCACCGACAAGCTCCGGGAGCTGGACGTCCACCTGCGCGAGTTCGAGGGCAGGCGCACCTCGACCGAGACCCGTCTGGACGAGCAGATCAAGAACCTGGCGGCGGAGAACGCCCGGAGCCGTACCCAGACCGAAGCGCTGGTCAAGGCGCTGCGCAAGCCGCAGGTACGCGGCCAGTGGGGCGAACTCCAGCTCAAGCGGGCCGTCGAACTGGCGAACATGCGCGAACACGTCGACTTCGACCTCCAGGAGACCGTGGTCGACGACGACGGGCACACACTGCGCCCGGACATGGTCGTCAACCTCACCAGCGGCCGCCGGGTCGTCGTGGACGCCAAGGTCTCCCTCGACGCCTTCCTCAACGCCCTGGCCGCCGACGACGACGCCGAGTACGGGCGCTTCATGGACGAGCACGCCGCGCAGATCCGCCGACACGTGGACGCGCTCGCCGCGAAGGAGTACTTCGTGACGGTGGCGGGCAGCCCGGACTTCGTCCTCATGTTCCTGCCGAACGAGTCGCTGTTGCAGGCGGCGCTGGACCGGAGGGCCGACCTCTACGAGTACGCGCTCGGCAAGAGGATCATCATCGCGACCCCGACCGTGCTCGTCCCCATGCTGCGCACCATCGCCCTGTCCTGGGACGAGAAGACGATGCGGGAGAACACGGAGAGGGTCCACGAACTGGGTCGGCAGATCTACGACCGCCTCGCCAAGGTGGGCGAGCACCTGGGGAGGCTGCGGAGTTCCCTGGACGGCTCGGTGAAGCACTACAACCAGGTGATCGCCTCGCTGGAGGGGAGGGTCCTGCCCACCGCACGCAGGTTCCCCGAACTCGGCGTCCGCTCCGAGAGGGACCTGTCCGAACTGACCCCGGTGGAGCGGCAGCCCCGGACACTGACCGCCCCCGAGCTGGTGCGGTCGGCGGAGACCGGCCCCGAGGTGGCCGCCGCCGGAGAGGCGGAGAGCGCGTAGCCCCGGCCGGGTCGGCCGGCGCGGCCCTTCCCCCGGCCGGGGGAAGGGCCGCGCCCGCGTGCGGCGTGCCGTCAGGCCGCGGCGGGGAGCCGGGGGCGGGAGGAGACCGCCGCCAGCTCCCAGGGGCGGAGTGTGAGGGTGGAGGGCGGCCGGGTGCCGGGCAGACCGGCCAGCGGGACGGGTGGCGCGGCCGCCGGGGCGGCGGCCGGGGCGCTGGTCGGGGCAGCAATCGGGGCCGGCTCTGGCGCGGGTTCGGTGCGCGGGGTGGCGGGCGGTGTGGCGTGCGGCCACAGCAGCAGGAGCAGGGCGTCGATGTCGGGGGCCTCCTCCAGCCCGGCGGGCGTGGCGGCCCAGAACGACTGGGTGGCCTCGCCCCACCAGATCACCAGGTGGCGGTAGCGGCGCTGCACGGCGGCGGCCCAGGCGTGCTCGCGTCGGTACTCGTCGCGGTGCCCGCCCCGCAGCGGCAGCCGCTGGGCGCGGCGCCGCCGGCACGAGCGGTGGACACACGCCGGGCAGAACGGTCCCACGAGAGGGGTGCGGCGGGGCAGCGGCGGCGGGGTGCGGTACAACCGGTCGCTGATGGGGCGGGGTGCGGGGATAGGATGCGTCATCGATCCTGCTTTCTCACTATGTAGCAGTGGTGGTTTTCGGGATTGGGGGCCCGGGAGGCGTTGGCGCGCTCTCCTGGGCCCGTTTCACGTCGTGGGCGTGATGCGCTGTTACGCGGTGGTGTTCCAGGGGTTGTCGGTCAGGTCGTAGGCGAGGAAGAACCAGACCTGGCGGTAGTCGCTCTGGCCGTTGTCACCCCAGGTGGTGGCCAGGGCGTCGAGGAGGGCCAGGCCGCGCCCGGACTCGGCGTGCGGGTCCAGCCCGCCGGGATCGGGGGCCAGGTAGGAGCGCCGGCCGAGGGGCCGGGGCCGGTGGTGTTTGTCGCCCTGGTCGCGGCAGGTCAGGCGCAGGCCGTCGCGGCTGCGGGTGCAGGAGAGGGTGTAGGTGCCCAGCCGCTCGCCCGACCGCGAGTGCGTGAGGGCGTTGGTCGCGAGTTCGGAGCCCAGCAGGGTGAACAGGTACCGGTAGTCGGCCTCGCGCTCGGCGGCGCAGGTGTCGAGGAAGGCCCGGACCAGCGGCAGGTGGCGGGGCGAGCCGATGAAGTCGTAGCGGCGGGTGCGGTAGTGGGCGCGGTCGGTGCGGCCGGTGAAGTAGTGGCGGCAGCGCGGCGGCACCAGCGCGCCGAGCGGGACGGTCACCTCGGGCAGCGTGGCCAGCGGTGTGGTTGCGGACATGCGGACGAACTCCTTGCGCATAGCGGCGTGAACAGGGGTTGCGTGGTGCCCGTTGGAGGAGTCTCACGGTTGCCGTGATGCGCGGAACGGGCAGGGCGTAGCCTGGCCAGGAGACTCTCAGTGAGACCCCCGCCACTGGCTGCATCCAACGATAGAGAGTGGATTCTACTTGGTCAAGTAGAATCCACTCATGGAAAGAAACTGCGTTAGGCTCCTTCCATGGCCCCTCCTTACAGCCCCAGCGTCCGCCGACGACGCTTGTCCGCAGAACTCAAGCGGCTTCGAGCAGAAACCGGGATGACACTGAACGACGTTGCCAAGCACACCGGAATCAGCAGGGCCAACCTGAGCAAGATCGAACAGGCGGAGTCCAAGACGGTCCCCACACCGACCTTGAACAAGCTTCTGGACCTCTACCGCATAGAAGTCTCCGAAGTTCGAGACGCGATGCACGAGCTCTCCCGCCTGGCCGGGGAACGGGGCTGGTGGGCGCGGTACAAGGACCTGCTCCCCCAGATGTTGCCGGACTTCGAGGCTGAGGCATGTGCATTCAGGACTTATCACGCCCAAGTGATCCCAGGGATGCTCCAAACCCCTGAGTACGCCGGTGCAGTCTTTCGAGCGAACAAAGTTCGCGAGGATGACGAGATCGCAGATCGAGTCAGTGCGCGCATACGACGCCAGGAAGTCCTAAAGCGGCCGAATCCTCCCACTTACTCAGCAATCATCGACGAAGGCGCACTCAAACGAACCGTTGGATCCCCTGAAGTGATGCGGGCACAGCTCCAGCACCTCATACACATGGCTGCTCGGCGCAACATCGATATCTACGTCTTGCCCTTCGCAGCCGGTGCCCATCCCGCTACCGAGGGCACCTTCATCGTCATGGACTTCCCGGACCCCCGAGACGCCAGCATCGCCTACCTGGAGAACCCGGCAACTAGCCTGTATCTCGAAGAGGACCATCAGATCAGGATGTTCAACGACATGTTCGGGAACACACAGGGGTGCTCACTCACCCCGGTTCAGTCCCTGGCGTTCATCAAGGAACTCCTGACGACCCTAGAAGAGTGAGTGCAGTGACTGACCAGTTGTCATGGCGAAAGAGCAGCTACAGCGGTGTCAACGGCGAGTGCGTCGAGGTCGCGCACATCCCCTCCCACGTCCGGAAGAGCAGCTACAGCGGCCAAGAGCCGAGTTGCGTCGAGGTGGCCGACCTGCCCCGTGGCGCGGCCGTCCGCGACTCCAAACACCCCGACACCGGACACCTCCCCTTCCCCGCCGCCGAGTGGGCCGGCTTCCTCTCCGCCGCCCTCTCCCGGTAGCCGCCCCGAACCCCGCTCCCACTCGGGATGATCTTGCTACCAGCGCAGGAAAATGGCCCTGCTCCTGCGCTGGTAGCAAGATCACGGCGGTTCAGGGCGCCTCACCCCTCCCGGGCATTCTCGCCGGGCAGCAGGTGCGGACTCCCTGCCTCCTCCCGCAACCACCCCTCGTCCACCAGGTACCGGATGGTGAGAGCGCCCTCCCACCGACCCCAGCCGAACGCCGTCTCCAGCTCGCGCCAGGTCGGGCCGCGCCCGTACCTCTCGGCGTGCTCACCCGCGTAGGCCGCCACCCACGGCTCCGTGCCGTGGACGGCCCGGCGGGCGCGCAACCCCTGTTCGGTGGACAGGGTCCACTCACCCTCCGCTTTCCGGGGCTGCGACCGATACAGCCGGGGTACGCGCCCCGCGCCGGGGTCCGGGGCCGACCGGGCGGAGCGGGGACGCTCCTTCTTGGAGGTCAGGTGCCAGCCCTTACAGTCCGGGCAGCGGTAGGCACGGCGGGGCATCTTGTCCGAGCGGTCGTCGCCACGGCTGCGGATCTCGGAGAGAGCCAGTTCGGCACTGACCTTGTCCGTAAACCAGCGCTTGCCGCAGCGGCGTGGGCGCGGTCGGGGGGCTCACGGAGGGCGGGCGGTCTTCTTCCTGGTACGGCTGCGTTGTCGGTTCGTCGGGGGGCCTTCGCGTCGGCCGGTGCCGCCGGGCACCGGAAGGCGTACTCCGTGGACGGCGGGCAGACGCCCGTCCGCTCACGCCACGGCAACGACGGTAACCGACACCACGCCCGATAGCAGAGAAACCAGCACCTTCAAGACGCCGACCCCCGACCCACCCACCGAACGCGGCCCTTTTCCCACGAACCACGGGACACAAACGCAAGGTAGCTACTTAATTACTCAAAGTGTGCAAGGATCGGTGCATGACCTCGCCCATCGCGCACAAGATCCTCGCCCCCGCCGCCGCGGTCGCGGTCGCGCTCGGGGGACTCGCCCTCCTCGGCGTCCCGGACGGGACCGCCTCGGCCCTCACCCAGGCGGTCCACACCTCCCATGCGGCCCCCGCCTCCGCCCCCCTCGCCCGCATGGAGGGGGTGGCCCACCAGAGCGGCGCGGTGACCCCCGTCCAGCGCCAGGCCGTCCTGGACTACTGGACCAGCGAGCGCATGGCCGCGGCCCTGCCCATCACCGGCCTGGTCGGGGACGCGCTGGAGGCGGCCGCACCCGAAGCGCCCACCGAGCGGCAGGCCGCCCCACACGACAACAGCACCGGCGAGGTCTGGACCGGGGGCGGAGCGGTCACGCGCACCACCGGCAAGGTGTACCTGACGATGAACGGGCGCGACTTCACATGCTCGGCCTCGGTCGTGGACTCGGCCAACCGCAGCACCGTGGTCACGGCCGGGCACTGCACCAAGGACGGCAGGGGCTCCTGGGCGCGCAACTGGACGTTCGTCCCCGGCTACGACCGGGGGTCGGCCCCCTACGGCCGCTACACCGCCCGCGAGATGCTCGCCCCGCCCCGGTGGGCGCGCAACGCCGACGACAGCCACGACTTCGCGATGGTGGTCCTCAACACCGACGGCGGCACGCCCGTGCAGAACCGGGTGGGTGCCCAGCGCATCGCCTTCGACCGCTGGCCGCAGGGGCGCACCGCGCGCGGCCCTCAGGTCTACGCGTTCGGCTACCCGGCGACCTCGCCGTACCGGGGCCGATACCTGCACTACTGTTCGGGCCGGACCACCCCCGACGACGGGGGCACCACCGCCCACGGCATGCGGTGCGTGATGACGCAGGGCTCCAGCGGCGGACCGTGGTTCACCGGCTTCGACCCGGCGACCGGGCGCGGCACGATCGCGTCGGTGGTGAGCTTCAAGTACGCCGACGACACCCGGACCCAGTACGGCCCGCGCTTCGGCGACGAGGCACGACGGCTCTTCGACAGTGCTCAGCGGCTCTGACCCCCACCCGGGCGACACCCGAAAAAGGGAACGACATACCGTGAAATACCCTGAGTTCACACACTATTACCCCGGCTGGCATCTTCGGTCAACCGACTAGCGCCGACACGACGCTTCGTCCACAGTGGTGGGAGGGGCAGCCCACCGACCAGAGCGGACCGTCCGCCGCCGACGGAAGAAGCCCGGGAGCGCTCATTGCCACTCGTCTACCGCACTCTCGTCTCGGTCCCCCGGGGCGGCGGCGACCTCGTCGCCGCCGCGTCGGGGGTGCTCTCCGAGTGGCTGAGCAAGCGGGGGACCTCGGGCGGCCGGGTGGACTTCTCGGTCTCGGGCCGCTATGAGCTGAGCAACCGGTCGCGGGCGCTGGTGGTGCGCCACGACAACCCCGAGGAGGGCCTGGTCTTCCTCCGTCTGATCACCGAGTCCGATAAACCGGACGCCGTGTGGCGCACCGTGGCCACGGTGGTCGTCGACCCCGAGTTCTCGCCCCGCCACCACGTGTGGATCGACATGCGCGCCGACCCCCGCAGCCCCGGGGAGGAGACCGCCCACCCGCCGAAACTGGACGTCATGCCGCCCGAGGCCGCCCGGATGCTCCTGGAGGCGGTCGACGCCCACGACGGGGGGCACCCGATGCCCGCCGAGCCGCGGATCGTGCGCGGACGCGACGCGGCCCTGGTCGAGGGGCTGGTGTCGGCGATCAACGACCCCGAACGCAGGATGGCGCTGCTGGCCACCGGGCCCCCCGAGGACGTCACCGTGGCCGACTGGCGCACCGCCATGGCCTCGGCCCTGTCCCGGTGCACCGGCATGTGTGCGGGATACGTGCTGGACCGGACCGCGCTCGGCCGGGTGGGCGGAAAGCTCCCGGAGGGGCTCGATATCCCGGCGGGCGGGGTGCGCACGTTCTTACCAGGGGTGCGCACCGACGACACGGCCGACGCCTCACGGCACCCCCGCATGAGCCCGGCCACGCTCGACACCGCCCGGGAGCGCGAGCGCATCCGCTCCTGGGTGGGGGCGACGCTGTCCCGGGAGATCCGCGAGAACGCGCTGGAGACGGCGCTTCCCGAACCGCTGCGCGCCATCGACGCCTTCCTGGATGAGGAGGTGCGAGAGGTGCGCTCCCGCCGTGCCCGTCCCCTGTCTGCGCCCCGTCTGCTGCCCTCCCTCCGGATCGGGCAGCCGTACCACGATCCGGCCGCCGCCCAGGCGCGGGAGGAGCTGGAACAGCAGAACCAGCGGCTGCGCGAGGAGGTCACCCGGCTGGGCGCGCGGGTCACCGAGCTCAGCGAGGAGCGCCAGGAACTGCTCGCCGAGAGCACCGACCTCTCCGAGGAGCTGGCGAGCGCCCGCGAACAACTGCGCGCCTCCCGGCACGAGGCGCGGTGGCTGCGGTCCAAGGCCCACGACGCGGGGCTGTTCCGCCTGGCCGCCGCACCCGCCCCGCGCGACACACAACTGCCACCGCCCACCCGCGTGGGCGGGTTGCTGGAGCAGATCACCGACGGTTCGGCGCTGCCGCACCTGTTCTTCACCATCGAGGACCACGACTCGGTGTACGAGCTCTCCGACAGCCGCAAGGAGGGCCTGTGGGTGACCCGTGCCTGGGAGGCGCTGCTCGCCCTCAACGACTACGCGCGCTACCAGTTCGACAACCCCGGCAGCGGCCTGGGTTTCCACTCCTACCTGCGGGAGACCCCGGACGGCTACCAGGTCATCCCGGTCAAGCGGCTCGCCTCACAGGAGTCGGACTACGTGCGCAACCGCGGCAAGCTCAACGAGAAGCGCATGTTCCGGGTGCCCGAGGAGGTGAGCCCGGACGGCCGGGTCCCGATGTACGCGCACATCAAGCTCGACACCGAGTACGGGATCTGTCCGCGGCTGTATTTCTACCCCCATCTGGGGCCGGGCACCACCAACCGGGTCTACGTCGGCTACCTGGGGCGGCACCTGCCGGTGCAGCAGTCGAACTGAGCGCGGCCCGCCACCGCCTACCCTGGGGCGCGTGGAAGCGACAGCGACCGGGGCGGTGACCGCCCTCACCGAAGCCCAGTGGCGCGGGCGCGCCCGTGCGCACGAGGCGCGCGTGGACGCGCTGACCGCCGACCACCTGCGGCGGCGCGAGCGGGGCGAGCGCCACCCGGTGGAGGACTTCCTGTTCACCTACTACAGCCTCAAGCCGTCGCGGCTGCGCCGCTGGCACCCGGGGGCGGGGACGGTGCTGCTGGGCGAGGGCGCGCGGGAGCACCTGGCGGAGCGGTTCCACACCGAGGTCGGGGAGGGCGTGGGCCTGGACACGCGCGCGTTCCTGAAGGCGCGGCCGGTGACGGGCTTCGTCGAGCGGCTGCTGTCGGCGGTCGCCTCCCGCCCCGCCCACCTGGGCTGTTTCGGACTGCACGAGTGGGCGATGGTGTACCGCGCCGACCGTGTGCGCCACGAACAGGTGCCGCTGCGGCTGGGGGCCGAGGGCACCGACCGGGTGGTGCGCTCGCACCGCGTCCGCTGTTCGCACTTCGACGCCTTCCGGTTCTTCACCGAACCGGCCCGGCCGCTCAACACGCTCCAGCCCACCCGGGAGAGCCAGGTGGACCTGGACCAGCCGGGCTGCCTGCACGCCAACATGGACCTGTACAAGTGGGCCTACAAACTGGCCCCGGCGGTGCCGTCCGAGCTGGTGGCGGACTGCTTCGAGCTATCCCGCGACATCCGCGTCCTGGACATGCGTGCCTCGCCCTACGACCTGGCGGCGTGGGGGTACGCGCCGGTGCGGATCGAGACCGCCGAGGGCAAGGCGGAGTACATGGCCGCGCAGGAGGGGTTCGCCGAGCGGGGGGCGGTGCTGCGCGGGCGGCTGCTGACGGTGTGCGCGGCGCTGCGCGGGGCGTAAGGAAGGAAGGGCGGTGCCTGTCGGCACCGCCCCTCCCGGTCAGGCGTCAGGGACGCCGACCCTCACTCGCGTGAGATCTAGCCCTGCGTGTTCCCGGTGCCCTTGCGGCGTCCGAGGTAGAGGGCCGCACCACCACCGGCAACGGCGACGGCACCGGCGGCTACCAGGCCGGCCAGCGCGGAACCGGTCACGGGCAGACTGCCCTCGTCCGCCGGCTCGCTCGGGTCGTCCGAGGGGCCGGTGAACGGGTCCGTGCTCGGGTCGTCACCGGGGTCGCCGGACGGGTCCGTGCTGGGGTCGTCGGAAGGGTCGTCACTCGGCTCGTCCGACGGGTCACCGGACGGGTCGTCACTCGGCTCGTCCGACGGGTCCTCGCTCGGGCCGTCCGAGGGCTCTTCGGTGGACTCGTCCTCGCACTCGACCTTGAAGACCTTGTGCTTGCCCGCCCCGTTCTCGCCCTCGAAGGTCCAGGTGAGCTTGTAGTGGCCCTCGTCGAGCCCGATCAGCTGACTGGTGCCGTGTCCGTCCTGGTCCAGGACCAGTTCACCGGCGAGCACCAGGTCGTCCTTGTCGGGGCCGCTCTGGTAGACGATCTCCCAGGAGACCTCTTGGACGGAGTCGAAGTTGTCACCCTTGATGTAGAACGTGCATACCTTGGGCTCGTTCTTGGGGTCTTCGGCGGGCGTCTCGGGGTCGTGGATCTTCACGGTGCCGTTGTCGCCGGGGGGAGCGGCGGCGGCGACGCCTCCGCTGAAGACGGTGGCAGCGGCGAGCACGGCAGCGGCGAGCACACGCGCTCCGAGCACGCCCGGACGGGGTTCGGGGGTCATAGGGAGCTCCTCATCGTGTCCGTTCCGAGGGCGCACGCCCAGGAGATGGAGAACAGGACCCGACAAATGTACCTTTCTTACCTTTTGAACCAACTGTCACACCCGTCACGGATACCGAAGAGAGACCATCGCAAACCGGGCAGCGGTACCTGGTGCGGCCCTGCCGTTCACAGGCGGGGCGTCCTATGATCGTGCGATGACCACTTCCCTGGACGACGCGGCGCTGACCGCGTTCCTTGAGGGCCAGGAGACCTCCTGGCTCGCCGAACAGCTCATCATGGCTGCCGACGACGACCCCCTCACCCGGATCCGGCTCTGCGCCGCGGCCGGAGCCGAGTCCGCCGCGGACGAGGCCCGCACCGCGCTCCTGGACCTGGTCGCCGACCACGTGCCCTCACTGGTCGACGAGGACCCCGCCGAGGGCGAGGAACTGCACAGGGCGATCGACCTGCTCGACGACCTCGTCGAGTACGGCTTCGAGGACGAGGCGGCGCGCATCGCCGCCGAGGCGCTCGCCGACTACCTGACACAGCACGGAGACGACGAGGGTGAGTATCTGGATCGGCTCAGGGAGGCAGCCGGGGAGGACTAGGGGGCTGTTCTCGGACACCGCCCCGTAGTCACCAAAGCGCGGCGGCGGTTCGACGTGACACGGCCAAGGGCCCGGGGCAGGGATCCTACCTGCGATAACGGGCCGCTCAGTCTCGCGGCGCGGCGCGGCACCAGGCGCGGACCGACGTGGTCCACAGGGCGACGTTGGCGACAACGGCGAAGAGCGCCGCCACGGCGGCGGCCACCAGGAGTGGTGTGTCGGCGAGCTGGGCGGCCCGGTGCAGTCCCGAGAGGGCCACACCCATCCCCGCAAGCGCGCAGACCTGGGCGGCCCGGTGCAGCAGGGGCACGGCACGGCGCACCGGAACGGCCAGGGCGCCCAGGGCCGCACCGACCACTCCGACCTCGATGGTGAGGACCCACATCGCGGTGTGGAGGGGACCGGGCAGTCCGGTGTCCAGCTGTCCGTAGACGGTGTAGGCGAGGAGGCCGAACGCGGGGACCGCGGCGAGCATCAGCGCGAAGGCGTGGCGCACGTCTCGCGGCGGGTGCTCGCCGGGCCGGTGGCTCCTGAGGAGCTCGCCCGTCCGGCGCGTGCTCTTCTTGAGCAGGGTACCGGTCCGGGTGCCGACCTCCGCCAGGAACGCGCCCGTCCGGGCGCCGAGGACCTTGAACAGGCCGCCCGTCCGTGCGGAACCCTTCTTGAGGGGCTCGGCGATACCGGCCCAGTCAACGCTCTGGAGGGCCTTGGCGACCGGGGAGGAGCGGGGGGCCGACGAGGGTTCGGGAGGCGAGGACGCCTCGGCGTCCTCGGGCCGCTGGGCAGGGGGTGTGGGGGAGGAAAGGGTTTTATGCATACCACACAGGGTCGCCTGTAGAGAGGTCACAGCGCAACAAAACGCTGTTTTTGGATCAAGAGCTCTCTGAACGGACCAAGAGGTCGACGTAGGCCAAAGCCTGTACGACCAGCGCGTCCACGCCTTCTCCCACGTCAAGGACGTGTCCCGGTTCACGTGAGTCGAGTTCCTCCAGGGTCCACAACTGCGACTCCAGCAGCCCGGCGGGCATGAAGTGGCCCCGACGCGACCGGAGGCGCTCTTGGAGCAGCTCGGCGGACCCGTGCAGGTGCAGGAAGGCGACGTTCGGGGCACCCCCGCGCAGGACGTCGCGGTAGGCGCGCCGCAGCGCGGAGCAGGCCATGACGGTGGACTCCCCGCGGGCCTCGTGCTCGGAGATCCACCCGGCGAGGTCCTCCAGCCAGGGCCACCGGTCCCCGTCGGTCAGCGGGACGCCCGCCGCCATCTTGGCGACGGAGGACTCGGGGTGGAAGGCATCGGCCTCAGCGAAGGGCAGGTCCAGGCGCTCGGCCACGCGTTCGGCCACCGTGCTCTTGCCGCTGCCGGACACACCCATGAAGACGACGTGCATGATCTCTTCTCCCGAAAAGCCCCCGCCGTCGGGCGGTGGACCGTTACTATTCCCGAACGCGCCACGCGCAGTCCGCAACGTACGCCCCCCGCCTTGACCAGGCTCGGGGCACCTCCCAATCGTTGACAACATGTTGTCAAAATGACAGGATTCTGTCATGAGCTCATCGCCCACACGCACCGTCCACGTCGCCGTCTACGACCACATGGCGGACTGGGAGATCGGACACGTCCTCGCCCACCTGCGCAGCGGAGAGGCCCAGCGCCGCCCCGGCGGCGTCCGCGTCGCCACGGTCGGCATGGGCAACGCACCCGTGACCACCATGGGCGGTCTCACCATCCTGCCCGACATCGCGCTCCCCCGGCTCAAGCCCTCCGAGAGCTCGATGCTCATTCTCCCCGGAGCCGACACCTGGGACTGCGCCCCCGAGGCCATGGCCCCCTTCTCCTCCGCCGCCGGGATCTTCCTCGACACCGGCGTACCGGTCGCCGCGATCTGCGGGGCCACCGCCGGACTCGCCCGCGAGGGCCTGCTCGACGACCGCGCCCACACCAGCGCCGCCCCGGAGTACCTGCTGGCCACCGGCTACGCCGGATTCCGCCACTACAGGGACGACCTCGCCGTCACCGACGGCGACCTCATCACCGCCAACCCCATCGCCCCCGTGGAGTTCGCCCGCGAGATCTTCCGCCTCCTCGACGTCTACTCCCCGCGCGTGCTCGATGCCTGGTACCGGCTCTTCGGCCGACACGACCGCGACGCCTACGCCGTGCTGGCGGAGGCGTCCCGCCCGTGAGACCGCGACACCCCGCCGCGCTGCTCTCAGCGACCGCGACGACGGTGTTCCGGCTCAACGCACAACTCCTGGCCGCCGCCGAGGAACTCGCCCGGCCCGCGGGGCTCACCGCCGCCCGCTGGCAGGTGCTCGGCGACGTCGCCGACCAGCCTCGCACGGTCTCGGAGATCGCCCGGCGCTTGGGCACCAGCCGCCAGAGCGTACAGCGCATCGCCGACCTGCTGGTGAACCGGGGACTGGCCGAGTACCGGCCCAACCCCGCACACCGGCGCGCCAAACTCCTCACCCCCACCGGGCGGGGCCGGGACACCCTGTACAGCATCGACCCCGCCCACGCCCGGCTCGCCCGCAGACTCGTCGACGCCCTGGGCGAGGAGGAGACCGAACGCGCCGTGGCGTCGTTACGCCTGCTCGCACAGGCCCTCGACCGTATCGACGGCACCTGAGGCCCCACCGGACCGGGACACCGCCCCGACGGGGATGTGACCCGTGCGACACAATTGGCTCACCCAGTCTTGGCCACAAGCAGGAGGCACCGTTGAGCCAGCAGTACGTCGCCGCGATCGACCAGGGCACCACGTCCAGCCGCTGCATCCTCTTCGACCGGGACGGCCGCGCCGCCGCCACCGGACAGCGCGAGCACCGGCAGATCTTCCCCCGGCCCGGCTGGGTGGAGCACGACGCGGCCGAGATCTGGACCAACGTGGAGGCGGTCGTCGCACAGGCCCTCGACGAGGCCGGTGCCGCCCCCGGACAGGTGGCCGCCGTGGGCATCACCAACCAGCGCGAGACCACCCTGCTGTGGGACCGCGCGACCGGCCAACCCGTGCACCACGCGATCGTCTGGCAGGACACCCGCACCGACTCCCTGGTCCGCACACTCGGCGGCGACACCGGCCAGGACCGCTTCCGCGACCGGTGCGGGCTGCCACTGGCCACCTACTTCTCCGGTCCCAAGATCCGATGGCTGCTCGACCACGTGGACGGGCTGCGCGAGCGCGCCGAGCGCGGCGAACTCCTGTTCGGCACCATGGACACCTGGCTGATCTGGAAACTGACCGGACGCCACATCACGGACGTGACCAACGCCAGCCGCACCATGCTGATGAACATCCACACCCTGGAGTGGGACCGGGAGGTCCTGGACGCGATGGGCGTCCCCGCCGCCCTGCTCCCCGAGATCCGCTCTTCCTCCGAGGTCTACGGCACCGCGCGCGGCCCCCTGGAAGGGGTGCCGGTGGCGGCCTCGCTCGGCGACCAGCACGCCGCGCTCTTCGGGCAGACCTGCTTCGACCCCGGCGACGTCAAGGGCACCTACGGAACCGGGGCCTTCCTGGTGATGAACACCGGAACCGAACCCGTCACCTCGGAGAACGGCCTGCTCACCACACTCGGCTACAAGCTGGGCGAGGAGCGGGCGGTGTACGCCCTGGAGGGGTCGATCGCCGTCACCGGCTCCCTCGTGCAGTGGCTGCGCGACAACCTGGGGCTCATCTCCACCGCGCCGGAGGTCGAGGAGCTCGCCCGGACCGTGGACGACAACGGCGGGTGCTACATCGTCCCCGCCTTCTCCGGCCTCTTCGCCCCGCACTGGCGCGGCGACGCGCGCGGGGTCATCGCCGGACTGACCGGCTACGTGAACCGGGGCCACATCGCGCGGGCCGCCCTGGAGGCCTCGGCCTGGCAGACCCGCGAGGTGGTGGACGCGATGAACGCCGACGCCGGCAACACGCTCACCACCCTGAAGGTGGACGGCGGCATGACCGGGGACGACCTGCTCATGCAGATCCTCGCGGACGTGCTCGACACCGACGTGGTGCGGCCGGAGGTCTCCGAGACCACGTGCCTGGGCGCGGCCTACGCGGCGGGGCTGGCGGTGGGCTACTGGCCGGACCTGGAGACGCTGCGCGCCAACTGGCGCGAGGACACCGCGTGGACGCCGAAGATGTCACCGCAGGCACGCGAACGCGAGTACCGCAACTGGCGCAAGGCCGTGCACCGCACCCTCGACTGGGTCGAGGACGAGGACTGAGCCGCCCGGAAACGCCGACGGCCCCGGAGAGGCGGTGCCTCGCCGGGGCCGCGGCTCAAACGATCAGGACCTTAGAGGGCCTTGACGTTGTCGGCCTGCGGGCCGCGGTTGCCCTGCGTGATCTCGAACTCCACGCGCTGGTTCTCCTCCAGGTTACGGAAACCGGAACCCTGGATCGCGCTGTAGTGAACGAAGGCGTCCGGGCCGCCGTCGTCGGGGGAGATGAAGCCGAAGCCCTTCTCGCCGTTGAACCACTTCACAGTTCCCTGAGCCATGTTTCTCTCCTTCAGCTCGGTGTACACGGATGCAGACTCACATCCGCAAATTGCCGCGAGCCGATCTTTGAGAAACCGCCCGCCGGTCACAAACTCCGCGGGCAAAACACCAACTGCGAAATTCAACGACTAACAATCACTACGAACTTATCACAGCCGGAGCGCCCGGGGGAGGGTTCCGGTGTGGTGACACGCACCGTCAGCGAGGGAATATTCGCTGCTGGCAGCGACAATCCCCCACACACCGGACACCCGACGCCCCAGCGTTACCAAGCGATCACCCTCACTTTGCCAGAACTTCGTTCACGCAGGTCAAGACCGGTGCCGCCACGACGGCCTCCGGATCGAGCCCGGCGCCGCCCCTCACCCGGAACGTGTGCTCCTCTCCCGGGAGCAGCGTCACCAGGGCGCTGTCCGCGGACGCCTGCGGGTCGAGCCGGTCGGCGTTGAGTACCAGGTCCCGCAACAGCACCCGTGCCCGCACGCTCACGAGCAGATCAGCGCCCTCGACGCGGGTCTCCGTGTCGAATTCCGGGGCCCCGTAGGCGAAATCGCGGTCACGCGCGAAGAACCACCACGCCCGCTCCCCCGCTCCGTCGACGGTGAGCACCTCGCTCTCGGCACGCTCCGGACGGGCCAGCTCGGCGGCCACGGAGACCCGCAGCGCACCGCGCGGCGCCACCCGGACCGGGTGGACGGAGGAGGCCAGTACGTCTCCCCCGGCGCTGCGGCGGGCCAGGGTGAGCTCGGTGGTCCACTCCTGGTCGGTGTCGTTGCCCAGGACGACGCACAGGCGGCCGTCGTCGGCGGGCTGCACCGTGGCGACGCGGTCGGCGTAGACCGAGCGCACCGCGTACCACGCGGGCTTGAGCCGCGCCGCGCCGTCCACCAGCGCCCACGAGGTCACCGGCCAGCAGTCGTTGATCTGCCACACCACCGTGCCCGTGCAGTACGGCCACAGGGAGCGGTAGTAGCCGATCCCCACGTCGAGCGCCCGCGCCTGTGCCACCTGGGTCAGGTAGTGCCAGGCGTCGTAGCCCCACTCGCGGTCGCCGAAGTGCTCCCTCAGGCCGCGGGCGAGTTTGGCGTCGCCGTCCTCGGCCTTCTGGTGGTGGGCCACGCCGGGCGAGGACGGGGTCAGCGGGTCATCGGACACCGCGGAGCGCAGGGTCGCGTGGTTGGGCGGCGCCTGGTATCCGAACTCCGCCGCGAACCGGGGCCGGTGGTCCCGGTAGTGCGTGTACTCCAGGTCGTTCCACACGTCCCACACGTGCATGGTGCCGTGGGCGGCGTCGTTGGGGTGCACCCCCTCGCCCTCGGAGTAGGGGCTGCCCGGCCAGTAGGGCCGGGTGGGGTCGAGTTCGGCGACCACGCGGGGCAGCAGGTCGAGGTAGTACCCGGCACCCCAGGGGCGACCGTCGAGCTCCTCCTTCCACCCCCAGTCCTCGTGGCCCCAGATGTTCTCGTTGTTGCCGCACCACACCGCGAGCGAGGCGTGCGGGGACAGCCGGACGACCGCCTCCCGCGCCTCGGCCTCCACCTCGGCGGCGATCGGGTCGTCCTCGGGGTAGGCGGCGCACGCGAACAGGAAGTCCTGCCACACGAGCACGCCCAGTTCGGAGCAGACATCGTAGAAGTCGTCGGACTCGTAGATCCCGCCGCCCCACACGCGCAGCAGGTTCATGCCGGCCTCGCAGGCCTGCGTGACGCGCTCACGGTAGCGGTCCTCCCCCACACGGGTGGGGAAGGTGTCGTCGGGGATCCAGTTGGCGCCCTTGACCAGGATGCGGCGCCCGTTCACGGTGACCGCGAAGGCGGCTCCCCTGGCGTCGGGCTCGCTGGCGATGCCCACCTCGCGGAAGCCGATCCGCCGGGACCACCCCTCCAGGGCGGCACCGTCGACGGCCAGCTCCACCTCCAGGGCGTACAGAGGCTGGCCGCCGTGGCCGCGCGGCCACCACAGTTCGGCCTGGGGCACCTCCAACTCCAGGACGGCGCGCTCCTCGCCGGGGGCGACGGTGGCCTTGGCCTCGACACCGCCGACGGTCGCGGTGAGGGTCAGTTCCCGCTGACTGCCCGCGTCGGTGCGCTCCAGGCCGACGTGGACCGCGACCCGGCCGGTGGTGCCCTCGACGGAGACCAGGGGCCGGACGGCGGCGATGCGCGCGGTGGACCAGGCGTGCAGGCGTATGGGGCGCCAGATGCCGGAGGTGACCAGGGTCGGCCCCCAGTCCCAGCCGAAGTTGCACGCCATCTTGCGAATGTACTGGTAGGGCTCGTCGTAGGCTGCCGGGAGCGCTCCCATTTGCTCCCGGTGGGCCTCGGCGTACCCGTAGGGGGAAGCGAAGTCCACGATGAGCTCCGGGGCGCCGCCGGCTGAGGCCAGGGCCTCGGTGACGTCGAACCGGTGAGTGCGGTGCATGTTCTCCGACCGGCCCACCTCACGCCCGGCCACCCGGATAGAGGCAACCGTGTCCAGCCCCTCGCACACCAGGTCCACCCGGTCGTGGGACGGCAGCGCGGCCGCCTCCGCCGCCAGGGAACGGGAGTAGCGCCAGTCGGTGCGGCCGATCCACCCCAGACGCGTCTCGTTGTCGTCGGTGTAGGGCTCGTCGATCAGCCCGTGCCGGAGCAGGTCCGTGTGGACACAGCCCGGCACCTGGGCCGGTACCGTCCCGACCCCGGCGGCCGGGCCCTGGAGACGGTCCCCGCGAGGCTCCAGGGCCCAGCCGCTTGTCAGATCGATCAGGGTGTTCACGTGGTCTTCCTTAGCTCATGTCTGGTCGATGCCGACGAAGTGTCCGGCCTCGGCCTCCAGCAGCGGCGCCGTGTACTCACCCTCGGGCACCGTCGGCAGCGTGACGTCCTCGGGCGGGTTGGCCGCCAGTTCGGCGTCGACCTCGGCCCAGGTCTGGTGCAACTGCGGCACGCAGGAGAGCAGGTGGCGGCTGTAGGGGTGCAGCGGGTTCTCGAACACCCGCTGGGTGGGACCCATCTCCGCGACGGCGCCCTTGTGCAGGATCACCGAGGTGTCGCTGACGTAGTTGCCCAAGGACAGGTCGTGCGTGACGAACAGGATGCCCAGGCCGCGCTCCTTGAGGTCGACGAGCAGGTTGAGCACGTCGATCCGGGTGGAGGCGTCGAGCATGCTGATGATCTCGTCGGCCACCAGCACCTTGATGTCCAGCAGCAGCGCGCGGGCGATGAGCATGCGCTGCAACTGCCCGCCGCTGAGCTGGTGGGGGTACTTGTTCAGCACGTTGCCCGGGTCGAGGCGGACCGTGTCCAGCGACGACAGGACCTTCTCGCGCCACTCCTCCTGGGAGGTGTCGGGCGCGTAGGACTGGCGCACCATCTCGAAGACGCGGTCGGCCTTGAAGATGGGGTTGAAGCAACTGAAGGGGTCCTGGAAGACCCCCTGCACGTGGCGGTAGTACTCCTTGCGTGCCTTGAAGCCCTTGATGGTCGAGACATCGGTGCCCTCGTAGCGGATCTGCCCCTCGGAGACCGACGTCAGCCCGAGCACCATCTTGCCGATGGTGCTCTTGCCGCTGCCGCTCTCCCCGATCAGGGACACGACCTCGCCCGCGCGTACGGTCAGGTTGACGTCGCGCACCGCGCGCTTGCGTCCACCGCCGAATGCTCCGGTCCGGTACACCTTGTGCACGTGGTCGAGTTCGAGCAGGGTCTCACTCACCGTCACTCACCCGTCTTCCAGCACGCGGCCCAGTGGCCGGGTTCGATCTCCAGCAGGGGAGGCTGCTCGGCGCACTTGTCGAACGCCATCGGGCAGCGGTCCTTGAAACGGCACCCCGTGGGGGGGTTGAGCAGGCCGGGCGGCTTGCCGGGAATGCCCTCCAGGCGTTCCTCCGTGGAGGTGGAGCCCACCTCCGGCAGGGCCGAGATGAGCATCTGCGTGTAGGGGTGCCTCGGGGCGTCGATGATGGTCTTGACCGGCGCCTTCTCGGCGATACGGCCCGCGTACATCACCATGATGGTGTCGGCCATCTGGTAGACGAGCGAGATGTCGTGGGTCACGAACACCATGCTGCGCACGTACTCGCGGTCGCGGAACTCCACGAGCGACTCGGCGACCGAGCGCTGGGTGGACACGTCCAGCGCCGAGGTGACCTCGTCGGCGATGAGCAGGGACGGGTTGAGCAGCGTGGAGATCACCATGACCACGCGCTGCTTCATGCCGCCCGACAGCTCGATGGGGAACCGGTTGAGCACGTCGGTGGAGAGGCCCACCAGTTCCAGGCGGCGCTTGAGCTCGTCCTCGATGTCTCCGGGGCGGACACCGCGTGCGCGCAGCAGTTCGGTGACCAGCCGCCCGATCTTGCGGGTGGGGTTGAGCGCGCTCATCGCGTACTGCGGGATGAGCGAGATCTCGTGGTAGCGCAGGGGGACCATCGCGTCGTCGTCGGCGATGGGCACGTCCTTGCCGTCCAGCTCGATCGAGCCGCCGACGTGGCGCATCCGCGAGTCGAGCCTGATGAGGCTCTTGCCCAGGGTGCTCTTGCCGCAGCCGGACTCGCCGGCCAGGCCCATGATCTCCCCGTCTTCGAGGTCGAACGTCACCCCGTCGAGGGCGTGGACGTCCCCGCGCAGGGTCTGGTAGTAGACCTTGAGGTCCTTGACGCGAAGAGTCATCACAGCTCCCGCAGCTTGGGGTTGAACACTTCGTCCAACCCGACGTTGAGGATGTACAGCGAACTGACGATCACGGTGATTCCGAGACCGGGCGGGATGAACCACCACCACAGCCCCAGTTGGAGGGCGCTCCACTGGACCGCGTTCTCCAGCATCAGGCCGAGGGAGACGCCGTTGGTCGGACCGAGGCCGATGAAGTCCAGGCCGGCGGCGGTGAGTACGGCGCCCCCGAAGAGCAGGATGGACGTCATCACCAGGTAGGAGCTCATGTTGGGCGCCAGTTCGGAGGTGATGATCCGCCAGGTGCGCCGTCCGCTGAGCCGGGCCAGGTCCACGTAGTCGCGGGTGGCCAGGGACAGGGTCTGGGAGCGCACCGCGCGCGCCGCCCAGGGCCAGGTGGTGAGGCCGATGAAGATGCCCTGGATGAGCACGCCCCGGGCGTCCAGGTAGGCGATGGCGACGATGAGGACGACCATGGCGGGCAGGACCAGCACCACGTTCGTGAGCATGTTGAGGACGTCGTCGACCCATCCGCCCTTGTAACCGGCGACGAAGCCGACTGCGGTGCCGACGAGGAAGGCGACGCCGCCGCCGAAGAAACCGATGAGGAAGGTCGAGCGCACGCCGTAGACGAACTGTGCCCAGATGTCCTGGCCGAAGCTCGTGGTGCCCAACCAGAACTCGCCGTTGGGCGGCTGGCTCTGCGGGCCGACGTACTCGTTGGGGTCGTGGTCGACGAAGAGCGGGCCGATGAGGCCGAGCAGGAAGAAGCCCAGGACGATGCCGAGGCCGATGAGCAGCTTGGGGTTGCGGCGGGCGAAGTGCAGGGTCTCGGCGAACCTGCGTTCACCGCCCACCGTGGGCTCCGCCTTGTCGGCGCCCGGGGCTCCAGCGACGTTGGTCATGCCGCACCTCCCGTCATCTGGACCCGGGTGCGCGGGTCGATCAGGACGTAGACGATGTCGATGATGAAGTTGGCGATGAGGACCCCGACGACCACGAACAGGAAGATGCCCTGCAGGAGGAAGAAGTCGTTGTTGTTGATGGAGTCCAGGATGAGGCTGCCCAGGCCGGGGTAGTTGAACACGATCTCGGTGAGCAGGGAGCCCGCGATGATCGTGCCGAGCTGGACCGCCAGGCCGGTGATCTGCGGGAGCATCGCGTTGCGGAAGGCGTAGCGGCGGATGAGCCTGCGCGGTGCGCCGAGGGCCTGGAGGTAGTTGGAGTAGTCCGCCTCCAGCTCGTAGATGATCATGTTGCGCATGCCGATCGCCCAACCGCCCAGGGCCACCAGGAACATGGACAGGAACGGCAGGATCCAGTGGAGGATCAGGTCGGAGATGAACACCCAGGAGAAGTCGGGGCGCAGCGAGAAGCTGTAGCCGCCGGAGGCGGGCAGGAGGCCAGCGACGATCCCGACCGACCAGGCCAGCAGCAGGGCCAGCCACATGTACGGGGTGGCGGTGAGGATGTAGCCCACCGGCAGGATGCTGTTGTCCAGGATCTTGCTGCGCGCGGCGAAGGCGCCGAAGCGGTTGCCCACGATCCAGCTCAGCAGGATGGCGGGAAGCAGCAGGGCGAGGGTGTAGGGGATCGCCCCCATGATGACGTCGGTGACGGGCTTGGGGTACAGCATGATGCTGACGCCCAGGTCACCCCGGAACAGGCCGGCCCAGAAGCTGAGGTACTGCTCGTACAGCGGGGTGTCGAGGCCGAAGATCTCGTTGTAGTAGTTGTTCATCCGCTCCAGGGCGGCGGGGTCGCTGACCGAGGCTCTGGAGAGCATGCTGCGGACGGGGTCCCCCGGCATGAAGCGGGGGATCATCCAGTTGATGGTGACCGCGATGACGAACGTCAGCATGTAGATGACGGACTTGCGGCCGATGTAGCGCCACACACTTTCCTCCGGGTGTCGGCGTCGGACGTAGGTCCGGTCGGCCCGGGTTCATCCGAGCCGACCGGGTGAGGGTGTGGAAAGGGCGCGGGAGGCGTGGTGGCGCCTCCCGCGCCCTCTAGGTGTTCGGTCTACTCGACCGGCTCGATCTCGGCCAGCGTCCGCACGCCGCCCAGCTCAAGCCAACCGTTCCACAGGGATGCCGGGGTGTTCGGGGTGTCCCCGGCCTCGCTCGGCCAGTTGGTCCAGTGCTGGGTGCTGTGCTGCGCCCAGAGGCCGTTGTACCAGAGCGGGATGGCGGGCATCTCCGCGAGCTGGATCTCCTGGATCTGCGAGGTGACCTCGGCGGCGCCCCCGATGTCGTCGGCGGGCACGGAGGCGAGCTCCTCGACCAGCTCCCACGCTTCCTCGTTCTCGTACCGACCGAAGTTCACGGTGGTCTGCTGCTCCTGGACGGGCAGCTGGAAGAGGTAGTCGTAGTAGGTCCAGGGGGTGTTGCTCTGCTGGCGCTCGTTGTTGATGAGCAGGTCGTACTCACCGGAGTTGCGCTGGTCGACCAGCAGGTCGAACTCGGGGAACTCGGCGGTGACGTTGATGCCGATCGCCTTGGCGTCCTCGGCGATGAGGCGCGCGGCCTCCATCCAGTCGGTCCAGCCGGAGGGGACCATGAGGGTGAGCTCGATCGGGTCGCCGTCGGGCGTCTCGACGAAGCCGTCGCCGTCCTGGTCCTGGTAGTCGGCGTCCTCCAGGTAGGCGATGGCCTCTTCCTGGCTGTAGGTGACGTTGGCCTCGCTGACCATCTGGTGGTCGACGTAGTCCTCCCAGGCCGGGAGCAGGCCGGTCGGGTTGGCCGCCTCGACCAGGTTGGCGTAGGGGCCCTCGACGATCTGGGTCGTGTTGATGGCCCGGGCCAGCGCCTGACGGAAGGCCACGTCGTTCATCGGCGCGCGGTCGTGGTTGAGCACCAGCCACGCGGTGTTGGCGCTCTGCATGTAGGGCGGACCGTCGTAGAAGCTGGTGAGCGTCTCGTCGCTGTTCAGCGTCTGGTCGATGCCCGGCAGGAAGTTGTTCGACAGGTCCAGCTCGTTCTGGGAGAGCATGCCCATCGTCACCTCGTTGGAGGCGTTGACGATGTCGACGATGTACCTGGCGTCCATGTCGAGGTCGAGCTGCTCGACGGCCCACCAGTCGTCGTTGCGCTCCCAGATCATCCGGTCGTCGGCGTGGTCCTCGTAGGCGTAGGGACCGGTGCCGACCGGGTCCTCGTTGGGGTTGTCGACCAGGTCGTTCTCAGAGGCGTCGGCCCAGAGGTGGTCCGGGACGATCGGGTTGGTGTAGAGCCAGTTCATCCACTCCTGGGGACGGGACTCGGAGAAGGTGACCGTCACGGTGAGGTCGTCGGTGGCCTCGACGCTCTCCACGTAGTCCCACACGTTGCTGTAGGAGACCACCTCGTTCTGGCCCAGCTCCAGGGTGGTGACGACGTCCTGGGCGTCCAGGGTCTCGCCGTCGGTCCACGGGATGCCCTCGCGGAGGGTGATCTCGTGGACGTCGTCGGCGGTCCACTCGTCGCTCTCGGCGAGCCAGTGCACGTACTCGTTCTCGGCGTAGTCGAACAGGAAGAGCGGCTCGTAGACGAGACCGATCGTGCCGACCGCGTACTGGCCCCGCATGAACGGGTTCCAGCTGACGGGCGGCCCCCACGCCGTTCCGGAGGTGTACAGGGTTTCGTTACGGGGGTAGGCGCCGCCGCCACCGCCGTCGCCGCCTTCGCCACCGCTCGAGCAGGCCGTGGCCGCCAGGGCCACCGCTGCGAGAGCGGCTGGAATCCGCAGAGCTCTCATCTCGACTCCTCCTCTGTCCCGGTCGGCCTTCGTATGGGGGTGCCTTCCGTGAATCCGTGATGCTAGAAGGTGGGAGCGCTCCCAATCAGGAGCGCAGAAGGCCGTTGCTGAACCGGGTAAGTGATCCCAACAACAACACGTCCACGGGAAGTGCGTCAATCCCCGACATGACCCCGTTATCCGCTTGTAACAGGTCAGACAGCTCACAGACGCCTGACTAGGACAGCAGGAGGCCCGTACTCGCACGCGGCTGGAGCTCCCCCGGGGAGATCTCCTTGCTCTGGACCCGTTCACCCGACACCACCTTGACCAGCATGCGAGCGGCCTCGCGGCCGTAGGAGACAACGTCGCGCACCACCGCGGTGAGCGCCGGGCGCACCAGGCCGCACAGCGTGGAGTCGTCCCACGCGACGATGGACAGCTGCGAGGGCACGTCCACCCCCAGTTCCCGGGCCACCCCCAGGCCGGCCACCGCCATGAGGTCGTTGTCGTAGACCAGGGCGGTGGGCCGGTCCGTGCGGGTCAGTAACCTGCGCGTGATGCGCGTCCCCGCCTCGCCCGTGTAGTCGGCGTGTTCGGTGTACACTTCAGCGACCCCTGCCTCCTCGGCAGCCTCCAGGAACGCCCGTGTGCGTTTTCCGGTGTGCACGAAGTACTCGGGGCCGGCGATCCGGGCGATCCTCTGATGACCCAGCGCCCCCAGGTAGTGCACCACCTCGCGCATCGGGGCGCTCTCGTCGGTGTACAGGCAGGGCAGGGACCCGATCCCCTCCGGCCCACCCAGGACGACGGTGGGCAGGAACGTCTTCTGCACCGCCTCGAACCTGGGGTCCTCGGTGCGCACGTCGACGATGATCACCCCGTCCACACGCTGCTCGGCCGCCCACCGGCGGTAGGCGGCGACCTCGGCTTGATGCTCTTCGGTGACCTGAAGCAGCAGGTCGACCCCCGAGCCGGTCAGCTCCGCCTCGATACCGGACACGAACTGCATGAAGAAGGGCTCCACGCCCAGGACGTGCGCCGGACGGTCTATCACCAGGCCGATCGCGCCCACCCTCCCCCCCGAGGACAGGGCCCGGGCCGGGCTGCTGGGAGCCCACCCCAGGTCGTGGGCGATGGCCAGGATGCGCCTTCGGGTCTCCTCCGAGACCCCTGGACGTCCGTTGAGCGCGTAGGAGACCGAACCCTTGGATACGCCTGCCGCCTTGGCGATGTCCACGATGGTCGGTCGCCGCATCAGTGCTCCCAATGCGTCTCTCCAGAGTCGATGGTGCTGAACCGGTTAAGCAAGTGGGATGGGATTGTACTCGATCGGTCGCGGAGTGCTCAGGGGAGCCTAACCCTGACAGCCGGGGCACCAGTAGAGGGTGCGCCCGGCCAGCTCCCGCGAGGCGACGGGGACGCCGCACACGCGGCAGGGCTCACCCGCCCGGTAGCAGACGTAGAGCGCGTCCTCGCGGGGCACCGGGCGCGCCCCGGGGTCGGGGCGGTGCCCGGGGCGGGTGGTGACGATGGAGCCGTCACGCACACCGTCGCGGAGCAGACCGCCCAGGTCGGTCCAGAGCGCCTCCCACCGGCCGCGGGTGAGGTCGCGCCCGGGCGTCAGGGGGTCGATCCCGGCCCGGAACAGCGACTCGGCGCGGTAGATGTTGCCCACACCAGCGATGACGTCCTGGCGCATGAGCAGCACCGCCACGCTGGTACGGGTCAGGGAGACCTTGCGCCAGGCGGCGTCGGGGTCGGCGTCGGGGCGCAGCGGGTCAGGGCCCAGACGTTCCTGGACGGACCGCTTGCCCTCCCCGGTGACCAGTTCGCACGCCGAGGCACCGCGCAGGTCCGCCCAGCCGGAGGCGGTGACCAGACGCACGCGGACGGCACCCGCCGGTGCGGGCGGCACCACGAAGCCCGCGCCGTCGCGCTCCAGGTCCAGACGCCGCGCGCCCTCCACTCTGGGCGCCCCCAGGTGCCGCTCTCCGTCGGCCCCGCCGAAGGTCCACGCTCCGTAGAGCCCCAGGTGCACACGCAGCCACTCCCCCGAGTCGAAGCCCAGGAACAGGTGCTTTCCATGCGCCTCGCTCTCGGTGAGCACGTGTCCGTCCACCCGGGCCGCGCCCTCGGCGAAGCGGCCCTGCGGGCTGGAGGCGCGCACCGCGGCCCCGCCGAAGGCCGTGGCGAAGTACGCCGCCAGCCGGTGCAGCGTGTGGCCCTCGGGCACGTGCGCCCCCTCTCCCCGGTCCGTCCGGGAGCGCGGACGGACCACCGCGCCCCGGACCTCGTGCTGGACTCAGCGTAGTGGCCTCCGAACAGCCCAAAACCCACCCGTCTTGCTCCAGGCCGCAGACGGGAGCAGTGCACGGGCGCCGCCGGTGTCCGCGGGAGGAGTCTCCACTGCGGCGAGGAACGAGCACAGTGGAGCTGCGGCCTCGACGGCGGCGGGCTGGCGGGTGGGCGACGACGAAGACGCCGGCCTCCGTGGGGCCCGAGCACCTGCCGGGCCCGCGAGGCGGCATGAACGCACCGGCCTTCTTGGCGCCCGGGCACCGGAAGGAAAACAGCGCCGCCAGGCGTCCTCCGAGGGTGGTGGGCGGCGCGGGCGGGCCCGCGAGGGACCGTCAGAACGCGAGGATCTCCCGGACCAGGGCCCGGGTGTCGGCCAGGCAGCGCCAGGCGGGGACCAGGACCACGGGGTCCCCGGTGGCCCGGCCGAGGGCCTCGCCACGGCGCACCAGGTGGCGCAGGGCGCGGCCGTCGGGGCCCCGGTCGAGGAGGACGACCAGGTGCCGGTCCGCGCGGCCCACGATCAGGTCGGCGGTCCAACCGCGCACGGTCCGACCGGCCTCGACCAGTGCACCGGTCTCGCGCAACCGGTCGGCCAGGGCGTCCCGGAGCGGGTCGGCCGCCTCCGCGGGGACACGGCCCCGCGCAGTGGTGTCCAGGTCGGCCAGCGGCCCGTCCCCGCCGGACCAGTACCCGCGGTCGCCCACCACGACGAGTCTGCGGCGGGTCCGGGTGAGCACGGCCGACCACAGGTGGTCCATGCGCCGGATCCTGCGTTCGGCGATGGCGGGAGCCCCGGCCCCGAGCATCGGGGACAGCACGGTGACGTCGGCCGTGCGCGTGTCCGAGGAGAGCACCTCGGGGCCGCCGACCCGCACCTCATGGTCGAGGTGCCGGGTGCGCAACTGCCTGCGGATCAGCGCGATCTGGGGCTGGGTGGGCGCCACGACCGCGATGACCGCGCCCTCCTCGGCCTCGGCGTCGGCCTCGACGGCGGCGATAGCGGCGCGGTAGGCCTCGTCCCTGTTGACGTAGGAGGCTCCGGGGGCCGCCTCGCAGGCTCCGGCGACGTCGTACCACCGCAGGACCGGTCCGCCGTCGGGGTCGGGGACGGTGCGGACCAAGACGCGCCCGCCGTAGCAGTGCCGCGCGGCGGCCCCCGCGAGCCGCGGGGCGCCGCCGGTGTGCTCGTCCAGCCAGAGCAGTTCGGGTGCGGCCCGGCGTGCGGCCCACAGCGCCGAACCCGAACCGTACCGCAGCCCCTGTTCGTCGAGCCGGTCGGCGCTCACCCCGGCGGCGACGACGGCGCGGCGTTCCTCGGAGGGTTCGAGTACGCTCGCGGGCCCCGAGTGGGCGGGGTCGCCGAGCACGACGGCCCTGGTCGCGCGGTAGAGGGCGGGCAGCAGTTCGGCGGCCCGGGTGTGTTCGGCACCCACCACGACCACCAGGTCGAAGAACCCGGGCTGCGGGGGCAGGGCCCGGACCTGGCCGGTGCGGCACATCCAGGTGGGAAGGGTGGCGAGCAGGTCGGACATCCCGGGCCAGCCGGGGCCGTCGTGCCAGTTGAGGGCCTCTAGCCGGTGGGCGATGGCCGCCCGTCCCCGTCGCAGGCGGGGTTCGGTGGCCGCGGTGAGGCAGGCGGCGCCGGAGCGGCGGTGGCGGGCGAGTGCGTCGGCCAGGTCGCGGACCAGTTCGTCGAGCGGGGCACAGCGGGTGCGCTGGTCGACGGCGCGGCGCCAGTCGCGTTCCATCGCGGCCACGGCGCACAGCCGCGCCAGGTTCTCCGGGTCGGTGCTCACGCCCAGTTCGCGGCGGACGGCACCGCGGTGGCGGAGCCCGGAAAGGCCGCTGCCACCAGCGGCCTCAGCCCGGCGCAGCCAGTATTCGGGCCCGCCCCGCTCCGGAGTGAAGAGGGCGTCGGGGTCCCAGCCGTGAGCGATGCTGCGGGCGCGTTCGGCGGCCAGGTAGGCGAGGGCGGCTCCGCCGGAGGCCATGGTGTCCATGGCCCGCCAGACCTCGCGGACGCGTTCCCACTCCCGCGCCAGGTCGGCCCAGTGCGTGTCGGGGTCGTTCTCCGCCGGTCGGGTCTCCTCGGCGGTGTGCTCGGTGAGCAGGGTGTCGAGTCGACGCATCTCCGTTTCGCGGTGTTCGGGGCCGCCGACGCGCACGGGATGGTGTTCGGGTGCGGTTCCCGCGCGACGGGTGATCTCGGCGAGGTCCTCCTCGCCGTGGGCGCAGACGAGGGTGCGCTGTCCGTGGGCGGCGGCGGTGCGGACGAGGGCGTCGACGAGGTCGAACGCACCGGTTCCGGGAGGGGTGGCGGCCACGGTGAGCCGCTCGCGCATGGCGGAGTCGAGGACGGCGTACTGGGACTGGTCGAGTGCCGTGGCGGAGACGGGGACGGCGGTCGGTGGCGGCACCCGTGTCGGTTTCCGCGGGCGGACCGGGCCCCGGAGGGTGGCGGTACGGGGGCCCGTGGCGGAACGGTCCAGGAGGGGTTCCAGGGCGGTGCCGACGACGCGGTCGGGGTCCAGTCCGTCCCGGCCGGAGGGGTCGAGGTCGGCGAGGACGGCGGCAATGGTGCCGGGGGCGGGGCCGTCGGTGTCCGGGCGGTCCTCGGGCCCGGCCCGGAAGAGCACGGCGGTGTTGTGGGCTCCGGCGGTGAACGCGGCCGGACGGCCGCGGGTGGCGCGCGGGTCGATGGCGTCGACGCGTTCGATCTCCAGTCGGCTGAGCAGGGCACGCGCCTTGGCCGCGAGGTCGGCGACGGCCGCCGGGCGGTGGGCCTCGGCGGGGGTGCCGGCGCGCAGGCGAGCGCGGAGTTCGAAGAGGTCGTCGGCGTCGGTGACGCCGAGCCGGGTGAGGAGGGCCGGGTTGACGTCGGGCGGTCCGACGGCGCGGACGGCCGGGAATCCGGGGCCCACGGTGAGGGCGTCGGTCTCGTCGGCGGCGCGGACGTCGGCGGTCAGCAGGGGGAGGACGGCGCGGTCGTCGCCCTCGCCGAGGACGACCATCGGATACCCGTAGCGCAGGGCCTGGCCGCCGAGGCGGGACACACGCATGACCCGGGCGGCTCCGGGGTCCAGCCGTAGGGTGTCCCCAGCCCCGCTGAGCAGGATCTCGGGGCCGCTCGGCAGACAGGCGCAGGTGTCGGTGCCGACCCGCGCGGCGGGCACGGCGTGGGTGTGCACGGCCTCCCGGCTCAGGCAGGCGCGCAGGTAGGCCAGGAGGGAGCGGGTGCCGTCGCGGTCGGCGGCGGGTTCACGGCGCGGTGGGGCCTGCGCCGACGGGTCCGCCGCGGTAGGGGGCGGGCCCGCCACCGTCACGGGGCCGACCGGTCCCGCGGCCTCCTGCTCCTCCTCCTGCAGTGACCTCATGCCACCCCGCCCCCCGTAGTGTTACCGACCGGCTACCCAAAGCCATCGACGCCCATTGTGGTGGATGAACCGGGAGCGGACCCCCCGAACGCGGGAAACCGTCGCGATTCCCGAGGCCGGTCACCGTGCGGCCGGGGCCTCCTCCAGGCCGGGGTCCCTTGGCAGCGGCTCCGGGGGCGGCTCCTCGGCACGTGGCGGGCGGCGGGTTTGGGACGAGCCCAGCAGGACCCCGCCGACGACCAGGGCGCTGCCGACCAGCTCGCCGGGGGTCGCGCTCTCGCGCAGGACCATCCAGGCGGCCGCCATCCCCACCACGGGGACCAGCATGGAGAACGGAGCGACGACGCCCGCCGGGTGGCGTGCCATGAGCCAGGTCCACACGCCGGATCCGAGCACGGTGCCGATCACCACGGTGTAGGCGAGTCCGGCCACGGCGGGGAGCGCGGCGGCGGTGCCGACGGAGGCCAGGGAGGCCGCGATGGGCCCGGGTCCCTCGACCGCGAACGCCAGGGCGAGTATCGGCAGCGGCGGGACCACGGACATCCACAGGGCCAGGTGCAGCGGGTTCGCGGGCCTGGCCAACCGGTTGCAGGTATTGCCGATCGCCCATCCGAACGCGCCCGCCAGGGTGAGCAGGAACGGCAGGACGGCAGCGTGTTCGGCGCGCTGCCAGCCCACCAGCGCCATCCCGCACACGGCCACCGCAATGCCGACGGCCTGACGTGCGCTGAGGCGTTCGCGCAGGAGCACCGCGCCGAGCAGGACGGTGAACGGCGCGGAGGCCTGGAGGACCAGCGAGGCCAGGCCCGCGGGCATCCCGGCGGCCATGGCCCAGTACAGGAAGAGGAACTGAAGGGTTCCGAAGCCGATCCCGTAGCCGACGAGCCAGCGTACCGGCACCTTCGGCCGGGGGACGAGCAGCACCGTCGGCAGGGCGATGAGCGTGAAGCGCAGGGCCACCAGGAAGAACGGCGGGAAGTGCGTGAGGGAGGCGTCGATGGCGATGAAGTTGAGCCCCCATATGAGGGCGACGGAGAGGGCGAGCAGGCGGTGTCCGAGCGGCATACGTCCCAGGCCAACAGAATTCTCAGTTAAGCACAATCAATAATTGCTACACCGACTCTTTAGACTGCCTGCATGAACGTCCGGCACCTGGAACTCCTGCGCGAACTCGCCGAGCACGGCAGTGTCACCGCGGTCGCGCAGGCGACGTACCGGACCCCTTCGGCGGTGTCGCAGCAGCTCAAGACGGCGCAGCGGGAGTTCGGCACGGCACTGGTGGAGCCGTCGGGGCGTGGCCTGCGCCTGACCGAGGCGGGCCGCCTGCTCGCCGAGGGCGGCACGTCCGTGGCGACCGCCGTCGAGCGGGTACGGGCGCGCTGGGACGCCTTCCACGGCGAGCCGACGGGCACGGTCTCCGTCGCCGCGCTGCCGAGCGCGGCGGCGTTCCTGTTCCCCGGGGTACTGCGCGAGATCTCCGGCACCGCGATCACGCTGCGGTGCGGCGACTTCGATCTCGCCGAGGCGGAGTTCGCGCACCTGGCCACGGACAACGACGTGGTCATCGCCCACAGCCTCACCGGCGCCCGTCCTGCCGGAACCGAGGGGCTGACCGTCGTCCCGCTGGCGCGTGAGCCGCTGGACATCGCGATGGCCGCCGACCATCCGCTGGCCGCGCTGCCCCGGGTGTCCCCCGCCGATCTGGAGGGCCAGGAGTGGATCGGCGTACCGGAGGGCTACCCCTTCGACACGGTGCTGAGGTCGGTCCAGCAGGCGGTGGGACGGCCGTTGGCGGTCGCCCAGCGGCTCAGGGACAACCGGCTGGTGGAGTCGCTGGTGGCCTCCAGCGGCCGGATCGCCGTCCTGCCGCGCTTCACCACACCGACCGGTGCGGGGCTGGTGCTGCGCGAGCTCACTGGCACTGCGTCCACGCGGCACGTCTCCGCCGCCCTGCGGCCCGACCGGGCCGAGCGGCTGGCCGTGCGGCGGGTCCTACGCTCCTTCGAGCGGGTGGGGGCCGAGGTGGAGGCGCTCCACCGCGGCCGCCGGTGAGCGTCGGTCAGCGGTCGTCGCGCACCGAGTCGAGGGAGAGCAGGGCCACGTGCAGCGACAGGCAGGCCTCCACCGAGTCGAGGTCGGTGTCGAGGATGCGCGCGATCCGGCGCAGCCGATCGTAGAAGGCCGGGCGGGACAGGTGCGCACGGCCGGCCGCCAGGGCCTTGTTGCGCCCGGCCTCCAGGTAGTGGCGGAGCATCTCGGTGAGGTCGCCGCCGTGGCGCGCGTCGTGGTCGAGCAGGGCGCCCAGTTCGCGCTCCACGTAGGTCTGCACCCGCTCGTCGTCGCGCAGCAGGTGCAGCAGCCCGCGCAGGTGCAGGTCGGTCAGCCGGTAGAACGGCCGGCGCTCGCTCTGGCGGACGGCCGCGTCCCCCACCTGGCGGGCTTCCAGGAACGAACGGCGCACCTCTCGGACACCGTCGGCCGACGATCCCACGGCCAGGACCGCGGCGTCCCCGACCATGGCGGCGACCCGGTCGGCGAGCCCGCGCAGCACCGGGTCCGCGCTCCGCTGCTCCGGCACGGGGAGCAGGATGCCCACCCTGAGGTCGTCCAGCGATCCCACGAGCGCGGGAAGGCGCAGCTCGCGGCAGGCCCGCGCGGCGGCCTCGGCGGTGTCGGAGAGCAGGGCCTGCCCGGCCAGTCCGCCGCCGCTCTCTCTCAGGCGCAGCACCAGGCCCAGGAGCTGGCGGCCCTGGAGGGGGACCCCGACAGCCCGCGCCCGGACCAGTGCCTCCTCGGGATCGGTGTAGGAGCGGTCGATGATCCCGGAGATGATCGTCCGGTGCGTCTGGCGCTCCAGGCTCTCCTGCTGGTGCTCGATCAGCCGTCCCAGGGCCAGCGTGGTGGCGGCGCGTTCGACGAGCATCCGCTGGCGGGGGGCGGGGGACGCGCCCGCGACGAGGACCAGGCGGCCCCAGTCCTGGCCGGGCGCGCCGACACCGGTGACCAGCCATCCGGTGTCGGGGTCGTACACGGTGCGGCTACCGGAGCGGACCGCGCGCGAGCGGTTCTCCCACGAGGCGAGGACCGCCGCGGGGTCCGCGCCGTTGAGGTCGCAGGCCAGGACCTGGTGGGTGAGGTTCTCCAGCACGGCGGGGCGGCCGGACATGCGGGCGACCTCGCGCAGGACCTGGGCGGTGTCGGCGCCCTCCACTGACAGGCGGGTGAACACCGAGTGCATCTGTTCGGAGTCGCGCAGCTCCTCCAGCTGCTCGTTGACCACCCGGACGTGCACGGCCTCGGTGATCTCGACGAACCGGGCACCGTGGTCGAGCTGGACGAGGGGCACCCCGGCGGCGCGGGCGGCGTCGAGGAAGGCGGGCGGGAGTTCGGTGTGGTACTTGCGCCCGAGTTCGACGGCGACTCCACTCACCCCGGCCTCGGCGAGGTCGTCCATGTAGCGGCGCAGGGCGTCGGGGTCGTCGGGCATCGCGATGCCGGTGCTGAGCACCAGTTCACGACCGTACAGCAGGTGGGCGAGGTCGGTGACGTCGGCGATGTGGACCCACCGGACGGGCACGTCCAGGCGGTCGGCCCCCGCGACGACCCTGGGCCGGGCGCGTTGGAGGGGCGGCAGCCGGAGGACCTCGGCGAGGGTCGGAAGCATCCCCTCATTCTAGGACGGGGTGTGACGCCGGTGGGTGCCGTGCGTTACATCCCGTATACGGTCCGAACCCGATCGTCCCAGTACTGCCCTGCCGGTGTTGGCCCTCCCGCCGGAGCCCGGGGACACTGAGGACATGTCGGAACTTCTCACACGCCACCGCGCGGTCATGCCCTCATGGATGCCGCTGTACTACGAGTCCCCGCTGGAGATCGTCAGCGGGTCGGGCTCCCGTGTCACCGACGCCGAGGGCCGCACGTACCTGGACTTCTTCACCGGCATCGCCACCAACATGCTCGGCTACGACGTGGCCGAGGTCCGCGAGGCCGTTGAGCGCCAGATCGCCAGGGGCGTGGTGCACACCTCCACCCTCTATCTCATCCGCGGCCAGGTCGAGCTGGCCGAGCGGATCGCCCGGCTGTCGGGCATACCGGAGGCCAAGGTGTTCTTCACCAACTCCGGGACCGAGGCCAACGAGACCGCCCTGCTGCTGGCCACCCACGCGCGCGGCAGCGATGAGGTCCTGGCCCTGCGCGGCAGCTACCACGGCCGCTCGTTCGGCACGGTCGCGGTGACCGGGAACCGGGTCTGGAAGAACTCCTCCCTGTCGCCGCTGAACGTGCACTACCTGCACGGCACCGACCACGCGGCGCGGGCGTTCCGCGGTATGACGGACCAGGAGTACATCGGGGCCTGTGTGGCCGACCTGCGCGACGTCCTGGACACGGCGGCCCCCAACGTGGCGTGCCTGATCGCCGAGCCGGTGCAGGGGGTGGGCGGCTTCCAGATGCCCCCGGACGGCCTGTACGCCGCCTACAAGGAGGTCCTGGACGAGCACGGGATCCTGTTCGTCTCCGACGAGGTCCAGACCGGGTGGGGCCGCACGGGGTCGAGTTTCTTCGGGATCGGCGCCCACGGGGTCACGCCGGACGCCATGACCTTCGCCAAGGGCCTGGGCAACGGTTTCGCGGTGGGGGGCGTGGTGGCGCGCGGCGACCTCATGGACCGCCTGCCCGCGCTGGGTGTGGCCACCTTCGGCGGCAACCCGGTGGCGATGGCGGCGGCCGGTGCGGTCCTGGACTACGTGCTGGAGCACGACCTCCAGGGCAACGCGCTGCGCCAGGGTTCGCTGATCATGAGCGGCCTGCGCGCGCTGACCGCGCTGCCGAGCGTGAAGGACGTGCGCGGCCGTGGCCTGATGTTCGCGGTGGAGATGGCCGACCCGGTGACCGGAGCGCCCTCGGCCGCCCTGGCCGGACGGGTCCTGGAGGAGGCCCGTGGACGCGGGCTGCTCGTGGGCAAGGGCGGTGTGCACGGCAACGTCCTGCGCATGGCGCCGCCGCTGACGCTGTCGACCGAGGACGCCGCCGAGGGCCGCGACCTCCTGCTGGAGGCCGTGCACGCCGTCGCCGCCTGAGCACACCCGTCCGGCCGACGTGCGGCTGAGGGCGGTGGAGGGCGACACACAGCAAAAGACCGCGCCGCAGGCGTCCGTTGAGGGCGGTGGCGGGCGACGGGTGGGCCCGCTCGCCTGGCTCCAGGCGACGGCTGGAACAGGGCGAACACGCCGGCCTCCTGGGCGCCCGAGCACCGTCCGAGCCCGCGAGGACGCGAAAACACAGCCCGGGACCGGCTTCCCCCGAATCCGGTCCCGGGCGCGGCCGGGCGGCTAGTGTGCCGCGAAGGCGGGCTGTCTCGCAGCCGTGCCGGCGCTGACGAGGTCGGCGCAGTCCCGGCAGCCGCGTACGCGCCCGCCGTCCGGGAGTACGCCGATGACGCGCCGGGGGCGGGGCCACTTCACGTGGCATACCGCGCAGGCGTCTCCCGCGCGCTGCTCCGTGGTCAGCGTCTCAGGATCGTAGACGTGGATCTCCGACGCGCCGTCGGGCCGCGCACCCGCCGCACACACCGTGCTCATTCCGCGCAATGTCCTTGCTCCCCCCGTGGTTTAGGACAGTCTGGCGGGCCGATTTTTACCGGCTCTTTACCGAATTAGAGGCTCTCGATACCCAGAAGCACTCGGACCGAATCAAATCACTCGGCGCACGTTGATCATAACCCTAAGTAACTAACTCTGGGAAGACCCTCGTCCATTCGTAGGCATTACAGCGATATGCCCGGTGCCTATGCTCTCGCAGCGATACGGGGTATCAGTACTCCGGGCGTGGTACGACCTCGAATCGGCGCAGGGAGAGCGACGGGTTCGTCACGCGCACCTCCTCAATCCGCGTGACCGAAACCTCAGCGGAGGCGACCGCGAACGCCTGCTCCCCCAGCGCGGCCACCGGAGTACCCATCGGATCGACGACCATGCTGTTGCCCGCGCCGCTGGGAGCGGCCTGCCCGGCCGCGGCGACGTAGACGGTGTTCTCCAGCGCACGCGCCCGGACCAGCGTCCGCCAGTGCTCCTCCTTCAGCGGGCCCGGCACCCACTGCGCGGCCAGCAGCACCACGTGCGCCCCCGCGCCGGCGATTCTCCGCGTCACCTCGGGGAAGCGCAGGTCATAACAGGTCTGCAACCCGAAGACGACGCCGTCGACCGCGAAGGTCTCCGGTTCCTCGATCGGCCCGGGGCGGACCACGTCCGACTCCCTGACCCCGAAGGCGTCGTAGAGGTGGATCTTGCGGTAGAGCGCGATCCGCTTGCCCTTGGGCGAGAACGCGGCCAGCGTGTTGGTGAAGCGGCTCGCCCCCTCACCCTCCTCCGCCTCGTTGGCGCCCAGCACCAGGTGCACGCCCTCGGCGCGGGCGGCGTCGGCGGCGGCCGACAGGAAGGGGCCGTTGAGCGGCTCGGCCGCCTCGACGTAGCGGTGGTCGGTGCGCCCTGCGGTGAACATCGCGTACTCGGGGAGCAGAACCACGTCGGCTCCCTGGGCCGCGCCCCTGGCGGCGAGTTCGGCCACCGAGCGCGCGTTCTCCGCCTTGTCCTGCCCGGGGGCGAACTGAGCGACCGCGACCCGCACCATGGGCTGTCCTCCCTCGTAGCCGCCGGGGGCCGGGGTGCCCCGCGGCGTGCGTCCACCGAGTGTACGGGCCCGCGCGTACCCCCCGCCCGGCGTTCGTCCGACAGGACCCGCCCTACCCCTTGCCAAGGCACTGAACAAGCATTTAGCATGCTGAACATGTGTTCAGCTCCCAGGAGGCCTCCGGAGCCGGAGGAGGACCTCACCGCGCGGGCCCGCATCCGCGGCGCCGCCATCGCATGCTTCGGGCAGAAGGGATTCGGCGTCCCGGTGCGCACGATCGCCGAGCGCGCGGGCGTCTCCCCCGCCCTGGTCATGCACCACTTCGGTTCCAAGGCCGGGCTGCGCCGGGCCTGCGACGAGCACGTCCGGAACTTGGTCTACGAGATCAAGAAGGACTCGGTCACCACCGCCGACCAGCGGACGTTCCTGGACCGGTTCGCCGGCATGGACGAGTACGCCCCCTACGTCGCCTACTTCGTCCGGTCGTTCCAGGCCGGCGGGGACATCGCCCACGCGCTCTTCGAGCACATGGTGGAGGACATCGAGAACTACCTGGCCGCGGGCGAGGAGGCGGGCACGGTCCGCCCCAGCCGGGACCCGGCCGCGCGCGCCCGCTTCCTCGCCATGGGCCACATCGGCTCGCTCCAGATGTTCCTCACCATGCACTTCCCCGGCCCCGACATCGACTTCAGAGAGGTCATGCGGGCCTGGTCGGAGCGGATCACCCTGCCCACGCTGGAGATCTACTCCGAGGGCCTGTTCACCAACCGCGCGATGCTCGACGCCTACCTGCTGTACGTGGGGGACCCCCCCGAGGAGGAGTCCTGATCCTCCCTCGCCCGCGTACACGATCACCCCCAGGAGAGAGACATGTCCGCACCCGCCATCGAGGTCAGCGGCCTCGACAAGTACTTCGGCCAGTTCAAGGCCCTCGACGGCCTCGACCTCACCGTGGAGCCCGGCCAGGTCGCCGGGTTCCTGGGCCCCAACGGCTCGGGCAAGTCCACCACCATCCGCGTCCTGCTGGGCCTGCTCAGGTCCGACGGCGGCACCGCCCGCCTGCTCGGCGGTGATCCGTGGAAGGACGCCGTCACGCTGCACCGCCGCCTGGCCTACGTGCCCGGCGACGTGTCCCTGTGGCCGAACCTCACCGGCGGCCAGGCCGTCGACCTCCTCGGGCGGCTCCACGGCAGGGCCGACCGCACGCGCCGGAAGGCGCTGCTGGAGCGGTTCGAGCTCGACCCCACCAAGAAGGCGCGCACCTATTCCAAGGGCAACCGCCAGAAGGTCGCCCTGGTGGCCGCTCTGGCCTCCGACGCCGAACTGCTCATCCTCGACGAGCCCACCTCCGGGCTCGACCCGCTCATGGAGTCGGTGTTCACCGACTGCGTGCACGAGGCCAAGCGCCAGGGCCGCTCCGTGCTGCTGTCCAGCCACATCCTGGCCGAGGTCGAGAAGCTGTGCGACACGGTCACCATCATCCGCAAGGGCCGGACCGTGGAGTCGGGCACCCTGAACGACCTGCGCCACCTGACCCGCTCCACCGTCCGCGCCACCACCGAGGGCGACCCGAGCGCGCTCGCCGGCCTGACCGGTGTGCACGGCCTCAACGTCGAGGGCGCCGATGTCACCTTCGACGTCGACAACGATCACATGGACCAGGCCTTCCGCGCACTGGCCGACCTCGGGCTGCGGTCCCTGGTCAGCAACCCGCCCTCCCTGGAGGAGCTCTTCATGCGCCACTACGGCGACGAGCTCGCCGCGCTGAACGGCGAGGGGGCCGCGAAGTGAGCACCTTCACTGGTACGGGACGGCTGATCCTGTTCATCCTGCTCCGCGACCGCATCCGGATGACCGTCTGGACACTCTCCCTGGTCGGCTCGATGTTCATGGTCATCCCCACGCTCGCGGACATGTTCGCCACACCCGAGCAGCGGATGGCCCGCGCCACGATCATGGAGACCCCGACCGGCATCGTCTTCGGCGGCCCCGGCTACGGGCTGGAGGAGTACGGGCTCGGCGCGATGGTCGCCAACGAGATGACGCAGAGCCTGCTGGTGGCACTGGCCGTCATGGGAATCCTGCACGTGGTCCGCCACACCAGGGCTGAGGAGGAGAGCGGACGCGCCGAACTGCTACGCGCGAACGTGCTCGGCTCCAGCGCCCAGATCACAGCCGCGCTGGTCACCAACGCCCTGGTCAGCGGGGCCATCGGTGCCCTGATCACGGTCAGTATGGTGGTGAACGGCCTGCCCCTGGCGGACTCCGCCGCCTACGGCGCGGGGCTGGCCCTGGCCGGTGTCGTGTTCGGAGCGGTCGCGGCGGTGTGCGCCCAGGTGTCGGGGTACGCGCGCGGCGCCAGCGGCCTGGCCTTCCTCGTCATCGGCGTCCTGTTCATGCTCCGCGTGGTGGGCGACATCGCCGAACGCGGCGGCAGCGCGCCATCGTGGTTCTCGCCCTTCGCGTGGGTGCAGCAGACCCGGGCCTTCGACGACCTGCGCTGGTGGCCCCTGGCGCTGTATGTGCTGGTCATCGCGATACTGTTCGCCGTCGCCTACGTCCTGGCCGACCGGCGCGACCTGGGGGCGGGCCTGGTGGCCGCGCGCCCGGGTCCCGCCGGGGC
Source organism: Nocardiopsis sp. CNT312 (assembly GCF_000515115.1). Lineage (GTDB taxonomy): Bacteria > Actinomycetota > Actinomycetes > Streptosporangiales > Streptosporangiaceae > Nocardiopsis. The sequence continues at coordinate 91,414 of NZ_AZXF01000022.1, forward strand.
GGGTCCCCTGCTGAACGGGGTGCTGGCGCTGCACCTGCGCCAACAGCGCGCGTCGATCATCGCCTGGACCGTCGCCGTGGCGCTGTTCGCGTTCGCGTTCGGCACCCTGGTCACGGAGATCGACGGGATGGCCGAGCAGAACCCGGAGATCATGGCGCGGATGGGCCTGACCGGCGAGGGCATGATCGAGGCGTTCCTCGGCGTGCTGACGCTCTACATCGTGATGCCGACCGCGGCCTTCGCCGTCCTGTCCGTCCTGCGAGCCCGCGCCGAGGAGGACTCCGGGCGTGCGGAACTGGTGCTGTCGTCGGCGGTGGGCCGCCTCCGGTGGATGGGATCGACCGTGCTGGTCAGCGCCCTGTCCGGGATGGTCATGATGTTCCTGGGCGGGCTGGCGATGGGGGTCGGCGCGGCCTCGGCCACCGGGGACACCGCGTGGATCCGGGTGGTGGCTGAGGCCGGGGCCGCCCAGATCCCGGTGGTGCTGATGTTCGCCGGGCTCACCACCCTGTTCTTGGGTGCGGCTCCGCGCCTGGTGGGCCTGGTGTGGGCGTGGTTCGCCTACGGGCTGTTCGTCACGATCTTCGGCCTGCTGATGGACTTGCCCGACTGGATGGTGCACGTCGGCCCGTTCGAGATCGTGGCGCTGCTGCCCACCGAGGAGTTCGCGCCGGTGCCCTACCTCGCCGTCCTCGCGGGGGCGGGGGCCGCCGCCGCGGTGGGCCTGGCCGGGTTCCGCCGCCGAGACCTGGTCACCGCCTGAGGGGGCCGCTCAGCCCGGCAGGAGGTCCATCGCCCAGCCGGGGGCCAGCACCAGGAGGAGGAAGCGGGCGGTGCGGGTGACCATGGTGATCGCCGAGAACACCACGACGTTCATCCGCACCGTCCCCGCCAGCACGCAGAACTGGAGTCGGCACCTTCGTCACGAAGAGGTTCCCGAATCACTCACCATGACATGAGGTGGGAACGGCTGCTACGGACACAGGTCTGCCCCTGGAACGGCGGTCCTAAAGGCCGGGTCAGCCGACCTTCATCGCTCCGTTCATCGCGATCAGCAGCGTCTCGCCGGGCGTCGCCCGCCCTCTACGCGCAGAGGACCACCCAACCGTTACCAGCCCGGACACGCGATGGCCCACCTGAATAGACCCTGAACTGCACTGATAGGCGCGGAGGGGTGGCCGCAGGGCACACCTACCCGCTGGCCCCCGTGTGGGCCCACCCGTTGGCCCTGACGCACATCGTGCTCACTCGGCACCCCCCACAAGTCCCTCCCTCCGCTGGACTCGACACCGCACCGCGCACAACAAACCGGGGGTGGTACCGGCCCGTGCCGGTACCACCCCAAGAGCGCGCCTGCTCTCCGGTCAGGCCCTCATCGCCTGCCACTGGCGCACCAGATGGGCCAACTCAGCGAACTCACCCCCGCCACCAGGGGTCGGAGAAGACACCCGAGCGGGCACAGAAGCGTCGGCGGCGGCAAGGAGATCACCGCCGCCAAGCCCCGCAGGCCCCAAACGCCCCGGCCTCGTACCCCCGGCTCCGGTTCCGGGGTAGCGGAAGCGCTCCTCCGCACGCACCAGATAAGGACGCACCCCGCGCACCCCGTCATCGTCCACACACCACCCGAGCCGCCCCAGATACGGGTTCCGCACACGCCGCACCTCAACCACTCCCTCGAACACGCCGCTCTCGACACAGGCACGCGCACCCACACCCACCGGAGGCTCCGGGGCGGGAGCGGCCTCCAGACCCGCCCACACCTCCCGCCCCTGCCCCAGACGCGGACGGGGCCGAGGCACCTCCCCCGGCCGCACCGGCACGGCCGGGCGGCCCACCGGGCTGCACAACACCGCGGCCAGCACCGCCCCGAGCACCCACCGCACCCGCGCACCCCAACCCCGGCAGCGCCTGGTCGGTTATCGCCCTGGCCAGCCCTACGGCGACCGGCCCCGGTTCCTTCCACGAACACACGACTTCCCTCACGTCACATCCACCTCACCCGTTCTGTGCCATCAGCGTTGAACCGCCGCGTTCCACAGGGCCATGGCCCGTGCGGCGATCGTGCGTCCATCATGATTTGCAACGACGCAAATTACAAGCGACGCATTCCGATAGGCGAATATTATGTAGCGATGTGAATACGGTGGGAATGGGAAGATGGCAGCGGCACAGCAGCGATCCCAGGAGGTGGAGATGCCCGAGGGCACTCCGGTGCACGGCTCCCCGGCCCGACGGCACTACCTGATCAGCCAGCTCAAACGGCTACGCACCCGGACAGGCCTGTCGCAGGAGGAGGCCGCCGAGGAGATGGGCTGGCACAAGTCCAAGGTCTCGCGCATGGAGAACGGCAAGTGGAAGCGCCTGAGCGGCCCGGAGATCGACGCCCTGTGCCGCTTCTACCAAGCCCCCGACGACCTGCGCGAGGAACTCACCCGTATCGCCAAAGCCGCCAGCCGCAGCCGTGCCGCCTGGTGGAACGCCTACGAGGACGTCCCGGGCGGCGCCTACTACCCCCTGGAGTACGAGGCCGACCAGATCCTGGAGTACACCATCGGCCTGTTCGGCGGGCTCGCCCAGCACCCCGACTACATCCGCGCGCTCATGGCCCGCGGCGTGGTCCCCGACGAGAGCGAGCGCGAACGCCGCGTGCAGGTCCGTCTGGAGCGCACCCGCAACATCCTGGACCGCCCGAACCCGCCCCAGATGTGGTGGATCATCGACGAGCCGGTCCTGACCTGCCAGGTCGGCGGCCCGGACGTGATGCGCACGCAGTTGGAGCACGTCCTGGAGCTGAGCGAGCACCCCCGCATCGACCTCCAGGTGCTGCCCCAGTCACAGGGCATGAGCCTCAACTACGGGTTCTGCCTGCTCCGCCTGGGCGACGACCGCGTCGGGCACGTCGACGTCCCGCCCCAGGGTCTGCTGTTCGACGCCCCCGACGACATCGAGCACCACGTGCTCAGGTTCCACCACCTGCAGGCGGCCGCCCTACCCTTGGACCACTCCCGCGAGCTGATCCGCCGAAGGATCACCGAACTCAACCCCTGATGCGAGGCCTCGCGATGAACACCACCCCCGGCAACGGCTACTCCCCCGCTCCGCACGGTTGGCACGTGTCGAGCCACAGCAACGAGGCCGGCACCTGCGTCGAGGTCGCCCAAGGCCCGGTGACCGGCGTCCGCGACAGCCAGCACCCCGACCACGGCGCCCTGTTCTTCCCCGCCGACGCGTGGACGGGCTTCATCACGGGGGTCTCGATGTGACGGGGCACCCGGCGCCCCCGCGTTCTCAACGGATGCTCAGAGCGTGCTCAGAACGCACTCACGAGGGCGAGTGGAGGGGGCGGGCGGATCCGGCCGGGCGCGGCCCCTCACCGGTCCGCGATGACCAGCCCCTGGCGGGTGGTGACCGTGAAGGGTCCCCGCCGGAGCCGTTCCTCCAGATCCCTTGCGGCCTGCTCCAACGCCGCCTCGAAGGGGACCCCGGCCTGGTCGGCCCACGCCCGGTAGGACCCCAGGTGCGCCAGCACCGGCTCGGGGGTGTCCACCTCGATCACCCCCGACAGCTCCTCCACCCGCACCCGCGCAAAGTGGGCACCGAACGCCTCCCCTGCGTCCTCCAGCGGGAAGTGCTCGGACAGCTTGATCCGGCGCGGCCCCCGCCCGGTGCCCAGCACGGTGCCCGCCGCCGCAGACCACAGTCGGTCGATCTCGTGCTTGTCCGCCCGGGAGTTGGTGGAGGCCACCACCCGGCCGCCGGGCCCGAGCACGCGCGCGAACTCGGCGATCCCTCGGGCGGGGTCGGGCAGGTGGTAGAGCATGTGCATCGCCAGCACCGCGTCCACGCTCCGCTCGCCCAGGGGCAGACGGGCGGCGTCCGCGCACACCACCGGGGCCTGGAGCGCGCCCAGCAGGGAGGCGGACACGTCCAGGCCCACGGCCCGGACGTCGGGCCTGTCGGTGCGGACGCGGTGCAGGTAGCGGCCGTTGCCGCAGCCCACGTCCGCCCACACTCCGCCCCGGTCCGCGAGGCGGTCCAGGGCCAGGCCGGGCAGGTCGAAGACGGGGCGCTGGTAGTCGTACAGGCGCTGGCGGGCGCCCAGGTCACGGTCGTCGCGGTAGGCGCTGTCGGCCAGGACGCGGTGGTCGGTGGTGGCCCGGGCGGAGGGGTGAGCGGACTCCATAGGGGTCATCGTGCCGCAACGGGTGCGCGTGCGGCCAGCGGTCCCGGGTGGCGGCAGAACTCGGTCACGTGCGCGTGGATCCGGCGGGCCGCTTCGGCGTCGGTGGTGGCGGTGACGAGACGGGCCAGACGCTGGGCGCGCTGGGTGATGCTGGCGGTGCGGTGCTGGGGCGGGGCGGCGGTGATGACCTGGACCTGTTCCAGGGCGGCGTCGGGCTCGCGTGCGTGGATGTGGGCGCTGGCCAGGTCCAGGCGGGCGGCCAGCAGGTCTCCGAAGGAGCGGTCGAGTGCTGATGCCTCGGTGTAGAGCCGGATCGCCCGGTGGGCGTGTTCGACGCTGCGGTGGCGGTCGCGGGGGGTGGCGAACATGAGCAGGCTGCTGCTGGCGTAGGCGTGGACCTTGGCCTCGGGGAAGCCGAACACCCCGGGGAGGAGGTGCTGGCGGCTGTGCTCGTGGGCGGCGCCGATCGCCGCGAGGGCCTGCCGGTGGTCGCCCTGGGCCGCGCAGGCGCGGGCGCGCAGGGCGTGGAGGCGGGCCAGGTTGCTGTCGGTCACGCGGTGGGTGAGGCCGTCTTCGGCCGCGTGTCGGGCGTCGCGGTAGCGGCCGTCCCAGTAGGCGATGAGGCTGTGCAGGGAGCGCACCCAGGCGCGGAGGCCGGGTTCGTGGACGCTGGTGGCGAGGGCCCACGCGGCGTCGGCGTTGGTGTCGGCGTGGGCGTACTGGCCCAGGTCCAGGCAGACGTGGGCCTGCAGGCCCGCCAGGCGTGCGGCCGCGATGTGCAGCCGCCGGATCTGGTCGGGGTGGGAGGTGGTCTCCACCAGCGCGAAGGTGTCGTCGCGCAGGCTTTTGATCTCGGTGTACAGGTCGGCCAGGGGGTGGGAGACGTAGTGGCGGGCGAGGCGGCCGATGTCGGCTTCGAGCAGGTCCAGGGCGGGCTCGTGCATGGCTTTGGCGAGGACGGCCCGGGTCTGGCGCAGGGTTCGGTGCGCGTCCCGGGCGAGTGTGCGGTCGAGTTCGCCCTCCTCTGAGCGGGGTGCGCCCCGCTCCGTTCGGGTGGGGTTCCTCGGCGCTGCAGGGGGTCGGGGTATGGGGGCGCCCAGGCTGGTGAGGACGGTGTGGACCGTGCTGGCGCGGGTGAGTCCCTGGCCGCTGATGGCGCGGGTGATGGTGCTCTGGGACACCTGGCACATGTTGGCCAGTGCCTCGTGGGTGAGGTCGGGTGCGTGGCGGCTGAGCAGGCGTAGGACCTGTCGGGCGTCGCGGGCGTCGACGGCCTGCACCATCTCCGGAAGCCGCCAGAGGTGTTCGGGGATGCAGGTGCACGGGCGGTGCCGGGTGCGGCGTTCTTTTCCGCAGTTCCCGCAGATCATGGCGGCCTTTCGCAAAAGAGAGCTATTTGCCAGTTTTGTCGTTTTCGTGATCTTTGAGGGGTGCCAGGATCACGGTCGCGTCCTCGCTGTTGAAGTGCGGTGAATCGAACACATCGGATACCCGTGAAGGCGCATATGCGTCATCGCATGGTGCCCTCTTCCGTGGTCGACGATACTTCCCACGACACCGTGTGAGGACCTGCGGTGCGTCAGACGTGAGACGCCCGCTCCTCCGGCTTTTGTACCGGCCGCAGGACCGTACCGACAACGACCCGGGAGCCATTCCATGAAAGACGCCGCGACCGTCGATTCCGCCCAGGCCGCGCATCTGCGCGAAGAACTCGTCGCCCGGCTCGTCGACGACAAAACGATCGTCTCCCCCGGCGTCGAGGAGGCGATGCTCGCGGTACCTCGGGAACGGTTCGCCCCCGGGACACCACTGGAGGAGGTCTACCACCCCTACAACGCGGTCATCACCAAGACGGACGGCAGCGGTGTCCAGTTGAGTTCGGTGTCAGCGCCCCAGATCCAGGCGATGATGCTGGAACAGGCCCGGCTCCGGCCGGGACACCGTGTCCTGGAGATCGGCTCGGGCGGCTACAACGCGGCCCTCATCGCGGAGATCGTCGGCCCCTCCGGTGAGGTCACCACGGTCGACATCGACCCCGAGGTCACCGATCGGACCCGGTCCCTGCTGCCGGAGAACGGCTACGACCGGGTCCGGGTGATCACCGCCGACGCCGAGAGCGGGATTCCCGAACACGGCCCCTACGACCGGATCATCGTCACCGTCGGAACGTGGGACATCCCTCCGGGCTGGGTGGAGAACCTGGCCGAGGAGGGACGCCTCGTCGTTCCACTGCGCATGCGCAACCTCACGCGCTCGATCGGCTTCGCCAAGGCCGAGGACCGCCTGGTCGGCGACTCCGCCCACGTGTGCGGTTTCGTTCCCATGCAGGGGGCCGGGGAGCACAGGGAGACCCTGCTGCTGGTCAACGGAACCGAGGAGATCGGGCTGCGTTTCGACGACGAGACGCCTGCCGACCCACAAAGGCTCGACAACGCGGTGCGCACACCGCGCGCCGAGACGTGGACCGGGGCGACGGCCCTGCTGCAGGAACCGATCGGTGTCCTGCAGTTGTATCTGGCCACCCACCTGCCGGGCTTTTGCACCATGGCTGTGGACCCGGAACTGGACACCGGGCTGGTCGCCCCGAGCAACCGCCGTTCCTCCATGGCAGCTGTCGCGGGCGGCGACTTCGCCTACCTCGCCACCCGCCGCACACCGGACGACACCTCGGTCGAATACGGGGTGCACGCCTTCGGCCCCGGCAGCGAGGCGTTCGCCGAGACCGTGGCCGAGCACGTGCGCGCATGGCACCGCGACCAGCGCGGAGGGCCGGGGCCGCGTATCGAAGTCTTCCCTGCCTCGACGCCCGCCGAGCGGCTGACCGGCGAGGCGGTCATCACCAAGCGGCACTGCCGCATCACGTTCTCCTGGCCTCCGGCGTCCGACCAGGGCCGGGGCCAGGTGTTCCCTCCGACCTCAACACAAGGAGAGTGACCCGCATGATCGGTTCCACCGCCGGCGGCTCGGCGGCCCTGGCCGAACGGCCCGCCGTGTCCGAGGACGACTTCGCGCTGGACGTGCGCGTGGTCGTGGCCACCCACCCCGTCGGCAAGCTGATGTGCAACACCGGCGACGGTTGCGGCAACACGTGCCAGGGGACGGCGTCGGCCTGCAATTCCTACGTCTCCGACCCGGTCTGACCGACCCAGCGCGGCGGGCGGTCGACGCCCTCTTCGCCGACTGCCCGCCGCCCTCTCCCCCTTTTGCCCGTGCCGAGGACGCGAGGTTGCACCATGGCCAAACGATCCCCCCGTGCCTACGAGTGGTCGGGCGGGGCGCTGCTGCGTGCCAGTACGAGCCCCGAAGACCTGGACGTCCCCGAGGACCTGGTGTCGGAACACTCACCCGCGCGCGGGCTGGAGTGGCTGGCGCGACTGTGGGAGCGCCGGGAGGTGCGCGATGCGCTGTCCGCGGCCAACCCGGGGCTGTGCTCCCAGATCACCGGCGCCCTGTCCGGCCGCCGCCTCGACGACCGGAGGGTGCGCAAGACACTGCTGTCGGTGGTGTCGTACCTGGCGCGCTGGGAGCGTCCGACCCCGTTCGGCCTGTTCGCGGGAACCGCGCCGGTCTCCATCGGTGCAGCGGCCCACACGGTCTGGGGCGACGGCCACCGGGTCGCCCTGCGGGCCGACTCCGAATGGCTGTCCGACATCATCGCCCGTCTGCACCGGTGCCCCGCCCTGGTGGAGCGGCTGCACGTGGCCGCCAACAACACCGGGCAGGTGCGCGGAGCACGGTACGTCGTTCCCGGCCAATCGGCCGACGGACACTCCCTGCGCGCGGCCCCGGTCGAAGTGTCGGTACGCCACAGCCCACCCGTGGCACTGGCGCTGGAGATCGCCCGCACCCCGGTGCGCTACGAACGTGTGCGCGAACACCTCACCCTCGGCTTCCCCCACGTGGCCGGGGAGCAGATCACCGCGCTGCTGGAGGGCCTCATCGACCAGCACCTGCTGCTGACCGACCTGTGGGCGCCCATGTCCTGCACTGACGCGCTCGCCCATCTGTGCGACACACTCGCCGCCGTACGGGCCGAGAACATCGACGAGATCGCCGACCTGGTGGCCGACCTCCACACCGTCCGGAGCCGCCTCGCCCACCCGGTGCGGCACACGGCCTGGTCTGAACGGGTTCCGGTCCTGGAGCGGATGCGGGAACTCTCCGACGTGGCACCGGTCCCCGTCATCGCGGACACCGTGCTCGACTGCCGCCTCGCTCTGCCCGAACGGGTGGTGCGCACCGTGGAGGAGGCGGCCGACGTCCTGACCCGCCTCACCCCCGAGCCGTTCGGGTCGGCCCAGTGGCGCGACTACCACGCGCGTTTCCGCGCACGCTACGGCGCGGGAGCGGTGGTGCCCGTGCTGGAACTGGTGGCCGACAGCGGGCTGGGGTGGCCCGCCGGATACCTGGGGGCCTCCCGTGGCCGCCCTCCCCGCATGCTGTCCGAACGCGACCACACCGTCCTGCGTCTGGTGCAGCAGGCCCAGGCCGCCGAAGAGGGGGAGATCGTCCTGACCGATTCCACGGTCACCGCCCTGGGGCCCGGTTCGGGAGAGGAGGTCCTTCCCCCGCCACGGGTGGAGGTGTGCGTCCAGATCCACGCCCCCACACCACGGGCGATCGAGAAGGGGGCGTACACGGTGGCCGTGACCGGGGCGCCGCGCCCGGCAAGCAGCATGGCCGGCCGTTTCGCCCACCTGCTCCCGGAGGAGGACCACGAGGCGCTCGCCCACGGTTTCCGGTCTCCCGAAGCCGGGACGGTCACGGCGCAGTTGACGTTCCCTCCGCGCAAACGGCGCAACGAGAACATCACCCGCACCTCTCGGCTCCTCCCGCACATCGTCCCCTTGGCCGAGCACCACCCGCCCGGCCCGGACGTGATCGGGGTCGACGACATCGCGGTGAGCGCCGACGCCCACCGGTTCCACCTGCTGCGCCTGTCCACCGGGCAGCGTCTCGAACTCCGTGTGCCCCACGCCCTGGAGGCGGGCACCCACACCCCGCCGCTGGCCCGCTTCCTGGCCGAGGTCGCCAACGCGCGCCACGCGGTCTACGGGGGCTTCGACTTCGGCGCCGCCGCGCAGATGCCGTTCCTGCCGCGCGTGCGGTACGGGAACATCGTGCTCTCCCCGGCCCGGTGGCGGCTGGACGCACGCGACCTCCCCCGATTCGATCAGCACCGGCCCGTGTGGGACGAGGGGTTCGACCGCTGGCGCGCGCGGTGGCACGTCCCGGACCGGGCGGCACTGGTCGAACACGACCGGCACCTTCCCCTGGACCTGTCCCACCCAGTGCACCGCCACCTGCTCCGCCAACGGCTGGCCGCCCACGGCCAGGTGGAACTGCGCGAGACCGCCACCCGTGAGCAGGTGGCATGGCTGGGCCGCTCCCACGAACTCCTCTTCCCGCTGCGTGCCAGCGGGTCCGGCTCTGTGCACCGCACCGGTCCGGTGCGCCCGGTCTGCGTCGACGCGGCGCACCTGCCCGGAAGTTCCGTCACCAGGGCCCACCTGTACGCCCACCCCGACCGCTTCGACGAGATCCTCACCGGCCACCTGCCCGCGTTGACCTCGCTCCTTCCGGATTCGGCGCTGTGGTGGTTCCGGCGACACCGCGACCTGTCCCGGCCGGACGCCGACCGGTACCTGGAGCTGTACCTGCGCCTCGGTCCAGAACACTCCGGGGGATCCGCCGTCGAGCAGGTGCACGCCTGGGCACGGGACCTGCGGCACCAGCGCCTGCTGGCGCACCTGGAACTGGCCGCCTACGAACCGCAGACCGGGCGTTTCGGCCACGGGGAGGCGATGGAGGCGGCCGAGGCCGTGTTCGCGGCCGACTCTGCCGCGGCCCTGGCCCAGATCCGCGCCGCCCAAGGGCAGGGGGTCGATCCGCTGGCCCTGACCGCGGCCAGCATCGTCGATCTCGCCACCGGCTTCACCGACACCCCCGAGACGGGACTGGTGTGGCTGACCCAGGACCTGGCCCATACCCCCGGCCCGGTCGACCGCGCCGTCCGCAGCCGAGCCCTGGACCTGGCCTCCCCTGCCGGGGAGTCGCTGCTGCGGCTCGACGGGGTGGCGGAGGCCTGGGCCGAGCGGGCCTCAGCACTGTCCGGCTACCGCAAACGCCTGGCCGCCGAGCGCGACCCCCACAGCGTCCTGCGTTCCCTGGTGCACCTGCACCACGTGCGCGCACTGGAGATCGGTCCCGACAGCGAAGCGGCCACGATCCGCACAGCGCGGGCGATCGCCCTGTTCCACACCGAGTGGAGGTCCCCATGAAGGTGCCCGTACCGAGTCCGGCCGCTCCCGCGGCCGAGGCCGCCGAACGTATCGCCGCGCGTCTGGACGTGCCGCGCCCTGCGACGGATCCGTGGATGGACCAGTCCCTAGCCCAAGGCGCGGCGGGAACGGCCCTGCTGCACATCGAACGCGCCCACACCGGACGGGGCACGTGGCAGCACGCCCACCGGTGGGTCACCGCCGTCGCCGCCACACAGATCAGTGCCGCCGACACCACCGGGCTGTTCCTGGGAGCACCGGCCGTCGCGTTCGTGCTGCGCGCGGCCTCCGGTTCCGACCGCTACGCCGAGGCCCTAGCCGCTCTCGACGAGCACGTGGCCGAACTGGCGCACCGCCGCTCCCGGGCCGCGATGGCGCGCATCGGCCGGGGCGAACTGTCCACGTTCGGTGAATACGACGTGTTCTACGGGCTCACCGGCATCGGGGCGTACCTGCTGCGCAGCGCCCCGGAGGGAAACGCTCTGGAGAGTGTGCTGCGCTACCTGGTCGCGCTCACCCGTCCCATGCCCGGCGAGTTTGAGGGGCGGCCGGGCTGGTGGGTCTCCCACGACCCGCACCGGGGCTCCTCGGCCCATTTCGCGCAGGGGCACGGCAATCTCGGGGTCGCCCACGGCATCACCGGACCGCTGCTGCTGCTCAGCCAGGCCCAACGGCGCGGCGTCACCGTCGACGGGCAGGCCGAGGCCATCGAGACCGTCTGCGGCCACCTGGAGCGGTGGTGCCAGCCCGGGGAACGGGGCCCCTGGTGGCCCGAGCACCTGACCGTCCACGACCTGGGGGAAGGCGTTCCACGGCAGCCGGGTCCGGCGCGGCCCTCCTGGTGCTACGGCACCCCCGGGATCGCCCGCGCCGGACAGCTCGCGGCTGCGGCCCTCGGCGATCGGGACCGGCAGGCGTTCTTCGAGAACGCCTTGGACCTGTGCCTGTCCGACCCGGAGCAGATGAGCCGTGTCACCGACGCCGGCCTGTGCCACGGGTGGGCGGGGGTGTACCAGACCGTGTGGCGGACCGCCCGCGACGCCGCCACCCCCGGTCTGGACCGTCACCTGGCGGGCTTGGCCGACCGTCTGGTCGAGCACGTCGACCGGCGCCCGGGTACGGACGACTTCCTGGAAGGGGACGCGGGGGCCGCGCTGGCGCTGATGACCGCGGAGCGCGGTACGGATCCGGAATCGGGGTGGGACTCGTGTCTGCTGATCGACTGACAGCCCCGGCAGGGAAGGTGTCCCGTAGCGGTGAGGCCGTTCTGGCGGTGCTGCGGGGAACGCCCGTGGCGGAGGCCGCCGCCGCGTCCGGTGCCGACCCGGTCGCGGTGGCGGCCGACGTCGCGCTGTTCTGCCGGGCCGGGCACCAGGCGTTGGAGGCGCGCGATCCGTGGTGGCAGCTCTACCTGGAGTTCGCCGACTGGCACCGGGCCGACGGGGTCGCGGCCGAGCGCCTGGTGCCGACCCTGCGGTTGCTGGAGTCCGAGGCGGGCCTGTCGTGGTGGTACATCCGCAAGCACCCCTGTTGGCGGCTCCGGTTGCGCACCCCCGACCGAGAGGAACGGATGAGGGTGCGGATCGAGACCGTGCTGAACACTCTTGTCCGGGCCGGGCACCTGCGACGGTGGTGGACGGGGGTCTACGAACCGGAGAGCATCGTCTTCGGCGGACCCGAGGGCATGGAGGCCGCGCACGAGCTCTTCCACGCCGACAGCCGCGCTGTGCTCACCGTGCAGGAACAGGACCATCCAGGGCTGGGACGCCGTGAGCTGTCCGTGCTGCTGTGCTCGGCACTGATCCGCGGCGCGGGGCTGGAGTGGTACGAGCAGGGCGAGGTGTGGCACCGCGTGGCCCAGGAGCGGCCCCTGCCCGAGGACATCGCCGAGGAACGCATCCGGGCCATGGCCGGGGATGTACACGCACTCCTGCAGGCCGATGTCAGTAGCGGCGGTCCCCTGTTCGCAGCAGGCGGAGCGGCTGCGGTGGCCGCGTCGTGGGCCGAAGCCTTCCACACCACCGGCCGCGTCCTCGGCAAGGCCGCTCGGGACGGAAGCCTCCAACGGGGACTGCGCCAGGTACTCGCCTACCACGTGATCTTCCACTGGAACCGGCTCGGGCTCAGGCCGCGAGCACAAAGCGCCCTGGCCTGGGCCGCACGTACCGCCGTCCTGGACCGGACACACTGACGCGCGGCCCGCTCCCCTGGCACTCCTGCCTGGAAGAATCCGTTGCCGGCACCATCGCCCTCGCGCTGACCGGCCACAGCGTGCGCTGGTGCCACGGCGTCATGGCCGACCCCATCCTGTTGCACGCATGGATCGAGGTGGACGGGGACGCCGTCGCCGAGCCGGACAGTACCCGCAAGTGTGCCGTACTGCTGGCACTACCCGCGAAGGAGAACACGTGAGCGATCCCCTGATCTGGCTACGCGGTGAGAAAGCCGGTATCGGCCCGCTCCGCGCAGACCTCGTCGAGGAGTACTGGCGGTGGGAACAGACCATCCCCACCATCGTCGGCTACAACCGGCGCACCCCTCAGCCCATCGAGACCACCCGACTGATCCTCATCGAAGGCTATGACCGGGCCTCGGACCGAGAGATCCGGTTCACGGTCTACGACCTGGCAGGCTCAGAACCCGTGCCCGTCGGCATCGCCCAGGTGATGACCGATCAGCCGCGCGGCAACGGCGAGTACATCGCCGCCATGGGGGAATCCCGGGGCAAGGGCGTAGGCACCGAGGCGACGAAGCTCGTGCTGGACTACGCCTTCCACGTCGCGAACATGGCGTGCGTCTGGCTGACCGTGCTCGAACCCAACACCGGAGCGATCCGGGCTTACGAGAAGGCGGGTTTCAAACGGCAGGGCATTCGGCGCAATTCGAACGTGTGGCTCGGCCAGCGGGTCAACGAGGTGCTGATGGACGCGCTTCCCGAGGAGTTCGAAGGGCCTTCTCGGGTCAAGGAGTTGTTCCAAGGCTGATCCCCTCCGTCTGAGGGGGCCGCTCAGCCCGGCAGGAGGTCCATCGCCCAGCCGGGGGCCAGCACCAGGAGGAGGAAGCGGGCGGTGCGGGTGACCATGGTGATCGCCGAGAACACCACGACGTTCATCCGCACCGTCCCCGCCAGCACGCAGACCGCCATGAAGGGCGGCACGCTGGCGAACGAGCTGAGCGCGACCAGCCCGGCGCCCCACAGCGGCCGCGCCTCCGCCGACCGGCGCCAGCGGGCCACCCGCTCCGACCAGCGGCCGGGGTCGTTCTTCCTGCGGTGCATCCACCGCAGGGAGAGCGTGCCCCGGCCCGCGTAGTAGTAGGGCAGTTTGCCCAGGGTCTGGCCCGCCCCCGCCGCGACCGCCATGGCGGTGCCGAGCAGGGGGCCGCTGTCCACGGCGACGGCCGCGCCCACGAGGTAGACCTCGATGTTGAGCACCGGGACCAGCCCGGAGAGGAGGGCGACGGCGAAGGCCAGCGCGGTCTCGACCATGGTCTCGGCCTCCGTCGCTCAGCCGGTCAGTTCTCCGCCGCCGCGAGCTGGCCGCACGCGCCGTCGATCTCCTGGCCGCGGGTGTCGCGGACGGTGACCGAGACGCCGTGCGACTCCAGGCGCCGGACGAACTCGCGTTCGTCCTCGGGCCGCGACGCCGTCCACTTGGACCCCGGGGTGGGGTTGAGCGGGATGAGGTTGACGTGGACCAGGTGGCCCTTGAGAAGCCTACCGAGCAGGTCGGCCCGCCAGGCCTGGTCGTTGATGTCCTTGATGAGCGCGTACTCGATGGAGACGCGGCGTCCGGTCGTGCCGGCGTAGCGCCAGGCGGCGTCCAGCACCTCCTGGACCTTCCAGCGCGTGTTGATCGGCACCAGCTCGTCGCGCAGCTCGTCGTCGGGGGCGTGCAGGGAGATCGCCAGGCGCACCTGCATCCGCTCGGCGATGAGCTTGTCGATGGCGGGGACCAGGCCGACCGTGGACACGGTCACACCGCGTTGGGAGATGCCCAGGCCGCGGGGTACGGGGTCGGTGATGTGGCGCACTGTCTGGAGCACCCGCTTGTAGTTGGCCATGGGTTCGCCCATGCCCATGAACACGATGTTGCTGATCCGCCCGGGCCCTCCGGCGACCTCTCCGCGCGCCAGGTCGCGGGCGCTGGCCACGACCTGGTCGACGATCTCGCCGGTGGAGAGGTTGCGGGTCAGCCCGGCCTGGCCGGTGGCGCAGAAGGGGCAGTTCATGCCGCACCCGGCCTGGGAGGAGATGCACAGGGTGACGCGATCGGGATAGCGCATGAGCACCGACTCGAACAGCACCCCGTCGAAGGCCTTCCACAGGGTCTTGCGGGTCATCCCGTTGTCGCAGGTGATGTGGCGGACGGGTGTGAGCAGGGTCGGCAGCAGGGCCTCGCCCAGGCGCTCCCTGGAGGACTCGGGCAGGTCGGTCATCGCCGAGGTGTCCGACTCCAGGTGGCCGAAGTAGTGCTGGGCCAACTGCTTGGCGCGGAAGGGCTTCTCCCCCAGCCCCGTGACGACCTCGGCCCGTTCGTCCGGGGTGAGGTCGGCGAGGTGCCGCGGCGGCTGGGCGCGGCGGGGGGCGACGAAGGTGAGCTCGGCGGGCATAGGTATCCGTAAGAGACGGTGTCGGTGGTCTGGGCCCGGCGGCGCGGCCGGGTCGTTATACGACCTATACGCGGCTGCGGTGCGGCTCCGCCTGCGAGGGCACTACGGTCGATTCTACGCACTGTCCGGCACGGGCCGGGCGGGTTCGCCCGCGACGCGGACGACAACACGGATCGGCACGTGGGAGGGCCGGTGTCAGGGATCAACGTCCTTCTCGACGAGATCAGCCCCTATCAGAGCCGCCGTGTCGTCGTCGAGTGCGATTCCCGCACCACGGCCGCCTACCTCCTGGACGCGCGCGGGCGCATCCGGGTGCCGGTCTGGCTGGCCAACCACGAGCCCGCCCCCGCCTCAGACGAGGAGGGCGGGTCGTTCGAGGGCCGGGCACCGCTGATGCCGGAGGCCTACACCAAGCACCCGCAGGGCCTGCCCCGCTTCGACCCCTCGGCGCTGCGCGCCGTCTGGTTCGAGGAGGGCGACGGCGTGGCCCTGGTAGACGAGCAAGGGCTGCTGGCGGTCATCCCGGGGTGGGCGGAGGCCGACAGCGGACTGCCCGGCTACGCGCGCGAGGCGGTCGGGCGCAGCGCCTACGCCTGGGAACTGGACTCGGTCCGGGGGCACCTGTGGCCGCGTGTGGTGCACGCCGAGGCGTACTGGGACTGGCGCCGGGCCGCGGGAGCCTGGCGCGGTGTCCAGCGCACGGTGCTGGGCCACCTGAACCGCCGTGTGGGCGAGCCCGGCCACTACTGGGACGTCTCCGACGGGCACCCGCCCCTGCTGCGGCTGTCGGAACGGCCGCCGACTGCGGAGCGGCCGTTCACGGTGCTGTCCACGGTGGGGATGTGCGGGCAGCGGATGCCCACGCTGGACCGGTACATGGCCGACACCTCGCGGCATGCGCGGGTGGAGCTGGCCCTGGCCACCACGATGCCCGCGCACCGGGCGGCGCGGATCTTCCGGTGGATCGGTGCGTTTCCCTGGCGCGCGGTGACCTGGTTCGGGACCGGCCACACCGTGAAGTGGCTGGACAACCCCGAGGACCGGGCGATGCGCGGCGAGGCGGGCGCGGTGCTCCTGTTGGAGGATCCCGTGCCGCTGGCCGCCGCGGGGACCGGGCAGGCCCCGCCCGACCTGTCGGGCCTGACCTTCCAGGGCGACCCGGTGCGGTGGCTGTGGATCGTACCGATCACCCGCCCGGAGCACCTGTTCGCCAAGGAGCACGACAGCGCGGCCCTGGTGGAGAAGCTCTCCGCGGAGGGTCGGGGCTGGGTCCTGGGCTAGCTGGCGATGCCCCGCCGGTCGCGGGCCTGGGCAAGCAGATGGTGGAAACGGGCCATGTCCTCGTCGCTGAAGCGCTCAACGAAGCTGACCAGGGTGGCCCCGGGGTCGGGGCCGGCGTTGAGGACCTCGTCCATGACCCGGGCGGTGTACTCGGCGTGCGTCTCACGCGGCCAGTAGACCCAGGCGCGCCCGGACTTCTCGCGGTCGAGCAGGCCCTTGTGGAAGAGGATGTTGGCGACCGTCATGACGGTGGTGTAGGCGACCTCGCGGTCGTAGACCATGCTCTCGCGGACGCGGCGCACCGACAGAGGCTCCTCGGACCGCCACAGCGCGTCCATGATGGCCGCTTCGAGTTCTCCGAGCCCCCTCACCGCGCCCGCCTCCCTGCCGTACGGCTTCTCACGTCCCCGATTTCCGTACGGAGATCGTAGAGGGACTGGAGGTGTTCGTGGGGCGGAACGCCGGAAAGCACGCGGATACGCACACCAGGAAGCGGAAGACCGGCGTTTCACGGTCGCGCACCGCCGTCTCCGGCTGGAAAAGGGGCACTCGGAGCCCCGGTTCCGATCCCCGTCACCGGACCCTGTCCAGAGGGGGCGCGGGTGTGACACACCACATTCCCGACGGTTGGCAGTGGCTTGCCCGTTCACACTCCAAAAACACCACAAAAATGTACATTTACGACAATTCAAGGACCCTGAGTACAGACTCCGCTACGAAGAGGCAATGAACATGTGAAAGATTGTTACCTACCTCCTGGTTTCAACACCACTCAAGGTCGCCGCCGGGAAGCGGGTACAAGTAGCCTGGTACGAGGACGAGTGCTGGCCGGACCCAGGTCCTCCCGCTACGGCGGGGAACGTTCCATGTCTTCATTGAGCCGGGTCCACCAGCAGCCACCCGTCCGTACACATTCACTAGCGAGCTGCGGAAGTGGGCGATCTCCGCCGTGTCGTCTGAGGCGTCTCAACCCCTGACAGATTTCGGCCCCAACGAGTGGTTGGTCGAGGAGCTTTATCAGAAGTACCTGACCGACCCCGACTCCGTTGACAAGGCCTGGTGGAACTTCTTCGCGGACTACAAGCCCGCGGATACCGGTGCGCAGGGCGGAGGGGCAGCCAAGGCCGCGAAGGCGAAGAAGAGCAAGGCCCCCGCGGCTCCGGCACCGAAGAAGACCGCCAAGACCACCGAACCCGAGAGCGACGAAGTCAAGCGGGAGCGGCTGCGCGGTGCTCCCGCTCGGACCGCGACCAACATGGAGTCGAGCCTGGCACTGCCGACCGCCACCAGTGTGCGCGCGGTCCCGGTCAAGCTCCTGTTCGACAACCGCATCGTCATCAACAACCATCTCCGGCGCGCACGCGGCGGGAAGGTCTCCTTCACGCACCTCATCGGCTTCGCCATGGTCAGGGCGCTGGAGTCGATGCCGGAGATGAACCACTCCTACGTCGAGGTCGACGGCAAGCCCGGTGTGGCCAAGCCCGACCACGTCAACTTCGGCCTGGCCATCGACCTCCAGAAGTCCGACGGCTCCCGCCAGCTCGTCGTCCCCTCCATCAAGGGCGCCGACGAGATGGACTTCGCGGAGTTCTGGAGCGGCTACGAGGACCTGGTCCGCAAGGCCCGCAACAACAAGCTGGGCGTGCCCGACTTCCAGGGCACCACCATCAGCCTCACCAACCCGGGCGGCATCGGCACCGTGCACTCGGTGCCGCGCCTGATGCCCGGGCAGGGCACCATCCTCGGCGTGGGCGCGATGGAGTACCCCGCCGAGTTCCAGGGCGCCTCCCAGGACACCCTGAGCGAGCTGGGCATCAGCAAGGTCATGACGCTGACGTCCACCTACGACCACCGGATCATCCAGGGCGCGCAGTCCGGCGAGTTCCTGCGCCGGATCCACCAGCTCCTGCTGGGCGAGGAGGGTTTCTACGACGAGATCTTCCGCTCCCTGCACATCCCCTACGAGCCGGTCCGCTGGGTGCAGGACATCCACGTCAACACGGCCACCCAGCTCGACAAGGCCACCCGGGTCCAGGAGCTGATCCACGCCTACCGCGTGCGCGGCCACCTCATGGCCGACACCAACCCGCTCGACCACGAGCAGCGGCGCCACCCCGACCTGGACGTCCTCCAGCACGGGCTCACCCTGTGGGACCTGGACCGCTCCTTCCCCACCGGGGGCTTCGGCGGCAAGCAGGTCATGAAGCTCCGCGACATGCTGGGCGTGCTGCGCGACACCTACTGCCGCACGGTGGGTATCGAGTACATGCACATCCAGAGCCCGGAGGAGCGGGAGTGGATCCAGTCGCACGTCGAGCGCGAGCACGAGAAGCTCGACCGCGACGAGCAACTGCACATCCTGCACCGGCTCAACAGCGCCGAGGCGTTCGAGACCTTCCTCCAGACCAAGTACGTGGGCCAGAAGCGCTTCTCCCTCGAAGGTGGGGAGTCGCTGATCCCCCTGCTGGACGGGGTGATCGCCCGTGCGGCCCGCGCCGAGCTGGACGAGGCCGTCATCGGCATGGCCCACCGCGGCCGCCTCAACGTGCTCGCCAACATCTGCGGCAAGTCCTACGGGCAGATCTTCGGCGAGTTCGAGGGCAACCTCGACCCGCGCAGCGCGCACGGCTCCGGCGACGTGAAGTACCACCTGGGCACCGAGGGCGTCTTCGAGACCAAGGACGGCGAGCGCATCGCCATCTCCCTGGCCGCCAACCCCTCCCACCTGGAGACGGTCGACCCGGTCGCCGAGGGCATCGTCCGCGCCAAGCAGGACCTGCTGAACAAGGGTCCGCACGGCTTCACGGTGCTGCCCATCCTCATCCACGGCGACGCGGCGTTCGCCGGACAGGGCGTGGTCGCCGAGACCCTGAACCTGTCGCAGTTGCGCGGCTACCGCACCGGCGGCACGGTGCACGTCATCGTGAACAACCAGGTGGGCTTCACCACCTCGCCGTCCGACAGCCGCTCCAGCGTGTACGCCACGGACGTGGCGCGCATGGTGCAGGCACCGATCTTCCACGTCAACGGGGACGACCCCGAGGCCGTGGTCCGGGTCGCGCACCTGGCCTTCGCCTACCGGCAGGCGTTCAACAAGGACGTCGTCATCGACCTGGTCTGCTACCGGCGCCGCGGCCACAACGAGGGTGACAACCCCGCGTTCACGCAGCCGCTGATGTACGACGTCATCGACTCCAAGCGCTCCACCCGCAAGCTGTACACCGAGGCCCTGATCGGCCGCGGCGACATCACGGTGGAGGAGGCCGAGTCGGCACTGCGCGACTTCCAGAGCGAACTGGAGCGCGCCTTCAGCGAGACCCGCGAGGTCGAGAAGCGGCCGGTCGAACCCGGTGCCGTGGTCAAGCCCGAGGTGTTCACCGAGGGCCGCTTGGACCACTCCGCGGTCGAGACCGCGATCAGCGCCGAGACGGTGAAGCGGGTCATCGACACGCAGGTCAACCTGCCCGAGGACTTCACCGCGCACCCCAGGCTGGCACCGCAGCTCCAGCGGCGCGCCCAGGCCGTGGAGAGCGACACGGTCGACTGGGCGACCGGTGAGCTGCTGGCCTTCGGGTCGCTGCTGCTGGACGACCACCCGGTCCGCCTGGTCGGCCAGGACAGCCGGCGCGGCACTTTCGGGCAGCGCCACGCCACGCTGATGGACCGCGAGACCGGCGCGTCGTACACGCCGCTCAAGCGGTTCGACTCGGGCACCACCCGGTTCCACGTGCACGACTCCCTGCTGAGCGAGTACGCGGCCCTGGGCTTCGAGTACGGGTACTCGCTGACCCGACCCGAGGCGCTGGTCATGTGGGAGGCCCAGTTCGGCGACTTCGTCAACGGCGCCCAGAGCGTCATCGACGAGTACATCAGCGCGGGCGAGCAGAAGTGGGGCCAGCGCTCCAGCGTGACCATGCTGCTGCCGCACGGCTACGAGGGCCAGGGGCCGGACCACTCCTCGGCCCGTATCGAGCGGTTCCTTCAACTGTGCGCGCAGGAGAACATGACCGTGGCGATGCCGACCACCCCGGCGAGCTACTTCCACCTGCTGCGCTGGCAGGCGAAGTCGCCGCTAGAGCGCCCCCTGGTGGTGTTCACACCCAAGTCGCTGCTGCGGCTGAAGGCCGCGGTCTCGGCGGCCGAGGACTTCACCACGGGCCACTTCCGTCCGCTGATCACCGACGATTCCATCGCTCCGGAGAAGGTCCGCCGGGTGGTGCTGTGCTCGGGCAAGATCTACTACGACCTGGACGCGGCACGCCGCAAGAGCGGGGACAAGCACACCGCGATCATCCGCACGGAGCGGCTCTACCCGCTGCCGATCGAGGAGATCCGCGAGCAGCTCAAGGCCTACCCGAAGGCGGGCGAGGTCCTGTGGGTCCAGGAGGAGCCCGCGAACATGGGCCCGTGGCCGTTCGTGGCGCTGGTCTTCTCCGAGCAGCTCGACCGTCCGTTCACCCGGATCTCGCGTCCGGCGTCCTCGGCACCGGCCGCCGGTTCGGCCAAGCGGCACGAGGCGGAGCAGCGCGCCCTCGTGGACACGGTGTTCCCGCCCGCGGACTAGCGGTGGTGGGGCCGGTGCTCCGTCGCGGGGCACCGGCCGACCCGTGAGGCCGCAGAAGGCGCGAGGGGCGCACCGGTCTCTGCAGGAGGAGCCACCGCCGAAGCGAGGAACGAGCAAGAAGGTAGCGACGACGAAGAGGCCGGTTCTCCGCGC
>NZ_AZXF01000023.1 GCF_000515115.1 Nocardiopsis sp. CNT312
CACCTCGCCGGTGACGGCGTCCGCCCGCAGCTCCGTGCCCGGCAGGTACAGGGTGTCGGCCTGCGGGGTGGAGTGGACGAGCCGCTTGCCGTCGGCGCTGTAGACGAACGAGGTGTCCCCGCCCGCGGTGGAGACCGAGTCCAGCTTGCCCTCGGCGTTCCAGGTCAGCTCCTGGAGCTCGCCGNCCAGATCGCGCTCGGTGGTGTTGCCGGCCGCGTCGTAGGCGAAGGTCGAGAGCGTGTCGCCCTGGGCGGTGCTCTGCACCACGCTCTGGACGGTGTTGGGCTGGTCCTCCCCCTCGGCGGGGTAGGTGTAGTCGCGCACCACGTCGCTGCCGGTACCGGTGGTGTCGTGGTGGGTCTCGGTGAGGCGGTTGCCGGCCGCGTCGTAGGTGTAGGAGTGCCAGTAGGGCTCCGGTCCGCCCACGTCCTGGCTGGTGGGCGCACTCTCGCAGTCGGCCGGGTCACTGCCCGACAGCGTCCACGCCTGGGTGGACGGAACCCTGGCAGGAAGCGATCCTGTCGGGGGTTAGAGAGCAGACCGATGCGGCCGACCTCTCCGTCGGGTGGAGTGGGGGCCACTGGCGAGAAAGCAGGTGCCAAACCCCGCCTCGGGGAGCCTCGTCCACCGGGAACGGCTCACGCGCCGTCGGGTCGCCGCTCCGCGTTCGGGGGAGCGGCTGCACCGGGTTTCGGACGTCGGTCCCTGGACAGCAGGACGGACAGCCCCGCCCACGCCAGGTCGGCCACGGTCATCGCCAGCCGGGAGGCCGCCGCCACCACCAGGGCCGCCCCCGTGTCCACGACCGGGGCGAGCGCCACCACCAGCACCGCCTCCCGTACCCCCAGGCCGGCGGGCGCGAACACCACCAGCAGTCCCAGCGTCCAGGCCAGCGCGTAGGCGCCGACCGCCGGGCCGAGTGAGGGCAGGGCGTCACCGCCCACCGCCCGCACCAGCACCCACACGTGCGTGCCCAGCAGCAGCCAGGCCGCCACGGTCCAGGCGACGGCCGCCGCCATCGAGCGCCCCGGCAGGTCGAGCGGCCCCGCCCCGGCCACCTCGCGGAACCGGGCGAAGGGGCGCGCGGCCAACCGGAGGCCCCACCCCGCCACGCGCGGGTGCAGCACGCCCAGCGCCACCGGCGCCAGGGCCAGCGCCCACCACCAACGGCGGGCCGCCTCCGCCGACGCCAGCGGCAGGGCGAGGGCCGCCACACACAGGCCGACGGCCACCGTCACCGCCACGGCGAGCACGGTCGCGGTCGCCCCGCGCACCCGGGGCACGTTCCAGTCCCGCGCGAGCTCCACCTGGGCGAGGAACGCCCACACCGAACCGGGCAGGTACTTGCCGAGCTGGCCGACGAACATCACCCGCGCCGCCGCGCCGCGCGGCAGCGGCGAACCCAGCCCGGCCAGCAGCGTGCGCCAGGCCAGCATCTGGCAGACCAGGCCGGCCATCCCGGCGGCCACCGACACCGGCAGTGTCCACAGGGGCAGATCGGCGACCGCCTCCCGCGTCTGCTCCCAGTGCGCGTGCACGGCCAGGACCGCACAGGCCAGGAGCAGCAGGAACAGCCCCAGCCGCACCCACGGGTTGCGGCGCAGTCGGCTCAGCACCCGTCCCCTCCTCTTGCCGGTGTCACCCGATGATCCCAGACCGGGCCCGGCCCGCCGCGTCCGGGAACCCGACACCTGTCGCGATGCCCGGGACAGCGCGGCGACCGCGTCGTAGGGTTCGCCCATGAGTGGTGCGAAGCAAGGCCCCCGCCCGTCACCGACCGTCCCCGCCCCCTCCGCGATGCGCCGCGCCCTGGCCCGCGCACGCGACGGCAAGACCCTCGACCCCGACGAGGCCGAGGTCCTCCTCCACGCCCGCGGTGAGGACCTGGACACCCTCCTCGACCACGCGGGGCGTGTCCGCGACGCCGGTCTGGAGGCCGCCGGGCGGCCGGGCACCGTCACCTACAGCCGCAAGGTCTTCGTGCCGCTGACCCGGCTGTGCCGGGACCGGTGCCACTACTGCACGTTCGCGACGGTACCCGGCCGCCTGGAGTCGCCCTTCCTCTCGCCCGACGAGGTCCTGGAGACCGCCCGTCAGGGAGCCGCCCTGGGCTGCAAGGAGGCCCTGTTCACGCTCGGCGACCGCCCCGAGGACCGGTGGACGGCCGCCGCCGAGTGGCTGCACGCCCACGGCTACGACGACACTCTCTCCTACGTGCGCGCCATGGCGGTCCTGGTCCTGGAGGAGACCGGCCTGCTCCCGCACCTCAACCCGGGCGTGCTCACCTGGTCCGACCTCCAACGGCTCAAACCCGTCGCGCCGTCGATGGGCATGATGCTGGAGACCACCTCCACCCGCCTGTTCACCGAACCGGGGCAGGCCCACTACGGCAGCCCGGACAAGGACCCGGTCGTGCGGCTGCGCGTGCTGGAGGACGCGGGCCGCTCCAGCGTGCCGTTCACCACCGGAATGCTTCTGGGGATCGGGGAGAGCCACCGCGAGCGCGCCGAGACGGTCTTCGCGATCCGTGCCGCCGCCCGGCGCCACGGCGGCGTCCAGGAGGTCATCGTCCAGAACTTCCGCGCCAAGCCCGGCACGGCGATGATGCACCGCCCCGACGCCGAACGCGAGGAGATGGCCGCCGCCGTGGCCGTCACCCGGCTGGTCATGGGGCCGAAGGCGCACGTCCAGGCGCCGCCCAACCTCATCGGCGCCGAGCACGGGGGCGTGGACGAGTACGCGCTCATGCTCCGCGCGGGCATCGACGACTGGGGCGGGGTCTCCCCGCTCACCCCCGACCACGTCAACCCGGAGCGGCCCTGGCCGCAGATCGACGACCTCGCCGCGCGCACCGCCGAGTCCGGGTTCACGCTCCGGGAGCGGCTCACCGTCTACCCGGAGTACGTGCGCGCGGGCGAGCCGTGGCTGGACCCGCGGATCGCCGGGCACGTGGCCGCGCTCGCCGACCCGGAGACCGGGCTGGCGGCCGAGGGCGCGTCCGTGGCGGGCCGCCCCTGGCAGGAGCCGGAGGCCGTGCTGGTCGCCTCGGGCCGCACCGACCTGCACACCGGGATCGACGGGCGGGGGCGCACCGGCGACCGCCGCGGCGACTTCGACTCGGTGTACGGGGACTGGGACGCGCTGGCGGAGGGCGTGGACCGCGAGGGCGCCGTCCCCCGCAGGTTCGACCCCGACATAGCCGCCGCGCTGCGCGCCGCCGAGGCCGACCCGGCCGGGATCTCCGACACCGAGGCGCTCGCCCTGCTGCACGCCGACGGCCCCGAACTGGAGGCGCTGGCCGGCCTGGCCGACCGGGTGCGCCGCGACACGGTCGGCGACGAGGTCACCTACGTGGTGACCAGGAACATCAACTTCACCAACGTCTGCTACACCGGCTGCCGGTTCTGCGCCTTCGCCCAGCGCCGCACGGACGCCGACGCCTACACGCTCTCCCTGGAGCAGGTCGCCGACCGCGCGGAGGAGGCGTGGGGGGCCGGGGCCACCGAGGTGTGCATGCAGGGCGGCATCCACCCGGACCTGCCCGGCGACGCCTACTTCGATCTGGCCGCGGCCGTGCGCGAGCGGGTCCCGGAGATGCACGTCCACGCCTTCAGCCCGATGGAGGTGGTCAACGGGGCCTCCCGCAGCGGCCTGCCGGTGCGGGAGTGGCTGGTGCGGGCGCGTGAGGCGGGGCTCGGCTCGGTCCCGGGGACGGCCGCGGAGATCCTCGACGACGAGGTCCGCTGGATCCTCACCAAGGGGAAGCTGCCCGCGGACGCGTGGGTGGAGGTGATCACGGCCGCGCACGACCTGGGGATCCCCACCACGTCCACGATGATGTACGGCCACGTGGACGCGCCCCGCCACTGGGTGGCCCACATCAGGCTGCTGCGCTCGCTCCAGGAGCGGTCGGTGGAGCGGGGCGGCGGGCCCGGGTTCACGGAGTTCGTGCCGCTGCCGTTCGTGCACACCAACGCGCCGCTGTACCTGGCGGGGCTGGCGCGGACGGGGCCCACGGTGCGGGAGAACCGGGCGGTGCACGCGCTGGCCCGGCTGCTGCTGCACGGGGCGGTCGACAACATCCAGTGCTCGTGGGTCAAGCTCGCCGAGGACACCTGCCGGACCCTGCTGCGGGGCGGCGTCAACGACGTGGGCGGCACCCTGATGGAGGAGACGATCAGCCGCATGGCGGGGTCGGGGCAGGGGTCCTACAAGACGATCGGCGACATCCGCGCCCTCGTGGAACCGACGGGGCGTCCGCTGCGCCAGCGCACCACGCTCTACGGGGAGGTGACCGAGGAGCGGCGCCGGGCGGCCGAGGCCAGCGGCGGTGTCGCCGACAGCGTCCGCCGCCGGGCCCTGCCGCTGGTGTGAGGTGTCGTGCGGTTTCCCTGGACAGGCGGGTATGCGCGGAGTATGACGAATAAGCGCGTCACCATCAGCGTCCCGGAGGAGATCGTGGCCAAGGCCCAGCGCGCCGTCGATTCCGGCCAGGCCGGTTCCGTCTCCGCGTACTTCACCGAACTCGCGGAGACCGCCCCCGACTGGGCGGATGCAGAACAATTGGCCGCTGAGATTCTGGAGGAATCGGGCGGAACGACCGCTGAGGACGAGGAGTGGGTGGAAAGCGTGCTCGGCGGGGCGAGGCGCTCTGTAGAGTCCGCTGGATGAATACGGATGTCGTCGTCTTCGACACGGGAGCATTGACCGCGCTCGAACGTCGACAGGCCAGGATGTGGAGACTGGTCCAGCGCGTGGTCAGAGAGCGCCTCAGGATCATCGTCCCGGCCGGTGTGTTGGCCCAGGCTTGGAGAGGCGACGCGCGCCAACACGCCATCTCCCGTCTGATCAAGGGGCGCACCACCTTGATCGATCCCCTGAACAAGGAGACGGCCAGGCAGGTGGGTGTCCTTTTGGGCAGGTCTGGAGGCAGCGATGTCGTGGACGGTCACGTCGCGCTTCTCGGAGCCAAGTTCCGGGCGCCGGTCCTCCCCTCCGACCCCGACGACATCGGCAAGATCGACCCCGCTCTCACGATCGTGTGCGTCTGAGCGGGCCGCCGCGCGAGTCGGGGAAACGCGGCGGCCCGCCGGGATGAGGCGGGACCCTGCTCGCGGTCCCGCCCCGGGTCAGCAGGTGCCGAGGGTCTCCCAGACGCCCCATTGGCCGGTGGTGCCGGGCTCCTCGCCCCGGGTCCACCACTTGGCGCGGTACTCCGCGCCCTCGTGGGAGACGGTGTCGCCGCCGGTGTAGACGGTGGTGGACGACCAGGCCGGGGAGGCGCAGTCGGCGGGCGGGCCGGTGGGCTCCTGCGTCGGCTCTCCGGTCGGTCCGTCGGTGGGCGGGTCGGTCGGGCCGGAGCCCAGGCGGGCGGAGAGGGCGTCCGCGAACGCGTAGCCGTTGGTCGCGTCCCAGTTCACCGACCACGTCATGACCCCGCCGATCGGGCCGTAGGGGGTTTCGGGGGTGAAACTCCCGCAGTTGGTGCCGGCCTCCAGGCAGTCGAGGGCGGCGACGATCTCGCTCGGCGGCATGTACCCGCCGCCCGCGGCCGAGGGGACGGCGGGCAGGCCTAGGCCGACCTGGCCCGGGGACAGGCCCATCTCTAGCTGGATGCAGGCCAGCGCGGCGACGAAGTCGGGCGTGCCCTGAGCGTAGACCTGGTCGTCGCACCCCAGCATGGTGCCGGAGTTGTAGTACTGCATGTTGACGATGGTGAGGATGTCGCCGATGTTGGACGCCAGTTCGTAGTACGGCGCGGTCTCGTACTGGAAGTCGATGGTCTGCGGCGCCATCGTGATGATCAGGTCCGGTCCGGCGTCGGCGCTGAGGTCGCGCAGGGCCGCTTCCATGTACTGGGCGTCGATGCCGTGTTCGAGGTCGATGTCGATCCCGTCGAACCCGTACTCCAGCATGAGCGCGTGGGCGGTGTCGGCGAAGTTCCGGGCCTGGGCGGCGTTGGCGACGCTCACGTGCCCGAGTTCGCCGCCCACGGAGAGGACCACCTTGCGGCCCTCGGCCTGGATCGCGGCGACGTCGGAGCGGAAGCCCTCCTCGGTGTAGCCGTCCAGTTCGCCGACGGCGAGGTCGAACGTGATGCCGCCGTCGAGCGTGGGGTGGTTGTCGGCGAAGGCGACGGCGACGAGGTTGTACTCCGAGGGGACGTCGGCGAGCGTCAGGACGGTCGATCCGTTGTCGAAGTTGTGCCAGTAGCCGGTGAGCCACTGTTCGCTGTGCTCCTCGGCGGCCAAGGCGAGCGGCGCCGTGGCCGTGACCAGGGCGGTGGCGAGGGCGGCGGCTCCGGCGGCCAGGGCGGTCCTGGCGCGGGAGGCCCCTGTCCCGTGGCGGTTTCTCTTGCGGACGAGGCCGAGCATGGGGGTGCTCCTTTCCGTCGAGCGTGGGCAGGGGTTGTGGGACCCCTAATAGTTAAGAAACCTTAAAATTTCCGGCCCCCCGCGTCAACGGAAACAGTAAAGAAAGTTTGCTGTTCTATCGGGTACCTGGTTCCACGCGAAGGGCCGACGCGCCCCAGCGCGTCGGCCCTTCGCGTGGAGAGCGCGGGGTCAGCGCACCGCGATGAAGTCCTCCGGGTCCCGGGGCAGCCGGTCCCGGGGCGGCTCCGCCGCGTGCCCCACGGCCACCGCGCCCATCGGCTCCCAGTTCCCGGGGACCTCCAGCACCTCGCGCACCACGTCCGGGCAGAACAGGGTCGAGGAGATCCACGCCGAACCCAGGCCCTCCACGGCCAGGCCCACCAGCAGGCTCTGCACCCCGGCACCCATCGCCACCAGGAACATCGATCGCTCGGCGTCGGCCCGGCGCGCGTCGGGGTAGGGGTGCGCCCCGTCGGCCACCAGGAACGGCACCACCAGGCAGGGGGCGCCGCGCAGCACGTCGCCGCGCCTGGTCCGCCTCGCGACCTGCTCCTCGGAGAAGCCGTCGCCGCGAAGGTCGGCCACCCACGCCTGGAGCATGGCGTCCAGCAGCCTCTTGCGGGTGTGGGCCGACTCCACCAGCACGTACCGCCACGGCGTGGTGTGGTGGGGCGCGGGCGCCGTCACCGCGGTGCCCACCGCCCGCCGGACGGCGGCCGGGTCCACCGGGTCGCCGGTGAAGGAGCGCACCGTGCGCCGGGCCGGGACCACGTCGCGCGAGCCGTACCGGAACAGGTCGTCGTCGGCGGGGCGCACCAGGGCGGCCGCGCCGGGGCCGTCCTCGGCGGTGACCAGGCGGCCCAGACCGCTGACCACCGCCACCGGGACGCCGTCGGTCTTGCCCTTGACCAGTTCGCCCGCGCCCGCCACCTCGTCGGCCAGCGCGTTCACGGTCGCCGCCATGGGCGTGCCGTGGCTGTCGGGGGTGCCGCGCAGGTCCTGGAGGGGCGGCAGCCCGGCCAGGCCGAGGGCGACATCGGTCTGGCCCACCCGCCAGGGGCGGCCGAAGGTGTCGGAGACAACCACGGCCACGTTCACCCCCAGCCGTGCCCGCAGCGCCGCCCTCAGACAGCGGGCGGAGGCGTCGGGGTCCTCCGGCAGCAGGAGCACCGTCCCGGGCTCGACGTTGGAGGCGTCCACCCCGGCCGCCGCCATCACCATGCCGCGGCGGTCCTGCACGATCCGGGTCCGGCCCGCCCGCGCCACCGTCCGCACGGCCTCGGCGTCGACCGCCTCCTCCCGGTCCATCCGGCGGTCGCGCCCCTCGGCCTTGCTGACGACCTTGGAGGTGACGACCAGCACGTCGCCGTCGGCCAGCGGGGTACCGGAGGCCTCCGCGGCGTCGGCGATCAGGGCGGCCAGGTCGTCGCCGGGGCGCACCTCGGGGATCCCGGCCAGCCCGCGGATCCCGATCCCGGGGGTCATCCCTTCGCCTCCGACAGTTCGACGGCCAGGTCCACGGCGGCGCGGGCGAGCGCCTCGGTCGCGGCGGGGCCGTTCATGTACAGCGGGCGTGAGCGCACCTCGATCCCCGCAGCCCTCGTCCCCGCGTCGGCCTCGTCGACCAGCCAGCCGTCCAGCAGGTCCGCCCCCAGGTGCTCGGCGACGGCGCCAGCGTCGGTCTCCACACCGAGGGCGGCCAGGCAGGCGTCGGCCATCCCGCGGACGGGCGCGCCGCCGATGATCGGGGAGACGCCCACCACGGTCTTGGCGGCCATGGCGTCGCGGATGCCGGGCACGCCCAGGACGGAGCCGACGCTGACCACCGGGTTGGAGGGCGGCAGGATCACGGCGTCCGCCTCGGCGATGGCCTTCAGCACACCGGGTGCGGGGGCGGACGACTCCGCGCCCACGGAGACGATCTGTTGCGCGGGCAGGGCGGCCCGGTGCCGGATCCACCACTCCTGGAAGTGGAGGGCGCGGGGCCCCTCGCCCTCGTCGACCACCACGTGCGTCTCGACCTGGTCGTCGGTCATGGGGATCAGGCGCACGCCCGGCTTCCAGCGGTCGCACAGCGCCTCGGTGACGGCGGAGAGGGGATACCCCGTGGCGAGCATCTGCGCTCGGACGATATGGGTGGCTGTGTCCCGGTCGCCCAGACCGAACCAGGTCGGCCGCATCCCGTAGGCGGCGAGCTCCTCCTTGACGGTGAAGGACTCGTCGGCTCTGCCCCAGCCCCGTTCCTCGTCGATGCCCCCGCCCAGGGTGTACATCACCGTGTCCAGGTCCGGACAGATCCTGAGTCCGAACAGGGTGATGTCGTCGCCGGTGTTGCCGATGACGGTGATGGCGCTGTCCGTGCTGTGCTCTCCGGTGGTGGGGGAGCCGGTTCCGAGGGCGGCCTTGAGGCCGCGCAGGAAGCGTGCTCCGCCGATACCGCCGGCCGGTACGACTATCCGCATGCGTCCAAGTCTGGCAGGCTGGAGGCATGTATGCGTCGTGTGCCCCGCTGATGGGCGGTCCCGGTACCACGTGACCGGACCCGCGTCTGAGAGTCTGAGAACTCCAGGGCCGTGACCACCGTCCCACCAGTGGGCCGCCCTCCGACACCTCCCTGTTCGTCCGGGGCGCAACCGATGCACCAGACAGCCTGACCATATGCCAAGCTTCCCCCGACGCGACGGCGAGGAAGCAGCGGAGGGGAACCTCTCTTGAACAACGAAACACTCGAACGCCTGCGCCCGCTGGGGGTCTGGGTTCTGCTCGGTGCCGCGGGCGCGTCCCAACTCGCAGGGCTGATCCGCCTGATCATCGGGATGAGCGAGGGCAGCTTCTCCGGCGGGGTGGGCGGCGCGAGCGGCCACTTCTTCGGCCTGTGGACGACGGCCCTGATCGCGGGCGCGGTCGCGCTGGCGCTGAGCAGTGAGCGCACCCGGCCCGCGGCCCGGCCCGTGGTGATCACCGCCATGGTCATGGCGGGCATCGGCCTCGTCTTCGCCGCGATCCACCTGATCACTGGGTTCGTCGGCGTCTACAACCCCGCGTACGGGTTCGCGAACCTCTTCTCGACCCTGGCGAGCGGTGCTGTGCTGGGCGTGGTCGGGTTCGGGCTGCTCAAGGTCTTCAAGGACCCGGCTCTGGTGCCGCAGGCGC
Organism: Nocardiopsis sp. CNT312; assembly: GCF_000515115.1. Taxonomy (GTDB): domain Bacteria; phylum Actinomycetota; class Actinomycetes; order Streptosporangiales; family Streptosporangiaceae; genus Nocardiopsis. Next base: position 9,528 of record NZ_AZXF01000023.1, read on the forward strand.
CGGCGCAGCCCCAGTACAGCCAGGGCTTCCCGCAGGCGGCCGGCCAGCAGCAGGCCCATGCCTATGACCCTCAGCAGGCCTACCAGCAGCAGGTCTACGGTCAGCAGCAGGCGTACCAGGACCCGGCACAGGCCGCCTCCGGCCAGCAGCAGGCCTACGACCCCTCCGCGCAGCAGGCGTACGGCCAGCAGCAGGCCTACCAGGACCCGGCACAGGCCGCCTCCGGCCAGCAGCAGGCCTATGCCTATGACCCTCAGCAGGCCTACCAGCAGCAGGTCTACGGTCAGCAGCAGGCGTACCAGGACCCGGCACAGGCCGCCTCCGGCCAGCAGCAGGCCTACGACCCCTCCGCGCAGCAGGCGTACGGCCAGCAGCAGGCGTACTCGTACGGGACCGGGGCCCAGCAGGGGTACGGCCAGCAGTACGGCCAGGGCGCGGCACAGCAGGGCGGTTACGGGCAGGGCTACGACGCCTCGCAGTACGCACCGCAGGGCTACGACCCGCAGCAGTCGTCCGCGGAGCAGGCCCAGCAGCCGACCACCGGGGAGCAGGCGGCGCAGGAGGCCATCCAGTACGGCTGGTACCAGGGCTCCGGCTCCGGGGAGAACGCGGGCACCGATGCCTCCGGGCAGGGCGGCACCACCTACGGGGACCAGTACGACCCGAATACGGGTTACGGTACGGACCAGCACAACCAGGGTGGTTCCGGCGGCCAGCAGGGCTGGTACGGCGGGGAGGAGCGGCGCTGAAGCGCGTTGCACACCACCGTTACCCCGCCGCCCTCGTGGGCCGCGCGAATTGCGCGGAATTCACAGAACGGACACAGCAGGGCTGCCACCAGCGGTTCCGTGCATGATATTCAGTGGATTGCCACGTGGGGTGCTTGACTCTTAGCGAGGTGCCCTCGTGTAATTCGAGGGTGGGATTCCACCCGGCTCGGGGGACGAAAAGGGCCGGGACATCTATGGGGGGCAACAGGAGGTGCGCATGAGCGAGGTCATCCCGCTGGCGCACGGCTCGGACGAGGAGCTGGGCTGGCAGGAACGCGCCCTGTGTGCGCAGACCGACCCGGAGGCGTTCTTCCCGGAGAAGGGCGGTTCGACCCGGGAGGCGAAGAAGGTCTGCCAGTCGTGTGAGGTGCGCGCGGAGTGCCTGGAGTACGCGCTGGAACACGACGAGCGCTTCGGCATCTGGGGAGGACTCTCCGAGCGCGAGCGCCGGAGGCTGAAGAAAGCCGCCGGAGGGGATTTCGATTTCCTCTCGGAGGTGCTCTAGGGCGCACGTGTGAGGCGCGCTCGGACCACAGGTCCGGGTGCGCCTTTTCTGTGCTTCGTGTTACCCGGAGGCGCACATATGAATCATCCTGTATATGAATACTGTCTCTAATAGGGGGATATGAGTGGGTCCACGGATCCCGGCGAGGAGCTCCGCAACGACCCACGGTGGCGTATCGTGATGTCCCGCGCCATGCCCTGAGGCGCGCCGTGGACGCCGGGCGCACCGGTGCCCTCCGCGCCGCGGCCCGGGGCCTGCCCCCGCTCTCCCGGAAGAGAACCCCCACAGCCGTGCTTGCCCAGGAATCCGCCCGACACATCGTCACCGCGGTCATCGTCAGCCATGACGGAGCCCGCTGGCTGCCGGAGACGCTGGCGGCCCTCAAAGGCCAGTCACGGCCCGTCCAGAGGGTCGTGGCCGCCGACACCGGCAGCACCGACGAGAGCACCGAACTCCTCGCCGGGTACCTACCCGCCGACGCCGTCGTCGACCTGCCCGCCGGCACCGGCTACGGCGACGCCGTCCGCGGCGCGCTGGAACTGCGGCGCTCCACCTCGGCCGTCCACGGCTTCGACGACGCCGCCACCGAGTGGATCTGGCTCCTCCACGACGACCTCACCCCGGAGCGCGACACCCTCGAACGCCTCCTGAAGGCAGCCGAGCGGGACCCGCGTGCCGCCGTGCTCGGCCCCAAGCTCCGCGACTGGTTCGACCGCCGCCGCCTGATCGAGGTCGGCGTCACCATCGACGGTGCGGGCCGCCGTGAGACCGGACTCGAACAGCGCGAGTTCGACCACGGGCAGCACGACGGCGACCGCCGCGTGCTCGCCGTGTCCAGCGCGGGCATGCTCGTCCGGCGCGACGTGTGGGACCGGCTCGGCGGGTTCGACCCGGCGCTCCCCCTCTTCCGCGACGACATCGACTTCTGCTGGCGCGTGGGCGGCGTCGGCCTGCACACCCGCGTCGTCACGGACGCGGTGGCCTACCACGCCGAGGCATCGGCCCGCCGGCGGCGCACCATCACCGCCACCCGCAACCACCCGCGCAGGATCGACCGCAGGCACGCCGTGTTCGTCCTCCTGGCCAACCTGCCCACCGGGGGCATGGTGGCGGCCCTGGCGCGCAACTCGGCCGCGTCCCTGCTGCGCGTGGTGGTGTCCCTGTTCATGAAGCAGCCCGCGGACGCCCTGGACGAGGCCGCGGCCATCACCCTCGTGTACCTGCGCCCCTTCCGGCTGATCCGCGCGCGGTTCCGGCGCCGCCGCGACCGCAAGCGCACCTACAGCGCGATCCGGCCCTACCTCGCTCGCGGGATCTTCCTCCGCAAGGCCACGGACGCCATCGGCGGCTTCCTCGCCGGGGAACCGGTCATGGACACCCCCGCGCGCCACCAGGCGGCCTCCGGCACCGATGAGGAGGACGAGGCGCTCACCGACTGGACCGGCCTCGTGCGCCGCACCCTGCGCAGGCCCGGCGTGCTGCTGGTGCTCTCCCTGACCGCCCTCGCCCTGGTCGCCGAGCGCTCCCTGCTCTTCGGCGACCTCCTCGCGGGCGGGGCCCTTCCGCCCGTCTCGGGCACCGCGTGGGACCTGTGGGACCTGTACCTGTCGACAGCCCCGGACAGCGGACTCGGCTCGGACGGGCCCGCGCCCCCCTACACCGGGTTCCTCGCCCTGCTGTCCACCCTCACCCTGGGCCAGCCCTGGATCGCGGTCGGCCTGGTCCTGCTGGGCTGCGTGCCACTGTCCGGCCTCACCTCCTACCTGCTCGCCTGCCAGGTCCTGGGCTTTCGGCCCGCACGGGTGTGGGTGGCGGCCACCTACGCACTGCTGCCCGTGGCCACCGGGGCCGTCTCCCAGGGCCGGGTGGGTACGGCCCTGGTCCACGTGCTGCTGCCGGTGGCGGCGCTGCTGCTCATGCGCGTGGTGTCCATGCCGCCACGACCGGCGCGCCGGTCCGCGTGGGGGCTCGGCCTGGTCCTGACTGCGGCCACCGCCTTCGTCCCGATCGCCTGGCTGCTGGCCCTGACCGCCGCCGCCCTGGTCGGGGCCGCCTTCGGGCACATGGGGCGCCGCCTGTACACCGACCTCGCGATCGGGCTCGCCGTCCCCCTGGTGCTGCTCCTGCCGTGGACGCTGCGCCTGCTGGCCCACCCCACGCTCTGGCTGCTGGAGGCCGGGCTGCACCGTCCCGGACTCTCCGACCCCGCCGCCACCGCACGGCAGCTGGTCCTGTTCTCCCCGGGCGGGCCGGGCAGCCCCCCGTACTGGGTCACGGCCGGTCTCCTCGCCGCCGCCCTGTGCGCCCTGCTGCTCCTGCGCAACCGGCTGCTCGTCGCCGCGGGCTGGGCGCTGGCCCTGTTCGGCCTGGTCCTGGCCGTCCTCACCAGCCGCCTGGTCGTCGAACCGTACTTCGGCGGGCCCCCGGCACCCGTCTGGCCCGGGACGGCGCTGTCCTTCGCCGCACTGATGGTGCTCCTGTGCGCGGCGACCGCCGTGCGCTCGTTCGTGCGCATGGCGGCCAAGGGATGGCTCCGGCGGATCTGCGCGGTGGCGGTGGCCCTGCTCGCCGTCACCACCCCGCTCTCCGCCGCCGCCCTCTGGGCCTGGGAGGGGGCGGACGGTCCCCTCACCACTCGCGACTCCTCCGTGATCCCCGGTGCCCTGGCCGCCGTCCGCAGCGACGGCACCCGGCCGAGCACCCTTGTCATCACCCCCGGCCCGGACGGGGGTGTCGACTACGTCGTGGCCCGCGGGCGCGAGCCGCGGCTGGGAGAGGAACGCCTCGTCCCCGCCGAGGCGACGCGGCAGGCCATGGACCGGGTCGTCGCCGAGATGGCGGGCGGCCGCGGCGACGCCAACCCGCAGGTCTTGGCCGACTTCGGCATCCGGTACGTGCTCTACCCCCGTCCGGAGACGGGTGGCCCGCACGACGCCTCCCTGGCCACCACACTGGACGGCACCCCCGGGCTGATGCGCGAGGCCCTGTCGGACCGCTACGGGCTCTGGCGCGTGGACGGCTCCAGCGGGCGCCTGCGCGTGGTCGAGGAGGGGGGCGGGGCCGAGGCACTGGCCCTCTCCGGCGACGGGGAGCTCGCCGCCCGGCTGCCCGAGGGCGGCACCGGCCGGGTGCTCGCCCTCGCCGAGTCGGCCGACGGGGGCTGGCGGGCCGCCCTCGACGGCGTGGAACTGGCCCCGGCCGCTACGGAGCACGGCACGCAGGCATGGGATCTGCCCCCCGGCGGCGGCACGCTGCGCGTGTGGCACGCCGACCGCGTCCACACCGTGTGGACGGTCGCCCAGGGCGTCCTGCTGCTCGTGGTCGCGGTGCTCGCCGCCCCCGCGGTGCGGACCGAGGAGGAGACCCGGCTGATCGAGTCCGCCGAGGTACCCAGCCCGCGCGTGCCGCAGTGGAAGTTCCTCCCGCGCGCACCGGGGCGCCGGGCCAGGCGGGGACCCAGGAAGCGAGGCCGCCGCAGGGCGGGGCGCGCCGCCGCGGGGGAGGGGCCGGCCGACCCCCCCGACCCTGGCGCGGGCGAAGAGGGAGAACAGCCGTGAGACTGATCATGGAGAGTCGGTTCGCGCTGCTCGGGGCGGTCTCACTGGCCCTGGCCCTGCTGTGGGGCCTGGCGTTCGCGAGCCGCTCGGTGGGTATCGGGGTCGGCGTCTCCGAACCCGGGACCTTCCGTCCCGAACGCGCGACCCGGGTGTGCCCCGCCCCGCACGAGACGGCCGGGCACGGTGCCGAGAGCACCGTCGCGGCGTTCACCCCCAGGGTGGGCCGCGACGACACCGGCCGGCTGTGGGCCGTGCCGGTCCCGGACGGCGGCGACGCCTCCGCTCTCGGGGAGGAGCGGACCGAACCGGGCGGCGTCTGGCGCGCCGACACCGGGCAGGCCCTCCGGCCCACCGCGCTGCGGGCCGAGGGCGCCCTGGCCGCCGGACTGGACTCCGCGCAGACCACCGTGTCCGACACGGGTCTGACGGAGGTCCGCTGCGAGGAGCCCTCGACCGATCTGTGGTTCGCCCTGCCGGGCGGCACCGACCCCGAGGCCGTGGAGGTCGCGTCCCTGACCGCCCACCTGGCCAACCCCACGGAGACACGGACCACCGTGAGCGTGGACCTCTACACCCAGAACGGCCCGGCCTACTCCGCCGAGAGCCGCGGGGTCCCCCTCCCCGCCGGTGCGTCGACCGAACTGGACCTGACCGGACTGGTCCAGGAGACGGCCGCCCTCGGGGTGCACGTGCGCACCAGCACCGGCCGTGTGGCCGCGTCCCTGCTCGCCGAGCACTCCTCCGGTGCCACCGGCTGGGTCCCGCCCACCCGTGCGCCCGCGGACGAGCACGTGATCCCCGGGGTGCCGGGGGGCGACGGCTCGCGCCGCCTGCTCGTGGCCGCGCCCGGGGACGAACCCGTCGAGGCCAGGGTCCGCCTGATCCCGGAGGGGGCGGACGGCGAGGGCGAACCGCTGGTCGTGCACGTGCCCCCGGCCGCGTCCGCCTGGCTCACCCTGGAGTCGGGGCTGCGCGGCCGGGCCGGGACGGTCGTGGTGGAGGCCGACGCCCCCGTGGTCGCCGGAGTCCACACCGAGTACACCGAGTACGCCGAGGACGGGTCGGCGACGGTCCTGGACACCGCCTACGCGGCCGCCGTGGAGCCGCTGAGCGCCCCGCTGGACACCACCGCGGTCCTCCCCGAGGTCCCCGACGGCGTGGCGGCAGAGGTGGCCATGGCGGCTCTGGACGGTGAGGCACACGTGGTGGTGACCCCGATCGGAGCCGACGGGACACAGGGCGACGCGGTGCGAGTGGACCTGGCCCCGGGCACCACACGGGTGTTCGGCAGCGGGGCCGGGGGCTGGACGGCTCCCGCGGCGGCCGGAGGCTACGCGCTGCGGCTGGAACTCCTGGAGGGCTCCGGTCCGGTGTACGCCGCACGGCGGCTCAGTACGCCGGAGGGCTGGAGCGTGCTGCCGGTCCACCCGGCGCCCGTGGAGGTGGAGCTGCCGGTCGTCCGCGACACCATGGTGGGCGTGGTGCCCTGAGGCGGCCTACTCCGGGTCGACGGACTCCGGTTCCACGCCCAGCAGGTTGGCCACTTCCTCCACGACCGCCTCGTGCACCAGGAGCGCCATCTCCTCGGGGTCCTTCGTCCGGATCTCCACCGGTCGGCGGTACACCACGATGCGGGGCTTGCCCGCGGGGTCGGTCTCCAGGCGGGAGAAGGGGATCGTCTCGGTCATGGGGACGCCTGCAGGGATCGGGGGGACGTCCTCGACGAGGAAGTCCACGTTCGCCAGCTCGCGCGCCCACAGCCGCTCCAGGCGTTCGACGGCGTCCAGTACAAGGTCGTCGAACGCCTGTGCTCGGCTGCGGAACACCGGCAGGTCGGAGGGCACCAGAGGACCGCGGACACCTCGGCCGCGGCGGTCCCGGCGCCGCACTCGGTCTGGTTGGCCACTGGAAAGGCGCACTCGTCGCACACTTCGAGACTAAGCCATCGGAGGCCTCCGGCGTAGTCCGGATGCGGGGGGAAACAGGAGTTCGCACGGAACCGGTAGGCCCCGCCTCCTTTCGGGACGAATCCCACCGTTCCTACGGCGCGTGCTGGCGTGTCCCTCCCCGAGGGCATACAGTCGAACGCTGTGAGCCATGTTCGCCGCTGCTCCCGTACCGCGTGCAGGCAGCCCGCCGTCTTCACGCTCACGTACGTGTACGCCGATTCCACCGCCGTCCTGGGACCTCTCGCCGCCTACGTGGAGCCGCACTGCTACGACCTGTGCGCCGTCCACGCCGACCGCCTGACCGCTCCCCGGGGCTGGGAGGTCGTACGGCTGCCCGTGGAGACCGCCGGGGGCGGTCCCGGCAGCGACGACCTGGAGGCCCTGGCCGACGCCGTGCGCGAGGCGGCCCGTCCGCCCTCGGGCGCCCGTCCCTCCGACGCCGTCGGCGAGGGCACCGAGACCCTGCGCCGCGGCCACCTGCGCGTGGTCCGCTCCGACCCCGGCACGGGCGACCGGGGCCCGCGCCGCCGGAACTGAGCCCGCCGTCCACAGCCGCGGCGGCGCCTCTGGGGCCGTCCGCCGCGCCTTGCTAGTTTTGTACCGCGCGGAAAGCCCCGCGTCACCGAACCAGGTGCAGGACCCGACGGGCCGGAGAAGACGTGGCTGATCTCGGAAGCATCTTCAAGGCATACGATGTACGCGGTGTGATACCGGACACCCTCAACGCGGACGTCGCCCGCGCGATCGGGGCGGCCTTCGCCCGGGTGGTCGGCGGAGCGGCCGTCGTGGTCGCACACGACATGCGCCCCTCCTCACCGGAACTCACCGCGGCCTTCGCCGAGGGGGTCACCTCGCAGGGAGTCGACGTGGTGCACGCGGGTCTGGGCTCCACCGACCTGCTGTACTACGGTTCGGGCCACCTGGACCTGCCCGGTGCCATGTTCACCGCCAGCCACAACCCGGCCCAGTACAACGGCATCAAGATGTGCCGGGCCGGCGCTGCGCCCATCAGCGGCGAGACCGGGCTGGACGAGATCCGCCGCCTGGCCGAGGAGGGTGTTCCCGCCTTCGACGGACCCGCGGGCACCGTCACCGAGCGCGACCTGCTGCCGGGCTACGCCGAGCACCTGCGCGGCCTCGTCGACCTGTCGGGCATCCGCCCCCTGAAGGTCGCCGTGGACGCGGGCAACGGCATGGGCGGCCACACCGTCCCCGCCGTCCTGGGGCAGGGGCTGCCGCTGGACCTCCTCCCCCTCTACTTCGAACTGGACGGGACCTTCCCCAATCACCCCGCCAACCCGCTCGACCCGGACAATCTGGTCGACCTCCAGGCGAAGGTGCGCGAGTCCGGAGCCGACCTCGGTCTGGCCTTCGACGGCGACGCCGACCGCTGCTTCGTCGTCGACGAGCACGGCGAGGCCGTCCCCCCGTCGGCCGTCACCGCGCTGGTCGCCGCCCAGGAGTTGAAGCGTGAGCCCGGGGCCACGGTCATCCACAACCTCATCACCTCCGCGGCCGTCCCCGAGATCGTGCGCGAGAGGGGCGGGGTCCCCGTGCGCACCCGGGTCGGCCACTCCTTCGTCAAGGCCACCATGGCCGAGACCGGAGCGATCTTCGGCGGTGAGCACTCCGCCCACTACTACTTCCGCGACTTCTGGCGGGCCGACACCGGCATGCTCGCGGCCATGCACGTCCTGCGTGTCCTGGGTGCCCAGGAGCGGCCCCTCTCGGAGATCACCGCGGAGTACTCGCGCTACGCGGCCTCGGGCGAGATCAACTCCACCGTCACCGACACCGGAGCGCGGATGGCACAGGTGCGCGAGGCCTTCGCCGGCGGGGACGGCGTCACCGTCGACGAACTCGACGGGCTGAGCGTCACCCTGCCCGACGGGTCCTGGTTCAACCTGCGCGCCTCCAACACCGAGCCGCTGCTGCGGCTCAACGTGGAGGCGCCCGACGACGTCACCGTCGCCACACTGCGCGACAAGGTCCTGGGCATCGTCCGCGCCTGACCCGTGGTGCGGGCCCGGGACGCGTGCTCCGGGCCCGCACCTCCGGTAGCTTCGACAGCACCACCGGCCGCGGAACGGTCCACGGCATCGGCGACACCCGCGTCCGCTCCGGAGCGGACGGCCGCGGCCACACCATACAGAAGGAGGAGGGCGTGCCCTCCCGGTCCTGCGGGACCGGGCCCGCACGTCCGGCACACCGATGAGCACGACGATCGACGGATGGCTGCTGGACATCCTGGTCTGCCCGCAGAGCCAGGCCCCGCTGCGCCACGACCCCGAGACCGACGAACTGGTCTGCGACGAGAGCGGTCTGGCCTACCCCATCAGAGACGGCATCCCGGTGCTGCTCGTCGACGAGGCCCGCAGGATCGACTGAGGCCGGAAGGGAACGCTTGGGCCGTCGCGGCGGTCACAACAGTGACGGCGCAGCGGACCCGGTGCCGCCGGGTGTGCATCCACGGTCACGTGTGCCCGCTAACCCGTACCCTGTTGCTGCGCGCACCGCTCATCACGAATGCCCTGGAGGACACCGATGTCCGGTCCTGAACCGCTACAGGCGAGCGACCCCGCGGAGTTCGGCGGGTACCGAGTGACCGGACGCCTGGGCAGGGGAGGCCAGGGCATCGTCTACCTCGCCGAGGACACCGCAGGCGACCCTGTGGCCGTCAAGGTCCTCAACGACCAGTGGTCCGCCGACAGCGACCTGCGCAAGCGTTTCGCCAAGGAGGTCCGCGCCGCTCAGAAGGTCGCCTCGTTCTGCACGGCGGCGATCCTCGACGCCCAGCTCGACGACGACCCGCCCTACGTGGTCAGTGAGTTCGTGCCCGGCAAGGACCTCCAGGACACGGTGGCCAAGGGCGCGCCGCTCAAGGGGTCCAAGCTCCAGCGGCTGGCGGTGTCCACGGCCACCGCCCTGGTGGCCATCCACAAGGCGGGGATCGTCCACCGCGACTTCAAGCCCGGCAACGTCCTGCTCGGTCCGGACGGACCGCGGGTCATCGACTTCGGTATCGCCCGCATGGACGACGGCACCGCCACCATGACCAACTCGATCGTCGGAACGCCCTCGTACATGGCACCCGAACAGATCGAGGGCCGCGGGGTCACCGACAAGTGCGACATCTTCGCTTGGGGCTGCGTCATCGCCTTCGCCGCCACCGGCAACGCCCCGTTCGGCTCCGACACCGTGCCCGCGGTGGTGCACCGCGTGGTCAGTGCACCGCCCGCCCTGGACGGTATGGACGAGACCCTGCGCCCCGTCGTCGAGGCCTGTCTGGACAAGAACCCCGACCGCCGCCCCAACGCGCAGAGCCTGCTCATGCGCCTGCTCGGCCACGAGAGCGCCGACGACGCGGCCGCCTCCACCGACGAGGCCTTCCGCCGGGGCGAGCAGATCGCCCAGACGGGCCTCCTGCCCGCCGGCGCGCAGGTTCCGCCCGCGGTGCAGCGGTCGCCGCGTACCGGCCCCCAGCAGGGTTTCGGAGGCTATCCGCCGCACGTGTCCGATCCCGGACACGGCCCCACGTCCTCCGAGCCGCGGCCGGGCACCGCGGGCCACCCCGTGAACTCCAACCCGCGTCCCGCGTTCGGCGGCCACCCCGGCACCTCCAACCCCCGGCACGGGATGCCGGGGATGTACCCGAACCCCGGGCCGCCCCACCCCCAGCGGCGGCCCGTGCCGCCCGGCACACCGATGGCCGGAGGCGCCAGCCCCAACCAGGCCTATGCGTCTCCCGGCCGCCCCGGCCCGATGCCGCGCCCGGCGCAGCCGCCCTCGCCGCTCCAGCAGAGCTGGGTGATCCCGGCCGTCCTGATCACCATCGTCATCCTGGTCCTGCTGCTGGTGCTGATCGCGGTCAGCCAATAGCCCGCCACGGACGCCTGAGGGCGCAGCCCCCTGCCCGGCCGTGTGCGGGGAACCGGTCTTCACACCCGGGTCAGGGCGTTCATGGAACGGGAGACCGCCTCGTCCACGAGGTCGCGGATCTCCGGCCAGCGCTCGTCGACGGAGTCGGTGGGGATCACCGTCACGCTGTCGGCCCGGGACATGTCCAGGGTGTCCCTGACACCCTCGGGCGTGGTGAGCCTGCCGTCGGCGGTGACCGCCAGCACCCCGGTCTCGGGGCGTCCGACCTCCTGGACCACCACGAACAGGGTCAGGGAGGCGTCGCCCGCCACCAGCTCCAGTGAGGTCCACCAGTGCGCGGCGCCCGGGGTGAGGACCGTGCGCGAGGCGGGCGCGCTGCCCGGGTCCTGCCTCGGGGCGTCGCCGGAGCCCCCAGAACGCACCGTCGTGCCCGCCCGCGGGTCCATGGCCCGCAGCATGAGGTCCAACGCCTCCCCCCGCGAACGAACGTAGGCCTCGATCCGTCGACACGTCACCGAGGCCAGCGGCGGTCGGCTCCCACGGGGCTCGGGGACCTCCGCGGGCACCCAGCACAGCTCGTCGCGCAGCGTGCCGGTGGCCAGGCGGGCGACGTGGTGGACCAGCCCGGCGAGCCGTTCGCCGGGCTCCCGGACGGTGACCGGGGGCCGCAGGGCCAGCGGGTCGGGCAGGAGCGGCGGGTAGCAGGCGCGTTGGAGCACGGCCGAGGCGAGCATCCAGGGCAGCACCCACGGAAGGCCGTCGTCGGGGCTTGTGCCTGTGGCGCCGAGGAGGTCGGCGCACCCGGCGAGGACGTGGGCGGCGCGCACCACGGGGTGGGCGGGCAGTTCCGCGGCCTCCGCCAGGTTCCGCGACTCGTTCCAGTCCAGTCGGCGCTCCGGAACCCGGCAGGCCCGGTCGGTCGGCAAGGCGGCAGCGAGGGCCGACAGCTGCATGACGTAGTCCGCGCAGACGGGCTGTCCCGCCATCCCCTCCCTGGAGACGGAGAGCACCGCCTCCACCAGGCCGGGGCCGCCGCCCAGCTCACGGACGCGCCGGTGCACCAGCTCCTGCCGTGCGGCCGCGCGGGCCTCCCGGGGCCGCCCGTCGCGTTGGCCCGCCCAGATGGTCCGGAGCCGGTCGACGTCCGTGAGTTCGTCACGGACGCGGGCGGGAAGAGGATGTGAGGCAGCGTCGCTGCGCAGGGTGTCCACGTTGTGATGCGTAGCCGGTGGACCGAACGGTGAAACCTCTCGGGACGGCCGTTACCGGACGCGTGCGCGGGACAACCCCCGGTGGATGTGCGCGTCACTCACGAGCCGTTCCTGCGGAGCAGGCGCATCGCCTTCTGCTTGTCGAAGTCCATCGCGCGGGCCGGAGCCTGGGCGAGGCGGCCGAGGCGTTCCCCGTGCGCGCGCACCCGCGCCAGGACCTCGGGTTCGGCCAGGACGCGCAGCGCGAACGCCAGGGCGGCGGGAGGGATGTCGAACTCGCGCTCCATCCGCAGCCCCACCGCTATGGTGTGCAGGTCCTCCTCGGTGAAGCGACGGTGTCGGTGGCCGCGTCCCGTGGGCTGTTCCTGGGTGCGGGGCAGCAGGCCCAGCGCCTCCCGGTAGCGGAGCATGCGCGCCGTGGTGCCGACCCGCTCGGCCGCCGCGGAGATCGGGACGGCGCCAGTTGTCCGGGAGGGTGCGGGCGGGGTGTCGTCGAGGGCGGCCATGGAGCGAGCCTAACGAACTTCTTCGGAGGCCAGGGAAAATCTGCCGATGCAATGTCAATTTTTCCTCTCCGCTGGTGGAACAGCTCTACAATCAGGGTCGCCACCACGATCAGAGTTGAGGAATCCATGGCTTTCGACTTCAAGGTCGCCGATCTTTCTTCGGCCGCGTTCGGCCGCGATGAGATCCGGCTCGCTGAGCACGAGATGCCCGGTCTCATGGCCACGCGGGCCGAGTACGGTGACAGCAAGCCCCTGCGCGGTGCCCGCATCATGGGCTCCCTGCACATGACCGTGCAGACCGCCGTGCTCATCGAGACCCTGGTCGCCCTGGGCGCCGAGGTGCGCTGGGTGAGCTGCAACATCTTCTCCACCCAGGACCACGCCGCGGCGGCCGTCGTGGTGGGCCCCGACGGCACCCCCGAGGATCCCCGGGGCGTCCCGGTGTTCGCCTGGAAGGGCGAGACACTGGAGGAGTACTGGTGGTGCACCGAGCAGGCGCTCACCTGGCCGGGAGCCGAGGGCCCCAACATGATCCTCGACGACGGCGGCGACGCCACCATGCTCGTCCACAAGGGCGCCGAGTACGAGAAGGCCGGGGCGGTCCCCGACCCCTCCACCGCCGACAGCGAGGAGTTCGCGGTCGTCCTCACCCTGCTCCAGCGGAGCCTGGCCGAGGACCCGCAGAAGTGGACGAGGATCGCCGAGGGCATCCAGGGCGTCACCGAGGAGACCACCACCGGCGTGCTCCGCCTGTACGAGATGCAGCGTGAGGGTGTCCTCGCCTTCCCGGCGATCAACGTCAACGACTCCGTCACCAAGAGCAAGTTCGACAACAAGTACGGCATCCGCCACTCGCTGCCCGACGGCATCATGCGCGCCACCGACGTCCTCATCGGCGGCAAGGTCGCCGTGGTGTGCGGCTACGGCGACGTCGGCAAGGGCTCCGCCGAGGCGCTGCGCGGCCAGGGCGCGCGGGTCGTCGTCACCGAGATCGACCCGATCAACGCCCTCCAGGCGGCGATGGACGGTTTCCAGGTCACCACCCTGGAGGACGTCCTGGAGACCGGTGACATCTTCATCACCACCACCGGCAACTTCAACGTGATCATGGCCGACCAGATCATGCGGATGAAGCACCAGGCGATCGTCGGCAACGTCGGCCACTTCGACAACGAGATCGACATGGCCGGGCTCGCGAAGGTCCCCGGCATCGCCAAGAAGGAGATCAAGCCGCAGGTCCACGAGTGGACCCGCCCCGACGGCCGGTCCGTCCTCGTGCTCTCCGAGGGCCGTCTGCTCAACCTGGGCAACGCCACCGGCCACCCCAGCTTCGTGATGTCCAACAGCTTCACCAACCAGGTCATCGCGCAGATCGAGCTGTTCACCAAGCCCGACGAGTACCCGACGGACGTGTACACGCTGCCGAAGATTCTCGACGAGAAGGTGGCCCGACTGCACCTGGACGCGCTCGGTGTCAAGCTGACCCGGCTCACCAAGGAGCAGGCCGCCTACATCGGCGTGGACGTCGAGGGCCCCTACAAGTCCGGCCACTATCGGTACTAGGCCATGTCCGCACCCTCACACGAGGTCGCGGACCTCGGCCTCTCCGGGGCCGGGGTCCGCCGGATCGCCTGGGCCGAGCGGTCGATGCCCGTGCTGGGCAAGGTACGCGAGCGCTTCGAGCGCGAGCGGCCCCTGGCGGGCCTGCGCGTCGCCGCGTGCCTGCACGTGACGGCGGAGACCGCCAACCTGCTGCGGGCCCTCAGGGCGGGCGGAGCCGATGTCTGGCTGGCCGCCTCCAACCCGGTCTCCACCCAGGACGACACGGCCGCCGCGCTGGTGAGCGAGTACGGCGTGGCGGTGCACGCCTGGGCGGGCATGGATCCGGCCGCCTACGACCGCAACCTCGTCGCCGTCCTGGAGTCCCGGCCGCACCTGCTGCTCGATGACGGCTGCGACCTGGTCAACACGGTGCACGCCGACCGGCCCGACCTCATGGAGGGTGTGCTGGGCGGTTGCGAGCAGACCACCACCGGGGTGATCCGGCTCCGCCGGATGAGCGCCGAGGGGCAGTTGCGGCTGCCGATGGTGGCGGTCAACGACACCGCCACCAAGCGCATGTTCGACAACCGCTACGGCACCGGGCAGTCCACGATCGACGGGATCCTGCGGGCCACCAACGCGATGCTGGCGGGGCGGACCGTGGTCGTGGCCGGGTTCGGCTACTGCGGGCGCGGCCTGGCCGAGCGGGCGCGCGGCATGGGTGCCCGGGTCGTGGTCACCGAGGTCGACCCGGTCAAGGCGCTGGACGCGGTCATGCAGGGGTACACGGTCACCACCATGGCCGAGGCGGCCCGGCTCGGCGACGTGTTCGTGACAGTGACCGGCAACCGGGACGTGGTCCGCGGCGAGCACCTGGACCGGATGCGCGACGGCGCGATCCTCGCCAACTCGGGCCACTTCGACCTGGAGATCGACCTGGTGGCGCTGGAGAGCAGGGCGGTCGAGGTCAACCGGGGCGTGCGTGAGCAGGCCGACGAGTACGTGTTCGCCGACGGTCGGCGCGTGCTGCTGCTCTCGGAGGGGCGCCTGGTGAACCTGGGGGCCGCGGAGGGCCACCCGGCGGCGGTGATGGACATGTCGTTCGCGGTGCAGGCGCTGACCACCGCCTGGCTCGCCCGCCACCACACCGAACTGGGGCCCGGGGTGGTGGAGGTGCCGGAGGAGACCGATATCGAGGTGGCCCGGCTCGAACTCGCGGAGCTCGGCGTGGCCATCGACGCGCTCACCGAGGAGCAGGCGGGCTACCTGAGCTCCTGGCGTCCCTGAGGCCCCGGCCGGGGGTCAGCGGGGGAAGGGGCCGCCGGGGCGCATCTGTGCCTCGTGTCGGCGGCGGCGCTCGGCCAGCACGGCGGCCAGGTACTCCGGTGGGGCCGTGCCGGGCGGCGGGGGCGGACTGGTCTGCGCGGCCACTTCGGAGGCGAGCCGGACGCCCATGTCGTGCCGTGCCCGTTCGGTCAGCTCCCAGAACCGCAGGACGTACTGGCGCGCGGCCGCGGCGGTCTCGGGGGAGAGCCCGGACAGCTCGGTGGCGGCCGCCCAGTCGGCGAGGTGGCGCGGCATCGGTACGAACTCGTCCCGGCGGCCCCCCGCGCGTTCGGAGACCACCAGGGTGCCGCCCACGAAGTCGCCCACGCGGCGGCCGTCGCGGTTGATCATCGAGGTGAACAGCGCGACCACACCGCCGGTCACCCAGATCTCCAGTGAGGCGGCGAGCGCACGGGCCAGGGCCTGGCGGAAGCGGACCGGCGACCCGTCCGTGCCCACCACACGCAGCCCCAGCGCCATTTTGCCCAGGGACCGCCCGCGCGAGAGCGACTCGAAGGCGGTCGGGTACCCGATGATGATGAGGACCGTCCCCGCGAGGGCGATCGCGGCGGTGGCGGCCGGATCCACGCCGTCGGCGATCCACGCCGTGAGTATGCCGAGCAGGAGCAGCATGACCACTTGGAGTGGGATGTCGATGAGGGCGGCCGCCGCCCGGGAGGCGAAACCGGCCGGACGCAGGTCGAGGACCACCGCGTCCCCCGTCACCAGGGGCGACGCCTCGTAGAAGCCCCCAGGGGCCTGTGTACCGGGATGGGACACCTGCACACGCTCCCTCGTGGAAGGTACGAACCGTACGTGTTGCACACTACCGCTGACCGTCGGGAACACTCCCGGCGGCCGTGGCGTCGACGACCGGACGCAGTAGGGTCTCATGCGTGGATATCGACGTGTTCGCACAGGCACACGCCCAGGAGTGGGACCGGCTGGACCGTCTGGTGCGCGGACGCCGGCACCTGGAGGGCGAGGAGATCGACGAGCTGGTCGAGCTGTACCAGCGGGTCTCCACCCACCTGTCGGTGGTGCGCTCCTCCGGCCAGGACCCCGCCCTGGTGGGGCGCCTGTCGGCGCTGGTCGCACGTGCGCGGTCGGCCGTGACCGGTGCGCACACCTCGGCCTGGCGGGACTTGGCGGGGTTCTTCACCCGGGTGTTCCCCGCGGTGCTGTACCGGATGCGCTGGTGGTGGATCGGGGTGACCGCCGGGATGCTCCTGCTGGCCTCGGCGACGGCGGCGTGGATCGTCGGCGACCCGCAGGTCCTGCACTCGCTGGGCACCCCGGAGTCGATGTCGCGGTACGTCGAGCACGACTTCGGCAACTACTACGTGGAGAATCCGTCGGGGTCGTTCGCCGCCCAGGTGTGGACCAACAACGCGTGGATCGCGGCGCAGGCGATCGTGGGCGGTGCCTTCTTCGGCCTGTACACACTGTGGGTGCTGGTGAGCAACGCGGTCGCGATCGGTCAGGTGGCGGGGCTGATGCTCGCGCACGGCCGGGGGCCGGAGTTCTTCGGGCTGATCCTGCCGCACGGCCTGCTGGAGCTCACGGCGGTGTTCGTTGCCGGAGGCGTGGGGCTCAAGCTCGGGTGGACGATCATCTCCCCCGGGGACCGGACACGGCTGCGGGCGCTCGGAGAGGAGGGCCGCGCGGCGGTCGCGGTGGTGCTGGGGCTGGTGGTGGTGCTGTTCCTGTCCGGGCTCATCGAGGGGTTCGTGACGGGGTACGTGCACACCACGTGGCTGCGCATCGGGATCGGCGCGGTCGCCGAGATCCTGTTCCTGGCGTATGTGTTCACCCTCGGCCGCAGGGCGCACCGTGAGGGCGAGACAGGCGACCTGAAGGACGCCCCGCAGGCCGTCCCCGTGGCGTAGGGCGGGTGGGGCGCGGAGGCTTGTGGCGCCATCGACCATATGGACGAGGACACCCTCCACTGGTTCAAGAGCAGCTACAGCGGTATCAGCACCGGCTGCGTGGAGGTCGCTCTTCTCGGCAGTGCAGGTCGAACGGCAGCACGCTCAAGCACGGGAGGACGCCGAACGCCTGAGGCACGACGAGGCGAACCGGGCCGAACCCGCCCGCATCGCGGAAGAGATGGGCCCCTCGGATGCGTGGTGGCCTCTACCGGATGCGAGCGGGCAAACGCGCGCTGGGCCGCGGGCAGCGGGGCCGCGTTGCTGGGTGGAGCTTCAGGGGCCCTTCAACCTTTCCACTGCGGTCGGCGCGCCCACTTCGACGACCGCCGCGCCGGCACTCTTTCGTCCCGAGGCCGACCGGGTCGATGGCACCGCCGCCCGGGTGCTCGTCGACCAGATGCGGGCTGTTGACCGGCAGATACGGCTAGGAGAGTTCGCTGGCCGGTTGGAGCCGCATGAATTGGACGATGCGGATCACGCCTGTCGTCTCATTCTGGGACTCCTGTAGGGCTCACAGGCGGCCCTGGGCCTTGAGGTTGATGTAGGCGTCCGCCAGCGCCGGGGCGATGTGCTCGGGGTCGGCGTCCACGACCTCCACGCCCAACCGGCGCAGCTCGGCCCGCACTCGGCGGCGCTCGCCCAGGGTGCGCTCCGCCGCCGCAGCCCGGTACAGCGCCTCCGCGCCTCCGCGCTCGGCCGCCATCTCCGTCACGGCCGGGTCCGATACCGAGGCCACCATCAGCAGGTGCCGCGAGGTCAGGGCCGGAAGGCGCGGCAGGAGGCCCTCCTCCAGGGCCGCCGCGTTCAGGTCGGTCAGCAGCACCACCAGGCGGCGCGCCCGGCCCTGCGTTCCCAGGACCGCGCCGACCATGCCCGCCGGGTCGGACTCCACCAGCTCCGCCTCCAGCGGCGCCATCGCCTCGACCAGCCGGCCGATCTGTGTGCCCTTGCCCGAGGAGCGCACTTGCGCGCGGATCCGGCGGTCGTAGGCCAGGAAGTCCACCCGGTCGCCCGCCCTGCCCGCCAGGGCCGCCAGGAGCAGCGCGGCGTCCATGGCGTGGTCCAGACGCGGGGTGTCGCCCACCCGCCCGGCGGCGGTGCGGCCCGTGTCCAGCACGATCAGGATCCGCCGGTCCCGCTCGGGCCGCCAGGTGCGCACCACCACGCCGTCGCCCCGGGCGGTGGCGCGCCAGTCGATGGAGCGCACGTCGTCGCCGGGCACGTAGTCCCGCAGTGAGTCGAACTCGCTGCCCTGGCCGCGCACCATCGCGGTGTGCTGGCCCTCCAGCTCCCGCAGCCGCGACAGCTTGCCCGGCAGGTGGCGGCGGCTGTGGAAGGGCGGCAGCACCCGTACCGTCCACGGTGCCGACAGCGTCCGCTGCCGCCCCGCGATCCCCAGCGGGCCGATGCTGCGCACGGTGACACCCGCCGCGCGCGCGTCGCCGCGCCGGGCCGGTGCCAGGGTCGTGGTGAGGCGGCGGCGCTCCCCGGCGTCCACCCGCACCGGTGCCGTACGCGGGCCCGCGTGGGCACTGGGCGGCCAGGCGTCCCGGACCGTTGCGCGCAGCCCGCGCCCGGTCGGGTTGGACAGCGTCAGGTGTACCGTCGCCTCCTCGCCCAGACGCAGGGTCGTGTCCCCCTCGCGGGACAGCGCCATCCTCTTCGGGCTCGCGGCCAGCACGAGGTCCACCACGATCAGGACGCCGATCAGGCCCAGCGCGACGGCGGTGACCAGGGGGGCCAGGGAGCCCGAGATCGCCACCGCCGCCACCGCGAGGAAGCCGAGGAGGGCCGCCCGCCCGGTGACCGCCATCAGCGCGGCACCGGGACGGAGGCGAGTACGCCGTCCAGGATTCCGTCGGTGGTCGCCCCCTCCAGCTCCGCCTCGGGGCGCAGCGAGATCCGGTGCCGCAGGGTGCTCTTGGCCAGCGCCTTCACGTCGTCGGGGGTGACGTAGTCGCGGCCGGTCAGCCACGACCACGCGCGGCTGGTGCGCAGCAGCGCGGTGGCACCGCGGGGCGAGGCCCCCAGCTGGAGGGAGGGGGAGAGCCGGGTGGCCCGGCACAGGTCGACGATGTAGCCGAGCACCTCGGGCGCCACCCTGACCCTCTCCACGGCCAGCCGCGCGGCCCTGAGCTCGGCGGCCCCGGCCACGGGCACGACCCCGGCGGCGGCCAGGTCGCCCGGGTCGAACCCGGCGGCGTGGCGGCCCAGCATGTCCACCTCGGCCGCGCGCTCGGGCAGCGGGACGGTGACCTTGAGCAGGAACCGGTCCAGTTGGGCCTCGGGCAGCGGGTAGGTGCCCTCGTACTCCACCGGGTTCTGGGTGGCGGCGACCATGAACGGGTCGGGCAGCGGCGTGGGCACGCCCTCCACCGTGACCTGCCGCTCCTCCATCGCCTCCAGGAGGGAGGCCTGGGTCTTGGGCGGCGTCCGGTTGATCTCGTCCGCCAGCAGCAGGTTGGTGAAGACCGGGCCCTTGAGGAACTCGAACTTGGCGGTGTGCTGGTCGTAGACGAGCGAGCCCGTCACGTCGCCCGGCATCAGGTCCGGGGTGAACTGCACCCGCTTGTGGTCCAGCGACAGGGCCGCCGAGACGGTGCGCACCAGGAGGGTCTTGGCCACACCCGGCACGCCTTCCATGAGTACGTGGCCACGGCACAGCAGTGCCACGACCAGCGCGGTCACCGTCTCGTCCTGGCCCACGACCGCCTTGCCGACCTCACGGCGCAGGGCTGTCAGGGCCGCCCGCGCCTCGTCGGCGGAGGGCAGTACCTCGGATGTCACGTGCTACCTCTCTCTACCGGAGTTTCTCGGAGCGTTCGTCCAGTGCGTCCGCCAGGGCGACCAGGGCCGCGTCGTCGGCCGCGTGCGGGTCCGGCGCGGCCCCGTAGAGCAGGGTCCGCAGCCGTTCGGGCCGGTCACCGGTGCGTGCGGCCACGGCCGCCACCACGGCCTCGGGGGAGGAGTCCGGGGCGAGTCCGAGCCCCGGCACGCTCCGTTCGAGGAAGCCGGTGCGCAGGGCCGCGGCCGCGCGGTCCCGGGCGCGCCGGGACCGGTACAGCCTGGCCCGCCCCTCGGGGGTCTCCGAGGCGCGCACCACCACGGGCAGCGACTCGGGGACGAGCGGGCCCATGCGGCGGCCCCGCCACAGTGCCAGGAGGGCGAGCGCGGCGAGCAGCGCGAGCGGACTCCAGCGGACCCCTTCCGGGATCAGCTCCCACAGGGAGGTCTGGCCCGCCTCCCGGGGCGGGTCCGGGCGCAGCCACACGACCTGGTCCGCGGCCAGCAGGTTGAGTGCCAGCGCGGCGTTGCCGCGGGCGCCGAGCGCGGCGTTGGTCAGGGGGTGGCCGGTGCCCAGCACCGTGGTGGCGGCCTCTCCGCGTTCCACCCGGACCAGGGCGTCGCCGGTGTCCGAGGGGTAGCAGGACACCGAGCCCGCGGGCGCGGTGTAGAGCTCGCCGCCCAGGGAGGCGTCCTCCGCGGCGGCGGCGTCGGGCAGGCCGCACGAGGGTGAGAGGGGGGTGCCGTCCTCGGTCCGGCCGGTGACGTCGGTTCCGGGGGCGAACACCTCCAGGGAGGCCAGGGTGGGCCGGACGAGTACCGTGTCGACGCCGAGTCCGGCCAGCTCGTCCAGCTCTTCGGGCAGGAGGCGGTGGTCGAGGGAGAGGAACAGGACCGCGTCACCGGCTCCGGACACGGCCTCCGTCGCCGCCTCGGAGGAGCGGACGACCGCCACGTCACCCTCCTCGCGCAGCAGGGTGACCAGCGCGCGCGTGCCCTCCGGGGCGGGGCTCTCCGGCTCCAGGTGGCCTTCGGGGAAGGTCTCCGAGCCGAGGGAGAGCAGAACCCCCACCGTCACGAGGCTGACCACCAGGACGAGCGGTCCGCGGAGCGCCCGCCACACGCGGGCGGCGTCGCTTGCGGGTGCGTTCACGCGACCCCCTCACCGGTGGGCACGGGCCGGGTGGCCTCCAGTGCCGCGTCCAGTTCGCGCAGGGTTCGGGCGGCGTCGGCTGTGGCGGGGCGGTCGCCGTAGGCCACGTCGTTGAACAGCCGTGCGGCCTCCGCCAGGCCCCCGCGCTGGTCCGGCAGCAAGGCGGAGGCCTCGTCGGCCAGTTCGGTGGCCGTGCGGCCCGCGCGGGGGGTGATGACCGCCCGTTCCTCCAGGGAGACGCTGATGGCGCGCATCCGCTCGGTGACGGCACCCGCGAAGTCCCCGGCGCGCTCGCACGCCTCGGCGGCGGCGCGGTGGTCGGCCACGGAGCGGGCGTCCTCCTCGTGCACGACCGCGCCCCGCCGACGGCTCGCCGACGGCCGCAGGTAGACGAGCAGCCAGACGAGCAGCACGGCGAGGACCACGAGGACGGGACCCAGGACGGCCCAGCCGCCGAAGACGCCGGAGCCGACTTCGACGACCCCGTTCAGGAGTTCGCGCAGCCACTCCATGAACCGCTCCAGCAGTGTGGGCACCCGTTCCCCGTACAGCGGGTCGGACAGCTCCTCCAGCGCACGCCGCTGGCCCTCCTCCCGCGTCACCTCCGCGGCTGCGTGGATCACGTCCGCGGCTCCGGTAGGTAGATCTCCGGGCCCGCGTCGTGTCCGGCCTGCGCGGCGGTGTGCAGTTTCAGGTCCAGGCCCTCGCGGCGCATGCGCAGGTCGATGTAGAGCAGGGTCGTCACCCCGGCGGTGAAGGGCGTGGCGACGGCGTTGGCGAGCACCGATCCGACGTACATGGCCGCACCGGAGGCGACGGGCGCCCAGGGCGCGGCGGGCCAGACGGCCACGATGATCCCGGCGGCGAAGCCGAAGGGTGTGGAGAGGATGCTGGCGACGAGCTGGATGAGGACCATGGTCAGCAGGATGATCCCGAAGACGCGCCACCAACTGCCCTGAGTCAGCTGCCAGGAACGGGCCAGGGAGGCGAACACGCCGACGCGTTCGAGGATGACGGCCGGCATGGCGAAGAAGATGCGGATACCGATCCACGCGGCCACGCAGACACCGGCGAGCGCCCCGACCACGCCGCCGACCATCACCAGGGCACCGGCTCCGGAGGCGCCCCCCTCGGTGATGAGCACGAGGCCGAGGGCGAACCCGCCGACCAGCAGCAGCATGATGGCGAGGCTCAGCGCGAAATAGATGACCAGTTGGACGGCGGCCAGGCCGATGACGGCCCCCATCCGGTCGCGCACCGCCGCCCACGCCTGCCCGGGGCTGAGCTTGTGCCCCAGGACCGCCATCCCGATCACAGCGGTGAGCAGGCCGGTCGCCACCACGACACCGGCCTGGGTGAGGAGGGCACCCCCGTAGGTGGCCAGCAGGGACCAGGCGGAGAACGGGAAGGGGTCGTCGGGGTCGGCCGAGTACGGGTCGTTCGCGATCTGGTCCATGAACACGCCGTAGTCGGACATGTAGCCGCCGAAGCCGATCGCGGTGACGATGCTCGCGACGGCCATGATGATCGCGGAGAGGCCGACGGTGGTCTTCGGGTTGTGCCGGATGAGCGTGAACGCGCCGTTGAGCAGGTCACCGAGGTTCATCGGCCGCAGGGCGACGACGCCCGGTTTGAGGGCCCGGTGCGGCCCGTAGCCGGGGCGGCCGTGGGCCTGGTGGCCGGGCGGGGGCCCGTACCCGGGGGGCGGCCCGTATCCGGGAGGAGGC
Source organism: Nocardiopsis sp. CNT312 (assembly GCF_000515115.1). Lineage (GTDB taxonomy): Bacteria > Actinomycetota > Actinomycetes > Streptosporangiales > Streptosporangiaceae > Nocardiopsis. The sequence continues at coordinate 32,368 of NZ_AZXF01000023.1, forward strand.
CCGTACCCGGGCGCTCCCTGGGCCTGCGGCCCGTATCCGGGAGGAGGCCCGTACCCGGGCGCTCCCTGGGCCTGCGGCCCGTATCCGGGGGGCGGCCCATATCCCGGCGGGGGGCCGTACCCCGGTGGGGGGCCGTACCCGGGGGGGCCGTAGGCCCGGGGCCCGGGCCCCGGGGGCACGTGGCCCGGGGGCACGTGGCCGGGCGGGGGACCCGTCGGGGACTGGAGGTTCTGACCGGCCTGCGGGGGTGCGAAGTCCGGTCGGTCCGGGGGGGTGTCCGCCTCCTGCCCGGGGGCCGCCCAGCCGCCCTCCGCCTGCTCCGGGCCGCTGGAACCGGAGGACGGTTGGGCCTCGGGGCCGTCCGGGGTGCCGCCCGGCGTGCCCCGGTGGTCGTCCTCCTGGCTCATCTTCCCCACCTTTCGTGGGATAACGGTCACTTGTGGTGGCCGAAACCCCGTCTGATGCGTGTGCTCGGCCACCAACCTACCGGCCGGTGGTACCGAGGCTCGGTCGGGTAGGGGCAGATCGAAGTACAACCGATGCACTTCATTCCTTTTGTATGCTTTCTGTTACCCGCCGGTCCACAAGGCGAGGCCTTCGGTGCAGCTCAGCACAGGTGGAGCGCCGAGAGGCGCCGCACCCGGAAAGGGACCGAACGGGCAACCGAATACGATCGACCACGCTCCCAACACCGGCCGGAACTGGCAGAGTTGGGGGACGAACGCGGCCTCCCACCGCATGGGGGCCACGGGCACAGCCCGCATCCGACGCTTGACTGTTCCAGGAGAGAGGAGTAGGCGCTGTGTGGTCCGTCCACCGGACGGTCGGCGCCGTACCATCTATGAAGGGACGAGTACTGGTTGTCGACGATGACCTCGCTCTCGCCGAGATGCTGGGCATCGTCCTGCGCGGAGAGGGCTTCGAGCCCTCGTTCGTCCACGACGGGGACAAGGCCCTGGAGATGTTCCGGGAGACCAAGCCCGACCTCGTGCTCCTGGACCTCATGCTCCCGGGAGCAGACGGGATCGACGTGTGCCGCCAGATCCGCGCCGAGTCCGGCGTCCCGATCGTCATGCTCACCGCCAAGAGCGACACGATCGACGTCGTCCTGGGGCTGGAGTCCGGCGCGGACGACTACATCGTCAAGCCCTTCAAGCCCAAGGAACTCGTGGCCCGCATCCGTGTGCGGCTGCGCCGCACCGAGGAGCCCGCGCCCGAGGTCCTCCAGATCGGGGACATCACCATCGACGTCGCCGGGCACGCCGTGCGCCGCGACGGCGCGCAGATCAGCCTCACCCCGCTGGAGTTCGACCTCCTGGTCGCCCTGGCCCGCAAACCGCGCCAGGTGTTCACCCGCGAGGTGCTGCTGGAACAGGTCTGGGGCTACCGCCACGCGGCCGACACCCGCCTGGTCAACGTCCACGTGCAGCGCCTGCGCGCCAAGATCGAGAAGGACCCCGAGCACCCCGAGGTCGTCGTGACCGTCCGCGGTGTCGGGTACAAGGCCGGCACCGCCTGATCGGGGCCCGCCGCACATGACGCCAGCCGCCTCCGAGGACGACCGGGCCCGGCCCGTCCGCACGCCGTCGGCGCCCGCCGACGGCAGGACGGACCAGAGCAGTGGCCTGACCCGGGTCTACCTGCTCTCCCAGCGGGCCGCGCGCGCCCTGGTGCGCGTGGTCCAGGCCAACTGGCGCCGGTCGCTGCACCTGCGGGTGATCTCGACGACGCTGGTGCTGTCGCTGGCGGTCATGCTGGGGCTGGGCTACGTCCTGGTCTCCCAGGTGCGCGGCGGCCTCCTGGAGGCCAAGATCGCCACGGCGGTCAACGACCACAGGGCCGGGCTCGACTACGCGATCGCCGAACTCCAGGGCAACGAGGCGGGCGACCGCGACCGGCTCCTGTACAACATCACCAGTGAGCTGACCAGCCGCAGCGGCGACACCGGCCTGTACGGCGTCGTCATCCTGCCGTCGGTGGGCGACGAGAGCGGATACGCGACCGGGGACCGCGAGAGCATCCCCGAGCGCCTGACCGAACAGGTCGGCCGCTCCGAGCGCACCGAGCAGCAGTACCACACCTACACCAGCATCGACCAGGACGGATCCGCCGAACCGGCGCTCGTGGTCGGCGCCCAGATGACCTACGCCTACGAGCTGTACTACATCTTCCCTCTCCAGCACGAGCAGGAGATCCTCGGCCTCGTCCAGGGCACCGTCGGCCTCGTCGGTGTCCTCCTCGTGGTACTCCTCGGCCTGATCGCCTACGTCGTCACCCGGCAGGTGGTCAGTCCGGTCCGCTCCGCCGCGCATTCGGCCGAGCGGCTGGCCGCCGGAGACCTCGCCGAGCGCATGGCCGTACGCGGCGAGGACGAACTCGCGCGACTGGCCGTGTCCTTCAACGACATGGCGGGCAACCTCCAGGAGAAGATCCAGGAGCTGGAGGAGCTGTCCAAACTCCAGCGCCAGTTCGTCTCCGACGTCTCCCACGAACTGCGCACCCCTCTGACCACCATCAAGATGGCCAGCGACGTGCTCTTCGACGACCGGGAGTCGTTCGACGCCACACAGGGGCGGTCCGTCGAACTGCTCCAGAGCCAGGTGATGCGGTTCGAGGAGCTCCTGGGCGACCTGCTGGAGATCAGCCGCCACGACGCCGGTGCCGCCACGCTCGGCGCCGAGTCGGTGGACATCCGCGACACCGTGATGAAGGCGGTGGGCGACGCCGAGCAGATCGCCGAGCGGAGGGGGATCAAGGTCCTCCTGCGCCTGCCCGCCGAACCCTGCGTCGCCGAGTTCGACGCGCGCCGGATCAACCGCATCCTGCGCAACCTGGTCGTCAACGCCATCGAGCACAGCGAGGGCAAGGACGTGGTGGTCACCGCGGCGGGCGACCGCGACGCCGTGGCCGTGGCCGTCCGCGACTTCGGGGTGGGGCTCAAGGAGGGGGAGGAGCACCTGTGCTTCGACCGCTTCTGGCGGGCCGACTCCTCGCGCGTGCGCACCACCGGCGGCACCGGGCTGGGCCTGTCCATCGCCAAGGAGGACGCCCAGTTGCACGGCGGCTGGCTCCAGGCCTGGGGCCGTCCCGGGGAGGGGTCCCAGTTCCGCCTGTCGCTGCCGCGCACCTCCGGCGCCGAGCTGCGCGGATCCCCGCTCCCGCTGGTGCCCCCGGAGATCGGGCTCGGCAGGGTCGTCCCGGCCGCCAAGGGACCCGACCGCACCTCCCCGGCCGACCGGGGCTCCGACCGAGGCGAGGAGAGCACGCTGTGAACGGTCCGCACCGGTTTCCCCTCGTGCGCGCCGCCGCCGCGGCCCTTGTGTCCTGCGTGCTCCTGGCCTCCTGCGCGACCGTGCCCGTCACCGGCCCGGTCGTCCCCGGCGACGGCGGCGGGTCGTCCGCTGACCCCTACGACGGATACGTGCGGCTCCTCCCCGCGGGCCCGCAGCCCGGGGTGGGCCCCGAGGCCCTGGTCGACGGCTTCCTCCGCGACATGGGCAGCTTCGAGGAGAACTACGAAGCGGCCCGCAGCTACATGCTGGAGGACACCGGCGAGGAGTGGACCCCCGACGGAACGGTCCAGGTGTTCGGGGACCCGGGAACGGTGAGCCTCGAACCCGAGGTCGCGGCCGACGGGCTCACCGCCACCGTGCGGATGCGCACCCGGCTGGTGGCCACCATCGACGAGAGCGGCAAGTACCTGCCGAGCGACCAGGGCACCCTCCTGGACGTCTCCTTCGGCCTTGCCCGGCAGGGCGGCGACCCGGAGGGGGAGTGGCGCGTGCGGAGCCTGCCCGAGCAGCTCATCCTCAGCCGGCTCGACGTGGAGCGCACCCACCGGTCGTTCAACCTCTACTACTACAACCGCGAGCTGACCACGCTCGTCCCCGACCCCGTCTACCTGCCGGTCAGCAACGACAACCTCGCCGAACGCCTCCTGCGGCAGCTCTTCGAGGGCCCCAGTGCCTGGTCGGAGCCAGCGGTGACCACGACCCTGCCCAGGGACGCCTCCCTCGACCTGAACGTGGACGAGGAGAGCGCGCGCGTCCGTATCGGCGGGGTGCCCGAGATCGAGGAGTTCGGGGTGGGGGCCCAGATCGCCTGGACCCTGCGCCAACTGCCCGAGATCCAGGAGTTCACCGTCGTGCTCAACGGCGAGGAGATCGCCTATCCCCGCGCCGAGGGGGAGAGCGCCTACCGGCCCCGCCCCGGCAGCGACCACTGGTCCGGGGTCGCCCCCGGCGGGACGGCCTCCGAGGTCGGCGCCTACTACATGCAGGAGGGGCAGATCTGGTCGACGCCCCAGCCGACCGCCGACACCTTCGACACCGCCGAACCGGTCCCCGGACCGCTGGGCGCGGGTGACATCCGTCTGGAGCGCTTCGCCGTGTCCCTGGCCGAGGACACCGTCGCGGGCGTCACCGCGGGCGGGGACTCAGTCGTGACCAGTGAGGTCGAGGCCGGGGCCGACGCGGTGGAGGTGCTCTCCGACGGGGTCTTCACCAGTCTGTCCTGGGACGTGGACGACAACCTGTGGGTGGTCGAGGAGCTGGAGGAGGGGACGGAAGCGGCGGAGCCCGGCGAGGACGGGGGCACCGACGTGGTCGAGGGTGCCGATGAGGACGTGCCCGCCCCCGGCGGGACGGCCCTGTGGATGCTGCGCGGCGGCGACGAGGTGGTCGGGGTCGACCTCTCCGAACTGGAGGACCGCTCGGTGATCGACGCCGCCGTCTCCAGGGACGGGACGCGGATCGCCGCCCTGACCGAACTGGACGGCCGCCGCTCGCTGGAGGTGGGGCGGGTGGTCGTGGACGGCGACGGCCAGGTGACGGTGGACGCTTTCCTCGCCCTGGCCCAGGAACTGGCCGACGTCACCGACTTCGCCTGGCGCTCCTCGGACCAGTTGGTCGCCCTCGGCAGCCGGGAGGGCGGTACCAGCCAGGCCTTCCTGGTCTCCGTGGACGGGGGCACACCGCCCACGGGCGCGGGTGCGCCGGTGGGCGGTATGGAGACTGTCGCCGCCGCTCCGGGACAGCCGCTGATCGCCGGGGCCGAGGACGGCAACGTGTGGATCAGTGACCGGCTGAACTGGCAGATCGTGGCCGAGGGGGTTCTGCCCACCTACCCGGGCTGAGGGGCCCGCGGTTGTCCACAGCCCGGAGCCGGGGGCTGGCGCGCCGCGGACCCGGAGCCGATCCTGAGGTCATGGACGGCCCCCTCCGCCGGGGCGCGGACACGGCCGCACGTGTCCTCGCCCCGCTCCTCGAACCCCTGCTGGACTTGCTCCTACCGCGGTGCTGCGCCGCCTGCGGCGCCTCCCCCGGACCGCTCTGCGGTTCCTGTCTGGCCCTGTTGGACCGGCGGCCGCACCCGTGCGTGCCGCGGCTGGGCTGCCCCGCCGTGTGGGCGGCGGGCCCCTACGCGGGTTACCACCGCCGCGTCCTGCTCGCCCACAAGAGCGGCCGGGACGACGCACTGGCCGACCCCCTCGGCCGCCGTCTGGCGTCCGCCTACGCCGCCTCGGGCTGGGCCGCCCCGGACACCCTGCTGGTCCCGGTTCCCGGACGGGGCCCTCCGCAGTCCTCGCGGGGCACCGTGGCGCGCCTGGCGCGGTCCTGCCTGGTCCACGTCGGCGGCGCGGGCACGGTGGCCCCCCTCCTGCGGTACCGGCGCGCGGCGCCTCCCCAGGTGGGCCTGGGGCGCGCCGACCGCCTGGCCAACCGTGCGGGCGTCTTCGCGGCGGACCCGTGGCCGGGCCCCGGGCCGGCACGCCGTGCCGTGGTGGTGGACGACGTACTGACCACGGGTGCCACGGTCGCTGAGGCGGCCCGTGCGCTGCGGTGCGCGGGCCTGCCCGTGGCCGGTGCCCTGGTCCTCGCGGAGCGGCTTCCGGACCGGCTGTGAGAGGGCACGGCGGAGGAGCCGTGTGCGGTCCGTCGGGGGCACCGTGGCGGTCGGCGGTCGCGCAGGGAACCCCGACGCCCACGGCGGAGGTTCGCGGGCGGATGGGGCGCGCCGGGGGTCGGGGAGGCCCGGCAGCGGGCCGCGCACCGTTCCCGGTGAAGGTTTTACGAACATCCGCGAACGGTTGAGAAACCCCTGTGCGCAAGGGGTCACGGGGGCCGCGGCCGGAGCGGCCGGGGCGGGGGCACCTGACATACGCGCCCGGACAGGTTACGGTCACAGGTATGGCACCCGTCCGGGTCCGTGGTTGCGTCGGAGCGGTTGAACTCCCGGGGAGACCGGGGAGTCGCTTCGGCAAGCCGATGCCAGGCGCAGGCGAAACGGCCCACGTAAGGCGACTTTTCGTCGACCGATCACGGTGCGCCTTAGAGGTAAGCCCTGCCCCGCGGAGGGTCCGGATGTCCCTCATGACAGGGAGAAGAGCAGTAGTCGCGGATAAGAGCGGCGACACTCTCAGCAGGCGGATGTGGGGACGAAGACCAGGTCGGCCGGGCGGGTGGCATGCCCTCCGAGGGCTCTTCCCCTGCGGTGGGCCCCCGGAGGGCACCGGCCCCGGGGGTCGCTGCCCTCCTGCGCACCTCCGAGACGGGGCCGCACCGTCCCAGCACCCCAACGCACTCTCCCCGCCCGTGGTCCGGGCGCTCCGGGCGTGGCGGTCCTCCGCCCGCCCTGCGTATCAGGTGACCCATTCGCACCCCTGGTGTACGTGAGGACCGTGCTTTCCATGGGTATACGCACATCCAACCGAACCGTGGTCCTCGCGGGACCGGGAGAGCAGCGGAAGGGGGGTACGCGTGCGACACCCTTCCGCCCCGAGGCGGGAGGGGGCAGAACCAGCCTGGCCGTCGCCTTCGGGCGGTCACGCGATGAAGGGGGTCCTATGGACATCATCGTCAAGGGTCGACGCACCGGTGTGAACGACAGGTTCCGGGAGCACGTCGAGGACAAGCTCGAACGGCTCTCGAAGTGGGAACGCAAAGGCATGAGCGTCGATGTGGAGGTGTCCACCGAACGCAACCCCAAGCTCGCCGACGTCCGCGAGCGGGTTGAACTGACCATCCACTCCAACGGCCCGGTCATCCGAAGCGAGGCTGCGGCCGCAGACCGGTTCGGTGCCCTCGATCTGGCCCTCGACAAGATCGAGGCCCGCCTCCGCAAGGCCGCGGACCGCCGCAAGGTCCACCGCGGCAACCACACGCCGGTCTCCGTCGCAGCCGCGACGGCGAACCTGCCCACGGAACCCGTGGGGACCGCTCTCGCCGAGAAGGCGCCCCCCGCCCGGCGCAGCGGAGCGGAGGAGACCGGGACGGCCGCGGCGTCGGCCGAACGGTTCTCCGACGAGTTCGTCGAACTCGACACCCAGGGGGACCACCCCGTCATCGTGCGGGAGAAGTTCCACCGGGCCAAGCCGATGAGCATCGACCAGGCGCTGATGGAGATGGAGCTGGTGGGACACGACTTCTACCTGTTCCACGACGAGGTGAAGGACGCCCCGAGCGTCGTCTACCGCCGCAAGGGGTTCAACTACGGCGTCCTCCGCCTCATGGACTGATCCCGCCGAAGGCGTCCCGCCTCCCGTCCGTGTGGGGATCCCCGTTCCGGACCGCCGCTCCGGAACGGGGATCCGAAGAGGGGCCCGCTCCCTCGTGCGGGCCCCTCGCGCGGTGCGGCGCTCCTCAGGCCGGGACGTCCCCCCCGGTCCGCTCCCCCCGTTCCTCAGGGGTCTTGGACTTCCCGCCCTTCCCACCGCGCGCGGCCAGGTTGTCCTTGATCCTGTGCAGCGGGGTGTCGTGGCGCTCCTCCGTCTCGGTCCGGGGCGGGTCGAGCACCACGTCGGCGAGGATGTCCCACACCACGGCCACCACGAAGGCGGCCGTGATGAGGACCGCCGCGAGGACCAAGGGCCACAGAGACCACCCCAGCACCACAGACAGCCCCCCGAGGGCGAACCCGGCGAAGGCCAGCGCCACCGAGACCCACGACATCGGCCTCCCCCGGTGGTGCATGGTGGGTGCGATGCCGCCCCCCTGTCGCTGGAAGCCGCGGATGTCGCCGAACTCCTCCTTCGCCGGTACGTGCCGCTCCCAGCCGGCCCCCGGGTCGCTGTCCATGGCTGCGGGGTCGGGCTCCGCGCACTCCTGCCGGAGCATGCGCTCGATGACCTCGAACGGGGTGCGCGGGGTCGGGGCGTGACGGCCCGTTTCCGATGCCGCGCCCTTCCTCTCCTGGCTCTCTTCCATGGCGATCCCCCCGGCCGCGCGTGACGTTCGGTGGCACCAAGGATGCGGGGCCACAGGCACGGCCTCTAGGGTTCCAGTACCCGTTGCCGCACCACGGGTTTCACAAACGCATGCGAAATGCTGGGGAACATCCGAACCCTGGTCACACGTTCGTAGGAGAGAAAGAAAAGGGGCGGTCCAGCAGGATTTCCCTCGGTGGGGGAGCCGATGCGGAACGTGGTCGATTCCTGTGATCGGCCGCGGGCCCTCGGTCCTCTAGGATGGTGCCCCGAGGGTCCAGGAACCCCCGATGTCCACACCCGGTCACGGGAGAGCGGTCCGAGGGCCCGGGTGTGACTCTCCACGTGTGTGGAGCCGACCGCGATCTGCGAGGAGCGCATAGGAAGTGCCAGGGATACTCAACAAGCTCCTGCGCGCGGGTGAGGGAAAGCTCCTGCGCCGGCTCACGAAGCTCAAGGACCAGGTCAACTCCCTGGAGGAGGACTTCACCGAGCTGACCGACGAGGAGCTGCGCGAACTCACCCAGGAGTACAAGGAGCGCCACGAGGACGGGGAGTCGCTCGACGACCTCCTCCCGGAGGCCTTCGCCACCGTGCGGGAGGCGGCCAAGCGCACCCTCGGCCAGCGCCACTTCGACGTCCAGGTCATGGGCGGCGCAGCGCTGCACTTCGGCAACATCGCAGAGATGAAGACCGGTGAGGGCAAGACCCTGACCGGTACCCTCGCGGTCTACCTCAACGCGCTCACCGGCAAGGGCGTCCACGTCGTCACCACCAACGACTACCTGGCCCGCCGCGACGCCCAGAACATGGGCCGCATCTACCACTTCCTGGGCCTGGAGGTCGACGTCGTCGGCCCCAACATGCCCGCCGAGGCGCGCCGCAAGGCCTACCAGGCCGACATCACCTACGGCACGAACAACGAGTTCGGCTTCGACTACCTGCGCGACAACATGGCGCTGTCCCTGAAGGACACCGTCCAGCGCGGCCACTACTTCGCCCTGGTCGACGAGGTCGACTCCATCCTCATCGACGAGGCGCGCACGCCGCTCATCATCAGCGGACCCTCCGAGCAGAACTCCCGCTGGTACGCCGAGTTCGCCAAGATCGCCCCCCGCCTGCGCCGGGACGAGGACTACGAGGTCGACGAGAAGAAGCGTACCGTCGGCATCACCGAGTCCGGTGTGGGCAAGGTCGAGGACTGGCTGGGCATCGACAACCTCTACGAGGCCGTCAACACCCCGTTGATCAGCTTCCTCAACAACTCCCTCAAGGCCAAGGAGCTGTACAAGCGGGACAAGGAGTACATCGTCAAGGACGGTGAGGTCCTCATCGTCGACGAGTTCACCGGCCGCGTACTGGCGGGGCGCCGCTACGGCGAGGGGATGCACCAGGCCGTCGAGGCCAAGGAGCGCGTCAGGATCAAGGACGAGAACCAGACGCTCGCCAAGGTCACGCTCCAGAACTACTTCCGCCTCTACGAGAAGCTCTCCGGCATGACCGGTACCGCCCAGACCGAGGCGGCGGAGTTCAACCAGACCTACGACGTCGGTGTGGTGCAGGTGCCCACCAACAAGCCGATGATCCGTCAGGACGTCAAGGACGTCGTCTACAAGCACGAGGACGCCAAGTTCCAGGCCCTGGCCGAGGACATCGCCGAGCGCCACGAGGCCGGACAGCCCGTCCTTGTGGGTACGACCAGCGTCGAGAAGTCCGAGCGGCTGTCGCGGATGCTCAAGCGCGAGGGCGTCCCGCACGAGGTCCTCAACGCCAAGAACCACGCCCGTGAGGCCTCGATCATCGCCCGCGCGGGCAAGCTCGGCGCGGTCACCGTCGCCACCAACATGGCCGGTCGCGGTACCGACATCATGCTCGGCGGCAACCCCGACTTCCTCGCGGACGAGGAACTCCAGGCCCGCGGCCTGAGCCCGCTGGAGACCCCCGAGGAGTACGAGGCGGCCTGGCCGGAGGCCCTGGAGAAGGCCACGGCCGAGTTCGAGTCCGAGCACGAGAAGGTCGTCGAGGCCGGCGGCCTGTACGTGCTGGGCACCGAGCGGCACGAGTCCCGGCGCATCGACAACCAGTTGCGCGGCCGCTCCGGCCGTCAGGGCGACCCGGGCCTGTCCCGCTTCTACCTCTCGCTCCAGGACGACCTCCTGCGGCTGTTCAACAGCAGCCGGCTGGAGGCGTTCATGAACCAGCTCAACATCCCCGACGACCAGCCGATCGAGTCGGGCATGGTCAGCAAGGCGATCGCTTCCGCCCAGGGGCAGGTCGAGACACAGAACTTCGAGATCCGCAAGAACGTCCTCAAGTACGACGAGGTCCTCAACCGCCAGCGCAAGGTCATCTACGCCGAGCGCCGCAAGGTCCTGGAGGGCCAGGACCTGCGCGACCAGGTGCTGGACATGCTGGAGGAGGTGCTCCGCGGCTACGTCGTGGAGGAGACCGCCTCCGGCGACTCAGGCGACTGGGACCTGGACAAGCTCTGGCGGGCGTTCCGGCAGATCTACCCGGTCAGCTTCACCGCGGACGAGTTCATCGAGGAGAACGGCGACCTCGCCTCGGTCACCGGCCAGCTCATCGCCGACCGGGTCGTGGAGGACGCCAAGGCGGCCTACGAGGACCGCGAGTCCGAGCTGGGCGAGGAGGCCATGCGCGAGGTCGAGCGCCGGGTCATCCTCCAGGTGATGGACCGCAAGTGGCGCGAGCACCTCTACGAGATGGACTACCTCCAGGAGGGCATCGGTCTGCGCGCGATGGCGCAGCGCAACCCGGTGATCGAGTTCCAGCGCGAGGGCTTCGACATGTTCCAGCAGATGCTGGAGGCCATCAAGGAGGAGTCGGTCGGCTACCTCTTCAACGTCGAGGTCCAGGTCCGCAAGAAGGAGGAGCCCGTCCTCACCGCCTCCGCCGCAGCCACGACCGCCGCGGCCGTCGGAGGGAGCGGGGGCGCCACCGCGGTGGCCACCTCGGTGGACACCGACGAGGAGGCCGCTGCGGCCGAGGCGCCCGACGAGGAGGCCCCGGCCGAGGAGGACGTGGTCATCCCGGGCATCTCCGACGACCGCCCCGCCGAACTCCAGTACAGCGCCCCGGGCGAGGACGGCTCGGTGGAGCGCCGCAGCGAGTCCGCCGACGAGTACGCCGGTACGCCGCGCAACGCGCCGTGCCCCTGCGACTCGGGCAAGAAGTACAAGAAGTGCCACGGAGCCCCGGCCGCAACCTGAGCCGCAGCCGTGCGACGCCTGGGGGTGCCCCGTGGGGGCGCCCCCAGGCGTCAGTGCGTCCTACAGAGCCACCGGGGCCGACCCGAAGGCCACCGAGAAGCGGTCGCACCAGATGACCACGCTGGTCATGCCGGAGAGGTCGGCGTCGGCGGGGATCTCGTAGTTGGCCGATCCGTGGGTGCCCTTCAACCCGCCCAGGGCCACGTAGCGGCCGTCGCGGTACTTGAACCAGTCGCCGCCGGCCTCCTGGTCGGTGATCCACACGTGCAGGTCGGGGCCGTCGGAGGTGGCCAGGTCCTCGAAGCGGACGTGGCGCGACCCGTCGGCCAGTTCCAGGACCAGGACGGTGCCGGAGGTGCCGTGCTCCTGGGTGATGAAGTCGCCCTCGGCCAGGACCACGGGCCCGATGTCGGCAGGCTCCTCCTCGGGGGCCTCCTCGGGGGCCTCCTCGCTCGGCTCCCCGCCCGGGACGCCCTCGGCGCCCTCCTCCGAGGCGTCCGTGCCGGGGACGGCGGGTTCGGACGCCGTCGGCAGCGCCTCGTCCGTGGTGCGGGTGGTCAGCACCCGCCAGGGCTGGAAGGCCCACAGGCCCGCCGCGACGACGGCCAGGGCGATCAGGGCCGCGGGGACCGCGATCAGGGGGCGCCGCCACCACGGGCGCCGGGGGGTCTGGTAATCCATCGCTCTGCCTCCAGGGCTGGGAACTGTCACCACCGGTGATTCGGAGCCGGTGGCCGCGGGGCGACCCCCGCGCGTTTCCCGCACCGGCGCTCAGTCGCCGTGCCGCCGCGGGTCCAGGCGCGAGTGCAACTGGTAGCGGTCGGCGCGGTAGGTGGACAGCGCCAGTTCCACGCACCGACCCTTGGCGAAGCTGCGGCGCTGCATCACCAGCACCGGGCTCCCGGCGGGCAGGCCGAGCAGTCGCGAGTCGGAGGAGTCGCACAGGCCCGCCTCGATCGTCTGCTCGCCCGAGTCCAACAGGATGTCGTACTCGTGCTCCAGCACCTCGTACAGGGAGCGGGCGGAGAGGTCGAAGCCCTCCAGTCCGGGCACCTCGGCGGCGGGGATGTTGGAGCGCTCCACGGCCATCGGCTCGCCGTCGGCGGTGCGCATCCGCTCGATGTGGTGGACCGGGGTGCCGGGGGCGATGTCGAGCATCCGCGCGGTGTGCCCGCTGGCCGGGATGATCCGCCGGATGAGCTCGCGGGCGCCGGGCTCGTAGCCGCGGGCGCGCATGTCCTCACTGAAGGAGGCCAGGACCAGCGACATCTCGATCTTGGGCCGGGCGACGAACGTCCCCTTGCCCGGGACCCGGTAGAGGCGGCCCTCGGTGACGAGGAGGTCGACGCTCTGGCGCACGGTCATGCGCGAGAGCCCGTAGAGAGCGCTGAGCTCGCGCTCGGAGGGGACCATGTCGTCCACGCCCAGCCCCGACTCGGTGATCCAGTCCAGGATCGCGTCGCGGAGCTGCACGTATTTGGGCAGGGGGTTGGCGGGGTCGATCGGCATGCGCGGACCGCCTTCTCGGTTCGGTGGACGAGATCGCTAGAGGGACCCTAGTACGAGTCCCGTCGGGGCCCGGAGGGCGAGAGCGTTCAACGGCGGCCGGACTCCGGAACGGTGTGGTCCATACTGGTATAGTCCGGACTAGACCAAAGCCCCGACCGCGTGTCAATCCACCCGGACTCCGAGGGAAGGCCCCCATGACCACCACGACGACCAGCGTCATGCGCTCCGAGATCGCCGAACAGCCCAGAGCCCTGCGCCGCACCTTCGCTGAGCTGCTGCCCCTGCGCCCGGAGATCGCGGCACTGGCACGCGAGACCAGGCAGGTCCTGTTCATCGCGCGCGGCTCCTCCGACAACGCCGCGGTCTACGGCAACTACCTGCTCCAGACACACGCCGGCCGCCTGGCCACCCTGGCCTCGCCCTCCGTCGCCACCACCTACGGCGCCCGCGTGGACCTCTCCGGGGTCCTGGCCGTGGCCGTCTCCCAGTCCGGAAAGACCGAGGAGATCGTCCAGACCATGCGCTGGGCCGCCGACTGCGGTGCCCGCACGGTGGCGGTGACCAACGGCGCGGACTCGCCCATGGCGGCCGAGGCAGACCTCGCCCTGGTCACCCGCGCCGGCCACGAGAAGGCCGTGCCCGCCACCAAGACCTACAGCACCCAGCTCGCCGCCATCGCCGTTCTCGCCCTGGGCCTGGGCGCCGGCCTGGACGAGGGCGACCTGGCGCGCGTCCCGGACGGGATCGAGGAGAGCCTCGCCCTGCCCACAGACCCCCTGGAGGAGATCGTCGAGCGGATGGTCGCGGTTCAGGGCACGGTCGTCTCCGGCCGCGGTATGGCCTACTCCACCGCGCTGGAGGCCGCCCTCAAGCTCAAGGAGGCGTGCTACCTGCACGCCATGGGCCTGTCCTACGCCGACCTGCTGCACGGCCCCATCGCCGTCGTCGACCCGCGCACCCCCGCGCTGCTCGTCGCCGCGCCCACGGGGCCGACCCTGGAGGGCACGGTCGCCTTGGCCGAGCGCGTGCGCTCCGCAGGAGCCCCCGTGTTCGGGTTCGGCGGCGGAGCGGCCCTCGCCGCCGCCAGCGACCTGTCCGTTCCGGTGCCCGACGTGCCCGAGTGGGTCGCACCGATGAACCTCATCGTCCCGGCGCAACTGCTCACCGAGCAGCTGGCCCGCCGTCTGGGCTACAACCCCGACCTGCCGCGCGGCCTCGACAAGGTCACCCAGACCGCCTGACCGGCGTGTTCCCGGGAGCCGGGGCCGGAGGGGGCCGTGAGACGGTACCCTCCGGCCACACCCGTCCACACTCCCCGGAGACGCCGACCGCCATGAGACCCTCCCTGCGCGCCGCACTGGCTCCGCTCTGTGCCCTGCTCGCCCTGACCGTCGCCTCGTGCACCTCCCAGGAACCGGGCGGCACCCCGTCCGGGGAGGGCGGGCAGGAGGACGCGCGGCAGCCGGTGCTCGCCCCCGAACTGCTGGCGGAAATGGACCTGGACGACAAGATCGGCCAGCTCATGGTCCTGTCCGCCCAGGGGACCAGCCCGGAGGAGAACGCCGCGCAGATCGAGGCCTACCGCCCCGGCGGGCTCATCTACTTCACCGCCAACCTGGCCGGCACCGGCGAGATCGTGCGCATGTCCAACGGACTCCAGGAGCTGGCCGCGCAGCAGGGCGCCGGGGTGCCCCTGTTCCTGGGGATCGACCAGGAGCAGGGGCTCGTCTCGCGCCTGACCGCGGGCACCCGCTTCCCCGACGCGATGGCCGTGGGCGCCACGCGCGACCCCGCCATGGCGGAGCTGCTCGCCGCCACCACCGCCGAGGAGCTCGCGGCCCTGGGCATCAACCTCGACTACGCGCCCGTCGCCGACGTCAACACCGACCCCGACAACCCGGTGATCGGTATCCGCTCCTTCGGCTCCGACCCCGCCCTGGTGGCGGAGATGGCCGTGGCCGAGGCCGGAGCGTTCGCCGAGGGCGGCGTCGCCTCCGTCGTCAAGCACTTCCCCGGGCACGGCGACACCGACGTGGACAGCCACACCGGCCTGCCCGTCATCGACCTGCCGCGTGAGGAGTGGGAGGCCGGGCACCTGCCGCCGTTCCGGGCCGCGGTCGACGCCGGGGTGGACGCCATCATGACCGCCCACGTGGTCATGCCGCAGCTCGACGCGGACACCCCGGCCACCCTGTCCCCGGAGATCATCGGCGGCGTGCTCCGCGAGGAACTCGGCTACGACGGGGTCGTCACCACCGACGCCCTCAACATGGAGGGCGTGCGCCAGGGCCACACCGACGGGGAGATCGCGGTCCGCGCCATCGAGGCGGGTGTGGACCAGCTCCTCATGCCGCCGGACCCGGCCGCCGCCCTGGAGGCGCTGCGGACCGCTGTGCGGGAGGGGCGGCTGACCGAGGAACGCATCGACGAGTCCGTGCTGCGCATCCTGGCGCTCAAGGAGGAGCGGGGCGTCCTGGACGCCGAGCCGGCTGACGCCGAGGCCGCACAGGCCGTTCTGGAGGACCCCGAACACGCCGAGGCCGCCCAGAGCGTGGCCGACGCCTCCGTGACGGTGCTGCGCGACGGCGACGGCCTGCTGCCGCTCGCCGAGGGCGCGAGCGTGAGCGTCCGGGGCCAGGGCGGTACCGAGATCACCGACGCGCTGCGCGAGGCCGGGGTGGACGTCGTGGGGCTGGGACCCGACGCCGACGCCGTGGTGGTGGGTACCGACGGAGCCCGGGGGTCGGCCGAGCAGCGGGCCGTGGTGGACGCCGCCCGGGCGCAGGGCCAACCCGTCATCGTGGTCGCCCAGGGCGGCCCCTACGACCTGGAGGTGTTCCCGGAGGTCGAGGCGTTCCTGGCGGTCTACTCCTCGGTGGAGGTGTCACGCTACGCCGCCGCGCGGGTGATCGCCGGTGTGCTGGAGCCCTCCGGAACGCTGCCGGTGGACATCCCCGGCGCGGGTGTGGACGCCGGGACGGGGCTCACCTTCTGAGCGGCGGCGCGGGTCGGGGACGGTACAAGAACGTCCGAGATGGTTGAAATCTGTGCGTAACGGGAAGAACGTTTCCCCACGTGAACGGAGGGATTGGATGGACCGCGTTCGTAAGGCAGTCATCTCGGACTGGGCCGGTGTGCTCACCACACCGCTCCCCGACTCCATCGCCGCCTGGCTCGAATCCGAGGGCATCGACGGCGACCACTACCAGCAGGCCATGCGGCCCTACTTCGACGGCAGCCTGGAGGACAACCCCGTCCACGCGCTGGAGCGCGGCGAGATCGACACCGCCGGGTTCGAGCGCGAGATCGCCGCCCTGCTCCGGCTCGCCGACGGCGGCACCGTCGACGCCGAGGGCCTCATCCATCGCATGTTCTCCCGCTTCGACCCGGTCCACGAGATGTACGACACGCTGCGCTCGGTGCGCCGCACCGGCCTGAACACCGCGCTGCTGTCCAACTCCTGGGGCAACGGCTACCCACGCGAGCACTTCGCGGGGACCTTCGACGAGGTGGTCATCTCCGGTGAGGTGGGGATGCGCAAGCCCGAACCCCGGATCTACCTGCACACATGTGAACGCCTGGGCCTGTCCCCACGGGACTGTGTGTTCATCGACGACCTCGAGCACAACGTGCGCACCGCCGAGGAACTCGGCATGGTCGGCCTGCTGCACACCGACACCCACGCCACCCGCCGGGAGCTGAGCCGCCTGCTGACCATCGACGCCTCCGTCTTCGAGGGCACGCCCGCGGCCTGACACGCCCCAGGTGCGGGCACCCGGGATTCCTTGGGACACTCGTGGTGTCCGTCGAGTTCCCGGAGAGCCCATGTACGTCTTCCTGCCCAGCACCGTCCCCGCCCTCGCCCGGGCCCTGGAGGAGGGGAGTGTGCCGGTCGGCCCCGCCTTCACCGCCGCCCCCGGAGCCGGGGCCGACGAGGAGGAGGCCGACTACGGCGCCATGTACGCGGCCGCCGAGGAGTCCCTGGCGCTGCTGGCAGCCGACCCCGGCGCGCCCCGGCGCCGGGTGGTACTCGCCGCGAACCTGCCCGATCGCGCCGTCGAGCCCGCGGGCGGCGCCGGCCCCGGCGTGCTCCGGGTGCGGCTCAAGGGCCCGGTGCCCTACAAGCGCCTGGCCTCGGCCCACGTGGACGACGAGCGCGCCGCCGACGACATCGCCACGGCGGCGGCCGACCCCGCCTCCGGTGCCGCCGAGGACCGCGAACTCATGTGGTTCGCCGTCCAGGAGCTGCGCTACCTCGTCGGGGACGGGCGGACCTGACGTTTGCACCGCGGCGACCGCGTCCGGTGCACGGAGCGGCGCCTCTGCCCGTGGCACCGGTGTTCACTGCGGTGTCGTCCGCACCGGAGCGGGTCCAGGCCCAAACGGGGACGGATCGGCCTGGCCCCGCTCCGGTACGGACGACACCGCCACGGATCAGAGCCCCGTGCGCGCGAGGTCCGCGGGTGCGTAGCGCGCACCCGCGGCCGGGGCGAGAGCGTCCAGTCGGCGCATGGCCTCCGGCGGCAGCTCCACCGTGTCGGCCCCCGCGTTCTCCTCCACCCGGGCCACCCGCCGCGTCCCCGGGATCGGCGCGATGTCACCGCCCTGTGCCACGATCCAGGCCAGCGCCACCTGGCCGGGGGTGGCACCCGCCTGTTCGGCCACAGCGGCGACCTCGTCCACCAGAGCCAGGTTCCGCTCGAAGTTGTCCTTGGTGAACCGGGGCGTCGTCCTGCGGAAGTCGCCCTCGTCCAACTGGTCGGGGGAGCGCAGGGCACCGGTCAGGAAGCCCCGCCCGAGCGGCGAGTAGGGCACGAACCCGATGCCCAGCTCCCGCAGGACGGGCAGCAGCTCCTCCTCGGGCTCGCGCGACCACAGCGAGTACTCCGTCTGCACCGCTGCGACGGGATGCACGGCGTGCGCGCGCCGGACCGTCTGCACCCCCGCCTCCGACAGCCCCACATGGCCGATCTTGCCCTCGGCGACCAACTCCGACAGCGCGCCCATCGTGTCCTCGATCGGCGTGCCCGGGTCGACCCGGTGCTGGTAGTACAGGTCGATGCGGTCGGTGCCCAGACGGCGCAGCGACCCCTCGACGGCCGCACGTACGTTGTCGGGACGGCTGTCGAGGACGTTGGGTCCTCCGCCCGAGTGCGACACCAGGCCGAACTTGGTCGCGACCACCACGTGTCCGTGCCGACCGCGCAGAGCACGGCCGAGAAGCTCCTCGTTGGCGTAGGGGCCGTAGATCTCCGCCGTGTCGATCATGGTCACGCCCAGGTCCAGCGCGCGGTGGACCGTCCGGATCGCCTCGTCCTCGTCGCTGCCGGCCCCGGTGTAGTAGTCCGACATCGACATGGCACCCAGGCCGATACGGCCGACCTTCAGGTCTCCCAGTGTGGCTGTGCGCACGACAGGATCCTCTCTCTCGGTGTACGGGTCAACGGTTCTCGTCTGCTGCGGCGGGCTCGCCCGCGGACGAGCCCGCCGGGGAGTGGCGGCGCAGGACCAGCCACAGGAGCGCGCCGGCGGCGACGAGGAGGACCCCGTCCACGGCGACCGCGGTGTGGATGCCGGGCATCTGCTCGCTCCCCGTCGCCTCCGCGCCCACCACCGCCGTGAAGACGGCGCTGAACACGGGGATGCCGATCGCGATGCCGACCTGCTGGCTCTGCGTGGCCATGCCGGTGGCCATCCCCTGCATGTCGGTACCCACAGCCGACGTCGCGATCACCATGAACGCGAGCATCGCCGTCATCGAGAAGACGGCGTTGACGAACTGGGTGGCGACCAGGGGGAGGACCCACTCCGGTGTGGCGGGCATCACGAGCATCGGCAGCATGAACGCGCCCTGGCCGACCAGGGAGAGGCCGAGGAGGGTGTGGGGCGGTATCCGCTCGATCAGGCGCGGTCCGATCATCCCGCCGAGGATCTGCCCGATACCGATGCCCAGCAGGACCAGGCCCGCCACCAGGGGGGAGAACCCCAGGACGTTCTGTACGTACAGGCCGGTGAAGAAGATCAGGGCGGTCTCCCCGCCGAAGATGAACAGGGCGGACATGTTGCTGAAGGCGACCTCGGGGCGGCGCAGGATGCGGACCGGTACCAGTGCCTCCTCCGTACGCGATTCCACGACCCAGAAGGCGGCCAGGAGCACCACGGCCAGGCCCATCGCCAGGACCGGGAGCGCGCCGAGCCCGTTCTCGGCCGCCTGCGTGATGCCGTAGACCCCGCTGAACAGGCCGGTGGTGATGAGTACGGCCCCGGGGACGTCCAGGGTGCCGCGCCGCTCGGCGCGGCTCTCGGCGACCACGGCGGAGACGACCACGACCGCGAGGAGGGCTACGGGGATGTTGATGAAGAACGCCCAGCGCCAGGACAGCGTGTCGGTGAGGACGCCGCCCAGGACCGCGCCGACGCTGAAACCCGAGCTCATCATCACGCCGTTGAGCCCCAGCGCCCTTGCGCGCAGGCCCGGCTCGGTGAAGGTGGTGGTCAGCAGCGCCAGGGCCGCCGGGGTGACCGCCGCGGTCGCCAGCCCTTGCAGGGTCCGCGCCACGAGCAGCAGCTCCGGCGACGTCGCAAGGCCGCCGACCACCGATGCCACGGCCAGGATCAGCATCCCGGTGACGAAGATGCGCCGACGCCCCAGGTAGTCGCCGACGCGGCCGAAGACCAGGGTGCACCCGGCGGCGCACAGGGCGAAGGCCGTGGTGATCCATTGCAGGTTGCCCGCGCTGAAACCGAGGTCCACGCCGACCCGTGGAAGTGCGACGTTGAGGATGGAGAAGTCGGCCGCCATCAGGAACTGCGAGGCGAGCAGCACGATGAGGACGACGACTTGACGGCTGGTCATCTTGGTTGGCGACGCCGATTCCGTCGCCCTTTCGGTGGTCATGCCACCACAGTCGTACGGCACGTCGGACTCAGCCAGCCCCCGGCCGTGGGTAGCCCCGCCATGGCTGACCACGACAGGGTCAGGTTCGGCTGTTGACCACCGTGCGCCGGACGCGTTGTGTTCGGTGTGACGGCCTCTCCGCCGAACCCGGGGCGACGCTCCGGGGCACCGGGGAAACCGTCCGCTTTCCCTCCGCCGTGCGGGTGGCGGAAACAGGCGTGTGTGAGCATGGAGGGGTGGACGATCACATGAACGTGGATCTCGGGAACTACCTTCGCCGTATGCGCGAGCGGATCCAGCCGGAGGAGATCGGCCTGGCGACCCGTGGGCAGCGCCGGGTCCCGGGGCTGCGGCGGGAGGAGGTGGCCGCGTTGGCCGGCGTCAGCCAGCCCTACTACACCCGCCTGGAGCAGTCCCAGGTACCGCACGCCTCCCCCTCGGTCCTGCTGTCGATCGCCCGTGTCCTGGAACTGAGCCAGGACGAGCAGGACTACCTGCTCAGGATCGGTACACCAGCCCCGTCGAGGCAGTCGAGGGAGCCGGTGCCCGACGAGGTCAGCCCGCACACCCGTGTCCTGGTCGAGTCGTTGAACGACGTCGCCGCCGCCGTGCTCAACCACAGGTGCGACATCCTGGCGTGGAACCCGCTCTACCACCGGCTCATCGCGCCGCACCTGGACGTGGCGGCACCCGGGTCCCCGGAGACCCGTCCCAACGTCATCAAGCTCAACTTCCTGGACGAGAACGTGCGGGGCCTGTACGCCGACTGGTCCCTGGAGTCGCTGTACAACGTCTCCTACCTGCGCTACATCGCGGCGGGGTACCGGGGCGACCCGCGGTTCGCGGAGCTGGTCGGCGACCTCGCCATCCAGAGCCCGGAATTCGTCCGTCTGTGGACGAGCCAGCACGTGGCCAACTGCACCGACGGGGAGAAAGCCCTCGACCACCCGGTCGTGGGGCGGATCACGCTGAAGTACCAGACCGCGGCCCTCCAGGACGGCCACCTGCTCAAGCTGTACTTCACCGACCCCGGCTCCCCCGACGAGGCCGCTCTGCGCCTGCTCGGCATGGACATGGAGGCGGAGCGGCCCGGCCCCCCGTGAAGGGGAGGCCGGAGACCGCGGGTCCCCGTGTGCGCCCGCCGAGGGGCGCACACGGGGACCCGGTGGCCCTCAGACCACCCGGACGGCCATGACCCCCCAGCTGAACCCGGACCCGGCGGTCGCGATGACGACCGTGTCTCCGCGGGAGAGCCGGTCGCCGCGCTCCAGGTCCGCCAGGGCGAGGAAGGGGTCCACCCCGCCGAGGTGGCCGTTTTCTTCGTAGGTGAACACGCTTCGGTCCGCGTCCGCCCCCATCGCCCTGAGGTAGTCGCGGTGCAGGTCCTGGTTCCCGTGGGTGACCAGGTAGTAGGCGACCTCGTCCGCCGGAGTCCCGGTCTCGGCCAGGACCGACTCGGTCAGCTCCGTGAAGTTCGCGGTGAAGGCGTCGCCCAGCCCGTCGCGTTTGGCGGTGCGCTCGACCCGGACACCCCCCGTGGTGGTCTCGCCGTAGTAGTAGTCCACCCACACCGGATCGGTGCGCAGGGCGGAGCCGCGGATCTCGTACCGCGCCTCCTGGGAGAGCAGGACCGCCGCCGCGCCGTCGGCGAAGTTGAACAGCTCCACGTAGCCGGTGCTGTAGTCGACCAACTGGCTGAGCCGGTCGGAGACGATCACCAGTGCCGCCCGGTGCTTGCCCGCTTTGACCTGTTCGTCGGCGATGGCCAGGGCGGCGGTGCCCGCGTTGCAGAAATTGGACAGCTCGTAGCAGTGCGCCCGGTGGATGCCCAGTTCCAGGGCGATCTTGGCGGCGGGGGACCAGAACGGCGTCCCCCACTCGCTGGACCCGGCGTAGACGACGAGCCCGATGTCCTCCGGCGGCACCGGGTTCTGCGCCAGGAGTTTGGCGGCCGCGTCGCGTCCGATGCTCCACGCGCTCTGCTCCGGGGAGAGGACGGAGACGCTCCCGCTGGGGACGATCTCGCGGATCTTGTCGACGCCGACGCCGGACCTCCGGCTCATCTCCTCGACGCCGAGGGTCTCGTGAGGTATCTCGATGGTGAAATCGGTGATGCCCATGGTCGCTCCGATGTGTTCTGCGGGGGCTGCTAGACGTACTCCACGACGGAATGGGGGACATAGGGCTTGGTCAGTTCGGCGACCTCGCCCTCGTCCAGGACCACGTCCAGCGCGGCCACGGCGTCGCGGAGGTGGCCGCTCTTGGTGGCGCCGATGACCGGAGCGGTCACGGCGGGCTGCTGGAGCAGCCAGGCCAGGGCGATCTGGGCGGGCGGGACCCCGCGGCGTTCGGCGACGTCGGCCACCGCGCGGGCCACGGCGCGGTCGGCACGCTCGGTGGGGCCGTAGAAGCGCTCCTGGATCGGGTCGCCCTCGGTGCGGGCCGAGCGCGCGTCCCAGTCGCGGGCCAGCTTCCCCCTGGCCAGTGGGCTCCACGGGGTGACCCCGACCCCCTCCTCCGCGCAGTAGGGCAGCATCTCCCTCTCCTCCTCGCGGTTGATGAGGTTGTAGTGGTTCTGCATGCTGACGAAACGTGTCCACCCGTGCAGGTCGGCGACGTACTGCGCTTTGACGAACTGCCAGCAGTGCATGGAGGAGGCACCGATGTAGCGGACCTTTCCCGCCCGGACCACGTCGTGGAGCGCCTGCATCGTCTCCTCGACAGGGGTCTCGTAGTCCCACCGGTGGATGATGTAGAGGTCGACGTAGTCCGTGCCGAGCCTGCGCAGGCTGGCGTCGAGCTCGCGCATGATGGCCTGCCGGGACAGCCCCTTGGCGAGCGGGCCGTCGTGCATCGCCTCGTAGACCTTGGTAGCGATGACGACGTCCTCACGCCTGGCCTCGCGTGCGATCGCTGCGCCGAGGAACCGCTCACTGGTGCCCAGTGAGTAGATGTTGGCGGTGTCGAAGAAGTTGACGCCCAGGTCCAGCGCCTCGGCGATGAACCGGGCCCCCTCCTTCTCCGGCAGCGACCACGGGTGGGTTCCCAGGTTCGGGTCCCCGTAGCTCATGCACCCCAGGGCCAGGCGGGACACCGTGAGCCCGGAGGAGCCCAGTCGTGCGTACTCCACCGCGTCCCCTCAGTCCTGGATCTCGGTGAGGCGTCCCCAGGAGGCGATGTCCTCGTCCAGGGGGATGGCCAGGCTGTCGAGGTACATCGCCGTCATGGCGCAGTGGCCGGTCAGGTGGGTGACCTCGGCGATCTCGTTCTGGGTGTAGTGCCGGTTCAGGGCGCGGAAGGCCGCTTCGCCGGCCCGGTGCCGGAGGATGCACTCGTCCACGTAGTGGACCAGGGCGGCGCGGTCGTCCTCCATGCGGGCGAAGTCGCCCTCCTCGATGACCGCGATCTCCTCCTCGCTGAGCCCGGCCTTCAGGGCCAGGGGGTAGTGCAGCCGCCGCTCGAACTCGCTCTCGCGCAGCTTGGCCACACGCAGCACGATGACCTCGCGCACGAGATCGCTCAGCAGCCCGACGGTGAAGGAGGCGCCCAGTGCCAGGTGCGGAGCCGCCGAACCCCGGGTGAGCAGCAGTGCCCGGGTCAGGTTGGACTGGAACTTCTCATAGACGGCGAGCTCTTCCGGCGACATGTCGGAAACCTCGGTCAGGGTGACGCGAACGGACATCTCCGGTCTCTCTTCCTGTGGTGTCGCGAACGACGGTGGGTGGGTCAGCCGTGGGCCGGGGCCAGGGGCACCGGGACGGAGGCGGTCTCCGGGGACCGCAGGGTGTTCCGTGAGATCAGGCGTCCGAGCCCTTCCACACGGTCGGTCGAGGTGCCGCCCGACAGCGGCAGGAGGGCGTCCAGGTGTCCGTCGGGTCTGACGACCAGGGCAGACGCGTGTCGGCCGAGCCTGGACAGCAGGGCCCCCGGCGGCCGTCCGCCCAGGTCCGTGATCTGGACGCCGTCCACCGTCCGGCGCACCGCGTCGACGAAGGCCGCCCACCGGCCGAACCGGTACTCCAGCCCCGGCCAGAGCAGGACGGTGTACCGGTCCACGGCCAGGACCGGCGCGGTGTCCGAGGGGCGCCATCCCAGGGGCAGGCGCTCGCCCGGCGTGAACCCGCGCCGGACGGTGCGCCGCCCGTAGTGGGTGTCCAGTTGGGCCAACCGGGGCGCCAGGGAGCGCTCCAGCACGCGGGTGGCGGTCCCGAGCCGGTATGCGGTGTCGCGGACCAGTGTCTGGGACCGCCGCGCGTACAGCCCGATCCGGGCCAGGCGGGTCGACAGGCCGGCCACCTGGTCCACGGCGGGGCGGCGCTCGGTGTCGTAGCTGGACAGCAGGTGCGGCCGGTACCGTCCCCCGGCCACCCCCGCCAGCTTCCACCCCAGGTTCACCGCGTCCTGGATACCGGTGTTCAGCCCCTGCGCCCCGGACGGGCTCATCGCGTGGGCGGCGTCGCCCACCAGGAACACCCGGCCCCGGGCGTAGGTGTCGGCGGATCGCACGTGCGCCGTGAAGACCCCGCTGAAGCGCATGCCCCCGAGCCTGCGCTCCCCGGGCACCCGTTCCCGGAGCAGCCGTTCGAAGAAGGCGCGGTCGACCGTCTCCTCCCCGTAGCCGTCCGGAACACTGGCTCCCACCCGGAACACGCCGTCGCCCAGCGGGGCGAGCACCATGTTCCCCGAACGGGTCAGGTAGTAGGCGGCCTCGCTGCTGGTGCTCTCGCCGATGATCTCGGCGTCGGTGATGGCGAGCCGGGTGCGCATGGAACGTCCGGCGAACCCGAACCCGAAGGCATCACGCACCGTGCTGCCGTAGCCGTCGGCACCGACCACCCAGGAGTAGGCGCAGCTCCTGGTCCGACCGTCCGGACCGGTGATGCGGCAGGTCACGCTGTCGGATGACTGCTCGCCTCCGACGAAGGTGCGGTCGTAGCCCACCGAGCCGCCCAGGGAGGCGAGGTGCTCCTCCAGGATCGCCTCGGTACGCCACTGAGGGATCGTGATGGCGAACGGGTATCCGGCCCCCCGCAGACGGTCGAACCGGACCAGGCCGATCATGCGCTTCTCGGAGTAGTAGTTCATCTGGTCGAAGTAGTGGCCGCCCTCCACGAGCCGGCCGGCCACCCCCACGCGGTCGAGCAGTTCCAGGACGCGCGGCCACAGGATCGTGGCACGCGAGTGCGGGCTCTCCCTCTTGGTCTTGGAGATGATCTCCACGTCCACACCGGCGTGCAGGAGTTCGCACGCCAGCACGAGTCCGACCGGCCCTGCCCCCACGACGAGGACGCGGGGGCGGTGCGCGCCCTCCTCCATCGGTCCCCCCTCAAGCGCCGACCGCTTCGAGCCGGTGGACGGTGGCCTCGCTCCGGAAGCAGCCCTCCACCCGGTCCAGGAACTCACGGACGCAGTCCTCCTTCATGTGCTGGTCGATGGCGTCCTGGTCGGCCCACTCCTCGACCAGGACGACGGTGTTGTCGCGGCCCTGGGAGAGGAAGGCGTCGAAGCGCAGCGCGCCCTCCTCCTCGATGGTCCGCGCGGCCAGGTCGCGGAAGGCGGCGACCGCGGTGTCGAAGCGCTCGGGGCGCACGTCGAAGACCACGACGATCTGGATGCTCATAGGAGTGCGTTTCCCTTCGGTGCGAGAGTGACGGCGGGTGGAGCGGGCAGGTCGGCTGAGGCGTCCTCGCAGGAACGGGGGTCGACGTCCCATTGGAGGAGGGAGACGGTCGGCGGGCCGTACCCGCCGGTTCCGATGTCGACGCAGGCGGCACGGCAGGTACCGACCATCCCGGAGTGCCGCGCCCCCTGGAGCGCTCGGGCCAGGAGGTCGAGGACACCGCCGTGGGTCACCACCAGGACGGGCCCGCCCCCGTGTTCCGACGCCGCCACACGGCCGAGGCCGCGGGAGAAGCGGGCGAGGGCGGCGCGGCCGCTCTCGCCGCCCGGGGGCGCGAACCCCGGGTCGGACCGCAGCCGGTGCAGGACGTCCGGGTGTCGGCGGGAGAACTCGCCGCGTTCCAGGCCGTCCACCGTCCCGAGGTCGCGCTCCCGCAGTTCGGTGAACACGGTGTGCGTCAGGTCCAGACGGCGGGCCGCGGCCCGTGCGGTCTGCACCGCTCTGAGCATCGGCGACGAGTAGACGGCGGTCCACCGTCCCGGGGTCAGTGACCGCGCGACCCGCTTCGCTTGGATCCTGCCCTCCTCGTCGAGGGGGGCGTCGCTTTGGCCCTGGAAGCGGTTCTGCGCGTTGAGCGGGGTCCGGCCGTGGCGGACCAGTGCGGCGCGCACGCGCTCAGCTCCCGGCCCGCAGCGAGAGCAGGGCGGAGGCGGTCTCTCCGATGCTCAGCTCAGGGGTGATGACGCCCTCGGCGATGCTGACCCCCAACTGCTTCTCCAGCAGGAGGGCGACCTCCATGAGGGCCAGGGAGTCCAGGTAGAGCTCTTCGAACCTGGCCTCCGGGGAGATCTCCTCGGGCGGGACCTGGTACTTCGTCGTCAGGATCTCGGAGATGAGCTCTGTGATGGGCATGGGTGTCGCTCCTTCGCGGCGCGTGGCCGGGGCCGGTGGTGGGGAAGGTCTCAGAGAGAGGGCAGTTCGGGCCAGGTGAGGGTGGCGGCTCCCCAGGTGGCGCCGCCTCCGAACGCGGCCAGCAGGACGCGGTCGCCGCGTCCCAGCCGCCCTTCGGCGGCACTGTCGGCGAGGGCGAGCGGGATGGAGGCCGCGGCGGTGTTGCCGACGCGTTCGATGTTGGATACGGCCCGGTCGGAGTCGATGCCGAGCCGTCCGGCCACCGCCCGGAGGATGCGCATGTTGGCCTGGTGGCCGACGAACCAGTCGACCTCTTCGATCGTCCATCCGCTGGTGCCGAGGACCTTGAGAGAGGTCTCGCTCATCTGCTGGACCGCGTGCTTGAACACCGGCTGGCCCTCCATGCGGAAGTAGGTGTCCCCGAGGGCGGGGGGCCGGCCGGAGGCGCGCTGCTCGGCGCCGCCGCCCGGGACCGTGATCAGGTCGCGCAGGCTTCCGTCGCTGCCGGTGTCGAAGTCCAGGACCGCGCCGTCCTCGGACCGGTCTCCGGCGCGCAGGGCGAGCGCTCCCGCGCCGTCACCGAAGATGGCGACCGTCGAGCGGTCCTCGGGGTCGAGCAGGGTACTGAAGGACTCCGCGCCGATCACGACGGCGCTCCCGGCCGTGCCGGCGGTGATGGCGGCCGTCGCGGTCTGGAGCGCGTAGACGAACCCGGAGCAGACCGCGGAGACATCGAAGGCGGAGGCGCCGACCAGCCCCATGCGGCTGGCCACGGTCGGCGCGGTGGCGGGACAGAGCCGGTCGGGTGTGGTGGTCGCGACCACGACCAGGTCGACCGAGTCCAGGCCGGCCTGCTTCATGGCCCGGGACCCGGCTTCGGTGGCCAGGTCCCCCGTGGAGGTTCCGGCCTCCACGACATGGCGCTGGCGGATACCGGTGCGGGTACGGATCCATTCGTCGGAGGTGTCGAGGCGTTGTGCCAGTTCATGGTTGGTGACGACTCGGGGCGGCAGGGCGCCGCCCACGCCGGTGACGACCGCTGTGGGTCCCATGGCTCTCCCTACGTTGTCAGGCGGTGCGCAGCCGGTGTGCGACGGCGCAGTCCACGTGCACTCCGCCGAGGTCGCCGACGATGTCCGCCGTGCGCCAAACGGCGTCATCCGTCTCCAGGAGCAGGGGGTGTTCGATGGCGGTGTCCACACGGACCCCGTGTCCGGTGGGGCGGTCTGGGCGCGCGGCCGACATGGCGGTCCGGCGCATCCACAGGGTGTCGCTGTCCGAGCGCCGTATCCCGTCCAGGTCGTAGAGCATCACCTGCGCCAGTTGGAGCGCGGTGACGAAGGCGTCGACCATGGTCACCGACGGCTGGTGCGCCGCTTCGAGACCGCTGGTCGGCCAGGGGTGCGGGCCGTCGCCCGTGAGGGCGAGGTCGGCCTCGGCGCGCAGCCCGCCGGGGTCGATGGACACATTGCGGATCTCCTGGCGCCGGGACCGGAACCCCTGACCGAAGTACCGCCGTTCGGCGGGGCCGAGGAGGGCGTCGGGGGAGGCGTGGATGTGTTCGCCCGGTACGGGGGCGGTCTCCGGGTGCACCACTTCGCACCTGGTCCGCATCGTTCCGACGGTGCAGTCCACGAGGGAGACCCACAGGGAGGGGTCGTCCCGCGAGGGCTCGCGGCTGCGCCGTACGGCGTGTGCGCGGAGGTCACCCAGGTCCTCCATCGGTGTGGTTCCGGCCGAGATCCTGACGGAGCGCAGCCAGGCCCGCTCCGTACCCGCCGGTCCGTCTCCGGCGACGCAGAGTTCGCTCAGTTCAGCGGCCGTCACCAGTCCGTCGATCGTGCTGAAGTGCGGGGGCAGCTGCCCTTTCGCGCCTTTCTTCGACCAGTCGTCCGGGTAACGAACCGCCAGTCTGGAGGCGACTCGGACATCGTTGGTGACATCTGTGGTCCGTGTGACTCGGATGTCGGTGTGTTCGTAGGAGACCCGTCGGAAACCTTTTCCGAAGAATCTCTTTTCGCTCGGGCCGAGTTGGTCGTCCACGGAGGAGAGGAAAGTTGGGGTCGATACAGAATTCACTGGTCAGCCCCGTTCGCGCTTGCCATGGCTGCTCTTTCCCCGTTTCTCCGGTGCCGGGGCCTGATCGCGCAGGTGAGTCGGGCGGTGCACGTCCGGCGTCCGGTGTGGTCGGTGATGACGATCTCGTAGCTGGCGGTCGAACCGCTCTCGTGGAGTGGGGTGCAGATTCCGGTCACCGTTCCGGACGAGGCCCACCGGTGGTGCGTGCACGACAGTTCGGTGCCGACGGCGTTGCCGCCCTCGCCGGCGTGCAGGAAGGCCGCGAGGGAGCCCAGTGTCTCCGCCAGGACGGCGTTGGCTCCGCCGTGCAGGATGCCTAGGGGTTGGTGGTTGCCCCGGATCGGCATCGAACCGACGACCCGTCCGGGTCGGCAGACCGCGATGTCGATCCCCATGCGGTGGACCAGTTGCTCCGGCTCGGCCCCGTGTTCAGGAAGGAAGGATTCCAGTGTTGCTTGCGTCACTTCACATCCCCATTCTTGGCCCGCGAGGGCATGGGTGAGGAAAAGGATCTTGGTGAGGAGTTATTCGCTTCGCCCCTATTTGCGATGCATATCCTGGGTCCCAGTAATTCCCCGAATGCTTGGATCTCAGTACAGCAAGCGCTCTGGTCGAGTGTCAAGGAAGCGGTTGCGCTTGGCACAATGCTGCCAAATTTTCATCGCCCCCAAGACCGCCTTGTGTCTTCCGGGAGCTTCGTGTAGACATGCTTTGTCCGATCCTCTGTGTGGTCAGACGTGCTGCTTTTCGCCACGGCGAGAAAGTGGCGCAGGTCACAAACATTGGTTTGGGAAGTGCGGTTGTGTTGGAAGGGACGGCCGATCTCCGTGCGTAACTTAATTTTATTTTTCAGTTAACGAAGCGGCGAAATTCTTCGCAGGGGGATATCGTGAACAGCTCGATGGGTGGAGCGCACCTGCTCACCCAAGAGGACCGCGACCTTCTTGTCCTTCTGGCCGAGTGCACCAGCGACGAGCAGATCGCCCGTCGCGCGCTCATGAGTGTGCGGACGGTACGCCGCAGGATCGCCAGGATCATGGCCCTGCTCTCCGTCAACAACCGCTACGCGCTGGGCATCGCCGTGTCCAGCCTCGACCTGGTCGCCTACCGCGAAGGCGCCGACAAGGTGCTCGTGGGATCGGCCAGACCCTAGCCGTCCAGGGCCGGGACACGGACCGGCTCCGCTCCGTGGCAGCCCTGACCCGCTCCACGGTTTCCCCGCCGGCGAGGGCCCGCCTTCCGTGAAACCCGCCGGAAACCGGGCTGTCGATCACTGCTTCGCGTGCTCGGGCGTCGGGAAGGGCGTGGCGTGTCCGGGAAGGCCGGTGCTTCGCCGTGCGGACGGGCGGCGGGACGGGGGAGCGGTGCCCCCGGGGGAGCGGGACGCGGGGCCGGGAGATCCCCCGGCGCGCTCGCTCGGAGCCGGTGGGGCGGTGTGCCGTCAGTGAGGGGCGGGTGCGAGGTGGATGTCGCCGCCCACGCCCTCGGCGTCCGCGGCCCCCAGCAGAGCCCCGACCAGCCCGGGGAAGCGTTCGTCCAGGTCCTGGCGGCGCAGCGTGACGAAACAGCGGGTGCCCTCCTGGCGGGTGCGGGTCACCCCCGCGTCGCGCAGCACCCGCAGGTGGTGGCTGAGCGTGGACTTGGCCACCGGTGCCCGCAGTTCGCCCCACCCGCGCTCGGTGCCGTCGGCGAGCAGCCGCACGAGCCCGATCCGCAGCGGGTCGCTCAGCGCCGCCATCACGTCGGGTAGCGACAGTTCCTCGGTCGCCGGATGGTGTGCGTTTCTCATGGACCCATGCTAGCTTGTTCGATGTTCGACGAACAACGAACAAAGGAGTTGGGTTGACCGAGCCAGAGCACCACCAGCACACGGGCCTCCACGGGCGGGCCGCCATCGTCACCGGCGCCGGATCGGGTATCGGCCGCGCCGCCGCGATCGCCCTGGCGCGCGCCGGAGCCCGCGTCCTGGGGGTCGGCCGCCGCAGGGAGGCGCTTCAGGCCACCGCCGACCAGCACCCCGGCATCGCCGTCCACCCCGCCGACCTGCGCGACCCCGACGCCCCCGCCGGGGTGGTCGAAGCCGCGGCGGAGCGGTGGGGACGTATCGACGTCCTCGTCAACAACGCCGGTGCCACCGTGATGATGCCGCTGGCCGAGACCGGTGCCGACCGCGTCACCGCGCTGTTCGCGCTCAACGTCACCGCCCCCAGCCTCCTGGCCGCCGCGGCCCTGTCGCACCTGCGCGAGTCGAGCGGGACGATCGTCAACGTCTCCAGCACCTACGGCCACCGGCCGCTGCCCGGAGCCGCCCACTACGCCGCCTCCAAGGCCGCCGTCGAGCAGTTGACGCGCAGTTGGGCGCTGGAGCTGGCCCCCGAGGGCGTGCGGGTCAACGCCCTGGCACCGGGGCCCACCGAGAGCGAGGCCCTGTCGGCGGCCGGGCTCCCCGAGGCCGACGTCGCCCGGGTCAAGGAGGCCGAGGCCGCGCGGGTCCCGCTGGGCCGCCGCGGTGAGCCCGACGAGGTCGCCCAGTGGGTGCTGCGGCTCGCCGACCCGGACACCACCTGGCTCACCGGGCAGGTCCTCACCATCGACGGCGGCCTCGAACTCACCTGAACCCGGGACCGGCGTCGGGGTTCGCCCCACGACGGTCTTTCGGGTCGGGGTTCGCCCCGGGGCGAACCCCGACCTTGCCAGAGCTCCGCGCTACCGGGAGTAGTGGTACGCGGGTACGGACGCGGTCCCGGTGAACCGGGGGCCGTGCGGACGGGCGGCGCCACGGGCAGGGGAGCAGTGGCGCCGCCCAACGACACGGATACGGGGTCAGCGGATCCCGTGGCTCACCCGTCTGGCGTCGATGGGCACCGTGCCCCGGGCAGGCCGGCCCCCGCGTCGTCGCCGCCGAGCCCCCGCAGCCAGACGCCGCTGTCGGCGGCGCAGGCGTCCATCCGGTCCAGGGGGTGTGCTACTTCGTCGAGGGCGGCCAGGCGTAGCGGTACGCGGGTACGGACGCGGCCCCCTCGACGTGGTGTGCCGCTTCGCCGAGCCGTGTCCAGTCCAGGCGCTCGTACAGGCGGATCGCGGCCCGGTCCTTGGCCATCACGTCCAGGACGAGGGAGAGGCCGTGGTCGCGGGCGTGGTCCATGGCCGTCCGGGTCAGCCGTTCACCCAGGCCCGCCCCGCGTTCTTCGGGGAGGACGTACAAGCGGGCCAGCACCGCGACCCGTGAGGGGTCGCCGCCGGTGTACGCGGCCCACATACGGGCGGCGTCCTCGCCGCCGGGGCCGCTGAGGCCGATCTGGCCGACCGCGCAGCCTCCCACTTCGGCGACCCAGGAGTGCCGGAGTCCTGGGAAGTCCAGCCAGGCACGCGGGTCGGCCACACCCTCCACGGGATAGCCGTCCCTGGCGTGTACCTCCACCAGCGCGGACGCGAGTGCGGGCAGGTCGGCGTCGGTGCGCGGGCGTATCCGTGCCTCTCGGGGCATGTCAGTCCTCCACCGGCATGTCGTAGTCGAGTCCCCCGAGGTCGGCACGCATCACGAAACGTGTCACCTCGAAGGGGTGCCCCTCCTGATCGATTCCCGTGTGCAGGATGTCGATGACCGGGACGCCGCCGGGGACGCGCAGACCTTTCGCTTCGCGGGGGGTCGGCATCCGAGCGGTGATCTCCTCCCGGCTCCGGCTGATGCGATGGCCCAGTTCCTCGAAACGTGCGTACAGGCTTCCGTTCCCCAAGCGGGCGGAGGTCGCCAGGACCCCACCGGAAGCGATTTCCCAGGGGATGTAGGTGATGCCGACCTGCACCGGATCCTCCCCCGTGTCGTCGCCGGAGTAGTACCAGTTCTCCCGGCGTACCACCGTCGAGCCTTCCGTGAGGAGCCCCAGCCTTTCGGCGACGTCGCTCGGCGGGGCGACCCGTTCGATGGATGCGCAGTCCACCCGGGCGGTGAGGCCCTGCTTCGCGAGTTCGGCGCGGTACGGAGACAGCCCGGTCTCCTGGCGCAGCCGCCGGGAGTACCGCTCCCCGCCGAATCTCAGTAGGTGCCGCCTCCTGCGGACGAAGACGCCTCGCCCGTGCCGGGGGTCGACGAGCCCCTCCTCAGCGAGAATCCGGACGGCTTCCCGCGCTGTGTTCCGCGCGGTGCCGTACCGCCTGGCCAGTTCCCTCTCCGAGGCCAGCCTCTCGCCTTCCCCCAGCTCTCCGGAGACGATCGCCGCGCGCAGATCGTCAGCGATACGTCGACTGGGCAGGCGGGATCTGTCGGTGTCCTCATCCATGGCCCCAGTCTACGAACTGGCTTGAGCCAGGGTCTTGACTGGCTTAAGCCAGTGATGTTCTCTGGGGTGGGTCACCGCGGTGGCGGACGGTGACCAGCCGTGGATGGTGAGTCATAGAAGGGGCTCTCATGGCTGATGAGGTCGACTGCGCGGCGTGTGGTGGTACCGGAAGCTTCGTGACCGCCTCGGACGGGCGGAAGAAGGGTTGGGGAAAGGACAAGGAGATCCACACCTGCCAGGAGTGTGGTGGCCTCGGGAAGGTGCGTCGATGACAGACCTCGGCGGTAGGCACGCCGATCTCGTGAGCCGTCTGGACACCACGGACGCGATCCGGGCGGCCTTCGCCGACCACCCCCGCCACCTGTTCATCCCGGACCTGGTGTGGCCCACCCCCCAGGGGCTGCCGCTGGTCCGAACGGCTGACCCCGAACGGTGGGCCGCCTACGTCTACGACGGCGATTCGGTGGTCACACAGGCCAACGACGGAGGGAACGGCCTGGTCAACACCCCCAGTTCGTCGTCGTCCGCCCCCCAGTTGATGGCGGACATGATCGAGGCGGCACGGATCGGCCCCGGAATGCGCGTTCTGGAGATCGGTACCGGAACCGGCTGGAACGCGCGCGTCCTGGACTCCCTGGTCGGTCCGACCGGGAGTGTCACGTCATTGGAGATCGACGCCGACGTGGCCGCACACGCCCGCAAACGGCTCTCGGGAAGCCGTGTGGAGGTCGTGCACGGCACAGAGGCACCCGGGACGGGTTCCTACGACGCGATCATCGCCACATGCTCCGTGAGCCGGGTCCCCGCCGCGTGGATCGAACGTGCGGGCGAGGACGCGCCGATCGTGGTCCCCTGGGGTCCGCGCTCGGACTCGCACGCCAGCCCCGTCGCCGTGCTGCGCCGTACCGGTCCGAGGAGCGCGGCCGGTCCGCTGACGTGTGAGGCGTTCTTCATGCGCGACCGGACCCAGCGCGTTCCCCTCGGCGGATTTCCCGGGATGGGGTGCGACTCCGCCTCGACCCGGGTCGTGCCGTTCACCCCGGACGACCTGGTCGAGGACGACCTGCTCACCAGGGTCATGCTCATGCTGCCGGGGGTGCGGATCGGTGTGGGCGGCCGTCCGTTCGGCGGCGGTCAGGGCCGCATCGTGTACATGGGCACGGCTGATTCCTCGTGGGCCTACCTGTGGCCGGACGGGGCGGTCCACTGGGGTGGCCCCACGCCGTTGGCGGACCGGCTGCGCGGAGCCTACGAACTGCTGGGGGAGCACGGCTGTCCGGGCCTGGGCGCGTTCACCCTCGAAGTTGACGCGGACGGCCCCGTGTGCCGGGTGCGCGCGCCCTTCGGCGCGTGGGAGCACCCGGTGTAGAACGGAGCATCCGGCCGTGCGGACGGGCGGCGCCACGGGCAGGGGAGCAGTGGCGCCGCCCAACGACACGGACGGGGGTTCAGGAGATCCCGTAGCTCACCCGTCTGGCGTCGATGGGCACCGCGCCCCGGGCAGGCCGGCCCCCGCGTCGTCGCCGCCGAGCACGATAAGCGAGCCTGACCATGCTGCTGGAGTTGCGTAAGTCCTCCTACTCCACGAGTGGGGAGAACTGTGTGGAGGCCGCTCCCATCCTCACGTTCCGTCAATCTTCCTACTCCACGAGTGGAGACAACTGCGTCGAGGTCGCGGACCTGCCCACGGGCGCGGCCCTGCGCGACTCCAAGAACCCCGGACCGGGCTTCCTGCCCGTCGGGGCCGCCGGAGTGGGCCGCCTTCACACGGGCGGCCGCGGGCGACTGACACCGGGGCGACTGACCCCGTGATCGACCACCGGTCCGGCCGGAACCGCGGTCCGGTTCCGGCCGCCGCCGCCCGCTCCGGAACACCCGTACGGCACAATGGTCGCGTCCGCACCGTCGACCGGGGGAGTCCGTCATGAGCCGTTTGGTGCTGTGGAACGTCGACTACACACTCCTCGACGCGGGCCGGGTGATGCGGGCCGCCTACGCCGAGGCCTTCGAGAAGGTCACCGGAGAGCCCCTGGTCTACCTCACCTCCTTCGAGGGCCGCACCGACTCGGAGATGTTCTTCGAGTTCTGCGCGCGCAACGACACCGACGCCGAACCCGACGCGGCCACGCTGGAGCGCTTCCTCACCGAACTGGAGGGGGCCTTCGTCCGGCGCGAGGACGAGCTGCGGGACAAGGGCCGCGCCATGGACGGAGCCCAGGCCGCCCTGGCGGCCGTGGCGGCCATGCCCGACACCGTGCAGACCGTGGTCAGCGGCAGCACCCGTACCACCGCCACCGCCAAACTGCGCGCCTTCGGCCTGGACCCCTACCTGGACCTGTCCGTGGGCGGCTTCGGCTCGGTCAACTACCCCAAGTCGAGCCTCATCCAGTCCATCCGCCTGCACGCGGCGGGGGAGGGCGCTCGGGCCTACACCGAGCGCGAGACCGTCTTCATCACCAACGCGTTTGCCGACGTGCGGGCCGCGGTCATCGGCGGCGCGGTCCCCGTGGGTGTGCTCACCGGGTCGGCTACCGAGGGTCGCCTGCGCGAGGCCGGGGTCACCGAGGTGCTCAAGGACCTCACCGACGCCCGCGCCGTGACCAGGGCGATCCACCAGGTCACGGCGGTCTAGCCGGGTGCGGTCGGTTTGTGCCCATTTTTCGGGCGAAAGCGGTGAGACACGTAGTACATCCCAAAAAGACAACGAATCGTGTCGTACAGACGTCATCGGTGTGTAACGGTGTTGGTCCTGTTCTCCCCCGTCGAAACCAGTAGCCTGGTGCCTTGGTGGGGCCGGGACAACGGTGTTCCGGTCGCTCCGCCGACACACAGTCTGTGCGCACAGACCCATGTCCGCCATCGCTTCCGCACGCCCAGACGCGTTCACGGAAGTTCACACAAGTTCACAGTCCGCACGGTCGAGACATCCCCCGATCGCATCCGCGACGTTGCTCACAAAGGAGTGAGAGCCATATGAACGGGCAAACCGACGTCATCCTCCAGGACCTGCTCGGCGACGCGGCCGCCAAGTGGTCTCCAGGACCACAGGCCGGCCCCGAGGACGCCGACGCCATCCGCCGCTTCCTCCCCCTGTACTACCGGCACGCGGACCTCGACGAACTCGTCGAGCGCACCCCGGACCAGATCTGCGGAGCCGCCGCGGCCCACCGCGCCTTCGCCGACCAGCGGCCCACCGGCCGCGCCAAGGTCCGCGTCTACAGCCCGACCCTCGAACAGGACGGCTGGGAGCTCCAGGCCAGCGTCCTCGAAGTGGTCACCGACAACGCCCCCTTCCTCGTCTCCTCCGTCACCATGGCCCTCGACGAGCTCGGTGCGGGCGCCAAGCTGATCATCCACCCCCAGCTCACCGTCGGGCGCGGCCTGGAGGGCGACCTGCGCGAGATCGACCCCGAGATCGGCGGCGCCGGCCTGCTGCCCGTCGACGAGTCGTGGATGCACATCGAGATCGACCGCCAGCTCGACCCCGAGCGGATCAAGGAGATCACCGACCGGGTCGAGAGCGTCCTGGACGACGTCCGCTACGTCGACGAGGACTCCGCGAAGATGGCCGACCGCGCCATCCGGGTCGCCGACGAACTGGCCTCCCAGCCCGACCGCCTCGCGTTGGGCGGCGTCGACCCCCGTGAGATGGGCGAGAGCGTCGACTTCCTGCGCTGGATCGCCGGACGGCACTTCACCTTCATGGGCTACCGAGAGTACGCCCTGGTCACCGACGACAACGGTGACGAGGCGCTGCGGCCCGAACCAGGGACCGGCCTGGGCCTGCTGCGCATGGACTCCTCGGCCTCCACCAGCTTCGCCGTCCTGCCGCCGGAGATCCGCGCCAAGGCCCGCGAACCCTTCATCCTGGTCCTCACCAAGGCCAACTCCCGCGCCACGGTGTACCGGCCCAAGTACCTCGACTACATCGGCGTCAAGAAGTTCGACGCCCAGGGCCGGATCATCGGCGAGCGGCGCTTCCTGGGCCTGTACACGCCCCGCGCCGACAGCACAAGCATCTCCCAGATCCCGCTCCTGCGCCGCAAGCAGGCCGAGGTGCTGTCCCTGGCCGGGTTCGAGGCCGACAGCTACGACGGCAAGGACCTCGTCGAACTGCTGGAGACCTTCCCCCGCGAGGAACTCCTCCAGATCCCGGCCGGCGAGCTGTACAGCATCGTCCGCGGCGTCCTGCGCCTGCGCGACCGGCGCGGCACCAAGCTGTTCATGCGCCGCGACACCTACGGCGGCCGGTACATGTCCTGCTTCGTGTACATGCCGCGCGACCAGTACAGCACCCGTGTGCGCCTGGACATCCAGAACGTCCTCGCTGAGGCGTTCCAGGGCGCCTCCATGGACCACAACGTGATGATCGGCTCCGCGCCGCTGGCACGGCTGTACTTGGTTGCGCGCGCTCGGCACGGACAGACCCTCGCCGACATCGACCAGGTCGCCCTGGAGGAGAGGGTCCGCGAGGCAGCCCGCTCCTGGGACACCGACTTCGACGCCGCCCTCACCGAGCGCTTCGGCGCCACCAGGGCCACCGAGTTCAAGGACCGCTACGCCGCGGGCATGAACGAGGCCTACCGGGTCGACAACCCCCCGGAGATCGCCGCTGGCGACATCGCGGCCTTGGAGCGGCTGATCGGCCGGACCGGGCCCGACGAGCGCCGGGGCGAGTTCTGCGCCGAGCTCTACCGGCGCGGCGAGGACGCCGACGGCTGGCGGTTCCGCCTCTACCGGATCGGCGACCCCGTGTCGCTGAGCCGGATGCTGCCCGTCCTGGAGCACCTGGGCGTCGAGGTCGTCGACGAGTGGCCCTACGACATCACCGTCAAGGACGTCGGCCGCGTGTGGATCTACGATTTCGGCCTCGGCCCGATCCCCGCCTCCGACCTGCCCGCCGAACGGCTCACGGAGCTGTTCGAGGACGCCTTCGACGCCTCCTGGCGCGACCTCGGCGAGTCCGACCCCTTCAACGCCCTCGTGGTACGGGCCGGACTCGACTGGCGCCAGCTCAGCGTCCTGCGCGCCTACGCCAAGTACCTGCGCCAAGCCGGGGCCACGTTCACCCCCGACTTCCTGGCCGACGTGCTCTGCTCCAACGTCTCCATCGCGGGACTGCTCGTCGAGCTCTTCGAGACGCGCTTCGACCCCGACCGCGCCGATGAGGGCCGCGACGAGCAGGCCGACGCACTGGTCGGCAAGATCGAGGCCGAGCTGGAGTCGGTCGCCAGCCTGGACCACGACCGCATCCTGCGCTCGTTCACGGCGGCCATCACCGCCACCCTGCGCACCAACCACTACCAGGGCCACCCCTACCTGGTGCTCAAGCTCGACCCGAGCGCCATCCCGGACCTGCCCCAGCCGCGGCCGCGGTTCGAGATCTACGTGTACTCGCCGCGCGTGGAGGGCGTGCACCTGCGCTTCGGGTCGGTGGCCCGCGGCGGCCTGCGCTGGTCGGACCGCTTCGAGGACTTCCGTACCGAGATCCTCGGCCTGGTCAAGGCACAGATGGTGAAGAACTCGGTGATCGTGCCCAGCGGCGCCAAGGGCGGGTTCGTCTGCAAGCGCCTGCCCAAGGACGGCACCCGCGAACAGGTGGGCGCCGAGGTCGTCGCCTGCTACGAGCAGTTCGTGGGCGGCCTGCTCGACATCACCGACAACCTGGTCGACGGCCGTGTCGTCCACCCCGACCGCACGGTTCGCCACGACGCCGACGACTACTACCTGGTGGTGGCCGCCGACAAGGGCACGGCGACCTTCTCCGACATCGCCAACGAGATCTCCCACAAGCGCGGTTTCTGGCTCGGCGACGCCTTCGCCTCCGGCGGTTCGGTGGGCTACGACCACAAGGCCATGGGCATCACCGCGCGCGGCGCCTGGGAGTCGGTGACCTACCACTTCCGCGAGATGGGCGTGAACGTGCAGGAGGAGCCGTTCACCGTCGTGGGGATCGGCGACATGTCCGGTGACGTTTTCGGCAACGGAATGCTGCTGTCCAAGCAGATCAGGCTGGTGGCCGCCTTCGACCACCGCGACGTCTTCCTGGACCCCGACCCCGACCCGCAGGCCTCCTGGGACGAGCGCGAGCGCCTGTTCCGGATGCCGCGCAGCACCTGGTCCGACTACGACCCCGGGCTCATCTCCGAGGGCGGCGGCGTGTACTCGCGCTCGCTCAAGTCGGTGCCGATCAGCCCGCAGGTCAGGGCCGTGCTGGGTATCGGTGACGAGGTCACCTCGCTCACCCCCGCCCAGCTCGTCCAGCACATCCTCACCGCCCCGGTCGACCTGCTGTGGAACGGCGGCATCGGCACCTACGTCAAGGCGAGCACCGAGACGCACGCCGACGTCGGCGACAAGGCCAACGACCAGGTTCGTGTGGACGCCGACCAGGTGCGTGCCAAGGTCGTGGGCGAGGGCGGCAACCTGGGCCTCACCCAGCCCGCGCGGATCGAGTACGCGCGCGGCGGCGGGCGGATCAACACCGACTCCATCGACAACTCCGCCGGCGTGGACACCTCCGACCACGAGGTGAACATCAAGATCATGCTGGATCGCGAGGTCCAGGCCGGACGGCTCTCCCGTGAGGAGCGCGACAGGCTGTTCATCGACATGACCGATGAGGTCGCCTCGCTCGTCCTGGACACCAACTACGCGCAGAACACGGTGCTCTCGGCGGCGCGCAAGCAGGCCTCGGACATGCTGCACGTCCACGGCCGGTACATGCGCCACCTGGAGCGCAGGAAGGTCCTCAAGCGCAAGCTGGAGGACCTGCCCTCGGACAAGGCGCTCGCCGAGCGGCGCGCCGCGCGCCAGGGCCTGACCGGGCCGGAGTTCTCGACGCTGCTGTCCTACACCAAGATCGACCTCAAGGACGAGGTGGAGGCCTCGGACCTGCCCGACGACCCCTACCTGGCTGACACGCTGACCGGCTACTTCCCCACACCGCTGCGCTCCGACCGCTTCGCCGAGGGCGTGGCCTCGCACCCGCTGCGCCGGGAGATCATCGTCAACCAGGTCGTCAACCAGATGGTCAACCGCTCCGGGGTGACCTTCGCGTTCCGGCTCAACGAGGAGCTGGGGTCGGGGCCGGCCGACATCGCCCGCGCCTTCCTGGTGGTCCAAGAGGTGCTGCGCCTGCCCGGGTACTGGGACGAGGTGGAGGAGCTGGACCACCGGATCTCGGTGCGCAACCAACTGTCGCTGCTTCTGGAGATCCGCAAGCTCGCTGAGCGCTCCGCGCGCTGGCTGCTGCGCAACCGCACCTTCCCCTTCGACATCGCCGGTGAGATCGGCTACTTCGCCGACGGGGTGGGCGAGATCCTGCCGCGCCTGGCCGACCTGGTCAAGGGGCGCGACCGGGAGGCGTTCCTCCAGCGGCGGGACCGGTACGTGTCGATGGGGGCACCGGAGGGGCTCGCTGAGCGGGTGGCCGTGATGGTGCCCGCCTACTCCACCCTGGACCTGGTGGAGATCGCGCACCGCACAGGCCGGCCGGTGGAGGAGGTCGCCGAGATGTACTTCGAGCTCGCCGACCGGATCAACATCAGTTGGTGGCGCGAGCGGATCATCGACCTGCCGCGCGACGACCGCTGGGGCACGATGGCGCGCTCCTCGCTGCGCGACGGCCTCTACGCCGCCCACGCCGACCTCACCGCGCGCGTGCTGGAGTCGGGCCGGGCCGACTCCGCCGAGGAGCAGTTCCGGGTCTGGGAGGAGGAGAACCGGGAGCGGGTGGAGCTGGCCGGGATCACCCTCTCGGAGATCCAGGAGAGCGAGCGCTTCGACCTCACCACGCTGTCGGTGGCGCTGGAGTCCGTCCGCTCGCTGGTCGACTGAGGAAGGCCCGGGGACGGTCCGGCCCCGCACCGGTGGCCGGGCCGTCCCCGGCCGCCGGTCCTCCTCGGTGATCATCCCGGCCGACAGACCCTAGACTGGGCGCGTGGCAGAAATGGACCCAGCAGAGAAGATCAAGGAGCTCGCGGCGACCCTCGCGAGCGTCACCTCAGTCCTGGACATGGACGCTATGCGCACGGAGATCGCGGAGCTGCGCGAGCAGTCCGCCGATCCCGAGCTGTGGTCGGACCAGGCCAACGCGCAGAAGGTGACCCGGCAGCTCTCCAGCCTGGAGTCCATCGTCACCAAACTCGAAGGGGTGGAACAGCGCCTCGACGACCTCGGCGTGCTCTACGAGCTCGCCGCGGCCGAGGAGGACGCCGACACCCGCGCGGAGGCCGACCGCGAGCTGGAGCAGTTGCGCAAGGAGATCGGCGAGCTGGAGGTGCGGACCCTGCTCAACGGTCCGCACGACGAGCGCGAGGCCCTGGTGACGATCAACTCCCAGGCAGGGGGGGTCGACGCCGCCGACTGGGCGCAGATGCTCCAGCGCATGTACCTGCGCTGGGCCGAGCGGCACGGGTACCCCACCGAGATCTACGAGACCTCCTACGCGGAGGAGGCGGGCATCAAGTCCACGTCCTTCGCGGTCAAGGCGCAGTTCGCCTACGGCACCATGCGCGGTGAGCACGGCACGCACCGCCTGGTGCGCATCTCGCCGTTCGACAACCAGAACCGGCGCCAGACGTCGTTCGCGGGCGTGGACGTGGTCCCGGTCGTGGAGCAGAGCGACCACATCGAGATCGACGAGTCCGAGCTGCGCGTGGACGTGTACCGCTCCAGTGGGCCCGGCGGCCAGGGCGTGAACACCACCGACTCGGCGGTGCGCATCACCCACATGCCCTCCGGCATCGTCGTGTCCTGCCAGAACGAGCGCTCGCAGTTGCAGAACAAGGCCACCGCGATGTCGATGCTCCAGGCCAAGCTACTGGCACGCAAGCAGGCGGAGGAGCAGGCGGCCCTGGACGAGATCCGCGGCGACTCGGTGAGCAGCTGGGGGACCCAGATGCGCAACTACGTCCTGCATCCGTACCAGAACGTGAAGGACGTGCGCACCGGTGTGGAGACCGGCAACACCTCGGGTGTGCTGGACGGCGACATCGACGAGTTCATCGACGCGGAGATCCGCTGGATGCGCAGCCGGGAGAGGAACGACGGGCGGTAGCGGTCGACGTCTGCTTGGTACCGCTGAGGCTCCGGTTCCCGTATGGTGAGCCGTATCCCAATGGTGATGATCGTGGCCGACGGACCGGGATGAAACGGATATACATGAACGTTATCATCGGTTGATGTCTCCGATATGCTCGGGTCCGTCGCACGACCGTCCCATGGCCGGGCGAGTGTGGCACGATCGGGACAATCCGGGCCGCTTACGCCTCTACACTGTCGTTGGCCGTGTGGCCGGTACGATCCCGCGGGGGAGTCACGCTTCGACGCGGTTGCCCATACCTTCGAGAACCTTGTGATGCGCCTGTGATCCACTTCGACAACGTCACCAAGGTCTACACGACCCAGAAACGCCCCGCGCTCGACGGTGTTTCCATCGACGTAGACAAGGGCGAGTTCGTCTTCCTCGTCGGCCCGTCCGGCTCCGGCAAGTCCACCTTCCTGCGGCTGGTGCTCAAGGAGGAGAAGCCCGACAAGGGACGCGTCCACGTCGCCGGCAAGGACCTGGCGCGCCTGTCCAACTGGAAGGTGCCCCACCTGCGGCGGCGTATCGGCTGTGTCTTCCAGGACTTCCGCCTGCTGCCCAACAAGAACGTGTTCGAGAACGTGGCCTTCGCCCTGGAGGTCATCGGCAAGCCCCGGCGGTTCATCCGCAAGGTCGTGCCCGAGGTCATCGAACTCGTCGGCCTGGAGGGCAAGGCCGGGCGCATGCCCAACGAGCTCTCCGGCGGTGAGCAGCAGCGTGTCGCCATCGCTCGCGCCTTCGTCAACCGCCCGCAGATCCTGCTGGCAGACGAGCCGACGGGAAACATCGACCCGGCGACCTCCATCGGCATCATGAAGGTGCTGGACCGAATCAACCGCACGGGAACCACCGTCGTCATGGCGACGCACGACGCCGCCATCGTCGACTCGATGCGCAAGCGCGTGATCGAACTGGAAGAGGGCCTCGTGGTTCGCGACCAGACGCGCGGCGTCTACGGCCAGGCGTACTGACCTTCCCGCGCTCGGTGCCGGCCGCCGATCGTCGCTGCGAAGACCGGCGCGGCGAAGCTCCCAAGGATGGACCTTTAACAGATCATGCGAGCACAATTCGTTCTCTCCGAGACCTGGATCGGCCTGCGCCGAAACCTGACGATGACCATCGCGGTCATCACGACGGTGGCCATCTCCCTGGCCCTCTTCGGTGGCGGTCTGCTGGTCAACCAGCAGGTCTCCGAGATGCGCAGCTACTGGGACCAGCGGATCACGTTGACCATCTACATGTGCAACGAGATCTCTCCCGCGCAGACCTGCCAGGACAACGGCCCGGCGACCGACGCGGACCGCGAGGCCCTGCGGGCCGACCTCGACGACATGCCGCAGGTGGAGGGCTACACCTACTTGACCGCGGCCGAGGCCTGGCAGGACTTCCAGGAGCGGATCGGCTCCTCCAACGAGGCGCTGGCGGAGGCGGCGCAGGAGGGTGACATCCCGGACAACTTCCGGGTGCAGCTCACCGACCCCTCCCACTACGACACCGTGCGCAACGCGGTCACGGGCAGCCCCGGAGTGGACTCGGTCTCCAGCGACCAGAGCGTGCTGGACAAGTTCTACGACCTGCTCGACGGCCTCAAGTGGGCGGCGCTGGTGGTCGCGCTCGTGCAGCTCGCCGCTGCGGCGCTGCTGATCGGCAACACCATCCGCCTGTCCGCCTACAGCCGCCGCCGTGAGACGGGCATCATGCGGCTGGTCGGTGCGTCCAACTTCTACATCCAACTGCCGTTCCTTCTGGAGGGCGCGGTCTCGGGCCTCATCGGTGGTCTGATCGCCGCCGGCTTCATCGTGGCCACCCGCTACACGCTGCTCACCCAGATCGAGGCCTGGTTCCAGTTCGACGTCGGCCTGGGGACCGGATCGCTGCTGTACGTCATCGGCGTGTCGATCATCCTCGGCGTGCTGCTGTGTACCGTCACCTCGTTCCTCACGCTGCGCCGCTACCTGAAGATCTGATCCGGCGGGGCTGCCCGCCGACCCGCGGCGGCCGCGGAGAGCGGGTCCGCCGCCGACCGTTGAAAGGGATTCCACAGTGGCACGGGAAACCGGGCAGAAGCCCATCGCGCGGAACCGGCGTGCCCGGCACGACTACCACATCGACGAGACCTACGAGGCCGGTCTGGTCCTGACCGGGACCGAGGTGAAGTCCCTCCGGCAGGGCCGGGCCTCGCTCGTCGACGGTTTCGCCCACGTCCAGGACGGCGAGGTGTGGCTGGAGGGTGTCCACATCCCGGAGTATTCGCAGGGAACCTGGACAAACCATGCAGCTCGCAGATCCCGTAAGCTACTCCTGCACCGCGAGCAGATCTCCCGGCTCATCGGTAAGACCAATGAGCCCGGCCGCACCCTGATCCCTCTGTCGCTGTACTTCAGCGACGGTCGGGCCAAGGTCGAGCTCGCTCTGGCTCGCGGTAAGCGTGAGTACGACAAACGCCACGACATCGCCGAACGTGAGGCCAAGCGGGAGATGGAACGCGCGCTTCGCCGGCGGCGGTGAGTGCGCCGAAAGGAACACACACGGTGTCCCCCCGTCCCCTGGGCCGCCTCGCGGCCGCCGGCAGCGCCCTGACGATGGCCGTCACCCTCGCCGCATGCACGCCCCACC
Source organism: Nocardiopsis sp. CNT312 (assembly GCF_000515115.1). Taxonomy (GTDB): domain Bacteria; phylum Actinomycetota; class Actinomycetes; order Streptosporangiales; family Streptosporangiaceae; genus Nocardiopsis. Next base: position 76,803 of record NZ_AZXF01000023.1, read on the forward strand.
CCAGTCCGGAGGTGGCAGTCCGGTCCTTCCTGCTGGCCTGGCAGGACGGGGACCACGCGCGGGCCGCCGCCTACACCACCGGAGAGCCAGCTGAGGTCGAGGCGGCCCTCTCCGACGTGCACGACCAACTCGACCTGGCCGGTCTGCGCTTCGGCCTCGGGCCGATCTCTCGCGACGGCGACAGCGCCACCGCCGAGTTCAGCGCCACCGCCGACCTCGGTATCGGTGACCCCACCTGGGAGTACACCGGCGCCATGCCCCTGGAGTGGGGCCCCGACGGCTGGCGGATCGCGTGGTCGCCGTCGGTCATCCACCCCGACCTCGGGGAAGGCGAGCGGTTGGCGGTCAGCTACGAGATCCAGGCGCGCGGCCAGATCCTCGACCGCGACGGCGTACCGCTGGTGACCAGCGAGAGCGTCACCGCCTTCGGGGTCTACCCCGGGCGGATGGACGACCCCGAAGCGGGCGTCACCGAGCTGGCCGAACTCCTCGGCGAGGAGCCGGGGCCGCTGCTGGACCGCGTGCGCTCCGCACCGCCCGAGCAGTTCCAGCCGCTGGTGCTCATGCGCGGCCGCAACGTCGACACCGCGCTGCTCGAACAGGTCGGGCGGATCTCCGGCGTGGACACCCAGGCCGTGGAGGTCAACCTGACGCCGGCGGTGGCCCCGGCCGTCCTCGGCGAGGTCGCCGGGACCGCGGAGCACCGGGTCTCCTCCCGTGTCCCGGGCACCTACCAGGCGGGCGACACCGTCGGCCTGAGCGGATTGCAGAACATCTACCAGAACGAGCTCGCCGGGTCCGCCACCACCCAGGTGGTCTCGCTCGACGAGGACGGTGAGGTCATCGGGGTCCTGGAGTCCTGGCAGGGCGACCTCAGCGGCGAGATCACCACCACCCTGGACGCGGGGGTCCAGAGCGCCGCCGAGGAGGCAGCGGCGGGCATGCCCGGAAACGGCTACGTGGTGGCCGTGGACGTCTCCAGCGGCGAACTCCTGGCCTCGGCCGCGGCCTCGGGCGACACCACCGACAACGGCGGCCTGACCGGCTCCTACAAGCCGGGGGGCGCCTTCACGATCGTCTCCGCGCTGGCCGCCCTCCAGTCGGGCGCGGTGGGGGCCGACACCGAGGTGCCCTGCGGCTTCGAGACCGAGATCGGCGGGGAGCACTTCACCAACCCGCACGGGCAGACCGGGTTCGGCGACTCCAGCCTGAGTGCCGCCCTCGCTGTCAACTGCGCCGTCGGGTTCGCCGACCTGGGTGCGCAGGTGGGACCGGCAGCGCTCACCTCGGCCGCCGCCGACTTGGGCCTGGGAACCGGGTGGCAGCTTCCGCTGTCGGCCAACGCCGGTGAGGTGGCCATCGGCGGCGGCGAGGCCGAGGTCGCCCTGGCCATGAACGGCGAGCACGGGGTCCTGGTCAGCCCGCTGGGCATGGCGCTGGCCGCCGCGGCGGTCGCCGACGGCACGTGGCACGCGCCGACCCTGGTCAGCGGCCAGGAGCCGGAGACCGCGGACGGCGGTGCCCTGGACCCGGGTGCCCTGGAGGTGGTCCGGCAGGGGATGGGCGACGCGGTCGCCGGCCGCATGTCCTCGCTCAACGGCCCCCAGTACGGTGAGGAACAGGTGTACGGCCAGGCCGCCCGCGCCGAGCAGGGCGAGACGTCGCTGCACTGGTTCGTGGGCTACCAGGGCGGCGTGGCCTTCGCGGTCCTGGCCGAGGTCGACCCCGCGCGGACCCTGACGGGGCAGTACGCGTTCAACGCGGCGGCGGCCTTCCTGGGCGCGATGGCCGCGGGCGGGACCGAGGAGGGGATTTCCGAGGACCCGTTGGACCAGGCCGCGGGCGCGGGCGACCCCGCGTCGCCCACCAGTCCGGAGACCCCCGTCGCGGGCGCGGAGGACCCCGTCACGGAGGGGGTCGGAGCGGAGGCGCCCGCCCCGGCCCTTACCGAACAGGGGATTCCGGCGCAATAGTCCACGCCGGGCAACCCTGGAAGGGGTGCCCGGCGTCTTCCCTGGTGAGGCCGGTACCGCGACAGGGGGAAGCGGGAAGGCACGAGTGGGCAGGACCTCGTCTCGGGGGAGGGTCTGCCGGATGTTCAAGGTCGACTGACCCTGTCGACCGCCCCCGTGGGCCGCGTCAGACCTGTCTTGAGTCCGCGCCCACGGGGGATCTCCATGTCAGGAGCCCTGTACCGGCGGCGGGAATAGGCTTGGTGCCCGCCCCGTTGAAGCTGTAGAGTGGCGGCCAGCGGGCTTCGCCGCTCGCGTGTCGGCCCTCCCTTCGGGGAAGGCCGTGACAACTGCACAGGGGGTGATCGGTTTCGACTTCGGTAGTCGTTCCAGGGGAAGCGGGTCGAGGGTTGCGTCTGTGACCTCGTTAATCCTGCATTCGCATAAATTCAAGTGCCAATTCTAAGCGCACTGAGTTCGCTCTCGCTGCCTAAGCGATAGCGACTCTGTCGACCTGGGCTCGTCATCGGCTCAGGACCCGGCATCAGCTAGATGACTCACCGCTCGGACCAGGCCACGGGGCCGAGCGGGACACATACGTGGCTGGGCCTGTCAGCGATGTGTCCGTGTAAGCGCTGGGGCCGAGTAGAACGACAGCGCGGACTGCACCCGGAGAAGCCCTGGCTCGGTGCTGAAGGACGCGGGTTCGATTCCCGCCACCTCCACGAACTCAGGACGACCCTGCTCGCGCGTGACCGCGCTTGCCGGGTCGTCCTTTGTGTTTACCGGGGGCGACCCCCGAGCCCCCGTGCAGGCCCGTGTGGTCGATCGCTGGGCGACCTTCCCCGCGGGCCTGGTGCCTTCCGGTTGTTCTCGTTCTCGTGTCTGCTCCTGCACGTTCGGTTATAAACTGGTGGAAGTGCGGTTCTTGCAATAGCCACCGGCCGAACCCCTCAGGGAAGGACGCCCCCGTGGCCCCTCGCTCCGCAACTCTTCCCTTTTTCGCCCGGCCGTCTGCTCCTCGTGCCGCTGACTGCCCGGTGTGCAACGGGAGCGGAAAAGGCCTGGATCGATTCGGACGGCAAAGGTCCCTGGAAGGGCAGGCAACTCGTCGACTGCGGTGTCTGCGACGGACCGGGGCAGGCATAGGGCATGGACCTCGGCCGCATGCATGCCGACCTGGTGGCCGGGCTGGACGCCACTGACACCGTCCGGGCGGCGTTCGCCGACCATCCGCGCACCGGTTCATCCCGAACCTGGTCTGGCCCGGCCCCCAGGGGCTTCCGCTCATCCGCAAGCAGAATCCGGACCGGTGGGCGGACTACGTCTACACCGACGACGCAGTCATCACCCAGGCCAACGACGGGGGAGCGGGACCGCTCAACAAGCCCTCCTCCTCGTCCGCCCTCCAGCTCATGGCGGACATGATCGGGGCGCCGGGATCGGTCCGGGCATACGGGTGCTGGAGATCGGCGCCGGGACGGGGTGGAACGCGGCGATCCTGGCTTCCCTGGTCGGCCAGGCGGATGCCGCCGAGCGCGTTGCCCTGGTCGTCGCGGCTCAGGGTGAAGGCACCGTCCTACTCCAGGCGCGGCGCCACCGGGGGAGCGGAACCGTCGCGGGTCCGGTCCACCAGGTGGTCGTAGGCGGCGTTGAGCACGTGGTGGAACGGGATCCGGCTCAGCGGGGGCGCTCGCACTGCTGGGGCTCGGTGCCGGGGTTCTCCCCGACGATGACCGTGTCCACGTCGAAACCGGGCAGCGGGTCGGTGCCCTCGGGGGCGCGCAGGGCGCGGGCGGTCTGGGAGTGGATGTCGAACGCGGGGGCGTCCTCCAGGTCGGCGCCGCCGACGGTCAGGCCGCCGTAGCGCTCGGAGTCCCACTCGCGCAGGGCGTCCACGTCCACGCGCTGCGCGGACAGGCCCACCCAGACGTGGCCCTCGCGCATGAAGTAGTCGTGGGACAGGAACCAGTCGGTCTCGATGTCCTGACCGAAGCTGACGTTGTTCCACTCCAGGAAGGCGGCACCGCTGGAGTCGGCGGCGTCCGCCGGGCGGCGGACCACCATGCGGGTGGTGCAGGGGGAGGATCCGACGACCTCGCCGGTGTCGGTGCCGTAGTGCTGCGCCGTCCCTTCCAGGAGGAACTCCTCCTCGACGTAGTCGTAGGCGTCGAGGTCGACCTCGACGCCTCGCCCGTTTCGAGCGGGGGCAGCGGAGGTCCGTCGGCGGACATGGAGGGGTAGGAGTCCTTGGTGGCCGGGACGGGCCCGGAGACCGTGGCGGCGGGGCCGGTCGGGTCGGCTTGGGCGGGCAGCGCGCCCAGCAGGCCGGATACGAGGACGAGGCTCGTAGTGGTGACGCCGAGACGCAGGGGGCTCGTGAGCGCATCCGAATGTTACCTCTGAGTAGCCTGGCGTTGCGCTCAGAACGCTGCGTTCGGTGAACGTGCGAGGCCAGGAGTCACGCCCCCTGGTCCTCACGTGTGGAAGCGGACGCGTGGAAACACCGAGGAACCCACGGATACGTCCGGGAGGGGCCGGTGCGGGGCCGCGCCGCGGCCCCGCCCGCCTCACGCCTCGGTGGCCCCCACCAGCCAGGCGACCTTGTGCGCGGCCACCCCCGGGCTCGCGCTGCCGCCCAGGTAGACGCCGAACGAGGCGATGAAGGCGTGTCCCTGCTCGCGGCGCTCGCAGAGCACGTCCTCGACGGCGTGGACCGACCGCGGGTTGGCGACCCGCAGCCGGGGTGAGGGCTCGTCCGCCACGTCCGCCGTCACGTCGTAGCGCGACAGCTCGTCGGCGAGTTTCTCCAGGTGCGCGCGCTCTTCGGAGGGCACGCGGGCCGACGTGTGGTCCTGTGCCTGTCCCGACTCGGCCATGGGTGATCCTTTCGTGTCGAGCACGGGTGTCCTCAATGCCCGACCGCCATTGTGGCCCAGCGGAAAACCCCCGAATGCGCACCGCGACTACGACACGCCGTCGGCCAGCCACTCGCCGCGGTGCATGGCCCGGCCCACGGAGAGGTCGTCGGCGAAGACCAGCAGGTCGGCGGGGGCGCCCGCCTCGATCCGCCCCGCGTCGATCCCGAGCGAGCGCGCGGGCACGCAGGAAGCCGAGCGCACCGCGTCGGGCAGCGTCGCGCCGTGGTCGGTCACCGCGTTGCGTACCGCCTGGGGGAGCACGATGGTGCTGGAGGCGATCGCGCCGTTCTCCACCAGCCTCGCCTCGCCCCCCTGGACGCGCACCCGCAGGTTCCCGAGCGTGTACTGGCCGTCGCCGAGGCCGGTCGCCGACATCGCGTCGGTCACCAGTGACACCCGCCCGGCCCCGGCGGCGGAGAACACGAGCCGCCCCGCCCCCGGGTGGACGTGCACGTTGTCGGCGATGAGCTCCACGGTGACCCGCTCGTCGTGCAGCGCCGCCGCGACGGGGCCGGGGTCGCGGTGGTTCATCGGACGCATCGCGTTGTACAGGTGCGTGGCCACGGTGGCTCCCGCGTCGAAGGCCGCCAGGGTCTGCTCGTAGCAGGACTCGGTATGGCCCACGGCGACCACCACGCCCGAGGAGGCCGCGGCGTGGATGAGGTCCAGCGCTCCCGGCAGTTCGGGCGCCACCGTGATCATGCGCACGTGTCCCCGGCCGGCCGTGAGCCAGCGGTCGAACTCGTCGGTGTCGGGCTCGCGCAGCAGGTCCGGATCGTGTGCCCCGCACTTGGACCGGGCGATGAAGGGGCCCTCCAGATAGATCCCCGCCAGCTCGCCCGACTCGCACAGTTCGGCGAGCGCCGAGACCTGGCGGAGCGTGTCCTCCGGGGTGGCGGCGACCAGGCCGCCCACCATCGAGGTCACCCCCTGGGAGCGGTTGAACGCGGCGATCCTGCCCGCCGCCTCGGGGTCGGCCTCGGTGAAGGCGTGCCCTATGCCGCCGTGCACGTGGGTGTCGACCAGGCCCGGAGCGACCCATGCGCCGTTGAGGTCGTGGACGGGCCCGGGAGGGGGGTTCCCGGTGCCGAGCGCGGCGATACGGCCGTCCTCGACCAGGAGCCAGCCGTCGTGGACTTCGTTCGGTAGGACGAACCGGGCATTGGCGAGGGTGACGGGGGTGTGGGCCATGTTCGGGCTCTCTCCGGAACTCTCGGTCAGTGGTGTGTCGCACATTACATCCGCGGTGCGGGGGCCCTCGGTACAATCCGGGATTCCCTCTGGAGCTGGGACATCTTGCCCTGTGGAACGGTGTATCCGTGGTATGGGCGGGGGCCGCAGGCCGGGAGAGGCCGCGCGCATGCATTGACGATAGTGGCAGCCGAGCCCCATCATGGAGGCATGTCCGCCGGTGAGCTGCTTGTCCAGCGCCTGCATGTCGATCTGCGACAGCAGGCGAGCGCGCTCTGTCGTAGCTAGCGCATAGCGGGGCCCCGCCCCGCGGCACGGCTCTGCCCGTGCCCTCGCAGACACCGGACGCGCACTCCCTTCCGATATCTCTCGGGCTTTCGGGCCGGACTCCACGGCTTCGGGAGTACCCCTGCGAATCCGACCACCGGCCCGTGCCGGTTGGGCGGGGGAACGTTGTCACCTCCGGTGTCGAAGAACGAACACCGCCCCCCGACGCCTCCCCGCTTCCGGTCCGAACCCAGGAGTTCTCCCATGACCCGCTTCACCGTGCTCGTCGCCGCACCCCAGACCCGCTCCGCCGTTTACTCCACCGCTCTCGACGCGGCCGCCGAGATCTCCTCCCGCGCGGGGGTCGACGCCTGCCCCGAGGTCGTCGACCTCGCCGGGATCGGCCCCGAGCTGCTCGCCGAATCCTCCGAGGCGGTCGACGCCGCCCTGGCCCGGGTGCGCGGCAGCGACGTCCTGCTCGTGGCCTCCCCACAGGTGCACGGCACCTACACCGGTCTGCTCAAGGTCTTCCTGGACCGCCTGCCCGAACTGGGCCTGGGCCACACGGTGGCGGTTCCGCTCGCCGTCGTCGAGGACCTGCGCAACAGCCGCGGGATCGAGGAGGATCTGCGCGTCCTGCTCGCCGACCTGGGCGCCTGGGTCGCCGAGCCCGGCCTCGTCCTGGGTGCCGACGAGACCGACCGCCCCGGGAACGTGGTGCGCGCGTGGGCCGACATCGCCGCTCCGGGCCTGCGCCAGGCCGTGTCCGTCGCGGTCTGAGACGGGGCGGACCGCGGCCGCCCCGCGCGGCGGCGGAGCACGTGTTCGTCGCCGAACCGTGCCCGTATCCGGGCCCCGTCCCGGATACTGGTCTGGGAAGGGTCTCCCGCCCCCGCCGGCCAGCCGATCACCCGCGGCGGGTGGGGACCGGTCGCGACGCACGCGCGGCGTCACAGCGTGGGATGGGGCACGGTGCAGGATTCGGACGAGCCCGAGCAGGATTCCTCTGAACGCGGGAGCGGGCCGGGCCGCGGTCCCGGTGCGCTCGCCGCGTGGCTCGGGGACCGCTGGTCCGCGCTGGCCCCGCACGTGTTCGACCGCCTCCTGCTGCTGACCTCCCACGGCAGGCCCTCCCGGTTCGAACCCGGGCCCCTCGGCCTGTTCGGCGTCATGGTCGCGGCCATGGCGGTCACCTTCCTCGTCATCGGGACCGGGACCGGGGGTGCGGGCGTCCCCCGGGGCGGCGCGCCCTCCCCGGGGCACTCGGAGGCCCCCGCCCAGGGGCGTCTGAGGTTCATGCTGGTCGGGGACTCCCTCACCCAGGGAAGCAGCGGTGACCACACCTGGCGGTACCGGCTGTGGAAGCACCTGGAGACGGTCGGCGTCGAGGCCGACTTCGTCGGTCCCTACGACGGCGTCTACGGGCTCCACGGGGGCGGGCACGGCGTCCGTGACTACGCCGATCCCGTCTTCGACACCGACCACGCGGCCCGCTGGGGGAGCGGTGCGGACGAACTCGCGCGCACCGCCGCCCAGGCCGCGGCCCAGGGCCGGCCCCAGTACGTGCTGGTCCTGGCCGGGACCGAGGACCTCCTGAGCGGGGGCAGCGCCGAGCACGCCCTGGCGGCGGTGGAGGACATCGTCTCGACGGTGCGGGTCGCCGCGGACGGGGTCCGGTTCGTGGTGGGCGAACTCCCGCCGGTGGAGGGCACCGGTGACGACGCCCGCGTCAACACCCAGGTCCACCGGTTCAACGCCGGTGTGGCGGGCCTCGCCGAACGGCTGTCATCGGATGGCTCCGCGGTGGCCGTCGCCCGGGTGGCCGACGGCTACGTGCCCTCCCGTGACGACTGGGACCACGTCCACCCCAACGCGCGGGGCGAGGTGCGCATCGCCGCCGCCTTCGCCGACGCGCTGGCCGGAGCGCTGGGGGTGGGGGAGCGCTACCCCCGGCCGCTCGCGCAACCCCGGACCGGGCCGCTGACGGCCCCCGAGCCCGAGGCCGAGCGCGATGGGGAGGTCCTGGAGATCAGTTGGGAGCCGGTCCCCGGTGCCACGGCCTACCGGGTCACCCGGCGCAGGCTGGACCCCGATCCCGGCGAGGCGGCGGTCCTGCCCGTGGACGTGGCCGAGGGGGAGGACGGTCTGCGGTCGGTACTGGTCGAGGGTCTGTCGAGCGGTGCCGAGTACGAGTTCACCGTCCGCCAGTACAAGGGCAGGGACGAGGGGGTGCCCTCCGAACCGCTCCGGTGGGTGTGGGACGACGATCCGCCGCCCGCGCCGACGGGCGTGCGCGTGGCCGGCGAGCGCGTGCTGTGGGACGCGGTGGCCGAGGCCGACCGTTACGAGGTGTGGACACGGGCGCTGGTGTGCGATGCGGGGGACGAGGCGCGGGTGCCGTACCACCCTGCGGAGGACGAGGAGAGGGGCGGCGACGGCGACGGCGGTGCCGACCAGGGCGGCGACGGCGGCACCGACCGGGACGGCGAGGGCCGCGGATCCGAGGAACCCGGCCGCGAGGGGCAGCGGGCCCCCGGCGTCCCCGGGCAGGGGACCCCGCTCCCGGAGCAGCCCGCCCCCGCGCCGACGGTTCCCGCCCCGGTCCCCTCGGAGCCGTCCCGGCCCGCACCGTCGGCCAAGCCGGCGGAGCCGGAGTGCGCACCCGTCGACGGCCGGGGCCCCGGCATCGGCCGCGGGTGGCGCTCCCAGGGGGCGACCGGTACCCGTGCCGCGTGGCGGGTGACTGTGGACGGCCCCCACGAGGTGGTGGTGCGCGCCCACCGCGACTACGTGGAGGGCGGCTTCTCGGCCACTCTGGTCCTGGAGGACGCCTGAGCGCGGGCTGGGGGCAGCGGTCCGCCTGCCGCGCCCGGAGGTGCCGGGCGCTCGCCGTCGCGGTAGGCCTTCCACGGGCCGTTTTCCGACGGGCAAGCGTCACCCCGGCAGTTTAGGATCGGCCCCATGTGCGGTCGCTATGCCCAGTCCAGGAACCACCGGCAGCTCCAGCTCGCCTTCGGCCTGCCCGAGGAGGCGCTCACCGAGGAACCGCCCGACCCCAGGGCGTGGCCGCCGCTGGACGAGCTGCCCGCCGACTACAACATCGCCCCGGGCAGGCCCGTCTACGCTGTCCTCGGCCCGCCCCCGCAAGGGGAGGGCGTGTCCCCCGGCCCGTGCTCGCTGCACACCCTGCGCTGGGGGCTGGTCCCCTCCTGGGCCAAGGAGCGGGGCATCGGCTACCGGATGATCAACGCCCGCGCCGAGACCGTGGCCGACAAACCCGCCTTCCGCGCGGCCTACCGCCGCCGCCGCTGCCTGCTGCCCGCCGACGCCTACTACGAGTGGCAGCTGGTGGGACCGGACGGGCGCCCTCGGCCCAGCACGTCCCCGGCCACCGACCCCGAGCACAAGAAGCGCAAGTCCAAGGCGGCCAAGCGCCCCTTCGCGATCCGCTACCGGGACGGCGCTCCGCTGGCCCTGGCGGGGATCTTCGAGCGCTGGCGCGACCCGGAGACGGACGAGAGCGACCCCGCCGCCTGGCTGTGGAGCTGCGCGGTCGTCACCACGCAGGCCGCCCCCGGCCTCGACCACATCCACGAGCGCATGCCCGTCGTCGTGCCCGAGCAGGACTGGCGGGTCTGGCTGGACCCGGCCTCCGGGTCCGCCGACCTCTCCCACACCCTGGCCTCGACTCCGGTGTCGGAGCTGGCGGTCGACGAGGTGTCCACCGAGGTCAACAGCGTCAAGAACAACGGGCCGGGCCTGCTCGAACCCGTGGCGGGGGAGGAACCGGACACCCTCTTCTGAGGGGTCCGTTCCCCTTCCGGCGCGGACGTTCATCCGGCGTCCGCAAGTGAACCAGCAGTATCGAAACCATGGGTTCACTGTCTGCCGGCTTCGTCGTGCGTGTCGGCATCCCGCCACAGGGGCGGAACGGCGGGCACACCCTCCCCGTCAGCTCACCCTCCTCACCACCGCGTGCGCGCTCCCGCTCGCCGGCTGCTCCTCCTCCGACGGCGACAACGGCTCCGGCGCCCTCGTCTTCGCTTCTCAGCCCGGCACCGACGGCCCCGAGCGGCTCGCTCAGACCGAGCCGGTCGCCGGCATCGCCACCGAGTGCCCCGCCGACTCCAGGGGCGTGGCCGGGACGGACGCGAGAGAAGGCGGGCGACCAGTGCGTCCAGCACCGTTCGGGAGGCGCGCGGTGATAGGGGGCTGCGAGTACCGCTCGGGGCCACCGCGGAGGAGCGGTCTGCCGGGAGAACCACGTCCGGGTCCGCCAAGAGCCGCTCCTGGAACGGGTGCGGGCGGAGGCCGCCCGCGGCGGCCCGCCCTCCGGCACCGATGTGGAGGCCTTCGCCGAGCTCCTCTCCGGGGCGGGCCATGACCAGTTCCCGGTGCGCCCCGGCGACGGCCTGGGCCTGGACCGGATCCACCGGGCCGTCCGCCTGGTCAGGTCCGCCGCCTCCTGAGCCCGGGGCCACACTTTTCTGACCCCGGGGTGATGGACGGGGGCACCGCGCCCCCGGTTATGGTGTGCGGGGCCCAAGGGCCTGTGACAACTGCAACGCGGGAGCTCGCGCCATGGCGGGCTGAGAGGGCGGCTCAAAGGTGTCGCCGACCGCAGAACCTGTTCGGGTAATTCCGACGTAGGGAGGCATGCCATGACGTCCAGCGACGGTCGTTCCCCCGGTTCCGCCAGTGACGGCGGCCAGGTGACCACCGGTCCCATCATGGGATCGTGCAAGGTCTACCGAGAGATCGACGACCCCGCCGGTTTCGCGCTCCGCGTTCCCCGGCGCAGGGTGGAGCTCAGCGACGGCAGCCACTTCGACCTGTACGACACCTCCGGCCCCTACACCGACCCCTCCGCCGACATCGACGTCCACCGCGGCCTGCCCCCGGCCCGGCGGCCGTGGATCGACTCCCTGCCGCCGGTGGGCGGGGCGGTCACACAACTGGCCCACGCCAAGGCCGGGACCATCACCCCCGAGATGCGCTTCGTGGCCGAGCGCGAGGGCGTGGCCCCCGAGTTCGTGCGCTCGGAAGTCGCCGTGGGCCGGGCGGTCATCCCGGTCAACCGCAACCACCCCGAGTCCGAGCCGACCATCATCGGCAAGAACTTCCTGGTCAAGATCAACGCCAACATCGGCAACTCCGCCGTCACCTCCTCCGTGCCCGAGGAGGTGGAGAAGATGGTGTGGGCTACCCGGTGGGGTGCCGACACCGTCATGGACCTGTCCACCGGCAAGCGCATCCACGAGACCCGGGAGCGCATCCTGCGCAACTCCCCGGTCCCGATCGGCACGGTCCCCATCTACCAGGCGCTGGAGAAGGTCGACGGTGATCCCGCGCGGCTGAGCTGGGAGGTCTACCGCGACACCGTGATCGAGCAGGCCGAACAGGGCGTCGACTACATGACCGTGCACGCCGGGGTCCTGCTGCGGTACGTGCCGCTCACCGCCCGGCGGGTCACCGGCATCGTCTCGCGCGGCGGGTCGATCATGGCCGCCTGGTGCCTGGCCCACCACCGGGAGAGCTTCCTCTACACGCACTTCGAGGAGCTCTGCGCGATCCTGCGCGAGTACGACGTCACCTTCTCCCTGGGGGACGGGCTCCGGCCGGGGTCGATCGCCGACGCCAACGACGAGGCCCAGTTCGCCGAACTGCGCACCCTCGGCGAGCTCACGCACCTGGCCCGCGCCCACGACGTGCAGGTCATGGTCGAGGGGCCGGGCCACGTCCCCATGCACAAGATCGCGGAGAACGTGCGCCTGGAGGAGGAGCTGTGCGGCGAGGCGCCGTTCTACACGCTTGGCCCCCTGGCCACGGACGTCGCGCCCGGCTACGACCACATCACCTCCGCGATCGGCGCCGCGCAGATCGGGTGGCTGGGCACGGCCATGCTCTGCTACGTCACCCCCAAGGAGCACCTGGGGCTGCCCGACCGGGACGACGTCAAGACCGGTGTGGTCACCTACAAGCTCGCCGCGCACGCCGCCGACCTGGCCAAGGGGCACCCCGGGGCGCGGGAGTGGGACGACGCGTTGTCCAGGGCGCGGTTCGAGTTCCGCTGGCGCGACCAGTTCCACCTGTCCCTGGACCCGGAGACGGCGCAGGCCTACCATGACGAGACCCTGCCAGCCGAACCCGCCAAGACGGCGCACTTCTGCTCGATGTGCGGGCCGAAGTTCTGCTCCATGCGGATCTCCCAGGACGTGCGCGAGTACGCCCGGGAGCGGGGGCTGGACACCGTGGCGGCCGTGGAGAGGGGCATGGCGGAGAAGTCCTCGGAGTTCACCTCCTCGGGAGGCCGGGTCTACCTGCCGATGGCCGAGTGAGCCGTGGGCGGGGCGCGTCGTCCTTCGGCGCGCCCCGCGCCTCAGTCGGGTTTGCGGGCGCTGGCCACCAGGTGTACGCCCACGTAGTCGTCGGACTCGGTGGCGCGCAGCTCCATCTCCACCAGGCGGCCCATCGATCTGGGGTCGCGGGTCAGCATCATCTCGACCGTGGAGGCCGACAGCACCGTGCGCGGCTTGAGCCACTCCAGTTCGAGCCCGGCGTCCGCCAGGCACTCGGTGAGTTGTTCCGCGGTGAAGCAGCGGGTGATGGAGCCGTCCGGCCAGGGGACCAGGAGCACGTCGGCGCTGGGGGCGTGGCTGAGCTCGGGCCAACAGTCCTGTTCGGCCAGCAGGGCCATTCCCAGCACCACCGAGTCCACGCAGGCGAGCACCCGTCCGCCGGGGCGCAGGACCCGCGTGATCTCCGCGAGGGAGGCCTCGGTCGCCAGTTGCCGGGACAGGACACGGTTGTCGGCGATGACCCCGTCGAAGGACTCGGAGGCGAAGGCGCGCATCAGGGCGGAGTCGCCCACGACGGGGCACATCCGGCCGCGTCTGGCGGGTCTGGGCGGGACCGCGCGCCCGTTCACGAGGGTCAGGGGGCGGCGCATGGCCATGTCCGGTGACGGCAGCAGGGTGACGACGTCGTGTCCGGAGGCGACGGCCCGGTGCGTGCCCTGGAAGTCGGGGCTCGACAGGTCGAGAAGCCGTGCGGGCGCGGAGGGGAGCCAGCCGCCGATCTGCGCTTCGGCGACGGCCCAGTAGAAGCGCCAGTAGTCCGAGAGCCGGTCGGGGGCGGAGAACTGGGCGGCCGGGGACCGGGGGCGATCGGCGGCCGGAGTCGAGGACGGTTGCACGTGCACTCCTCTCCCATCCTGAAATGGTCCTACCCGCACTCTCCCATGACTCACCTCCACAGACGCAGCCGATCAGCGAAGTTCGCGCTCCGAACGGAAGCGGATCGGGGGTGAACGGGTGCCCTGTCACCGGAATCAGCCCGCAGAGAACATTGTTGTGACCGTCACCGCGAGGGCGAGTACGCCCCGGAGACGCTTCCCTGGGAAGGAGGGCCATGCCGAGAGCCAGTGCGTGCCTTGAGAAGAAGCGCGTCTCGGTGCCACGCGACGGCGGTGTGTGGATTCCGTCGGACGGACCGTATCTTTGGGGTATGGATGCTCCACCCGGGACCAGCGCAGGGAGGCCGACCGGCTTGGAACAGGGCCATGAGGAGGGCCAGGAGACGGTACGCGAGCGCGAGGAGCGTTTCGAGAGGGACGTGTTGCCCTTTCTCGACCAGCTCTACTCGGCCGGGCTGCGCATGACCCGCAACCCCGCGGACGCCGAGGACCTCGTCCAGGAGACGTTCGCCAAGGCGTTCGGTTCGTTCCACCAGTTCAAGCGGGGGACGAACCTCAAGGCATGGCTGTACCGCATCCTCACCAACACCTTCATCAACTCCTACCGCAAGAAGCAGCGGGAGCCCAAGCAGGCCGGAACCGAGGACATCGAGGACTGGCAGTTGGCGCAGGCGGCCTCGCACACGGCCGCCGGGCTGAAGTCAGCCGAGGCCGAGGCACTCGAACACCTGCCGGACAGCGACGTGAAACGGGCGTTGCAGGAGTTGCCTGAGGACTTCCGGATCGCGGTGTACCTCGCCGATGTCGAGGGCTTCGCCTACAAGGAGGTCGCGGAGATCATGGGCACGCCGATCGGGACGGTCATGTCCCGGTTGCACCGTGGGCGCCGCCAGCTTCGTTCGCTTCTGGAGGAGTACGCGGTGGACCGCGGGTTCCTGCCCGTGAAGGCGGCCTCCGCCACCGCAGGGCGGGGCGCGTCCGGGGAGGGCCGGGGACAGGCGAGTGGGTCGGATCGGGGAGATCGGCGATGAGCGGCGGCCACGGCAAGGACAAGGACATCTCGTGCAGTGAGGTGTTGGACAAGCTCTACACCTACATCGACGGTGAGCTTGAGGACGACAACTGCGACCAGGTCCGCGAGCATCTGGACGACTGTCGGCCCTGCCTGGAGGAGTACGGACTGGAGGAGGCCGTCAAGCGGCTGGTCGCCAGGCACTGCGGGTGCGACCCCGTTCCCTTGGGCCTGCGGGACAAGGTCCTCGGACGGCTGGCGCGGGCCCGTGAGGAGTACGCGGCGCGTGAGGTGGGGGTGGAACGGCCCGGAACCCCCACCTGATCCGGGGGGCGCGAAACGGCGGGTGCACGGGGCGGCGGTGCCGGAGAATTCTCCGGCACCGCCGCCCCGTATCGTGTGCGGAGTAGGTGTGGCGCAGATGCGCCATTAAAGTCGAATGTCATATTATGAACGCTCTGCCATCATTGGGTATTGTTTATGGGATTATTCCGTATCTCTGATGTGGTTTTGGTCGACTTGTGGGAGGTCTGGTTCCTTCGCTGGGCGGCGACACGCCCGGCGGCGCGCCCCTCTTTCGTGTCGTGATCGACTCGGAATGATTTTTCCCGTCGATCTTGGCCGCCGCATGATGATGTGACCATGTGTAGTCGCGACTGGTGGGTATAGGTGTCCTGCTGTGCGGGTTTCTCCGTGAGGGTGGGGGTTGCGCGGTCTCGACTGCTCTTCTGGTGTTACGTAGAGTTAGATCGCCCATTTCCTAGTTGAATTAGTATTTCCATATGATGGAATTATCGATGCTCTTCTGGGTGTGTTCGGGGTACGGTTCGGGTCGTGGGTAATCGGGTGGCTACGCTTGGCCGTTAAACTGGACTCCATATCCAACGAATGGGGTAATTTATTCCGCGTGTCCAGGGAGTGGGCACGTGTATGACTCGGGGAGAGGGGACAACCGTGTTCATCGGCATGGTGCACGTCGTGATGATGGTTCTTTGGTCGGTATCCGCCTTCGCCGGATGGTCCTGGTGGTAGAACAGAACCGGTGAAATCATGACAGTCTGAGTCGTCGTCGGCAGGGGGTGAACGGGGGTGCGGGCTCTTCCCGGTGGCGCACGCGTCTATGTCGGAACCATCATCGCCAGCGCCGTCGCCATCGTGTTGGTCGGGCCGTATTCGGGGATCCACCTCAAGACACTGGTCCTGGTGGCCGTCCTCTTCGTGGTCGCCGAGTCCATCAGCACGATCGTCGTCTCACACGGCAAGATGGGCATGTCGCCGAGTTCGGCGGTATCGCTCGCCGCGGTCGTCCTGGTCGGACCCGTGGGCGCGGCGGTGGTGGGGTTTGCCTCCTGCCTGACCATCCGCAGACAGAACCTGGTGAAACGGCTCTTCAACGGGGCCCAGTTCGCCTTGGCCGGATACGCCGCCGGGCACGCCTACCTCCTGTGCGGAGGCAGTGTCGGCCCGCCGGCGCGGGAGGACTTTCCGGCCGTCATCGCGCCCTACCTCGTCGCGGTCCTGACCCACACAGCGGTCAACTCCGCACTCGTCGGCGTGCTGATGTGGACACTGGGCGGCCAGCGCCCCCAGGGCAGGCGCCCGGTCAACTGGCGTCCGCTGGCCGCGGTCGAACTGTCCTCCATCGGCTACCAGATGCTCGGCCTGGCCATCGCGGCCGTGTGGGGCGGGGTCGGCGTCATCGCTCCGCTGATGGTCCTGCTGCCCCTGTTCATCGCCCGCTGGACCTTCGCCCAGCAGGCGGCCGAGGCACGGGCCCACGAGGCCACCCTCGCCACCCTGTGCCAGGCGGTCGAGACCAAGGACCACTACACCCGCGGCCACTGCATGCGCGTGGCCGAGGCATCCGCGATGATCGCGCGGGAGCTCGGCATGCCCGCCGAACGGGTGCAGAAGATCCGCTACGCCGGAATGCTGCACGACATCGGCAAGCTCGGGGTGCCCACCAAGGTGCTCCAGAAGCAGGGCAGGCTCACCGACGAGGAGTACGCGGTCATCAAGCTGCACCCCACGCGCGGCTACGAGATCGTCCGCGAGATCAGCTTCCTCGACGAGACTCTGGACGGGATCCGCCACCACCACGAGAAGCTGGACGGAACTGGTTACCCGATGGGGCTGGTGGGGATGGAGATCCCCGAGTCCGCCCGCATCATCAGCGTGGCCGACGTGTTCGACTGCCTCACTTCCACCCGCTCCTACAAGAAGGCGTGGCCGGTGGACGAGGCCATCGCCGAACTGCGCGACTGCGCCGGGACCCAGTTCGACCCGCGGATGGTGGAGGCGCTCGTGCGGGCCGTCGCCCGCGAGGGCTGGAGCACACCCGACATCGCCGAACCGCCCGGCGGCAGCTACACGGTGCCCGAACAGGGCTCCCCCGCCGACGATCGGGCCTCGGCGCGCGGCGGCGGCGCGCCCGCCGAGGCAGTGACCGGCGGGCGCGAGTGATGGCAGAGGAACGGGAGAGCGGGGAGCCGCCCTCCCGGCGGCCCCTGACCGGCCCCGAGGGCGGCGCGCTCCGGCACCACAGGCCCCGCGGACCCTTCTGGCGCACCACGCGCCCCCTGCGGGCCGTACTCGTCGGCGCGGCAGGTGCCGCGGCGCTCTTCGCCCTCGTCTCGACCGCGGTGCACGGCACCGTCCAGCCCTACGTCGCCCTGGCCTTCTGCCTGGTCATCACGGGCGGCGAGATGTCGCGCATCACTCTGCCCGGTCACCGGGAGGTCGCCCCCATCGCCTCGGCGGGCGCGATCAGCTACGCGCTGCTGATCAGTCTGGGCGGCAACCCCGTCCAGCACCCGGCGGCCCAGGTGATCGCCGTCGTCTCCCTGGGCATGGCGCTGGGGGAGCTGCCCTACGTCGCGGTCGGCCGCGGGCCGCGGATGGAAGACCTCGCCCGCCGCCTGCTCACCGTGGTGCTGATCGCCGTGCTGTTTCGCCCGCTGGCCGACACGCTCTCCCTGACGGAGGCCTCGGTCGGGCTCAGCGCCCTGATGACCCTCCTCGTGATGTGCGCCTGGCTGACCGACGCGGTGGTGGCCGCGGCGGTGCGTGCCGAACGGCTGCGCACCGGCCTGCTGGTCGCGGCCCGGGACGAGGTGCGCGCCCAGTTCGCCACGGGGGCCGCCATCGGCGCGAGCGGGGTCCTGATCGCCCTGGCCTGCACCGTTACCGGGCTCGTGGGCCTTCTGGTGTTCAGCGCCCCGCTCCTGGTCTCCCAGATCGCCTTCCGGCGCCACGCGGTGGTGCGCCGCACCTACCTGGAGACGGTGCGCGCGCTGTCCAGGGTCACCGAGGTCGGCGGCTACGTGGAGAACGGCCACTCCCGCCGCGTCAGCCACCTCGCGCACGGGATCGCCTGCGAACTGGGGTTCTCCGAGGACCGGCTCCTGGAACTGGAGTACGCGGCCCTGATGCACGACATCGGACAACTGTCCCTGCACGAGCCCATCGCCGGAGGGGCGACCGTCTTGTCCTCGCCCAAGGAACAGCGCCGGATCGCCGAGCTCGGGTCGGACATCATCCGCCAGACCGGCGTCCTGGACGAGGTCGCCGAGATCGTCCGCCGCCAGTGCGAGCCCGTGGCCGGGGACGGCGAGGCCGGCGCGCCCCCGCTGGGCAGCCGCATCATCAAGGTCGCCAACGCCTTCGACGACCTGGTCGGCGGGAGCGACGACGAGGTCCGCCGCGCGGCCGTCCTGGAGCGGCTCCGTATGGACACCGACAGCGAGTACGACCCCAGGGTCGTGGACGCCCTGGCGACCGTCCTGGCCCGGGCCTGAAGCCCTTGCGTCAGTCCGTCGGGGGGCGTAGACGTGTGACGAATTTATACCGGTCGCCGCGGTACAGGGACCGCACCCACTCCACCGGGTGTCCGTCGCCGTCGAAGCTGTGCTGGCAGTGCAGGACCAGCGGCAGCCCCACGTCCACCCCCAGCAGCCGCGCCTCGTTGGGCGTGGCCAGGACTGTCTCGATGGAGGCCTCGGCTTCGGCGAGCGACACGTCGTAGGCGCTCGCCAGAGCCTCGTAGAGCGATGCGTAGCGGTCGAGCTGGCGCCGTAGTCCGGGGAAGCGCCGTGCGGCCAGGTGCGCCGTCTCCACAGCCATCGGTTCACCGTTGGCCAGCCGCAGCCGCTCGATTCTCAGCACGCGCCCGCCCGAGCGGATCGCCAGGAGCTCGGCGAGCTGGTCGTCGGCGTTGATGTAGCTCACGTCCAGGATCCGGGTGGCCGGGTGCAGTCCGTGCGCCCGCATCTCCTGCGTGTAACTGGTCAACTGGAGGATCTGGGCGACCTTCGGCTTGGCGACGAATGTGCCCTTGCCCTGGACGCGCAGGAGGCGCCCCTCCACCACCATCTCGGTCAGCGCCTGGCGCACGGTGGTCCTGGAGGTCCCGAACTGCGTCGCCAGGGCCCGCTCCGGCGGTACCGGGTTGCCCGCCGGCATCGCCTCGATGAGCTCCAGGAGCTGCTTCTTCACCTGGTAGTACTTCGGCACCCGCGGGTTGCCGTCCAGTGTGCGTTGACCTGCCATCGGTCTCCTCCAAGGCGTCCCGCTCGGTCCACGCGCCCCGCCGTGGCGGCCGGTCGGTCGGTGCGAAGACCACCGATTGGTGTGGACCACTGGTCGAGTGCGTACCTCTTGAGTATGCACGCCTTCATGGGATGATTTGTGAGTGCCTCACCTCAGTGATCTCATCCGGCGACACACGCCGCTCAAGCAAGCGGACATGGAGTGGATCCAGTCCCTGGTCTCGGACTGGCAGCTCCTCGCGGACCTGTCGTTCGCCGATCTCGTCCTGTGGGTGCGCCTGCGCGACGACGACGGCTGGATCGCGGTCGCCCAGATGCGCCCGACGACCGGACCGACGGCGTTCCAGGACGATCTGGTGGAGACGGTGCTGCGGGACGACACGGGCGACCCCTCCTCCGCCAAGCCGATGCTGCGCGCGGTCGGCCGCCTGGCCCTCATCGACCGCGCCTGGCGCGAGGGGCGCATCTGCCGGGACGGCGATCCCGACTGGTCGGGGGGCGTGCCCGTGCGCGAGGAGACCGTCCCGGTGCGCCGGGGAGACCGCCTCATCGGGGTTATCCAGCGCAGTACCAACCTCAGTTCGGCGCGTACCCCCAGCCGCCTGGAGCTCACCTACCTCCAGAGCGCAGGGGACCTGGCGCAGATGATCGCCGAGGGCGCGTTCCCCTTCAGCGACCAGGGGCCGCTCATGGTCCGCTCGCCCAGGGTCGGCGACGGGCTGCTGCGGATCGACCAGAACGGCGAGGTGGTCTACGCCAGCCCCAACGCGCTGTCCGCCTACCGCAGGCTAGGGCTGGCCGCGGACCTGGTGGGGGCACGTCTGGACCGCACCACCCTCGAACTGGCGGCGCAGGGCGAGGCCCGGGACGAGGCGCTCACCTACACCGCCAGCGGCCGGGCGCCGCAGGAGGCGGAGGTGGACGCGCGGGGCGTCACCGTCCAGTTGCGTGCGATACCGCTGGTCATCGACAAGGTGCGTATCGGAGCCCTGGTGATGGTGCGCGACGTCACCGAACTCCGACGGCGCGAGCGCGAGCTGATGACCAAGGACGCGACCATCCGGGAGATCCACCACCGGGTGAAGAACAACCTCCAGACGGTGGCGGCGCTGCTGCGGTTGCAGGCCCGGCGCTTGGACGTACCCGAGGCGCGCGCGGCGCTGGACGAGGCCGTCGGCCGGGTGGGCTCGATCGCGATCGTGCACGAGATGCTCTCGCACACACCCGACGAGGTTGTGGACTTCGACGACATCGCCGACCGGGTCATGCAGATGGCAGCCGAGGTCTCCTCGACCGGCGGCACGGTGGTACCCCGGCGGACCGGCGGGTTCGGTCTGTTGTCGGCCCTGGTGGCCACGCCGCTGTCGATGGTGCTGGCGGAGCTGGTGCAGAACGCGGTGGAGCACGGCCTCGGACAGGGCCCCGGCAACATCGAGGTCAGGGTACGCCGCTCGGACGCGGCACCCGGCGGTGCCAAGGCGGGTGTTCTGGAGCTGGCGGTCTCCGACGACGGCGGGGGGCTGCCCAAGGACTTCGACCTGGAGGGGACGACGAGCCTGGGTCTGCAGATCGTGCGGACCCTCATCGTGGGCGAGCTGGGGGGAACCCTGGCGGTCGAGCCGAGGGACGACGGCGGTACGGAGGTGGCGATCAGCCTGCCCGTGGAGCACGAGGAGGGGTCACTGCCCTAGCACCCGCCGACCCTCTCAGCTGCGCACCATCGGGCGCCGAGCCAGGCCGCGCCTGCGCATGGCGCGCCGCTCGTCCTCGCTGGTACCGCCCCACACACCGCCGTCCTGTCCGCTCTCCAGGGCCCATCTCAGGCAGGCGGAGCTGACGGGGCAGCGGCGGCAGACCTCTTTGGCCTCCTCGATCTGGATCAGTGCGGGGCCGAAGTTGCCAATGGGGAAGAAAAGCTCGGGGTCTTCGTCACGGCAGGCTGCTTCGTGGCGCCAGTCCATGCGGTCCACTCCTCACGGTGAGGTGATCGGGGGTTGTGAACTTTTTCACGATCAAGGTGCGCGGGGCGCCCGGTGGAGGGTTCCCACCGGAGGGGGCAGGCCGGGACGGATCGTGTTCCACACACGGCCATGTGGGAAGCGCCCGATTAACTCGCCCGTAACTCGGGGCGATATCTTGAGCGTGACAGGCTTCGGAAGCCGGTGCAAGAGTTGCCCGGCCCGGAACTCTCCGATCGGCGTGTCGGATGCGTCACACGGTCTGTTAATAATCGCTTTCTTGAGCATTAACAGAAGATGCGCAGTGCCTTCGGTGCGGAGCGGAAGGTGACCCGTTCGCGCTCACCCAGGTACTCGCCGTCGATTTCGAACGCCCTGGGGTGGGACGAGGAGATCTCCAGTGACCCCAGGTCATGCCAGGTGGTGTAGCCCTCGCCCTCCGCCGGCAGTCCCTTGGGGAACAGCATCTGTGAAAGCACCCATCCCACTGCGGCATGCGAGGAGTCGGTCAGCGCGAACGCGTCCAGGCCCAGTTCGAAACGTGAATCCGGGGTCGGCTGGAGCGGCAGTGCACCCGCGTACGTCCACGGTGTGGTGTTGGTGACGATGGCGAAATACGAGCCCTCCAGAACCGAGTCCTCGGTGACCACCCGCAGGGACGGATCCCTGATGTCACCGCGAAAGAACAGTTTCATGGCGGCCTCCGCGTACAGCGCCGGCGTGGCCTTGCGCCCCTGGGACCGTTCGTGCTCCACCAGCTGGACCACGTCCGCGTCCCAGCCGAACCCCGCGCAGAATGTGAAGTAGCGGTCGTCCTCGCCGCTGGTGATCCGGCCCAGGTTCACCTCGCGCTCACGGCCCTGTCGGAGCGCCTCCACCGCCGTCTGCGCCGCCTCGACGGGGTCGCCGGGCAGGCCGAGCGAGCGCAGGAAGACGTTGGCGCTTCCGCCGGGGATCACCGCGTAGCGGGGGCGCGGCGGCCCCTCCGGGGCGGTCAGGAGCCCGTTGACCACCTCGTTGACGGTGCCGTCGCCGCCCAGGCTCAACACCGCGCTGAACCCGTCCCCGGCCGCGTCCCGGGCGAGCGTGCTCGCGTGGTCGCGGTGGGCGGTCTCGACCACGGTGAGGTCCAGTTCCTGGGCGAGTACGTCGACGATCGCCTCCCGGATATGAGGCGTGGCCGTCGTTGCCTGGGGGTTCACGATGAAGAGGGCGCGCACGCCCTCAGTCTAGGAGCTGTACCCGAAGACGGTGCTCTGACCCGGGGCACCGAGGCCTCCCGGGTGCCGGGCGGGGCGAGAGGTCCCAGGAGAGGTCCCGCCGGGGGCGTATAGGCTTTCCGGGTGTCTACACGTCCCTTCACCGTCGTCGTCGCGGCGGTACTGGAAGCCCTGGTCGGGGCGGCTGCTGCGGTCGGCGGTCTGTACAGCCTCTTCGCCGCGTTCTCGGGCCGGGCCGCCTCGCTCACCTCGGCGCTGCCGCTCGCCCTCCTGGGTGTGGGCGTCGGCGCGCTCTTGGTGTACGTGTCAGTGGGCCTGTGGCGGCTGCGCGAGTGGGCCCGCACTCCGGTGGTCGTCACCGCGCTGTTCCTCACGGTGGTCTCCTACTACATGTTCACCAGCGGACAGCACGCGATCGGTGGGACCATGCTCACCGTGGCGCTGGGAGCCGGCGGTGCGGTCCTGGCCCCGCCGACGACCGCGGCGCTCTTTCCCCCGCGTGAGGGGGAGTAGCCCCGCGGCCGTCGGCCCGGACACGAACTGGAAGACACCGTCTAGTCGTCCGTGGTGAGCGCCTGGCGCAGTTGGGCCAGGGTGCGCGCCAGCAGGCGCGAGACGTGCATCTGGGAGATGCCCAGCTCCTGGGCGATCTGCGACTGCGTCATGTTGCCGAAGAAGCGCAGCAGCAGGATGCGCTTCTCCCGCGGGGGCAGCTGCTCCAGGAGCGGTTTGAGCGACTCACGGTACTCGACACCCTCCAGCGACTCGTCGACGATCCCCAGGGAATCGGCGACGGCCGGGGCGTCCTCGTCCCCGCTGTCGGGAGCGTCCAGCGACACGGTCGAGTAGGCGTTGGCGGACTCCAGGCCCTCCAGCACCTCCTCCTCGGTCATCTGCAGGTGCGCCGCCAGCTCCGCCACCGTGGGGGAGCGCCCCTCCCGCTGTGACAGGTCGCTCACGGCCTTGGTGAGTGAGAGCTTCAGCTCCTGGAGACGGCGGGGGACCCGCACGGCCCAGCCCTTGTCGCGGAAGTGCCGCTTGATCTCACCGACGATGGTTGGGGTGGCGTAGGTGGAGAACTCCACCCCGCGTTCGAGGTCGAACCGGTCGATGGACTTGATCAGCCCGATCGTGGCCACCTGGGTGAGGTCGTCCAGCCACTCCCCGCGGTTGCGGAAGCGGCGGGCCAGGTACTCGACGAGGGGGAGGTGCAATTCCACCAGCTCGTCGCGGATCCGGCGCCGCTCCTCCGAGTCCTCGTCGAGCTCGTTCAGGCGCTCGAACAACTGTCTCGCACGGGCCCGGTCGGGCACGGCGTGCTCGGTCTTCGCTGTCAGAGCGGGCCCCCTTTCGCTCACGTGGACTCCAGCGTGCCGCGGTGCTTGCACAGGACGATGCGGACGCGGTCGTCCACCCCGACACCCGCGTCGACGTCTCCGGCCAGCGCGGACAGGACGGTCCAGGCGAAGGTGTCGCGCGCTGGCAGGCGTCCGTCCGCGGTCATGACCGAGACGGAGATGCGCATCGCCTCGGGGGTGAGTTCGAACTCTGTGGTCAGTTCTGTGCCGGGCAGCGCTTGGGTGAGCAGCATGGCGCATGCCTCGTCGACCCCGATACGCAGGTCCTCGATCTCGTCGAGGGTGAAGTCGAGGCGTGCGGCCAGACCCGCCGTCGCCGTCCGCAAGACGGACAGATACGCGCTGTCCGCGGGCAGCGTGACGGTGACGGCGTCCCGGATTCCGATGGCGTCGGCCGTGGGCACAGCGGTTTCTTCGGTCACGTCCCTCCTTCGGGGGGCGAGGTTGCCGCTTGACTGCAATGTATCTCGTTTCGCCCTCCCCCCGCCGCAGGGAAGCGGGATCGTGTCCGCGCGTGGAGCGCCGACCACGGCGGGGAGCGCAGGTCCGGGCTTTCGAGGAGAACCGCGGCGGCGCGTGCGTCGCCCCGGGCGGCGGTCAGTCCGGCCGGGTGGCGACCATCCGTTCGACGGTCCCGAACCCGAGGTGGTCGTGGTGGCCCACGTCGAAGCCGACGGCGGTCGCGGAGTCCCGGTGGAGGGTGCGCGCACGCTCGCGCCGCCTCTCCTCCGAAGGCAGCCGCGAGTGGGTGATGTGGTCGACGAACAGCAGACGCCCCCCGGGCACCAGCACGCGGTACATCTCGGCCATGGCGCTGTGCCGGTCGGCGACCACGCTCAGGCCCATCACGCACACCACGGTGTCGAAGGTCTTGTCGGGGAACTCCATGGCCTGGGCGTCGCCCTCGACGAGGCGGACCAGCGCCCCCAGGCCCCGCGCGGTCTCGCGGGCCCGTGCCAGCATCTCCGGGTTGAGGTCGAGGCCGGTCAGCCGCGCCTGGGGCGGGTAGTGGCGGAGGTTGCGCCCGCTGCCCACGGCGACCTCCAGGGTTTCTCCGCGGGCCCCCGAGCACAGGATCTCCCGGGTGCGTCTCAGTGCGGGGGGCTCGAACATCCCGCTCAGGGCGTCCAGGGCCGCCCGGCGGTTCCAGGTCCTGCGTGCGCGCTCGGTGAGCGGGTCCATGTCGTCCCCTGAAAGCGATGAGGATGCCCCTGCGCAATGACTCTGCGACCAATGAGGCGTCGGGTCAAGTCGCGTGGCGGGTGTTTCCCTGAACAGAGCGGGACCGCCCCTGATGAACACGCGAAGGTGTGGGTTCGGGTTGAGTGGTTCACTAGTGATGTGGGTCACATTATAGGAAGGGGGTCGTCCGACGTGTCGAACACGCCTGTCTCGGCGGAGCCACAGCTGTTTTCTGGTACTTCCAAGGTATGTGTCGCATGAGCGGATGTTTAGGTGTGGTCTATAGTTCGCGCCCCGCGATTCTCCTTCGGGCTCCGTTATGAGAGAATCACGGTACGGGTCAACCCCGTGAGAGGCGGCCGCACTGCACTCGCATAAGAGTCCGGCGAAGAACGCCCCTCCCCGGACACCCCGCCGTGGCACCGGCGGCCCACTGTCCCGGAGGGCTCCCCTAGCACTCACACGTCTTCGCGTGCGGCCTCGCCACTGCCGAGTCCGCCCACGTCATGGCCGACGTCGGGCGTACAGCGAAAACTGAGGGGTTTGAAAAGTTGTCCACTGATGCGCATTCCCATTCCCTGAACGACCCCACCGAGCTGGACCGGGATCCCGCCTTCGCGATGCACCGCGGCGGGAAGCTGCACGTCACCTCCTCCGTCGAGGTGAACGACCGCGCGAGCCTGGCCCTGGCCTACACCCCCGGCGTCGCCCGCGTCTGCGACGCCATCGCCGAGACCCCCGAGCTCGTCGACACCTACACCTGGAAGAGCGGCCTCGTCGCCGTCGTCACCGACGGCACAGCGGTCCTGGGGCTGGGCAACATCGGCCCCGAGGCCTCGCTGCCCGTCATGGAGGGCAAGTCGCTGCTGTTCAAGCAGTTCGGCGGCGTCGACTCCGTGCCGATCGCCCTCACCTGCACCGACGTCGACGACTTCGTCGAGACCGTCGTGCGCATGGCCCCGTCGTTCGGTGGCATCAACCTGGAGGACATCTCCGCGCCGCGCTGCTTCGAGATCGAGCGCAAGCTGCGTGAACGACTGGACATCCCGGTCTTCCACGACGACCAGCACGGCACCGCCATCGTGACCGTCGCCGCGCTCCAGAACGCCGCGCGCCTCACCGGGCGCGCCCTCGGCGACCTGCGCGCCGTGGTCTCCGGCGCCGGAGCCGCCGGGGTCGCCGTCACCAAGATGCTCCTGGACGGCGGGATCGGCGACATCGCCGTGGCCGACTCCAAGGGCCTGATCCACCAGGGCCGCGAAGGGCTGACCCCCGTCAAGCAGGAACTGGCCGAGATCACCAACAAGGCCGGTCTGCAGGGCTCCATCGAGAGTGCGCTCAAGGGCGCGGACGTCTTCATCGGGCTGTCGTCGGGCGAGGTCCCCGAGGAGGTCGTGGCCACCATGGCCAAGGACTCCATCGTCTTCGCCATGGCCAACCCCAACCCGGAGATCCACCCCGACGTCGCCCGCAAGTACGCGAGCGTCGTCGCGACCGGGCGCAGCGACTTCCCGAACCAGATCAACAACGTCCTCGCCTTCCCCGGCATATTCCGCGGCGCCTTCGACGCCGGCGCCGGCGACATCACCGAGAAGATGAAGCTGGCCGCCGCCACCGCGCTGGCCGAGCTGGTCGGTGACGACCTGTCCGCCGACTACGTCATCCCGGGCGCCTTCGACGAGCGGGTGGCCCCGGCCATCGCGGCCGCCGTCGCCGAGCAGGCGCACAAGGACGGCGTCACACGGTAGGGGGACCGTTCCCGGGACGGGCCCGAGGAGCGCGCCCCCGCGGCGCCCCTCGGGCCCGTCCCGTGCGGTCGGTCCCCGTTCAGCCGTCCCGGCGCTCGTCCTGCTCGCCGACGGCCGTGCCCCAGGGGTCGGACGATCCCTCGGGGCCGGGCCCGGACTCGGGTTCCCCCGGCCCTTCGGCGGTCCCCGAGGGGGCCGTCTCCGGTTCCGGTTCTGTCGTCTTGGACGCCTCCCGGGGCCGTTCCGGTTCTGACGAACGGCCGGAGCCGGTGGGTGTCTCGTCTCCGCCCTCCTTCCCGGGCGGACCCCAGCGGCCCACGTCACGGCGGATCACCTCGACCGTCTCGTCCAGGATGCGCTTCAGGTCGGTGACGGCCGCCTCGCCGACGTGGCCCGCCTCGTGTGCCACGTCGCGTACCCGGTCGGTGAAGTCGCGCAGGGCCTGGTCGAACTCGGGGCTCTTCGTCTGTCCGCGGCCCCAGACGGCGCCCAGCCCTCCGAGTCCCTGGGCGAACCGCTCCCACTCGCGTGCCCACGGGCCGCCGTCGCCGCAGGCGCGCTCCTTGTCCCCGGGGCCCCGGTCACCGGTTCGCGCGGCGGAGGCCTCCTCGGACGGAGGGGCCTGTCCGGAGTCCTCGGTGTGCCCCTGCCGCGTGTCCGCGGGCTCGGGCTCCGGCCGGCGGGTGCCCGAACCGGTGTACGTCAGCTCCTCGCGCAGCGAGCTGATGGTGGCGCGCACGTCCTGCTTGACCGCCCGCGCGATGTCGCGTACCGAATCGGTGATCTCCTGTTCCAGGTCGGCCAGGTCGCCCTCGCGTGCGCGCAGCTCCTCACGTCCCTTGTCGGTGAGCCGGTAGACCTTGCGGCCGCCCTCCTCGGTGTGGGCGACCAGGCCCTCCTCCTCCAGGCGTGCCAGGCGCGGGTAGATGGTGCCGGGGGAGGGCGAGTACACGCCCAGGAAGCGGTCCCGGAGCAGGCTGATGATCTCGTAGCCGTGCCTGGGGCTCTCGTCCAACAGTTTGAGCAGGTACAGCCGGAGCCTGCCGTGGCCGAACATGGTGCTCATTCAGGCCCCCTCGGGGATCGCCGCGGGTGCCTCGGGCGCACGGCGCAGCAGCGCGGTCCGTCCGGACATGGTACGGGTGGAGATGGTCGCGGGGTCGACGCCGGGGCCGATCTTCCCGCTCAGCGCCTTGCGTGCCGGGGCCTCGCGTCTCTCCAGCGAGAAGTCGCTGTCCAGCTTGCCGGTGACCGAGTGCATCTCGACGGCAGCCGAGGTCTCGGCGGGCACCCGCAGCGCGATCTCGCCGGAGACGGTGTTCAGCCGGACCCGTCCGGAGGGGGCGAGGTCGGTGTCGGCGAGGATCTGGCCGGAGGCGGACTTGGCGTCGAACCCCGACAGCCGTCCGCCCGCGACCGCGAGCGGACCGTTCACGCTGCTGAAGCTCAGGGTGCCCGACGGGTTGCGCAGCGACGTCTGGCCGGTCGCCGTACTGATCTCCGTGGTGCCCGACGCGTCGTCGAGGGTGATCTCCCCGGAGGCGGTCCGGAGGAAGGTGCGGGCCCTGAGCCCGGCGGCGACCACGGCCGCGCTGACCGTGTTCACCTCGACCGGGCAGCCCGCCGGGAGCCGCAGGTTCACGGTGGCCTTGCGCCCGCCCATGCCCTTGTAGCCGTTGAGCTGGATCGGTTTGAGCCGGTCGAGGAGCCCCTGACCGGTGAGGTCCTCGTAGGTGATGGTGAGGATGCCCGCCTCCTGGGTCGCCAGGACGGGGCCGCCGGTGATGTCGCTGATCTCGAAGGTGACCGGATCGTCGGTCGGGAGGATGTTGACGTGACCGCCGATGATGCGGACGCGCAGTGCGACGATGCCGTCCAACGTGTGCGTCAACGGCTTGTCGATGGTCCAACGTGCCATCGTGCACCCTTTCGTTCGCTCGTTACTTTCACGATATGTCGCGAGTGGGGCAAACTCAAGATATGTCGCGGATCTACGGGTGCGTTCAGGGAACAGCGGGGGCGATCCCTGAGATGAACCGATGCCTATTCTGTGGCGCTTCGTGGATGTATATCCGCTTGGATGGGTGCACATTCCCCCAGGAGTCACCGACGCATCCTTCCCCCGAGCAGGAGCCCGTCCAGATCTCGGACCGGTCGATCGTGATCGGGGCCGATCCGCGGAGGCGGCCCAGGCCGCCACACGCCCTCAGGTTCCTGCGGGCGCTGCTCGTCCCGGCTGCCCTCGTCAACGGGGTGGCCCTCCTCGGCACCGTGCTCCTCCTACTGGACTGGCACTCCCTCACCACGTCCACGCCGTCGAACGGCTCACCAAGGGGGCGGGTCGGCGGGCGGTCCTGGCCGCCCACGCCGTGCTGATCACGGTCGACACGGCGCTCACGACCGCCATGGAACCGACGGGCGGCTGGTTCGAGAGGGTGTTCGCCTGGCTGCCCACGACCACCATGCGGCTGCTCATCCCCGGATCCCGCCTCCTGGTGCTGCGGCTGCCCAGCAGTGAGGAGGCGTTGCGCGCGACCGCCGAACGGCGGGAGGGAGAGCGCGCACGCGCGAGGGGCCCGGGAGGATTCCCGGGCCCCTCGCGTCACTGTGCGCTATGCGTCGTCGTCCTCGTCGTCCAGCCGGGCCAGCCAGGTGGCCAGCCGGTCGACGGGGGTCTCGAACTCGGGGTGCACGTCGGTGAACACCCGCAACTGCTCGGCGAGCCAGGCGAAGCTGACCTCCTCGCCGCCGCGGCGGTTCTCCAACTCCTCGATTCCGCGATCGGTGTAGTACATGCTGTGCTTTCTACGCCCTCGCAGGCTCGGTCGGGGCTCGGGGCGCGGAGAACCGGCCTCTTCGTCGTCGCTACCTTCTTGCTCGTTCCTCGCTTCGGCG
>NZ_AZXF01000024.1 GCF_000515115.1 Nocardiopsis sp. CNT312
CTTTACGCTTTGTTGTGTTTCCACTTTATCAGCCGTTCCGTGTCCCCGCCAAATCCGGCGGTTCGTGCGAAACACCCGAACGGGGTGGGACACCCGTAAGGCTGTGTGCTTTCAACGGACCAGAATTCCGACCCGTATTCGGCGACCCCCCGACCATACCGGATCCGAGCGCATGCTCGAACCGCTGNCACCGAGAGGAGAAGGAAACGCCGGCACGCCCGCGGGAAACCGCGTTCGTCTCGCTCGGCGAGAATCCGCCGTCCCGTGTTCCGGCCCGAGGCCGCACCCGGAGGCGACTCGGAAGACACTACTCCACGGCCGGGTTCCATGCAAACCGATCTCTGCGTGTCGCGTGTCACACTTCACTCCGGTCGGCGCAGGCGGATCAGTTCAACAACTTCCCCGCCCCGGTCCCCGGGGCCGTGTACAGCCATTCCACGTCCAACTCGACTGCGGACACCGTTCCCGGCGGATAGGACACCAGCACGTCCTCGCCGACGAACGCGGCCGCGAGCCGCGCGATGGTCGGGTTGTGCCCGACCACCAGCAGCGTCCGCACCCGTGCGTCGACATAGGTGATCATCTCCAGGAGGGCGTCCGTGCCGGCCAGGTAGGCGGCCTCGGAGTAGTCCACCTCCGGTCGGCCCGCGGCCTCCCCCATCCCGCGCAGGACCCCGTCCAGCGTCTGCCGGGTGCGGAGTGCGGCCGAACAGAGGACGTGGTCGGGCATGTACCCCTGCTCCGCGAGCAGGCGCCCCACCTCCTCGGCGTGGCGCCGCCCCCGGTCGGCGAGCGCGCGGTCGATGTCCATGGCCCCGTGTCCCGGCTCCGCTTTCGCGTGCCGCATCAGCAACAGTGTCCGGCTCATCCCGCAAGCACCGTCGCGATCACCGCGAAGGCCCCCACGGACACCACCATCGCACCCACGATGACCGCCAGCCCCTTCAACCCCGTCACAGCAGCACTTCCCTTCCCCTCGACACCCTTGATCCCAGGTTATGCCCGGGTTCACACAGTGCCGTGGCCGCCCGGAAGAAACGGACGGCCACGGCGGGAGCGGGTTCGATGCGGAAGGAGACGGCGGAAGACCGGCTCCTCGCCCCCTCAGCCCTTGCCCTCCCCGGCGCGGGCCTCCTCCCTGCGGTCCGGATCGATGCCGTCCGCGTCCGCGCTGTGCTTGCCGTCACCGTCCTCTACGGGGTCGTCCGCAGTGGGCTCGGGGCCCCCGGCCCCCGCTTCGGGGGCTCCCTTGGGAGCGGCCTCGCCATCGGCCCCGGCCAGGTCGGTCTCGGTGCCGGAGCCACGGTTCTTCGACCACAGGACCGCGGCGACCAGCACACCCACCGCGACCACCGTGATACCCACGCGCAGCGCGACGTCGTCCGCGTACAGCACGACCGCCGGGGCCACGAGCAGGGCGACGAGGTTCATCACCTTGAGCAGCGGGTTGATGGCCGGACCGGCCGTGTCCTTGAACGGGTCTCCGACGGTGTCACCGATGATCGTGGCCTCGTGTGCCTCCGACCCCTTGCCGCCGTGGTATCCGTCCTCAACGAGCTTCTTCGCGTTGTCCCACGCACCGCCGGAGTTGGCGAGGAAGACCGCCATGAGGACACCGGCAGCGATGGCCCCGCCCAGGAACGCCCCGAGCGGCGCGTATCCGAGCGCGAACCCGACGGCGATCGGCGCGAAGACCGCGAGCAGGCCGGGCGTGACCAACTCCCGCAGCGAGTCCTTCGTGCAGATGTCGACCACCCGCGCGTACTCCGGCTTCTCTGTTCCGTCCATGATCCCGGGCCTGGTGCGGAACTGGTCGCGCACCTCCAGGACCACGCGTCCGGCGGCCCGGCCGACGGCCATGATCGCCAGCCCTGAGAAGAAGAACACGACGCTCGCGCCGATGATCACGCCGACGAGCACGTCCGGGCTGTCCAGGGACAGGGAGAACACCGCCCCGCCCGCGAGGTCGAGCTGTTCCTGCACCGACGTGCGGAAGGCGCCGAACAGCGCGGTGGCAGCCAGCACCGCGGTCGCGATGGCGATGCCCTTGGTGATGGCCTTGGTGGTGTTGCCGACCGCGTCCAGGCCGGTGAGGACCTCGGCGCCCCGGCCCTCGACGTCGCCGGACATCTCGGCGATGCCCTGGGCGTTGTCGGCGACCGGACCGAAGGTGTCCATCGCGACGATGATGCCGACGGTGGTCAGGAGCCCGGTACCGGCGAGCGCGACGGCGAACAGGCTCAGCGTGATGGAGCCGCCACCGAGCAGGAACGCGGCGTAGACGGCCCCGGCGATGAGCAGGGCCGAGTAGACAGCGGACTCCAGACCCACGGAGATACCCGACAGGATGACGGTCGCCGCGCCCGTCTCGGAACTCTCCCCGATCTCCCGCACCGGGCGCCGGTCGGTCTCGGTGAAGTAGCCGGTAAGCAACTGGATCGCGGCGGCCAGCACCAGACCGATGAGGACCGCGGCGATGGCGATGAACCTCGGGTCGGGCGAGGTCCCCGCCTCGGCGATCTCGTCGAGGACGCCCTGGCCGACCCCGGACAGCTCCTCGAAGCTGCCGGGCAGGTAGAGGAACGCGGCGGCGACGACGAGGAGCGCGGAGATGGCGGCGGAGGCGAAGAATCCGCGGTTGATCGCCGACATCGCCGTCTTGTCGCGTGCGCGGGGGGCGACGATGAAGATGCCGATGATCGCCGTGATCACACCGATCATGGGCACCAGCAGCGGGAACACCAGGCCCTCGGTGCCGAACGCCACCCGGCCGAGGATGAGCGAGGCGACCAGGACGACGGCGTAGGACTCGAAGAGGTCGGCCGCCATGCCCGCACAGTCACCCACGTTGTCCCCGACGTTGTCGGCGATGGTCGCCGCGTTGCGCGGGTCGTCCTCGGGGATGCCCTGCTCGACCTTGCCCACGAGGTCGGCGCCGACGTCGGCGGCCTTCGTGAAGATCCCGCCGCCGACCCGCATGAACATCGCCAGGAGCGCGGCGCCGAACCCGAACCCTTCCAGCACGATGGGGGCGTCCCCCCGGTAGAGGAGGACCACGGCGGCGGCGCCGAACAGGCCGAGCCCGACGGTGATCATGCCCGCCACGCCACCGGTGCGGAACGCGATCCGCATCGCGGTCCGGCCGGCGTCGGCGCCACCGGTCCGGGCGGCTGCGGCGACACGGACGTTGCCCCGCACGGCCAGCCACATGCCGATGAATCCGGTGGCCGCCGACAGCAGGGCGCCGAAGGCGAAGAAGAGCGACCTTCCGACAGCGATCCCCCACGACTCCGCGGGCAGCAGGAGCAGGAGCAGGGGGATGACGACGACGAAGACCGCGAGGGTGCGGAACTGCCGTTTGAGGTAGGCGGCCGCCCCCTCCTGAACCGCGACCGCGATAGTGCGCATTCGCTCGGTGCCCTGTCCGGCGGCGAGAACCTCACGCACCAGCATCCCCGCGACGGCGAGGGCCAGAAGCGCCACCACCATGACGGTGATGACGAGTGTGAAGTCGACGCTTTCCAGAACCAGGGCCGTGCCGCCTTCGGCGGCGATGTTGAGCCCAGACAATCCGTCCTCCTTGCGACGGGCGCGACCTTTCCGGCCCCGTTCACCGGGTCCACCTCATGGGCCCATCCCGCCGCGAGTCCGTGGACGTACCGCCGCCCGGAAGGGCTCTGAACTGGCCCTATGCCATGTGTCGGAGTCGAATCGGTGCCATCCTGATGTGCGGTGCACACCGCCCGAACCACACGGACACGAGCGGTGGTCCGGGAATTCTACGCAGAAAGAAGAATAAAAATGAGGGGGCTTTCGGGTTTTTCCCAGGTGAATTCGAAGATGTGACCCCGCGGTGACCAGAAAAAAGGATGAAAAGAACAAAAGGCCGCATCATCGACACTTGACATTCATTACCCAGGGAACCACTTGACATAATTTCGCCATCAAATCTCGCATAATACGAGATATCACCATCTAAGGCAGAAACTTCCCATAAGTAAATAATGCACGCGTTTCATGTGCTCCCCCGCTTCTGATCCGCCCACGGGACCCTGCGGCCCCACCGGGTCACGCCCCCAGCAGCCGCATCCCCGAGGGGTCGATCCCGTCGCCGGAACGGGCCCGGCCCACGTCCAGGTCGTCCGCCAGCGCCCTGGCGAAGGCTGCGATCCCCTCCACGTCGACACCGTGCGGAGCCCGAGGACCGAACGAGGCCACGCAGTCGGCCCCCCGCCTCAGCAGGCGCGCGGCACCGACCGCGTTCCCGCGCTGGGCGTGTGTGAGGCCGACGGCGGTCTGGGCGAGCCCCCGCCACAGTTCCCTCTCCGGCCCCGAAACGGACTTCCACACGGCTTCAAGCACCTCGTGCGCGGTGAACGCGTACCCCGCGTCGAGCAGGCGCTGGGCCTCCGCCAGGCCCTCGTCCACGGTGAACTCGGCGTCGTCGGGCACCCGCTCGACCTCGCCCCGGCTGCCGTGCGGCAACGGCCTCCCGTAGCGGTCCCGCGGCCTCTGGTTCTGCGCCCGCCCCTCGTCGTCACGGTCCCTGCCGCCGTCCGCGCCCGCTCCGGATGCCGTTCCCATCACTTCTCCACCGTCGTCCTCTCCCAGTCCCCGATCCACTCCAGAAGCGCCCGCGATACCTCCTCTGGCCGCTCCTCGTGCGGGAAGTGGCCCGCACCGGGGACCCGCTCCCAACGGTAGGGCCCCGCGACCAGGGCCCGCGAGGCGCGTGCGATCTCCCAGGGGCACACCGGGTCCTCGGCACCGTGGACCTGGAGGACCGGAACACGCACCGGTCCACGCATCCGCACGTTGTACCGGGCACCGTCCGGGCGGAACCGGGAACGGAAGATCCAGCGGTGGTACTCCAGCGAGCAGTGGGAGACCTTGGGGATCGAGAAGGCCAGCCGGTACCGCTCCTCGGTGGTCCGGTCCGGCCAGCCGGGGCCGCTCCACTCGCGCAGCAGTTCTCCCACACGCACGCACCCGTCTTGGAGCAGCCGGTGCTCGGGAAGGATCGGGACCTGCGAGCGGAGCAGGTGGCGCAGCCCCGGACCCATCCGCGCCGCGATCCGCGCCGACCTGCGGGGGTGCGGGGCCGCGACCGCGGCCAGAGCCCGGACGTGGTCCGGATGGTAGGCGGTCATGGTCCAGCCGACGACACCGCCCACACCGTGGCCGACGACGACGGCCTCCGCCTCGCCCAGGGCACGGACCAGGCCGGCCGCGTCCTGGGCGAGCGTGACGAGGTCGTATCCGCGCGGAGTCTTGTCGCTGGCCCCGTAGCCGCGGAGGTCGACCGCGACCGCCCGGTACCCGGCTCCGGCAAGCGCGGTCAACTGGTGGCGCCACGCCCACCAGAACTGGGGGAACCCGTGCAGGAAGAGCACAAGCGGACCCGTACCGAGTTCGGCGACGTGGAACCGCGCCCCCGCCGCCGAGACCGTCCGGTGCCGCCACGGGCCGTCGACGATCGCTGCCGAGTCGTCCAACACCTCGGGGACGCTACTTCGTGGCGGGAACGGACTCGGCGGTCGTGGCCACTTCTCCCTTGGGGGGCCTGATCTCGCCGCGCAGGATGGCGACGAGGCGGGAGGAAGTCTCGGCGGTGCGTGCCAGCCCCTGGCGCCTGCGGAGGTTGACGACCGCGACGAGCACGAAGACCGCGGCGATGAGCAGGTAGACGAGCGTGACGATACCGAAGGAGATCCAGGCTGCCAGGCCGAGCGCCACGAGGCCGAGGGCGGCGGTGACCGAGAGCAGGATCACGAAGATGTGCAGGAGCACCGCGGCCACGGCGAACTCACCGAGGCTCTTGCCGATCTTCGTGGCGTCGGCCTTGGCTTCGAGCTTGGCGAGTTTGATCTCCAGGCGCACCAGCCGGGAGAGGTTGTCTGTGGCGTCGGAGACCAGTGCACCGATGGAACGGTCGGTGTCGCTGGAGGCGCCAGGTTCGCCGCCACCCGGCATGTCCACCATCGGGGGGTCCCTTCTCTCGGTCCGAACACGCGAATATCTCCCGCATCCTCGCACATGATCGGTCGGAGGTGGCCCCCGCGGCACGCACAACGACGCGCTCGGGCCCTGTCCCGGGGTCGGCCGGGGCGGCGGGCGCACGTGTCCCCGCGGAAGGGCGCGGACACCCGCCGCCGACGGGGTCAGTCCCTCTTCTCGGTGGCCGGAAGCTGCTTGGCGATCACGTCCATGATCGACGCGTCGGTGAGTGTGGAGGTGTCGCCCACGGCCCGGTTCTCGGCGATGTCGCGCAGCAGGCGCCGCATGATCTTGCCCGACCGGGTCTTGGGCAGTTCCGGGACGGCCAGGAGGCGGGCCGGCTTGGCGATGGGGCCGAGGTTGCCGCCCACGTGGTCGCGTAGTTCCTTGACCAGGTCCTCGGGCACCGACTCCGCCCCGCCCCGGAGGATGACGAACCCGACGATGGCCTGGCCGGTCACCTTGTCGGTGGCGCCGACGACCGCGGCCTCCGCCACCTTGGGGTGGGACACGAGGGCGGACTCGACCTCCGTGGTGGAGATGTTGTGGCCGGAGACGAGCATGACGTCGTCCACGCGGCCGAGCAGCCACAGGTCCCCGTCCTCGTCCTTCTTCGCCCCGTCACCGGGGAAGTAGAGCCCCGGGAAGCGCGACCAGTAGGTGTCCTTGTAGCGCTCGGTGTCGCCCCAGATGCCTCGGAGCATGGACGGCCACGGCTCGCGGACGATGATGAAGCCCCCGCCGCCGTCGGGCACGGAGGCACCGTTCTCGTCCACGACGTCGGCGTCGATACCGGGGAGGGGGCGCATGGCCGCGCCCGGCTTGCCCGAGGCCACGCCGGGCAGGGGGCTGACCATGATCGCCCCGGTCTCGGTCTGCCACCAGGTGTCGACGACCGGGGCGCGTCCGCCGCCGATGTGCTCGCGGTACCAGACGTAGGCCTCGGGGTTGATCGGCTCGCCGACGGAGCCGATGACGCGCAGGCTGGAGAGATCGAACCCCGCCGGGATGTCGTCGCCCCACTTCATGAAGGTGCGGATCGCCGTGGGCGCCATGTAGGCGATGGTGACCTTGTACTTCTCGATGAGCTCCCAGAAGCGGCCCCTGTGGGGGGTGTCCGGGGTGCCCTCGTACATGACGCTGGTGGCCGCGTTGGAGAGCGGCCCGTAGACGAGGTAGGAGTGGCCGGTCACCCAGCCGATGTCGGCGGCGCACCAGAAGACGTCGGTGTCGGCCTTGAGGTCGAACACCGCCCAGTGCGTGTAGGAGACCTGGGTGAGGTAGCCGCCCGTGGTGTGCAGGATGCCCTTGGGCTTGGCCGTGGTTCCGCTGGTGTACATGATGTACAGCGGGTCCTCGGCGCCGTGCGCCTCGGGCGTGTGATCGGTACTCGCCGACTCCACGCTCTCGTGCCACCACACGTCGCGGTCGGTCCACTCCACCTCCTGGCCCGTGCGGCGGACGACGAGGACGTTCTCGACGGAGGGGCGCTCGGCGACCGCGGCGTCGACCGTGGGCTTGAGGGCGCTCGGCTTGCCGCGCCGGTAGCCGCCATCCGCCGTGACGACGAGCTTGGCCCCGCTGTCGTCGAGCCGCTGTCCCAGGGCGTCCACGGAGAAGCCGCCGAAGACGACCATGTGGACCGCGCCGAGGCGGGCGCAGGCAAGCATCGCCACGACGGTCTCGGGGATCATCGGCATGTAGATGGCGACCCGGTCGCCCTTGCCGACGCCGAGCCCGGTCATGGCGTTGGCCGCCTGGCAGACCATGTCCTTCAAGTCGGCGTAGGTGATGGTCCGGGTGTCCCCGGGCTCGCCCTCCCAGTGGTAGGCGACCCGATCACCCAGCCCGGCCGCCACGTGCCGGTCCACACAGTTCACCGAAGCGTTGATCGTTGCGCCGTCGAACCACTTCGCGAAGGGCGGGTCCCAGTCCAGAACGGTGTCCCAGGGGCGCTCCCACTGGAGCCTGCGCGCCTGCTCCTCCCAGAACCCCAGACGGTCCTCGGCGGCGGCCGCGTAGGCGTCGGCCTTCACGTTCGCCTCGGCCGCGAGCTCGGCGGGCGGGGGGAAGGTACGTGTCTCGTGGAGCAGGTTGGACAGTGTCTCCTGGCTCTGCGGAGTGCTGTCGGCCACTGTGACTCTCCTAACGTCGGCGTTTGACACCCAAATTAACCCTGTGGTCTGTACCACTGGAATAGCTGAGCAGAAATCCGGCGGCGGGGATCGCGGGACACGCGACGAACGGTCGGCGAACGGTCGGCGAGCCGCGACGAACGGTGGCTCCGAAGGCAGCCGTGCCCTCCTGCCACGCGGGCACCGGTGTGGGCCGGGGGCGTTACCGGCGCGTAGTGTGGGTGGCCGTGAGTGAATCGACTTCTGCCTCCCTGTCCGACCCGCTGAAGCGGATCGTCGAGCTTCCCGGCGTGAGCGAGGCGGTGGAGGAGACACGGACCATCGTCGACCGGCTGCTGGGGCACCGCATCCTGCGCCGCCGCAGCAGCGACGTGTCCATGGAGTCCTCCCTGCGCGGCGCGTGCGCCTCCGCGGCCCTGGAGGGGGCCGAGGTCTCGATGGAGGAGATCCGCGCCGGGCACGTGTACGACACCCGGATCAAGGGGGCGCTGCGCGCCTCGGGCGAGCTCGGCACTCTGGTGGAGACCTGGCCCAAGGCCCCCCGGCAGGCGCTGGCGCGCCTACACACGCTCGCCGCCGCCGACGCCGTCTCCGAGGAGGCCCTGGGCCGCCCCCGGCTGGAGGGCGAGCGCGTCGAGGACCCGCTAGGCCTGGGGCCGGCACCCGGGCCGGAGGTCGCCCGGGCCCGCCTGGAGGGGCTGTACGGGCTTCTGGGCGCGCGCTCGTCCGTGCCCGCCCTCGTGACGTCGTCCCTGGTGCACGGGGACCTGATGGCGATCCGGCCGTTCGGCTGGGGGGACGGCCTGGTCGCGCGTGCGGCGGAGCGTCTGACCCTGGTCGAGCGGGGGCTGGACCCGAAGTCTCTGGTGCCGTCCGAGCTGGGGCACCAGACCCTGAAGGACGAGTACGTTCCGGCTCTGCGCGGGTACATGTCCGGCACCCCCGAGGGTGTGGCGGGGTGGGTCGTCTACTGCTGCCGTGCCGTCCTAGCCGGGGCCCAGGATTCCCTCGCCACGTGTGAGGCGCTCAAACGCGGGTGACGCGACTCTCCGAGCGGAAGCCCGGCGATTCGCGCATTCCGCTCCCTTTCCCACCTTTGGCACCATAGGAACAGCTCGTGTTGCTCTGTGGTTTACCATTGCGAAATGCCATAAATTGAACAGTGCGAATGCACGCGTGCACAGGACCGCACGCCACTCGACTGAAGTTCCACCCCCGACTCCAGATCACCCACCCGGGTGGCCCCGCGCCCTTTCCCACTCCAACCGGGCCTCTCTCGCAAGACATCCGAGCAGGACAGAGGGGGCGCGGGCGGACAGCGCACCCCAGACACCGTTCCGGTACCACTATTCGGCCCGTTTTCTTTCCGCACCTGGTTTCCTCCTGCAAAAAGGCGATCGAGCAGAATTTTTCATTCTGATCTCCGAACCGATAACCACGGCCACGTGGTAACGTTGTATCCGGCATCCAGCGGCGAGGAGCGCTCCCCCCACCGGGACAGAACTCCCCTCCCCCGGTGGTCATGCGTCCGATCGGCGCGCGGCCTCCTTTCGCGGCCCACCCCTTCCGATCCTTCAGCGGCCGTGAAGTATCGCTTCCGGCCCTCCCTGAGAGCGGACCCGGTCCCATCCCCCCGGGACCGGAGCCGGGTGGCGTCTCCCCTTCTCCCCCTGTGGGAGCCGTCACCGTGTCCGCTCCGCGCGCCTGTCGGGTAGGGATGCGCATCCGCCCCCGTATGCGTATCCCTCCCGTCGGGTGGCGCGTTCCCGACTCGGTTGTCCACAGGTCCGCGCCCGGGGCTTTCGCGACGGCCCCGATGCGGCGACAGTCGATGATGACGCCTTCGACACCACGGAGCCGCGATGCCCCGCCCCGCACCGCCCCTGATCGTCACCGACGACTCCGACCTCCTCGACGACCTCCTCCGCTTGGCCTCGGCGGCCTCCGTCGAGGTCGCCGTCGTCCGGTCCGCCGACCGGGCACCGCACTCGTGGCGGCACGCGCCCCTGGTCGTGGTGGGCCTGGACCTGCTCCCCGCCCTGGCCCCGCCCGTCCCGCCGCAGACCGTGGCGGTGTCGCGGGCCGACACCCCCCTCTCGCCCACAGGAACCGACGCCCGCACCCTCCTCCGGCTTCCGGGGGACGAGGCACGGATGGTGGGCCTGCTCTCCGACGCCGCCACCGCACACCGCCCTCCCACACCCGTGGTCTCGGTCATGGGCGGCCGGGGCGGGGCCGGGACCACCCTCACCGCACTGGCACTGGCCCTGGCCGGTGCGCGCGGGGGCCGTGACACCGCGCTGCTGGACTCCGATCCGCTCGGCTGCGGCCCCGACATCTACCTGGGGTGCGACGCCGTGGAACCGCGCGGCCCCCGGACCGGCTGGGACGACCTCCTCCGCAGCGACGGCCGCGTCCGCTGGTCCGACCTGCGCGGCGGCCTTCCCGGGGCCCGCGGCCTATCCGTCCTCACCTGGAACCGGTCTCCGGCCGCCCGGTGCCGCGCCCCGCTGTCCGCCGACACCGCCCGCGCCGCCCTCGACTCGGCGGGGCACGGCACCGGTCTGGTCGTCGTCGACCTCCCACGCGCGTTCACCCCGGCCACCGGGGTCTTCCTCGACCGCTCCGACGCCGTGTTCGTCGTGGTCCCCGCCGACGTGCCCTCGGTCGTGGCCGCCGCGGGGATCGTGCCCCGGGTGAAGGAGGAGACCCCCAACGCGAGCGCCGTCGTGGTCGGTGCCCAAGGGGAACTGTCCGCCGACGTGGTCGCCCACACCCTGGGGCTCCCTCTGGGAGCCGACCTCCCGCCCGAGCCCGGCATCGCCCGCCTCCTTGCCGCAGGCCGCGCACCCGCCCGACGGCGTCGGTCCCCGCTCGCCCGCTTCGCGGACCGTGCCGTGTCCGGTCTCTGCCTCCCGGAAGCGGCCCGGTGAGCCCGCTCGTGGACGCGGTCCGCGACCGACTCGCCGCCGCGGGCGGCCCAGTGAGCCCGGCCGGGGTCGCGGCGGCGCTGCGCGCCGAGGGCGGGGTGCTGGGCGACACCGAACTGCTGTCGCTGACCCGCAGGATCGCCGCCGACCTGTCCGGTGCCGGGCCGTTGGAGACGCTCATGGCCCCCGGCGTGACCGACATCCTCGTCAACGGGCCGGACGAGGTCTGGGTGGACGGAGGTGACGGGCTGCGACGGGCGCAGGTCCGGTTCGCTTCCGAGGAGGACGTCCGACGGCTCGCACAGCGGCTGGCCTCCCAGGCGGGCCGCAGGCTCGACGCCGCCGTGCCCTACGTCGACGCCTGCCTCCCCGGAGGCGCGAGGCTCCACGCCGTGCTGCCGCCCGTCGCGCCCGACGGGGCGTGCGTGTCGCTGCGCCTGCCGCCCGGCAGGGCGTTCGGTCTGGAGCGACTGACCGCGTGCGGAACGCTCACCGCGCGTGGGGCGGCCCTTCTTCGCGCCCTGGTGGCGGCCCGGGTTCCGTTCCTGGTCAGCGGTGGGACGGGTACCGGCAAGACCACGCTCCTGTCGTCGCTGCTCTCCCTCGCCGACCCCGGCGAGCGGCTGGTCCTGGCCGAGGACTCCCTGGAACTGCGGCCCGAGCACCCGCACGTGGTCCGCCTCCAGACCCGCCCGGCCAACATCGAGGGCCGAGGGGAGGTACCTCTGGAGGCCCTGGTGCGCCAGGCCCTGCGCATGCGTCCGGACCGGCTGGTGGTGGGCGAGGTCCGGGGGCCGGAGGTGGCCACCCTCCTGGCTGCGCTGAACACGGGCCACGAGGGCGGGGCGAGCAGTCTGCACGCCAACAGCGCCCGGGACGTCCCCGCCAGGGTCGAGGCCCTGGGGTGCGCGGCGGGGCTCGGCCGTGACGCCGTGCACGGCCAACTGGCCGCCACCCGGGCGGTCGTCGTCCACCTGGTCCGGGAGGAGGGTCTGCGGCGTCTGGCCGAGGTCCGCGTCCTGCGCCGGGGCCCCGACGGGCTGGTGCGGGCGCTCCCCGCGGTGTCGTTCGGCCCGGACGGCTCCTACCGGGAGTTCCCGCAGGCGGCGGAGTTGGCACAGCGGCTGGGCGAGGGGTGGCGGAACGGATGAGCGCCGTCGTCCCTCTGTGCTGCGCGGCCGGGCTCGTCCTGCTCGCCCTGGTTCCCGGCCCGGCCCGGGAACTCCTGGCCCGGCTGGTCCCACCCGTGGGTGCCGACGCTCCACAGGCCGGTCCGCGGGAGACCGTACCGCGGGGCGTGTCCCGGCCCGTGGCCGCGCGGTGGGTCCGTTCCCCGGTCCGGCGGGGCGGGGCCCGGCGCCGCCGCGCGGTGATCGTGCTCTGCCGGGTGCTGGTCGCGGAACTGCGCGCGGGCCAGCCGCCAGGCGAGGCGCTGCGCCTGTCCGCTGCGGAGGCGGGACCCGAGGTGGCCGACGTCCGCGACGCCGAATCGATGCGCGCCCTCGCCGCCCGCGACCCCGACCTGTGGCCGCTGGCCTACCTGGCGGCCTGCTGGGAGGTGTCGGCCGACACCGGGGCCGGGCCGGCGGATGTGGTGGAGGCCCTCGCCGGGGAGCTGACGGAGCACGAGGAACAGCGTTCGGAGGTCAGGGCCAGGACCGCCGGGCCGCGCACCACCGCGATCGTGCTGGGCGGACTGCCTCTCGTGGGGGTTGTGATGTCGGCGGGGCTGGGCGGCTCGCCGCTGGTGTTCCTGTTCACCACACCGCTGGGTCTGGGCTGCCTGGCCTGCGGGGCGGCCCTGGACCTGCTCGGGGCCTGGTGGACGCTGCGCATGGTGCGCGGCGCGGTGGACGCGACCGGGGTGCGTCCCCGTGCGAGATTCCCGGCCTCCGGGCGTGCGGAACCGGCGGGTGCGGCCGAGGCCGCGGAGGGCACGGGACCGGGGTGAGGGGACGGGATGTTCGGAGCGGCCATGGTGGTCTTCGGTACCGCGGCGGTCTGGGTGCTCATGGGCGGGCACTCCTCGGCCCGTCGGCTCCACGGGCCGCGCGCCCCGGCCCGGCCCTGGCGTGCGTGGGAGCGGGCCGGCCGTGCCGGACCGGTTCTGGCCGGGACTTTGGGGACGGTCGCCGCCGCTGCGGTCCTCGGGCCCGTGGGCGGTGCCGTGGCGGCGGGTATCTGTGCCGCCGTGTGGGTCCGGGACCGCCTCCGCCGTGCACGCGAGGGTGTCCTGCCGTTGACGGCGGATCTTCCCGTCGCGGTGGGCCTGCTCGCCGCGGGGGTCCGTGCGGGAGCGACCGTCCCGTCGTGCCTGGCGGCGGTGGCCCGGTCGGTCGAAGCGCCACTGGGCGGGGAGTTGGCGGTGGTCGCGGAACAACTGCGGCTGGGGGCCGATCCGACCGCGGCCTGGCGGCGGCCCGCCCTCCCGGAGCCGCTGGCCGCCGTCGGCCGCGACCTGGCGCGGGCGGCGGACACCGGATCCCCGGTCGCCGATCTGCTGGACCGGCATGCGGCCGACCTTCGGCGGGCCGCACGCGGGCGGGCCCTGGCGCGGATGGAGCGCCTGGGGGTGCTCGTCGTGGCCCCGCTGGGCCTGTGCTTCCTGCCCGCCTTCGTCCTCATCGGCATCGTCCCCCTGGCGGCCGGCCTGCTGTCCGACACGCTCGGTGGGTGAGCCCGTAGACCACCAGGACGGTTCTGTCCGCTCGCCGTACGGCCATACGGGGCATGCACCCCACCCTCCGTCCGAACACACCTCTGGGCCGCGTCTGTGGAGGGAACGTTCCCCTCATCGGAGCAAGGGAGAGCGCCCACACGGCCCCGGGAGACGGGACATGCACGGGTCCCCAGCCATACGGGGTCGGAGGGCCTACTGCCCTCCGTGTACCGCCCGCGGCCGGGTCGAATCAGCGTCAGGAGCGCTCCGGGGACTCGCTCTCGCAGAGGCCGTCGACGATGTCGTCGAGGACGCGCCCGCGGTCGGCCATCGGCATCAGCCGGAGTTCCCTGAGTACGGGGAAGGTCTCCACGCCCAGAGGGCTCGCCTTCTTGACCACGCACACCCGCATGCAGTGCTGGGTGGTGGGCTGCCAGAAGTCGCGTTCGTCCACGGGCGCCAGTGTGTAGAACACGGCCGGGTACCGTGGCGGCGCGCTCGACGCGGACCACTGGTCCAGACGGGCCAGGACAAAGCCCACGATCAGGGAGTCGAACATCCCGTTCACCGAGAGGTCGGC
The DNA here is from genome assembly GCF_000515115.1 of Nocardiopsis sp. CNT312. Taxonomy (GTDB): domain Bacteria; phylum Actinomycetota; class Actinomycetes; order Streptosporangiales; family Streptosporangiaceae; genus Nocardiopsis. Next base: position 14,302 of record NZ_AZXF01000024.1, read on the forward strand.
CACCGCCTCCCGATCGCCCTCGGCCCGGCACTGCGTGCAGCAGGCCAGCTCGGCCCGCAGCAGCCATCTGGCGCGCGCGTGCCCCACCTCGGAGTTCCTGAGCGTGCTCGGGTGTCGGTGTCCCATGTCTCCAGAGAGTAGAGCCGATTGGGCGGGTGGCGCCCGTGTTCACACCCGGACACGGCCGGACCCGACGGTGGTCCAGCACCGGATGCCGCTTCGGGGCAGGCCGACCTCCCGGTCTTCGAGGGCCGGGGTCCGCTCGAAGGACGCGGGCCAGACACGGACCCGAGCCCGGAGCACACGTCTCACGACGCCCCGGGAAAAGTTCCGTGCCCCCGGAAGGCGCCATGGCCGACCGTGGGCGGTGCGGCGGTCGGCCCGCCCCGTGTCACGGGCCGGGGTAGGCGTGGACGGGACCTGCGCGTGCCCGCGCCCTGACGTGGCGGCCGGGGATCTCGGAGGGCAGCGAGACCACCACCTCGACGGTGAGCCCCGTGACAGCGCAGGAGACGAGTTCGGCTCCGTTGGCCTCGGCGGTGGCGCGCGCCCGGGTGCAGGCACCGCCACGGACGGCGTCGGCGGCGGCCGTGAGGGCGGCCAGATCGGCGGCCGTGGCCGCGCGGTTCCGGTCGGTCCTGGCGGAGGCGGTCAGGAACACGGCGGACGCGGCCAGCCAGAGCAGTGCGCACAGGGCCACCGCCCACACGGTTCCGGAGCCGGAGTCGCCGCGCACCGGTCAGCCCCCCGGTTCCATCGGGACCGACGCCCCGGCGCTCACCGTCACGGGCAGTGCGGTGCCCGGGCCGATCCGGAGTTCGGCCCGGACGGTCACGCGTGCGGTTCCCGCCTCCTCGGACAGGTCGACGTGGGCGGTGGCGGGGGCGGCCGAGCGGGCGAGTGCGCGGGCCCGTTCGGGGGGCTCGCCCCGGGCGAGCGCGCGGGCGCCGATCCCGGCGGCGTCGGCGCAGGACAGCCGGGTGGCGGCGGCCGAGATCCCGCCGAGCATGAGGGCGAGGACGAGCAGCAGTGAGGGGAGCACCGCGGCGGTCTCCGCGGTGACCGAGCCGCGGTCACACACCGGAGCCCAGTGCGTCCACGACGAGGTCGGTGAGCACCTGCTCCACGGTGTCGCCGGTGAGGATGGCGTACAGGACGCCGGCGAACGCAACGGCGGACACGGTGCACAGAGCGTACTCGGCCGTGGTCATGCCGTGATCGCCGGCGGGGGCGAGGAAGCGGGCGAGGATACGTGCGGCAACGGGCATGGGACCTCCCTGACCGGGGCCGACCGTGCGGTCGGCCTTCCCCACCAGCTTCCGCCCTCCGGGCGCAGCACAAAAGCCCCACCCACCGGCCTGTGGACAACCGAGCCGAGGCCCGGACGATCCCCAGGACCCACTCCCTTCGCCCAGGCACCGTCGCGAACCGATCCGCGACCTCGCCGAACGAAGCCCTTCTCGGGCGAGCCGGGCATCTGCAAATTTAAACCCCCCTGTCCGATTTCGGACAATATTTCCATTGAACCCCAAGTGTTTAATTCCCATTGATATGATCAAAAGCCCGCGCAGATAAACACAATCCTCCTTTCATGAAAAAGGTGAGAATGTGAAAAAATCGATGTCCTGGATGACAGCGACATTCCTCTCCGCCCTCGTACTGACCAGCGCCCCCGGAACCGCGAACGCGGCCAACGACGAAGCCTCCGAGATCGCAGCGCGATCACAAGCCGCCTACCCTGCGGCCCATGAGGGCTTCGCGCAGGCGTTGGCCGCCGAGGACTGTGGTGTCCGAGTCGACTGGCCACATCCGTCGAGGACCACCAACAACCAGATCCACACCCGGGTCGAGTCCTTCTGCAACGGCAGCGTCCTCGTCAACAACACCATTACGGGCAAGAGCTACCGGTCGCGTTGGTACGGCTGGCAGCACATGAAGACCGAGACCACCGGCCCGAAGAACACGTGGCGGGTCCGTGTGACCGTGGACGTCGACTGTGACTACGGCACCTGGCACAGGTGGCGCACCGAGGGTTATGGCAGCGGTCTCCTCAACGGACAGCCCGTGAGCGCCTCCGCCTACCAGCACAACGACGACGAGATCATGTGCGGAGACAACAACTGACCGGAACACCAGCGCACCCCGCGCGCCGCACGGCCATCACTGCCGTGAGTGTGGTGATGGCCGTGTCGATCCCCGCTTCCATGTCCTCGTGCGCCCCACCGGATACCGCCCCCTCCACACCCGCTTCCGGCGGAGCCGCCGCCCCCTACCTGCCTGACAGCCTGCTCCACGCCCCCGAGCAGCCACCCGGGCTGCGCGTCACCACCCCTGCGAACGACGTGAAACCGCACAGAATCGCCGTCGACTGGACGAGTCTTTCCGGACCCCTGGCAGTACCTCCGGAGAGGATCGAGTGGCCCGAAGCCCGTTTCCACGACGCTCCACCCCACATCGCGTTAGAACTCGATACCGTACAGATTCCGACACGTGTAGTGCTGTATCGATATCCTGGGGTCGACGATTCCGGGGTCCCAGACCAGTCATCCGGAACCGAAGAGGTGTGCCATATGACGGCGCACGAAGCACCCTGCTGGATCCAGGGCGAGGGCCGTGAAAACGCTCGGATCACCGTACCGACAGAAAGCGGAATTCTACGTCCGTACTGGGTGGTTCATGCGGCTTGGCGGGTGTTCCCTGAGAGGAGCTCCCCGTCTCCGGCAGAAGGCGAGGCGTCCTCGGTGGAGATCGCTTCCGCGTCATGGGTTCTGAGAATCGAACAAGAGTAGAGGAAGAGGACATGACACAGGACATCACCATGTTCCTGTCATCGGCCTCACGTCTGTCCGTGCGCTCGGCCGCCGCCGAGGTCTTCCGGTCCGGAGCAGGCGGGGCCGAGCACGAGGCGTCGGTCTGTCGTCTTCACGCCGAGGACTGGCTGCACTGGGACTACACCGTGTGCGACGAACGAGGGGAGACCCGCCATACGTGCGACGGGACGGTGATCCGCAGCACCGTCCCGGGACGCGGAGAGAGGCGCCACTCCCCGGTGCCCGCCGCTCCGACCCGCGACGATCCGTTGTACTTCTCCTCCTGGATGGCGTTCGCGCAAGGCTGGTTCGTGGAGATGCTCCGCCCGCTCGATCTGCTGGCGCGCGTCCGGGTCACCTCGGTAGGGGACCCCGACGACGAGGGACGGACACGGATCACAGCGGAGCCGATGGGCAGCGAACCCTCACCCTACGGCGGGTTCGCCCTTCCTGACGGACGCGGCCTGGAACTCGGCCTCGACACCCGGCTCGGCTGCCTCACCGAGGCCAGAGTGACCCGCCGGGCTCCCACCACCGGCAAGGGAACGTTCTACCGGCTCACGCACCTGGAACCGTGAGAGGGCCACCGGAAAGCGGAGGGGCCCCGGAAGCCGAACCGCTCCCGGGGCCCCTCCGCCGCCGACCGTCCTGGGACGGCGGCCCCGTCTACCCGACCTCAGCGACCACCGGAGCGCCCTCTCCGAAGAGGTCGACCATCTCGACACTGGCGACGTCGACCTCGCCGACGACGGCGATCTGTCCCTCGGTGCTCTGCCCCGGCTGAAGGGTGACGGCCTCGATGGCGTCGATGTCGGCGAACAGGGTCTCCCCCCACTCCGAGGTGACCGTGCCGTCCGCCAGGACCACGTTGAAGTTGATCGGGTTCACGTTGATCGGCTCGGCGGAGTCGTTGACGACCTCGATATCGATCGCGGTGTACACGGTGTCGTCGATGATGTCGCCGACCGTGCCCGCGTACGCGGCGGTCATGGTGACGCCGTTCTCCGCGGCGGGCTGGTCCGCCGGCTCTTCGGCGGGAGGCTGCTCCTCGGACGTGGCCGCGGAGGAGGGAACCGTGACCTGAGGAAGGTCGTTGAGGCTCTCCCCAGCGTTCTGCGCGACGCTGCCGATGATGAAGAAGAAGACGATGGCGGTGATGATGCTGAGCCCGAGGCACCCGCCGCAGCCGATGGCGACCTTCGCGCCGGTGGACATGCCCTGCTTCGGCGGGGCCGGGGGGTACGGCATGCCGTAGGGCGGCTGCTGGGGTCCGGAGCCCTCAGGACCGTAGGGCCCCTGAGCATAGGAGTCCTGCGGCCCGTACGGCCCCTGAGGACCATGTGGCCCCTGAGGCGGCTGCTGGGGTCCGGAGCCCTCAGGACCGTAGGGCCCCTGAGCGTGGGGGTCCTGCGGCCCGTACGGCCCCTGAGGACCATGTGGCCCCTGAGGCGGCTGCTGGGGTCCGGACGGGGGAGGATAACTCATGCGGTGCTCCGGTCATAGGGGTGCAGGGGGATGGCTGAGCGGGCGCCAGGACCGGGCGTGGACGGTACGGCCGGTACGTACGACGCTATCGGGCTCCACTCACACTCGATGCCAAATCATGACATAAGAGACGCAACCGGTAGGTGGAGTCCCACCAGCGGGACCGGCCCGCCCGCAGCCTGCGGACCAGCGGTCAGCCGCCGCACCCCAGAACCTCGTCCAGCAATCTCAGGGCCCCGGACTTGCTCAACGGCTCGTTCCCGGTCCCGCACTTGGGCGACTGGATGCACGACGGGCACCCCCGGTCGCACTCGCAGTCGGCGATCACCGCACGGGTGGCGTCCAGCCAAGCGCGGGCGGCCGCGTAACCGCGCTCGGCGAACCCGGCTCCGCCCTCGTAGCCGTCGTAGACGAAGACCGTGAGCAGCCCGGTGTCCCCGTGCAGTGCGGTCGACACTCCACCGATGTCGGACCGGTCGCAGGTGGCCAGGAGCGGCAGCAGGCCGATGGAGGCGTGCTCGGCGGCGTGGGCCGCGCCGAGCAGCCCCACCTCCTCCTTGCGCAGCCGCTCCTCCCCCTCGGCCGGCAGGGTCCACCACACCGCGCGGGTGTGCAGCGTCCGCTCCGGGAGGTCCAGCGGCTGCTCCCCCAGTACCGCCCCCGTCCGGACGTCCCGCCGGAGGAACCCCACCACCCGGCGCACCACCTCGACCTCGCCGAAGTGGACGGCCGCCCCGCTCGGCCAGGTCTCCCTCCGCCGGACGGAGGTGACCGTGATGTCGGTGGTGTCGCGCGCCCAGGTACGGTACGGCGGCTCCTCCGGGCCCACCAGGGCGACACCCTCCTCCAAATCCAGCTCAGCCACCAGGTAGGTCCGGCCCTGGTGCAGGTACACCGCGCCGGGGTGCACCGTGCCGTGCGCCGCCGCCTCGTCGATCTCCCCGAGCAACTGTCCGCTGCCCGTGTCGATGATCCGTACCGGCGAACCGCCCGAACCCCGAATATCGGCGAGGTCACTTGCCCTTTCATTGCTCGTCCAGAACCACCCTCGCGGCCGTCTTCTCAGAAGTCTCCGCTCGACGAGATCATCGAGCCGCTCCCGCGTCGTCGGTCCGAACAAAGCGGCGTCGTCCTGGGTAACCGGTAGTTCCTGGGCGGCCGCGCACAGGTGGGGATCGAGAATGTGCGGGTTTTCCGGGTCAAGGACGGTCACCTCGACAGAGCGACCGAAAATCGACTCCGGATGGTGGGCGAGATAGGTGTCCAGCGGATCGTCACGCGCGATGAAGACCGCCAGCGCGTCCTCGCCGCGCCGCCCCGCACGGCCCGCCTGCTGCCACAGGGAGGCCAGCGTCCCCGGCCAACCCGCGATGAGTACCGCGTCCAGACCGCTGATGTCCACACCCAGTTCGAGGGCGTTGGTACTCACCAGCCCCAGGAGCTTCCCCGTGCGCAGAGCCTCCTCCAGTTCCCGCCGCTCCGAGGCGAGGTATCCGCCCCGGTAGGCGGCCACACGCGCGGCGAGGCGGTGGTCGCCGCGTTCCGACAGCATCCGCTGCGCGGTCAGCGCCACCACTTCCGCCCCCTGCCTGGAGCGCACGAACACGAGGGTGCGGACCCCGTCGCGTACCAGGTCGGCGAGCATCTCCGCGGCCTGGGAGGAGGCGGTCCTGCGCACCGGGGCGCCGTGCTCGCCGGTCTCGTCGGTCAACTCCGGCTCCACCAGCGCGACGGACAGCCCGGGACGGGGCGAACCGTCCTCCGTGACCGCCGTGACCCACCTGCCCGTGAGCCGGCTCGCACTCTCGGCGGGGCTTCCGGACGTGGCCGAGGCCAGGATGAACACCGGCTCCGCGCGGTAGCGGGCACAGATCCGCCGCAGGCGCCTCAGGACGAGCGCCACGTGCGAGCCGAACACACCCCGGTAGCGGTGCGACTCGTCGATCACCACGTAGCGCAGCCTGCGCAGGAAGCGCGTCCACGCCCCGTGCCGGGGCAGGATGCCGTAGTGGAGCATGTCCGGGTTGGTCAGCACGTAATCGGCGTGCTCGCGCACCCAGGAGCGCTCCTCGGCAGGGGTGTCCCCGTCGTAGACGGCGGCGCGCATGTCCGAAAGTCCCAGGTCCGATATCCATCGCAACTGGTCCTGGGCCAGGGCTTTGGCGGGGGAGAGATACAGCACGCTCCCACCGGTGTCGACCGCCTCCACAGCGGGCATAAGGAAGGCGAGCGACTTCCCCGAGGCGGTTCCTGTGGCTATGATCACATCACTGCCCGAGCGTGCGAGGTCGGCGGCTGCGGCCTGGTGGGACCACGGTCCCGTGATCCCCCGTTCCGCGAGACGTTCGACCAGGTGGGGGGTGGTCCACCCTGGCCAGGCCCCACTGGCCCCGTCGCCCGGGGGAACACGCTCGATATGGGTCACCTGTGGGTACCGGGTGTCGTCACGCCACACTCCCGGGAGTGTGGGGCCGGTGTCACTCATCCGAGACCCTCCTCGCTGAACGCGTTCGGCTGATCACGACTCTTCGGCAGGAGACACGGAAGAGCCGGTGGCCAACGGTTTCAGTGTGGCATCTGGGGGAAGGGTGGCGCGGTGTCATCGTTTTTCTGTGCATCACAGGGAGACGCACTCTGTACCCGTGGTTGAATGCGTGCTGGTGGGGTAACGCCCGGCAGAGACCATTCGCGTTTATTCGCGGTTCGGCGCTGGAGGACTAGTGGACCTGAAGCTTGATCATTACACCGAGGGCGACACCGAGATCGTCGTCGTTGAAGGTGAGATCGATGTCTATACCGCGCCCCGTCTCCGCGAGCTGCTGATCGACCTGGTCAACAAGGGCAACTTCCACCTCGTGGTCAACATGGAGAAGGTGGAGTTCCTGGACTCGACGGGCCTCGGCGTGCTCGTGGGCGGGCTCAAGAGAGTCCGTGCGCACGACGGGACGCTCGACCTGGTCTGCACCCAGGAGCGCATTCTCAAGATCTTCCGGATCACCGGTCTGACCAAGGTCTTCGGTATCCACGACTCAGTACAGGACGCCATCGACAAGCGTTCGGCGAAGTAGCCCAGAGAGAGCGATGGCAACCATCACGCTCACGATCAGCGCGCTCCCGGCCCACGTGCGGACGGCCCGGCTCATGGCCGCGACCGTCGCACGCCGGGCCGGCATCGCGGCGGCGGCGATCGACGAGATCAGGCTGGCGGTCGGTGAGGCGTGTTCCAGGGCGGTGGCCGCGCACAAGGTGCACTGCCCGACACAGCCGATCCTGCTCCAGATGACCGACGGCACCAAGACCGCGCCCGGACGGGGCCCCGACGGTGACGCCCCGGCCCCCGCACCGCACACCAACGGGCATACGGTGCAGCGCTTCGAGGTCGTCGTCTCCGACCGCGCGCCCGCCAAGGACGCCGACGGAGCCGCCGACCCCGTGAACTCCGTGCTCGACGGGCTCTTCCTCGACAGCGACGACACCCCGCCCGGCGGGATCTCCGGTTTCTCCCCCGGCTTGGGGCTGGCGGTGATCACCGGGCTCGCGGACGAGGTCAGGATCGACCCCAGCGACCAGGGGACCGTCGTGCGGATGAGCTGGCCGATGGCGGCCGAGCAGGCGCACGGCCCCAGCTCGAACTAGAACCGTGTGAAGGGGTGCCCCGCTGCGGGGCGCCCCTTTTCGTGTCAGTCACAGACCTGCGACGACACCTCCGCCGTCGCCGTCAGCCCCGCTCCGGCGTTGGTCGCGACCTCGTCCGCTGTGAGCACGTAGCCGGTCTCGTCCTCGTTCGTGGCCGCCGCGAACACCACCCCGTACACCGTGCCGTCGGGGGCCAGCAGCGGCCCGCCCGAGTTGCCCGGACGCACCACCGCCCGCACCTGGTAGATCTCCCGGCTCACCTGCTGCGAGTGGTAGAAGTCCGGCCCCTGGGCCGTCTGGCGGGCCCTCACACGCGCTGGAACGGCCGTGAAGCCGCTGTTGCGGGGGAACCCGGCCACGACGGCGTCGGCACCCTCGTCGGCCTCTCCGTTGAACTCCAGCGGTGTCAGTTCCAGCCCGGGGACGTCGAGAACGGCCAGGTCCTGCTGCGGGTCGAACAGCACCAGGGTCGCCTCCAGCTGGTGCCCGTCCCGGGTGACCACCCGCAGGTCCCGGGTGACCCCGGCGACCACGTGGGCGTTGGTCATGATCCGGTCGTCACCGTAGGCGAACCCGGTCCCCTCCACCCGCCGCTGGCACTCCGGGGCGGTCCCCAGGACCTTGACCACGCTGTGGCTGGCCTCGATGAGTTCGGGGGTGGTGAGTACCTCGGGGTCGGGCGGCTCCACCTCCGCCAGTTCCCCGGTCCCCAGCCCACTGAACACCTGGGGGAAGTCGCTCTGGTCCACGATCCCCCGAAAGGTCGTGAACCCGCTGTGCGCCGCCTCGGGCATCACGGCGTCCACCGACTGCAGGATGCGGGAGCCCTGGACCTGGCCGGCGATGAAGGGCAGCGCCGAGTTGGCCACGGTGCTGCCGATGAACCACGCCACGAGCAGGACCGAGACCCCGCTGACGACCGCGCCGCCGAGGGCGTCGAGGACGCGTGCCGAGTCCCAGGTGACCCGGTTGCGGACCAAGGTGCCCAGATAGGAGAGCAGGAACTGGCCCAGGGCGGCGGCCAGGAACACCACCGCGATCGCCAGCAGCGCCTGGCGCCCGGGGTCGGCCACCCACTCCTGGATGTGGCCGGGTGCGGTCAGCGCTGCGAGGACACCACCGCCGACGAACCCCGCAAAACTGAAGACGCCGACGATAAGCCCCTGCCTGTAGCCGATCACCGCGAACACCAGCAGCAGGACCATCAGGATCACGTCGAGCACGGTGGCCTCCAAGAGCGTCACCCGACCGGGCGGAGACCGTGCGGGGTGGCTTCGAACACGTCAGTGAGACCCTCCCGGTGCCAGGGAAGTTCCCATCCGCCCAGACCGAGGAGGGCGTCGACGACCGCGCCGGTGAACCCCCACACGAGCATGCCGTCGACACGGAAGCCGGGGCCCCACGCGCCATCACCGCCGTAGCGGACCTGGACCCGGTTCCCTGGGTCGGCGAGGTCGGCGACGGGCACCCTGGAGACCGCGGCGACCTCGCCGATGTCGACGGGGCGCACGTCACTCGGCCTGCGCCACCAGCCCAGGACGGGAATGACGCGGAAGTCGCTGAAGGGCAGGTACAGCTCGGGGAGGCGGCCGACCACGTCGATCCCGTCCGGTTCCGCCCCGGTCTCCTCCGCCGCCTCTCGCAGTGCCGCCGCCTCGGGTGAGGCGTCAGTGGGCTCGATGCGGCCGCCGGGGAAGGCGGGCTGCCCGGAGTGTCTGCGCAGACCCTCGTTGCGCTGGATGAGAAGCAGGTCCGGCCCCGTCTCCCCCTCACCGAAGAGGACGAGTACGGCCGACTCGCGCCCTCCGGTCTCCGGAGGGCGCATACGGCGGGGGACGGGCATGGTCCTGGCCGACTCAGCGAGAGCGGTGAGCCAGCCCGGTGTCGAGTTCATGAAGGAAACCTGCTCTGGGGGTCGTCACACCGGTTGTGTGGACGGGGCGTGACCGAACCCGTCCGGGAACGGTGAGTGTGTGCCCACTCACTTGACCAGGGTACAAACCCGCGGCGTCCCCCTGCGGCGCTCGCCCCGAAATCTCAGGCGAACGAACGCATACGCAGCAGCTTCACGGCGGTGGCCTCGTCGGTGGGCCCCTCCCCGAAGGAGGGGCACCACCGGGCGAGGCCGCACGCCCCGCAGGCCGGCCTGCGGGCGTGGCAGACCCTGCGCCCGTGCCACACGACGCGGTGCGAGAGCATCGTCCAGTCCCTGGGCGGGAAGAGTGCGGCAATCTCGTGTTCGACCTTCACCGGGTCCTGTTCCCCGGTCCACCCGAAACGTCGGACAAGACGCCCGAAATGGGTGTCAACCGTGATTCCGGGCACATCAAAGGCATTACCGAGCAGTACGTTTGCCGTCTTACGCCCAACACCCGGTAGTTTGACCAGGTCGGAGAGGTTTCCAGGAACCTCGCCGCCGTGCTTCTCACACAGGGCCTGAGCCAGACCGATGAGGTTGCCGGCCTTGGACCTGAAGAAGCCGGTCGAACGGATCAGCTCCTCCAGCTCCTCGCGCCGGGCCGACGCGTAGGCTTCGGCATCGGGGTAGCGCGCGAAGAGCGCGGGGGTGACCTGGTTGACCCGTTTGTCCGTGCACTGGGCGGACAGGATCGTCGCGACCAGCAGCTCCAGAGGGGTCGTGAAGTTCAGTTCGCAGTGTGCGTCCGGATACAGCTCGGCGAGCTCCCGGTACATCTTGCGGGCACGGCGGACCAGTGCGAGCCGGCTCTCCCCGGTCGGTGTGACCGGCACCGCACTGCCATCTGCTGTCTCACGGGGCATCGTCACAGAATAGGTGCCCCAAGCACTCCGTACCGGCGCTCGGGGAGGGGGAGAGTGGGTCCGGACGAGCGCGGCATGGGACTCTCGGGAACCGGGATTATGCCACCGATGCCCGCAAAGCGGCGGGGGGCACCCGGAATGCGGACCGATTCCGACTAAGATCGCATGGGCTGACGTCGGCTGTTGTGAGCGTGCGATCTCCCGGCGGACAAGCCGAGGCAACGACCTGGTTTCACAACCGGGTGCGACATACGTCACACTGTTGGCGGTCGGGTTTTTGGGAGGACGAGTAGTGGACGAGATCAACGAGGTTCTACGGAAGGCTCCTCTGTTCGAGGCGCTGGGCGAGGAGGACACGGCCGCGCTCCGCTCCTCGGTCAACGAAGTACGCCTCGGCCGCGGGCAGACCCTGTTCGGGGAGGGCGACGAGGGCGACCGCCTCTACGTGATCCTCAGCGGAAAGGTGAAGCTCACCCGCACCGCGGTGGACGGCCGCGAGAACCTGCTCAGTGTGCTCGGCCCGAGCGAGATGTTCGGTGAGCTGTCGCTGTTCGACCCGCGCCCGCGCACGGCGAGCGTCGTCGCGGTCACCGACTCCGTACTGGCCGGCCTGGGACACGACGACCTGCGCCCGTTCCTGTCCAGCCGCCCGCACGTCTCCCTCCAGCTGCTCAAGGCCCTGGCCGAGCGGCTGCGCCGTACCAACGACGTGATGGCCGACCTGGTCTTCACCGACGTGCCCGGGCGCGTGGCCAAGGCCCTGCTGGAACTCGCCGACAAGTTCGGCAAGGAGAGCGACGACGGCCTGCACGTGCACCACGACCTCACCCAGGAGGAGCTCGCCCAACTGGTCGGCGCCTCCCGTGAGACGGTGAACAAGGCACTGGCCGAATTCGCGCTGCGCGGCTGGCTGCGGATCGAGGCCAAGGCCGTGGTCCTGCTCGACGTCGAGCGCATGCGCCGCCGCGCCCGCTAGGTGTAGTGACCTGACAAGGTGAGGACCGCGTCGCCTGGTGGCCGCTACCTCCTCGGGGTAGGCGGCCACGGCGCTGTCCGGAGCCACCCGCCGATCAGAGCTCGACCTCCTCGGGGAGCTCACCGTGCTGTTCGAGGTAGCGCAGTTGGGCGCGCACGGACGAGTGCGCGGCCAGACGAATCTTCTCGGAGATGTCCGGGTAGACCTTGTCGACGATCTCCCCGGTACTGGCCGCCCCCGATCTCAGGGCGACCCGCACCTGCTCCAGTCGCGACTCCCGGTGGTCGATGTAGGAGCTGAGCACCGCGTGCGGGGAGGAGAGAACCGGACCGTGCCCGGGCAGCAGCGTCCGCACCCGGTACTCGCGCACAAGGTCCCGCAGCCGGTACAGCGAGTCCATGTAGGGGGCCAGGCCGTCGTCACCGTCGATCACCGGCGTCCCGTGGCCGAGGACGGTGTCACCGGTCAGAAGGGTGTCGTCGGACTCCAGCAACAGGCACACGGAGTCGTCGGTGTGTCCCGGCGTGGCGATCACCCGCAGTTCCAGACCGTCCACGGAGATCACCTCCCCGTCCTCCAACCCGGCTCCGCCCACCCGCATCCGCGGGTCGACGGCGTGGACCGGGGCGCCGGTCAGCTCCGAGAAGTAACGGATCCCCCCGGTGTGGTCGTCGTGCCGGTGGGTCACCAGGGACATGGTTACCTGAGCGCCCTGCTCCTGCACCATGCGCGCCACGCGCTCCAGGTGGCGCTCCTCGTGCGGGCCGGGATCCACGACCACGACGCCGCGCGCCCCCGGCTCCCGCAGGAGCCAGGTGTTGGTCCCCTCCAACGTCATCGGGCCGGGGTTGGGGCAGAGCACGCAGCTCGCGCGCAGTGTTCCGGAACCGTCGATCCTCATCGCACCTCGCTCACTCGCCGGGGCCGAACCGGACCGTGTGGGCGCCGTGGCGCGGGGTCCCTCAGGAGGTCTTCTTCGGTCGGGGCAGGGGATAGCGGGACCCGTCCGGGGCCACGACCCAGAGGTGGCCGTCGATCTCCCGAACATCCGGTTCAAAAGGGACGATATCCCGTTGAACGCGGCGTACACCTGCCAGGGTGCGACAGGCGGCCAACTGGGCGCACGAGAACAGGGTGGGCGGCAGCATCGACAGCCGCCCCGCCTCCCAGTCGGCGGGGACGGCCGCGGGGTCGGCCCAACGGATGGCGTCGGCCTCCCCGCCCACGTCGCGGGGCACCTGTCCGGGCGGCGGTTCGGCGACGAAGAACCAGGTGTCGAAGCGCTTGGGCTCCGTTCTGGGGGTGATCCAGCGGGACCAGGCACGCAGCCACTCCGACCGCAGCACCAGGCCGCGCCGCGCAAGCACCTCCGTGAAGGAGCGGGAGCGGTCGATCAGTCCCAGCCGGTCCCGCTCCCACTCCTCGGTGGAGGTGTCGAGGGTGATCGGTTCCCCCTCGGCCCGTCCGGGCCTGCCCGCGAGCAGGACGCCGGTCTCCTCGAACGTCTCGCGGACCGCAGCGCACACGAGCGCCCGTGCGGTGCGCACGTCCGTGCCCAGAGTCCCAGCCCAGTCCCGCGGGGAGGGCCCCGTCCAGGGCAGGCCCCCGTCGGCGTCGCGCTCGTCGACCCCGCCTCCGGGGAAGACGTGGGCCCCCGGGGCGAACCCCATGGAGCGCACCCGGCGCATGAGCAGGACCTCCAGGCCCTCCCCGCCCTCGCGCTCCGCGGAGCGGAGCAGCATCACCGTGGCCGCGGGCCTGGCTTCGGGGGCACCCCGCGGCGCCTGTTCGACGGACATCCTGCCCTCCTGCTCCGGACGGTCGCGCCGCGGACCGGGTTCGTCGGACGGCCGGTCAGCGGACCTCGACGATCATCTCGACCTCGACCGGCGCGTCCAACGGCAGGGACACCGCGCCGACGGCACTGCGCGCGTGGACACCGGCGTCACCGAAGACACGGCCGATCAGGTCGCTGGCCCCGTTGATCACACCGGGCTGCCCGGTGAAGTCGGGGGCGCTGGCCACGAAACCAGTCAGCTTCACCACCCGCACCACCTTCGACAGGTCGCCGATCTCGGCGCGCACCGCGGCGATGCCGTTGAGCGCGCACCGGGCGGCCATGTCCCGGGCGACCTCGGCCGTGACCCCGTCGCCGACCTTGCCCGTGACAGGCAGCGCACCGTCCACGAAGGGCAGTTGGCCCGCCACGTACACGTGGTCGCCGGAGCGCACCGTCGGCGCGTACGAGGCCACCGGAGGCACCACCTCGGGAAGGGCCAGTCCCAGGTCGGCGATGCGCTCCTCCGGAGTGACGGCCATCAGAGCTCCCGCTTCATGTAGGCCACGTACTGCTGGTTGCGCGGGTCGGTGCCCTCCGGGAGCGGCGCGGGCACGACACTGACGAGCTCCCACCCGTCCGCCCCCCAGTTGTCCAGGATCTGCTTGGTGGCGTGCGACAGCAGAGCCACCGTCTGGTACTCCCACTTGCTCATGTGCAACTCCCCCTCGGAAACCGCGCCCCGCCGAGACGACCGGGCCGAACGTCAACGCCGCCACCTTACTCACCCTGTGCACCCGCCGGTGCGGCCCGCGTCCCCGACCGGACCGCGCACACACACGTAGACTCCGTGGCGTGAGCGAGGCTGAGTTCGGACGGGGGACCCGCGCACGATTGCACATCGTCACGGGCAAGGGCGGGACGGGCAAGACCACGGCGGCGACGGCGCTCGCCCTGGCCCTGGCCGCTGAGGGGGGCCGGGTGCTCCTCGTGGAGGTCGAGGGGCGACAGGGGATCGCCGGCCTCCTGGGCCGGCCTCCACTGCCCCCCGAGGAACGTGAACTCATCGCCCTCCCCGGAGGCGGCCGCGTGTGCGTCCTGGCGGCCGACGCCGAGGCCGCGCTCCTGGAGTACCTGGCGATGTTCTACGGGATGGGTCGCGCGGGACGGGCCCTGACCAGGTTGGGGGTCGTCGACTTCGCGACCACGGTCGCCCCCGGACTGCGCGACGTCCTGCTCACCGGGAAGGCCACCGAGGCGGCACGCCGCCGCGCGGGGGACCGCCGGGGAACGGGGGGCGCCTCCGCCGCGTTCCACTACGACGCGGTGGTCATGGACGCCCCGCCCACCGGCCGCATCGGCCCCTTCCTCAACGTCAACTCCGAGGTGGCCGGGCTGGCCCGGGTGGGGCCCGTCCGGAGCCACGCGGACAAGGTCATGGACGTCATCCGCTCGGAGCGGACGCTGGTGCACTTCGTGACCCTGTTGGAGGAGATGCCCGTGCAGGAGTGCAAGGACGGGATCGCCGAGATCGAGGGGCTGGGGCTGCACGCGGGATCGGTGTTCGTGAACATGGTGCGGCCACCCCTGCTGGGAGAGGACGATCTGGCCACCGCCGCGGACGGGGGCTTTGACGGAGCGGCGCTCGTACCGGGGCTCGCCGCGGCCGGGCTGGCCGATGTGCCCGGTCTCGCCGCAGCCCTGTCCGGTGAGGTGCGCTCACACGCGCTCCGGGCGGGTCTGGAACGGCGGACCCGGGAGGACCTGGCCGCTGTCGGCCGACCGGTGGTGGACCTGCCGTACGTGGAGGGCGGGGTAGCCTGGCCCGCCCTGGAGAGGCTGGCGGACGCTCTGAAGAGGCAGGGGACGGTGCGATGAGCGCCGAGTCGGGCCCCGCCCGCTTGGACGTGGACGCGATCATCGACGACCCGCGGACCCGGATCGTGGTGTGCTGCGGGGCGGGCGGGGTCGGCAAGACCACGACCTCCGCGGCCCTGGGACTGCGTGCCGCGGAACGCGGTCGGCACGCGGTGGTGATCACCGTGGACCCCGCCCGACGCCTGGCCCAGTCGCTAGGGTTGGAGTCGCTGGACGGGACACCTCGCCCGGTGCCGCTGCCCGAGGGCGCCCGGGGCACCATGCACGCGATGATGCTGGACATGAAGCGCACCTTCGACGAGGTCATCGAGGAGCACGCCGACCCCGAGCGGGCGCGGCAGATCCTGGACAACCCGTTCTACAAGACGCTCTCCACCGGCTTCTCCGGCACACAGGAGTACATGGCGATGGAGAAGCTGGGCCAGCTCCGCCGGTCCGGCGACTGGGACCTGATCGTGGTGGACACCCCTCCCAGCCGGTCGGCCCTGGACTTCCTGGACGCGCCCAAGAGGCTGGGCCGATTCCTCGACGGCAAGCTGATCACGTTCCTGAGCGCCCCCGCGGGCAAGGGCGCGTTCCGGATGCTGGGGTCGGGGTTCGGCCTGGTGGCCTCGGTGATCGGCAAGTTGGTCGGTGCCCGGTTCCTCGATGACCTGAGGTCGTTCGTCTCCGCCTTCGACACGGTGTTCGGCGGGTTCCAGCAACGCGCGGAGCAGACCTACCGTCTGCTCCAGGAGCCGGGCACGGCGTTCGTGGTGGTGGCCGCCCCGGACACCGACGCGCTCCGGGAGGCGTCCTACTTCACCGACCGTCTGGCCGCCGACTCGATGCCTCTGGCCGGACTGGTGGTCAACCGTGTCCACCCCCTTCCCGACGGCGGCCGCCTGTCGGCCCAGGAGGCCGAGCGGGCCGCGGAGGCTCTGAGCGACGGCGAGGACCATGCCCTGGCCGCGGCCGCGCTGCGCCTGCACGCGGAACGGGTGCGGCTGCGGGCGCGGGAGCGGCGGCTGTGCGGGAAGGCGCTGTCCGCGCATCCGGGGCTGCCCGTGGCGGAGGTGGCCGCGCTCGCGGAGGACGTGCACGACATCGACGGGCTGCGCTCCATCGGCACCGCACTGGCCGGACCCGTACGGGCCTGACGCTCAGAGAGCGGCGAACCCGTGGTTACCCACGTAGCGGCCCAGGTCGGTGTGGCCGCCGCGGCGGGCCTCCTCCAACACGGCCGCCCAGTCCCGGACCCCGGGGTGCTTGCGCAGGAGCGCGCGGCGCTCGCGTTCGGTCATCCCACCCCACACCCCGAACTCGACCCGGTTGTCGAGCGCGTCGGACAGGCACTCCGTACGCACCGGGCAGCCCCCGCAGATGAGCTTGGCGCGGTTCTGTGCCGCACCCTGGACGAACAGCGCGTCGGGGTCGATACCCCTGCACCGCGCTCTGGACGTCCACTGTTCGGTCCGCATGTGCCTACTCCCAATACACGTACGCCGGGCCTGGGGATTCGTGTGACATGAGCGTGTCCGGAAGGCGGTATGCTCCCGCTGCCGCGGGGGATGGCCACTGAGAAAACCGGTCTCCTTCCGTTCATCGAACGTACGGATCCAAACGCCCCGCCGCCAGAACCCGACCGACCCCCCTGGCATCTCACCGGTATGGCCCGCTCGAGCCATGGCGGAGGGCCTGGTGGGCCATCGGCCCAGGTCTCCGGAGGGTGAAGGTCACGTCCGTGACCGTGTTCGAGTGCGATAACCATGAAAAGATGATCTGCGGGCAACCGTCTGCTCTCCCGGTGGACGATTCGTCACGCTTACGCACGCTCCGTTCCACATTGCACTGTTTTTAGGTGCTCGTGGTCACTTAGCCTGGTGGGGTGGGTCAGGGGACATTGCTTCAAAGAATCAGCCAACTCGTCGTCGTCAGCTCCCTCGCGGGTCTCCTGGTCGCCCTGCTGGTCCTGCCGGCACTCGGCGGCACCGGAATCACCGCGCGGGACGTCGCCAGTGGATTCCTCGATATGCCGAGTGACCTGGAGACACCGCCTCCTCCCCAACGCTCCACGATCTACGACGCCGAGGGCGGCGTCATCGCGGAGATCTTCGACCAGAACCGGGAACTCGTCGCCCTCGACGACGTCTCACCGGTCATGGTCGACGCGATCCTCGCCATCGAGGACGCCAGCTTCTACGAACACGGCGGCATCGACCTCAGCGGCACCCTCCGCGCGGCCGTCCGCACCCTGGGCGGCGACACCGAGGGTGCCTCCTCCATCACCCAGCAGTACGTGAAGAACGTCCTCATCGAGTCCGCCACCTCCCAGGAGGAGCTGGAGGAGGCCCGTGAGACGACCATCGCCCGCAAGATCCGGGAGCTGCGCTACGCCGTGGCCCTGGAACAGAGAATGACCAAGGACGAGATCCTTGAGGGCTACCTGAACATCGCCTACTTCAGCGACGGCGCCTACGGGGTCGAGTCGGCCGCCCAGCACTTCTTCCACAAGCCCGCCAGCGACCTGGAACTGCACGAGGCCGCCACGATCGCGGGCCTGGTCCGCTACCCCTACCTGTACAACCCCCGTTTCTTCCCCGAGCAGACCGAGGACCGCCGCAACGTGGTGCTCGACCGCATGGTCGCCAGCGGTGCCATCACCCGGTCCGAGGCCGATGAGGCCAAGGCCGTCGAGACGGACTGGAGCGACCTGGACACGGCCCCCAACGGCTGCGTCCCCAGCGACCAGCCGTTCTTCTGCGACTACATCGTCCGCGAGATCGAGGCCGATCCTCAGTTCGGCGAGAGCGAGACCGAGCGGGCCCGCTGGCTGCGCACCGCCGGTCTGGAGATCCACACCACCCTGGACCCGCAGACCCAGCAGGCCGGTCAGGAGGCCGTCGACGAGTGGGTGCCCCGGGAGAACGAGGCCCGCAAGGTCGCCGCACAGGTGGTCATCGAACCGGGGACCGGCCACATCCTCGGCATGATGCAGAGCCGCAACTACGGCCCCGACGAGAGCCGCCTCGGCGAGACCTCCATCAACTTCGCCACCGACGCCTCCCAGGGAGGCAGCACCGGCTTCCAGGCCGGGTCGACCTTCAAGGCCATCACGCTGGCCGCCGCCCTCGACGAGGGGCTGCCGTTCAACACCAGCTTCTCCGCTCCGGGGTCGCTGACGGTGACCGGCCAGCGCTCCTGCAACGGCGGAAGGCTCCAGAACTGGCCCGTGAGCAACGCGGGCGACAGCAACGCGGGCACGCTCAACATGATCGGCGGCGCCAAGGCCTCCTCCAACACCTACTTCGCGCAGCTGCAGGCACGGGTCGGCCTGTGCGACGTGATGCAGATGGCGGAGACCCTCGGCCTGCAACGCGCCGACGGCACCAGGTTCACGGAGAACCCCAACACCCTGGCCAACAACAGCTTCACCCTGGGCAGTGAGGAGGTCTCCCCCCTCCGGGTGTCCAACGCCTACGCGACCTTCGCCTCGGGCGGTATCTACTGCGAGCCGCAGGCCATCACCCAGATCGTCGACCACCAGGCGGACGCGACGCTCGAATTCGCGCCCGAGTGCGAACGGCGGCTCGACCAGAACGTGGCCGACGGTGTGGCGTACATCCTGTCGCAGACCTTCAACGGCGGCACCACCACCAACGTGCCCATCAGTCACCCCGCGGCCGCCAAGACCGGCACCACCGACGGTTCGGCCGCGGCCTGGTTCGCCGGGTTCACCAGGCACATGGCCAGCTCCGTCTTCGTCGGCGACCCGCGCGGGCCACAGCAGTACCCGCTGCGCAACATCGAGATCGGCGACCGCTACTTCCCCGTGGTGTACGGGGCGACGATCCCCGGCCCCATCTGGCAGCAGACCATGGAGAACGCCCACGAGGGCCTGCCCGTCGAGCCGCTGCCCGGCCCGCCTGCGGAGTTCGGCTCCACACGGCCGCCCCGGCAGCCCGCGGCGACCAGCGAGGCCACCGACACCGGCGGGGTGCCGAACGTCGTGGGCATGGAGCAGGCCGCCGCGGTCAGCGCCCTGGAGGCGGCCGGCTATCGGGTGAACGTGTCCGGGAACCCGATCCGCTCACCCGAGCCGGAGGGCTCGGTCGCCGCGGTCAACCCCGACCCGGGCACCCGACTGCCCGAGGGTGCCACGGTGAACGTGTTCCTGAGCAGCGGCGGCGGGGTCGCCTCCGAGGACTCCGACCCCGAGACGTGGTTCCCGGTGCAGCCGGCCGGGCTCGGCACGACACGGGAGGACCAGGAGTAGGACAGCGGACGGGGCGCGGAAGCGGCGGGCAGCCGCCTCCGCGCCCCACGCGTGTCAGGACAGTTGGCGCTTGACCTCGGCAGCCACCCGCTTGCCCTCGGCCCGTCCGGCGATACGCGGGTTGACCACCTTCATGACCTCGCCCATCGCCCGCGGCCCCTCGGCCCCGGTCTCCTCGACCGCAGCGGAGACCAGAGCGGCGAGTTCGTCGTCGGTGAGCTGCTGGGGCAGGTAGTCGGAGATGACCTCGCTCTCGGCGCGCTCAGCCGCGGCCTGCTCCTCACGCCCGCCCTTGTCGAACGCCTCAGCGGCCTCACGGCGCTTCTTGGCCTCGCGGGTGAGCAGCTTGACGATCTCGTCGTCACCGAGGGAGCGCTGGGAGGAGCCGGCGGCCTCCTCGGTGGAGATGGCGGCGAGCACCATGCGCAGGGTCGATGTGCGGACCTGGTCACGCGCCTTCATGGCGGTGGTCAGGTCGCTCTTGAGGCGGTCTTTGAGTTCGGACATGGCCCGATCCTACGGCGGAGCGTCCCGGGGCCACCAACGGTTCGCGCGCGTCGCCCCGCGGTTCTGGGACCATGGAACAGGCCAACGGAAGGGAACCGATGGGTACGGACAGCAGGCGGATCCTACGCGGAATCGGACGCGTGGCCGCCGCAACAACGGCGATCGGCGTGGCGGGCGTAGCCTACGCGTCGGTGATCGAGCGCAACTGGTTCCGGTTGCGCCGGTACGAGCTTCCACTGCTGCCACCGGGCGCCGACCGGCTGCGCGTCCTCCACCTGGCCGACGCGCACCTGACGCCCGGCAGGAGGATGCTCATCGAGTGGATCCGGGGACTGGCCGAACACGAACCGGACCTGGTCGTCAACACCGGCGACTCCCTGGGGCACCGGGACGCCGTCGACCCGTTCATCGACGCCCTGGGCCCGCTCCTGGACCGGCCCGGCGCGTTCGTGTACGGCTCCAACGACATGTTCTCCCCGCAACTGAAGAACCCCGCCCGGTACCTGTGGCGCACGAGCCGCGCCGACTACAGGAAGCGCCGGGTCCCGGACCTGCCCTGGCGTGAGCTGGGCGAGCGGATGTCCTCGGCCGGCTGGCTGGACCTGAACAACCGCAAGGGCTCACTCAAGGCCGCCGGTTCCGGCATCGCCTTGGCCGGGGTGCACGACTCCCACATCGGGCTGGACCGCTACGACAAGGTGGCCGGCCCCGCCGACCCCGCCGCCGACCTGCGGATCGGGCTGCTGCACTCCCCCGAGCCCGCCAACCTGGACCGGTTCGCCGCCGACGGCTATCAACTGCTGCTGGCGGGCCACACCCACGGCGGGCAGCTCTGCCTGCCGTTCTACGGAACCCTCGTCACCAACTGCGGCATCGACCGCCGTCGCGCGTGGGGCCTGCACCGGTACGACAGCGCTTGGCTGCACGTGTCCGGCGGCCTGGGCACCTCGCCGACCGCACCGGTGCGGTTCTGCTGCCGCCCGGAGGCGACCCTGCTGGACCTGGTCGCCTCCTCCTGAGCCCGAGCCAGCCCGCTCCGAGGAAAAAAGCGTACCCGGGCACTCCCCATGTCCGTTAGACTTGGGGGCGTTGCTTCGGGGTGTAGCGCAGCTTGGCAGCGCGCTTCGTTCGGGACGAAGAGGTCGTGGGTTCAAATCCCGCCACCCCGACAAAGGAACGGGTGTCCACGCAGGTGGGCACCCGTTCTTCGTTGTGTGGGCATGGAGCCCTCAGAGCCGCAGTGCACATTCATTGCACACGGCGGGGGTCGTGCTCCCTGTCTCTCAGGCAGCGAGCACCCGCAGCCGAGCCGCGTCCATCGCTTCGGCCACCTCGTCCAGGCGGTCGGGGAACAGGTGCCCGTACCGGTCCAGGGTCATCGTGGCGGTGGCGTGTCCGAGCATCGCCTGTACGACTTTGACGTCCGCGCCGGCCGCGATGGCCAGTGACGCGGCGGTGTGGCGCAGCTTGTGCGGAGTCAGGCCCATCCCGTCGAGCCCAGCGGCTTTGAGCGCTTTGCCGAACTCCCGGTTGCGCCAGTTCCGAAGACGTACCTCACTCCCCCTCTTGGTGGTGAACACCAGCGCCGAGTCCGGCCGCCCCTGCACGAGCGGAAGCAGCTCCGCGACGAGGGACTTCGGGATCGGCACGGTCCGACTCTTGCCCGTCTTGGGCGACTGTTCGACAAGCCTGCCCTCCACCTCGGCGAAGGCCGTCACGATCCGGATGCGCCGTGTCTCCAGATCCACTCTGCCGACCCGGAGCGCAGCGGCTTCGTTGAAGCGCAGGCCCGTGTAGGCGAGGAGGAGGATGAGGGGCCGGTTGATGTTCGCGGCGGCGGCGATCTGGCCGTACTTCGTTCGCAGAGATCTGGCCGCGTCCGCCAGCGCCTCCACCTGGAGGTGATCGAGGTAGACGTGTTCGGCCTCACTCGGCTTCGGAAGCGGCACCCCACGCGCGGGATTGGCGGGGAGGCGACGCGGCACACACCATTCCAGGACCATGGAGAGAACGCCGTAGGCGTGGCGGGTCTGTGAGGTGCCCAGGTTGGCCCCGCCCTCGTCCCGCGGCTTCTGGAGTTCGGCGACCCACACGGCGACGTCTTCCGAGTACACCGCCGAGATCGGAAGCTCTCCCCAGCGAGGCAGCACGTGCGCGTCCAGGAGGCCCCGGTACTTCCACCAGGTCGACCGCTTGATGTCGGTGCGCGTGCTCAGCCACTTCTCAGCCATCTCGGTCACGGTGACCTTGGCGTCGTGGGGGTTGCGGTAGGAGCCTTCATGAAGGCTGTTCTCAATCTCGGTCTGCTTCTTCTCCGCGTCCGGCTTCTTCTTGAACGTGCCGCCGCTCTTGATCCGGCCGGAAGGGTCGTAATAGCGGACCATCCAGCGCGCGGGAGGTGTGCGCTTGGTCGCCTTGGCCTTCTTCACCGCCTCCACGTACGCCTTGTCCTTGGTGCGGTCGTAGACCCACGCGCGAGCCATAGGGGGTGTTCCTCTCGGGGGTTGGGGTTACTGGGATCGGACCCAGGCATGGACCTCTGCGGGCACGTAGCGCACGTACCGGCCGACTCGGTGGGAGGGAGGCCCGTCGCCCTTGTAGCGCCATTCGTAGAGGGTTTTCGGCGGTACACGGAGGTAGGCGGCGGCATCCTTGACCGACCACAGGACATCGGCCCGACGCTGTTCGGGAACGTCCACACGGGCCGTCGCTGCGCTCATGCCACCCTCGTCTCTGGAGTTGCCGAAAGATCGTTCTGCCGAGCAGCGTCGAGTTGGGAACGGCGTTTGAGTGCTTCGCCGACAGCCCGGAGTAGGCGTTGTTCGCGGGGAGCGACGTCAGGGTCAGTGGGCTGCGCCAGTTCCCAGGCGTAGTCACCGGAGTTGGCCGAGGTCAGTACCGGAGGCCGGGGGTTGCCCTCGTCGCCCTGGTCCTCGCCTGTGGGGTCAATGCCCAGAGCGTCCAGGACCCAGGTCAGGCGGTCGGCCTTGTGATCGGCGAGGGTCTTGCCGGACCACTTCCGGGAGACCAGGACACGGCGACCCGCGTAACCCAGGTGTTCGCGACGGTGAGCCTTGGACCGGCAGAACCCAGGACGCATCCCCGCCTTGGCGTTCTCGGGCTGGATTCCGTAGCGGAGCCAGTTCGAGCACCGGGACGAGCACGGTTCGAAGCGCAGCGCGTCCAGGAGTCGGTCCACGTGCTGTTCCTGAAGTGCCGTCTCGGCGGCATGGCACTCGGCGATGTCCTTGGTCAGGTACTTCGCCAGGTAGCGCACACACCGGTCAGCATCCGCCGAGCCCGCGACCACGCCCTTGGCGTCCACCTGACGGCCGAACCGGACCACGTGATGAGGTTCCGCTTCAGGATCAGCATCGAGCGCATCCAGCGCCTCATCCCAGGTGGGCAGGACTTCGCCTGTCGACGGGTCGACAAAGACACCTGTCTCCTCGTCCCAGACGGGGAGGTGATCGCCCTCGAACACGACCTGATCAGCCGGAGGCCACCACACCTGGTGATACGTCGCCGCCGCGATCTGCCGTAGCTCGGCACGCGGAATCGTGCCCCGCGTGGCCATGTGCAGGTGCGGAGCCAGACGCCGTTGCGGTTCCACGGCCGCGAAATACTGCACGTCGAAGCCCGCGACCCGTCGAAGGTTCTGCACGAACCGGTCGACGAGCTTGGAGAAGTGCAGGGCGTCCCGAGCCGCACGACGGTAGTCGTAGGTCGAGAAGCCGACCGGGGTTCCGTCCGAGCGCACCCGCCCGTACGAGTCGAGCGTGAGCGTGATGAACAGCGAGGGCCGGAAGACCTTCCCCGAGGCAGGGTCGGTGAACGCGCGTCCGACCGTCTTGCGGGTCATGGGCCGCTTGGGAAGGTCCGGGACGTCCTGTCGGCGCTTGGTCGAGCGCACCCGACGCGCCCCCGACGAGGAGGAGTCGGCCGAGCGGGTCACCGATCCCCGCAGCCCCGAAGCGGTGATCTCCTCATCCAGGTCAGCAATCACCGCGTCCAGCCGCGCCAGATCCTCAGCCGACGCCGCGCCCGTGGAGGCGAGCCGGTCACGTTCGGCCGTCACCACCGCCCGCTGTTCCACCCACCCGCGCTGCTCCTCGGACGGCGGATCCGGCTGCGCCACGGGTTCTTCCGCCAGGTGCCAGCCCTCTTCACACTGCGTGCGCCGCAGCGACCTCTTCCGCTTCGCACAGGCCGGACACCGGGATTCCAGCGTGGACCCGCACGGGACGTCGATCACCTCGGTAGCACCAGTGGTGATGTTCGTGCGTCGAAGGGACACCGGACGGATACACACCCCGTGGTCGGCGGCGACCTGTTCGGCTACCTCACGGACCAGGGGTTGCGCCAGGCGCTCAGCCCGTGTCGACTTACCGGTAGGAGTCGGCATCAGCCCACCCCCAACATCAGGAACCGGAGGGACCGCACCGCGTGAAACCCGAGCGGCCGAAGTCGGGCATGATCTTCCACTGGGTTGGATGCCTGGTCTTCATCCCCTTCTTGGGCTGGTGGATGTGGGCCTTCGAGGACGGCCGGTGGAAGGTTCTCCCCTTCTGCTGGTTGCTGTTCCTGTGGTTCCTGGTCCGTGACACCCGGAAGTACCGGCGCTCGATGTGTGAGTACCTGGAACATCAGGCAGCCTCCCCGTCCGAGGACGAATCCGCCCCGTAGGCGTCGGTCATAGCCGTGATGTCGCCATCGGAGACGTAGGCGGCCCGCACCCGCACCGGAGCCGGTGAACCCTCCACACGGACGTAGCCCACCCCGGGCAAGGTCGGGTCGATCAGATGCGCGTTCGCACCCCGGTCCCGAGCGCCTTCCCCAAGAATCATGTCGACCTGGGACGCCTCGTCCAGCCGAAGCGCGACCTTGTCCGGAAACAGGTTGCGCAGGTTCATGACCTCCTTGCGCGGGTCCTGCAACGCGGCCAGCACGGCGAAGCCGACCGAACGCCCCTGTGAGGTCAGGGTGGCAATGGCGTTCTCCGAGCGCTTCCGGATGTCCCGGTCAGGGTGGTAGGCGGTCAGAAACGCCACCTCATCGAGTACCACTAGGACGAACGGGTCTTCCGTAGTGGGGGTGTGCGAGCGCCGCTTGCCCGCGTAGCGCCGAGCCCGGTCCTGCATCTGGGCCACGGCCAGTTCCAGCACCGCCACCGCGGATTCACCGTCATCGGCATAGTGCGCGAACAGGTCCCGCCCGTAGGCGAGTTCCATGCGCTTGGGGTCGATCGCCCACACCTGCGCGATGTTGTCCGCGACGGCGGGGAGCATCGCCCGAATGGCCGACCAGATCACCGAGCCCTTACCCGACCCGGTCACCCCTGCCACCAGGACGTGTGTGCCGTGCAGGCGCAGCGCCCACCGCGCGCCGTCCTCGCGCACCCCTACGCCCAGTGCGCCCAGATCCGCCCGCGCGCCCACGTCCAGGGCGGGCACGGTGCGGGCGAGGGTGTCACGGCGGGGGAACTCCAGGGTGATCTTGCGCGGGCCTTCCACCAGCACGCGGCAGGAGGGCGCACCGAAGCCGTGGGCGAGTTCGGCCACGCGCGCCTCGAAGTGGGCAGGGCTGGTGCCCGCCACCAGGGTGATGCGCACCCGGTCCGCCCAAGCGGTGCAGAGGACGCGGCGGATGCGCGGCAGGTAGCGGCGCTCCTGGTAGGACTCGGCCAGGCCGGAGATGACCAGGACGGGTTGCCAGTGGCGGCGGTAGACCATCACGTGCCGCCACCACGCCAACAAGCGCAGCGCCACCCACCGGCGGAAGGACACCGAATCGACGCGCCACCACACCAGCGACACGACGAGAGCGGCCGTCCACAGCCCGGCCAGACCCGGCCAGTCCAGCCACCACCAGGCCCCGCCCGAGGCAGCAGCCGAGGCAACCATGACCGGGAACCGCAGCGGCAGCGTGGCCAGGAACCGCACCAGCCGCCACACCCACGAGGCCAGGACCACGATGCCGGGCGTTTCCACGATCGGGGTCGTCCACCGCACCCCCTGAGCGGGAGAGGGCAGCGTCGGGGGCGTCTGCGCGGCCCCCACCTTGGCCGAGCGCATCAGAGCACACCCCCGCCCCGGTTCTCGTTCTGGTCCAGGACGCGCGAGCGCATCAGGCGGGCACGGTCGGCGACCTCGGCCGCGTCCGGGGTGCCCAGGTCGGCCAGCGCATCGAACACCCGCGCCTTGAACGCGTAGAAGTCCGCCCACTCACAGGGCGAAGAGCAGGGGGTCTCGACCGCGTCGAGGTAGGCGTGCACTAGGCCGGAGCCGGTCAGGGTGGACAGGTCATCGGGGTAGGGGGACATACTGGAAACACCTCTTGTGAGAGTTGGGAAGCTTCTGAGGGGTGACAGGGGCGGCTCAGGTGTTGGCGCACCAGGCCGCCCCGCTTACATGCCAGGAGGCGATCAGGCCGCGTCCTTGGCCGGAGAACGACGACCGCCACCGGCAGCACCGGCGGTCGGGGGCTTCACACCCCGGGCGCGCAGCGAGTACGCCACCCGGGGGCGGCGGCCGTTGTCGTCCACGTAGGGCATGACCGCCATGGATTCGAACTCCACCGGCCGGAACGGCAGCCCGGGAACCTCGTCGGGCAGGGTGGGGCACACCTTCGCGGGGATCTTGACCTTCACGCTCTTGGCCTTGCCCCGCGCGTCGGGGTCGGCGTCGATCACATCCACCGCCCACAAAGGCAGCCCCGACTCCTTGTCGAGCTGGGGCCGCTTGGTCTCGAAATCGGTGATCGCCTCCACCCCGAGCGCGAACGCGCCGTGGGGGAACACAGCGGCGAACTCCACCGGCAACGCACCCTGAATAGCCATCGATCAGCCTTCCACTTGATGATCACTCAACCACTTGTCCGGTCAAGTTGAATTCAGGATAACCGGCCACACTTGATCGGACAAGTAGATAAGTGGCCGGTGTTCGCCCGCGTCTACCCCGCCGGGTAGGAGTCCTCCAGTTCGTGCAGGTCACCGGGGAGGACCACCTCAGCGACCGCGATCACTTTCTCCGCGGCATCCAGTATCCGCGCGGTGATGCCGAGCACGGGAGTCCCCTCGTCCAGGCCCAGGCGCTCGGTCTCCTCGTCCGTGGCCAGCCGCGCGCACAGTCGCTCGGATACCCGGGAGGGCCGCACCTGCTTGACCATCTGCACGTGTTCGCGCGCGCCGATGCTGATCGGCTGTGCGTCGCCCAGGTCGGTGCCGTCCGCGACGTCGAGAGGGAACCACAGGGTGACCAGCTCACTGGGTTGGCCGTCATCCAGGACCAGGCGTTGACGCATGATCGCCGGGGAACCCTCGGGCACACCGACCGCCTCAGCCACGGCAGCGGGCACGGGAGTGCGGCCCGCCTTGACGATGCGGTTGCTCCTGGCCTCCTCGGAGGCGTCGAAGGCACTGGCTCCGGCATGGGAGCGTTCGGAGGTCTGTTGCGGAACGCCGCGCACGAACGACCCGCGTCCGTGTTCGCGCTCGATCCACCCCTGCATGCTCAGGATCTGCAAAGCCCGCACCACCGTGGAGCGTCCGGCCCCGAACTCACGCACCATCCGGGATTCCGAGGGAAGCATCTCCCCCACGGGATACGTACCGTCTTCGATGCGCTCTTGGATCGCCCGCACGATCTGTACGTACTTGGGCGGAGCGAACTCCAAACTCGACATGATGTCCACCTGGTGACTCTAGTACTCGTATGGTCGAGTAGCTTACTTGCGTGGTCCGGCCCTGTCAGCAGGTGGGGGCACATTTGAGCCCCGACCCGTGATCAGGGAGCACGGCGGGAAGCACGCCACGCGGGCGCGCACATCACCGTGTGAAGAGGAACGAGACCCGCGTTCCCTGCCCCGTGATCTCGGAGAGACGGCAGAGCACGCGGGAGTTCTCAGAAGGGCCGCCAGTGCACGGCGCGTTCGACGGTGTAGACCCGCAGATTGTCCACCGTCGCCCCGCACACCGCCCGGCGTTCGACTTCCACCAGAGCGGCGGCGACCAGGGCCACGTCATGCCGAGCTGCCTTATCCGTCGAGGACAGCACCGGAGGCACGATGCGCCGGACGTGGTTGCACTCGGCTCCGTCGACCCCGTGACTCAGCCCGACCACGTAGGACATCAGCAGCCGTCGCCGCGTCACGGGTTCGGGCAGCACACACCGATGCCGCTGGACCAGAGACGTCCCGTCCTGTTGCCGGGACAGGGTCTCGTAGGTGATGGACTCCCAGTCCTCACAGGCCACACGCACCCGCACGCCCTGGGCACGAGCCCACGCCATCAGGGTTGCGCGGTCGACCACAGTGCCGCGTCCGTCGCCGTTCATCGCCGCACCACCCCAACAGCGATGGCCGTGCGCACCAGGTCACGCAACTCGGCCATGTCATCCAGGGCAGGGGACGAACGCGCGATCTGCACCAGCAGGTCGATCCCCCGCCGGTCTCGCTCGGCCCGCTGAGTCGAGCGACGGCGCTCCACATGCGCATAGGGGCCACGCACCAAGGAGTAGGAACGGGGATCGTCGCCGTCCATCACGATGGGTTCCGGAGCGGGCCACAGCTCCACTCGCGCGGGAGCGGGCACCCGGAACGGAGGGGGTCCGTTGCGGTGGTGCCTACCCTGTCGGGTCGGTCGAATCAGAGTCACCAGCGCCCGAATCAGGGCGATAAGGTCTCTCACGTCAGCCTGCTTTCATCAGGTTGGCCGCGCCCCCGGACGCCTCGCACGCGTCGCGGGGGTCTGTCATGTCATGGATCAACAGGCGAGACCGCTGTCAGTGGAGGGCTCCGACGTGACGGAGCGCTCTCCCGTCCCCTTGCAGAAGGGACAGGCCGCTGCACGCGTTGCCTGCTTCTCACCAGGCACAGATCGAACGACGACCAGTCGTCGCGGTCGGACGGACTTCCAGCCCCGCCCACGGCATGACCTGCACTTCATTCCGTTCCTGGCATCCATATGGCCAACAATCCCGGGTTGGGATTCCGAAACCCATTCCTCCTCGGGATGACAAAGAGGGATACTGGCGGTCCCCGTACTCGCAGCGCCGAGGAGTCAGGATGCAGGGACACCCGACGAGCCGGATCACCATCCCGTCGTGGGCATGGGAGCGAGAACACACGACCGAGTTCCTGCGCAGGCGCGATGTCCAGGCGCTTTTCCAGTTCGTGCGCCAGTACGGCGGCGCGAGTCAGATGGCGATCTCGGCGGCGACCGGTCTGTCTCAGGGGCGGGTCAGCGAGATCCTGAACGGCCGCAAGACCGTCACGGCCTTCGAGGTGTACGAGCGGATCGCCGAGGGCATCAGCATGCCCGACACGTCCCGGATGATGTTCGGCCTTGCCCCGAGGAACCCGGGCGCGTTCACTGGACATGAGAGCGCGGTGGCCTCGGCAGTCCCGAGCTTGCCCGCGCAGAGGAGCCCAGGCCCAGGGGAGGTCTCGAAGGTGCGCCGCCGCGAATTCGTCGGATTGGCCGGAACAGCTCTCTTCCAAGCCACAGGTGGTTCGATGCTGGACATGGACGAGATCGCAGCGGCACTCACCAGGTACGCGGGAGCCAGCCGAAGCACCGCCCGAGCGGCGACCAGTCTGAGAGAACTCGCCCAGCGGACTCACTCCGCCAAGGTCGGATATCAGGCGTGCCACTACACGGCCGTGGCCAAGCAGCTCCCCGAGTTGCTGCGGAACCTGGATGATGCCGCCACTGGAGTCGACGGGGACGATGTCGCCCAGGTCCACGCGCTCCGTGCGGAGACGTATCACGTCGCGGCGAGCCTGCTGCTCAAGTGCGAGGAGAGGGGATTGTCCTACCTCGCAGCCGATCGGAGCATGCGAGCCGCTGAGGACAGCGAGAACCCCGCGGTCGTGGGAGCCAGCGCCCGAGCGTTTACCCGTGCACTGATGCGCGAACGGCACTACAAGGCGGCGACGGAACTGGCAACGAGCACCGCCGAACGTGTGGACAGCGCCATGGACGAGCCCACGCCGGAATCCTTGTCGGTGTACGGTTCACTTCTACTGAGCGGAGCGGTATCAGCGGCCAAGCGCGAGGACCGGGGTCAGGCACTCAGCCTGCTTGACGAGGCCAGCCACGCGGGCGAACGTCTCGGCGGCGACTTCAACTACCAGTGGACGGCATTCGGCCCGACCAACGTTCTCCTTCACCGGGTCAGCGCAGCCGTCGAATTGGGCGACGCGGGAAGCGCCATTGACTACGCGCGACAGGTGCAGTTGGCCAACATCGAGGTCATGGAGCGCAGGGTAACGCTCTTCATCGACGCAGCCCGCGCCTACCAGCAGTGGGGGAAGACCGAGCACGCTTACCACGCGCTGCGCAACGCCGAAGAGATGGCAAGCGAGGAACTGACCGCGCGCCCGGTGGTGCACCAGTTGATCAACGACATCCGCACCCGTGCCAGCGGGCACCTGTACGGGAACGTCAGCGAACTCGCGGAAAGGGTCGGTGCCTGAGGCAGTGAGCGACCAGAAGACGCTCTACGTGGTGGTGTGCGCAGCCGGACCGGCATCGGAGGTCGGCACCCTAGTCGGTTGGGCCCAAGACCGAGGCTGGACCGTTCAAGTCATGGCCACCCCAGCCGCTGTCAGCTTCATCGACGTCGAGGCATTAGAGAAGCAGACCGGTCGACCAGTGCGGAGCCAGCACCGCGCACCGGGAGACCCCCGCTCTCCGAAAGCAGACGCCATCATCGTTGCGCCAGCCACGTTCAACACCATCAACAAGCTGGCCAGTGGGATCGCCGACAACTATGTCTTGGATGTGGTGAACGAGGCGATCGGTCTTGGAGTACCGACCGTCGTACTCCCGTTCGTGAACTCCGCTTACGCCGGTAGAGCCCCGTTCCGAGACAGCGTCAGGAAGCTCAAGGGAGAAGAGGTGTCCGTATTAATCGGGAAAGATGCGTTCGCCCCGCATGAAGCCGGAAGCGGGTCGAGCGCGTTCGACACCTTCCCTTGGCAGCTTGCTCTAGACCAAGCAGAGAAGATTCTCTAGAGCAGAAGAACCGGAACACAGGACTGCAGCGCATGAACCGCGATATCGATCGACCCCAATCGACGCCGCTGCACTCCGTTTCCGTGGCAGGAGCCGTCATACGCGATGACGGACGAATGCTAGCGATCCGCCGAAAGGACAACGGTACCTGGGAACCACCGGGCGGAGTCCTGGAACTGGACGAGACTCCCGAAGATGGCGTGGTCCGCGAGGTCCTGGAGGAAACCGGCATCCACGTCGAGGTGCAAAAACTCACGGGTGTCTACAAGAATATGGCCCGCGGAGTCGTCGCCCTCGTCTTCCGCTGCATGCCGTCCGGTGGAGAGGCACACCCCACGAGCGAGGCAATCGCTGTCGAATGGCTATCAACGGGCGAGATCAAAGAACACATGAGCGAAGTCTACGCAGTCCGGCTACTCGATGCCTTGAGCCCGTACATACCGTACGTACGGACTCACAACGGGAAAAGGTTGTCCACTTAAATAGCCTAACTTCCGATCAGATTCTATATCTTCAACGAATCAAGCCCTCCGCTTTGAAAGAACCTCAACAATTCTTGAGTGAACTGCTGGCGCTTAAGTCGATCCGATGAAGGCAACTGCCCGCCAGCGAATGTAGCTATCAGTTCAGCCAACGCGCGAAATACATCAACCTGACCTGGTCGCTTTAGTGCAGAAATTATCTCAACGCTCTGCTCTTCACAAGCCCTGCTTTCCAGCGGAGCCGACTCCTTCCCAAGAACATGATACTTGTATGCCATTAGAATATGATAGCGAATCGGCTTGAAACTAGGGTCAAGGCCAGTGCGAAATGCGTTCTCGATTCGATATGCGGCAAAGGCGCTTGCCACATATGGAGACAGCTTATGATCCTCCCTAAAAATAGAAGAACCCACCTCGTCGTATAGGCGACTCACATAACGAGTAGCAGATTGAGGGGCATCCAGGAAGACGGCAGATATCGCCTTCATCTGGTCACTTATGTTGACCACCCTAGCCTTAACAACCTCTTTCCCATAGAATTGCCCAGATCGCCGCTCATACACAAGCTTAACGTCATTTCCGTCGAGATTATAGAAATCCTCCAACTTCTTCTGGAAGTTTGTAAGAGCAACAAGATCGTTCTCCTGAACCTCTGTCTGAGAATTCGTAGCCCGGATTATTTTCGTAGCAATTTCTTCATCGCCAGTAACAACCAATCGCACTGGCACAAAAACAGACGAGAAAGCCCCGCCCAACGCTTCTTTTGCCAGGTGGATGCAATGGCTTGTCTGGCAACCGTTAACTATCTGGTAGTCGGATATAGAAACAGCATCACCCGGCTTTGGAGAATAAGAGGAAGCGACAATAGTGATCCCGTTATTAAGCACCGGAAGTAGCGCCCTTTCCGAAGATCCAAGCGTATCCACTATCTGCTTATTGACGGGATTATCCAGCCCTTTAAATCCCCTTACATTATCATAGAAAACACTCTCATCAAGCACATCACCCTCCCCGCTTTTGATCAACTTAAACACTTCTTCAACAGAGATAACTCCTAGGATAGCCTGATCAACTCCAGGCATCTCAGGGATATGAAGCTGCTTCTCAAGCCTTATCTCTACCTCATTTGCATTGTTTTTCCTTTTCCAGGCACTGTGCACCTCGTCAGCGCCGAGCACTTCAGCTGTGACCAGCCCGAGGAAGCCAAGCCCGTTGATATCCGAAACTACGGAATTAACCCTTTCGACAGTACTCTCCGTCGTCACCGAATTACGTGGGGCCGTTGTGACGAAATAGATATGGACGGCAGGAGGAGCCTTGAGTCGGCTTGCGTAATTATCGAACAGGTACCCCAAAGATTTCGCCAAGGCTTCAATCTTCGGATAGGAAGAAAACGGTCGATTATTAAGGAAGGAGCCGATGACTTGCCCAAAGTTCAGGATTTCTACCCCGGAGACAGACCCAGACCGTTTTGCTTGAACAAAATAGAGCGCCACATCTACCTTGGAAGAATTTTCGCAAGCATCCCTTACATCATCGATATCCCAGATCAGATTTCCATTAACTTCAAAAGCAATAACATCAATCCCAGGCGTTCCCCCATCGAGAAGAAGGTCAGTTTTTTGAACCTGAGCCAGGAGACCGTTTGGAAGCACTAGGCTCGATGCAAATATTTCAAACGCATCAGAATCACCAAGAGTTGTGATCTCCTCGGCCTTCCGGAAATCATTGAACAAGCCTCGAATAAGAGGGTTCATGTCCTGCCCCATGTAAACTGCTCCAAAAATTGCCGAGTTTGGCTGTATGGGATCAAGGCGGCGGCCGAGCGCCGTCGCAGCGGCCCTCGGCCGTGCGCTCGGACTGCGGGCTGCCGCCCGGTCCCGAGCGCACGGCCGTGGGCCGCACGCACGCACCATCTCTCGGACAGGCCCGTACGACGAGTGGAACCAGAGCCGCCCGTTACGTCCATGGTGACGCAGGACACGGCCCTCTGTCAGGGTATTTGGTCCCAATGGTTGATGACGTGTTCAGGTCCCGGGGCACCCGATGGCGCGACACGGACTGTCTGGGGTGCCGACCCCAGCGCCATCGGGCACCCCGGACCGAGGACGATGGTTGCCGAAGACCGGGGCTGAGGGGGCATGGTTCAGGCGTGCGAGACAGACCAGCTCACCTGGGGCTGACGTCCTGTGGCTGGGCCAAAGCAATGCACATTCAGTGCACACGGCTCCGAGAAGGTGCCGGAAGCGGTGAGAAGCGACCGGGACGAACGTCGAGGTCAGCGACAGTTTCCAAGCTCCGCCCACAGGCCACCGATGGCCCCCGGTACGGGAAGAGGTCGTGGGTTCAAATCCCGCCACCCCGACAAAGGAACGGGTGTCCACGCAGGTGGGCACCCGTTCTTCGTTGTGCCCTGGGCCCACCGCGTCCCGAGGTAGAGCCGCACGACACACAGCGCGGCGGCCTCCGCGCAGGCCGGACACCGTGCTTCCAGCGTGGACCCGCACGGCACGTCCACGATCTCACTGGCACCGGTGGCAAGGTCCGTGCGTCGGAGAGAGACAGGCCGGATGAGCATCCCGTGGTCAGCGGCCACCTGTTCGGCGACCTCTCGGGCCAGGGGGTGCGCCAGCCGTTCGTCCCGAGTGGACTTACCGGTCAGCGTCGGCATCGCAACCCCCAACCGAGATATGAGGAGCGCACCCGTGGACCGCTCGTAATGGCGTTTCGCCATCGGTATCGCGATCGTCAGCGGCCTGCCCGTAGCGAACATGATCTATAGCAGTAGATGGGGCGCAGCGATCAGCTACGTGATCGGTGGGGCCGCATTTCTGGTGTTGTGGGTTATCCATGCGTTGAAGATGCGTCGTCACGCCGGTTCACCCTCGCCGTCCGAGAAGGGGTCCGAGCCGTAGACCTGGGCCATCGCGGTGATGCTGGCATCCGAGACGCAGGCCGCCCGCACCCCCGGCCCACTGTCCGGACGTCCTTTCTTGACCGGCGGCCCCACGCGCGTCGGTCAGGTATCCGTCGGGTCCACGTTCCAGGCGGTAGGTAGATCAGCGTCGCAGAAGACGCAGACGAAGTCGTCCTCCCGCACGATGCTCACTTCACCACAGGCAGGGCAGCGACGGAACACGAACTCGTGCGTGAACCGGCCGAGGTGGTCGAGGCCCGCGCGCTCCAGGGCGGTCGCCACCGCCGGCCACGAAGCCGGGTCAGGGCAGTAGCCCGTGGACTGGTTGCTGACCTCGTCGACGATCCAGCGGTCCTCGTGGAATCGAAGACCGATCTCTCCGGCACTCAGCACGGGAGCTCCACCAGCGCACGCCACGTGTTCGCTGCGTCGGGAAGCCAGGAGAGGTTTCCCTTCCAGACCGACGACGAAGGTGAAGGGTTCGATCCACTCGGTTGCCGTGTGCTCTGCCGCCCAAGCACTGAAGCCGGTCGTGGTATCGATACGGTGCGTCCACCCGGTATTCGCCACGAGCCCGGTGTGCCCGTCATGTTCGATAACGGGGGCGGGCCACCGGAGGCGTCCCTGTGGCCCGCCGCGTGTTCAGGACCGGCGCGCTTCCCGCCACGGTTCGGGGAGGAGGCCGCCCGCGCGGAGCGTATCGTCCAGTGCGGTCCAGGCGACCTCGGCGGCGTCGGCCGTGGCACGCGGTGTCGGCCGGGCATCATGGTCGCGCAGGGGCTCCGAAAGCGTGTCGAACCAGACGGTGCTGCGATCGCGCCCGTGCACGCGGGGTGCCCAGCCTACGGGGCGGGGGCCTCCCCCGCGCAGGTGGCGGTGGAGGTCGTCGAACACCCGGTCGGCCTCGCACAGTGCGTGGAGCGTCCGTCCGGTGTCCCCGCGTACGGCGAGCCGTGTGGCGTCCGAGACCGTCATGCCGGTACCCCCAGCCCCATGAGCAGGTCGGGGCCGTGGTGGCCCCGGCTGGCACGGACGGGTCCGCGCCGTTCCTCGAAACGGCGGTAGAACCCGGGCACGGTCTGGGGCGAGTCGGTGATTCGTAGGGCGTCGTCCAACGCGCGGCGGGGGGAGGGGACGCTCGGGACGTCGGCGGCCCGTGCCACGGTCGGCACGTCGACCGCGTAGCGCCGAACCCGGGAGGCACGCCGCGCTCGGGCCTCCTCCCTGCGTTCGCGGCGCAGGATCCGGGGTGCCGCGTGCAGGCCCCGGGAGGGGCGGATCAGCCGTGAGAGCACGGCGAAGAGAGCAGTAAGGTACTGCATGGCAAGCGCTCCTATCGCTTGTCCGGGCCCGGGGTGTTCCAGCACCGCCGGGCCGCGCTATTCGTATGTCAAGCCATGACCATACATCTATCTTGTCTAGGTCGTCTAGTACGTCTGCCATATCCAAGGCGTATCTGACGTGGCTAACGTCCGCCACATGGATGTTGACCGCTTCGATCCCATACCCCTCTATCAACAGGTGGCACGGGCGATACGCGACCGGATCAAATCCGGAGACCTCAAGCCGCGGGACCGGATCCCCTCGGAGTCGGAACTGGTCGCCGAGCACGGCATCGCGCGAGAGACCGCGCGGAGGGGGATCGCCCTCCTCCGCTCCGAGGGCTGGGTGGTCACCCTCCCCCAGCGGGGCACGTTCGTGGCCGACGAACCGGGAACCCCGCCTGCCGCTCGATGATCGACACGGGCGGAAAGGCGGGCGCACCTACGCAACGGCCCACTCGTCGACCATCTCGCCGACCCGTCCGACGATGGTCTGAGTCGATCGGACCGCTGGTGAAGCACGAGAGGCCCCGGGCCACCCCGCCCTCACGCCTCCCCTCTCCAGCGGAGCACCTCCAGGGCGGCGGCCACCGCCACCACGTTGTCGGCGAGCGAGCGCGGCAGCAGCTCATCGGCCCTGGCCAGCCGCCGCAGCACCGTGTTGCGGTGGGTGTAGAGCCGCCGCGCCGCCACCGTGGTGCTGCACTGCTCGTGCACGTAGACCTCCACCGCCTCCCGCACCTGCGGGTCGGCCGCGGCCACGGCCCCTCGGACACGGCGCTCTGCACCATGGTCTGATCATCCCAGAGCAAAGTGCTGTGGCGTGATCGGGGCCACACCACCGATCCTGGGAGTCCGGCCACCCCCGTCGGAGCGGAGAGGGACATGACCACACACACGCCGACCGAGCACCTGGACGTCGTCGTCATCGGAGCGGGGATCTCCGGGATCGGGGCCGCGCGCTACCTGACGACCGGCGCCCCGTCGAAGAGCTTCGCGATCCTGGAGGCCCGGGAGGACCTGGGCGGCACGTGGGACCTGTTCCGCTACCCCGGCATCCGGTCGGACTCGGACCTGTACACCTTCGGCTACGAGTTCAAGCCGTGGCGGGACGAGGACGCGATCGCCGACGCGCCCAAGATCCTCGACTACCTGCGGGAGGCGGCGCACGAGAACGGCGTGGACGCCCGCATCCGCTACCGGCACAGGGTGCTGAGCGCCTCGTGGTCGTCGGAACGGGCACGGTGGACCATCGAGGCCGAGCGCACCGACACCGGGGAGCGGGTCCGCCTGACCTGCGGGTGGATCTTCTGCGGCAGCGGCTACTACGACTACGATGCGGGCTTCACCCCGCGGTTCGAGGGCAGGGAGCGCTTCCGCGGCGAGATCGTGCACCCGCAGCACTGGCCGGAGGACCTCGACTACGCGGGCAGGCGGGTCCTGGTGATCGGCAGCGGTGCCACGGCGGTCACCCTGGTGCCCGCGATGGCCGAGACCGCCGCCCACGTCACGATGCTCCAGCGCACCCCCACCTACGTCATGCCGGTGCCCAAGCGGGACCGGCTCTCCAGTCGTCTGAAGAAGGTGTTCGGGCCGAGGCTGGGCTACGCCCTGGCACGGCGCAAGGGCATAGCCCAGCAGCGCGCCGTCTACGCCTTCTGCCAGAAGTACCCGCAGGCGGCACGGAAACTGATCCGCCGGGTCAACACCCGGCTGCTGCCCGAGGGCTTCCCGGTGGACGAGCACTTCAACCCGCCGTACGACCCGTGGGACCAGCGGCTGTGCGCGGTCCCCGACGGCGACCTGTTCCGGGCCGTCCACCGGAGGCGGGCCTCGGTGGTCACCGACCGGATCAGCACCTTCACCGAGAACGGGGTGCTGCTGGAGTCCGGACGGGAACTGGAGGCCGACGTCATCATCACCGCCACCGGCCTGAACCTGAAGGTGTTCGGGGGGATCGCTCTCGTTGTCGACGGCCGCCCCGTGCACCTGCCCGACACGGTCGCCTACAAGGGCATGATGCTCTCCGGGGTACCGAACTTCGCCTACGCCATCGGGTACACGAACTCGTCGTGGACGCTGAAGGTCGGGCTGCTGTGCGAGCACTTCTGCCGGCTGCTCGGCCACATGGACGCCCGCGGGTACGACGTCTGCCGCCCGGAGGTGTCGGGGCCGGAGATGGCGACGCGGCCGCTCCTGGACTTCTCCGCCGGGTACGTCCAGCGCTCCATCGACGCGCTGCCGCGCCAGGGCGACCGCTTGCCGTGGCTGACCTCGTTCTCCTACCACTCCGACGTCAAACTGTTGCGTGCGGACAGCGTCACCGATCCCGAGCTGCGTTTCTCCCGGGCCGAGGCCGCGCGTCCCTCCGCGGCTCTCTAGCCCTTCGGGGCGTAGAGCACCGCGTCGATCTCGACGGCGAACCCCGGCAGGTCCGCCTGGAGGGTGGTGCGCGCCGGCGGCTCGTCGCCGAAGAACTCAGCGAAGAGCCCGTTCATCTCCTGGAAGTCGTCCAGGTCGCGCAGGTAGACGCGGGCCTGGACGGCGTCGGCCAGGGTCGCCCCCGCCGCGTGGGCGATGGCGGCGAGGTTGGCGAACGCGGCGCGCGTCTGCTCCTCGAACGTGCCCTCCAGGAGGGAGCCGTCCGTCAGGTGCGGGGTGCATCCGGCTATGTAGACGAAGTCCCCGGCGACGACGCCCTGCGAGTAGGGGCCGCCGGGCGGGGCGGCGTCGGGTGTGGAGACGGTCAGCTTCTTCGCAGCCACAGGTCTTCCTTCTTTCCGCTGAGGTGGACGGGGCGGGACTCAGAACAGCGTGCGGACGGCGTCCACGACACGCAGACCGGGGTCGAGCACGGGGATCAGCGGCCACCTGTCGAACACCGTGCACGGGTGGGACAACCCCAGTTCGACGACGTCCCCGACTCGCGGCGCGCGCTCGTCGGCAGCGTCGAAGTCACAGAACGCGTGGTGGTCGTTGAGCGTGGCGATCCGCGCCGTACCCTCCAGCGGGACGCGCTCGCCGTCGCGGAGCAGGGCGCGCGGCAGGGGGAGGTCGATGTCGAAGGAGACGTCGCGCTTGCCCGCGCCCAGGATCGCCCGCCCGGGTTCGGGGCGCGAGAGCACGCGCGCGTAGCAGGTGAGCGCGGGGACCAGCGGGTCGTCGTCGGCGGCCGAGCGCAGCGGTGAGACGCGCTCCATGAACACGTCGTCGTGGGTGACGTAGCAGCCCGAGCGCAGGATGCGGCGGACTGGCAGTGAGAGGTCGAGTTCCCGCGCCAGGGCCTGGTCGGCCAGGTCGGGGAAGGCGCTGCCGCCGGCGGTGACGATGATTTCACCGGCTTCCGAGAACAGCCCCTCGGCGTCGGCGCCGCGCACGAACTCGGGCAAGCGGTCCAACCAGGCGCGCACCCGGGCGGGCGAGTCGTCGTCGCGGCGCTGGGGGAACACGCCCTCGAAGGCCTCGACCCCGGCCAGGGCGAGGGAGGGACTCGCCGCCACCGTCCGGGCCAGGGCCAGCGCGTCCTCCATGTCTCGCACGCCCGCGCGGCCGCCCTCGGGCCCCAGTTCCACGAGCACCCGCAGGGGGCGCACGGCCCCGGCCAGGGCCGCCCCCATGGCTTGGACTCCCTCCGCGGAGTCCACCAGGCACATGACCTCGAAGGCGGGGTCGGCGAGGGCGTCGGCGATCCAGGCGAGCTGGTTCCGTTCGACGACCTCGTTGGCGATGAGGACGCGGGGAGCGCCGTGGTCACGCATGGTGCGGGCCTGGGCGACGGTGGCGGCTGTGAGGCCCCAGGCTCCGCGCTCCAGCTGGGCCGACCACAGGCGCGGGGCCATGGTGGTCTTGGCGTGCGGGGCCAGGCCGACGCCGCGTGCGGCGCACCAGCGCGCGAAGCGGTCGAGGTTGTGCTCCAGTGCCCTCTGATCGAGCGTGACGGCGGGCAGCCACAGGTCGTGCAGGGTCAGACCGGCCGCACGGACCTGGTCGGGGCTGAGGGGGCTGGTGGGCAGGGAGCGCGCGTCCACCGGCAGGGCGTCGAGGGCGGCCAGCCGGTCGGCGGGCAGCGCGGGCCCGGCGGGGGCCTCGGCGGGTTCGGTCATCGGCGCGTTCCTCCATCGCTGTGTTCCTCGTCGGCGGATCGGGGGAAGGGTGCGTCGAA
This sequence comes from Nocardiopsis sp. CNT312, assembly GCF_000515115.1. GTDB lineage: Bacteria > Actinomycetota > Actinomycetes > Streptosporangiales > Streptosporangiaceae > Nocardiopsis. The sequence goes on from NZ_AZXF01000024.1 coordinate 54,307, forward strand.
GTCCTCGGGGCGGTCCAGGTGCCGTACGGAATCGCGGATCCGCGAACGGCGCTCGGCCTCGGCATGTTCCTGAGCCGCGCTGAGCGGCACCCACTCCGGCGGAGGCGGTGCGGCGCATGGCGGCAGTTCCCGGCCGGAGACGTAGGTGGCGGTGTTGGTGAGCCGCAGCGGCGCCTCACGGGTCCCGCCGTGCACGTCCACCACGGGGAAGGCGCCGTACTCGACGTCGAAGACCGCGATGTCGGCGTCCGCCCCGACCGCCAGTGTGCCGCCCGCGAGGCCGAGCGCGCGGGCGGGCCGGACCGTGGCGGAGCGCACCGCCTCGGCCAGGTCCATCCCGGCGGCCACGGCCTTGCCCATGACCGTCGGCAGGTCGAAGGCGGGGCCGTGCACGGAACGCACGTGCAGGTCGGTGGAGACGACGGGGGTGATCCCGGCGGCGAGTTCGGCCTCCAGCACGTCGAAGTCGAACGCACCCGAGCCGTGGCCCAGGTCGAAGACCACGCCGGTGTCGCGGAGCCGGGCCAGGGTGTCGGTGGGCCTGCCGTCGGCGACGAGTCCGGCGGCGACTCCGGTGGCGCAGTGGGTGAGGATGTCTCCTTCGGTGAGCAGTGGCGCGATGTCGCCGATCGAGGGCGGCCCGTAGCCGATGTGCACCATGAGCGGCCGTTCCAGCCGCCGTGCGAGTGCCACCGCGCGGCGCAGCGGTTCCAGCCCGTGCGCTCCGACGGTGTGGCGGTCGATGCGGGCCTTGACGCCGCGGACCAGGTCGCCGTGGCGGGCGGCCACGGCCGCGGCGGCGTCCACGTCGAGGTTCTCCAGGACGTGGTGCTCGCCGGTGCGGCCGACCAGCCCGAGTCCGGAGACGTTGATCAGCGCGTGGACGCGCAGCGGTGTGGGGTCGGCGGCCCAGCGGCGCAGACCGTCCATCGCGTAGGCGCCGGCGGACCCGGCGTCGACCCAGGTGGTCACACCGGTCCGCCAGGCGAGGGCGTCGGCGTCCAACCCCCAGTAGGTGGCGCCGCGCCACAGGTGCGTGTGCAGGTCGACCAGGCCCGGCAGGACGAGGCGGCCGGAGGCGTCGGCCGTCCGGACGGCCCGGGAGGCGGGCAGGCCGGGGGCGACTGCGGCGATGCGGCCCGCGCGCACGGCGACGTCGGCGGTCCCGTCGAGCCCCGAGGCGGGGTCGATGACCCGGCCGCCGCGCAGCATCAGGTCCCACACACCGACCACCCCCGCACTTTTGCTGCACTATATGCAACACTGTTGCGTATTTTCCAGCGCCAGGAATAGCATTCGGCCGTCGGGCGGGTCAAGCTCCCGCATGGACCGGGCAGGTGGGAGGCCGGAGTGGACGCACAGCAGCTCGACGCCGTGTGCGTGGGCGAGACCATGGCCCTGCTCGTCCCCGACGGCGACTCACGGGACGGCGTGCCCCTGCTGCGCGCCGAGATCGGCGGCGCCGAGTCCAACGTGGCCGTGCACCTGGCCCGTGCCGGGTACCGCGCAGCGTGGCTCGGCGCCGTGGGCGACGACGTGTTCGGACGGCTGGTCCGCGACCGGCTGACCGCCTCCGGGGTGCGCTGCCTCGTGCGCGTCGACCCCGAGCGCCCCACCGGGCTGTACACGAAAGAGCCCGGTCCCGGCGGGGGCCGGGCGCACTACTGGCGGCGAGAGTCGGCCGCCTCCGCGCTCGGACCCGAGACGGCGGCCGAGGTTCGGCGTCTGCGGCCCCGCCTCGTGCACACCACCGGCATCACCGCGGCACTGTCCGACACCTGCCTCGCGCTGGTCGAGGACCTGCTGTCCGTTCCCTCCGACGGCACCCTGCGCAGCTTCGACGTGAACTACCGCCCCGCGCTGCACGGGGACCACAACGCCGACACCCTGCTCAGCCTGGCGCGGCGCTGCGACATCGTCTTCTGCGGCACGGACGAGGCTGCGTCGCTGTGGGGCACCTCCGACCCGGGAGAGTTGGCCGGCCTCCTACACGGCCCCGGCCTGCTCGTCCTCAAGCAGGGGGCCAAGGGCGCCATGGCCGTCCGGCACGACCGGTCCTGGTTCCAGCCCGCGCCCCGGGTGTCGGTCGTCGACCCCGTCGGCGCGGGCGACGCCTTCGCCGCCGGGTTCCTGGGGCGGCTACTGGAGGGGGCGGCGGTCCCCGACTGCCTGGCCGAGGGCGCGCGGACCGCAGGGAGGGTCCTGGGGATCCCCGGTGACGCCCCCACCCCCGGACCGGGGCACGCGGCGGCCCGGGAGACTGGGCAGCGACCCGGTCGCGACCCGCGGGGGAGGGACTGACGGTGTCCTCCAGTGTCGAACGGGCCATGCGCATCCTCGTGGAACTCGCGGACGGCCCCACCACGATCAGCGAACTGGCGCGACGCCTGGACGTGCACCGCACGACCTCTCTGCGGCTGCTGCGGACCCTGGAGGAGCAGCGGTTCGTCCTGCGCACCGATGACGGCGGGTACCGGCTGGGTCCGCGGATGGCCACCCTGGCCGCGGCCGCGCTGGAGGGGTTCGACGTGCGCGGCCTGGCCGCCCGGCACCTGCGGAACCTGGGGGAGGCCACCGGGCAGACCGTCCACCTGGGCGCGCTGGAGGACGGCCGGGTGGTGTACCTGGACAAGGTGGAGTCACGTCACACGGTGCGCATGTACTCGCGGGTGGGTGCGCTCGCCCCGCTGCACGCCACGGCCGTCGGCAAGGCGATCCTGTCCCGCCTGTCCGAGGACGAGCGCGACACCCTGCTCGGCCCGCCGCCGTTCGCGCGCTGCACGCCCGCCACCCTGACCGACCGGGCCGCGCTCGACGCGGACCTGGCCCTGACCGCCGAACGGGGGTGGGCGCTGGACGAGGCGGAACACGAGGAGTTCGTGCACTGTGTGGCGGCACCGGTCCTGGGCGCCGACGGACGTCCGGTGGCTGCGGTCTCGGTCTCCGCTCCCCGCATGGTGCTGGACCGGGAGGGCCTGCTGGCGCTGACCGGGCGGCTCACCGCCGCGGCCCGTGACATCAGCGAGGAACTGGGCCGACGCCGACCCTGACCGGCACCACGCCACCCGGCCACCGCCGCCACCGCCTGTCCGGCGATCACCAGAGCGCCGCCCCACAGCGTGAGCCGCCGGAACGGTTCGCCCGCCCCGCGGACGGGAATGATCACCGTCCGAGTACGTCCCCGCGAACGGCAGACCGCGTACAGGGAGGCCCGTTGCCGCACCGACCCCGGGTCGACCACCCCACCTCGCCGATGCTCAGAGTCCACTCCGAGGCGAGCCTCTTCATCGGTTCGGCGTACGCGGTCCTCCTCCAGATCGCCCACCCGGGCGTGGCCCGGGGGGTGTACGACCACAGCGACTTCGCCTCCCGGCCCCTGCACCGGCTGCGCGGCACGCTCTACTACGTGTACGGGACCTCCTTCGGCACCGACGAAGAGCGCGCCCGCGTCCAGGCGATCGTCCGCGCGCTCCACCGGAAGGTGCGCGGCCCCGGGTACGACGCCCTCGACCCCGAACTGCTGCTGTGGGTCGCCGCCACGCTGTTCCACACGTGGACACGCATGTACGAACTGACGGTCAGGCGCCTCGAACCGGACGAGGCGGCGGCTCTCCTGACCGAGGCCTCCGTCTACGCCACCGCCCTCGGCCTGCCCGCCCAGGACTGGCCCGCCACCCCGGAGGGGTTCGACGCCTACTGGCGCCGGGCCGTGACACGGCTGGAGGTGGGCGGGCCGGCCCTGGAGATCTCCCGGCAACTGTTCCGGCCGCACAACCGGCTGCTGTGGCCCCTCACCCGCGCGCAGCGGTTCCTCGCGGGCGGGTTCCTGCCCCCGGACCTGCGCGAGGCGTTCCGCATTCCGTGGTCGGCGCGGCACCAGCGGTGGTTCGACCGACTCATGCGGGCGGTACGGGCCCTGTACCCGCACCTTCCGAACGCGCTGCGCACGCTCCCGGGCAGGCTCTACCTGCGGTCGATGCGCAGGAACGGCGGCTGGACCCGGCCGCCCCGGCGGCGGAGAGCCGTCACCTGAACGCCCTCAAACGACGGATTCGAGGCTCAGCAGTGCCGCACGGGCCTGGTCGGCCTCGCCCAGGTCCAGCTCGGCGAAGGTCCGCTCGGCCGCCTTGAGGAGTTCACGGGCCCGGTCGGCGGGCACCGTCGGGGCCGGGATCCGCCCCAGCGCCAGGGCGGCGCGGGCCTCGGCGTAGCGCTCGCTCCGCTCCTGCGCCGTGGCATGGGCCCGCTCCAGCACGACGGCGGCCTCGCCCGGTCGTCCTGCGGCAGCATACGTGAGGCCGAGGTCGGTGAGGATCTCCGCGTCACCGCTCCGGTCACCCGATTCCTCCGCCAGTTCCAGCGCCGCCGTGTGGGCACCGACGGCCTCGTCCCAGGATCCGGCGGCCCGGTGGGCGTTGCCAAGGGAGTTGTGGACGTAGATCCGGTTGCCCACGAACCCCAGTCGGGCGGACAGTTCCAGGGACTCCTCCAGGTGGCGGAAGGCGTCCGCCAACTCCCCGAGCCCGGTCCCGGCCTCGCCCATGACGCGTTTGGCGTGCGCCCTGGCCTCGTCCTGGTCCTGGCCCACGGTCTTGGCGATCACCTGTTCCGCGCAGTGCAGGGCCTCCCGGTACTGCCCGAGCGTCTGCCGGAGCACGGCGAGGTTCCCCCACTGATGGGCCTCCAGTTCGGTGTCGCCCATCTCCACCGCGTAGTCCAGTACCCCCTGGAAGGCCTCCAGGGACTCGCCGAACCGACCGATCCGCTCGTGGACCATACCGAGGTTGGCTAGGGCGCGGATGATGCCCCGGCGGTCCCCGACCGATTCCAGGAGCACCCTGGCCTTGGTGAGGAAGGCCAGCGCCTCGTCGAAACGGCCGGAGATGTAGTGGGCGATACCCAGCCCGATGAGCGTCACGGCGCGGCCCCGCAGGTTCCCCTGGTCGTCGCTGGCCTGGAGTGCCCGCTCCTGGGAGCTGATCAGCAGCCCCATGTGCCCGTGGAGCGCGTAGAAGCGCCACACGGAGTCGGCCATCCGCCACGCGTGGTCCCCGCTGTCGCAGGAGGCGAAGTACTCGATCGTGTCCGCGAGGTTCTCCTGGTGGCGGGAGAACCACTCCTCGGCGTCGGCCCGGCCGGACAGGTCCGTGCGGTGGGTCGTCTCGCGGTCGCGAAAGCGGCTGCCCATGAGCTCGGCCGCGTGCTCGGCCATCGACAGGTAGTACGCCGCCAGGTTCTTCCTGGCCTCCTCCCCGCTCCCGGGCTCCAGTACGCCGCTGCGGCTGAGCGCGAACTCCTTGACCAGGTCGTGCAAGCGGTAGACGTCGCCCTGCGGTTCGTCGAGCAGGCACATCCCCACGAGTTCCTGGAGGGCGTCGTCGGCGTCGTCGAAGGACAGGCCCAGCAGGGTCGCCGCCCCGCCCAGATCGACGGTGTCCCCGATCATGAGCCCCAGCAGCAGGAAGGTCCGCCGCTGGTCGGCGTTGAGGCTCCGGAACGACAGGTCGATCGCCGTCTCGACGCTCTGCCCCTCCACACTCAGCTCGCGGAACGTGCGGCTCTGGTCACCGAGCCTGCGGGCGACGTGCGCGAAGGACCACCGCGGTCGGCTCAGCATGCGCCCGGCGATCACTCTCAGGGCGAGCGGGAGTCCGCCACAGATGCGGATGATCTCCCGCGCCTGGTCCGGCTCCTCCCGAACGCGCTCCTCCCCTAGCACCCGGCCCAGGAGTTCCAGGGACGACGCCTCGTCGAACATGCCCAGTGACAGGAAGGAGGCACCGCTGAGGCCGGAGAGCTCGTTGCGGGTGGTGATGAGCGCCATCGAACCGGGGGAGGACGGCAGCAGGGGGCTGACCTGCGCGTAACCCATGGCGTTGTCTAGGACGAGCAGGACCCTGCGCCCCATGAGGGTCGCCCGCCACAGTGCGGAGCGCTCATCCAGGGAGTCGGGTACGGACTCGGGGGCCGTTCCGACGGCGCGCAGGAGCGCCCCCAAGGCGGCGGCCGGGTCGAGGGGTTCCTTGTTGGCCGTGTATCCGTACAGGTCGATGAAGATCTGGCCGTCGGGGTAGCACGGAGCGCACTCGTGACCGAAGCGGACCGCTGTGGTGGTCTTGCCCTCGCCACCGGTCCCCGTGATGACGCAGACCTTGGCGCGGTCCTCGCCCGAGGCCGAGATCTCGTGCAGCTGTCGCAGGGCCTCCCTCCGCCCCGTGAAATCGGGCAGGTCCCTAGGGAGGTCGCTGCGGACCAGGTAGCGGTCGCCCTGCCCCGGCGCCCCCGTCTCGTCCGCGGAGTCCCCACGCAGCATCCGGGCGTGGAGCGAGACCAGGTCGGGCCCCGGGTCCACCCCCAGTTCCTCGGCGAGCCTGGCCCGGAACTCCTCGTACAGCGCCAGGGCACGGGCCCGTTCGTTGTCACGCCACAGGGCGGTGATGAGCAGGTGGTGCGTCTTCTCCCGGAACGGGTCCTCGCTCACGAGCGGGGTCAGCCGGGAGACCACATCGGCGCAGCGGCCCAGTTCGAGGGCGTTGGACGCCCACGCGATCACGGCGGACGAGTGCTCCTCGCGCAGGGGGGCGACCACGGACTGTTCGAGGAAGTCCGATCCGACCCCGGAGAAGGGGACCCCGCGCCAGCAGGACAGTGCCTGTTCCAGGAGTTCGACGGCCCTCTCTGGCTCTGCCGACGAGGCGGCGTCCCTCAGCAGGCGAAAACGGTGGAGGTCGACGGCCTCGGCGTCCACATCGAGTGCGTATCCGCCCGGTGTCGTGCGGATGTGCCCCGGAAAGGCCCGCCGGAGGTGGGAGATCTGCACCTGGATGACGGATCTGGCGGTCCTCGGGGGGTCACCGCTCCACAGGTAGGAGATCAACTGATCGACGGTGACCTCTCGGCGAAAGTGCACCAACAGTGCCCCGAGTACGCAGCACTGACGAGGTCCGCCGACCGAAATCCGTCGTCCGTCGGACCAAGCGGTGATGGGACCAAGAACACCGAATTCCACGAAGGAACCCTAGCAAGGGCAAGTGCTTCCCTGTACGGACAAGGGCAGGAAAAAGACTCCGAGTGCCCCCTCTGTACCAGCACTCGGAGTGACTTTTCGGATGCTCGATCCGGTTTATGCGCCTTCCTCGGGCTCCTCCTTGGCAGGCTCGCTCTTGGCGGGCTCCTCCTTGGCAGGGGCCCCCTCACGCGGTTCCGACTGAGCCGGCACCCCTTCCCTGGGGGCCGGGTCGTCCATCGGCCGCATCTTCGCCGCGGGCTCGATACCCGAGATGATCGCGTCGAACTCCTCGTCGACCATCAGCATCTTCGGCACTCGGACTCCTCGTCTCACCGCACTCGTGTAAAGCCGCAGCGCGGCCCTACGCCTTCTGTTACTACCAAGTACCACGGACCCGCCCCCCCGGGGGTGGAGGGCCACCCGCGGCGGCTCCGCCTGCGACGCGCCACGGGTGGCATGTGTCCAACGAACTCCGGACCGGCAACGAGCCGTCCTCTCGTGGGAGCCGGTCGCGTCGAACGTGCTCCACACTAAGAAGAGCATCTTCCGTCCCGCTTTCAGTCCGCTTTCACCTCTGCCCCACTCGGGGAAGAGGTCGCCCCGGCGACGGGTTCACAGAAGGTGTGGCGGTATAGCATCGCCGCCCCGGGGAGGTCCCCTTCGGGCAGGCGCCATCTCCGGGGTGGAACATGGGGGAGAACGGACCGGCCTGAGGTCGGCGCGACACGGATGGAGGACTCGATGCTGGACGGAGACGGCAACGGCTGGGTGCACCTGCCCGGCGGAGGCCGACGCTGGGGAGTCTACGGAGCCGCAGGGCTTCTGCTCTACTCCACCGACGTGACCGGTACCGGCCATGTCCTCCTCCAGAACCGCGCAGAATGGACACACATGGGTGGAATGTGGGGCATTCCCGGCGGAGCGCGAAACCGTGACGAGACCCCGCTGGAAGCCGCGGTCCGCGAATTCCGGGAAGAGGTCTCGGGAGACCTCAGCGACTTCACCATCGTCGGCAGCTACGAACACGACCTCACCGTGTGGCGGTACGACACCTTCCTTGCACGCGTCCCCGACCTGCCGCCCTTCGGCGTCGGCAACGCGGAGAGCGACGAGGTCCGCTGGGTCCCCGTCTCCGAGACCGAGTCGCTGCCCCTGCTCCCCGCGTTCCGCACCACCTGGGCGCACCTGTGGGCCGACCTGGCCGCGATCGGTGACCAGGCCGCGCCGGGCACTCCGGCGGCCGGCTGATCGTTGGACGGAGACGGGGCCGCGTACGGCCCCGCCCCGGGTGCCGCAGGGGTGCCTCCGGGGTAGATCAGGGACGTGCCCTGATGTCACGGCGGGCCCCGGAGCGCATGCTGGAGGAGACGGCCGTGCGAGGACGGGCGTCACGCGATTCGACTGGAGCGGTGAACATGACGCTGGAGCGCGGTAACGCATTCACTCCTGTCGCCTCGGCGACGATGATCTGGCCCTGGGGGGCGTCGGTCGTGGGCGGCTCGGTCGCCGGCGCCCTCTCCTTCCTGATGAACTTCGGCCTGGCCGGTATCCCGGGGGCGGTGACGACCGGAATCTTCTTCTTCGCCCTGATCGGTGGAGTCGGCGGGGTGCTCCGCAAGAAGGCCGACCGCCGGGGCCGCCGGTGGGCAGCCACCTATCCGTTCCGCTACGCGGCGGCTCCGGCTCTGCTCGGCGGCGGCGCCACCGCCATCGTGAGCTATGTCGCATCCGTGATCAGCAGCTTCGCGATCTTCAGTGGGCTGTTCGGCGCCCTGTTCGCCGGTCTGGGCGCGGGCCTGGTCCTGTGGGTCATCATCGGGATCGTCGCCATGGTGGCGGGCGACAAGAACTAGCCCGCCTTCGGGGGCACCACGATGGTGGTCGGGAACAAGAAGGCCTAGGCTCGGTGTTTCCCGCCGATGGGCGGAACCACCGACACTCACCTAGGGAGACGACCGGGCGCCGATGACTGAAGCTGCTCGTCAGAAGATGGTCGAGCGGGTCCGCGGGCTTCTCCGCATGGCGGAGGACCCCGCGGTCACCGATGCCGAGAGCCAGGCGTTCACCGCCAAGGCAGCCGAGCTGATGACCCGGCACGCGATCGCCGAGGCCGAGGCACGAGCCGAACGGGGCGAGGCACCCGACGCCATCAACCGCATGGACTACACGGTCACGGGGGTGGGCGGCCACGGCAAGGCACGGGTCCGCGCCCTCGCGGACATCGCCGCGGCGTACGGCTGCCAGTCGGCGGTGCGCGGCAACAACGCCACCAACGCCGACCGCACCATCATCCTGGTGGGTACCGTGGACGCTCTGGAGGCGCTGCGTATGCTGCTGCCGTCCATCTCGATGCAGATGGAGGCCTCGGCCAGGTTCATGAGTTCGACGCACGTGAGCGATATCCGGGAACTGCGCAACTACACGCGCTCGGAACTGGAGACCGAACGCAAGCGCTACTACCGGTCGTTCGTGCGGGCCTACGGACAGGCCGTGGCCGAACGCATCCGCGACTTCCGTGCCCGGCTCCAGGAGGCGGCCTCCCATGAGGGGGCCGAGGACTCCGGCGGTACGGGGGAGAACGGCGGTGTGGAATCGTCCCGCGGGGCGGAACTGGTGCTGCGCGACGACGTTCACCGCGTCAGCGAGGAGTTCCAGCGGCAGTTCCCGCAGTTGCGCAAACACCGCCCCGAACGCACGCACAGCGCAGCCGGGTACCGAGCCGGGTACCGCCGCGGGCGCGAGGCGGAGTTGGGGTTGGGAGCTTCGGTGAACGCCGGCGGGACGTCCACTCTGACCGAGGGCGAATAGCCCGGACCGCGAAGTTATCCACAGGCCGCCCCGACTTGTGGATCTTCGACGTGTTCGCATGTCAAAGCCATGACAAGCAGCCTTCCCGGGGAAGACCCGCACCTTTTGAACACCCATGGCCCTGGGTTATCCACAGGCATTCGAGACACCTGTGGATAACTTGTGGACATCGGCGGAGAAGTCCCGGAGATCCCGGTTCCGCCCCTGTTCAGGAGAGCCGCAGCGGCTGGACCAGATAACGGAAGGCCGGCGCGGCGCCCTCCTTGGCGGGCACGTCGGTGATCACCGCGGGTTTCGTCGGCTCGGTGAAATGCAGGTAAGCGGTATCGGTCTCCACGGCGGCGAGACCGTCGATGAGGTAGTCCGGACGGAACGCCACCCGCAGAGGATCCCCCTCGTAGGCGACCCCCATGGACTCGACGGCTTGGGCGTCATCGCCCGACCCCGCCTCCAGCACGGCCTCCCCCTCGGCGAAGGCCAACCGCAGCGGGGTCCCCCGGTCGGCGACCAGCGCCACCCGCTTGACGGTCTCCAGCAGCGGGCCCACGGCGACCTCCGCCCGCGCGGCGAACTCGGTGGGGAACCAGGAGGCGTACCTGACGAAATCGCTGTCGATGAGCCGCGTGGTCGTACGGCGCTCCCCGTTCTCGAACCCCACCATGCCGTCCACCGCACCGATCGGCCGGCCTTCGTCGGCCGCGAGTGCGATATCGACGTTCGACTTGCTCACCAGGCCGCGCACGATGTCGGCGAGCGTACGGGCGGGCACCAGGGCCGCCGTGTCGATCCCCGGCTCAGCGGGCTGCCACCACATCTCGCGCAGCGCGATCCGGTAGCGGTCGGTCGCCACGAGGGTCAGGGTGTCGCCTGAGAAGTCCATGTACGTACCGGTGAGCATGGGAAGGGTGTCGTCCCGGCTCGCCGCGGGCGTGACCTGTCGGACCGCCGCCGCCAGCACGTCGGAGGGCGCCGATCCGATGACGCCGGGCATTCCCGGCAGGTCCGGATAGTCCTCCAAGGGCATCGTGACGAGCGTGAAGCGTGCCGCGCCCCCCGTGACGAGCAGCTTGGGTCCGTCGCTCTCGATGCTCACCGACCCCTGCGGAAGGTTGCGCACGATCTCCGCCAGCAGGCGGCCCGGCACCAGGGCGGCACCCGCCTCCTCGGCCACCACGTGGACCGACGCCCGTGTGGAGACCTCGTAGTCGAACCCGGACAGGTACAGGGAGGTGCCGTCCTCGGCCACCCGCAGGCGCATGCCCGCGAGCACGGGCACGGCGGGCCGGGCGGGAAGGGCACGAGCCGTCCAGGCGACCGCCTCGGCGAACGCGTCGCGGTCCACTCGCAGTCTCACGCCACTGCCTCCTCATGGTGTCGACACCGGGAAACCTACCCAGAAGGACCGACAATCCATGGCCCGGACGTGGACGCGCACGGCCCCGCACTGGGATCGTGGGAACACCACACGTTCCACAGCCCACGGGAAGAGCATGACGCCACCGGCCTCCGTCGATCCCCGCGACTACAACGCCCGCCCCTACCGGGGCGGGGACCCCTATGCCGACCACAGGCCCGCCACACGCGACTTCTCCGGCCTGACGGACCTCGCCGGCCGACGGCTCGGCGGCTCCGTCCTCGCCGCCAACGACGAGTTCTTCGCCGACCGGGAGAACCTGCTCGTCCCCGGCCCGGCCGTGTTCGACCCTGAGGCCTTCGGCCACAAAGGCAAGGCCATGGACGGCTGGGAGACCCGCCGCCGACGCGGCACCAGTGCCGAACAGCCCCACCCCGCCGACGACGACCACGACTGGGCCCTGGTCCGGCTCGGCCTGCCCGGAGTCGTCCAGGGGATCGTCGTGGACACCGCGCACTTCCGCGGCAACCACCCCGCCGAGGTGAGCGTCGAGGCCACCCATGTCGAGGGCGCGCCCTCCCCCGAGGCGCTCATGGCCGCCGAGTGGACCGAGATCGTGCCGCGCACCCCGGTATACGGGCACGCGGCCAACGACTTCGCGACCGCCGTCGGACGGCGCTGGACCCATCTGCGGCTCAAGCAGTTCCCCGATGGCGGGATCGCCCGCCTGCGGGTGTACGGCACACCGGTCGCCGACCCGGCGTGGCTGTCCGCCCTGGGCGGGTTCGACTTGGCCGCCCTGGAGCACGGAGGGACGGTCGAGGACGCCTCCGACCGGTTCTACTCCCCACCGGAGAACATCATCGCCCCGGGCCGGTCAGCGAAGATGGACGACGGCTGGGAGAACCGCCGCCGCAGGGACCACGGCAACGACTGGGTGCGCCTCCGGCTCGCTGCGCAGGGTTCGGTCCGCGCGCTGGAGGTGGACACCGCCTACCTGAAGGGCAACGCCGCCGGGTGGGTGACCGTCCTGGGATGTGACGCCGAGCACGACCCGGACACGTGGTTCGAGATCGTCGACCGCACGAGGCTGCAACCCGACAGCCCGCACCGGTTTCTCCTCGACACCCCGCTCACCGTCACCCACGTGCGCACCGACGTCTTCCCCGACGGCGGGATCGCCCGCCTGCGCGTGTACGGCTCGCTGACCGACGTCGGCCACGCCGCCCTGGTCCGGCGCTGGGAGGAGCTGGCCGGCTGAGGGCCAGCGGGACGGCCCCCGGGAAGCCGGGTGTGCAAGAGCGGCGCATGCCCTACCATGACTGGCGGAGCGTCGTGCTCCACCGGGAGGGTTCGCATAGCGGCCGAGTGCAGTGCTCTTGAAAAGCACCAAGTCCTTGACGGGGCTTCGTGGGTTCAAATCCCACACCCTCCGCCGAATCCGGGTCCTGGCCCAGGTCAGCGCCCCGCAGCAGTCACACCGAAGGCCGGTGGTCCCCACGGGCCACCGGCCTTCAGTGTGCGGCGGTCACATGGAGGCTGCTTGATAGAGGTCCGGAAGTGAAGTATCGACGATAGTGGCATCGACCGACCTCTGTTTCGGCGCAGGAGTCGAGTAACCGAATCCTGCGGTGGGAAGAACCCGGATCAAGAAGCGGATTCCGTGAATGGGTTCATCCGGATGCTCGGGGAATCCCCACCCAGAGCGAAAGCACACGGTGGAGTTCCTGGTCTCTTCGGGAGACGTCAATCCGCCGAAATAAGACGCGATATCAGAGGCGTCCATGGCGGTCATCTGATCGATCAGCGCCGTCGTCTCCAGGTCCTCCAGACGCACACGAGGCGACCAACGGTTCCGAGGACGCACCTTGGTCACTGGTGGATGTGGAGACCACGACCACGGTCGACCAGTCCAGACGTGAGAGCACCACACCCAAGCGCCGACCCCGCTGCACGTGTCCGGGCCCGTCGCCGTCCCGGCTCCCCCTCAACCGAACAGGGTTCACACAGTAGAAGCTCACGAGGCTCCCTATTTGGCAGGAACGACGATGTCGGTTCCCACGACACGAATGTGTTCCCCGTCCTCGGTGTAGTCCCAGGCGTCCGGTTCATCCACCGGGAGCGGTTCGGGCTCGGGTTCGGCGAACCGGTCGCGGTCGTTCAGCGCCATCAATGCCCTACGGATCACCGATGCCAGATCTTCCCCGGGCCTGCGCGGTCCGCGAATCATCACCGCGTCCACTCCCTCAGGGCTGCACGTCTCGCTCATTCCCTCTCCTCCTTCCCTAGGCGACCGGCTTCGGCGACCAGAAGATGAGGGGCGACGCCCAGCGCAGCAGCCAGCTTGTGTAGGTCCGCGTAGCGCCACCCGCGCCCAGCCAGCTTGCGGGACACATTGCCCGAGTCCATTCCAGCCCTCCGACACAGCTGGCGGGCGCTCATCCCCGATTGCTCCATCCTGCGTGTAACCGCCCGCGACAAGGCGGTGTCGTGATCCATTCCCGCCTCCTCTGCTGCCATACGGCAGCAGAGTGACCCTCAGTCCCCTCACGGGTCCGACACGGCTTCTTCACGTGCCTCCGGTCACACGGTGCCGAGGCCGCCGTCAGCCCGCCAGGACGGTCAGNCCCTTGTCGAGGAACACGCCGCCGAAGACGAACAGCAGGGTCATCATGACGGTGTCATGGCGGGCCACAAGCCAGGTGAGGGCCCGCTCCAGTGCGCGGTCGCCCGCCGGACCGCTGAGCAGAACGACGAGCGCGGCACCGTTCAGAAATCCCCTGCCTCGGCGGTGTACTCCCTGCGCCGGACCTGACGCTCTCGGGCATAACGCCAGGACGACGGAAAGCACAGCGCAACCGCGGTGAGCACGGTGAACGGGATCGCCTGGAGCACCGGCGGACCACCGAACACGTGGAACCAGAAATTGAGCCCCACGATGGTCGCGCACAGCCCCGCGACGACGTACAGGACCGCCCGTCCACCCCGGTGCATCAGGAGCGCGCAGACCAGGGCGACGACAGCGGGCAGCATGAGCCAGAGCGCGAACAGCACGTCCATGACACCGAACAGATGGATGTTCTCCCAGCGGATCGAACTGGGGATCATGACGAGTGTCCACGCGGGCATCAGCAGGAGCATGACCCTCAGGGCGTGGAGCGGAACGGGCATACGAGGTCCCCGATCACGCTGTGGGGATTCAGGACCGCCGGTAGAGCCGGGGCCGCCCGCGACGAACTGTGGGTACTGGTGAGAAGGCTGAGGGAAGACCATGGGATCCTCGTTCGTTTCCTCGTCCGGCGTGGGCGGGGCCACTGACGACCGGCCGGGCGCCGAGCCGGCCGTCGATCGGCGCCATCACACCTTGTAGGGGCTAGAGCGGCAAGAACGGGAGAAGTGCTTGCGTGACGTGGACCGTAGGGACAGAACCAGCCCTAGGAGGAGGAAGAGCAACCCGATCAGGCCGGATGGGTCCCCGCCGAGAACACGGCCGACCTGCAACAGGATCAGCAGGCCGTACAACACGAGCAGGCTGACCCAGACCCATTTCTCGCCGTGGCCGATCCGTGCCGCGAACAGCGCGAAGCAGGCGGTGAGGAAGAAGTAGGGCAGGGCGTAACCAACCCCGAAGGCACCCCCTCCGACCTCCGCGACCGACCATAGGGCGTTGCCCAACATCATCACGGCGAGGAACCACAACAGAACCCGCTGGGCCCGCACCGCGAGCGGCGGTCTCTTCTTCTCCATCGAACCATCCATGGGTGTCTCGGGTGGGTTCGGTGTGGCTCACGCGTGTTCGCTGGGCGCGTCCGGGCTCTCCAACCGGTCGGCGCGCCGCTGTAGTTCCTCCGCGTGCTCGTCCCAGTCCGGCCCGAAAGCCAGCAGGTCCCCAGCCGCCTCGCGCAACAGCGCGGGATCGTCGGGACGCTGCAGACAAGCCAGACGGTAGGCGAGGTTGCGGGCCCATGGAGGCAGGGCCATCCAGTCGCGCGTGAGCTCGCTCCTGAGCATCGCCAGGATCTCGTCGGTGGTCGCGAAGGTGATTTCCTCCACAAAGTCCCTAGAGGCGTCCTGCCGACGCTGAGCGCCCCCGCCCTCGACAGCCAGTCTCAGGTTCTCGACCACCCTGGAAAGGTCAGGCATGCGCGCTCCCTACGGGTTGAGCCAGTACGTCGAGAGTTGATACGCCCCGTCGGGTCTGAGGATGACACGGTATCCGATGCTGTGGCCGTCGATCTGGACCGTCCCTTGGCGGGGTCGGAAGCTCTGAGTGCCCGGCTGGGGAATGGCCCCCCCGTTGTCGATGTGGTCGTAGACGTCGTTGACGATCCGGTGTTCGATCTGGTCGGGGGTCAGATCGGTGGTCCTCAGGTCGGTCTGTACCCCGCCTGGTCCGGTGTGGGGCCGGTCGTACCCGTGACCGGTGTTGAAGTGCCACTGGTCGTCACCGACCTGAGCAGTCCGCTTGAGGTCCTGGCCCGAACCGGTCGACTCGTACGGTCCCACCTCCCGGCATGGACCCGAGTTGTGGACCAGGAGCGGTGACCGCCCGGCCACGACGTGGTAGGTCCGCAGGTCCTCGACCGTGAGGTTGTGGACGTCCTGCTCGGCGACGGTGTACACGTCGACGGCTTCGACCCGGACCCACACCCCGGCCGAAGTACGCAGCCAACTGCCTGGTTCGAGGTCGATCGCGTCGGTCCAACCCTGTTCCGGCTCCCAGAAAAGGTGGTTGTCTGTGGCGGTCACCGAGGCCGTGCCACCCGAACCGTCGTCCACGACCACGTCGACCAGAGTCTTGGCGCCGCCGCCGGTGATGAGGTGGGTGACCTCGCGTGGTCCCTGTTCTCCCGTCTCCGGGTCGGAGGCGAGCACCCGGTCACCGACCGCTATCAGCTCGATGGGTTTCGCGGTACCGTCCGCGAGGAGCACCGGGGTCCCCGGGACGAAACTGTTGGAGCAGTCGATTCCGTCCTGATCCTGGGATTGGTCGCCATCCCGGTCGGGCGAACGCCCTCCGTCACCGAGGAACTTGAAGGGTTTGAGAACCGTACCGGGAATCTGCGTGACCCAGTATCCGAAGTTCTTAGCGAAGGCATCGCCACCGGACAGGTTCTCGTCATTGCGCTGAGGCGTCTCCCAGAACCCGTCCCACATGCCCTCGAGGCTGCCGAGTGGGTCGTCCCACAGAGATGTCACCCCGTCCCAGGTGTTTGACCACGCGTCCTCGAAGCTGTCGTTGCTGCACAGGTGGACATGGCACAAGGCGGTCTTGCCGTCCTCGATGGCCCCATCGGCCCCCTGGGCGAGCCCTCCGCCGGCACGACAGAGGTAGTGGAAGACCCAGCCGCAGTCCCAGTTGTAGTCTCCGTGGTCCTCGAACTCGAAGGCGGGTTGACCGCCGGTCCCCCACTCCCAGGACTCGTCGAAGGACCACGTCTGCTGGACGACGAAGTCATCGCCGCCGGTCCATACCGCAGGGGTGACACCGCCCCCGTCCTCCTCCGGGTTGTGGGGAGCCGGCTCGACGTCCGTCGACCCTGCGGACCCGCCCGAGCCGGGTTCTCCCTCGCCTCCTTCGGATACCGACCCGTCCGCGCTCAACCCGTCATCCACCGCATCGGCGATCCCATCACCGATCCGGAGTGGAATCCCGGAGGCGAACAGGGCTGTGGCGATGATGGAGGCCAACGCGACGACAGCGGCATACTCCACGAAGGAGGCGGTGGTGTCATACCGTCGTAGCAACATCACAGGTCACAGGGGTTGCTCATGCCAGAACGACGGATGCTCACCCTCGCTGAACGCGAGGAGATCGCGCTCGCCAACGCGCGAGGAGAAGGCGTACGAGCCATCGCCCGGCTGGTCGGCCGGGACCAGTCGGTGATCAGCCGCGAGCTGGCCCGCAACACCAGCAAGCGCGGCTACCGGGCCACCACCGCCCACCAACGCGCCAAGGCCCGCCGGGCCCGCCCCCAACAGCGCTTGATGGACACCGACCCGGTGATCCGCCAACGGGTCCTNAGGAACACGCCGCCGAAGACGAACAGCAGGGTCATCATGACGGTGTCATGGCGGGCCACAAGCCAGGTGAGGGCCCGCTCCAGTGCGCGGTCGCCATCGGGGCCCTGACCAGAGCCACCGCCAGCGGCGTGAGGAGGCCGACGGCACCGAGAACGGCGAAGAGGAGCGCGAACGCGGCCGAGCCCCCGGCGCCGAGGCCGCCGACGCCGATGGCGGTGCCCGCGCCGAGGGACATCGCGAGATTCTTGGGGACCAGACCCGCTATGGCGGCCGCCAGTCCCATGGCCTTCACCGGGGTGAGCCCGTTGACGGTGGCGACCCACGCGGGCGGTTCGGGGTCCCCGTCTCCGGAGGAGCGCAGCGAGCTCCGCAGTCTCCGCACGGCGAGGACCAGCATGAGCGTGCCGGCCAGCGACTGCACCGCGCCGACCCAGGCGGGCGGTGCGCCGCCGTACCCCAGACCGGTGAGCAGTGCGACGACGAGCGCGCCACCGAACAGCACGGCCGTCCACACCGCGATGAACGCGACCGCCCTGCCCCGGCCGCCGTCGGCCGTGAGCAGCACGATCACCGCCACGACGGACAGCAGGGCCGCTATGAGGCCGAAGACGAACGGCAGCATGCCGGCGAACACACCGGACACGGCTTCCCCTCTCAACACCTGAGCCGCCGGTGCGCGACGCGCACCGGCGGCGTGGGCGAGGCCCGGCTCAGGCGCGCAGCGCCTCGACGAGCTCCCGCTCGTCGTCCTTGGACAGGTTGGTCCGGAGGACCTTGGGGTCCAGCGGACGGAAGGCCTCGACGACCCGGTCGGCGGCGTTGATGTCGGTGAGCAGGAACACCGCGGCGCGCCCGTCGTCGAGCTGGGCACCGATCTGCTTGATCATGTCGTCGTCGATGCCGATGTCGGTGAGTTTGCCGGCGACCGCGCCGCTGGCGGCGCCCACCGCCATACCCAGGATCGGGTTGAGGAAGATCAGCCCGATGAGCGTGCCCCACAGGGCGCCGCCGAGAGCGCCCCTGCCGGTGGTGTTCACCGTCTGGTGGATGCGGGGACGCCCCTTCGCGTCCTTGTAGGCGTAGGCACCGTCCTGCAGACGCAGGAGCTCCTGCCTGTTGAGGCTGGCGGCGATGTCGAGGGCTTCTTCGGCGGTGTCGCGGTCGGCCACGCCGAGAACGATGAGCTGAGCCATGGGTGTACGTATCTCCCGTCATCGCCGGGCCCTCCGTTCGGGCCCGGTCCGGTGCGAGCCTTCCCGCACCCGTCTCCGGACAAGGTCAACGGTCGACAAAGGTCCGGCCGTATCGCGTCCGCCCTCCCCTACTCCTCGTCGGCGTGCTTGGGCAGGATCACCACGGGAACCTTCGACCGGTGCAGCACCGACTGGCTCACCGAGCCCAGCAGCAGGCCGAGCACGCTCCCCCGCCCACGGGAGCCGACGACGATCGCGTCCGCGTCCTCGGCGGCGTCCAACAGGGCGTCCGTTGGAGACTTCGGCGTGCGGATCACGCTGACCGGGACGCCCGCCTCGTCGCCCTGTGCGTCGATGACGTCGGCGATCAGCTCGGCCACCATCGACTCGGACTCGCGGTCGAGCACCTCGTCCTGCCTCTGGTACCCCGCGGCGGTCAGTGCCACCGGGTCGTGCGGGAAGACGACCTCCCAGCTATTGACCACGACGAGTTCCCCGGAACCCTCCTTCACCAGGTCCACGGCGAGCCCCAGGGCACGGCGCGCGTGTTTGGACCCGTCCACACCGACCACGACCCTGTCCAGGGCCGTGGTCTTCGGGCTGCCGCCAACAGCGGCGGGCACGGCGACGACGGGGCAGGGTGCGTGTGCGGCCAACCGAACACTGACCGACCCCGCGAACACCGACGCGACCGACCCCATGCCCCTCGTCCCGACCACGATGAGGTCGTGCGGGTGGCAGTGGCGGATGATCGCCAGCGGTGCCTCCTCCAAGTCGGTCATCGTCTTGATCTCCACCGAGGGCGCGATCTCCTGGGCCCGCTTCACGGCCCGGGTCATCACCTGATCGGCCTGGTCGGAGATCTCCTGGGTCGGCTGGAAACGGACCGGCCGACCGTAGGCGGTCACGATCAGCGGCATGCCCAGCGCGTACACGAGTGTGAGCGGCACCCCTCTGCGGTCCGCCTCCACCGCCGCCCATTCCAGAGCCGCGTTGGAGTTGTCCGAACCGTCGATCCCCACCACCACGTGGGGATGGTGCTCTGTCTGCTTGGCCATGTTCTCCCCCTACGTCTACTCT
Source organism: Nocardiopsis sp. CNT312 (assembly GCF_000515115.1). Lineage (GTDB taxonomy): Bacteria > Actinomycetota > Actinomycetes > Streptosporangiales > Streptosporangiaceae > Nocardiopsis. The sequence continues at coordinate 73,775 of NZ_AZXF01000024.1, forward strand.
CCATGATCACCGAAAAAGGAGTGCTGACACGGCAGCGGCACAGGCGGCGTCCTCCGGCCGTTCTCACTCCGTCTCCTCCGAGTGCGGGGGCAGCACCGCCACGGGGATCCGCGACCCGCGGATCACCCCCTGGCTGACCGACCCCATGACCAGGCCGCTCACGCCGCCCCGGCCACGCGAGCCGACCACGACCAGATCCGCTCTGTCGCCCGCGGCCACCAGGGAATCGACGGGGTCGGTCTGGGTACGGACCGCGCTGATGTCCACCCGCTCGGTGCGGTCGTCGATCACCTCCGCGAGCACACCAGCGACGATCTCCTCGGACTGCCGGTCGAACACCTCCTCATGCGCCTCCCGTACGTCCGTCCCGAGCGCCATCACGTCCGCGGGCAGCGGCACCTCCCAACTGTTGACCACCTCCACCGAGGCACCACCGAGCAGGGCCTCGTCCAGGCCGAAGCGCAGCGCCCTACGGGACGACTCCGAGCCGTCCACACCCACGACGATCACCCCCCTGGGTTCATGCGGCCCGTCCAGGGGCGTGGGCCGGTCCTCATGGGCCGGGACGGCCACCACCGGGCAGGGGGCATGGGAGGCCGCCCGTGTGGTCACCGAACCATGGACGATCGCCCGGACGGCCCCCAACCCGCGCGAACCCACCACGATGACGTCGCCGTGCCGCGCCTCGTGGAGTACCGCGTCCGGACCGTCCTCCGGGGACAGCACGGTCGCCGCCTCCACCTCCGGGCGGATCCTCTGGACCAGGTGGGCGCTGTCGGACAGCAGCTCCCTGCCGTACCTGCGCGCCTCCTCGGCCTCGGTGTCACGGTCCGAAGCACCGCGGGCCTCCGTAGGCATACCCAGCCCGTGCACGATCCGCAGGCCCACCCCGCGCCTGGCCGCCGCGTCCGCGGCCCACTCCAGGGCGGCATGGGCCGCGGGGGAGCCGTCCACCCCGACCACGACGGTGTGACCGCGTTGCTGTTCGCTCATCCTCACAACCTCTCCGTGTCCTCTCCATTCTGGTGACACGGGGGCGTACGGCACCAGAGCCCCGCCCAACGGATCGGCACGGTCAGGCGAACCCCTCCCCCACACTGGCCGCCAGCATCAGATAGGCGTCCCTCGTACCGGCGTCGAGCCGGTCCAGATCCACCTCCGCCCCCTCCTCCAGGTGCCCGTCCCACGGCACCCGGACCACCGTCCGGCACCGGCCGGCGAAGTGCCCCTCCAACCGTTCCAGGTCGATGCTGCTCTTGGAATTGGGCCGGACCATGGACAGGACCACGGCCGCGCCCCGGACCAGGCCGCCGTACCCGTGCGCCTCCAGCCAGTCCAGGGTGGCGCTGGCGCTGCGCGCCCCGTCCACCGAGGCCGAACTCACGAGCACCACCTGGTCGGCGAGGCCGAGCACACCGCGCATGGCGGAGTGGAGCAGCCCCGTACCGCAGTCGGTGATGCAGATGGAGTAGAAGTGCTCGACGATCCGCGCCACCTCGCGGTAGTCCTCCTCGCTGAACGCCTCCGAGACCGCGGGATCGCGGTCCGAGGCGAGGATCTCCAACCGGCTGGGCGCCTGCGAGGTGAACCCGCGGATGTCGGCATACCGCGACACCAGGTGGCTCTCGTTGAGCAGGTCGCGGATGGTCGCGGAGGTCTCCAGGCGCACCTTGTCCGAGAGGGTGCCCCGGTCTGGGTTGGCGTCGACCGCCAGGACCCGGTCGCCGCGCAGGGAGGCGAGTGTGGCACCGAGGGCGACCGTGGTGGTGGTCTTGCCGACGCCGCCCTTGAGGCTGAGGACCGCCACACGGTGGTGTCCGCCGGCGACGGGGGTACTCGCCCGGGAGACGAGTTCACGGTGGCGCCGTTCCCGTGCCGACTCCCCCGGGGTGACCAGCCCCAGGGTCATGGTGTGCACGGCCTTGCGCCACCCGCCGTCGGGCCCCTGGCGACGGGTGCGCACCAGGTTGGCGGTGTTGAGCGACTCGGCGGTCTCGCCGCCCTCCCTCGGGGACGGGGCCGGGCGCGGCGAACTCTGCGACGGCGCGGTGTCGGCCCGTGGCCCGGCCAACGAACGCGGGGGTACCGGGGTCTGGCCGGTCCAGGGGGTGTCGGGCTCAGGAGCACCGCCCGGGGCCGGCACGGTCGCGGACCGCTCCGCGGCCGGGCCGGTGGGGGCCGGTGCCGGATCGACGCGTTCGACCTCCAGAGGGGGCAGTTGCTCGGGCTCGGGGACGTCGGACTCCCCCCGTGTCCGGCCTGTGCCGAACGGTTCCGCCTCCTTGGCCCCCGGCCGGACCGGTCGCGGGGGCAGGGACGGGCGCACCGGCTCCGGGCGGTCGGGGAACAGCCGGGCCGGGCCGTCGTCTCCGTCCGCGCTCTCCGGCCCCTCACCCTCCTCGGGTTCCACGGGCGGGTCCTCCTGCGACGGTGCCCGGTCGTCCTCGGGGATCCGGGCGTAGGGCGGCGGGGGCGGGGCCTCGGCCCCCTCGAACCCGCCGAACCACTGCTCCCGGGGTGAGGGGGCGGACGCGGGCCCGGCGTCGTCTGAGGCGCCCTCCTCCCGCGCGTCGTCCGCGGGCGGGTGCCAGAGCGGCTCGTCGCGGGTCCCGGTGTTCAGGTCCGGTCCATCGTGTTCCTTGTGTGCCACCAGAGTGCTCCCCAAGAGGCGTTGAGGGGTGAGAGAGGGTTGACCGGGAGCGGGTTCCGACCAGGAACGCTCCCGGTCCCACTCATACCCATACGGCACAGGAGAAGCATCCTGTTCGGCGAACATGTGGGCCTGATCCCCCGAATGGGCCGAACACGGCGCGGGTAATCTCGGACCCATGTACGCAATGCGCATCACCGCGCCAGGCGGACCCGACGCCCTCTCCTGGTCTGAGGTCCCCGACCCGGTTCCCGGTCCCGGGGAGGTCGTCGTCGAGGTCGCCGCGAGCGCCCTCAACCGGGCCGACATCGCACAGCGCGAGGGGGCCTACCCCCCACCGCCCGGCGCACCCGAGTACCCGGGCCTGGAGTGCTCGGGAACCATCGCCGGCCTCGGTTCCGGCACCCACGACTCCGGTTGGGCGGTGGGCGACCCCGTGTGCGCCCTCCTCGCCGGGGGCGGCTACGCCGAACGCGTGGCCGTACCGGTAGGGCAGCTGCTGCCGGTGCCCAAGGGCATCGGGACGGTCGAGGCGGCCGCCCTGCCCGAGGCCGCGTGCACCGTGTGGTCGAACCTGGTGCCGGAGGCACGGCTCAAGTCCGGGGAGACCCTCCTGGTCCACGGCGGCGGCAGCGGTATCGGCACGTTCGCCCTCCAGTTCGCGCGCGCACTCGGTGCACGGGTGGCCGTCACCGCGGGCAGCGACGAGAAGCTGGACTTCTGCCGTGGTCTGGGCGCCGAGACCACGATCAACTACCGGACCGAGGACTTCACCGAGCGGATGCGCGCCCTGGGCGGAGCGGACGTGGTCCTGGACCTCATGGGCGGCTCCTATCTGGACGCCAACCTGCGGTCCCTGAAGACCGGCGGGCGCCTGGTGGTCATCGCGCTCATGGGCGGCCGCTCCGCCGAACTCGACCTGGGCCGCATGCTCGTCAAGCGCCTCTCCGTACACGCGACCACCCTCCGGTCTCGGCCGGTCGAGGAGAAGGCGGCCATCACCGCCGGAGTACGCGACCAGGTCTGGCCGTTGGTGGAGAAGGGGGCCGTCCGGCCGGTGATCGACCGGACGGTTCCGATGCGGGAGGCGGCCGAGGCGCACCGCATCATGGAATCGAGCGCGCACACGGGCAAGATCCTGCTCACCCTGTGACCGGGGGCCGACGACATCCTTGTGGAGGAGACCGATGACGAACGCGGACCACGACGACCAGCCCCGCATCCTGTTGATGGGCACCGACCGGGCCGAGGAGGAAGAGCACGACGAGGGAAGCGGTGAGCCGCGTTCCCTGACCGACATGGTGGAGCAGCCCGCCAAGGTGATGCGGATCGGCAGCATGATCCGGCAGCTTCTGGAGGAGGTCAAGGCCGCCCCCCTCGACGAGGCAAGCCGGGCCCGCCTCAAGGAGATCCACACCTCCTCCATCAAGGAACTGGAGGACGGTCTCGCCCCCGAGCTCATCGAGGAACTGGAGCGGCTGACACTGCCGTTCGCCGACGGCTCGGCTCCCAGCGAGCCGGAGCTGAGGATCGCCCAGGCCCAGCTGGTGGGCTGGCTGGAAGGGCTGTTCCACGGCATCCAGACGACCCTGTTCGCTCAGCAGATGGCAGCCCGCGCCCAGTTGGAGAACATGCGCAAGGCCCTGCCGCCGGGCCTGTCCGGCCTCCAGGGCTCCGACGGCGGAGGAGACCACCAGGGCATGGCTTCGGGACCCTACCTGTAACCGTTCCCGCGCACGCGCCGGAGCCCGCCCCGGACGGGGCGGGCTCCGGGCTTCGCCCGGGCGGGATCAGCCCTTCTGCTTCCTCGGCGCGCGGACCGGCTCCAGGACGTCGCGCCCCAGGTAGGGGCGCAGCGCCTCGGGGACGACGACCGAGCCGTCCTCGCGCTGGTGGTTCTCCAAGAGGGCGACGATCCACCGCGTGGTGGCGAGCGTGCCGTTGAGCGTGGCGGCGAAACGCGTCTTGCCGTCCTCGCGGAAGCGCACGTTGAGCCGCCGCGCCTGGAAGTCCGTGCAGTTCGACGTGGAGGTCAGCTCCCGGTAGGTCTCCTGGGTGGGGACCCACGCCTCGCAGTCGTACTTGCGGGCGGCGCTGGTGCCCAGGTCGCCGCCGGCGATGTCCACCACGCGGTAGGGCAGGTCCAGCTTGTCCAGCATCTCCCGCTCCCAGGCCAGCAGCCGCAGGTGTTCCTCGTCGGCCTGGTCCGGGTGGGTGTAGACAAACATCTCCACCTTGTTGAACTGGTGGACCCGGATGATGCCGCGCGTGTCCTTGCCGTAGGAGCCCGCCTCGCGGCGGAAGCAGGGCGACCACCCGATGTAGCGGTTCGGCAGGGCGTCGGCGGGCAGGATCTCGCCCGCGTGGTAGCCGGCCAACGGCACCTCCGAGGTACCGACCAGGTAGAGGTCGTCGGCCGGCAGGTGGTACACCTCGTCCGAGTGCTCACCGAGGAACCCGGTGCCCTCCATGGTCGCGGGCTTGACCAAGACCGGCGGGACCATCGGGGTGAAGCCCGCCTGCACCGCCTGGTTCATGGCCATGGTGAGCAGGGCCAGCTCCAGTTGGGCACCCACACCGGTGAGGAAGTAGAACCGGGCTCCGGAGACCTTGGCCCCGCGCTCCGTGTCGATGGCACCGAGCATCTCGCCCAGCTCCAGGTGATCGCGCGGGGTGAAGTCGAAGCCCCGCGGTTCCCCCACGGTCTCCATGACCCGGTAGTCGTCCACACCGCCCTCGGGGGCGTCGGGGTGCACCAGGTTGGGCACGCGGGAGAGCACGGTGTCGAGTTCGTCGGCGAGCCGACCGGCCTCCGCCTCCGACTCCTTGACCTCGGCGGCCAGCGTCTTGGCGCGGACGAGGAGTTCCTCGCGCTCTTCGGGGGAGGCCTTGGAGACGGACTTGCCCACGCTCTTCTGCTCGGCGCGCAGGGACTCGAACCGGCTCAGCGCCGATCGGCGGGCGGCGTCGAGTTCGAGCAGCCGGTCGGCGAAGGAGGCGTCCTCCCCTCGGGCCCGCTGCGAGGCACGGAGGCGTTCGGGGTCTTCTCGGAGAGCGCGAAGGTCGATCACGCCTTGCAGGTTACCGTCAGCGCCGAGAGACGACGACGCCATTCCCCGCAGTCGCGTCATGGACCGCTCCCCACCTCGTACTTCGTGTGGAGAGCCGGTGGGGTGCGAGCGCCCGCCGACATGACGCGGGGGAGATGTGGACGTGAAGACGCTGGCGGAGCTGGACACGGAGGAACTGAGCGCGCTCCTCGCCGTCCTGGACGAGGCCCGGCCCCATGACACGGCGCTCCGCCTCGCCCTCTACCGGGAACTGCGCCGGGCCGCCGCAGAGGAGGCCGCACCGGCGAGGAGCCCGCGCTTTTGACCCCAAGGCGACGGCTGGAAGCAGTGCGAGGGCGCCGCCGGTGTCTGCGGGGGTCTCCCCCGCGGCGAGGAACGAGCAGGGGGGTGGCTGCGGCGAAGACGCCGGCCTCGGGGTGCCCGAGCACGTTCCGAGCCGACGAGGGACCACGGGTTCAGTCCACGTACCCCGCTCGGATCCGCGCCAGCCACTGCTCGGCCTCGGCGAAGTCGGCGTCCGTGGCCGTGCGGGGGCGCAGCGGCGGGTCCGCCTCCAGGGCCTGGTCGTTGCGCGGATAGCTGCCGAGGAACCGAACGTCGCGACAGACGCGCCGGATACCCATGAGCGCCTCGCCGACACGCGCCTCCGCGACATGGCCCTCCGCGTCGATACAGAAGCAGTAGCTGCCGAGTTTGTCCCCGGTGGGGCGCGACTCCAGCCGAGTGAGGTTGACCCCGCGCACGGCGAACTGGTTGAGCAGTTCGACGAGCGCGCCGGGGTGGTCGGTGTTGATGAAGGCCACCAGCGACGTCAGGTCGGACCCGGTGGGCTCGGCCAGGGTTCCGGGCCGGGACAGGTAGATGAACCGGGTGGCCGCGTCGGAGTGGTCGCCGATCCCGGTGGCCAGCGAGCGCAACCCGTACCGTTCGCCCGCGATCGACGCGCAGATCGCCGCGTCGTAGGGCGATCCGGGTTCGGACAGCGAACGGGCGGCGGCGGCCGTGGACGAGACGGCGTGCGTGTCGGCATCCGGCAGGTTCTGGGCGAGCCAGCCGCGGCACTGGGCCAGCGCGTGCGGGTGGGTCGCCACCCGCTTGACGTCCTCCAGCGCGGTCCCGTCCTTGGTGAACAGGGTGAATTCCACGGGGACCGCGGTCTCCCCGGTGATGACCAACGGTTCGCCGTTGATCAGTTCGGCGATAGTCGCGGTGACCCCGCCCTCGACGGAGTTCTCCAGGGGCACGACACCGGCGTCGACGGCTCCGGAGCGGACGGCGTCGAAGACGGAGGGGATCCCCTCACAGGCGATGCGGGCGTCGTCGGGCGCTTCGGGGCGCAGGTCGCGCAGCGCGGCTTCGGTGAAGGTGCCCTCGGGCCCGAGGAAGGCGTAACGGTTGGGCATGATGTTCCAACTATACGGATCTGAGGTCGGAGGTGTCCTCCTCGGATGCGCTTTCGTCCGCCTCCCGCCGCCGTGAGACGACCACGGCGTCCCGCTCCGTCGCGGGGAAGGCTCGGGGCAGCATACCGACACCACTGCCCAGGCGCGCGGAGCGCACCACCCGGTACTCCTCCGGGCTGAGCAGGCCGTCCGACTCTCCGGCCCGGATCTCCTTGGCGTAGGTGCGTGTCTCGGTCCGCCCGTTGATCGAGGTGAGGACCACACCGTCGCCCTCACCGTTGAGCAGGGCCAGGGAGAACGACCGTGCCCCCGACATCTCCTCCAGTGCGTCGTAGCACAGGAGAGCGACGTCGCGCACGGCACGCGGATCGACACCGGAGGCACCGCCCGGAGCCGTCGGCACAGGCATCCGGCGTTCCTCACCGAGCCTCCTGACCGTGACGAGTGCGGAGGCACCGAGCAGGAGGCCGCCCACACCCACGATGATGCCGAGAGAATTCAGGAACAAGGTGAACACTGTGCGATCATATCGCTACACACTGCTCTTGCACGGTTAATCGCGGCGATGCCCACGGGACGGTCGTCCGGCCTCCCGCTCGGGTTCGCCCCCGGACGCACGCATCCGGGCCCGGCCCGGCCCCCGCCGTACCGTCGGCCGGCGACCGCGTACCGCCAGCGCCCGGGCGACGTCGGCGAACTGCCGTGCCCGGTGTATCTGGGCCCGCAGGTCGGTTCCGGTCGCCCGGTGCTCCAACCGCACTTCGACCTCCAGTACACGAAGCCCCGCACGCAGCACGTCGATGGTCAGTCCGGTCTCCACGCCAAAGCCCGAAGCCAGGGGGCGGGCCGCCTCGAACGCGGCGCGGGTCAGGCAGCGCTGCCCGCTGAGGGGCTGTTCCGGCTCCCAGCCGGTGGCCCTGAGCACGCCGGCCCGGGAGAGCCCTACGACGAAGCCGTGCCCGCCCAGACGCAGGCGGGTGGCGGGGAACAGGGCGATCGTCATGTCGGTCCGCCCGTCCAGGACCGGGGTGATCAGGGGTGCCGCCCGCGCGGCGGTCTCACCGAGGTCGGCGTCGAGGAAGAGGAGGTGGCGGGGCGGTGCACCGGTTTCGGCGAGGTCGAGGGAGTGCACCCCGGCCGCACCCGTCTCCATGGCCGCGCCCTTGCCCCGGTTGCGGCCGTGGACCAGTACGTGGGCGCCCTCTCGGCGCGCCACATCAGAGGTGGTGTCGGCGGAACCGTCGTCCACAACCACGACCAGGTCGACAGCGGGCAGCGCGCGGGCCGCACGGATGGTGGCACCGATGCGGTCCGCCTCGTCCTTGGCGGCGATCACCACGGCGACCCCGCCGCGGGAACCGTCGGTCTGCCCCTGGCGCACGGTCGCCCGCTAGGGGGCGTTGCCGGTTCCGGCGGCCACCGGCAACGCGTCCAGGTCGCGGTGGATCGTGAAGACCTCGTCCAGCCCGGTGACCTCCAGAACCTTGCGGACCGCCGCCTTGGGTGCCACCAGCTCCACATCGCCCCCCTTGCCGCGTGAGCGCTTCATGGCGGACAGCAGCACGCTGATGCCGGTCGAGTCGCAGAACTCCGTCCGCGACATGTCGACGACCAGCCGCCGCACACCGTCGTCCAGGGCCTCGATGAGGCCGCTGCGCAACCGGGGTGCCGTGTACAGGTCGATCTCGCCGCTCACGGTGACCACCGCGACGTCGCGAGACCGGCTCGATATCTTCAGCTCCACAGTCGTGACTGTAGCGTCACCGTCGACCCCCCGGCCACCTTGTTGACGGTGTTTCGCGACATCGGTCCCGTTCCTCCGGGTCCCGGAGGGCTCGATCAGAGCAGGGCACCCCACGCCGGGGAGCTCTCCCGGACGCGCAGCCGCAACTCGACCATGTCGTCCACCGACGCATCGGAGTAGACGACGGCGGAGCGACTCTCGTCGGCCTCCGACCGCAGGGGCGTGATGTCGGCGGGGGCGATGTCGAGCACCGCCCACACCGTGGTCGTGGTGGCGTCCATCTCGGTACCCCAGCGCCCGGCGAGTGACTGCACGATCCCCAGGCCCCGGCCGCCCAGCCCGGACACGGACGGCCGCGCCACCCGCGGCATGCTGCTGGAACCGCCGTCACGGACCATGATCTCCACCCATCCGCCGTCCTCGGACCGGCGGTCCACCCACACGCGCCAGGCGACCCCGACCGTGTTCACGGGGACCGGAAGCGGGGAGGCGTGGCGCAGGGCGTTGCTCACGAGTTCGCTGACGATGAGGGAGGCGTCGTCGACCCGGTTGTCGCCAATGCCCACGGCACGCAGGTCACTGCACAGCCTCTGCCGGGCTCCGGTCACGCTCAGGGACGCGTAGGGAAGCGTGACGCTCCGCTCGACCGCGGACGACCGGTCGTCGAGTGGTGTGTGGTGTCCTGACACAGCTTTCGTCCCTAAGCGTTCGTGCTTGGTCGGGCCGCGCGGAACCCGCCCGTGGACGGGGCGAATTCCACCGGGGTGGAAATGCCCCGATCAGGTCAGGTGGAAACCCACAGTGACGTGAATCAACGTCGACGACTCGCGTGTCGGCCACCGGATCGCTGGTGTGGCAAGGCTTCACGGCTTTTCGACTTTTTTGTGGTTTCTTGTACCTCCCGAGGCCCGTCTGGGGGCGTATCCGTGGCCGGGCTCGCCTGAACGGCCCCCTGCGACGGCTCCTCGGACCCGACCGCCACCGCCTCCACCGTCTGGTCTTCGCCCCGGAGCGCGGGGACGGTGAACCGCAGCCGGGTACCGTTCGTCCTCCGCACCGCGGTCACGTCCCCGCCCTGTTCCCTGGCCAGCTGGCGGACGATGTACAGCCCCAGCCCGAGCCCCAGGCCACCGACGCCGTCCCGGTCGTCGCGCGCGCCCCGGCGCACGAACCTCCCGAAGACCCGCTCCTCGTCGCCCGGAGCCAGCCCCACCCCCTGGTCGTCGACCACGATCACGACCTCGTCGCCCTCCTCCCAGGCGCTGACACGCACGGTCCCGCCCTCCGGGGAGAACTTCAGGGCGTTGTCCAGGAGCTGGTCCATGACCATGCCCGTGGCCAGGGGGTCACCCACGGCCCAGGCGAGCCCCTCCCCGGCCGACAGTTCGACGGTGTGCCGCTCCGACAGGGTCCGGAAGGTCCGGACCACCCCCTGGAGCAGCGCGGCCAGGTCGAACGGGGACCGCTGGACGTCCAGCGCGCCACGGGACGCCGCGGACCCGAGGCGGAGCCGTTCCACCAGGGAGACCAATGACGCCGACCGGGCGGCGATCGTCCCGATGGCCTCCCGCTGTGCCTCCGCGCTCAAGCGCTCCCACTTGCGGGCGAGCGTGGTGGCGAACCCGTGGATGACCGTGATCGGGGTGCGCAGCTCGTGCCCGGTGGTGGCCAGGAAGAACTCCTGCTCCTCCTCCATCGCCTTCTGCGCCGTGATGTCGCGGAAGTCCACCACCCACTCGTGGGTGCGCGGAACGCGCGCCATCAAGATCTCCAGCCAGCGGCCGCCCCTGATCTTGTGCTTGACCGGCATCCCGTGCGCCGCGGGCAGCGGGAACGGCGGATGCCGCCCCTCCACCGCCTCCGCCGCATAGCCCGTGAGCTCCACCGCCGACCGGTTCCACTTGCGGATCCGGCCGCTGTAGTCCAGAACCGCGATCCCGTCCGCGCTGGAGTCGGCGACCACCTGCTCGTGGACGCGCTGGAGATCGAGCTCCTCGTAGGCCATCGCGTTGCCGATCGCCACCCCGGCGTGGGCCGCCAGCAGCTCCAGCAGTTCCAGCTCGATGTAGCCCACCTTGCGCCGACTGTAGAGTGCGTACAGCGCGCCGTAGGGGCGGCCGTGCACGTTGGACACGGCCAGGCCGATCGTGTGCAGCCCGGGCAGGTCCGCCCACACCAGGTCCTGTAGTCCCCGAGTGTCCTCGCTGGCCAGCAGAACGGACTTGCCGCTGCGCAGCAGCTCCCCGAACAGACTCGTCTCCAGAGGGGCGCTGTAGCCCTGCAGCCCGTCGGACAGTTCGGTGAGGCTGACCAACTCCACCCGGTCCTCGTCGAGGAGGACGAACCCGCCTGCGTCGGCCCCGGTCAGCTCGGTGATGCTCGTGGAGATCCGGTCCAGCACCGATTTCAGGCTGAGGTCGGAGTTGATGTCCACGACCACGTCGGTGAGGCGGCGCACGAGCCGGGCCCGCTCCGTGGCCGCGGACTGGACCTGCTCCTCGCTCTCACACGGCGTGATGACCAGGACCCAGCCGACCGCACCACCCCCGTCCCCGGGTACGCGGCTGGCACTGCTCCGGACGTCGATGACGACGCCGTCCCGGCGCACACGGCGGGTGAGGACCGACAGGGGTTCCCCCGCGCGCACCTGTTCGAGCACCGCGCGGTGCTCGGCCGCCAGGTCCGCCGGGACGATCGGCAGCTCGCCACCGACCACCTCCCGTTCCTCCCAGCCGAACATGCGCTCGGCCGCGGGGTTCCAGAGGGTGACACGGAGCTCGCCGTCGATACCAACCACGGCGTCCGCGGACGCGGCCAGCACGGCTTCGGCGCTGAGGGGCGCGCGCTCGGAACTCACCTCGTCATAGTGCCACCCGGAGGCCCCCCACTGCGGGAGCTTCGCACAATCCGTTCAAAATCGACGCTCGAACGCCCTCCCCGGGGAAACTCAGACCACCCTGGGCTCCTCATCCGACTCCGCCGCCATCTCCAGACCGGCGTGCTCCCACGCCTGCATCCCCCCGGCCACGTTCACCGCGTCCCACCCGGCCTGGTTGAGCGCCATCACCGCCTGGGCGGAGCGCCCGCCCACGCGGCAGACGACGTAGACCCTCGTGTCCTTGGGCACCTCACCCGCGCGCTGGCTGAGCAGGCCGAGCGGGATGTGCACCGCTCCGGGGGCGTGCCCCGCGCTCCACTCGTCGTCCTCCCTGACATCGAGCAGACAAGCGCCTTCGGGCACCTCCGTGACACCCGTCTCGGGTACACCACCGAACATTGAACGACCCCTTGACTCACGAACGGACGGCAAGAAGGGAAAGGCCGTGCCGACACCGTCACCACACGGGAGTTCCCCGTCGGGTCCGGGGACGGAAGGTGTCGGGACCTCCCTGACAACGACCGTACCCGGCACCGTGTCCGCCGAGGTCGACGGCGGCGCGACCGGCCGCCGCCATCACTCAACCGGAGTAGGGCGTGTCCCAGAAGGCCACCTCGTGGCGCATCCCCTCAAGGAAGAAGCGCTCGGCGCGTTCGGGGTCGGGGTCGGCCTCCTCAAGGCGCCGTGCGTAGTGCTCGGTCAGCGTGGTGAACTCCGGATCGGCGTAGGTGTCGATCCAGCGCGCATAGCGCGGGTCCTCGGGTCGGACCTTCCTCGCCAGTTCCAGGCCCAGCATGGTGTAGCCCCACATGCAGGGGTATACGGCGGCGAGCCCGTCCCTGTAGTCGGCCGCGGCCTCCAGGAGCCAGGAGGTGTAGGCCGCACAGGCCGGCCCCTTCTCCTTGGTGGACAGGTCGGCGCCGAACTCCCCTGCCAGGGAGCGGTGCAGTTCCAGTTCCCCGTTGAGGGTGGCGTGGGCGATGCCCACCAGGTCGGCCAGGTGGTCGTCCGGAGCCTGCCATGCGAGCCGGGAGAACGCCCGTGCGTAGTCCAGGAGGTAGAGGTGGTCCTGTTCGAGCCAGTAGCGGAACGCGCGCTCGTCGAGGTCGCCCCGGGCGATACCCGCGACCGTGGGGTGGGCCAGTTGCTCGTCGACCCAGGGCCGACCGATCGTGTGGAGTCGTTCGATGATGCTCACGGGCGCAGTGTGCCACCGCGCGGGTGGCGGGGGTCCGGCGGGGCGGGTCCGAACGCAGGAAAAGACTCGGCGGCGACCCCCAGGGGCCACCGCCGAGTCTGAACAGCTCGTGGGCGAGGAGGGATTTGAACCCTCACGTCCTTTCGGACACACGGACCTGAACCGTGCGCGTCTACCGTTCCGCCACCCGCCCGGGTGAACGTGATTCACTTGTAGTGCCGGGTTCCCAGGGCTTCTCGACCCTTCCCGCCTGGCGACATCGATAAGGCTAGCACGGTCTGAACGCGGCTTGCACACGCTTTTCGGTCCCCTAGGGCCGGCTCTTCTCCCGGGTACACGTGAAACCGGGAGCACTCGGGCCCGGTTACGATCGTCTACACATACGGAGTGGAGTACAAGGGAGGTACCTCGTGGGAGTGCTCCAACGCTTCGAACGCAGGCTTGAGGGCATGATCGAAGGCACCTTCGCTATGGCCTTCAAGTCTGAGCTCCAACCTGTCGAGGTAGCGAGCGCCGTTCAGCGGGAGATGGACGAGCGGGCGGCGATCGTGGCCCAGGGGCGCACCCTGGTGCCCAACGACTTCATCGTCGAACTCGCGGCCAGCGACAAGGAACGGCTGGAGGTCTACGCCGACAGCCTGGGGCAGGAACTGGCCATGCTCGCCCGCGACTACGCGACCGAGCAGGGCTACTCCTTCGTCGGGCCGGTACGGGTCCACTTCAGGTCGGACGACGGGCTCAAGACCGGTCGCTTCCGCATCCGGTCCGGAGTGGTGCGCGGCGCCATCCTGGGTGACGAGGGCATCAACAAGCCGACCAGGGACCCGGGCTACAGCGCGGGCCAGCGACAGGCGGGCTACCCGCGGCTGATCATCTCCCCCGGCGGTGCGACCGCCGAGGGCAGTCTCTCCAGCCACGGCAGCCAGCAGGCCTTCGAGCTGACCACCCCGGTGACGCTGCTGGGGCGCGGCACCGACTGCGACCTGCGCCTCGTCGACAACGGTGTGTCCCGGCACCACGTGGAGATCCGCTTGGAGGGCGACGACGCGGTCCTCGTCGACAAGAACTCCACGAACGGGACCTTCGTCAACGGCCAGCAGGTGCAGCAGGCCCGTCTCGTGGACGGGACGCGCATCAGCCTGGGCCGGACCACCATGACGTTCCGGCGGGACTGACCGGCGGGGACCGGATTCTCGACCGATCAGACCCGGGAGAGGCGCAACCTTTGGCCGACTGCCGACGTCTGACTGGTCGAAATCCGGTGGTCCATGCGCCACCGCTGTCGGATCCGTGCCCGGGACGGTAGTCTCCCGCGGAGACCTGACCATATCGGGCAGACTGGCCACGGCCTCGGGGCCGTGAACCAACGACCTTGACAACTCACCGAGCCGAAGGTGGGGCAGACACGGTGGCGGTGCCGACGGGTACCACCCCGGCCGAAGCACGACAGGGGCTGAAGAGCGGTTCGATGTCCAACTTGACCCTCATACTGATCAAGATCGCGTACCTGGCGGTGCTTTGGCTGTTCGTCCTCATGGCGGTCGGCGTGATCAGCACTGACCTTTTCGGCCCCTCCAAAAAAAAGAAAAAGAGCCGAAAACAGCGGCCCCGGCCGCAAGGGCGCCCCTCCCCGCAGGGAGGACCCCCGCCGCGTCCCCAGCGCTCGCGCCGCAGTGAGCCCACCGTCTTGGCCGTGACCCAGGGGTCCCTCAGCGGCACCACCGTCGACCTGTCCAGGCAGCCGATCCTCATCGGCCGCGCCCCGGACTCGACCCTGGTCATCACCGACGACTACGCCTCGGGCCGCCACGCCCGTGTCTACTCCGACCAGGGCCGCTGGTTCGTGGAGGACCTCAACTCCACCAACGGCACCTACCTCGGCCAGCAGAAGCTGAGCCGCCCCCAGCCCATCACGGTGGGTCAGCCCATCCGTATCGGCAAGACCGTCCTGGAACTGCGCAAATGACAATCGCTCTCCGATACGCGGCGTACTCCGACGTAGGATGCCTCCGCGAAGGCAACGAAGACTCCGGCTACGCCGGCCAGCACCTCCTCGCGGTGGCCGACGGCATGGGCGGTTACGCGGGCGGTGAGGTGGCCAGCTCGATCGCGATCTCCGCGATCCGCCGCCTCGACACCGGGACCACCCAGCCGGAGGAGATGACCGAGGCCCTCCAACGGGCCGTCGAACAGGCCAACTCCTCGCTGGCCAAGCGGATCCTCCAAGAGCCCCGGCTCGAGAACATGGGGACCACGCTCACCGCGATGCTGTGGTCGGGGCCCCGGGTGGCGCTCATCCACATCGGCGACTCGCGGGCCTACCTGCTCCGCGGACCCCGGTTCGAGCAGATCACCCACGACCACACCCTGGTACAGACCCTTGTGGACGAGGGCAAGATCACCGAGGAGGAGGTCGCCACCCACCCCCAGCGCTCGCTGATCCTGCGCGCCCTCGACGGCAAGAGCCCGGTCGACCCGGACATCTCCATCAGCGAGGCCAAGCCGGGCGACCGGTACCTGCTGTGCTCGGACGGCCTGTCCGGGGTGGTCCGCAAAGAGACCATCCACGAGACCCTCGCGACCGAGGCGGACCCGCGCGTGGCCGCCAAACGGCTCATCGAACTGGCCATCCGCGGCGGCGGACCGGACAACATCACCGCCGTCATCGCCGATGTCATCGAGACCGAGACCGAACGCCCCACGGCCAACTCGCAGGTGGTGGGCGCCGCCGACCAGCGCCTCGACCTCGAAAGCCCGCCGGACGAGGCCGCGAAGGCACCGGAGCAGTACGCCGCCGGCGACACGGCGGAGATGGAACGGGTCCCCTCCGACACCGCCCCCGGAGCCCCGAAGGGGGCCCGCGGCGGACGGCAGCGGGGGGGCAAAGCACAGGAGTTCGAGTACCGGCGCCGCCGCTGGTGGCCCATGGTCCTGGTCTTCCTCGTCATCGTCGGCGCCGTGGCGGGCGGTGCCTACTACTTCGGACGCCAGTACATCGACGGCCAGTACTACCTCGGCCCCTCCGCCGACGGCGAGACCGTGAGCCTCTACCGGGGCATCGACACCGACATCGCGGGCTTCAGCCTCTCGGAGGAGGTGGAGTCCTCCGAGGTGCGCCTCGCCGACCTCACCGAGTCCACCCGCAGTTCGGTCCAGAACACCATCCCGGTCGACAGCCCCGCCCAGGCGCAGGAACGGCTCACCACACTGAGCGAGGAGACGGCCGAGGAGGCCGACCGGAACGAGGCGGAGCCGGAGGCGAACACCGCTCCCGAACCCTCCGCGGAGCCGGGCGACGAAGCGGCCGACATCGGTACGCCGACCACGTCGGCCGACGGCGCCGAGGAATCGGGGTGACCCCTTGAGCACGGACACGACCGAGGCGCCCACCGCACTCCCCCCGATCAAACGGCGCAACGCCGAACTGGTCCTCATCCTCCTCGCCGTGGTCCTCACGATGACGGCACTGGCGCTCTCTGGCCTCAACCTCAACGGCCGGGTGCCGAGCGCGATGTGGACCTACGGCCTCATCTTCGCCGCAATGTCGCTCGCCATGCACGTGGCCCTGCGCTTCATCGCGCCCTACGCCGACCCGCTGATCCTGCCGTGCGCGCTGTTCCTCAACGGGATCGGCGTCGCGATGATCTGGCGGCTGGACGCCGCCGACTCCGGCGAGATCGAACACGCCGGTGTCGGCATGCAACTGATCTGGGCGGCGGTCGGCATGGGGCTGGCCATCGCCCTGCTGTTCTTCCTGCGCGAACCGCGGGTCCTCCAGCGCTACACCTACCTCAGCGCGCTCGTCGCCATCATCCTCATCGCGCTGCCGATGATCCCCGGCCTGGGCATCAGCGTCTACGGCGCCCGCCGCTGGATCGGCTTCGGCCCGTTCTCCGTCCAGCCCTCGGAGTTCGCCAAGATCGCCCTGGTCATCTTCCTGTCGTCGTACCTGGTCACCAAGCGTCAGGTGCTGTCCCTTGCGGCCAAGGAGATCAAGGTCGGCCGGTTCAAGATCTTCGACCTCCCGCGGCCCCGCGACTTCATGCCGATGGTGGTCGGCTGGGTCGTGGCCATCGGCCTGCTGGTGATCACCAAGGACCTCGGTACCTCTCTGCTCCTGTTCGGCACGTTCCTGGGCATGCTGTACGTGGCCACCCAGCGCTCGTCGTGGGTGGCGATCGGGCTGACGGTCTTCCTGCTGGCGGCGACGCTGGCGATGCAGATCTTCTGGCACTTCCAACAGCGCGTCGACATCTGGTTCAACGCCTTCGACCAGGAGGTCTACGACCGGGTCGGCGGCAGCGGACAGCTCGTCGACGGACAGATCGCCATGGCCTACGGCGGCATGTTCGGCACCGGTCTGGGCGGCGGACAGGCACACAACATCTTCGCGGCGGACAGCGACTTCATCCTCGTCTCACTCGCGGAGGAGCTCGGCCTGACCGGACTGATGGCGATCCTCGTGGTGTTCTTCATCCTCGTCGAACGGGCCATGCGCATCGCCCTGGCCTCCAAGGAACTGTTTATCAAGATGCTCGCGAGCGGCATCGGCTTCGTCATGTGCTTCCAGGTCTTCGTCGTGCTCGGCGGGATCACCCGGATCATCCCTCTGACCGGTATGACGACACCGTTCCTCGCGGCGGGCGGTTCCGCGCTGATGGCGAGCTGGCTGATGATCGGCCTGCTGCTACGGATGAGTGACAACGCCCGGCGCCCCGCGCCGCAGGCGATCCAGGACGAGGGAGCCACCCAGGTGATCAGCCGATGAAGATGAACACCTCCATCAGGCGCCTCAGCGTGTTCGCCATGATCCTGTTCGGCGCGCTGATGGCCCAGCTCACCTACATCCAGGGCTTCCGCGCCGAGGCGATCATGGACAGCCCGCTCAACCGCCGCCAGTACACCGAGCGGCTCACCGAGCAGCGCGGACCGATCGAGATCGCGGGCGAGTCCGTCGCCTTCTCCGAGGACGTCTCCGGCGAGGACGAGTCGGCCCGCTACCAGCGGGTCTACACCGGTGGCAGCCTCTACACGCCGATCATCGGCTCCTTCCGCCCCTTCGGTGCCTCCGGTATCGAGGCGACGCACAACGCGCTCCTGGACGGTTCCGACGAGCGCCTGGCCGTGCGCAACTTCCGCGACATGATCACCGGCCGCGAGCCGGAGGGTGCCCGTGTGCAGCTCACGGTCGACCCCGCGGTGCAGCAGGCCGCGTTCGACGGGATGCGGGCCGGCGGCCACACGGGGGCCGCGGTAGCGATCGACCCGCAGACGGGTGCCGTCCTGGCCACCGTCTCCAACCCCTCCTACGACCCCAACGACGTCGTCAGCATCACCGACACGCAGACCGCGGTCACCAACTTCGTCAACATGGAGAACGACGCGAGCCAGCCGCTGCTGAACCGCGCGTTCAACGAGCGCTACCCCCCGGGTTCGACGTTCAAGCTCGTGACCGCGGCCGCGGCCATCGAGTATCTGGACGCCACGCCCGACAGCGAGCAGGACGCCCCGGACGTCCTGTCTCTGGGCGTCGACCTGCCCAACGCCACGCCCGGCGGCACGTGCGACGACGACGGCGACGGCCTGGACACCCTGGCCCACTCGATCCAG
The DNA here is from genome assembly GCF_000515115.1 of Nocardiopsis sp. CNT312. Taxonomy (GTDB): domain Bacteria; phylum Actinomycetota; class Actinomycetes; order Streptosporangiales; family Streptosporangiaceae; genus Nocardiopsis. Next base: position 92,329 of record NZ_AZXF01000024.1, read on the forward strand.
ATCTCCTGCAACACCTCAATGGCCAACTGGGCGATCGACATCGGCGGCGACAACCTGTCCGAGCAGGCCACCGCGTTCGGGTTCAACTCTCCGGAGGACGACCCGCTGGAGGTGCCCATGGGGGTCACCCCGAGCCTGGCCCCGGCGGAGCAGGACCGCAACACGCTGGGCCGGACCGGCATCGGTCAGGGCAACGTCGAAGCCACACCGCTCCAGATGGCGATGGTGGCGGCCGGCATCGCCAACGGCGGCGAGGTCATGTACCCCTACCTAGTGGACACGGTGATGGACGCCGACCTGTCTGTGGTCACCGAGACCCAGCCGGAGGTCTACTCCGAGGCGGTCAGCGCCAGCACCGCCGAGATGCTCACCGAGATGATGGTCCTGGTCACCACCTCCCCCGGCGGGTCGGGCACCAACGCCGCCATCAGCGGCATGGAGGTCGCCGGCAAGACCGGTACCGCCGAGACCGGCAGTGACCTCGGCACCCACAACTGGTTCATCGGCTTCGCCCCCGCCGACGACCCGCAGATCGCGGTAGCGGTCGTCATCGAACACGGCGGCGGCAGCGGTGGGAGCCTGGCAGCTCCGATCGCACGCCAGATGATGGAGGCAGTGGTTCTCTAGTGAGCGACTACGAGCCCTCTCGCAGGGGCGGTTCCGACCAGCTCATCGGAACCGTCCTGAGTTCGCGCTACCGCTTGGAGGAGCAGATCGGCTCCGGCGGGATGGGGACGGTCTGGAAGGCCGCGGACACCCTGCTGAACCGGCCCGTGGCAGTGAAGCTGCTGCATCTGTCCCAGATGGCCGAGCCCACCTCCCGTCAGCGGTTCCGCACCGAGGGCAGGATCACCGCCGGGCTGTCCCATCCCGGGATCGCCCAGGTCTACGACTACGGCGAGGAGGACGGCCGCGCGTTCCTCATCATGGAACTCGTGGTGGGCGCGCCCCTGTCCGAACTGCTGCGGGACCAAGGCCACCTGAACGCGGACGAGACCCTCGACCTGGTGTGCCAGGCGTCCCAGGCTCTGGCCGCCGCCCACGCCCGCGGCGTGGTGCACCGCGACATCAAACCGGGCAACCTGCTGGTCACCCCCAAGGGCCGCCTCAAACTCACCGACTTCGGTATCGCCCGAGGGGACATGTCGGTGACCCTGACCCAGACCGGCATGGTGATGGGCACCGCGCAGTACATCTCGCCCGAGCAGGCCTCCGGGAAGCCGGCGAGCGCCGCCTCCGACCTGTACGCGCTGGGCGTGGTGGCCTACGAGTGCCTGGCGGGGCAACCGCCCTTCACCGGGGACAACCCGGTGGCGCTGGCTCTGGCGCACACCCGGGACGAGCCGCCAGAGCTTCCCGAACACGTTCCGCCGGAGGTCGACGACCTCGTCTCCGCCCTGTTGCTCAAGGACCCGGAGGAGCGTCCCGCGTCGGCGAGCGAGGTGGCCCACATGGCCGCCGTCCTGCGGTCGCACTCCGGGACCGGTCCGCCGACGCCCGCCTCCGGTGTGGGCCCACTGGCCCGCACCGCCGTGGTGTCCGCCCTCCCCGACACCGACGGGGTCCGCCGAACCGCCGGTCGGCGGGTCCCCGCCCCTGATCAGCGGGAAGACTCAGCTAGGCTGGCCGGGACATCCGGCTGGAGGGGGCGGCTCCCCGTCGTTCTCGTGGCCGTGACGGCCACCGCCATCGTGGCCGCTGCCATGATGGCGGGCCTCCTGTCCGGTGCACCCTCCGGTTCCGAGCCGGTCGGCGAGGTCAGCGAGGACCGCTCTCCGGTGGAGGTCTCCTCTCCCGACCCCTCGGGCGGCGACGGGGGGAACGCGTCGCTGGACCCGCCGAACCGGGGCGGGTCCCAGCAGGAGTGGCCCTCCGAACCGGACGGTCCCTCACCCGAGGAGGAGAGCCCTGCCCCGGAAGGCGAGCAGACCGGGGGGACCACCGGCCCGAGCGGGGAGCCGACCGCCCCCGGAGAGGAGACGTCCCCGCCAGACGAGGAGACCGAGGATCCGGTCCCGTCCGCCGACCCGACGACCGCTCCACCGGATACCGGTGGTGGCACGGGGGGAACCGGCGGTAACCCCTAGAGTTCATGACCAGACAGTGAGCGGGTGACGCTCAGGATAGGCGGCGGCCGAGAGACGGCCACCGGAAGACACGAGGATGAGTAGACGACATGTCCCAGCCCCGGCTCCTAGGTGGACGCTACGAACTCGACGCCGTCGTCGGGCGCGGCGGCATGGCCGAGGTCCACCGTGCACGCGACCTCCGTCTCGACCGTCTCGTAGCGGTGAAGACCCTCCGGCACGACCTGGCCCGCGACCACGTGTTCCAGGCCCGGTTCCGCCGCGAGGCCCAGTCCGCCGCCTCCCTGAACCACCCGGCGATCATCGCGGTCTACGACACCGGCGAGGACGTGGTGGGCGGGGTGTCCCTCCCCTACATCGTCATGGAGTACGTGGACGGGCGCACCCTCAAGGAACTGCTCGATGACGACCGGCGCCTGCTCCCCGAGCGCTCGGCGGAACTGGTCGACGGCGTCCTCAAGGCGCTGGAGTACAGCCACGACAACGGGATCGTCCACCGCGACATCAAGCCCGCCAACGTGATGCTGACCCGCAACGCCGAGGTCAAGGTGATGGACTTCGGCATCGCCCGCTCGATGGGCGACGACCAGGCCACCATGACGCAGGCCTCGCAGGTCATCGGTACTGCGCAGTACCTGTCCCCGGAGCAGGCGCGCGGTGAGCGGGTGGACCCGCGCAGCGACCTCTACTCCACCGGTTGCATGCTCTACGAGCTGCTCACCGGGCATCCTCCCTTCACCGGCGACTCGCCGGTGTCCATCGCCTACCAGCACGTGCGCGAGGACCCCGTGCCGCCGACGGAGGTGGACCCGCAGATCCCCGACTGGCTGGAGGACGTCACCCTCCGTGCGATGGCCAAGGACCGTGAGGAGCGCTACCAGAACGCCGCGGAGATGCGCGCGGATATTCAGCGCGGTCTGGCGGGTATGCCCACCCAGGCCGGAACCATGGCGATGGCCGCCGCCGCGGCCACCACGCACCTGCCCCCGGCCGAGGGGGGCTACGACGACGACTACGGCCGGGGCCGCTACGACGATGACGGATACGACCGCTACGGGGACCGACGCGAGGCCAACCCCTGGAAGACGGCCCTGTGGGCGCTCCTGGCCGTGGGCGTGGTCGCCTCCCTCATCCTGGCCTTCTTCCTGTTGAGGGGGAGCGGTGAGCCCTCAGAAGCCGAACTGGCCGCCGTCCCCGGCGTGATCGGCAGCACCGAGGACGAGGCCCGCGCCACACTGGACGAGGCGGGCTTCACCGACATCAACGACGAGGGCGTTCCCGACGAGGCGGAGCCGGGGACGGTCGTGGGCGTCGACCCGGGCGAGGGGGAGGAGATCCCCCTCGACCAGGAGATCACGCTCCAGGTCTCGGAGGGGCCGGAGGCCCAGGAGATCCCGGACGTAGCCGGCCAGCCCCGATCGCAGGCGGAGAACACACTGGACCAGGCGGGCTTCGGAAACGTCACCGTGGAGGAGCGCGCCGACGCCGAGGTGGCCACGGGTGCCGCGATCGGGACCAACCCCGCCGCGGGCGAGTCCGCCGCTCCTGACACGGCGATCACGCTGTACGTCTCCTCCGGGCCCGAACAGGTGGAGGTGCCCGACCTCAACGGCATGAGCCGGGCCCAGGCCAACCAGGCCCTCGAACAGGTCAACCTGGCTATGGAGGTCCAGGAGCAGGAGGACCCCAACACGCCGCCGAACACGGTCATCGGCCAGAACCCGCAGCCGCGCCAGATGGTGGACGAGGGCTCGACCGTGACCGTCACGGTCGCAGTGCAGCCCGTCCCGACCCAGCCGACGACTCCCACCCAGCCCACGGAGGGCGACGGGGACCAGCCCCCCACGGGCGGTGACGGGGACCAGCCGGGCGATGGGGAGGACCAGCCGAGCCTCTTCTTCCCGAACCGCTGACCTGCGGACGGATCATGGCCGTGGCCGTGTCCCTTCGGGGACACGGCCACGGTGCTGTCGGTGGCGGTGGCCGCGGGGACGGGCGGTGTGACGGAGGCCCCTGCCGGGGCGTAGACTGTGGACCGTTCTGAACCGCCCATCGCACTGGAGCAGCGACCGTGCCCAAGTCCCGCAACGATCGCAAGAAGAAGGCCGTTTACACGCCGCCTCCTTCGAAGGAGAAGCCCAAGGTCAGCCCGCAGTGGCTGGTGCCGACCATGCTGGGTTTCTTCATCGCGGGCATCGTCTGGATCGGTGTCTACTACATCGCCGGCGAGTCCATCCCGTACATGCGGGACTGGGACAACTGGAACCTGCTGATCGGCTTCAGCGGCATCATCGCGGCCGTGGTCCTGTCCACACGCTGGCACTGACGCAGCCGCTTTCCATGTTTTCCACAGGGTTATCCACAGGCTGTGGGTAACCGTGTTCGACGTGCCCACCGCCGTGGCGGTTCGGCTGGTGCGCGTGCGACGCCGGCGGCCCCGGACCTGGGTCCGGGGCCGTCGGCGTCTGCGGTTCGACGGAAGTCAGACCCCGGTGATCGCCGGGGCGAGGAGCAGTAGAGCCGCGAGCACCACGGCGAACAACGCCGTCAGCGACGTGTGGACGGCCGTACGAACCCTGGCGCCTGCCCGGCTCCCCGGGACGTAGGCGAAGACGGCGCCCAGTACCAGCCCCGCCACCAGTCCACCGATGTGGGCGGTCCAGGAGATGTTCGGGACGAGGAAGGTCGCCACCAGGTTGATCACCAACAGGACCCCGACCATGCGCAGATCCGCCCCGATCCGCCTCCCGAGAACGAACACCGCACCCAGGAGCGCGAAGCCCGCGCCGGAGGCCCCCACGGCGAACTGGTGCGGTTCGACCAACACGGTGAGCACCGACCCCGAGAGGGCTCCCAGCAGCCACAGCGCCAGGAAGCGTCCGTGTCCCAGCCAGCGTTCCAGGGGGGTGCCGAACAGGTACAGCAGATACCCGTTGAGCAGCAGGTGGAACACGCCCCCGTGCAGGAACGCGGCCGTGATCAGCCGATACCACTCCCCGGCCAGGACGCCGAGCACGTCACCGTTCTCGGTGACCCCCAGACCCAGCATGCCGAACCCTCGGATCAGAGGAGAGGCTCCGGCCGAGCCGATCGGAGTGGCCGTCGCCATCTGGGCGAGGTAGCCCGCGGCCATGAGACCCAGCAGGGTCCACGCGACGTAGGGCCGACCGACCACCCCGCCGCCGAAGACGGTCCGGGGCCGCCGGGTCCGGCGCCTGCCCTCCGCGACACAGTGCGGGCACTGGAAGCCCACGGCCGCCTCGACCATGCAGTCGGGGCAGATGGGACGCTCGCACCTGGAGCAGCTCACCCCCGTCTCCCTGCCGGAGTGCCGGTAGCAGGTACGCGGGGCCGCGGGTTCGGGGGTCGCTCCGGAGGGCGGTTGCGACGCGGTCATCAGTGCTTTCCCACTCCTCTGGGTCTGTCCACGACCGCCCCCTACCGGGTGATCTCGACGCTGTTGATCACGACGTCCTCACGCGGGCGGTCCTGGGCGTCGGTCTCGACGGTGGCGATCGAGGAGACGACGTCCTCCCCCTCGACGACCTCGCCGAAGATCGTGTGCCTGCCGTTGAGCCAGTGCGGCTTTTCCACGGTGATGAAGAACTGCGAGCCGTTCGTTCCCGGGCCGGCGTTGGCCATGGCGAGCAGGAACGGGCGGTCGAAGCTCAGGTTCGGGTGGATCTCGTCCTTGAACTCGTACCCGGGGCCGCCGCGGCCGTTGCCGAGCGGGTCACCGCCCTGGATCATGAAGCCGTCGATGACCCGGTGGAAGACCGTACCCTCGTACAGGCTCTTGTCGGACGGCTGACCCGTGGTGGGGTCGATCCACTGCTGGGAACCGTCGGCGAGGCCGATGAAATTGGCCACCGTCTCCGGGGCCTCCTCCTCGAACAGCTTGACGACGATGGTTCCCATGGAGGTGTTCAGCCGAGCGGTGGGCTGGCCCTTGGATTCCGACACCTTCAGTGCCTTTCGATCGTGTGCGTTGACGTGATCACGTTACCCGTCCTACCTTCTCCCTTTCCCTGTTCTCAGCGATGTGTGGACGACCGACTCCACCCGAACCATCCCTGGCCGGTGTCGAAGCGCCGGACTCAGACGGAGAGGACGTAAGTTGAGATAACACCCGGATCACGGGTAAGGACGTGGGGACCCGCCCCAGGGCGGGGACGAACCTGTGCATGACCGAAGGAGCTGACGACGTGTCCATCACTTCCAAGCGCCGCAAGGCACGCAAGGAGGCGGATGCCACCATCATCCGTCTACAGGAGTTGGCCAGGGGGCAGGCCGACCGGTTCGGCCCGTACGCGGACCAGGCACGCGACCAGGCGGCCCTGAGAGTCCTCCAGGCGCGCGGCTGGACCGCGCCGCGGCTGGAGACGGCGGCGCACCGGGTCGAGGACACGGTGGCGCCCAGAGTGGCGGAGGCGCTCACCGCCGCCGCGGGCAGGGTCGCCCCCGGAACACGGGCCGTCAAGAGGACCAAGCTGAGGAGGGCCGCCCGCCGCGGCACGTCGCGGGTCCCCCGCGTAGCGATCATCGGAGGCGCGGCCGTGGTCGGCGGCGTGCTCGTGTACTCGCTCGTCCGACTGCGCCGGGCGTCCCAGGACGCGGAATGGCAGGAGCACCTCGACCAGGCGCGCGAGCAGGTCCGTGAGACCCGCGACCACCTGGAGCAGAAGGCGTCGGCCGCGGCGGACAAGGCGGCCGAGGCCGCCCGATCCACGACAGCCAAGACCAAGGAGAAGGTTCGTGCCGCCACCGGTCAGGACAGGGCGGACAGGAACGGCGGACCGACGAGCTGAGCCTCGGGGGCGCGGGCCGGGGATGACGGGTCCGCGCCCCACCGGGTGCCGACGCGCGGCAGGGCCGGAGCGGGGCGTCAGTCGTCCTTGAGGACCCGGAACATCAGGGGATACCGCCACTGCTTCCCGGCGAGGGTCGCCACCCCCGCGATCGCCGGCAGGACGGTCCAGGCCAAGGCCACGTAGACGAGCACGAGCAGTGGCGCGATGAGCCAGAACAGCAGCCCGGAGACCACCGCAGTGATGAGGCAGAAGAGCTGGAAGTTCAGCGCCTCCATCGCCTGCCGTCGGACGTACGGGGAGCTCTTGTCGCTGACCAGGAACAGGACCATCGGGACCACCAGGGGGAAGAAGTAGTTCCCCACGTGGCCTCCTGCGGCGATGACCCGATCCGCGGGTGTGCTCTGCGGCCGGTTCGAGGCCCCCTCCGGGGTCCGGGCGGACCGCGGGTCCGGTCCCAGGTCACGGGTGAGCGGTTCGAGGTCGTCCTGGAACTTGGCCAGCATGGCGAGTTCCAGACGCTCCTCGAACTCACGCTCGTCGAGCTGCCCCCTGCTGTAAGCCTCGCGTAGGGCCTCGCCCACGGCATCCCGGTCCGCGTGTGTGAGACGAAGCCGCGGCCGTTCCCCGGAACGGCCGACCGGGTAGCGACCTTCCTGCACCACCACATCCACTCCCTGTGCCGACGGGAGCACGGCCCCGGTCTCTCGAAGCGGCCGTGCTCCCTCCATCATCGGCCATCACAGGGATGGCGTACATCCGGGCAGACCCTGACCGGTCCCTGACATCGGGCCGGTACCCGGCCGAGTTCGGGGCTCCCCCTTCCCGAACGGCCGCGGGCTACCCGCGAGCGGCGACCCGCACTCCGCGGTCGTCGCCCACACGGGCCCGTTCCTCCTCGTAGCGGCGCTCGGCACTGGTGAGCAGGCCGTGCCAGTCGGTGACGTCCTTGCGGCGGCGCAGGAGGGCCCGGCGCTCGCGCTCGGTCATCCCGCCCCAGACACCGAACTCGATGCGGCTGTCCAGTGCCTCCGCCAAGCACTCGGTCCGCACCGGGCAGCCCCGGCAGATCAGTTTGGCCCGGTTTTGCGCGGCGCCCTGAACAAAGAGGGCGTCGGGATCAATCTCCCGACATTTGGCTCGGGCAGCCATCTTCTCATTCCACATGTTGCCCCACTCCCAAGATCAGCATGTGCAGTGATCGGAACATCCGTCAGCCGACGCGTCCGTCGGCGGGAGAGGAGAAGCGGGCCGTTCCGAGGACGGTGCACGAGGCCGCGCGGGGGCCGCACGGTTCGTCTTCGGGGGTTGATCGTTTCGGCACGCTGTCTTCCTCGTTGTCGTTGGTGTCGAAACTACGGATCGTCCCAGTCCACCAACAGTCCCCAAGTGGCCTATTTCTCATCTGGTCCACTCGGACCATTGCACTTCGGGGGAGTGTCATCATACACACACGGAGAGTCATCTCATCTGGTGGCAGCGGCCCACAGAGCCAGAAATCTACAGAAATTCGACATAACTGTGGTGACCTGGTGTTTCCTACCATGTCAGGAGAGGAGGCCCCGGACGGCCCTAGGCCAAGGGCATCAGAGCCACGTTCGCGACCCCACCCGAACGGACTATGCCAGACTCGCTCCGAACACGAAGAGCAACCCATTCATCGAATAATGACCAAGGTTATTATTTCGGGCATTACGGGCGTTGCTCCGTCTCCCTTACTGACGGAGGTCCCGTGCTCACGGGACCTCCGGCCGCCCGCTCCGGGAGGACGCGTGGAAGACGGGAGACGGCCACCAGGACAGCCCGAATACGGTGCGCAACACGAAACGGCCACCCAGGCGTTCGCCTGGGTGGCCGTCGTTACGTCTTCGAACTGGGAAAAGACGAGTGGAGCCAAGGGGAGTCGAACCCCTGACCTCCGGTATGCAAAACCGGCGCTCTGCCAGCTGAGCTATGGCCCCTGGACCCACACAGAGCATACCTTCATCCGAAGGTGCCCTCGGTCATGGTTGGAACCACGTCTCAGGGACCCGCGGCACAAAGGCGTGGGTCGCACCACGGGTACCGGCCCACCCACGTCCTCGTGTCACATCTGGACGAGCCCCTGAAGGCGCGCCCAGTCCTGTTCAGCTCTCGCTGGCCGCCGTGGCCTCGGTCCACAGGTCGAGCTCGGCGCGGTCCGCCTGGATCTTGCGGTAGACGGCGAAAGCCCCGAGGGCCACCAGCGCCAGAACGATGATCTTCTTCACTGTCTGGACCCTTTCGTTCGTCCGGTTCGTGCGGCTGTCCCACCGATCGGCGGGTACCACAGAGAACTTTACGAGGTTGACACCACGAGACTAGCAAGCAATCCGGGGCGGTTCCCGCCGCAGTGGACCGATTCACGCATCCGGGTCAGGTCAACAGCGCCATTCGCCGAAGGATCCCGGTGGTCGCCGCCGGAGACGCCGCGATCCGGGTGAGTTCCCCCCATACCCGTCGGCAGGCCCCCACCTGCTCCTCCGCCTCGACGATCACCCCTCCCGAGGTCGATTCCACATAGGCGAGCGCGGCTTCGTCATCGTCGAACTCCAGCACGGAGAAGGGGCCCGCGGCACCGGGGTGCGGGCCGGCCGAGGTCGGTATCAGTTGGAGGGTCACCCGTTCGAGGGCGACCGCCTCCAGCAGCCGGGCCGTCTGCGCCCGGAGCAGCCCCCGGTCCGAGGCGGTGCGCTGGAGCGCCTCCTCCTCCAGGACCGCGTGATACCGGAGTGACCCCCCGGGCTCCAGGAGCTCCTGGCGCTTGAGGTAGGCCGCCACCATCCGCTCGCCCTCCCTGTCGCCGTACCCCAGCGCACCAGCGACGAGAGCCGTGTACTCGGGCACTTGGAGCAAGTCCGGCACCAGGATCCCCGCGTACACTTGGACGGCTGCGGCTCCTGCCTCGTTGCCGACGTAGGCGGACGGCAGAACGTCCTCGTACTGCGTCCACCACGGCCGCAGACGCGACTCCCGCACGAGGGTGAGGATCGCCTCCCTCCGGCCGCCCGTGACGCCGTACAGGCACAGTAGAGCCGAAATCTCCGTGACCGACGGCCACTTGCGGATGCCGGTCTCGATGTGGCCGAGCTTGGCCGGTGACCACTCCAGCTCCGCGGCCACGTCGCCGAGGGTCATACCCGCCTCGACACGGTGGCGGCGGAGCTCGGTGGAGAGTCGACGACGACGAACCGTGGGGCTGCTCATAAGCACGATTCCAATCGCGCAGACGAAGGTGCGCCCTCAGCGAAACACGGCACCTAGCGTCTAGCAATGCGTTTCTACAAAACAGCCCCGGATTCGCCTCGGATGAGGATCAACAGGGACGACAGACTGCCCATCCTTCACAGGAGCCCCGCCCTGAGCCGATTCGGGAAACCGCGGCCGCAGAGATCTCACTCGACGGGGAGAGAGCGGGAAGCACGTACGATGGGCATGCGATCCCGCACACGTAGAGGACATCCATTGAGCTACCCCATCGACGACGCTGAGCAGTTGATCGCGAACGCGGAGGCCCAGATGCCTCCGAGCACCCGGTCCCGTCTCATCGCGAAACTCCGCATGGGGAAGCACATCGACGACGCGGCGTCCGAGCTGGAGACCAGCGCCAAGCAGGTCTTTTCCACCGCACGCATCCTCAAGCCCTTCGGCGAGCAGCTCGACGCCACGCTCACCGAACAGCGTGACCCCTCCCTGCCCCACGGCACCGTGACGGGCTACAACAAGCGCTGCCGGTGCCCCGAGTGCCGGAGCGCACTCCACCAGCGGGTCTAGGGACCACACTCTCGTGGCCGAAGGCGGCCACGGTGCTGAACTGCGCTCACACCCCGTTCACGGACTCTTCGCCAAGCAATCTCGCGGTACAGGCTTATAGATCCCCAGTTTGGGGACTTTCCTGAACATGAACGAGCATGTGGACTGGTCAGCGATGAGCGACGAAGACTTCGTGGCGCTGCTGAGGCAGCTCATCGAGGTTCCGGAGGCCGACGAGGAGAAGTAGCCCCTCCCCTGGGCCCGGGGCGAACCGTTCCGCGGTACCCCCGCCCTCCCCCGTCCACCCCGTGGTCCCCTCCGCGGTGTACTCCGCCCCAGCGACGGGGGACTCCTGTCACGGGCTCCTGCCGAACCCGTCGGGAGCCTGTGAGCCCTGTGGTGCTCCGGCTATGCCGTGGAGGCCCCGAAGGGGCGGTGCCTGCCGCCGTCCGACGGTCGGCGGATAGCGCCCGCACGCTGTCGACCAGCGGCAGGGGCTTCGCCACATATTCACGATTGCACAAGCCCGCACACAAAAAAACAGGGCCGGAGCCACCCCCAAAGGAACAACCCCGACCCCAACAAAAAACCGTGGCAGCGACCTACTCTCCCACCCCACCACAGGGCAGTACCATCAGCGCAAAGGGACTTAACG
>NZ_AZXF01000025.1 GCF_000515115.1 Nocardiopsis sp. CNT312
CACCTCGCCGGTGACGGCGTCCGCCCGCAGCTCCGTGCCCGGCAGGTACAGGGTGTCGGCCTGCGGGGTGGAGTGGACGAGCCGCTTGCCGTCGGCGCTGTAGACGAACGAGGTGTCCCCGCCCGCGGTGGAGACCGAGTCCAGCTTGCCCTCGGCGTTCCAGGTCAGCTCCTGGAGCTCGCCGNCCAGATCGCGCTCGGTGGTGTTGCCGGCCGCGTCGTAGGCGAAGGTCGAGAGCGTGTCGCCCTGGGCGGTGCTCTGCACCACGCTCTGGACGGTGTTGGGCTGGTCCTCCCCCTCGGCGGGGTAGGTGTAGTCGCGCACCACGTCGCTGCCGGTACCGGTGGTGTCGTGGTGGGTCTCGGTGAGGCGGTTGCCGGCCGCGTCGTAGGTGTAGGAGTGCCAGTAGGGCTCCGGTCCGCCCACGTCCTGGCTGGTGGGCGCACTCTCGCAGTCGGCCGGGTCACTGCCCGACAGCGTCCACGCCTGGGTGAGCTGGAGCAGCCCGTCGTAGGTGAAGCACTGGGTCTGGTCGGTGCCGTCCCCGGGCGAGTCGGTGATGGACACCACGCTGCCGGAGTCGTCGTAGTGGTATCCGGCGTCCAGCAGGGGCGCGGTGCCGCCCTGGCGGTCGACCCGGGTGCCGAGCAGGCGCTGGGTGCCCTGCTCGTACTCGTTGGTGATCCACGCCGCCGGACCCGCTCCGGTGTCCAGCTCGATCTGCAGGGGCAGACCCGTCTGGGTGTAGTCCGTGTCGGTGACGTAGGTGGAGTCACCGGTCAGGCTGACCGGCCGCCCCAGGTCGTCGTAGTCGATGACGGTGGACTCCGCGGAGAGCCCGCCCGCCGCGGGCAGGCCCATGCCCTGAACGGTGCCGTCGGGGTTGTAGCTGACGGAGAACTCGTAGTTGCCCGACAGCGCACCCTGCGAGGAGGGGATCCCGTAGAGGATGTTGGTGGGCCGGTACAGCTCGTCCTGGCCGATGATCCCGACGCGGAAGTCGCCCTGGTCGGTGTGCCGGGTCTGGATGAACAGCTCGCCCTTGAGGCGGGTGTCGTACTGGTAGGAGGTGAGGGGCGTCCCGGTGTCGGGTGCGCCCTCCCAGGTCTCCACCACGCGGCCCAGGTCGTCGTAGACGTAGGAGACCGTGGTGCCGTTGGCGTCGGTGGTCGAGACGAGCTGGTCCAGGTCGTCGTAGACGCTGGTGGTGGTGCCGCTGTTGGGGTCGTCGGTGGAGACCCGGCGCCCCTTGTGGTCGTACTCGTAGCTCCACACCTCACCGGCCGGGGTGGTGGCCGTCGCCAGTTGGCCGCCGGGCGTGTAGGTGTAGGCGGTGGAGACGTAGTCGCCCTCGGGGAGGTCGCCGGTGTACTGGCGCTGCTCCACCTTCTGGCCGCGGGCATTGCTGATGACCGTGGTGGGCACCCCGCCCTCGGGCGGGGTGACGTGGACGCGGTCGCCCTCGTGGGCGGCGGTGGAGCGCCACAGCTCGTCACCGGCCACCCGCTGAATGATGTCGGTGGCCCGCCCCGTGCCGTCGTAGGTGTAGACGGTCTGGCCCTGGACGTCGCCGTTGCCGACGACGAGCAGGTCGGCCTCGGGGGCGCCGACGGCGTAGTAGGCGTCGTTGGTCTTGGCGACCTTGCCGATGCCGTTGTAGAAGGTGTCGGCGACCAGGCGTCCGCCGTCGGGACCGGGTACCTGGACCTGCCGTGTGCGCAGGAACCCGTCGTAGATCTGGTAGGAGGTCTCGTAGGTGCCGTCGTTGCGGATGCTCTGGGTGGAGACCGCCGCGGGCGCACCGTCGGTGATGGTGTACCCGTACTTGACGTTGGGGGTCATGCCCTGGCCCTTGGGCCGGTCCGGCATCCAGACGTCGGTGGTCCTGCCCAGGGGGTCGCGGCCGATGTCGGTGCGCCGGCCGTTGGCGTCGACCTCGGCGTAGACCGCCCCGCGCGCCGGCTCGATGTGCGTGACCTGGGTGTGGCCGAGCGTGTTGGTCGCGGTGATCTCGGTGAGCAGGCCGTTGCTGTAGACGTGGTCGGTGGTCTGGGCGACCATGCCCTCGGCGTCGGTGATCTCGGTGACCATGCCGTAGTCGTCGTAGGCAAAGCCCTTGACGGTGCTGTAGACGGGGTCGCCGTCGCCGTCGCGGCCGTCGAACTCCTCCATGACGGTGATGTCGCCCTCGGTGGGGTCGTCGCCGTAGGCCCCGCCGTCGTAGTGGCGGCGCACGTCCGAGAGCAGGTCGTCGGCGGTGGCCTCCTCGGAGCAGGACACCGAGACGCTCTCCACCCGCGCGACGAGGGTGAGGATGTGCGCACCGGTGTTCTGTGCGTAGGTGGTGCGGCTGCACACGTCGTCGTCGGCGGTGGAGACGTCCCCGAGGTCGTCGACCTCTTCGGCGAGGCCGGTGCCGGTGTCGAAGACGGTGTCGCGGGCGGTCTCCTGCCAGGAGCCGTCGGGCAGGGCGGTGTAGGAGCGCTCCGAGTCGGTGTTGGTGTAGACCGCGTGGTCGGTGTTCCAGTCCTCGGTGCGGGTGGCGGTGACGTGCCGCCAGGGCTCGGAGATCTTCTTGCTGACGATCTCCTCGCCGTCGTAGGTGATCGTCTCCAGTTCGTGGCCGGCGAGTTCGTCGTGGTCGGTGTAGTCCTCGCCGGTGGAGTCGGTCACCATCGCCGAGACGGTGCCGCCGTCGGGGTCCTCGCCGCCGTCCAGACCGCGCATGTAGGTGTGGTCGACCCGGGTGGACATGGTCTGGCCGTCACCGTTGTACCCCCGCACGGTCTCGTAGCCGCGCCACTGGTCCCAGGTGTGGTACTCCTCGTCGGTGATGCCGTTGGGCTCGGTGTGGCGCCATCCGGCGTCACCGACGTACTCGTGCCGGGTGACCTGGTCGGGTGCACCGCCGGTCCGGTCGGTCTGGATGACCTCCTCGACCACGTACTTGTGGAACCAGTCGGTGACGGGGTCTTCCGCGCCGGGCGGGTTCCACTTGACGGGGTAGCAGCGTCCGGTCTGCTCGCCCTCGGTGGGCAGGTCGTCGTGGGCGCAGGTGCCGCCAAGGTAGTTGACATCGACCTGTCCGCCGAACTCGGTGTAGACCGTGGACAGGCGGAAGCGGTTGAACGGCTGGATGTTGTCGCCGGGGTCGTCGACGCGGTTGGGCAGTTGGATGCCGTCGAGCTGGACCGAGGGCAGGGACTCCTGCTCCTCGCCGTCGTGGCCGGTACGGGTGATCTCCGACAGCCACAGGGTGCGCGAACCGTCGCCGTTGTCGGTGAACAGGTGGGTCAGTTCCCAGGCGTCGACGCTCTGGTACCCGTCCCCGGTGTCGTACTGGGTGCGGATCTGTTCCAGGCGCTTGCGGGTCCAGAACGAGGGGGAGGTCTGGGTCCAGCCGCACTCGGTGTCGGCCTCGCACGCCATGTCGTAGGGCACGTCCGGCCAGTGCTGGGCGGTGTCCTCGTCCAGGCTGTCGGCGGCGCAGTCGAACTCGTCGTCGGGCAGGCAGCGCTCGGTGGTGTCGAAGACCACGCGCGCGGGGGCGTCGCCGTCGTAGACCTCGCCCGCGCGCTGTCCGTAGTCGATGCGGGTGAGGTAGCCGCCGCGTGTGTAGGCGATGCCGTCCTCGTCGACCTCGGCGTTGAGGGCGTAGTGGTTGGTCTCCTTCTCGTAGAAGTAGGTCATCACATTGCCGTGCGGGTCTTCGACGTAGTCGAGGTTCCAGCGCCAGCCCTGCTGGCACCAGGAGTCGTCGAGGGTCGACTCGTGGCAGGGCTCGCCGTCGTCGTCACCGAAGACGGGCACGGTCCAGGCCGAGTCGGTGGTCTCGTCTCCGCTGCTCCAGCCGGGCAGCCGGTTGCGGCCAAAGTAGTACTGGGTGCCGTCGGTGGTGGTGACCTTCCAGTACTCGCCGTCGTCGTCGCCGTTCTCGGCCCCGGTGAGGCGTTCGATCCTGGAGTTGTCGTCGGCCTCCAGGCGCCACTCGCCGGTGTCGTCGTCCTTGATCAGACTGCCCGAGGTGCCGTTGAGCATCAGGGTGGCGTTGTCGGTGGCCCAGCACTGGTCGCTCTTGGTCTCGTGTCCGTCGTCGGAGCAGGAACCGTAGGAGCGCTCGATGTAGCCGGGTTCGTAGGAGAAGCCCTCACCGATCCAGGAGCCCTGGTTGTTGGTGGTGCTGGTGCGCCCGTCCACGGACTGGGAGGAGTAGTCCAGCGACAGCTTCGGCTGGAGGCTGGAGGGGACGGGCACCGTCTCCAGGGGGTAGGCCCAGGTGAAGGCGCCCGAGGAGGTGGACACGGTCCAGGACGAGGACGGTTGCAGGGCGGTCGCACCGTAGTCTCCGCCACCGGAGGAGCTGGAGGCGGCCAGAGCGAACACGGCGGTGGCCGCGATCCCGGGTTCGGCGGGCAGGGACGCCGCGGAGGCGGCCGGGTTCCGGGCTGGGGCGCGGGCCTCGTCGGCGGCGGGGCTCTCCCCCTGGTCGGGGGAGAACAGCGCGGCGACGGTCCGGGCGCTGCCGGTGTCCACCGGCTCGCCCTCCAGGGGCGTGCCGCATCCGGGTTCCCCGGGGGTGGTCAGGAAGCAGGACGGCATGGGCCACAGGGCCAGCCGGTCCCCGTAGGAGCCGCCGTAGGCGTCGGAGAACGCCGAGTGGTCGACGTGCAGTTCCACGTCTTCGGCGCCGGTCACCGTTAGGAGGAGGCCGTCGAATCCCGCGTCCTGTGCGGCGGAGGTGTCGAGGACCTCCACCTCGACCGTGCCCTCGGCCTGCGCGGAGACGGCCTGGACCGGAAGGTCGCCGACCAGGTCCATGTCATCGGGGTCGGCGCTGTCGCGGACCGGGACGACGGCGTCGCCGTTGGTGGGCCAGGACGCCTGGACGTCGTGTTCGGCGGCCTCGGCCAGCTCCTCGCCCATCCGCCGGGGGTCGACCTCGCCGGTGGTTCCGGTGACCGGGTCGGCCAACTCCTGGGTGTCAGGGGCCTCGCCGCCCATCCAGTCGGGCAGGCCCTGGACCACCTGGACGAGCGTGACGATGAGGACCACGGCCATAACCGCGGCACCCGCGGAGAGGAGGGCGGTGCGCACGCGGCGGGCCCGCCCCTGGCGGGGAGGTCCGTCGTTCGGTTCCTGGGTGTCGGGGGTGGGGGTGGTCATACCGGTCACAGCTCCGGGTTCTCGGTGGTCCGGTTGAGCGCGGAGAGGAGGGTCTCGTCAGCGACCCCCGCGTAGACGCGGACGTCGTCGACCGCGCCGGAGAAGTACTGCTGCCAGTCGTTGTCGGCCCTGGATCGGCCCGCGTTCAGCCGAGGCGTGGGAAGCACCAGGGCTGCCATCTGGTTCTGGTCGAACCCGGTCTGCCATCCGGGGGAGAAGGAGGCGGTCTGGGCGTGGGTGCCGTTGACGTAGAAACGGGCTTCCTGGGCGAAGGCGTCGAAGACCAGCGCCAGGTGGTCGCCGCGGTTCTCCGAACTGGGGGCGGTGTTGTCCGCGGTGAGCACGGTGGTCTCGGCCGTGTCGGTGTCCTCGTGGGCGAGGAAGGCCTCCCAGCGTCCGCTGTCGTTGCTGTAGCGGATGTCGAACAGAGTCCCGAACAGGCTCTGGGAGAGGACTGACATCGTCTCCGCCGGTTCGGCCGCGGCCAGGCGTGCCCGGACGCTGACGGTGAAGCTGCCCTGCATCACGGTCTCGTCTTGGGCGTCGGCCGAGTCGCCGTCACCGTCGAGTTGGAGGTGGCCCTGGCCCAGGAGGGCACTGTCACCGAACCAGGGGTCGGACTCGTAGATGGCGGCGTCGCCGTCCAGGTGCATGTCCGTGCCCCCTGTGTGTTCGGGGCTGGTGCCGCCGCTGGCCTCGTTGAAGCGCCAGTAGCCGGTGCGCTCCACCGGCAGGCTGCGCAGGCGCTCGACCTCCCCGGCCGTGACGAGCCGGTCGAAGACGCGCACGTCGGCGAGCGCGCCGTGCAGGTGGCGGTCGTAGCCGCTGCGTGTGGCGGCGCGGCCGATCTGCACCTCGCCCGGCGCGTACCAGACGGTGGTGCGTTCGACGGTCCCCTCCGGGGAGCCGTTGACGTAGAAGCGGGTCAGGTTGGCGCGGCCGTCGTGGGAGAGGGCCAGGTGGGCCCACTCCCCCTCGGTGACCGCGGCCTGGGCGGAGACCGACCACCCGCCGAGGGCGTACATGTCGGATTCGGGGAAGGACAGGCGCCATGCCTGATCGGAGGCATCGTAGCCGAGTGTGAACCCGGGTTCGCCGGTACCGTCCTGGGACAGGACCACCTGGTCCCGGGTGAGGTCGTCCAGGCGGACCCAGGCGGCGGCCGAGAACAGGCCGGTGGTGTCCACCAGGTGCGCGCCGGGGGCGAGGTAGGCGCCGTCGGTGCCGTCCAGGGCGACGGCGCGGCTGGCTGTGCCGCCGGGGCCCTGGGCTCCGAAGACGGTCCCACCGCCGGCGGTCGCGGTGTGGCCTCCGGAGGAGGCGTCGGCGGCCCCAGCGGAGCCGGTGTCGTCGGCCATGCCCCACTGGCCGACGGCGGGGCGTCCGGCGTCGACGAGGAAGAGGTGGCTGGCGCGGGTGCTGACCTTGCCGGCCTGGTCGACGGCCTCGACGTAGAGGCTGTGCGGTCCTTCTCTGGTGGGGCTCCAGGCCAGGGTGGCGTCGCCGTCACCGTCGGGGGTGAGGGTGTGGGCGGCGGAGGGGTCCTCGTTGACGCCGTAGCGGTACTCGACCACGTCGGTGGAGGACGAGGAGAGGGTGAACTCTCCGTAGACGCCCACACCGTCGTGCCAGGCGTCGTCGGCGGGGAAGTCCGCGGAGGAGATCTCCGGTGCGTCGGGGGCGGTGGAGTCGTAGACGAACTCGCAGCGGGTCTGTGCGCCCGTCCAGCTCCAGGGGCTCCAGGCGTCGCCGTCGGAGGCGCGCACGATCCAGCCGATGGTGGTGTTCTCGGGGATGGTGTCGGGCACCTGGTAGGAGAAGTAGGATCCGGCGGCCTTCTCCGAGGTGGTGTGGGTGAGTTCCTGTTCCTGGCCCTGGCCGTCGGTCCAGAACACGCGGAACTGGGCCTTGAGCTGTTCGACGGCCGAGCTGGAGTGGTCGTCGTCCAGGTAGGCCGACAGCCGCGGGGCCTCGTCGACGTAGGGGCGGTCGGATCCGTAGACGCAGGCACCGCCCGGGGACAGGCTCAGGGTGCCCTGGTCGGGGGTGTCGGGGACGGTGTTGTACTGCACTTCCAGGTGGGCGTTGTCGCAGAAGCGCTTCCACTGGAGGTAGGTGGACTCGTCACCGGCGCGCAGGCCGAAGGACGTGGTGGACCAGCCGCCGGACGCGGCGCTGGAGACGGCGTCGGAGACGTCGAAGCGGACGTTCTGGTTGGTGGGGGTGCACGAGCCCACGGGGTCGGAGGGGCTCTTGGTGTCCTCGTGGGAGGCCCAGGAGGGCTGGTTGCTCCAGGTGGTGGAGCTGTTGAAGCCGCCGGTGCGGTAGGCGCGCACGGGGTAGGCGGTGGAGTTGTAGGTGTGGTAGAGGGTGACGGCGAGTTCGGCGGAGAGGATCTGCTTGTCGGCGTAGGCGCTGGTGGGGATCCGGTAGAGGAGGCGTTTGGTGCCGACGCCGTTGCAGTAGTAGGGGTCGCCGTACAGTTGCGGGCACTGTCCAGTGCCCTCGTGGTCTTCGCCGGAGAACTTCCAGTAGGAGGTGGAGGAGTATCCGGAGGAGACCATGGCCCAGGCGGAGAGGGTGGAGGTCTTCCACACCGGGTCGATGTAGAGCGGGTAGGTGGTCTCGGGGTCGGTGACCATCTCCTGGTCGGGGCGCAGGACGAGGTCAGTGCCGTCGAGTTCGACGTCCACGGGGGAGACGCTGGAGGACTCCAGCGGCCCCTGTTCTGGGTCGTCACCCTCGGCGGCGGCCGTTCCGGGGTCCGCTTCGGGAGTCAGGGCGCGGGGTTCGTCCGCGGTTCCCCTCTCCCGCTCCTCCGGCTCGGCGCTCTCGGTGCCGGTGGTGCCGGAGTCCCACATGAGGGGTTGGGCGGCTTCGAACACGGCGCCGCCCGCACCGGTGTCGACCGCTTCCAGGCCGGTCCCGTTCTCGGCGAGTTCGACGCCGTCCACCTGTGTGCCCAGGCGCAGTTCGGCCAGCTCCTCGCTGGCGGCGGCCTCGGGGGTGTGGACCACCAGGACCTGTGAGAAGCCGTCGACGTCGGCGCGGACGATGAGGTCGACGTCGGGGGCCACGGCAGGGTAGCGGGCCTCGTCACCGGCCAGTTCGGGTTCGGGCAGGGTGGTGGGCCACTGCAGGGCCATCTCCTTGCCGGCCCGGCTGAGGACGGCCAGCGGCCCGTCACCGCCCGGGGAAAGGCTCAGGCCGACGGTGGCGGCGGCGGGGGTGATGGTGCCGTCGTCGTTGCGGACCAGGGTGGCGTCGGGTTCGGTCCACTGGCCGTCGCGCATGACGCGGACGGGGTTGATGTGCTCCAGTGCTGTAAAGCTCCCGTCGGGTTCGGCGTAGACCGTGCGGCGCTCCCGGCGCAGTCCGGTGACCTCGACCCGTTCGCCGAGTTCGGCGGCCTGTGCGCTGGCCTGGGCCTCGGTGGCGGCGGTGGGCTCGTCAGCGTAGGCGGTGCCGGTGCCGGGCAGGGGTGCGGTGGCCGACAGCACGGTGCTCATCGCGGTGACCACGGCGAGGGTGGTCAGGGCCGCGAGAGGCCGGCGGGTGAACGCTCTGCGTCTGGGCTGCGGTGCAGGGGCGCCGGGGCTGGGCACGGGGGATCCTTCCGGACAGGGGAGGTACGGGTCGGGTCGAGGGGCGGGTCGGGGTCAGCCCAGTGCGGCTCCGAACGCGGTTCCGCCCGCGGGTATCCCGTTCTGTCCCGGGATCCATGAGTTCCAGGTGGGTGTGCCCGACTCCAGGTCGGTCCAGGAGACGGCGTGTACGGCTCCCGGGTCGTCCGGGTCGAAGGGGGTGGCCAGGTACAGGTCGTCGGCGGTGGCGTGGAAGGACATCCCGAAGTGGCCTCCGGCGACGGGGGCGCCCAGTGCGGCGTGGCCGGAGCGGTCGAGGTCGACGCGGTCGGTCACCGTTCCGGTCAGGGGGTGGAAGACCTGGACCATTCCCGCGGCCCGGTCCTGGCCCACGGTGTGGCCGGGGGTACCGACGACGAGCTTGATCGAGGTGGTGGTGGCGTTCTGCCCCGGGGTGGTGTCCACGAGGAGGACCTGCTGTCCAAGAAAGTCCGATCTCTGCGCCAGGTCCATGCCGCCGGTGTCGCGGTCGGCGAAGAAGAGTTCGCTCAGGGTGCCGTCCGCTTGGGAACTGAAGACGTGTACAGCACCGGTGTCGGTCTCTCCTGTGCCCAGGTCCTCGCCAGGGGAGCCGATGGCGATCATGGTCTCGGTGGAGCCGCTTGTCGTGAGGTAGTCGATGGCGTGCACCGATGTTCCGGTACGGTCTCCTACTTCGGCCACGTCAGTGACGCCGCCAGAGACGGAGGAGTCCAAGTTCTGGTTGAGGCTGCCGACGAAATCAGGCATGACATCCGCCTGCTCGTGGTTGAACAAGTGCACGTGACCGGCGAACGTCTCTGGTCCAGGAGCCTCTCCGGGGGAGCCGATCACCATGAGTGTGTCCGTCACGGCCACATCGAAGCCATAGCGGTCATTGGTCTCAGGCGCACCGGGAACACCGTCTGTGTCCTGGTGGAAGTTGGCGATGTAGTCACCGCGGACGTACTGGATATAACCGGCGTCTTTCACATCGCCGATGGACTCGCCTGGGATGCCGACCACCGCGTAGGGCTCACCGTCGGGCATGTTGCCCGCTGCCACGGCGTGCCCGAACCAGTCACCGGCTTCAGGACTGCCTCCGAACCCTGCGGTGTCCTGGTCCCAGACCTGGGCGGCGGCTTCTTCGCCGAGTCCTGTGGGGGATCCGTAGACGATCAGGACCGCGCCAGCCTCCTCCAGCCCGTTGACGTCCTCGTAGGGCAGGCCCACGATCAGGTCACTGCAGCCGTCACCGTCGTGGTCGAAGGTGTCCATGACCTCACCGAAGCGGTCACCCTGCCCCGGGCTGCCGGGCACACTCCCCGTTCCGCGTTCGAGGATGTGGGCGCTGCCTCCGCCTCCGTAGGCCACGGTGATGCGGCCGGCGCGCTCGGCCCCGCCGACATCGGCGTCGGGATCACCGATCGCGAGGTCGGCGGCCCCGTCACCGTTGAAGTCCGACTCGGTACCGGCCTGGCACGTGTCCGCATGTGCGGAGGGAGCACCCAGACAGGCGAGGGCGAAAGCCGTGGCGGCCGTGAGCACACCCGTGCGGACTGGACGCAAGGCAGGGGATGTCATCGAGGCTTCCTAGTGAACTGGGTCAGGGTCCCAACAGAGACAGGAAGCTATGGAAAGAAAAAAACGAGAACATAACGGACAATATTAAGTAAAAGCATCAGAGTGACATAATAAAAACGCACATGATCCATTACTTAGAGCCATAAGAGCACTTCAAAGCCGCATTGAACACTGAGGACACAAGGGAGGCGCACCAAGAAAAATGTGCATATGGGAACGTTATTATTGTCACAGAGAGCTACATTCTCCTCATCTTACGCAGCAGAATCGGCGTGACCCCAAACCGAGATCCGCCCCATGCCACTACTCTCCGTCAGCGATCCTCCACTGGTCCAAGCGCTCGACCCGCCTCGCGGCCTCGCCTTGGTCAAGGGGTTGCAGGGTGTAGGAGCCCGTGAGCCGGGCCGCCGCGTGCTCACCGACCCCGACGGCCGCAAGGTGGACGTGGAAGCGGTGTGAGGGGGCGGGGTGCAGTGCGCCATGCGGGGTACGCCGTGCCATCGAGGTTCGCCCTGCGGCGAACCTCGAACCCTTGGCCCGGCCGACACCGCTTCACAAGTCTGCGCCCGCCTCCTTCCATACGCGCTCGAACTCTTCCGCCGCAATCACTTGGGCAGTGAACTCCGGCTGAGCGGAAATCTCCTCCAGAGGCGGGAAAGGTATCTCAGCGAGGCCGAAAGTTGCAGTTTCGCAACTCCCGTCCGCCCGTTCGGACCTACCGTCCCGATAGAACTGAACCTTCCGTGTTTCGTATCCGTCATCGCCGAGCTCGCTGAGGTACAAGACAGGCTCATCAGCAAAGTCATGAGCCCATGCGACCTTGACGTACCTCACCTCTAGTTCCTTCCGGAGCAAAGAATACGGCCGGTTGGATCGAGTGTTCCGCCGTTGGGGATCTCGAACACCCCTGCCCTCTCTTCCACTATGCATATCCCTCTGACGTCGATTTCGATGTAATGAGTGAACTCACGTCCAGCCTATGGGACCCGCAAGGAATCTACTGAGATCTGTCCGAGCGTCTTTGTTCCGGGTTTGATGTCCGTCAGGTACTGACCATCGTGGACACCCGAGGCCGTCAGGTTGTGCACCCGGGCGTGCCGGGTGTCGGCCTCGCCCCTCGGGCGGGGCCTGCCGCTCGGTGGTCGGNTCCACCGTGATCTCGACCAGGGTCCGGGGCCCTCAGGATCGTCACCGCCATGGAGACCGTCATTCTGTGCTCGCCTACGTGCTCATTGCGCTGAGCCGGTCTTCGACTCACCAAAGCGGAACAGGAATCACAAACTCAATCATTCAGAAAATCATCGATCGCCCGGGTGACCGATGCAGGCGTCGACTCATCACTCGGATCATCCATGCCGAGAAGCGGCAAATGCAACTCAACCCCAACCGAGACCCCAAACTCTCTGCGCACTGCCCGCAGAGAATTGATGACGGCATGATAGGCAGGACTGACCCCTTTGAATTCTTCCCCGGCCTGCACCTCTCCATTAACTTCTACAACCGGAAGAAACGGTGGGACAATGATCCAGTCCGGCAAACCGTCATCCCGCGCGTTCGGAAGAATCTGCGCCTCCTCTCTTTTCGGAGAGCCACCGTAGCGATCAAATGCCCAGACACCGGACATCACGAACACATCGGCATGGATCGATCCAGTACTGCCATCAATGAACTCAACCGATGGCATCTTCGACAGCAGTCTCGACCACACGTCCAGGACTTCTCGCCGGTTCGAAACGACATATATTTTCATTTAATCCCTCAAGGAAGAGGAATGGATAATGGGGCTCCCGCAGGACCGATCCGATCCCCGGGATATCCGATCCTCTGCCGAGATCAGATGACTCTCCGCATCGAACTCATTTCACATTCCCGACATCATCTCCCTGTCGATCTCATCCAGCTCTTCTTCCGCGAGAACCTTCGGGTCCCACCCGGAAGACTCGGCATGGGAGATGAAATCATGGGGAACCCTGACGTTGTACCTTCGCACATAGAAGGGCAGGCCCGAGGGCCACAGCCAAACACCATCGGTAAGGATGTGCAAGGAGCAGATAGGAGAGCGCCCCTCGTCAAGGATGTCGTGCAATATCCTGGTTGCTGCGACGACGACCGACCCCCGGTCGAGGTAGTGCGCGATCCGCTCCTTCATCGACTCGTCACCGAGCCAAACGCACTCCCTCAGGCTCTCCCCGCGTCTATCAGCATGGGGAGGCTCTTGAAAAAATCCCATGCTCTTCATGGAAACCACACCCGCAGGCTCCGTCCTCAAAGACTCCCTCTACTCCCCGATCAGGATCTCAGCACTTGAACTCACGAGAAGAACTCGTCATACAGTTGCTCATACCGATCGAAGTCCTCATGCACCCAGCCGGATTCATCAACGAAGAAGACCGTGCGCCGATAGCACTCATTAAAGAATGAGATCATACCCTCCAAGCTCGGGAACTCGATCTCCACGGGTTCGGACTGAACCACACACGCCACACGACACCCCTCCGACTCCCCCCAGACCACTGCATAGAAATCCGCCCCGCGGCCCTGAAGAATGGGAACCCAGGATGCACCGAGAACGGGATCCCCTTCATATAGACCCTCTATAGCTTTATAGGTTTCAACCGCATCCTGTAGACCGATGAGAGAGTATCCCGGGACCACATCCGCATCTTCCTGGGTCTGACCGGGGTGGAATTCGATACCGCCGCACCAACCGAACCAATCCACCACTTCCTCAGGAACGTCGGAGCCGAGCAACTCCCTGACCCGGTGTGGACTGCTCCCGGGGACGAACCATCCGCGGACTGGAAGCCGAAGCTCACTCAATACATCCACCAACAAGCGGAGCTCATGGGAGAGCAACCGTTCCTCCTCATAGCGCACGGCCTGCGAGCATATCCCCGCACCCCGCTCCACTACCCGCCGCTACTCGCCGGCAGAGAGCATCCCCTGCACGACCCGCTCGACCCTCCGCGCGGCCTCCTCCGGGGCGATGGGGCGCAGGGTGTAGGAACCGGTGAGCCGCACCGCCACGTCGGCGACCTCCTCGGCCAGCGCCGCGCCGACCCCGGGGCGGCCCGCCGCCAGCATCCGTGCGGTGCGCTCCCCCAGCACGTCCAGCACCGGTGCGGACCGGGTGGTGAGCACCGGCAGCAGCTCCCGGTCCCCGGTGACGATCGCGCGCAGCGGCGCGCTGTCGCGGTCGCCCTCCAGGACCAGGAGGGCGGCCCGGCCCACCGCACGGGCCGGGTCCAGGCCCTCGTGCTCCAGCACGCGCGCCATCCGGTCCACGATCGCGTTGGCCTCGCGCACCACCACGGCCTGGAGCAGCCCCTCCCTGCTCCCGAACACGTTGTAGAGGGTCTGCCGGGACACCCCGGCCGCCATGGCGACCTGTGCCATCGGCCGCTCCCCCACGCACCGGCGAGGACCTCCGCGCGGGCGACGTCCATCAAACGTTCACGGACCGGGCGGCGTCCGGTGCCGCTACGGGCTTCCACGGTCTCCATGGCCCCGGGTTCGCACCACCGCACCCGCGCACCCTTCGCCAAGCAGGCACCCAGGATGTAGCGTTACCGCCCATGGCGTCCTTTGACGATGATCTGCGGCTGGCCCACGTGCTCGCCGACGCTGCCGACGACATCGCGCTCAAGCGCTTCCGCGCGCTCGACCTCGAAGTCGACACCAAACCGGACCTCACTCCGGTCACCGAGGCCGACCGCATGGTCGAGGAGACCCTGCGCGGCGTACTCTCCCGCGCCCGCCCCCGGGACGCCGTCGTCGGGGAGGAGTACGGCAAGACCGGCAACAGCCACCGGGTGTGGGTCATCGACCCCATCGACGGGACGAAGAACTACGTCCGCGGTGTCCCCGTGTGGGCCACCCTGATCGCCCTGATGGAGAACGAGCGCCCCGTGGTCGGCGTGGTCTCCGCCCCGGCGCTGCACCGCCGCTGGTGGGCCTCCCTGGGCCGCGGCGCGTGGACGGGGCGCAGCCTGTCGCAGGCCTCGCGCTGCCAGGTGTCGCAGGTGGCGAAGCTGGAGGACGCCTCGTTCAGCTACTCGTCTCTGACCGGCTGGGAGGACCGGGGGCTGCTCAACCCCTTCCTGGGCCTGACCCGCTCGGTGTGGCGCACCCGCGCCTACGGCGACTTCTGGTCGCACGTGATGGTCGCCGAGGGGGTCGTGGACATCTCCGCCGAACCCGAACTGTCGCTCTGGGACGCCGCGCCGCTGCCGATCATCCTGGAGGAGGCCGGCGGTCGGGCGACCGACCTGCGCGGAGGCGGGTTCGAGGACGGCGGTCCGCTCGTGTGCAGCAACGGCCTGCTCCACGACACAGCCCTGACCTGGCTCAACGGGGGTCCCACCCCGGTCCGCTGACCCGTCTCCCCCACCCCGTCGCAGAAAAACCCTTCCGGGCGTGAACCCCGCCGCGGTTTCCGGCATCACCCATCGGAGGCCCCCTTGTACCCCGGGGCCGGGCGCCGCGGCGACAGCGCCTTCCCCGTCCACCCGGAAGGGACCGCATGCTCCGTTCCCTCACGGCCGGAGTCGTTCTGGCCTTCGCCGGTTCGCGTGCCAACATCGCCCGGACCATCCTGTCCTGCACCGGCATCGTCGTCGGGGTGGGCGCGCTGGTCATGGTGGTCACCGCGAGCGACTTCGGGCAGCGCTACGCCGTCACCACGAGCGAGGTCCAGGGCGGGCTGCCCGCCACCCTGCAGGTCGAGGTCTCCGGTGAGGTCACCGACCGCGCGGCGCTGGAGGCGGACCTGCTGCGCGTGGGCGGCCGGGAGGTCTCGCTGTACCAGACGCCGACCTCGCATCCGCTCCTGCGCACGGGCCAGAACGTGGTGACGGACATGAGTGTGAACGGCGTGGACCCGGACCTGAGCGGGATCCGCCGACTCGACCTCGCGCGGGGACGCTGGTTCACCGACGCCGACACCGCGTCGCTGGCCCCCGTCCTGGTGGTCAACGAGTCGCTCGCCGAGCGGCTGGGCGACCTCACCCGGGTGCAGATCGGCACCGAGCGGTGGAGGGACGCGCGGATCGTCGGGGTCCTCTCCGACAGCAGCCAGGACTACTCCGCCAACAGCGCCTACCTGCTGCGCTCCCCCGCCAGCGAGGACCTGATCTTCGGCGGCGCGGAGGCCGCCGCGGGCCCGCCGGTGGACGGGTTGCCGCCCGGTGCGGGCTTCGGTGACCCGATGGCGCGCTCCACCTACCTCGTCCTCTTCGACTCCGAGCACCCGGCCGCGGCGGACCCCTTCGGGCAGGAGTTCCGTACCGCGCTGGGGTCGGTGGCCTGGCGGTGGGGGGCCGACGTCCCCGCCGAGGGGATCTCGGCCTTCCGCGTCGACCACGCCGAGGCGATGCGGGAGCCCCTGAGGTACATGTCCTGGGGGCTCATGGGGATCGCCGCCGTCACGCTCGGCACCGGGCTGCTCGGCGTCCTCAACGTCGGTCTGGTGACGGTGCGCGAACGCCGCCGCGAACTGGCCACCTACCGGGCTCTGGGCGCCTCCCGCACGACGCTGTTCGTGGCCGTGGTCATGGAAGCGGTGGTGGTGTCCGTGGTGGCGGGGCTCATCGCCGTCGGCGGGTCGCTGGCCCTGACCGAACTGGGCGCCCTGCTCGTCGAGCGCTTCCTCCCGATCCCGGACAGCGTCGGCCTCTACGTGCCGGGCGGCGCGGTTCTCGTGGGGCTGGGCAGCGCGGCCCTCGTCGGGCTTCTGGCCGGGATCATCCCCGCGGCGCGGGCACTGCGTGCCTCCGTCGTCGCGGGACTGCGTGATTAGGAGACTCCAATGGTCAAGAAGAGAGGGATCGTCGCCGGGGCCGCACTCCTGCTCCTGGCGGTGGCGGTCGGGGGCGGCTACGTCCTGTTCCAGCGCCTGCTCGGCGGGACGCCCCCGGCCGAGTTCCCGCTGAACCAGGCCGCCGCCGACATGGGCGGGACGCCCCACGAGGTGGGGACGGCCGCCATCAGCTCGGTGATGGTACTGGACGCCACCGTCCGCCGCGCGCCCGGCGAGGACGTCACCGCCCGCGAGGGCGGGACGGTCACCCGGGTCTGGGTGTCCGACGGAGACGCCGTGGACAACGGGGCACCGATCCTCACCCTGGCGGTGCCCGGCGGTCCGGCCCCCGAAGGGGACGGCGCCGCCCCGGGCACGCGCGAGGTCGTCCTGCACTCGCCCGACGCGGGCGTGGTGTCCGGTCTGGGCGACCTGTGGACCGGGGACACCGTCGAACCGGGTACCGCCGTCGCCGAGGTCGCCCAGGAGGAGTTCCGGGCGGTGGCGAACGTCCCGCCCAACGACCTGTACCGCTTCGTCGAGGACCCCGAGGACATCACCCTGCGGATCGAGCAGGGGCCGGCCGACATCACCTGTACCTTCCTGTCCCTGGGCACCGTCCCGGCCGGTGCCCAGGAGGCCGCCGGGGACGGCGGCGGCGAGGCCGGCGCCGAACTGGTGTGCCGCATCCCCGCCGGTGTCGACGTCTTCGAGGGCGTGCGGGGCGAGCTGTCCGTGGCCGCCGCCGAGGTGAGCGGCGTGGTCGCCGTGCCCGTGACCGCGGTGCGCGGCGGCGGGGGCGAGGGGGAGGTGATGGTGGTGGCCGGGGACGGCGGCCACGAGCCGCGCGAGGTCTCGCTCGGTGTCACCGACGGCTCGATGATCGAGGTCACCGAGGGACTGCGTGTCGGCGAGTCGGTGCTGGACCCGGTGCCGCTCGACCCCAGGTTCGACGTCCCCGGGGCGTACGACCCCGCCGAGGGGTTCCGGGGCCTGGGGCCCGGCACGGTGTTCGAGGAGGAGGGCTAGATGTCGGTCGGTGCTCCCTCACCGGGGTCCCCGCGCACCGCCGCGGCGCCGCTGCTGGACGTGCGGGGGCTGACCCGGCACTTCACGGTGTCTGGGGCGAGGATCGACGTGCTGCGCGACTGCACCTTCCAGGTGGCGCGCGGCGAGGTGGTGGCGATCGTCGGCCAGTCCGGTTCGGGCAAGTCCACCCTGCTGAACCTGCTGGGTCTGCTCGACCGGCCCAGCGGCGGCTCCTACGGGTTCGACGGCGAGGACACCACCCGTCTGGGCGAGGGGCGCCGGTCGCGGCTGCGCGGCGAGGGCATCGGGTTCGTGTTCCAGCAGTTCCACCTGTTGGAACGGCGCACGGCCCTGGCCAACGTGGGGGTGCCGATGGTGCTGGGCGGGGTCCCGCTGCTGCGGCGGCGCGCCCGGGCGCGCGAACTGCTGGAGGCGGTGGGCCTGGGGCACCGCCTGCACTCGCGGCCGCACCAGCTCTCCGGCGGTGAGCAGCAGCGTGTGGCGCTGGCGCGTGCGCTGAGCCGTTCCCCCTCGCTCATCCTCGCCGACGAGCCCACGGGCGCCCTGGACGCCGCCAGCAGCGCGATGATCATGGACCAACTGCTGGAGCAGGCACGGATCGGTGAGGCTGCCGTGGTGGTGGTGACGCACGACCCCAAAGTGGCCGAACGGGCCGACCGCGTGGTGGAACTCGTCGAGGGCCGAACCCTCTGACCGCAGGGAAAAAGCACACGAAAATTCGGGCCCGGGATTTCTCCCGGGCCCGAATTCCTTGGTAGCGGGGACAGGATTTGAACCTGCGACCTCTGGGTTATGAGCCCAGCGAGCTACCGAACTGCTCCACCCCGCGTCGTGATCCCTATTTTAGGACCTTCGGTCCCCGGTGGCAAATCGGTTTTCCCCGAAGGGTGACCGTGGGATCCCACCGACCGGCCGATACCAGCGCCGGACTGTTCTGCAACGACTCTACCAGTACCAGGAGAGCCACCGAACCACCGACACGGAATCGGACCGGCCCCGTGCCCGCCCCACCGAAATCACCGATAGGGCGAAAAAGCACCGGACCCGGAAAATCCGGGTCCGGTTCTCCGTAGCGGGGACAGGATTTGAACCTGCGACCTCTGGGTTATGAGCCCAGCGAGCTACCGAACTGCTCCACCCCGCGTCGTCGTGTTCTCCACACTAGCGCTTCACGCGCGCGAACCCAAATCGTTTCTGGGAGACCCGTCCCACGCGGCCCCGCACGCGGGCGGGGCGGGGCCGCACAGGCCCCGCCCCGCCGGACGTCCGTGCCCGACGGTGCCGGGCGGTGGACGCCTACTCGTTCAACTGCTCCTCGATGGCCTCCAGGGCCTCGCGCAGGTCCTCGTTGGCCGTGTCCTGGTTCTCCTGGGCCTCCTCCCAGGCCTCGACGGCCTCGTTGAGGGCGTCGACCAGGTCCTGGTCGGAGGACCCGCCGTCTTCCGAGCCCTCGGCGGGCTCGTCCTCGGCCGGTTCCTCCTCCGCGGGCTCCTCGCCCTCGGGCAGGGGCGCCTCGCCCTCACCGAAGAGGTTGTTCAGCGCGTCCTGGAGGTTGTTGCCGATGGCCACGTCCTCACCGAAGCCCACCATCACCTGCTGGAGCAGCGGGAAGGAGGCCGCGCCGCCACCGCCGGCCTGGACGTACAGCGGCTCCACGTAGAGCAGGCCCTCCGCGAACGGCAGGGTCAGCAGGTTGCCCCGCGTCACCTCAGCGTTGGACTGCTCCAGCGGCAGCAGGACCTCGCGCACGGCGGCGTCGGAGTCGAAGGCGTTCTGCATCTGCCCCGGGCCGAAGGTGACCCCGCTCCGCGGGAGTTCGAGCAGTTGCAACTGCCCGTAGCCGTCCGAGGAGGGGTCGCTGTTGACCGCCATGAACGCCGCCAGGTTCTCACGGCCCCGCGGGACGAACGTCGTGGTCAGCGAGAAGCTGGGCTCGTCCGACCCCGGGTACTTGATGGTCTGCCGGTAGGCGGGCATCGGCGCGTCGTTGCCGGTGGTCGGGTCCGTCGGAACCGTCCAGAAGTCCTGGCCGCCGTAGAAGGCCTCGGCACCGGTCACGTGGTACTCGCGCATGATCTCGCGCTGCACCTTGAACAGGTCGTCCGGGTAGCGGACGTGCTGGAGGAGGTCCTCGCTCATCTCGTCCTTGCCGGAGACCGCGTCCGGGAAGGCGTTCATCCAGGTCCGGAGGACCGGATCCTCCTCGTCCCACGCGTACAGGGTCACGGTGCCGTCGTAGGCGTCGACGGTCGCCTTGACCGAGTTGCGGATGTAGTTGACCTCGTTGCCGGGCAGGGCGCCCACCTGCTGCACCGAGCTGTCGGTGAAGGTGTCGCTCACCGCCTGGGTGAAGTCGATCGGCTTGGCGTAGGGGTAGCCGTTGGACGTGGTGTAGGCGTCCACGATCCACTGCACGCGGCCGTCGACGATCGCCGGGTAGGGGTTGCTGTCGGTGGTCAGGAACGGGGCGACCCGCTCCACCCGCTCCAGCGGGTCCCGCTCGTAGATGATCCGCGAGTCGTCCTCGATGGCGCTGTTGAGCAGGATGTTGGGTTCCTGGTACTTGATCGCGTACAGGATCCGGTCGAAGAAGTTGCTCAACTGGACGCCGCCGTCGCCCTCGTAGCGGTTGTAGGCCTGGGAGGCGCCGTCCTCGGCGCCGTCCTCGGCCGCGCCCTCGTCGGCCTCGGCGGTCGGCTCCGCGGTCTCCTCCCCGCCGTCCTCGGAGTCCTGGGCGGGGGCCCGGGCCTCGTCCGCCTCCGGAGCGGGGCT
Source organism: Nocardiopsis sp. CNT312 (assembly GCF_000515115.1). Classification (GTDB taxonomy): domain Bacteria; phylum Actinomycetota; class Actinomycetes; order Streptosporangiales; family Streptosporangiaceae; genus Nocardiopsis. The sequence goes on from NZ_AZXF01000025.1 coordinate 19,969, forward strand.
CATCGTCGGGTCGACGGCGTCCTCCAGGGTCGGGACGTCCTCGGTCTCCTCCTCGGCGTCGAGCGGGTAGTCGTACTCGCGCTCGGCCTGGACGATGACGTAGTCGGCACCCTCCTGGCCGTAGTAGATCCGCGGCTCGTACTCGCCCACGACCTCGCTCAGCTCACCGCGGGGCGGGATGTTGTACTCGGTGAAGACCGGTCGCCCCTCGTCGTCGATGAGGTTGCCCGCGGCGGCCACCATGCCGTAGCCGTGGGTGTAGATCAGGTGCCGGTTCAGCCAGTTGTCCTGGTCGGCGGGGGGACCGCTGAGCTCGCGGGCAGCGACGATCGTGTCGATCAGGTTGCCCTCGGTGTCGGGGTAGCGGTCCACCTCCAGCACGTCCGGGAACTGGTAGAAGCCGCGGACCTGCTGCATCTGCTGGAAGGTCTGCGACACCACGGAGGGGTCGGCCAGGCGGACGCTGGGGATGGTGTCGGCCTCGGCCGCCAGCTCCTGCGGCGTCAGCTCCGTGGTGGCCTCGTAGTCCTGCACCTCGGTGTCGGCGATGCCGTAGGCGGCGCGGGTGGAGGCGATGTTGCGGTCGATGTACTCCTCTTCCAGGCGCAGCTCGTTGGGGTCGACCTGGAAGCGCTGGACGATCTCGGGGTAGGCCACGCCGATGATCAGCGCGGACAGCAGGAGGAGCCCGAGGCTGGCCACGGGGACCATGGTGTTCTTGAAGTAGATGTTGGCGAAGAACAGCAGGGCGCAGATGACCGAGATGACGGTGAGGATGGTCAGGGCGACCTTGACCGCGTTCACGTCGGTGTAGGAGGCGCCGAAGGTGTACCCGCGCTCGGAGAAGACCAGCCCGTAGCGGTCCAGCCAGTAGGACGCGGCGCGCAGCAGCACGAAGACGCCCAGCAGCACCGACAGGTGCACGCGGGCGGACGGGGTGGCGCGCTGGCCGCCGTCGGTCTGCAGGCGCACGCCGCCGTACAGGTACTGCACGACGACCGCGGCGATGAAGGCCAGGACCACGGCCGCGTACACGTAGCCGAGCAGCGTCCGCAGGAACGGGTAGGTGAAGGCGTAGAAGCCGATGTCCCTGCCGAACTCGGGGTCGGTCACCCCGAACTCGGAGGCGTTCATGAACTGGAGGAAGGAGCGCCAGTCACCGCTGGAGGCGATGCCCGCCAGGACGGCGAGGACGCCGACGGCGATCCAGAAGAACAGGACGCGGTGCGGGTCGATCGACTGCCGGTACCGGTCCAGGCCCTGCTGCTCCAGGCTCAGCGGGCGCACGCGCGGGCGGAACCGGTAGGCGAAGAAGATGCTCAGGCCGACGATGGCGCCCATTACCAACGCGGACACGGCGAACAGCAGGGCCCGCGTCCACAGTTCGGTCACGAACACCGAGCTGTATCCGACGGCGCTGAACCACTTGAAGTCGGTCCAGAAGTTCGCGGCGAGCCCCAGGCCCGCGATGATGACGACCACGGTCGCCGCGACAGGCGCGAGCAACCTTGATCGGCGAGGCATACGCGCAGGTGGTGCGCCGGGCGATCGGAAGCTCACGCCTCCCCCTCGTTCTGGCTTGGTAGGTGCGTTTTCGGTGCGCGTGTGGGCGCCTTCTTACAGAGAACTTCATCCGGTCGCGCCGGGTTCCCGAAAACCTCCGCATCCGGGTGACGAGGCTGTATCGGTGCGGTATCGGTGCGGCATCCGGCGGACCTTCTGCATGACCTTACTGTCCGGAGTGGGAGCCGCGGGGTCCGGTATCGGTCACCATGGAGGTGTGTCGAATATTCGCGAAGCCGTCATGGACCTCGAACGCCACGCCGCAGAACAGGGGTGGGACCGGCCGCTGGGCCTGTACGCCCTGGTTCCCACCGCCGAACTGCTGAAGGCGGAGCCGGGCCTGGCCGACCTGCTGGGGCTGGACGCCCCGGCCGACCCCGACGAACTGACCCCGGTCGAGCAGGAGGCCCTGCCCGACGGCGTCACCCTGGAGGACGCGCTGGGCAGCATCCTGTGGCCGGAGGACGTGGCGGGCTGTGCCCTGGTCATGGAGCGCCTGGTGGTGAAGGGGTCGGACGAGACCCTGGCCGCGGGCGAGGACCCGGTGGCCGAGGGCAAGCAGACCGAGGAGATCCGGATGGTCGCCGGGGTGATGCGCGACGGCGCGCGGCACTGCGCGATGCGCATGCGCAGCCACGACAGCGAGGACGAGGTCCTCAGCGGCCCCGACCTCATCCCGGCGCTCACCTCGGCGCTGGCGCTGACGCTCGACCTCGACGAGGCCGACGGGTGACCGGAGCGGTCAGGCCTCGCAGCGTGGCAGCTCGCCCTCACCGGTGCGGATGGTCTCCAGGGCCGCCACGGCGTCGGTGAGGGTCTCCACCCGGACCACCTCCAGGTCGTCGAGGGCGGCGGAGTCGAAGGTCTGGTCGCAGCTCTCGGCGGCCACCAGGAAGTACTCGGCACCGTCGCGCTCGGCGCTGACCATCTTCTGCGCGATACCGCTGATGCCGCCGACACGGCCGTCGGAGGTGATGGTGCCCGATCCTGCCACGGAGGCGCCGCCGGTGAGGCTCTCCTCGCTGAGGCGGTCCATGATGCCGAGGGCGAAGACCATGCCCGCGCTGGGGCCGCCGATCTCCCCGACGGAGATCTCCACGTCCACGGGGAAGTCCATGTCGTCGGCGATGAGGATGCCGACCGCCGCCGTGCCGTCCTCGGCCTCGGTCGTCTCGACCTCCACCTCGACGCTCTCCCCGTCGCGGTCCAGTACCAGCTCCACGGGGTCGCCGGGCTCGCGCGCGCCCACCCGTTCGACGACGGCGGAGCTGCCCACGGCCTCCTCGGGGTCGTCGCCGCCCGTGTCGGTGGGGACGGGCTCGCCGTCGATGGCGACGATCACGTCCCCCGCCTCGACCAGGCCCTCCGCCGGCATGCCCTCGACCGTCCCGGCGACCAGCGGCACCGCCTGGTAGCCGATGCCGAGCTGGTTGAGCGCGGCGGCGGTGGCGTTGGTCTGGGAGTCGTTCATCTGGACCGTCTGGCGTTCGCTGACCTCCTCCGGGGAGCGGTCGGCGGGGAACAGCAGCTCCTCCGGCATGATCGCGTTGCTGGGCGAGAGCCAGGCGGTGAGGACGGTGAGCAGGTTGAGCCGGTTCTGGGGACCGCCCGCGTACTGGACGGTCACCATGGAGAGCGCACCGTCGTGCTCGTAGCTGTCGGCGCCCTCGACCCGGATCACCGGTTCGCCGTCGTAGTCGCCCACCGTGTTCAGGGTGAGGCCGGGCGAGGCGACCAGGTAGGGCATGGGGAGGTACAGACCGCCCACGCCCAGTCCCACAAGGAGGACGAGCGAGACGACAAGGGTCAGGAGGCGACGAACCATGCCCATACCCTACGACCGCCCGGACACCGGTGGTTCACCCGGTCACCCGGCGTCCACCTCGGGGTCCTCACCCCTGGTCACGGAGTGCCCACCCACTCGTCGTCCCCGTCCTCGAAGGACTGGTGCTTCCAGATGGGCACCTGGGCCTTGAGGTCGTCGATGAGGCGGCGGCAGGCGGCGAAGGCCTCCTCCCGGTGCGCGGCCGCGGCGGCCACCACGACCGCGGCGTCCCCGATCTCCAGGTCGCCCACCCGGTGGACGGCCGCCATCCGCACGACCGGCCTGCCGGGGGCCGTGGTGTCGGTGAGCACCTTCTCCATCACCGAGCGCAGGCGCTCCTCGACCGAGGGGTGCGCGGAGTAGGCCAGGCGGGCGACGTCGCGCCCGTGGTCGTGGTCGCGGACCGTGCCGACGAACACGGCGGTACCGCCCGCACGCGGGTCCGACACGGCGTTGAGGACCTCGTCCACCGACAGCGGGGTGTCGCGTACCGCAGCGAGAGTGATTTCTTCCACGCCACGAACGTACCAACACCGGGTCGGCCGGTTCACGCCCCGGCACCCGGCCTCTCCTATTCCCGCCCGCGTCTGCGCAGGTGGCGGATGGCCGCCGCCGTGCCGATCGCCGCGGCGGCGGCACCCGCGGCCCCGGCGGCGGTGATGGTGACCTCCTTGGCGCCCAGGGTGCGGCCCACCAGCGCCGGCCTGCCGCTGCGGTGCTCCAGCAGCTCCGCGAGGGCCTCCTCGTTGGTGTAGCGGGGCTTCCAGCCCGCCTCGCGCAGGGCGCGGCAGTCCGCCACACACGGGTAGACGAGGTGCTTGAGCTCGCTCTCCGCGGCGGGGGTGATCCTGGCCTGGTGCAGGCGGCGGATCGCGCCGAACACCAGGTTCGGTGCGACCTCGAAGTGCTTCATCTCCGCGAGGTCCTCCACCTCGTCCTGGGAGAGGGAGCCCTCGCTGGCGACGGTCACCACACCCCGGGCCCCCTCCACACCGTGCAGGGCGCAGAAGGCCAGGGCGTCGACCAGGTCGTCGACGTGGCAGAACTGCCACCGCTGTTCGTGCCCCTTCACCGTCAGCAGGCGCGGCGACGAGAAGTGGCGGCTGACCAGGCCGTCCTGGCCGGGTCCCACGAGCGCGGCCGGCCGCACGACCGTCACCGACAGCCCCGGGTGGGCGCGGCGGGCCCGCTCCACCAGGGCCTCGATCTCGGCGAAGTCCCCGGTCAGTCCGGCGCTGTTGTCGGAGACGCGCGGGGCGTCCTCGGGCAGCGGGACCGGGTGGTCGGGTCTGGCGCCGTAGACCACGGTGCTGGTGACGAGGACCACCCGGGGGACCCCGGAGGCCGCCGCGGCGGTCAGCACCGTCTGCGCCGCCCGGATGTTGTGGGCGCGGCGCCGGGCGGGCCTGGTCTCCAGGGAGCGGTCGTCGGCCGTGTGCACCAGGACGTCGATGCCGCCCAGGCGGGAGACCAGCCCGGGGTCGCAGACGTCGGCCACACGCCAGGTGACTCCGCGCAGGTCGGCGAGTTCGCCGTCGATCGCCACGACCTCCCGTGGGGCCGTGGAACCATTCGGCACGGTCAGGCGTTGTACCAGGAGCCGTCCCGGCCCGGAGGCGGCGCCGGTGACCCCGACCACCGTGCCCGCGCCTTCGGACGGGGTGTGCTCTGGGCGAACCTGGCTGCTTTCGGTATTCACTCCGGGCGACTCCCAGCTAACGTGACCAGTGGAGACCAAACCTAATCCTGCCTGAGGTCTGATAGTGAGCGACCTGCCTTTCGGTTTCAGCATGCCGAACGATCCCGACGACGAGTCCGGACGCCACTCCGGCGGCTCGGGTGCCGGCAGCGGCCGCCCGGGCGGAGGGGACTCCCAAGGACCGGGCGACTTCCCGTTCGGCGACCCGCAACAGATGGCGAACATGCTGCGCCAGTTCGCCGACATGATGTCGTCGCAGCCCGCGCCGGGTTCCGGCGGCGGTTCCCCGTCCGCGTCGGGGATCAACTGGGACACGGTCAAGAACATCGCGCGGCACACGGTGTCCCAGCACGGCGACGCCAGTGTCCCGCCGCACGACTACGCCAAGGTCGAGGAGGCGCTGCGCCTGGCCGACCTGTGGCTCGACCAGGCCACCGACCTGCCCTCGGGCCTCCAGACCGCCCAGGCCTGGAGCCGGTCGGAGTGGATCGAGAAGACCATGGACACGTGGGCGCAGCTGTGCGACCCGCTGACCTCCAAGACCGTCCAGTCCATGGGGCGGAACCTGCCCGAGGAGATGCGGAACGTGGCCGGCCCCCTGCTGGGGATGGTCCAGCAGATGGGCGGCATGATGGTCGGCCAGCAGGCGGGCCAGGCCATCGGTGAGCTGGCGCGCGAGGTGATCGGCACCACCGACATCGGCCTGCCGCTCGCCGGGGAGGGCCGCGCCGCGCTCCTGCCGCCGGGCGTGGCGGCGTTCGGTGAGGGTCTGGGCATCCCCGACGACGAGGTTCGGCTGTACCTGGCCTCCCGCGAGGCCGCCGTGCACCGGCTGTACTCGCACGTGCCGTGGCTGCGCTCACACGTGTCCCGGTTGGTGGAGGAGTACGCCTCCGGGATGTCGTTCGACGTCAGCGGCCTGGAGGACCGGCTCGGAGGGCTCGACCTCACCGACCCGGAGGCGCTCCAGGAGGCGCTGGCCGGCGGCGGGGGTACCGAGGGCCTGTTCCAGCCCGAGGACACGCCTCAGCAGAAGGCCGCGCTGAGCCGCCTGGAGACGACCCTGGCGCTGATCGAGGGCTGGGTGGCCACGGTGGTCTCCGACGCGGTGGCCGAGCGCCTGCCGCAGGAGGGTGCGCTGGCCGAGGCGACCCGGCGGCGCCGGGCGACCGGCGGTCCCGCCGAGCACACCTTCGCCGCCCTGGTGGGCCTGGAGCTGCGCCCGCGCCGTCTGCGGGAGGCGTCCGTCCTGTGGGAGAAGCTGGAGCGGGAGCGGGGGATCGAGGGGCGGGACGCCGTGTGGCAGCACCCGGACCTGATGCCCACCGGTGACGACCTGGACGACCCGGACGCCTTCGTGCGCGGCCGCGACGAGGGGCTCGACCTCTCGGCGCTCACCGACGACGCCCCGGAGGCCGGGGAGGACGAGGGAGACGACGGGAAGAAGGGCGAGTAGGTGTCGCTGCACGCGGACGCCCGGGCGGTGCTGGGGGCGTGGGCGGCCCCCGACGCCCGGCAGGAGGAGCTGCGCGTCTCCTACCTGGAGCACCTGGACGCGCACGGGGACGCCATGTGGCGGGAGTGCCTGCCGGGTCACCTGACCGCCTCGACGGCGATCATCTCCGCGGACGGTTCCCGGGTGGCCCTGGTGCTGCACGGCACCCTCAACATGTGGTTGCAGACCGGCGGCCACTGCGAGCCGGAGGACACGACCCTGGCGGGGGCCGCGCTGCGCGAGGCGGCCGAGGAGTCGGGGATCGACGGCCTCACCCTGCTGCCGTCGCCGGTGCGCCTGGACCGGCACGCGGTGCCGTGCGGGGGCGGCAGCCACCACCTGGACGTGCAGTTCGCGGCCGTGGCACCGCCAGACGCCGTGCTGGTGCGGGACCCCGAGGAGTCCGACGACCTGGGCTGGTTCCCGATCGAGGGGGTCCCCGACCCCTCGGACGAGCCGTGCCGTGCCCTGGTGCGCACCGCCGCCGCGGCCGTGGCCGCCCTCCGGAACACGTAGGCGCCGCGGCGCGCGTCCCGCCCCTCCGGCACCGGGCGGAGGGGCGGGGCCACCCGGGATCAGTCGAAGAGGTCCTCCGGGCGATCCACACCGGCTGCCTTGGGCAGCCACTTCTGCAGGGTCGCCAGATCGGCACAGGACGCGATGCGCTCGCGCACCCGGTCGGAGACAGGGAGGCGGCGCCCCTCCAGGACGGCGATCACACCGTCGACCAGCGCGTCGTGGACCTCCGCGCGGACCTCTTCGCGGCCCTCCTCACGGCCCTCCTTGCGGCCCTCCTTGCGGCCGATCCCGACGTACTTGCGGGCGAAGTCGCTCTGCCACTCCCAGGTGTCCACGGCCATCAGGTCCTCCATGTGTTTCAGGGCGGCCTCACCGAGACCGGCCATGACGTAGTCATAGTAAAACGCGCGGCGATCGGGGTCGATGGAGTCCAGTGCCTCCATCAGCACGTCCAGGGTCTTGGGATCGGTGTCGCCGTGCGCCCTGGCCGACAGGACGGCCAGTTCGGGCAGTGCTCGCGCCTTTCCGGCCTCGGTGACCACGGGCGTGGCGGACGGCCCGATCACGAGGGGGGAGAGGACGAACCCCGGATGTCCGATGTGGATCTCCTCGGCGCACGTACACGCCATGCCGTCGGTGGGGCAGAGCACGAGGAGGATCGCAGGACACCCCAGACGCGCGTAGAGGGTGACCAGGTAAGCGGGCCAACTCGACTTCTTCCGGGCGTCGGCCCGGTGCTGGCGTTCGACCACCACTGCCAGGACGTGTTCGGTGCCGTCTCGGAGCAGGACGGCACCGTCGCTGTTCCACTCCTTGGGGTCGCAGTTGGTCAGAACGGATGAGGTGAGCACCGTCTCTGTGTGTGGGGGCGGGTCGATCCCCAGCGACTCCTTGAGCAGGACCGGGACCATCTCGGGCAGGTTCTGGATGATCCGCAGTGGGATCTCGTGTTCTCGGCTGGGCACTGGTGTTCCTTGGGGGGACGCGGGTCGGTGACCCCGCGGCCGAGGTCGTCGTACGAACAGGTGAGGAGGTGGGGTGTTCGGTAGGTGCGCGGTCAGGGGACCACGGCCGCTACCCGCACGCCGGTGGCGCACACGACCGCGGAGGACGCGCTCGTGGTGACGACGTTCGCCGATTCTTTCGAGAGAAAGAATAGGACCTCTTTTCCGATCTCGCACATCGAGAGGCCTAAACTGTAGACATCAGACTCCATGGCGTCCAATAATCCACATAGGAGAAACATGCCCGGAAAAAGTGGATTAAGAAATTTCACCCCTGAAATCCATAACCGCACACCGGGGTGCGCGAGCAGCATCCGGGGCAGGCCCGACCCGACAGGAACGCCAGGCAATAAAGAAAAAGTAACGAAAAGTACATTACCGCAGATGTCCGCATTCGCAAGCTAAGATCAACGAAACCGAGCTGCATCATTCACGCCAGCGGAGGCGCCGGCGAGAATCGCATGCGGCCTCTGCGGAGGAGACCACTGCGCCTCGGCCTGCCCCGACAGGCCGCGCGACAACGACCAAAGCGGCGCTGGGGCCGGCAGCGGGGGACGCCTCATGCCCGCCCTCGTGAGCGCGGGGACCCCCACCACCTCCGGAAGCCTCTGAACCCCCGATTCGAACCACCGCTCCAGAGGGAAGAACACACCGGCCACGCGGCCGACCCTCCCCGAACCGGGGCTCCGTGCGGCCGCGCTACGCCTCTTCGAGGGCCTCGATCTCGGTGGCGTCGCCGGGGGCATCGGTGTCACCCGCCTGGTCGCAGGCCTCCAGACGGGAAGCGGCGCTGAACCCCTCCAGGTAGCCGCGGGCGCGCTCGGCCTTGGGGTACCGGCGCACCAGGTCCCAGAACTCGCGGCCGTGGTGGGCGTGGAACAGGTGCGCCAGCTCGTGGACGAGGACGTAGTCCACCACCCATGAGGGCATGCTGATCAGCCTGCGGGAGATACGAATGGTGCGCGTCTCCGGGGTGCACGAGCCCCACCGCGCGTTCTGGTTGTCCACCCACCGGACCGACTCGGGCAGCTCGGTGCCGTCCAGGTACTGGCGGGCGAGCTCCAGCGCGCGTTCGTGGAGGTCATGGTCACCGGAGTGCCTGCGGCCCTCACGGGCTTCCAGGCGTTGCAGCATCCGTCCTACCCAGCGCTTTTCCTCAGCGCGGGAGAACGAAGCGGGCATGAGGACGACCGTCGTGTCCCCGTCCCGGTAGGCCGACACGGTGCGCCGGCGGCGGGGACTGCGTCGTACCTCGACTTTGGTGTTCGAGGGCACAAGCTTTACGGTAGCCGAGGGAGGCCCGGTCGAACAGGTACCTGACGCGGCCTTTTGCCCGGCAGTGTCGTGATCGTCGCGTCACCCAGAGTGGGGCGGACGCGTTCGGGTGTGTCCGATTCCACTTCGCACAAGAGGTTCCCTCCCACTGCGAGGACACCGCACCGACCCCCGGACCAGGCCGGACCCGGCGACTGAACCACGAAAACGAGACCGGACCGTGACCTTGAAAAGGTCCGATCCGGTCCCACCGCCGCGTCACCGCCCGTCAACCCGCCGCCGCAGGTCACCGTGGACCGGCGTCAACACAGCCGCAGACGCGCCACTTCCATGAGCCTCTCCTCCATCAGCCGCTCCTCGCGCTGACGGGCACGCCGGTAGCGGGCGCCGAGCTTGCGCTCCTGGTGTTCGCGGTGTTCGGTGTCCGTGCTCTCGATCACGCGCATGAGTTCCTGGATCATCGTCTCGTCCTTCGGGGTACGGGGTGGGTCGTGTCAGGATCAGGCAGCCACGGGGGCCGGGTTCTTGCGGGGGCGGCCGCGCGGGCGCTTGCGCGCCACCACCTGGCCGGAGACGAGCAGTTGCCCGCCCCAGACGCCCCACGGCTCCTTGCGCTCCAGCGCGTCCGCCAGGCACTGCTCCCGCACGGGGCAGTCGACGCAGACCCGTTTCGCGGCCTCGACGTCGGCCGGGGCCTCGGCGAAGAACAGGTCGGGCTCGTCGCGGCAGAGGATGTCGTTCTCACCCAGCCAGGGCGTGTGCAGGACCGACGCAAGCATCGGTGCCCTCCAAGATCTTTGTTCGCTTCCGTACAACGCGGTCGGTGTTCACTGCCACCGGAACCGGTCCGGTGGGAGGGACCTGGACCCTGCGATGCCGCCTCCCCCTCCCCACGCCTGGGACGGTGGAAGGGAGCGGAGGTACGAAGAAGGCCGCGGCCCCTGTGCGGGGTCCGCGGCCACGGTCGAAACTCTCGGCCTGTGCTGCTCTAGGCCGGGATTCTCCGTGGACACTGCCCCACTGCGCCATCACGGCGCGGGGTTGCTTCGGCGCGATCCGCCACGTGCTCGCCTTGTTCAGGGGCGAGTTCGGGACCGGTCCGGACGCGGTTGCGCTCGGCGGCGGAGTGTTCGGGCTTCAGACCCGGGTGTCCCGCCGACTCACGCAGCCCGCCGAGGCCGTACACACAGCTCTCGGCGATGCCGAGACCGGTACCGCCGGAGGTGACGGACCAGACGAACGAGCCGGGACGACCACTCGAGGCGGTGCCCTGGACACGGGTCGGCAGACCCTGGACCGACGGCATGGCGGAGACGGCGACGAAGCCGGTGACAGCGGTGAAGTCGATCATCTGACAGGGCACCTCCTTCCATGCCGGGCAGCAGGGTCTTGCACCTGCGCCGAGAGCGGTCCTAGCGACGGTGTACACACTACGGGGCGGCCAAGAAGATCGGCAACCCATTTTCTACCTGCGAAAACGGCCGTATCCGGCCACGGATTCGAGGAACTTTCCGCGGGCGCGGGGCCGCACCCGCGGGGCCGCACCCGGGTCCTAGGCGTCGTCGGTGACGCGGATCAGGCCCTCCTGGACGACGGAGCACACCAGCTGCCCGTCCCGGGTGTAGACCAGCCCGCGGGCCAGGCCCCGGGCGCCCTGGGCACTGGGCGTCTCCTGCGCGTACAGCAGCCACTCGTCGGCGCGGAAGGGACGGTGGAACCACATCGCGTGGTCGAGGCTGGCCATGGCGACCCCCACCGGGGTCTTGCCGTGCCTGAGCAGCACGGTGTCCAGCAGTGTCATGTCCGAGGCGTAGGTCATCAGGCACACCTGGGTGAGCGGGTCGTCCGGCAGCTTGCCGTTGACCTTGAGCCAGATGGGGTTGGTGTTGGTGCGCATCCACGGCTTGCGCTGGGCCTCGATCGACAGCGGCCCCACCGGGCGCAGTTCGATGGGGTGCCACCGCACGAACCCGGGCACCCGCCCGAGCACGTCCTGGAGCCGCTCGTCCCGGCTCGGCAGCTCCTCGGGCGCCGGAACGTCGGGCATCGGGACCTGGTGGTCCAGCCCCGGCTCCGCCTTGTGGAAGGAGGCCGACAGGGTGAAGATCGGCTTGCCGTGCTGGATCGCCACCACCCGGCGCGTGGTGAACGAGCGCCCGTCGCGGGCCCGGTCCACCTCGTAGACGATCGGCACCGCCGGGTCGCCGGGGCGGATGAAGTACGCGTGGAGCGAGTGGACGTGGCGCTCCTCGGGCACGGTGCGGCCCGCAGCGACCAGTGCCTGGCCGGCCACCAAGCCGCCGAAGACGCGCTGTGGCCCCTCGTCGGGGCTGTTGCCCCGGAAGATGTCGTTCTCGATGCGCTCCAGGTCGAGGACCCTCAACAGGTCCTCCAGGGACTGCCCCTGGCCCTCGGCGCCCGCGGACTCACTCATCGCGGCCTCACTCATGGGTCGGCTCCTCCCCGTCCTCGCCCTCAACGCCGTCCCCGGCCTCGGCCCGCGCGTCCTGAGCGAGCGCGGCCGGGTCGGCACCCGCGACCAACGCGAGTACCGCATCACCGTAGCGGTCCAGTTTCACCGCTCCCACACCGGACACTGCCGACAACTGCGTGAGGCTGGACGGTTCCTGCTCGGCGACCGCCTGGAGGGTGGCGTCCGTGAAGACCACGTAGGCGGGGACCTTCTGTTCCAGGGCCGTGGAGCGGCGCCACTCGCGCAGCCGTTCCAGCAGGGCCTCGTCGTAGGTGGAGGGGCAGTCCAGGCAGCGGCCCAGCTTGCGCTCCGCCGCGTCGGCGAGGGTCGCGCCGCACACCCGGCAGCGCACCGTGCTGTCGCGGCGGCGCTCGGCACGGCGGGCCGAGGTGGACGGGGAGGCGGGACGCAGGCCGTCCAGGAACCGGGAGGGCTTGCGCGTTCGGCGCCCCCCGGGCGAGCGGGCCAGCGCCCACGACATGCACAGGTCCCGCCGCGCACGGGTCACCCCGACGTAGAACAGGCGGCGCTCCTCCTCCACTTGGTCGTCGGTCTCGGCGTAGACGATCGGCACCATGCCCTCGGTCAGGCCCACCAGGAACACCGCGTCCCACTCCAGGCCCTTCGCCGCGTGCAGCGACGCGATCGTCACACCCTCGAACCCGGGGGCGTGCTCGGTGGCCATGCGGGCGTCCAGCTCGTCGACGAAGTCGGCCATGGTGGCGGGGCGCCCGCCCGGCCCCGCTGTGGCGGCCATGTCCTCGGCGAGCTGGGCCAGGGCCGACAGCGACTCCCAGCGCTCGCGGGCCTGGCGGCCCTCGGGCGCCGTCTCGACCAGGCCGAGCTGCCCCAGGAGCTGGCGGACCGTGGGCACCAGCGGTTCGGGCTCCTCCCCCGCCGCGCCGTGCCGGGCGCCGCGCAGGGTGTGCACGGCCTGGCGAATCTCGGGCCGCTCGAAGAACCGGGCGGTACCGCGCACCGTGAACGGCACCCCCTCATCGGTCAGGGCCTGCTCGTAGGCGGCCGACTGGGAGTTGGTGCGCACCAGGACCGCGATCTCGCTCGCGGGGGTGCCCTGTTCGACGAGGAGGCCGATCTTGCGCGCCACACCGGTGGCCTCGGCGGGTTCGTCGTCGTACTCCTGGTACATCGCGTCGGGACCGTCGGGGCGCTGCGCCTGAAGGGTGAGGCTGCCGGCCGACACGCTGCCGCGCGCCTGTCCGATGACATGGTTGGCCACCCGCACCACCTGGGGTGTGGACCGGTAGTCACGGACCAGTTCGACGACGGTGGCGTGGGGGTAGCGGTGCGAGAACCCCGTGAGGTAGCCGGGGGTGGCGCCCGCGAAGGAGTAGATGGTCTGGCTGGGGTCGCCGACCACGCAGAGGTCGTCGCGGTCGCCGAGCCAGGCGTCCAGCAGCAGCTTCTGCAACGGGTTGACGTCCTGGAACTCGTCGACGACGAAGTACCGGTACTGGTCGCGGACCTTCTGGGCGATCGCCGGGTGCTCGGTGATCATGCCGGCGGTGAGTTCGAGCATCGACTCGAAGTCGAGGAGGTTGTGCTCGCGGCGCAGCTCCTCGTAGGACTCGAAGACACGAGTGACCTCCACCGCCGACATGGGGGGCTGGCGCCCGGCCTTGGCGGCCGCCTTGTCGTAGTCCTCGGGCCGCACCTGGGTGACCTTGGCCCACTCGATCTCGGCGGCCAGGTCGCGTACGCCCACGCGGTCGGGCTGGAGGCCGACCGCGTGGGCGGCGCGCGCCACCACCCTGGCCTTGCTGTCGATGAGTGTGGGCTTCTCGCCGCCGACGACCTGCGGCCAGAAGTAGCCCAACTGGCGCAGGGCGGCGGAGTGGAAGGTGCGCGCCTGGACCCGGGGCGCCCCGAGGGCGCGCAGGCGGCCGCGCATCTCCCCCGCTGCCCGTGCGGTGAAGGTGACGGCGAGGATCTGCTGTTCGGAGACCACGCCGCTGGCGACCGCGTAGGCGACGCGGTGGGTGATGGCGCGGGTCTTGCCCGTCCCGGCTCCGGCCAGGATGCACACGGGGCCGCGCAGGGCGCGCGCGGCCTGGGTCTGTTCCGGGTCCAGTCCTTCCAGGAGGCGGTCGGGGTCCATGCTGCTCCTGCGATGGGTCGGGGGCGTCGGGTGGTCTGAGGGGACAGTCTCTCAAGTATCGGTGTCGGTGGGGGACGGATCGCACCGCCCGTCCCCGACCGAACCCGACGGAGTCCGGAACCAGTCGGGCTCCGGCGGCGTCCCACGAAGTGTTCGGGAGATCACGGGAAGCGGCTCGGGACAGCCGGTGTTGACACGGGAGGACCGACCCCCACGATCTCAGGACGGGAAGACGTGAGCGATATGACGAACACGGACGACGGGCAGTTCACGATGTACACCACCCCCTGGTGCGGGTACTGCAGGCGGCTCAAGGGCCAGCTCGCACGCGAGGGGATCACCGGAACCGAGGTGAACATCGAGGAGCACCCGGAGTCCGCGGACCTCGTGATGAAGGTCAACGGCGGGAACCAGACGGTGCCCACCCTGGTCTTCAGCGACGGCGCGGCGATGACCAACCCGTCGCTCGCTCAGGTGAAGAAGAAACTGGCCGAGTTGGCGTAGGCCGGTGAGCGGACCGTGCCCCGCCGTGGCGGGGGCGCGGTCCGCACCGCGGGTACCCCTCCCCGGAGCGGCCGCCCCGGTGGCGGCCGCTCACCGTCCCACGACCGGCCCGGTCGGCGTGAACGAAGACGGACGACGGGGAGGTTGGAGTTGGGGGACGACATGAGGCCTCATGACATAGCGGTCGCCGACACGGTGAACACCGACGTGGTGCGCCGTACCCCGAACGGATGGCGTCTGGACGGCGGACAGGAGGTGCCCGACCTGGTCAGCGCCATGGTCCTGGCGGACCTGCTGTCGAGCGAGGCGGGGGTGCCCGCCCAGCGGACGCAGTCGCCGGGCCGCGCTCCGGAAGGGGCGACCGAGGTGGAGCGGCTGCGCCACACGATCGCGCAACTGGAGCACGCCCTCCATTCACGGGTGGTCGTCGAGCAGGCGATCGGTGTGCTGGCTGAGCGGCACACGCTGATGCCCAGGGAGGCGTTCGAGCGGCTGCGCTCCTCCGCCCGGTCCCGGGGCCGCAAGGTCGCCGAGCTGGCACGGGACGTGGTGGAGAGCAGCACCAGCCCCCTGACCCCACTGCCCGACGAACTCGACTCCCCCGGGGTGAACTGACTCCGGGGCGCGGCCCGTCACCACTCGCCGGGCAGCGGTCCCCCGTACCAGTGCTCGATGAGGGTCCGGGCGATGGAGACCCGCCCGGGCAGCACGACCTCTCCGGAGTGTGCCGCCCGCGCAAGTCCCTCCCGGGTGAACCAGCGCGTCTCGGCGATCTCGTCATCGGTGGGCTCGGTCTCGGCGACCGCCCGCGCCGTGTAGCCCACCATCAGGCTGCGTGGGAACGGCCAGGGCTGCGAGGCCAGGTACCGCGGGTCCTCCACGACGACGCCCGCCTCCTCGGCCACCTCGCGGATCACCGCCTGCTCCAGCGACTCCCCCGCGTCGACGAAGCCGGCGAGGACGGAGAACCGGCCCTCGGGCCAGTGGGGGTTGTGGCCCAGCAGTGCCTCCTCGCGCCCGTCGCGCTCGCGGTGCACCAGCATGATCACCGCCGGGTCCGTACGCGGGAACTGCTGGACGTCCTCCCGTTCGCACACGCGCACGTGCCCGGCCGAGGCCATGGCGGTCGGGGAGCCGCAGCGCGGGCAGAACCCGTGTGTGGCGTTCCAGTTGGCGAGCGCCACGGCCCGGGTGAGCAGCCCGGTGTCGCGGTCGCCCAGGATCGCGCCGATCTCGCGCAGGGACGCGGGACGGGAGCCGTCTGCGGGGACGAGTTCCCCCTGGGAGCGGACGGCGAAGTAGGCGGTGCCGTCCTCGACTCCCAACAGGTACCGCTCGCCCTCCGGTGCCTCTTCCGGTCCGGTCAGCACGAGTTCGGGTGTGTCCCCGGTGGTGACGAGGGCACGCGACTGCTTGGCCAGGAGCGCCCGCCAGCCGTGGTGGGACGGGTCCCCGCCCTCCAGCGCCAAGACCCTGGTCCGGGGGTCCGCCCACGCCTGGCCCAGCCACGTGTCGTCCGCACGCAGGTGCCCCGCTGGGTCGACCGCGGAACGGGACAGGCGGGGTGTGGGGTCGGCGTCCATGGGTCCTTCCGGGGTGTGCTCTGGCGGCCGCCGGGGACGGCCCTGCTCAAGGAGTAACACCCGT
Organism: Nocardiopsis sp. CNT312; assembly: GCF_000515115.1. Taxonomy (GTDB): domain Bacteria; phylum Actinomycetota; class Actinomycetes; order Streptosporangiales; family Streptosporangiaceae; genus Nocardiopsis. The sequence goes on from NZ_AZXF01000025.1 coordinate 36,092, forward strand.
CGGTGCGCGGCGCATGCCCGGGGGTGTGCCAGCGGCTGTGAGGTGCGCTTCCCCGTCGTCCGCAGATGTGCGGTCGGCCCCACGCAACCGTTCCGGATGCGCGAGACTCGAACGAGGACGGGGGCACAAGGATCCGAGCCCCCCTGCCCCGACGAGAGGAACACCCGTGCGCAGCAGCACCCCCTCCCCCGCGATCGCCGAGCGGTTCGGACGGCTCTTCGACGCCCTCGACACCGACAGGGACGAGGCCGTCACCTGGGACGACTACCAGCGCCTGGTCGACAGCTACATGAGCGGCTACGCGCTGGAGCCGGACGACCGCCGTGCCCAGGCCATCCACGCCTCCTACCAGATGCTGTGGCTGGAGCTGCTGCGCCACGGCACCCGGACCGGGACGCGCCTGGACAAGGACTCCTTCGTCACGGCCATGCACCTGGCCTCCGAGGACCGCAGCCGGTTCAACATGACCGAGGGCGTGGCCGAGGCCGCCTTCGACCTCCTGGACGCCGACGACGACGGCTCCATCAGCGAGGCCGAGTACACCGCCTACGCCAAGGTCCTCGGCGCCGCCGCCGAGAACGCGCTGGCCCGCTTCACGCAACTGGACACCGACGGCGACGGCACCATCAGCCGCCGGGAGTTCGTCCTGTCCGCGCGCGAGTACCTGTTCGGCGAGGACACCGACGCGCCGGGCGGGTTCGTCTTCGGCGTCATCTGAGGGCTCAGTCCGGTTCGGGGACCGAGTCGATGAGCGCGGCGAGGCCGTCCGCGTCGAGCAGGTCGGCGGGGCGGACGGTCTCACCGGCACGGACGTAGTGGAAGGCGGCGCGGACCTCCTCCAGCGGCACGCCCGCCAGGTCGGCCCAGGCGATCCGGTAGGCGGCCAGCTGCACGCCCACCGCGCGGCGCTCGGCCTCGGTGGAGGGCGGGTGACCGGTCTTCCAGTCGACCACGTCGTAGCGGCCCGTGGCGGCGTCGTGGAAGACCGCGTCCATGCGCCCCCGGATGAGCCGGTCGCCGATGACCGTCTCGAAGGGCGTCTCCACCTCGACCGGGATCCGCGCGCCCCATGCGCTCTCCTCGAAGCGGCGCCGCAGCTCGGCCAGGTCATCGTCCTCTCCGGCCGTCTCGTCGGCCGCGCCGGGCAGCTCGTCCAGCAGCACGGCGTTGGCGCCGAACCGCCGCTCCAGCCAGGTGTGGAAGGCAGTGCCCCGGCGGGTGTGCGGGGCGGGCGGGCGGGGCAGCGGGCGGCGGATCTGCCGGGCGAGCGCGGAGGGGTCGCGGGCCAGCCACACCATGGACGACACCGACAGGTGGTCGGGCAGCTCCACCTGCACCGGCCCCTCGCTCCGAGCCTCCTCGGTGGCGCGGCGGTGGCCGAGGAGCAGCGCGGTGTCGCGCTCCCAGCCCTGGAGGCGTCGGCGCAGTCCGGCGGGGGCCGGTTCCCCCTCGACGGGGGCCTCCTTCGAGCGCAGGCGGTGCCTGGCGCGTTCCACGAGGGCGGCACCCGCCAGGATCTCGGCGTGCCTGCGGGCTGGGGCGGGCGGCTCCTCCCCCGCTTCGGCGGCCCGTGCGGCCTCCTCCTCCGGGGCGGGCGGCCACACCGCGCTGTCGTCCTCGTCGTGGTGCGGGTTGGTCGCCTCCGGGTCCGGCGGCGGCGCCCAGTGGAGGACCCGGCCCGCCCCGGCACCGCACGCGTCGCGAACCTCCTCCAGGAACACCGACGGGCCGCGCGGCGTACCTCCCGTGCGGCCCCACCAGTGACCGGTGCACAGCAGGGCGAAGGAGGCCCGGGTGACGGCCACGTAGGCCAGCCGCCTCTCCTCCATGAGGTGGCGGGCCTCCTCGGCCTCCTTGAACGCGTCGATGTCCCTCTTGGCCACCCCCGCCAGTTCGGGCAGGCTCGCCCGGTCGCCGCGCAGCGGGTAGGGCAGGTGGTGTTCGGCCTTCACCCAGGCCAGCGCGTCCCTGGCCTTGGCGGGGAACAGCGGCGCCCTGGTTCCGCCGCTGAGTCCGGGCACGACCACCACGGGCCACTGGAGCCCCTTGGCGCCGTGCACGGTCATGAGTTTGACGCTGTCGGAGCCGCCGACGCGCTCGCCCGGGGCCAGCGCGCTCTCGTTCTCCTCTGCGGCGTTGAGGTAGCTGAGGAAGCCGCCCAAGGTGGGGTCCTCGCTGTTGCCGACGAAGCGGACCGCGTGGTCGACGAAGGCGTCCAGGTCCGCGCGCGCCGACAGGGGTTCGCGCCCGCTGCGGGCGCCCACCTCGATGTCGAGTCCGAGCATGCGCTCGACCTCGGTGACCAGGTCCGGCAGGGGCTGGCCGAGCATCGTGCGCAGTGAGCGCAGCTCCTCCGCCAGACGGCCCAGGCGCTCGTACGCGGCCTCGGAGTAGTGCTCGGCGGGTCCGGGGTCGTCCACGGCGTCGACGAGGCTGCCGCTCTCGGCGGTCAGGTCCAGGACGGTGCGCCGCAGGAGGTCGTCGTCGGGGGTGTGCTCCGGTTCGTCGGCGGTGAGGTCGCGGCGGGTGTGCCGGGCGAGTTCGGCGGCCCGGCTGCCCAGGGCGGCGAGGTCGCGGGGGCCCAGCCGCCAGCGGGGGCCGGTGAGCAGCCGGGCGAGTTCGTTTCCGGCGGAGGCGTCGTGGACCACGCGCAGGGTGGCGATGATGTCGCGCACCTCGGGGACGAGCATGAGGCCGCCCAGTCCGACGACCTCCACGGGGATGCCGCGCGCCTCCAGTGCCTCGCGCAGGGGCGGGAACTGTGCCCGCTTGCGGCACAGGACGGCGATGTCGCCCGGGCCGACCCGGCCGTCAGCGCCGCCGCCGGACTCCCCGTCGGGCCAGGGCAGGAAGTCCGGCGCGATGTGGGAGCCGCCCGCCTGGCCCGGACTCGCCTCGACCAGTTCGCGCACCTGGTCGGCGATCCACTCCGCTTCCTCGGTCTCCGTGGCGAACAGGGCGCCGAGCACTGTGCCGCGCCCCTGGCGGGCCGGTCCCGGGTACAGGACGGGGACCTCGGGCGCCTCATCGCGCAGCGGTTCGGCGATGCGCTGGGCGGCGGCCAGGACACGCTCGCCGTTGCGGAAGCTGGTGGAGAGCAGCCGCACCGGCGCGGGCCGCCCGGGGGCGACGGGGAAGTCGGTGGGGAAGCGGGTGAGATTGGCGGCGATCGCGCCCCGCCATCCGTAGATGGACTGGCAGGGGTCGCCGACGGCGGTCACGGCGTGGCCCTCGCCGAACAGGGCGCGCAACAGGACGAGCTGGGCGTGGCTGGTGTCCTGGTACTCGTCCAGGAGGACGACGCGGAACCGGCCGCGTTCGACGAGTCCCACCTCGGGGTGGTTCTCGGCGATGCGCGCGGCCAGGGCCATCTGGTCGCCGAAGTCCATGGCCTCGCGGACGTGCTTGGCGTGCTCGTAGCGCTCCACGAGCGGCAGGAGCTGTTCGCGGCGTCGCTGGGTGTCCGCGAGGTCGCGGGTGGCCTTGGCGGGCTTCTTGGGCAGCGCGTCCACCTGGGAGCGGATCCACGCGCCGATGCCGCGCACCCGGCCGGGGCTGCTCAGGTGGTCGGCGATCTGGCCGGACAGGTGCAGGACCCGCTGGGTGACGGTGTCGGCCCCGACGGTGATGAGGTCCATGGGGCCGTCGTAGGAGCCCACGACGCGGGAGGCCAGTTGCCAGGACTGGCCCTCGCTGAGCAGGCGGGAGGTGGGCTCGACCGCCTCGCGCAGGGCGTGGTCCCCGACGATCCTCCCGGCGTAGGCGTTGTAGGTGGACACGGTGGGTTCGCCGTCCAGGACCTCCTCGGGCAACTGCTCGGTGGCACGCAACTGGTCCAGGCGCTTGCGCACGCGCTCGGCGAGTTCGGCGGTGGCCTTGCGGGTGAAGGTCAGACCGAGGACCTGTTCGGGCCGCACGTGCCCGTTGGCGACCAGCCACACGACGCGGGAGGCCATGGTCTCGCTCTTGCCCGACCCCGCACCCGCGATGACGACGCCGGGTTCCAGGGGCGCGGAGATCACCGCGGACTGCTCCGGCGTGGGTTCGGGCTGGCCGAGCAGGCGCGCCAGTTCGGCCGGGGTCAGCCGGGGGAAGACGGGAGGCGCGTCCGCCTCGGCGGAGGGGGAGGGAGAGGGGAAAATGGTCTCAGACATGGCGGCTCTCAGAGTGGTGCCGGGGGACGGCGAGCGGGGAAGCGCGAGGGGCACACCGGCTTCTGCCAGACAAGCCGCGGCGAGGGACGAGCAGGAGCGGGGCTGCGGACGAAGGCCGCCGGTTGAGGGCGGTGGCGGGCGGGCGACGACGAAGAGGCCGGTTCCCCACGCCGCGAGCACCGTCCCGAGCCCCACCCGTCCGGCTGACAGGCAACGAACGGAAGCAACGCGAGCGGCGTACCGGTCTCTGCAGGAGGAGCCGCTGCCGCAGCGAGGAACGAGCAAGGCAGCAGCGACGACGAAGAGGCCGGTTCTCCACGCCGCGAGCACCGTCCCGAGCCTGCGAGGGACCATAGACACAGCTCAGACATGGCGTCCCTCGTCCTGTACGGGACAGCAGGCGCGGACGGCGCACGCTCCGCACCCCGCGTTGCGGATGGCCTGGAAGCGGGACCCGCCCATACCCGAGGCGACGTCACGGACCAGGTTCTCCGCCCAGGCGGGGTCGGGGTCCTCCCCGAGCGGGGGCTGGGGCTGTTCCCGCGCCTTGTGCGTGTAGGCGGCCGCTCCGACCTGAACGAGGCTGGCGCCGCCCGGTTCGCCCAGCCCGAGCTTGGCGAAGGCGCCCTTGAGCACCGCCATCTGGTAGACGCCGAGCTGGGGGTGGCGGGTGAGGTCGTCGGCCTTGGTCCCACCGGTCTTGATGTCGACGACGACGGCGCGTCCGTCGCCGTCGCGTTCGAGGCGGTCGACACGGCCGGTGATCTCGATCCCGCCCACGTCCACCGTGAACCCCTCCTCGGTGAGGACGAGTTCGCGGTCGTTGGCGGCGTCCCAGTCCATGAGCCTGCGGACCATCTCGTCGGCGCGTTCGCGCTGTTTGCCGGACTGCCAGGGCGCACCGAAGTCCAGGTCGGACCAGATCGCGTCCATGCCCGCACCGATCTCCTGCGCGGAGCTGCCCTGGGCGACCATGACGGCGATGGCGTGCACCACGGTGCCGAGCGCGGAGGCGGCGTCGCCTGAGGAGGCGCCCGCCGCGCGTTCGAGGAGCCATCGCAGCTGGCAGCGGGTGAAGCTCTCCACTTGGGAGGGGGAGACCCGGATGGTGTCCTCCTCCCCTGCCAGGGGAGCGTCGTCGGTGAAGGGGGTCAGCGCGTACCACTCGGCGGGATCCGCGCCGCGCACGCCCTCCTCGGCCAGGCGGGCCAGGTGTGCGGCGGCGGCCTCGCGCAGCGGTTCGGGTGCGGCGGGGTCGGTCACCACCGAGCGCAGGTCGGCCACGAGCGCGGGCAGGGACAACCAGCGCAGGCCGGTACTGACGGGTTCGGGGTCGCCCAGGCCCATCTCGCCGAGGAAGCGGGACGGGCGCTCGTCGGTGTCCTCGCCACCCACGGCGGTGACGACCAGGGTGTGCCGGGCACGGGTGAGCGCGACGTAGAACAGGCGCCGTTCCTCGTGCAGGAGTTTGGAGGCCAGGGCCGCGCCGGTGGAGTCGGCGGAGTGCGCATCGGCGTCGACGAGCTCCTCCACTCCGAGCAGCGACCCGCGCAGCCGCAGGTCGGGCCAGGTGCCCTCCTGGACCCCGGCGACCACGACCAGCCCCCACTCCAGGCCCTTGGAGCGGTGGGCGGTGAGGATGCGCACGGCCTCGCCGTCGGGTGCGCGGTCGGCGATGCTGTCGCCGGGGATCTCCTGTGCGGCGAGGTCCTCCAGGAACCCGGCGGGGGTGCCCGGGGGCAACCGGTCGCAGTAGCGCGCCGCGCTCTCGAACAGGGCGACCACGGCGTCCAGGTCGCGGTCGGCAGCGGCACCTCGGCGTCCGCCCGCCAGGCTGGCGCGCAGCAGGCGGTCGGCGAGCCCGCTGGCGCGCCACAGCTCCCACAGGACCTGTTCGGCGTCGGCGCCCTGGGCGTCGAGGGTGCGCACGGTGGCCAGTGCCTCGGCCACGCGCGTGGCGGGAGCGGCGATCTCGGGGTCGACGAGAGCGAGTTCGCGGGGGTCGCGCAGGGCGTCGGCGAGCAGTCGGGAGGCGGGGCGGTGGTCGCCGCCCTCGGTGGCGACCCGGTCCAGGTCCAGGCGCCGCAGGGCGCGCACCAGGCGCCGCAGCCGGACGGTGTCGGCCTCACCGAAGGGGCTGGTGAGCAGCTCGCGTGCGGCGTCGTCGTCGAGTCCGTCGGGGGACAGGCCGTGGCGGATGAGTTCGAGCAGGGGGCGGACCAGCGGTTCGGCGGCGATGGGCAGGTCGTCGGCGCCCACGGCGACGGGGACGGACGCCGCGGTCAGGGCGCGGCGCAGGGCCGGGAGCTGCCGTGTGGAGGAGCGCACCAGGACCGCCATGTGCGACCACGGGACGCCGTCGATCAGGTGCGCGCGGCGCAGGGTGTCGGCGATGACCGCGGCCTCCTGGGCGGCGCTGTCGGCCAGGAGGAGCCGGACCTGCCCTTCGGGGACGTTCTCGCCGGGCACCAGGTCGCGATGCTCGTTGACGCGTCCCCCGGCGGAGCGGACGGCGGGCAGGCGGCGGGTGGGGCCGCGGGAGGCTGCCAGCAGCGCGCTGCCGCTGCGGCGGCAGGTGCGCAGGGCCACGACCGGCGCTTCGGAGCGGTCGGCGGCGCGGAAGCGGTGCGGGAATTCGAGGATGTTGTCGACCTCGGCGCCACGGAAGCCGTAGATGGACTGGTCGGGGTCGCCGACGGCGACGAGGTCACGGCCGTCGCCCGCCAGGGCGCGCAGGAGCTGTTCCTGGGCGGGGTCGGTGTCCTGGTACTCGTCGACGAACACGATCTCGCGGGCGGCGCGCTCGCGCTCCTGGAGTTCGGGGTCGGAGAGCATGTTGGCCGCGACCCGGACCAGTTCGGCGTAGTTGAGCGTGGGGACGGGTGCGATGTCGAACCGGCCGGTGTAGCGGTCGAGGAACCCGGCGGCGGCCTCCCAGTCGTCACGGCCTCGCTCGCGGCCCAGCCGCTCCAGTTCGTCGGGGCCCAGGCCGCGTTCCTGGGCGCGCATGAGGAAGTCGCGCAGTTCCTCGGCGAACCCGCGGGTCTCCAGGGCGGGGCACAGCCGTTCGGGCCAGCCGCGGGCACCGTCGGCGGCCTCTCCGGCGAGCAGTTCGCGGACCTCCATGAGCTGCTCGGGTCCGGACAGCAGCCGGGGCGGCAGGTCGCCCATGTTCTGGAACTCGCGGCGGATGAGGGAGTAGGCGTAGCTGTGGAAGGTGAGGGCCAGGGGTTCGCGGGTGGTGCGGCGCAGGCGGGCGGTGATGCGTTCGCGCAGTTCCTGGGCGGCCTTGCGGCTGAAGGTGAGGACGAGGATGCGGGAGGGGTCCACCCCGCGGTGGTCCACCCGGTCCACCACCGCCTCCACGATGGTGGTGGTCTTGCCGGTCCCGGGACCGGCGAGCACGAGGAGGGGGCCGCCCGGGTGTTCGACGACGCGGCGCTGGTTGTCGTCCAGCACCGGCGGCGGCTGCGCCCGGTGGGCGCGCCGCACGAGTCGGTATCGGGCAAAGTCCACACCAACAGTTCACCAGAAGGCAGAGACCTTCTCGGCCCGTTTCGTGTGTTCTCCGCCCTGGAACCGCTGCTGCTCGGGGGTCCGGGGACTCAGGAAACGCCGTCCCAGCGGGCCTCGCGCATGTCCACACGGTCGCTTCCGGGGCGCATGGGGGTCCTCTCGGCCGCGTAGTGGGAGAGCGCTCTCACCTCGTTGCCGGAAGGAGGGCGGCCGTCGGCGCGCACCACGCGCCACCAGGGGACGCCGCCGCCCCACGCGGACATGACCGCGCCGACCTGCCGTGGACCGCCGCGGCCCACGTACTCGGCGACGTCGCCGTAGGACATGACGCGGCCGGGCGGGATCCGCTCGACCACGGACAGGACGTCGTCGGTGTACTCGTCGGGGCCGGAGGGGGCTTCGTCGTCGCGCACCCGCCCGAGGCTAGGCCATCGGCGGGGGCGCCGGGGCTCGGGGCAGGACGTGCCGGACCGCCTCCGCGTGCGCGGAGCTCGGACCGGGTAGGTCCCAGACCTGGAGGGGGAAGAGCCGGGGCCACACGGGAGGTGCCATGTCCGGTTCCCACGCGGAGAGGCCTATGGACGTGCGGATCGGCCGGCACGAGCTGGTCGTACGGCTGCGCTACGAGGCGGCGAGCATCTGCAACGACCTCCTGCTCGGAGTGTGGTTCGTCGTGGGCAGTGTCATGTTCTTCTCCGCGGCCTGGACGACCACGGGAACGTGGTGCTTCCTCATCGGCAGCGTGCAGATGCTCGTCCGTCCGGCCATCCGCCTGTCCCGGCTGGTGCACGTCCGGCGCATCCGCTCCCGTTCGGGGACGGGACCGGGGCCGCACGAGGCGCCCATGGACTTCTGAGGCCCCCGGCGCCCTCCGCCCGGGTCAGGTGCGGCTCACGCCCGGGACCTCGTTGCGGTGCGCGCTCCAGGCGAGTTCGGGGTTGCTCCGGCGCGTGCGGTTCGCCCTGACCACGCCGTAGGCTCCCGCCGCGGTGATCACGACCCCGCAGATCCAGGACGTCAGGGCCGCGGCGGGGCGGTCGGTGAAGCCGAAGGCCCACGGCAGCGCGATCGCCGCCACCCCCGCCGCGATGACGCCGATCTCCCCGGACATCGCGGCGGGCCGGGTCAGGGAGAAGATCGCACCGACGAGGGCGGCCAGTCCGAGCAGGAGCATGGCCACCGCACCGGGGCCGCCCATCTGGTGCCAGATCCAGCCCACGGCCAGGGCCACTCCGGCCACGACGGTCACCAGATCGGTCCGGCGTGCCTGTTCACGCATGGTTCCCCCTCCCAGCGGCGGGCCGCCCCCGTCCGTCCGGACGACCCGTGTGGGGGTTTCGTACCCGTTCGCCAGCGCCGAGGGCACCCAAGGAACGGCAAAGGCGCCGGGGACGGGCCCCGGCGCCTTCGCACACGCTTCGGGTTCCCGGTCCCCGGGTTCCCGAGCGCGAACAGGACTAGTAGGTGGGCAGGCTCGGGTCGACCTGGTTGACCCAGGCCAGGACCCCGCCGCCAACGTGCACGGCGTCGGAGAAGCCGGCGTTCTTGACCGCGGCGAGTGCCTCGGCCGAGCGCACACCCGACTTGCAGTGCAGGACGATGCGCTTGTCCTGCGGAAGCTGCGAGAACGCCTTCCCGTTGAGGAACTCGCCCTTGGGGATGAGCGTGGCGCCGGGGATGCTGACGATCTCGTACTCGTTCTTCTCGCGGACGTCGACGAGGAAGATGTCCTCGTCCTTGTCCAGAAGGGCCTTGAGCTCGCCGGCGGTGATCGTCGAGTCGGCGGCGGCCTCGGTGGCCTCCTCCGACACGGCGCCGCAGAACGCCTCGTAGTCGATGAGCTCGGTGACCGGCTCGGTGTCAGGGTCCCGGCGGACCTTCACCTCGCGCCAGGTCATCTCCAGGGCGTCGAAGATGAGCAGGCGGCCGACCAGCGGCTCACCGATGCCGGTGATGAGCTTGATGGCCTCGTTCACCATGACCGAGCCGATGGAGGCGCACAGGACGCCCAGCACGCCGCCCTCGGCGCACGAGGGGACCATCCCGGGCGGCGGCGGCTCGGGGTACAGGTCGCGGTACTGCGGCCCGTGCTCGTTCCAGAACACGCTGACCTGGCCGTCGAAGCGGAAGATCGAACCCCACACGTACGGCTTGTCCAGCAGCACGCAGGCGTCGTTGACCAGGTAGCGGGTGGCGAAGTTGTCGGTGCCGTCCAGGATCAGGTCGTAGTCGCGGAAGATGTCCAGGGCGTTGTCGGACTCCAGCCGCTCCAGGTGCAGCACCACCTCGGTGTTGGGGTTCACCTCCTTGATGCTGTCCCGGGCGGACTCGGCCTTGGGGCGGTCGACGTCGCTCTGCCCGTGGATGATCTGGCGCTGGAGGTTGGACTCGTCCACGACGTCGAAGTCGATGATGCCGAGGGTGCCCACCCCCGCGGCGGCGAGGTAGAGCAGCGCCGGGGAACCCAGACCGCCGGCACCGACGACCAGGACCTTCGCGTTCTTCAGGCGCTTCTGCCCGTCCATCCCCACGTCCGGGATGATCAGGTGCCGCGAGTATCGGCGCACCTCGTCCACGGTCAGCTCGTCGGCTGGCTCCACCAGCGGCGGCAGCGACACGGTGACTCCTCAGGATCTGTTCATGTGGCTTCGCCCCGTCCTGACCGGGTGCCTTCCGGCCGCGGATCGGCGGTCGCGAAGCGCGCTTGCACTTAATACCCAACCTAACGGGTGGGGTATCGCATTCCCACCGTGGGGAGGCGTGGGACACACCGTCCCGGCCGGGCCGGAGGGACGCCGCGGCCGGCGGGCCACCGCACTCCCCCGCTTTCCACAACGGCCGCGGCCTGCCGATTCGTCCCGGCGGTTCCTGTTGGGCGACGCCCTGAAGGGTAGTGTCACCTACACGCGCAGCGATACGTCGGGAGGATCCCATGGCAGCACAGAACCGATCCGCCGTGAGCCGCCCCGGGACCGAAGAGGATCCGGCGACCGCCGTCCCGGAGGCCGACGCCGCGGAACAGGGCACCTCGACCACCGAGGAGGAGAACGGCCGCTGGCTGGAGGAGCCCGCGGGCGGGAGCCTGGACCAGGCGGGCGAGGCCGACCTGGTGGAGCAGCGGCGCGAGGCCGGAGCAGCCGACGAGGACGAGTACCGTTGACCGCGCTTCCCCCGGCTGCGGCCCGAGCGCCTCACCGCGCTCCCGCGAAACCTACGCCGCAGTAGGATAGGGGGAAGGCCGCGGAACGCGCACCGTCGTGTTCGGCGGCACGATCCACGCAGATGTTCGAGATGGCGTGCATCTGCCATGCCGATTTCGGAGGGTGTGGGTGTGACAGCTCCTTCAGACGCCCGCGCTCGGGGCACACGCCTGCCCCGGGTCAGGCGCCGACGCCAACTCCTGGCCGCGGCCCAGGAGGTCTTCGTCGCACGCGGCTACCACGCGGCCGCCATGGACGAGATCGCCGACCGCGCCGGGGTCAGCAAGCCGGTCCTGTACCAGCACTTCCCCGGAAAGCTGGAACTCTACCTCGCGCTGCTGGAGGAGCACTCCGAGTCCCTGGTCGAGAAGCAGCGCGAGGCCCTCCAGGGCACCCACGACAACCGGCAGCGCGTCATCGCCAGCTTCCGGGCCTACTTCGACTTCGTCGCGGGCGACGGTGAGGCGTTCCGCCTGGTCTTCGAATCCGATCTGCGCAACCTCCCCGCCGTGCGTGAAAAGACCGAGCAGACCTTCCAGCGCTGTGCCGAACTGATCGGCGAGGTGATCCGCCAGGACACCAGCATCTCCGACGAGGAGGCGCACCTGCTGAGCATCGGCCTGGTCGGCATGGCCGAGACCAGTGCCCGCTACTGGCTCAACAACTACGGCGAGGTCCCCAAGGAGGCCGCCGAGCAGCTCGTCGCCCGCCTGGCCTGGCGCGGTATCAGCGGCTGGGACCTCCAGCGCTCCGCGGAGGAACGCGAGGCCTGAGTCCGAACCGAGGGGCCCGGGGACGCCGTGCGCGTCCCCGGGCCCCTCGCCGTGCGCGGTGCCCCAGGGTTCGCCGCGCCGCTTTTCACCGATTTTTGATAAAAATATTCCCGCAATTTCCACCATTCCCCTAATTCCAGGAACAAAAGGTTCAATTTCCCTGGGTCGGGTATCGCGGATATGAGAAGTTTCGCGCTTCTCCACGCCATAGCCGCCTGGAGACGGATGCAAGGACCGGGCGGCAGGAGCGATTCGGGGGTGAGGACGTGATGGACATCGGTCAGGGCTTGACCTCGGCCTGGGAGGCGGTGGCGACCTTCGTTCCGGCGCTGGTCGGCTTCCTGGTGATCCTCGTGGTGGGGTGGTTCATCGCATGGCTCCTCGGCAAGATCGTCGCCAAGGGGCTGCACTCGGTCGGGCTCGACCGCGCCCTGCACCGCGGCGGCGTGGGTGAGTACTTCGAGCGCAGCCGCTGGGGCGCCAGCGAACTGTGCGGCAAGATCGTGTACTACGTCGCGCTGCTGTTCGTACTGACGATCGCGTTCAACGTCTTCGGGCCCAACCCCGTCAGCAACCTGCTCAGCGACGTGCTCGCCTGGATCCCGCGCGCCATCGTGGCCCTGGTGATCCTCGTGGTCGCCGCCATGGTGGCCAAGGCCGTGCGCGACCTCATCACCGGAGCGCTCGGCGGGCTCTCCTACGGCCGCTTCGTGGCCAACGCCGCGGGCATCGCCATCCTGGCGCTCGGCGTCATCGCCGCGCTGGGCCAGATGGGTGTGGCGATGACCGTCACCATGCCGGTCCTGATCGCCGTCCTCGCCACGGTCGGCGGCATCCTCGTCGTCGGCGTCGGCGGCGGCCTCATCCGGCCGATGCAGTCGCGCTGGCACCGGTGGCTGGACGTGGCCGAGCGGGAGACCGGGATGACGCCCACCACGGAGGAGGGCGGCGAGGCGTCCTACACGGCCGGGCGGGAAGCGGCGATGCGTCGGCCTGAGGCCGAGACGCGCCGATCTGAGGCCGAGAGGCACCGGTCCGAGGCCGAGAGACAGCGCGCCCACATGACCCCCGGCCAGCGCGGAGGAGAGGACTTCCCGCTGTAGCCGGGCAGAGGCCCGCGGCCGCACCCGTCGGCCACGGGAAAAGGATGCGGGTACAGGTAGAGGGCGGGGCCGCGAGGCTCCGCCCTCGCACGTCGTCCGCCGGGGCCTCAGAGGAAGTCGGCGTCGCGCAGCTCCAGGCGCGACAGGTGCTCGATCCTGCGGAACACCAGGACCCCCGTGGCGACGATCGGGACGAGCGCCAGCCAGAAGACCGCGCTTCCCGGACCGGTGAAGACCATCGACAGCAGTGCGACGACGATGATCAGTGCGAACAGCGCGAAGTCGACGCGGTCCTGTTGGATCAGGACGCCGACCGGTGGGCGCGCCGCCCCATGCCGACCGCTCCTCATTCGCATTCCTTTCTCGCGGCCGCTCGGGCCGCTCCGCCAAGCGCGGTGACCCGGCCCGACCGGGCCGGTTGGACACCGCGGATCCCACGTTGCTCTCCGCGGGGACACTGGGCCGGGCGCGGTGCGCGGGGCCTCAGCCGACCATCGACCGCCGCCGGGACCCCTTCAGCCTACGCCTGGGGTCCGGTTTTCGCCGGAGAACCGACCGGGCCGGTGCCCACGCGGCGGTCGCGGCTCGGATCGCCTCCGCCCGCGGATGGGACCAACCTAGCGGACGAAACCGCGCTCCTTGGCCAGACGGCAGATGGCGAGGATGCGCAGGGTCTCCCAGTCGTACTCGACGGCCTCGGAGTCCCAGCCCCGTTCGAGGCACCCGTCGAGGAAGCCGTGCAGGTAGGTCCCGAGGCTGTGCGCGGTGAGACCGGTACCCGAACCGCTGATCGCCCGGCACACGTCGGTGGCGTGCTGGTCCAGCTCAGCGGCCATGCCGGGCTCGACCGGGGAGGCCAGCGGGCCGATCCTGTGGAAGTCACGGGTGAGTCCGGCCAGTGGGTGGCGCACGGAGGTCCCACGGGTCATGGAAGTACCTAACTCGGGAGGGTCTGGAGACGGGAAACGTCATCGACTATATGTGCTTCGACCAAGGAATCGTCATCAGACGGTGGGAATTTACCCGGCCCGTCCACGACGGACGGCCGTGCCGCGACGGTGAACGCGCTCCCCTACTCCGTCAGGCCCATCGCACGCAGACGCCCGGTGTGCCCCTCGGTCAGGGAGGCGAACATCCTGCTGACGGCGGCCAGGTCGCCCACCCCGGAGGGGTCGGTGCCGTCACCGGCGCCCTGGCCCGTGCCGCGGGCCAAGAGCGCGGCCAGGGCGGGCCGGTCCACGGCCACCTCCTGCGCCTGGCTGAGGGCCTCTCCGACCAGGCGCCGGGCCCACAGGGCCAGGCGGCCCGCCGCCTTGGGGTCCTCCTCCAGGGCCTCCCGCACCGCGGCGGCCACGAAGTCGGCCCTCCCGGCCTCGGAGAGCACCCCCTCGACCAGGGCACGCGTCTCATCGTCGGCGAACGCGGCCACCTTCGCGTAGAAGTCCCCGGCGATACCGTCGGCCACGTAGACCTTGACGAGGCGCTCCGTCCAGCTCTGCGGCCGGGTGCGCGTCCGCCACCGGTCGAGCACGTCGACGAAGGGAGCCATGGCCTCCTCCGGGTCGACGCCCAGATCGGCCAACCGGCTCCGGATCTCCTGGTAGTGCTCCTGCTCAGCGGCGGCAAGCGCGGCCAGTCGCCCCTTCGCCCGGAGAGTGGGGGCCGCGGCGGCGTCGTCGGCCAGACGGAAGAAGGCGTCGAGTTCGGCGCAGGCGAGAAAACCGAGGAGATCGATCACGCCGGGCTCGACGGAAGAGCCTGTGGTCATGCCCGTCAGGGTAGCGCCCGGCGGCGCTGTACTCCGCACCAGGGACTAAACACGGCCCCGCCACGGTTGCACCGGCTGGGAACGGGTAGGTCCATCGCCGTCCAGAGCCCGGTGAACCACGGTGTCCACCGGGCACGCCACGGGCTAGACTCCGCGTGATGACCCACGTGCGCGGACGACGTGACCATCCCCACCCCATCGGGGGCGGTCGCCGCGCACCACGGCAGGCGTTCGGTGCCGGGCTGTGCAACAGCAGCGGACCTCGAAGCGCCCCTCACCACGTGGGGACGGACCCCTCGTACACGAACGACAGACCGCGGGTGGAACCGCTCCGCGGACGGGCAGCGTCCCGATCCACACGGTTCCAGGCGGCAGCGCCACCGCGCCCGGCCACGGACGGCCGGGCACCGGATTGTGCCGCGCCCCCGTGGCGGCCGACGAGCCGCCCGCGACCGCACCCCGCCGCGGCCACGCCAACGCCCGGCCGGCCGAAATGGAGGCTTGAGCCCTGAGCAGCACACAAGAGACGACGCAACCCACGACGACCTTCCGCGACCTCGGTGTGACCACCGAGATCGCCGACGCCCTCGAAGCCGAGGGCATCATCGAACCCTTCCCCATCCAGGAACAGGCCCTGCCGATCGCCCTGGGCGGCAGCGACATCATCGGCCAGGCCCGGACCGGTACCGGCAAGACCCTGGCCTTCGGGCTCCCGCTGCTCCAGCGGGCGCAGGCCTCCCCGGGCTCGGCCAAGCGCCCCCGGGCCCTGGTCGTGGTCCCCACCCGCGAGCTGGCCATCCAGGTCGCCGCGGACCTGACCACCGCGAGCAAGCGCAACGGTCTGCGCATCCTCACCGTCTACGGCGGCCGCTCCTACGAGCCGCAGATCAACGGCCTCAAGGAGGGCTCCGACGTGGTCGTGGGCACCCCGGGCCGCCTCCTCGACCTGGAGAAGCAGAAGCACCTGCGCCTCGACGAGGTCTCGGCCGTGGTGCTGGACGAAGCCGACAAGATGCTCGACCTGGGCTTCCTGCCCGACATCGAGCGCATCCTCGGCAAGACCCCGGACGGACGGCAGACCATGCTCTTCTCGGCCACCATGCCGAGCGAGATCGTCTCCCTGTCGCGCAAGTACCTGAGCCGGCCCACCCATATCCGGGCCGGTGACGACAACGAGATCGACGGCTCCTCCATCACCGGGCGGATCACCCAGCACGCGTTCCGCACGCACCAGATGGACAAGATCGAGATGCTCGCCCGCCTGCTCCAGGCGCGCGACCACGAGCAGAGCATGGTGTTCTGCCAGACCAAGCGCGCCTGCGACCGGGTGGCGGGAGACCTCAAGACACGCGGGTTCGCCGCGGCGGCCGTCCACGGCGACCTCGGGCAAAGCCAGCGTGAACGGGCCCTGCGCGCCTTCCGCAACGGCAAGATCAACATCCTCGTCGCCACCGACGTGGCCGCCCGGGGCCTGGACGTCGACCACGTCACGCACGTGGTCAACTACGAGACGCCCGACGACGAGAAGACCTACACGCACCGGATCGGCCGCACCGGCCGGGCCGGGCGCAGCGGCACCGCGGTCACGTTCGTGGACTGGCAGGAGATGCCGCGCTGGAAGCTCATCAACACCGCCCTGGACCTGCCGTTCCCGGACCCGGAGGAGACCTACTCCACCTCCGGCCACTTCTTCGCCGCCCTGGACATCCCCGAGGGGACCAAGGGCAGACTCGCGGTGGAGAAGCGCACGCACGCCGGTCTGGAGGCCGAGGAGGTCGAGGACATCGGCGACACCGGGGGGCCTCGCGGTGAGCGCGGGGGCCGCGGTCGCTCCGGGGGCGGACGCCGCGGTGGGAACCACGGCGAGAACGGCACCGAGGGGCGCGGTGAGAGCCGCGGCCGCGGCAGGAGCCGCACCCGGCGCCGCACCCGCGGCGGCACGGCGGTGAACCAGGCAGACGCCCCCGCCGCGCAGAAGCCCGCGGAGGCCCCCGCCGGTGGCGGCCCCGCGCGCGAGGCCGCTTCGGAGGAGGCCCCCAAGCGGGTCCGCCGACGGCGCCGCACCCGCAGCGGTGCCACCCGCCGTGACCCGGAGAACACCTGACCGGCTCCGCTCCCGCCGCGCCCTGGACACGGCCGTCAGGGTGCGGGGGCACCGCGGGCCGGGGCGAACGCCCACGGGCGGGGCCCGCACCACGGCACCGCGCATGCTCTAAGGTGACCCGACGTGAGTACACCCAAGTTCCTCGACCTGCCGCCCGGAGTGCGGCGAGCGGACCTCCACCTGTCCCACGGTCCGCTGGCGGCTCTGCGCGCTCTGCCCACCTCCGGCGGCACCGACCTGGCGCCCGCCGTCCTGGTGCACGGCTACACCGGCAGCAAGGAGGACTTCATCGCCCTCCTCCAGAGCCTGGCCCAGGTCGGCCGGGAGGTGGTCGCGATCGACCTGCCCGGTACCTACGAGTCCCCCGGGCCGGAGACCCTCGCCCCGTCCCCGGGGGCGCCCTCCCCCGACTACCGGCTCGCCTCGCTCGGCGGGGTGGTCGCCGAGGCCGTTGACGACATCGGCGGCGGCACACCGGTCCACCTGGTGGGCCACTCCTTCGGCGGTCTCGTGGCCCGTGAGGCCGCTCTGGCTGAGCGGACCGAACTGGCCTCGCTGACCCTCCTGTGCAGCGGGCCAGGCCATCTCGACGGGCAACGCTCGGAGAGCGCACGCGGCCTCATCGCCGCGCTGTCCCCGGACCCCACCAGCGAACGCCTCACAGAACTGTGGAACGAGCGGTTCGAGTGCGAACTCCAGAGCCGCACCGACGATCCCGAGATCCGCGCCTTCCTCAAGAAGCGGACCCTGTCCAGCAGCGCCCTGGGGTACGTGCGCATGGCCGAGGACCTGCTCGGCGCGGCGGACCGCGTCGACGAACTGGCCGCACTGGATCTGCCGACGATGGTGCTCTACGGCGAGAACGACGACGCCTGGACGCCCGCGGAACAGGACGACATGGCCCGGCGGATGGGCGCCCGACGCCTGGTGGTGCCCGGTGCCGGGCACTCGCCCAACGTGGAGGCCCCGGAGACCACGTCGAGCGCGCTCACCGCCTTCTGGAACGAGACGGAGTCCGTGGGACGCCGTTGACGGCCTCCCCGCACACGCGTGTGCCGCGCCGCCGGAGGGCGCCGCGGCACGTCGCGCGGAGGCCGGCTCAGACCCAGTCGTCGAAGTTCTTGGACTCGGCACCCGAGGTCGTGGCGGGGCCGCGGTCCGGCAGGATGCGGGTGGTGGGCGGCAGCGACAGCAACCGCTCGCCGATGGAGGCGAGCTGGGTGGTGTAGTCGATGTAGGTGTCGCCCACCATGCCGGGCTCGCCCTTGCGGAGGGTGTCCCCGCTGAAGACGGCGTCCAGCGCGCTGACGTAGTAGCCGACGGTTCCGGGCGAGCTGCCGGGCAGGGCCAGGACGTCGATGTGCAGGTCGCCGATCTGGAAGGAGCCCTCGCCCTCCACCTCGATCTCGGGGCGGTGCTCGGCGCCGTGGTAGCGGCGCCACAGCCGCATCTCTCGGGGGTGCAGGGCGATATCGGCCTCCCCCTCCTCCGCGACCGCGATCGCGCCCGCGATGTGCGGGGCGTAGGCGTTGGTGCAGGCCACGAGGTAGATCTCGCGCTTGCCGACGGCTTCGAGGACCGCCTCGGCGTCGAAGCCGGGGTCGATGACGACGACGCCGTCCCCGTCAGCGTCGACGATCCACGTGTTGGCGACGACCTCGTAGCTCTCGCCGTCGAACTCGAAGGTGCCGGAGGTGCGCACCCGGGTGATGCCGTCGCCGTCCGGGCCGGTCACACCGACCTCCTCGGAGTCGTCGGCGAACACGTCCCCGGCATCGTCCTCGGACGTGTCCTCGCCGGAGGCGCTCTCCCTCTCCGGGGCGTCGCCGTTCCCGTCCTCGCCGGCCTCCTCGTTGCCGGTGCCGGCCGACCTCTGCCCCGTGTCCTCGGAGTCGACCTCCTCGGCCTCCTCCTCGACGTCCGCCGCGGCCTCGGCCGCTGCTTCGGTGGACTCGTCGTCCTTCTGCTTCGGCTTCCGCTTCCAGAACACGGCTCAGACCTTTCGAATCATCCAGATGGGGATCGCGACCGTTGTCACGTGCCTCACGTTGTGGTCCGTACGGTATCGAACGCCTGGATCACCCGCGTCACCCGCTGATGGGGGAGGCACCCGTCGCGGGGGCCACGAGCCGCTCGAACGCCTCCGGGGCGGTGGTCCGGCATCCCAGACGGCGGCCGGTCAGGGTCCCGTGGTCGTCGCTGGAGCCGGTGACCACCACCCCCAGATCGGCGGCCACCCCCCGCCACTCCTTGGTCTGCGCACGGTTGTGCGAGGGGTGGTCGGCCTCGATACCGCCGAGCCCGGCCGCCGCCATGCGCTCGGCCAGCTCCACCGGGACGCTGCCGGTGAGCGCGCCCTCGGCCCGCGCCGGGTGGGCCAGCGAGCAGACGCCGCCCGCGGTCCGGACCAGCTCCACGGCGCGCACCGGGTCGAGCGCGTACCGCGCGACGTGCGCGGGGCCACCCGAACCGATCCACCGGTCGAAGGCGTCCTGCACGTCCCGAGCGGCCCCCGCCTCCACGATCGCGCGCGCCAGGTGCGGCCGACCGATCGTGTTGGCGTCGGCGTACTCGTCCCTGCCCGCACCGGCGATCCGCAGGACCCGCTCCATCGAGACGTCGACCCCGTGCTCGCGCAGCAGGGCCACCATCTCCTCGGCTCGCGAGGCCCGGTCGGAGCGGATTCTGCGCAGCTCCGCGGCCAGGACCGGGTGCTCGGGGTCGAACAGGTAGGAGACCAGGTGGACGCTGGAGCCCGCGTAGGCGCAGGAGAGCTCCATCCCGGGGACGAGTGTGAACCCCGGCGGCAGGTGCTCGGCCGCCTCGCCGATACCGCCGACCGTGTCGTGGTCCGTCAGGGCGAGGACGTCGAGGCCGGCGGCCACCGCGTGCCCGATGACGTCGGCGGGGGTGTCCGTCCCGTCGGAGACGGAGCTGTGGGAGTGCAGGTCGATTCGGGTCACCGGGCGATTGTACGCGGGTCGGCGGCCGACACGGTGTGCGGTGTCAGCCGTCCGCGGCCAGCCCCCGGGTCAGGAAGGGACTGAGCGCTCCGAAGGGCGGTTCGAACGCGATACCGCCGTCCTTGAGGTCGCGCAGGTCCCGCAGCGCGCTGATCTCGCACATGAGCATGCCGGTGTCGGGTGAGGCGAACACGACCCACAGCCAGTGGGCGAGCGCCTCGCCCGCGTAGACCGCTCGTTCCCGGCCCACGTCGAGGTTCCACAGCGCGATCTCGTGGCCGTCGAACCGCACCTTGGCGTCGGGAGCCGCGCCGTCGAACCCGTCTCCGGGGTCGGTGCCGTCCAGGTCGGCCAGCCGCGCCCCCAGGCCCACCCCCGGGTCTTCGGCGACGATCACGGCCTCGCCGAGGCCGCCCAGCGGGGCCGGGCCGGACAGGGCCACGGCGGCGCCCACCGTGCCGGTGCGCTCGTCGCCGACCTCGGCGAACCCGGTGACCACCCACCCGGTGGGCAGAGGCCAGGGGACCCAGAGCGGCACGTGCGCCTGTGGCAGGATCGCTTCCAGGCTGCTGACCCCGGGGGCTCTCACCCCCTGGAGGGGCGCCACGGGGCCGTGGATGTCACACTGCCAGGCGCTCGTCCACAACCCCGGGGGGTGAACCGAGCGCCCGCATCGAGGACACGAAGGCACCGACTTCATCGCTCTAAGCGGTCTACCCTTCTGACCTGCCCAGAAACACCTCGCGGGCGGACCGCCGTCGGCGGTCCGCCCGCGGTGGGCGAGATGTCCTACTGCTGCTGGCGCTTGCGGTGGGCCGTCATCCGGGCCCGCTCCTTCTGGTCCAGGACGACCTTGCGGATGCGCACGTTCTCCGGGGTGACCTCGACGCACTCGTCCTCTCGGCAGAACTCCAGGGCCTGCTCCAGGGACAGCTTGCGCGGCGGCACCAGGCGGACGAGTTCGTCGCCGGTGGCCGAGCGCATGTTGGTGAGCTTCTTCTCCTTGGTGATGTTGACGTCCATGTCGTCGGCGCGCGAGTTCTCGCCGACGATCATGCCCTCGTACACCTCGGTGGTGGGCTCGACGAAGAGCGTGCCGCGCTCCTGGAGGTTGAACATCGCGAAGGCGACGGCGACACCGGCCCGGTCGGCGACCAGGGAGCCGTTGGGACGGGTGCGCAGCTCCCCGAACCACGGCTCGAACTTCTCGAACACGTGGTGGGCGATGCCGGTGCCGCGGGTCTCGGTGAGGAACTCGGTCCGGAAGCCGATGAGGCCGCGGGAGGGCACCAGCCAGTCCATGCGCACCCAGCCGGTGCCGTGGTTGACCATGTTCTCCATGCGGCCCTTGCGTACGCTGAGGAGCTGGGTGATGGCGCCCAGGAACTCCTCGGGGGCGTCCACGGTGAGGCGTTCGACGGGCTCGTGCTTCTTGCCGTCGATGACGCGGGTGACCACCTGCGGCTTGCCGATGGTGAGCTCGTAGCCCTCACGGCGCATCTGTTCGACGAGAATGGCCAGCGCCAGTTCGCCGCGGCCCTGTACCTCCCAGGCGTCGGGCCGCTCGGTGGGCAGGACGCGCAGGGAGACGTTGCCCACGAGCTCCCGGTCCAGGCGGTCCTTGACCAGGCGGGCGGTCACCTTGGCCCCCTTGACCCTGCCGACCAGGGGCGAGGTGTTGGTGCCGATGGTCATGGAGATCGCGGGCTCGTCCACGGTGATGAGCGGGAGCGGGCGCGGGTCCTCCGGGTCGGCGAGGGTCTCCCCGATCATGATCTCCGGGATGCCGGCGATGGCGGCGATGTCGCCCGGCCCCGCCTTCTCCGCGGGCTGACGGTCCAGACCGTCGGTCATGAGCAGTTCGGTGATCTTGACCTGCTGTGTGGTGCCGTCGCCGCGGATCCACGCGACCTGCTGGCCCTTGTGCAGTTCGCCCTGCTGGACGCGGCACAGCGCCAGGCGGCCGAGGAAGGGGGAGGCGTCCAGGTTGGTGACGTGGGCCTGGAGGGGGGCTCCGGGGGTGTACTCGGGCGCCGGGATGGTGTCCAGGATGGTGCTGAACAGGGGGACGAGGTTGTCGTTGTCGGGGAGTTCCCCGTTGCCGGGGCGCTCCAGCGAGGCCTTGCCGTCGCGGGCACAGGTGTAGACGATGGGGAACTCGATCTGCGACTCGTCGGCGTCCAGGTCCATGAACAGCTCGTAGGTGTCGTCCACGACCTCGGCGATCCGGCTGTCGGGCCGGTCGACCTTGTTGATGACGAGGATGACGGGGAGCTTGGCGGCCAGTGCCTTGCGCAGGACGAAGCGGGTCTGCGGGAGGGGGCCCTCACTGGCGTCGACCAGCAGCACCACCCCGTCCACCATCGACAGGCCGCGCTCGACCTCGCCGCCGAAGTCGGCGTGGCCGGGGGTGTCGATGATGTTGATGACCACGTCCTCGCCCTCGGGCGTGGTGTAGTGGACGGCCGTGTTCTTGGCGAGAATGGTGATGCCCTTCTCGCGCTCCAGGTCGTTGGAGTCCATCACGCGCTCGTCGACGTCCTGGTTGTCACGGAACACACCGGACTGCCAGAGCATGGCGTCGACGAGGGTGGTCTTGCCGTGGTCCACGTGGGCGACGATGGCGACGTTGCGCAGGTCGTTGCGGCGTGCGGAGCCCTCGACGGGCGTAGCGCTGGACATGGGAAAGTCTCGATCTCCTGATACTGGGAAGAGACCGCAGAGTGCCACGGCCCGTTGCCAGTTTATGCGGTAAGAGCCGACTGGTTGGGAAACGTGCAGGTCAGAATGGTTGGCCGGGGGCGGTCAACAGGGTGGTGAGCGGCTCCAGGAAGGGGACGTCGACCGGCAGCCAGTCGAGGTCGGCGAACTCGTCGCCCCGGACCCAGCGCAGGGACAGGTGCTCCAGTGCCTCGGGCTCACCCTCGACCAGCTCGGCCCGCCACAGTTGGAACACGGCGGGGCGGGTGTGCCCGTCCCTGGCGGCGAGGAAGGGAGATTCGGTGCCGACCCGCCGCAGGGGCCGGACGGTGACGCCCAGTTCCTCCTTGCACTCGCGCGTGAGCGCCTCGGCGGGGGACTCCCCTCCGTCGACCTTGCCACCCGGGAACTCCCAGCGACCGCGCAGGGCCTCGGGTGCGGCCCGTTGGGCTGCCAGGACCCGATGGTCACGGACGATGGCGGCGCCCACCACGATCAGAGTGTCACTCACGTTCCCCCACTCTAACGGCCCCCTCCCGCCCCACTTCGCCCGGTGTCGGTTGACGGGCGCCCGAGCACCGTTCCGAGCCCCACCCGTCCAGCCGACAGGCAACGTGCGGGAGCAGCGCGAGGGCGCCGCCGGTGTCTGCAGGAGGAGTCTCTGACGCAGCGAGGAACGAGCAAGGCAGTAGCGACGACGAAGACGCCGGCCTCCTTGGCGCCCGAGCACCGGCCGAACTTGTGAGGCCGCAAAGACACAGCCCGGGCACCGTCCGCAGAGGGGAGGAACGGTGCCCGGGTGCCGTCGCTCTCCGAGGGGAGTGTGCAGAGCGCCGGCGTCCGGTGTGGTCCGGGTCCCGTTCCGGGCGGAACGAGGAAACTGCCGCCACCTTAGTCACCACTGTCGGTTTCCGGGGTGGAAACGGAAACCTTTCCCAGATTTTCCAGCCTGTACGCGAGCGAGGTGAACCGGCGGCCGGAGGAGGCGTTGCGCACGGCCTGCGCGAGCGCGCGGCGGGATCCGACCAGGACCACCAGCTTCTTCGCCCGGGTGATGGCGGTGTAGAGCAGGTTGCGCTGGAGCATCATCCACGCGCTGGTGGTGACGGGCACGACCACGGCGGGGTATTCGCTGCCCTGGGAGCGGTGCACGGTGATGGCGTAGGCGTGCGCGAGTTCGTCGAGTTCGGCGAAGTCGTAGGTGATCTCCTCGTCCTCGTCGGTGCGCACTGTCACCTCCTGGGCAACCTGGTCGAGGCCGGTGACCACGCCCAGCGTCCCGTTGAAGACGCCGTTCTCCCCCTTCTCGTAGTTGTTGCGGATCTGTGTGACCTTGTCGCCGACGCGGAAGATCCGGCCGCCGAAGCGGCGTTCGGGCACGTGTTCGCCGGGCGGGGTCACGGCGGCCTGGAGCGCGGTGTTGATCTGGGCGGCTCCGGCCGGGCCGCCCTTCATGGGGGTGAGGACCTGTACGTCCCGGCGGGGATCGAGTCCGAACCTGCGGGGGATGCGGCGGGCGACGACGTCGACGGTGAGCTCGGCGGCCTGCTCGGCCTCCTCGCAGGGGAAGAGGAAGAAGTCGTCCATGCCCTCGAACTCGGGGCGCTCGCCGGTGTTGACGCGGTGGGCGTTGGTGACCACACCGGACTGCTGGGCCTGGCGGAACACGTGGGTGAGGCGGACGCTGGGGACGGGCGACCCCTCTTCCAGAAGGTCGCGCAGCACCTGCCCGGCCCCCACCGAGGGGAGCTGGTCGACGTCGCCGACGAACAGGACGTGCGCGCCCGGCGGCACCGCCTTGACGAGTTTGTTGGCCAGGATGAGGTCGAGCATGGATGCCTCGTCGACCACGAGGAGGTCGCAGTCGAGGGGGTGGTCGCGGTCGTAGGCGGCGTCGCCTCCGGGACGGAGTTCGAGGAGGCGGTGGACGGTGGAGGCCTCCACCCCGGTGAGTTCGGTGAGGCGCTTGGCAGCGCGTCCGGTGGGCGCGGCCAGGACGATCTTCGCCTGCTTGACCGCGGCGAGGGTGACGACGGAGGCCACCGTGAAGGACTTGCCGCAGCCCGGCCCGCCGGTGAGGACGCACACCTTCTGGGTGAGGGCGGTGCGCACGGCCGCCCGCTGGGCCGCGGCGAGTTCGACCCGGGTGCGCTCGCGCAGCCAGCCCAGGGCCGCCTCCCAGTCCACGCCGGAGAAGGCAGACAGTCGGTCCAGGGGGTGTTCCAGCAGGGAGCGCAGACCGGAGGCCAGGCCGATCTCGGCCCGGTGCATGGGCAGGAGGTAGACGGCGCGCACCGGCTCGCCCTCGGGGCCGGGGACCGTCTCACGCGCCACGCCCTCGGTGGCGACGAGTTCCTCCACGCACTCGATCACCAGCCCGGTGTCCACACCGAGGATCTTCACGGAGGCGGAGATGAGCCGCTCCTCCGGCAGGTAGACGTGGCCGTCGCCGGTGGACTCCGAGAGCGTGAACTGGATCCCGGCCATCACTCGCTGGGGGCTGTCGTGCGGGATGCCGACCGCCTGGGCGATGGTGTCGGCGGTCTTGAACCCGATCCCCCACACGTCGGAGGCCAGCCGGTAGGGCTCCTTCTGGACGACGTCGATCGACGCGTCGCCGTACTTCTTGTAGATGCGCACGGCCAGGGACGTGGTGACCTCCACGCCCTGGAGGAAGACCATGACCTCCTTGATGGCCTTCTGCTCCTCCCAGGCGTCGGCGATGGACTTGGTGCGCTTGGGGCCGAGCCCGGGGACCTCGATGAGCCGCTCGGGGGTCTGCTCGATGACGTCCAGGGCGTCGGTGCCGAAATGTCCGACGATCCGCTCGGCCATCTTGGGGCCGATGCCCTTGATGAGGCCGGAGCCGAGGTAGCGGCGGATGCCCTGCACGGTGGCGGGCAGGACGGTGGTGTAGTCCTCCACCTGGAACTGGCGCCCGTACTGCGGGTGGGAGCCCCACCGGCCCTGCATGCGCAGCGCCTCGCCGGGCTGGACCCCGGCGAGGCTGCCCACGACGGTGAGGAGGTCGTGTGCGCCCTTCCCGGTGTCGACCTTGGCGACGGTGTACCCGTTGTCCTCGTTGGCGTAGGTGATCCGTTCGAGGACGCCCTGGACGACGGAGGGGCGGAAGGGGGTGTCGGACACCGGATCGTCACCTTTCCCGGTCGGTCACTCGGTCTGCGCCTCGGGCCCTCCCCGCGACGGTGCGCCCGGGATCTCTGGCGTACCGTCGCCCAGGGCGGCGAGCACGCGGTCGCGGTCGGCCCGGCGCAGGCTGCGGGCGACGAGCACGTAGGAGTGCCGCAGCATCTCCACGAGTTCGTCGTCGGGCACGGTCCCGTCCAAAAGGACGGTGTTCCAGTGTCGCTTGCTCATGTGGTAGCCGGGGGTCACCGCCGGAAACTGGTCGCGCAGTTCCAGGGCGAGCGCCGGATCGCACTTGAGATTGGCCGCCGGTCCCGCCTTCCGGTCCATGAGCAGTGCGAACATCTTCTGCCCGGCCACCTTGTAGACGAGGCCTCCGGGGCCGAAGGGCTCGCTCTCGGACGTCTCCGGGAACCAGAGGGCGGCGTCGACGAACTGTTCGGGGGTCATGTACGTCCCCTCCTCTCCCCTCGACCCTGCCAGAGCGGACCGACGTTCGGGACCGTCGCCGCTCTCATCGCCCCTCCTCCGGGGCCGGTCCGTCGAGCCCGTCACCGGTGAGGGAGGCCAGCCGCAGGGCCAGTTCCTGGGCCTGGACCAGGGCGGAGAGCGCGTCGTCCTGCTGTGTGTGGCCGGTCCCCGCCTCCACGGCCAGGGCGTCGAGCCGGGCGGCGGCCTGGCGGTCGTAGCGCTCCATCTCCGCCTCGCGGACCTTGCCCGCGTAGTCCTCCAGCACGCGTACGCGCGCCTCCACCCGGGCGGCGTCCTCCTCCAGGGCCTCCCTGGCCCGGGCGGCGGCACGGCGGCTGTGCTCCCCCGGGGTGGGGGTGCTCGCCATCGTGCGCCGGGTGCGCGTGTGGCCGCGCAGGCTGTCGGCCAGGCCCCACTCCACGTCGGCCAGGACGACCCGGTTGCGTACGGTGTCCAGCAACAGGCCCTGGTTGTGCAGGGAGGAGGCCAGCACGGAGTCGACGGCGGCCTGGGCGCGGGCGAGGAGGGCGCGGGCCGGGGTGTCCAGCATGGCGGGGGCCACGTACCAGTCTCCCATCTCGCGCAGGAGGGCGTCGTCCTCCCGCGCGCGGTCGGTGAGTTCCAGTGCGGGGCCCTGCCGAGTGGTGCCGGACACCGACGCGGCGATCCCCCGCAGGGCGGCGGCCCCGCCGACCACTGCGCCCGTGACGACGACGAGGAAGACCACGGCGATTCCGCCGATCGCCGCCAACGCCGTGAGGCCGGCCGTTCCCGCGCCGCACACGCCGAGGAGCACCCATAGCCCCTGGCCGGCACCGCTCCTCCTCCGCGCGGGCGGTCGGCTCGGCCGGTACCGGGGCCCGGCGCGGTGGGCCTCGGCGAGCCGCTGCGCGGTCCCCTCCGGGACCTCGGGGTGCACGCTGAGGCGGCGCGGCATGTCGTCGGCCACGGCGCCGGGGGTGCGGGCCAGCAGGTCGCGGAGACCGATCCCGCGCTGGGTGAGCACCAGGTTCCGGACCCGGCGGTCCCGGGTGGCGAGCCCTTGGTCGGCCAGGGACCGGACCGCCTCTCCCGGGGTGTGGCTGCGCAGGCACAGGACGCCGGGGAGCTGGGGGATCGGGGTCGCCTCGTGCAGGGCCCGCGAGGCCGCGGCCGTGACCTGAACGATCGAGCCGTCGGCGAGGGTGAACTCCATGGCGCCCCTTTTCGGATGGCGAAGGACAACCGATCCCGTTGTATGTGTACCACTCCGGTTCGGGGTTGGACCCTCGCGGCGGCGCGGTGGTTCCCGAGGCGTGCGGGCCGTGCCCGGCACCGGTCCGTCCCTGTCCGGGCCGGCGGAGAAGACGCGCTGGCCACCGGCCCGGCGGTAAGGGGAGGGAGTAGGATCCCGGGACCACATCCCCCACGGATCGGACCACGCGATGAAGGCACGCGGCATTCGCAGACTCGCCCCCCTCGAAGACGACGACCCGCGCTCCGTCGGCGGGCACCGGATCCGGGGCCGGGTGGGCGCGGGCGGCATGGGGACGGTCTACGCCGCCGAGTCCCCCGGTGTGAGCGGCTACCTGGCCGTGAAGGTGGTACACGCCGCCCAGGCGGACGACCGGCGTTTCCGTGAGCGCTTCGCGCACGAGGCGCGGCTCCTGGCGAGGGTCAACAGCCCGTCGGTGGCCCGGTTCGTCCGTGCCGACGTGGAGGCCGAGCGGCCGTGGATCATCACCGAGTACGTGCCCGGTCCCACGCTCCGCCGCCACGTGGAGCGCTTCGGCCGGCTGCGCGGCGGGATGCTGCTCGGCCTGGCCGCCGGGACCGCCGAGGCGCTGCGGGCCGTCCACGACGCCGGGGTGGTGCACCGCGACCTCAAGCCGAGCAACGTGGTGCTGTCCGCGCGGGGACCCAAGATCCTGGACTTCGGTATCGCGCACCCGGTGGAGGACCCCGACCCCACCAAGTGGATCAGGCTGCGCCGGATGCGCCGCGCCTACCGCGACCTGCACCTGCCGTCGCCGGAGGCGCTGTCCGACGAGCGGATCGCGCACCGGGTCGACAAGCTGGGCACGCCGGGGTGGATGAGCCCGGAGCAGTACGGGCGCCAGCCCACCACGCAGAAGGCGGACGTGTTCCTGTGGGGGGCGACGGTGGCGTTCGCCGCCGCGGCGCACGACCCGTTCGGGCACGCCCACCCCAAGGAGATGGCGCGCCGGGTGATGTTCGAGGAGCCCGACCTGGACCACTTGCCGCCGGGGCTGGAGCGCCTGGTGACGGCGGCGATGGCCAAGGACCCCGACGAGCGCCCCGAGGCCGGGGAACTGTTGCGGGCCTGCCTGGGCCTGGAGAACAGGGACGGCGGGGTGCGCCCGCCCGAGGGGGACCCCGGCCCGGCGTCGGTGCGCTCCCTGCTCGCCCGGCGGTGGACCGAGGTGGCGGTGCGCCCGCCGCTGCCGGCCCGTGCGGGGCGGTGGCCGTTCGGACGCGAGGAGGGCGCCGAGGAGGGCTGAGCGGTCAGAGCAGGCCGTAGTAGGCGCGCCCCTCCCGGGAGAACATGAACGCCGCCATGGTGACCGCGAAGCCCAGCGGCACCAGGGACAGGAGGTCTCCGCCGAGGACCGCCCAGCCGAGCATGAGGGCGGCTGCCGTCTGGAAGACCACGATGCCCCAGAACACGCCGACCGTCCGCCGCCGGACGCGGGAGGCCAGGAAGGTGGACAGCAGGCCGTACACACCGGTGACCACCGCCATGACCGCCATCATCGAGCGCATCGCCTCGGCCGTGACCACGAGTTCGACGCCCTGGCCCGACGCGATCTCCGCCTGCTCGGCCACCGCCTGGTCCACGGCCTCCGAGGGCATGGCCGTCCCCATGAGGAACATCGCGGACAGGGCGAGTCCGCAGGCGCCGCCGATGAACATGAGGGTGCGCACGATCGCGACCTTGCGCGGTGCGGGCGCGTCGGGGTGCAGGGCGTCGAAGTGGGCTCCGAAGCCGAAGAGCCCGCCGCGTCCGCTGCTCGCCCCGTCCGGGTCGTACGGGTCCTGGCCAGAGGGAAACACGGAGGGCCTCCGAGGGGTCGACGGGCGTACGGGTCCATGGTAGAGGCGCACCGCCCCGTCGGTGCGCCCCACCGCGGGTCCGGTCCGCCGGATTTCAGGAGCAGCCGCTGATCTCCTCCGCGGCGGTGACCATGGCGTCGCGCTGGTCCTGGCCCATCACGCCCTCCTCGTCGAACCAGAGGAGCACGAAGTGGCAGGCGCTGCGCACGTCGACGAGATCCGAGTCCTCCTGCCCCTCCAGCGCCGCGGCCGCCAGCAGGGCGAGGCCGGATCCGTCGAAGGCGACGACGCGCATGAGGTTCGTGTCCATCGCCGTCGTGCACTGGAGCGGGGCGGGATGCTCGCCCTCCGCCGTGGAGCACACGTCCGCGGTGATGTTGAGCCGGTCGCTGATGTCGAAGTCGCCGTCGAGCTCTCCGACCAGTTCGGGTGCGGTGATGAGCTCCTCCGACGCCTCGGTGGGGGGCGGCTCCGGTGCGGGCTCCTGGGAGGGCGTCGTCTCCGGTGCGGGCTCCGGCGTCGGCCCCTCTGGAGGGGGCGCGGAGGGCGTGGTCAGCGGGACGTCCTCCTCTTGGGCGAGGCCGTCGAGCACGGACCCCCCGAGGGAGAGGCCGCCGCCGAGGAAGGAGCCGCCCGCCAGGACCGCGATGACCGCGAGCACCGCCACCGTTCCGGTCCCGTAGCGGCCGGGGGGCTTCGGAGGCGGCTGGGGCGGTGTGGTGCCGGGCGCGCCCCAGTGCGGCGGGGGCCCGGGAGGGGGCGGAGGCCCCTGGGGAGGGTGGGTCGGGGGGCCGAAGCCGCGCCCGGGTTCGGGGTGGTGGGGGTGCACGTAGGACTCCTCGGGTGCTCGGACCGGGGTCGGCCCCGACGGGCCGCCCACGCGCGGACCAGCTTCCCAGTTTTATCATGAGAAAGCAAAGAATATTAAGCAAATAATGCTTGTCACCATTTGCCCGTTATGTGAATAGCGCATTTTCGACCAACCCTGGGACATCCGGCGCGCATAATAGGGAAATGCACGACCCGGGACCTACGATCAGGACCATGACCTGCGTTTTGCTGGCCGAAGACGATGTCTCGATCTCCGAGCCCCTCGCGCGCGCACTTCGCCGCGAGGGCTACACGGTTGACGTGACCGTCAACGGCATTGAGACACTCGACCGTGCCCGTGGGGGAGACATAGACCTCATGGTCCTGGACCTCGGGTTGCCGGAAATGGACGGGCTCGAGGTGGCACGTCGGCTGCGCGCCGAGGGTCACGGAACGCCGATCCTCATCCTGACGGCCCGGGCCGACGAGGTTGACACCGTCGTCGGCCTCGACGCCGGGGCCGACGACTACGTCACCAAGCCCTTCCGCCTGGCCGAGCTCCTCGCCCGTGTCCGGGCCCTCCTGCGCCGGGGCGGGGCCGAGGTCCCGGTCGTCCACGGCGTACGGATCGACAACGACTCCCGCCGGGCCTGGCTCGGCGACCGCGA
Source organism: Nocardiopsis sp. CNT312 (assembly GCF_000515115.1). Taxonomy (GTDB): domain Bacteria; phylum Actinomycetota; class Actinomycetes; order Streptosporangiales; family Streptosporangiaceae; genus Nocardiopsis. The sequence goes on from NZ_AZXF01000025.1 coordinate 66,523, forward strand.
ACTGCAACTGACCACCAAGGAGTTCGACCTGCTGCGCGTGCTGGTACGCGACGCCGGAAAGGTCGTCACACGCGAGCAGATCATGCGCGAGGTGTGGGACACCAACTGGTGGGGATCGACCAAGACCCTGGACATGCACATCTCCTGGCTGCGGCGCAAACTCGGCGACGACGCCAACCAGCCGTCCTACATCACGACCGTTCGGGGCGTGGGATTCCGGTTCGAGCGGGACTGAGCGGGCTGGATCCACGCGCTCGGCGCGCATCGCCCGCCCGGGTCGCACGAACGTGAGGTGACATGCGCAGGCGGATGGTTTTCTCCACCCTGGTGGTGACCGTCATCGCCATCATGCTGCTCGGGCTGCCTCTGGGCGCGCTCACCTACAACCTCGTCTACAACGAGACCGTCCGCCAGCTCCAGTCCGAGGCCGAGGTCGTCGGCGTGGAGGCCGACCACCAGATCAGCCACGAGGACGTCGTCGACCGCCCGCTCCTGGGCGGTACACCCGCTAACCGCTACATCCGCGTCACGCGCGAGGGCGAGGAACCGGTCACGTCCGGCCCGACGTCACTCGCCCCGGGCCGCCCCGGGGGACCGGAGACCCTGATGGCCCAGACCGTCACCGAGGAGGGCACCCTCGTCGAGATCTGGGTCAGCGCGCAGAGCGCCCAGGAGAGCGTCCTCCGGGCCTGGCTGGGCATCGGGTCGCTGTCACTGCTGGCGCTCGGCGTGGCCGTCGGCCTGTCCGTGCTCCAGGCCCGCAGGCTCACCCTGCCCCTGGTCGACCTGGCAGCGACCGCCGAACGCCTGGGGTCGGGCGTGACCACCCCCTGGGGCCACCGCTACGGGATCCCCGAAGCCGACCGGGTCGCCGAGGTGCTCGACCGCAGCGCCGAGCGCATCGCGGGTCTGATCGCCACCGAACGCCACTTCGCCACCGACGCCTCCCACCAACTGCGCACCCCGCTCACCGCCCTCACCATGCGCCTGGAGGAGATCGTCGCCGTCGCCGACGACCCCGAGGCCGTGCGCGAGGAGGGCGAGGCCGCCCTCGCCCAGACCGAGCGCCTCGTGGAGACCGTGGAGAGCCTGCTGGGGCGGGCCCGCAAGAGCCAGAACCCCGAGGTGGAGGCCGTGGAACTCGACCCGGTCCTCCGCGGCATCCGCGAGGAGTGGCAGCCCGTCTTCCGGCAGGAGCGTCGGAAACTGGTGATCGCGGGCGAGGACGGACTGACCGCGATGACCGTGCCCGGCGACCTCGCGCAGATCGTCGCCACCCTCGTGGAGAACGCCTACAAGCACGGCGCGGGCACGGTCACCGTCCGCCGCGTGTTCACCGGTAACTCCGTGCGCGTGGAGGTGAGCGACGAGGGCGAGGGCGTGCCCGAGGAGCTGGCCGGACGCATCTTCGACCGCGAGGTCAGCGGCGGCGGCGGCACCGGCCTGGGGCTGGCCCTGGCCCGGCACATCGCCGAGGCCGAGGGCGCCCGTATCGAGCTGGTGCAGACCCATCCGACCACGTTCGCCCTGTTCCTCCCCTCCGGAGGGGAGGGGCTGACGAAGATGGCCGGCCCGTTCTGAGCGGTCAGGCCACCGAACGCGACTCCGCCGACCGCGGCACCTTGCCGCTCACCACGAGTTCGGTCCACAGGGACCGCACACGGGAGAGCCCGTAGGCCGACACCACCTCCGAGCGGGCCCGCTCGGCCTCCTCGGCGAACCGCCCCTCGGACACGGTCGCGTGGACGGCCTCCGCCATCGCCACGGCGTCGTCGTGGATCCAGTGCGGGTCGTAGATCGTGTCCGCGCCCGGCCACGGCAGCAGGGCGGGGACACCGCCCGAGGCCGCGCACTCGGCTGGCGCCAGGTGGAAGGACTCGTCGTCGCTGGTGGAGAGCATGAACCCCACCCGCCGCAGCCAGGTGGCCACGTCCGGACCGAACGGGTCGAACACCACGGCCGGGGAGAGCAGTTCGTCGCGCTGGATACGCCGGTAGACGCGCTCGAAGTAGGAGCGCTCCTCCGGCCGGTTCCAGATCCACCAGTAGTCCCACGGCTGCTTGGTCTTCACCGACAGCGTGTACCGGGGGTCCATCCGGCGCAGTTCGGCGAGCACGTCCAGCCCCCGGTCCAGGCGCTTGCGCGAGGGGGCGATCCCGACCATGCCCAGGGAGTACTCCGCCCCGGCGAGCTTGGGCCGGTCCAACTGCGCGTCGTCCACCCAGTTGGGGACGACGATCACCTTGTCGTCGGGCCAGCCGGTGATGTCGCGGGTGAGGTCGGCGTAGTGGGGGCTGACGCACACCACCGCGTCCACCTTGTCGATGTCGAGCTTGCGCGGCCACTCCGCGTAGAGCTCGAACCGGTGCAGGCGCACCACCAAACGCTGGTCGGGGCGCTTCCACTTGGCGTAGAAGAGGGCGTTGGGGCCGCACCACTCGCAGATCACCACGTCCGCCCAGCCGGCCAGCTCACGGGAACGGTACTGGTCGTGGGTGCGCAGCCCCTCCCACTGGTCGATGCGCACGTCGAGTCCGGGCAGCGACTCCAGGTACTCCGCCAGCCGGGTGAAGAACTTGAGGTCGTGCCCGGCCACCACGACCTTGAGCGGAAGCCCGGGGTCGGTGCCGGCGGGCGCGGGCGGGAGGGCCTCGGCCAGGCAGGCGCGCAGGCGCTCGGCGGCGCGGTCCAGGGCGTGGTCGGCGGCGGCCTCCCGACAGCGGTCGGCGGCGTCGGCGTAGACGGAGCGGTCGGCGTGGGCGCGGGCGACGACCGACGCCACCGAGGCGGTGTCGGTCCCCGCGAAGAGCGGGTAGTCGGCACCGAGCATCGCCTCGTGCATGGGGGTGCGGTTGAGCACCACGGGCAGGCCGAGCGCCCCCAGTTCGAGCACCTTGGTGGACAGTTCGAGGCTGGCGTCCATCGACGGGTCGCGCCAGGAGAGCCCGAAGTCGCACTCGGCCGCCTGGCGCAGCGCGTCGGCGCGCGACATGCCGCCGCGCCAGTCCACGCCCGGGGTGCCCTCCAGGGCCTTGCGCATCCGCTTGACCCAGTCGGCGGGGTCGGCGTGGATCTTGTCGCCGATCATCACCATCTCGGACTCCACGCCCAGCCGCTCCAGCTCGGCGGGCAGGGAGGTCATCTCCAGGGTGTTCCACTTGGGCGCGAACTTGCCGGTGTAGGCCAGGCGGGCGCGCGCGTGCACCTCGCCCTGGGCGCGCACGCCGTCGGGGACCACGACCACGGGCGGGAACAGGACGGACCGGCCACAGGCCGCGGGGACCGACGACTCCAGGAACGCCCGCAGCTCCTCCGTCTGGCAGAGCAGGAACCGGGAGGCCAGCGCGATGTCGGTGAGCTCGGCGGTGGCGGTGGCCGTGAACTCGGAGACGCTGTGCGGGAAGTCGGTGAGGTAGGTCCACAGCCGCCCGGACAGGGACTCCTCCTGCGCGGCCAGCCCGGCCAGGCGTCTGCCCCGGACGACCACCAGGTCGAAGCGCGACCGCCCGTCCTGTCGGGTGATCAGCTCCACGGCCTGTTCCGGGGTGAGCCCGCGCGGCCCCAGGTCGGGCAGGAGCTCGTCCTCGTAGGGCCGCAGCAGCCGGACCCCCGGCGTCTGGGTGAGGGGCGCGGTCAGGCGGTCGGTGCGCACCGGCGCCTTCAGCAGGAGGGTGACCTGGCATCCGGCGGCGACCAGGGCCTGCGCCATCGACTGCGCCCAGATCGCGGAACCGTCGATGATGTTGAGGTCCACGTCCCCGTACAGGAGTGCGCGCGGAGGAGGTGTACTCACGTTCTTCCCTTCGGATGCTTTCGGGTTGCCCCTGCGGGGCGTTCGGAGCGGTCGGGGGTCAACCGACCGCACCGGTGGAGGCGGCGGTGTGCGCGGGGTCATCGCCTCCGGCGCCGTGGTCCTGCCCCAGCGCCAGGAGCCGTCCGCCCCGGCGGTTCCACTCCCGGGGGTCCCACCCGCGCCTGAGCAGTCCGGTCCGAGCCAGCTCCGGGGTGACGGAGCCGACGAAGACGTACTGCGCGGTAGGCCGGTCGAGGAAACCGCGTCCGTCGAGCGGCTCACCGTCGGTGTCGGGGGTGCCGACCGCGTCGGCGCCCGAGCACTCCGCCGCGCACACCAGGTCGGCGAGGCGCTGTTCGGTGAGGTTACCGCGCCAGGGGTGTGCCCAGGGAGAGGTGGCCCTCTCGGCCAGGACGGCCCACCGGTCGGTGCCGGGCGACCCATCGCGCACGGTGCGGACGGCCACCCCCTCCGAGCGCAGGCGCCTGACCCCCTCCAGCGTGGCCGCGGCGGCGGGAACGACCACCTCGGCGGGGCGCAGCCGGGACGCGAGGAGTTCGGCGGCCAGGCGTTCAGCCTCGGCCTCCCCCCCGGGTTCGGCGAGGACCGCCACCTGTCGGCCGCGCAGCGGCAGCCGGGCGCCCGCGGTGCCCGGAGCGACGTCGAGTCCGTCGAGGACGGCGGCCAGGCGGACCGGGGTGGCCTCGTCGAGGAACACCTGGCGCAGCAGCGCGCGCTGCTGCGAGGCGCTGGGCCCGTCCTCGCGCAGCCGGGGCACGGACACCGCGAGGTCCTCCGCACCGGGTCCCGGCAGGGGGGTGTGCCCGACCACGCGGGCCCCGCAGGCGCTGGCGCGGCGGCGGAGGCGTTCGGTGCTGGGGGTGCCTTCGGCGACCACCGCGACGTTGGCGGCGCGCAGTGCCTCGGCCAGGTCGGGGGCGTCGGCGTCGACGACCCGCGCACCGAGGTCGGCGAGGATCTCGGGGACCGGCTCGTCCTCGCGGGCGCGGACGTACACGGCCCGGGTGCCCGTCGCCAGTGCCGCGGCGACCGGGTTGAACAGGTGGAGGGGCACGCCGGCGTCGCCCTCGTGGACGCGGTCGAATCCCAGTGCGCGCAGACCGGGAGGGGCCGGGGCGTCGTCCAGGAGTACGGTCGGCACGCCGCGTGCGGCCGCCTCCTCCAGGACCCAGTGCAGGGAGCGGGTGCGGTCGGCCGTGGCGGGGTCGCCGACGTGGGCCCAGGGCGACCCGGCGCCGGCGGCCGAGGAGGAGACGAGGACGAGGTCGACGTCCACACCGTCCATGACGATCTGGGCGTCGTGCGGGCGCAGCGGCACGCAGCGGACGTAGGGCTCGACGGCGGCCTGGACCTCGGGGCCCACGACGGTGGCGGCGACCAGGCGCTCCTCGCCGAACCCGGCCAGGCCGGTGAGCAGGCGGGCCTCCTGGCGTTCGGCGTCGAAGGAGCGGATCGGCGCGGCGCTCTGCCGGCGCTGGACGTGGCGGCTCTCACCGCTGCGGCGCCAGAGGCGGTAGAGATCGCGGGGCAGGCGGACCAGGGAGCGGCCGGGCCGCTTGGCGGCGGACGTCAGCGCGCGGCCCACCTGGAGGGAGGTCGACGCCTCCAGGGTCGCCAGCCGTGCCCGTGCCTCCTGGAGCTGGGCCTCGCGTTCGGTGAGCGCCTGCTTGAGCTGTTCGGTCTGGCTCTGTTCGCGCCGTTTCACGGTCTGCCACCTCTTCTGGTCGGATCGGCGTCTCTCACGGTGCTCACCTGGACCACTGGGCGAGGACGGAGGCGATGCGGCGCCCGGCCCGGCCGTCCCAGAGCGGGGGGCCGTCGTCGCCGATCCGCTCGGGCCCGCGGCCGTCCAGGACCTTGGCGAGGGCCTGGAGGAGGTCGGCCTCGGTGACGAGCTGGTTGGTTCCGTGGGTGATGGTGACGGGCCGCTCGGTGTTGGGGCGCAGGGTCAGGCAGGGGACGCGCAGGATCGTGGTCTCCTCCTGGACGCCGCCGGAGTCGGTGACGACCGCGGCGGCGCCGCGGACCAGCGCGACGAAGTCGAGGTAGCCGAGGGGTTCGAGGAGGCGCACGCGCGGGTGGTCGCCGAGCCCCGCGTGGTCGAAGGCGGCCTTGCCGCGCGGGTGCACGGGCATGACGACGTCGGTGCCGTCGGCGATCTCGTGCAGCCGCGCGACGAGGCGGGCCACGGTCGCCGGGTCGTCGACGTTGGCGGGCCGGTGCAGGGTCGCGGCGACGTAGCGTTCGGGCAGGTCGAGCCGGGAGCGCAGGGCGTCGGCGTCGAAGCGGTCGAGGTTGTCCAGGAGGGTGTCGATCATGGGGTTGCCGACCAGGTGCACCCGCTGGGGGGAGATCCCCTCGGCGGCCAGGTGGCCGACGGCTTCGGGGCTGGTGGCGAAGCACAGGTCGCTGAGCTGGTCGGTGACGCGCCGGTTGATCTCCTCGGGCATGGTGTCGTCGAACGAGCGCAGCCCGGCCTCGACGTGGGCGACCGGGATGTGGAGCTTGGCGGCGACGAGGGCGGCGGCCACGGTGGAGTTCACGTCTCCGTAGACCACGACCATGCCCGGCCGCCGCTCGGTGAACTCCTTCTCCAGGCCGACCATGAGCGCGGCCGTCTGCGCGGCGTGCGAGCCCGATCCGACACCGAGATCGACGTCGGGGGTGGGCAGGCCCAGGTCACGGAAGAACACGGCGGACATGCGGTCGTCGTAGTGCTGTCCGGTGTGGACGACCGCCTGGTGCGCACCGCGCTCGCGCAGGGCCGAGACGACGGGGGCGGCTTTGACGAAGTTGGGCCGTGCCCCGACGATGTGCACGATGCCGGTGTCCTGACTCCCCAGGGGAGCGCTCGTTGCCACGACTCTCACTTGTCCTTGCTGTTGGGGTGGTGTGCGCCCGCGGGGGGCGCGGTGGAGGGGCGGGTCGGTCGTGCGGGGACGGTGTCGGCGTCCGACGCGGCCGGTCGGGCCGGTTCCTTGCCCGAGCCGTACCATCCGCGTCGCCGTGGTGTCACCACTTGGTCACGTTCGCGTGGTTGTGTGACTGACCGTGCATGACACCCAGACTTCCCAACCCCGCATTCCGCGCCCGCGCACCCGGTGGGTGCGAGCGCTGACGTTCACCGCTACGTTGGCCTGGCGACACCTGAGGTCCGATCCCGCACGGCTGCCGCTGCTGGCGCTGCGGCTCTCGCCCGGCCCCCTGCGGCGCGGCGCACGCGCCCTGGCCTCCCGCGCCGGGGGCCTGGCGGACGCCTACGGACTCTGGGACCAGGGTCGGCGTGAGGAGGCCCGCCGCGCGGTCCTGGCCGCCGCGCAGGGCGCACCGCCGCGGCGCATGGCCCGCATGGTGGCCGCCTCCCTTGCCGCGGGAGACGCCGATACCGCCCGCGACCTGGTGGAACAGATCCCGGAGGGGCGCTACCGCACCGCCACGGAGTACCGGACGGCTCTGGCCACGGGGCGCGTGGTCCCCACGTCCTCGTCGCCTGACCATCACGGAATCAAGGTAACCCGTGGCCTGCGAACGCGACCCGACGACACGGTGAACGCTCGGCGACCGGAGGCACCGGAAGATGAACGCCGACGTGTCGAAGGGGTTCCGGCCTCCCCCGGGGCGGGTGTGCGCGTCCTCCACCTGGTGACCAACGCGCTCCCGCACACCAACGCGGGGTACACCCAGCGTACGCACCGCATCGCCACGGCCCAGCGCGAGGCCGGGATGGACGTGCACGTGGTCACGCGGGCCGGGTACCCGCTCACCAAGGGGATCGCGGATCCGCGCACCCGGGTGGCCGTGGACGGGATCGAGTACCACCGCCTGCTGCCGTGGACGGCGCCCGCCGACGCGCGCGGTGAGCTGGAGGCGGGGCTGCGGCTGGCGACTCCGCTGGTGGAGGCGCTGCGCCCGGACGTGCTGCACGCGGCGAGCAACCACCACAACGCGCGGCTGGCGCTGGAGCTGGGGCGCCGGTACGGCCTTCCGGTGGTGTACGAGGTGCGGGGCTTCCTGGAGGAGTCCTGGCTCTCGCGGGACCCCTCCCGCAGTGTGGACGACGCGTTCTACCGGGCCGAGCGTGCGAGCGAGACGGAGTGCATGCGTGCCGCGGACCTGGTGGTGACGCTGGGCGGGGTGATGCGCGCCGACATCGAGGCGCGGGGGGTGCCGCGCGAGCGCCTGCTCGTGGTCCCCAACGCCGTGGACGTGTCGTTCCTGGATCCCCTCCCCTCGGGGGAGGGGGTGCGCCGCGGTCTGGGGATCGGCGCGGACGCCTACGTGGTGGGCACCACGACCAGTTGTTTCGGCTACGAGGGGTTGGACGTGCTGCTGGACGCGGTGGCGGTGATGCGCGGGCGCGGCGAGGAGGCGCACGCGCTCGTGGTCGGGGACGGCCCGGAGCTGCCCGCCCTGCGGGAGCGGGCCGGGCGGCTGGGACTGGACGGCTTCGCCCACTTCCCGGGGCGGGTTCCGGCCGGGGAGGTGCGGCGGCACCACGCCGCGCTGGACGTGTTCGCGGTACCGCGCCGGGACGAGCGGGTGTGCCGTCTGGTGACCCCGCTCAAGCCGGTGGAGGCCATGGCCGGCGGGCTCCCCGTGGTGGCCAGCGACCTCCCGGCTTTGCGAGAGATCGTGGAACCCGGGGTGACGGGGGAGTTAACTCCGGCTGGCGAATCGGAACAACTCGCTGATGTACTGACAAAACTCGCTTACAGTCGAGAAAAGCGGGCTTCATACGGCAGCGCCGGTCGGAAGTATGTCGGAACCGACCGAACGTGGACACAAGCCGCCTACCACTATGGCCAGGCGTACCGCACCCTACTTCGGAAAATGTCCGAACCGGGCCAAATCCCGTGAGTGAGGGCTGCGGCTGTCTACACTTGGACACCCCACCCTTCCCAGGCTGTCCTTGAATCAGTGCGCCCGTTCACCAAACGAATGCGAGTGTGACCGCGAAGTGGATGCCGCAGCCTCCAACTCAGTTTCCGTCCCCGAACAGACCTCCGCGGAGAGCGTCGACCTGGTGGTGCTCGGCCTCGGTTATGTCGGCCTGCCGCTGGCCGCCGAGGCGGTCTCCGCCGGCCTGTCGGTCACGGGCCTGGACCTGAACCGGGCCGTCGTCGAGGGCCTCAACCAGGGCCGCTCGCACGTGGACGACCTCTCCGACGCCGACGTGGCCGCCATGGTCACCGCCGGGTTCACCGCCACCGCCGACCCCGCATGCCTGGGCCGGGCGCGAACCGTCGTGATCTGCGTGCCCACCCCGCTCTCGGACGAGGGCGGCCCGGACCTGGGCGCGGTGCGCTCGGCGGCCCGCTCCATCGCCTCCCACCTGGCGCCGGACACCCTGGTGGTGCTGGAGTCGACCACCTACCCCGGCACCACCGAGGAGGTACTGCGGCCGCTGCTGGAGGAGTCCGGTCTCATCGCGGGCGCCGACTTCCACCTGGCGTTCTCGCCCGAGCGCATCGACCCGGGCAACGCCACGTTCGGGGTGGCCAACACCCCCAAGGTGGTGGGCGGGCTCACCGAGGCGTGCGGGCAGGCGGCGGCCGACTTCTACGGCCGGTTCGTGCACACGGTGGTGCGCACCCGCGGCACGCGGGAGGCGGAGATGGCCAAGCTGCTGGAGAACACCTACCGGCACGTCAACATCGCCCTGGTCAACGAGATGGCCATCTTCTGCCAGGAGCTGGGCGTGGACCTGTGGGACTCGATCGGCGCCGCGGCGACCAAGCCGTTCGGGTTCCAGGCCTTCCACCCCGGCCCGGGTGTGGGCGGGCACTGCATCCCCATCGACCCGAACTACCTGTCGTACAAGGTCAAGACGCTGGGCTACCCGTTCCGGTTCGTGGAGCTGGCCCAGGAGATCAACGGGCGCATGCCGGCCTACGTGGTGCAGCGCGCCCAGGAGCTGCTCAACGAGGCGGGGCTGGCGCTCTCGCGCTCCAAGGTGCTGCTGCTGGGCGTGACCTACAAGGCCGACATCGCCGACCAGCGCGAGTCCCCGGCGCGTCCGGTGGCGGCCAAGCTGGCGGCCAAGGGTGCCGAGCTGGTCTACCACGACCCGTACGTGGAGTCCTGGGAGGTGGACGGCAGGGCCGTGGAGCGGGCCGAGGACCTGGAGGCGGCACTGGCCGAGGCGGACCTGACGATCCTGCTCACGGCGCACTCGGAGTACCGGGCCAAGCGCCTGGTGGAGTGCGCGCGGCTGCTGCTGGACACCCGCGGTGTGCTGCGCCGCGACCAGGACGGTGAGAGCGTCGGCACGGACCCCGAGCACGTCTCCGTCCTCTGACGGCCACGGCACGGAGCCACAGGGCGCCCCGAGGGACGATCACCTTCGTTCATCAGGGCGCCCTTTCACGTTCACTGTCGGACCACCCAAGGTTCACCTATTCATCCCCATGTGTCCATCGAGCCTTTTTCGCCCCGTTTTCGCAGGTGAATACCGTGTCGGAAAGCTGGTACCGCCACAGAGAAGCGGATCATCTTTGTCAGAAGACCCCATTCGGTGACACTCGTAGGTGATGTTCAATGCACGCGCTCGTGGCCACGGTGGTGCACCACCCTGAGGACGCACGGATCCTGCACCGGCAGATCACCGCTCTGATCGACGCGGGTCACCAGGTGACCTACATCGCCCCGTTCCGGGAGTGCGGAGTGACCCCCCGCGAGGACCTGCTCGCCGTGGACGTGCCCCGCGCCTCGGGCCGCGAGCGGCGGCACTCCCTGCGCGCCGCGCGGGCGGCCCTGGCCGAGCACGCCCCGAAGGCGGACCTGCTCCTGTTCCACGACCCCGAACTCATCCTCGCGCTGCCCGCCAAACGTCCGGTGACCGTATGGGACGTCCACGAGGACACGGCGGCCTCCCTGCTCACCAAGCCGTGGGTGCCCCGGCCACTGCGGCGTCCGCTGGGGCTGGTGGTGCGGGCCTTCGAGCGCTACGCCGAACGCCGGATGAGGCTGCTCCTGGCCGAGGAGGGGTACCGCTCGCGCTTCCGCGGCGACCACCCGGTGGTGCCCAACACCACCGACGTTCCCCTGGCCCCGGCCCGCGAGCCCGGAGACGACCGGGTGGTCTACCTCGGCCACGTCTCGATGGCGCGCGGCGCCCGCGAACTGGTCGAACTGGGCCGGACCCTGAAGCCGCACGGGGTGCGGCTGGAGGTGATCGGCGGCGCCGACACGGGCGTGCGGACCCTGCTGCGCGAGGCCCAGCAGGAGGGCTCGCTGTGCTGGTACGGCTTCGTCCCCAACGACCGCGCGCTGCGGATGTGCGCCGGTGCGCTGGCCGGGGTGAGCCTGCTGCACGACGCCCCGAACTACCGGCACTCGATGCCGACCAAGATCGTGGAGTACATGGCGCACGGACTGCCCGTGGTGACCACGGCCAACCCGATCGCCAAGACCCTGGTGGCCGAGCGCGAGGAGGGGCCCGCGGGTCTGGTGGTGCCCTTCGACGACGTTCCGGCGGCGGCCGAGGCGGTGCTGCGCCTGCGCGAGGACGCGGACCTGCGCCGGTCGATGGCGCGCACCGGGCACGCGATCACCCGGTCCTCCTTCCACTGGCCGACCCAGGCCCGGCTGTTCGTGAAGCAGTTGGAGGAGTGGGTGGCCGAGTCCGCGCCGGGAACGCCCTCGGTCCCCCGGCCCCGGGGAGAGCGCCGGGGCGCCGCGCGGGAGTGAGTCCGCGCACAGATTCGTCGATAGGAAATATCTTCCTGGGCAACCATGTTGGTGCCGGTGATGCGTGAACCCCCGGTTCACGCTGGTCAAGGCAGTAACCGAGCACCGCAGAGGTTGTGACATGAGCGAGGCACTGGTTCTCGACAAGAACGCGCAGGACCTCCTGTTCCGTTCCGCGCGCACCGCCAACAGCTTCACCGACGAACCGGTGACCGACGAACAGCTCCAGGCCGTCTACGACCTGGTGAAGTTCGGCCCGACCTCGATGAACAACCAGCCCCTGCGCGTGACCTCGGTGCGCTCCCCCCAGGCCCGCGAGCGCCTCGTCAAGCACATGGGCGGCAACAACGCCCCCAAGACCTCGACGGCCCCGCTCACCCTGATCCTGTCGGCGGACTCCGACTTCCACGAGCAGCTTCCCAAGGTCTTCCCGGTCTTCCCCGGGGCCCGCGACAACTTCGCCGGGATGCCGGTGGAGGCCCGCGAGTCGGCGGCCGAGCTGAACGCCGCCCTCCAAATCGCCTACCTGATCGTCGGCGTCCGGGCGGCCGGTCTGGCCGCCGGCCCGATGACCGGGTTCGACGCCGACGGCGTGCAGAAGGAGTTCTTCGGCGAGGACTCCACCCAGCGGCCGCTCGTGGTGATGAACGTCGGCAAGCCCGGACCGGACGCCTGGTTCGACCGCCTGCCGCGCCTGGACTACGACGAGGTCGTCACCGAGGTCTGATCCCTCGGAAGGGGATGTGCGGGGCCGGGCGCCGTCGGGGTGCCCGGCCCCGACCCGTTTCCGGGGTCGGCGGGGGAGGGAGGGTTCGGGGGTCAGCGCCCGGCGCGCACCGAGGCCAGGAGCGCGGTCCACTCCCCGGCCGGCACGTCGAGGTGCCCGAGTTCGCGGTTGCGGGTGTCGCGCACCGCTGTCACCGGCCCCTCCGCGACCTCCACGCAGTTGTGTGCCCCGTCACTGTAGGTTGACTTGTGCCACGGCAGGTTCGCCATCTTCGTACTTCCTCTTCACCTGTCGGAGGTAGTCCACCGAATCTCGTACAGACCGCGCGTTCGCCTGCAATCTACTGAACAGGGACACAAAGGAACGAACCATGTGCGGCTCGTCCGTCGTCTGGCCCAGATAAACCGATTCGGTATGCAGAACCTCCGGAGCCGAAGGTGACGCTATCAGCGAGAACGGGCCGTCCGGCCCCGAGTGCGGGAGCGTCCCCCACCGGTAGAGCTGCATCTGCACCCGGCCGGTCGTGGCGAGCCGGATCAGGGCGTCGATCTGGTCGCGCATGACGGCGTTCCCGGCCACGGGCCGGTGCACCACCACGTCGTCGAGCACCACGTGGTACTGCGGACCGTCCTCGTCGAGGACGCGTGCGGCCCGCTCGAACCTGGTGGATGCCTTCTCCTCGATCATCGGCCCTTTGAGCCAGGGGGCGCCCGCCGCGAAAACGGCTCTGGCGTAGTCCTTGGTCTGGAAGTTCCCCGGGATGAGGACGCAACTGTACTGGCGGATGAGGTCAGCTCCCGCCTGGAGGACGTGGACCTGCTCCTGCCAGTCCAGGCGCTCGGGCGCGTACAGCTCTTCGTAGAGCCTGACCAGGCGCTTTCCCGCCCCAAGGAACTCGTCGAGTTCCTTGACCCTCGACGCGTCCAGGTGCTTCCAGCCGCACTCGACCTGCGAGATGAAGCCCTTGGAGTAGCCGAGTTTACCGGCGACCTTCAGTTGGGTCATACCGCTCTTACGACGCATGCGCGCAACAGCTTGTCCAAAGCGGACGTCTGATATGTCCTTTTTCTTATTCTTCGCCACAGTGTTGAGCAGATCAGGAGGCACTCAGGAAGTCTACAAAAGTACACCGAGGAATACCTGGGGTATTCGCTAATCCCCCCAGGGACCGTAAGCCTGTTCCGGACCCCGAGCTTTGGGGATTCTGGCGTTGTCGATCCGCGAAGCGGCGACTCCCGGTCCTTCCCCCTGGGCTGGGAGCCATCGGAGGAACCCCGGTGGCGGGGTCGGTCCGCCCTCCTCCGGGGCGGGCCGGCCCCAAGACGAGAACACCCAGAACAGACCGAGGTGAGAACACATGCGGCCCACCGTCCCACCACCAGCACTCCCCCGCCGACTGTGCGGCACCGACACCACCTCGGGACTCCTCATCGGCCCCGACCCCCGACACCTGCGCGACGCCCGCCGATGGGCCGCCCAAACCACCCGCTCACGACCCGGACTCGCCGAACCGGTGACCCTCGCCCTCTCCGAACTGGCCACGAACGCCCAGCGCCACAGCGCCTCCGGACTGCCCGGCGGCGCCGTCCGCATCGAGATCGAACGCACCCGACACCGGATCGACCTGCGGGTGACCGACCACGGCCCCCGCCCCGGACACCGGGCCACCTTCCCGACCGTGCCCGCACCGGACCCGCTCCGACCCAGCGGCAACGGACTGCGCCTCCTCGACGCCCTGTGCTCCTACTGGGACTGGACCCAGGGCCCCGGCGGCCAGATCACCGTACGCGCGGTCTTCACCTGAAAACCCCCGACACCATGGGCGCTCCACCCGACCCCGCCAAAGGCCGCCACACCCTCCCCCGGTCCCGCTTCGACCAGATACGGCTCCAAGCCGCACTCCGCGGACTCGTACTCACCCGCTACCCCAGACTGCTCGGAGCGATCTACACCCTCGCCCTACCGAACAAACAGGTCGCCATCTGCCACGACCTCACCGAAGTACAGCAACTCATCAACCGCCACCCACCTCGAAGATGATGTCGGTCAGGACATACACGAGGCGCCCCGAGCCAGACATCGGCAAACGCTATCAAGGGCCGACCTCGGTCCGCGCCACCACCAGCTAGTCCTCCGGCAACACCCCGTCATTGTCGGCCAGTAGAACTCGACGGCGATCGCCGACATGTTCCATGGATCAGGCCCTGTGTACTCGAGCGATAGAGACCGCGCGGCCCGAAGCGTTCACTCTCATCCTTTCAGGCACCATCAAATGGATAAAAGCGGAATGGCAGTTCAGCACCTTCCTCCCGAGGAAAGAAATCCACCTCCCCAGTATCCCAGATATAAGAATGAAGGAAGTCCATAAATCCCCCATTGAAGTACCCGATCTCATCCCCCCTGGAGGATGCAGCAATAGTCCAGTCGTCGGGTTCTCCCCGCGATGTCACCCAGAAAAGATGATCGCCATCGATTGTATGACCCCAAGGAAGCCATCCACATTTCTCTGGAAAAATAGGATACGGCTGCCTGAACTCCATATTCATCTGCCTACTTAGCCGACCACGCCGATTGAAACTTTCCCTAATTAGATCAGGACCGTATGCGAGATTAATATTCTCATCTTCCACACCAGGGACATAAATGTACAGGAAGTCCTCGATATGGCCAGGGCCAAACCAGTAGACATACTCCTTGTAGTCTGAAGGCAGAGAAGTCCCCATCTCTGACTCGACGCGATTCCAGTCCAGAAGGTATTGCCGCGCGCGGCCAAGCCCTGCATCCCTCGCGAGCTTCTCAATGCTGATCATGGTCATCCGCTCCCTGGAGGCATCCCATTTGGAGTATTGTACACCGTCCAATGGGCATAGAATCCCCTATCACCCACAGCATACAAGTCGATGGCATCTGGAACAGGATTATCACCATCGTATTGAGGAATAGATGCATAGAAGATACGCTCACCGGAATCGAGCCTTTGGCGAACTTTATCCTCATAAGTCTGCATAACGTCGGAGTTGGCTGTGTGGTGCAACTTCACCAAGTTACGTCGATCCCGACCGTAGCCACCGAGTTGGCGGCCAAGCAGGTGACCGCGTGCGTACACGCGACCATCTCCAGGGTTCCATCCGGGAGTGGGGTTTGAGTTGATGTCACCATTGCTGCGTGACGTATCGCCGCCTATGATCTCGGTTTGCTTATTAGGATCCAGCCTCCTGCCACGCCCTCTGTAATCGATCTGATCCGCACTCAAGCATGCCGTGACACCAGTTGCCCTCTGTTGAGAGTCGAGCCGATGATAGTAGACCCAGGAATTGTCCCCACTCAGACAATCTCGAGGCTGATCATCCCAATTTTCCACAAATTCAGTAAACCTTTCATGACGATCGGCGTCAGACTGGAACGTGGGAAAGTACTTGAAGTAGTCCCTAAGTTGCTTGCCCGTAAGTCCGTCGAGATCCTCAAGTGCCCGAGTGTAAGAGTCGTCGACGAACTGGTCGAACTCGGTGTCCGTTGACTCCTCGGTGGCCGGGCGTGCGTACTCGGTCGCGAGGATCGCCGCAAGGATGAGTTTCCACGGCGGGGGCGGCGGCGGAGCGTCATCCTCAATGACGTCTACCGTGCCGCCACCACACCACCAACAGCTACCGCCACCATTACCAGGATCACCAATCGGAGATCCATCATTCCCAGGGTTATTTTCACGCAGACTTTCACAAAGCCGCGGACGCCGAGAGCAAGAGTTCTGATGATAAGTAGCAGTACTACCACCCGAGTAGCGAACTTTTCCCGCAGATCCAGATGAACTCCCCGGCCTAAACCTGTTGATCTTAAGAGGCTTATATGGCCTATTCCACATCTCCCACAACTCATCGACGCTCGGTACGTCGTAACTGATGGGACGACCCGAAATTTGCTGCTGAACTCCGACACTCATAAGAGATCCGGCGGCAGCCAAACCCACGCTAATGAGAGCAACCTGACCAGCAGTAAGAGCGACACCACCGATAACAAGTGGAACAAAGTGTCCGCTGGGGTCGGTGTTCATCAGCGGGCTGGCGTTGCCGTAGGTGTACCGGTTGGCCTGCACCGAGGGCACCGGGTTCAGCGTCCAACTGTCCCGCGAGGAGAACCCACCACTGGCCAGGGGTGTTGCAAAGTCGGTGATCGATGGCATCGCTCCTGGTCACAGAAGCGTTCCAGCGTGAGGAAGGTGCCTTGAACACAACAACGGAGCCCTGGTAGAAGGTCAGGAACTTCCACACCCCTGGCCTCACAAGGACTCCGTTGCACCCCCAGTCTGCCATGCCCTCCCCCGCCCTGTCCGCGCCCGCCGAGGAAGAAGCCGATCCCCGCGACCGGCGGGGCCGCCGCCACCGCCTGGGCTGTATCGTCCTGGTCTGTCTGTGCGCGGTGCTGGCCGGAGCCCGCTCCCTGACCGCGATCGGCCAATGGGCGGCCAACGCACCCCCACGCACCCTGGCCCGTCTGGGAGCCCGCACCACCTGCCCCGGACTCGGAGTGCGCACCGCCCCCTCGACGGCCACCATCCGACGGGTGCTGACCAGCCTGGATCCTGCCGCCCTGACCCGCATGACCACCGCCGCCGACCTGGCTGTGCTCATCATTGACGGCAAGAGCGTGCGCGGCTCGCGCACCCGCCGTTCCCAGGCCGTGCACCTGCTGGCCGCGATGACCCCCGCCGGGCACGTCGCCGCCCAGATCCGGGTAGCGGACAAGACCAGCGAGATCCCCGCGCTCGCCGACGTCCTTGACGGGTTGGACATCGAGGGCAGCGTGGTCTCCGCAGACGCGCTGCACACCCAGACCGACACCGCCCGGCACCTGGTCAGCGAGCGCAAGGCCCACTACGTGTTCACCGTCAAAGGCAACCAGCCGACCTTGTTCGCACAGGTCAAAGCGCTTCCATGGGCGAAGGCGCCCGCCCTGTCCACCGAGACCGATCGCGCACACGGGCGGGTCGAGAGGCGCACCGTCAAGGTGCTCACCGCACCCCGGATCGCGTTCCCGCACGCGGCGCAGGTGCTGCGGGTGCACCGGTGGGTCAAGGAGGCGGCCACCGGGCGGGTGCGGCGCACCTACGCCTACGTCATCACGAGCCTGCCCGCCGAGCGGGCCGACGCCGCCCGGTTGGCGGGCCTGGTGCGGGGTCATTGGCGGATCGAGGCGCTACACCATGTACGGGACGTGAGCTTCGGCGAGGACGCCTCGCGGGTGCGGACCGGGCACGGTCCGCAGAACATGGCGATGCTGCGCAACCTGGTGATCCCGCTGCTGGCAGAGCTGGGGCACACGAGCATCCCCGAGGCGGTGCGTTGGGTGTCCTACGAGGCTTTCAGTCGCCCGCTCGACCTTCTCGGACTCGCGTGACCAGCGCTGATCCCGACCTCACCCGACTTTGAAACAGCCCTG
>NZ_KI911537.1:0-240598 GCF_000515115.1 Nocardiopsis sp. CNT312
CCGCGCCGCAGGCGTCCGTTGAGGGTGGTGGAGGGCGACGGGCAGGAGGGAACCGCGCCGCAGGCGTCCGTTGAGGGTGGTGGAGGGCGACGGGCGGGCCTGTGAAGCGGCGTGAACGCTAGAACGCCATCCCCTGCGCCCTTCTGCGCACCTCGGTCCCGCGGTTCTCGCGCATGGCCTGGATGGGGGTGCCCGGCAGTGAGTCGTCGGGGGTGAACAGCCAGCGCAGCGCCTCCTCGGTGGAGAAGCCCGCGTCGGTGAGCAGCACCAGGGTGCCCGGCAGCCCCTTGACGAGGTCGGTTCCGTCGATGAACGCCGCGGGGATGGACAGTTCGCCGCCCCGGACCAGCCCCATCATCCGGTTCTCGCGGATCAGTGTCTTGATCCGGTTGGGGCTCACTCCCAGCGGCCCGGCCGCCTCCTTGAGCGTCAGCCACTCGCCGATCAGTGCGTCGATGTCGGGTTCGCTTCGTGTCACCCCTCCAATCTGCCACACGCGCCGCGAAGGCGCGCACCGTCGCGGCGAGGGGCGGGCGTTCGCGGGGGGTGAACCGCCTCGCAGCGCTGTCCCACGGCGTGTCGACTACGATGAGGTGGCAGAACACGAACGTCCCGCGGGAGCCGGGTGGACCCGGCTGAGAGGGAGGCCGGTCCGCCTCCGACCGCACGAACCTGATCCGGGTCATACCGGCGAAGGGAGTGGCACCGAAACCATGCCCACCTCCGATTCCGGCGTGGTCGTGGTCGGCGGCGGCCTCATCGGGCGCGTCACGGCTTGGCGCGCCGCGCGGCGGGGCCTGCCGGTCACCGTCGTCCAGCCCGCGGCCTCCGACGCGGGCGCCGCCTCCACGGTCGCGGCGGGCATGCTCACTCCAGCCACCGAGGCGGCCTTCGGGGAGGAGCCGCTCATGGAGTTCGGCCTCCGTTCGGCGGGTCTGTACGCCGACTTCGTCGCCGAACTGGAGGCCGCCAGTGGTGTGGAGGTGGGCTACCGCACCAGCGGGACCCTGCTGGTCGCCTTCGACCGGGACGACCTGGCCGTCCTGGCCGACCTCCGGGACCTCCAGGAGCGCCTGGGCGCGGCGGGCGAGCGCCTGACCGGCCGCGAGTGCCGCCGGCTGGAGCCGATGCTCGCGCCCTCGGTGCGCGGCGGTCTGCTCTGCCTCGACGACCACTCCGTGGACCCCCGGCGCCTGCTTCGGGCGCTGTCGGTGGCGGGCGGACGCGCCGGTGTGTCCGAGGTCGCCGACCGCGCCGTGGAGGTCCTCTCAGCCGGCCCGGGCGGGGCCCGGCTGGGTGTGCGCCTGGCCGGGGGGCGGACCCTGCCCGCGGACCAGGTGGTCCTGGCCGCCGGGTGCTGGGGCGAACGAATCGCCGTCCCCGAACCGGTGGTGCCGCCGCTGCGCCCGGTCAAGGGCCAGCTGCTGCGCATGCGCGGCCCGGAGGGCGAGCCGCCGATCGTCGGGCGGACCGTGCGGGGGCTGGTGCGGGGGTTCCCCGTCTACTTCGTCCCGCGCGGGGACGGAGAAGTGGTGGTCGGTGCCACCCAGGAGGAGCTGGGGCACGACACCGCGCTCACCGCCGGGGGGCTGTGGCAGGTGCTCAGGGACGCGCGCGAACTCGTGCCCGGGGTGAGCGAGCTGGAGGTCGCCGAGACGTGTGTGGGGCTGCGCCCGGGTTCGCCGGACAACGAACCGCTGCTGGGCCCCACCCGGGTCCCGGGGCTGCACCTGGCCGCCGGGCACTTCCGCCACGGCGTCCTGCTGACGCCGGTGACCGGTGCGGTGATGGCCGAGGTGCTCACCGGCGGGGCGCTGCCCGGCTACGCGCGCCGGTTCGCCGCAGACCGTGCGGACCGGGCTTCGACAGGGGAGGGACAGTGGAACTGATCGTCAACGGGGACCGGAGCGAGGTCCCCGAGGGTACGACCGTCGCGGACGTCGTGCGTGGCCTGACCGCCCCCGGCGGGGGCGAGGTCCCGGGCGGTATCGCCGCGGCCGTCAACGACGAGGTGGTCCGCCGGGCGGCGTGGGGGTCGACCCCGCTGTCCCCCGACGACCGCGTGGACGTGCTGACCGCCGTACAGGGGGGTTGAGGATGACCGACGCGTTCGACGACCCGCTGGTGATCGCGGGCACCGCCTTCGGCTCCAGGCTGATCACCGGCACCGGTGGCGCTCCGTCGCTGGAGGTGCTGGAGGAGGCGCTCACCGTCTCGGGTACGGAGCTGACGACCGTGGCGATGCGCCGGGTCTCTCCCGGCACCCGCGGTTCGGTCTGGGACGTGCTGGAGCGCAACAAGATCCGGCCCCTGCCCAACACCGCGGGCTGTTTCACCGCGGCCGACGCCGTGCGCACGGCCCGGCTGGGCCGGGAGGCGCTGGGCACCGACTGGGTCAAGCTGGAGGTGGTGGCGGACGAGCACACACTGCTGCCGGACCCCGTGGAGCTGCTGGAGGCCGCCGAGCTTCTGGTGGACGAGGGCTTCACCGTGCTGCCCTACACCAACGACGACCCGGTCCTGGCCCGGCGGCTGGAGCAGGCCGGGTGCGCGGCGGTGATGCCGCTGGCGGCACCGATCGGCTCCGGCCTGGGCATCCGCAACCCGCACAACCTGGAGCTGATCGTGGAGGGTGCGGGGGTCCCGGTGATCGTGGACGCCGGGATCGGCACCGCCAGCGATGCCGCGCTGGCGATGGAGCTGGGCTGCGACGCCGTGCTGCTCGCCACCGCCGTGACCCGTGCCCGGGAGCCCGTCCTGATGGCGGCGGCGATGCGCGACGCGGTCCGCGCGGGCCGGGCGGCGCGCCTGGCGGGGCGGATTCCGGTGCGCCGCCACGCGCGGGCCTCCTCGCCGACGGTGGACTGACGCCCGGCGCCTTGCGCCCGTCCTCTACCGTGGGTGGAGCGTGCGGCCGTCTCGGCGGCGCACGCCCGATGACAACCCAGGCGCGAGCGCCTCCCACGAGCGTGGTTCGGGCGACGCGACCGTGATCCGCGGGGCGGACGGGTACGTGCTTTCCGCTATCGTGTCCGTTCGACACCCGGTGTCGTGTACGCGCCTTCGGGCCGCGACCGCCCGTGCTCCCCGCAACAAGGACACTCTACCGCCGTGGACATGACGACTTCCGATCCCCTTGTAGGCGCGACACTGGACCGACGCTACTTCGTCGAGTCCAGGATCGCCGGTGGCGGGATGGCGACCGTCTACGTCGCCCACGATCTGAGGCTCGACCGGCGACTGGCACTGAAGGTCATGCACGCGTCGCTCGCCCAGGACCCGACGTTCGTCCAGCGCTTCATCAATGAGGCGCACTCCGTCGCCAAGCTCTCCCACCCCAACGTCGTCCAGGTCTTCGACCAGGGTGAGGACCGGGGGCACGTCTTCCTGGCCATGGAGTACGTTCCGGGGCTGACCCTGCGCGAGCACCTGAGGTCGCGCGGCCGCCTGCCGACGCGCGAGGCGCTCCAGGTGATGGCCCCGGTGCTGGCGGCCCTGGGCGCCGCCCACCAGGCCGGGATGATCCACCGCGACGTCAAGCCGGAGAACGTCCTCATCACCGAGGACGGCCGGGTGAAGGTGGCCGACTTCGGTCTGGCACGCGCCGTGGAGCAGTCGCAGCAGGGCCTCACCCGCACCGGCACCCTGATGGGCACGGCCGCATATCTGGCGCCCGAGCAGATCGAGCAGGGTGTGGCCGACGCGCGCACCGACGTCTACTCCGCGGGCATCATGCTCTACGAGCTGCTCACTGGCACACAGCCGCACACCGGTGAGACGCCGATCGCCATCGCCTACCAGCACGTGAACGAGGACGTCCCGCGCCCGTCGCAGTACCTGCCTCGGCTGTCCCAAGACGTCGACGATCTGGTGACCAAGGGCACCGAGCGCGATCCGCGGTACCGGCCAAGCAACGCGGGCCAGTACCTGGCCAAGCTCCTGGAGGTACTCGGCCGCATGCCGGAGCGCTCCGAGCCCGCCGCGGGGCCGATGCCGCCGGTGGGCCGACCCGGGGCACCGGGGTCCTCGATCACCGCGCCCGAGCTGATCGCGGGCGGCGCCGGGCCCGGTACGGAGAACGCCACGATGGTGGTGGACATGGGCGCGGCTCCCCCTCCCGGCGACTACGGCGACGGCTACGACGAGGAGGCCGACGACGGCCTGCGGCGGCGGCGCAACCTCCTGCTCGGTATCGGCGGCGCGATCGTGGCGATCGTGGTGTTCGTCGCCGGGTGGTGGCTGTTCTTCGGCCGATTCGAGCAGGTACCGGACGTGACGGGGTCGACGCTCAACTCCGCGCGGGAGCAGGTCCGCACCGAGGGCCTGGTGCTGGTGGAGGCCGAGGAGCGGGTCTACAGCGACGGTATCGAGGCGGGGCGGGTCGCCCGGACCGAGCCTGCGGCCGAGGAGCGGATGCTGCCGGGCGAGGAGGTCACGGCCTACGTCTCCCTGGGTCCGCGGGTCGTGGAGATGCCCGACCTGGAGGGCGAGGACATCGTCGACGCCCTCGCCGAACTGGAGGACCTGGGCTTCGGCGAGGACGCCGTCGAACAGGTGGACCAGGACGCCGAGGGGGTCACCCCCGGTGAGGTGATCTCTACCGAGCCCGCGCCCGGGGAGGAGGCCGACCGCGAGGAGGGCGTCACCGTCACGATCAGCCGCGGCATCGAGGTGCCTCCGCTGGTGGGCCAGGAGCAGGAGGAGGCCGAGCGGACGCTGCGCCAGCTCGACCTGAACATCGAGGTCGTGGAGCAGGACAGCGAGGAGGTTGAGAAGGGCCTGGTGATCAGCCAGAGCCCCGACTCCGGCCGCACGGTGGGGGCCGCGGGCACCATCACCATCACCGTCTCCACCGGCCCGCCCGGGATCGAGGTGCCCGACGTGGTCGGCATGAACGTGAACGAGGCGCGCCGGGCCCTGGAGGAGGCCGGGTTCAAGGTGAAGGTCGAGCGCATCGCGGGCGGCCGGACCGTGGTGCACCAGTCCCACGAGGACCAGGCACCCGAGGACACCGAGATCACGATCACCGCCACGCCGGGCGGTATCGAACTTCCCGGGATCGGTGGCGGCGAGGACGACGACTGACGACCGAGGGGGCCGCCGCGGTGTCGGAGGCGGTGCGGGTACTGGTGGTGGACGACCACCCGATGTGGCGCGACGCGGTCGCCCGCGACCTGGAGGAGGCGGGGCTCGACGTGGTCGCCACGGCGGGGGACGGCGCCAAGGCACTGCGGATCGCCCCGGCGGTGCGGCCCTCCCTTGCGGTGGTAGACCTCAACCTGCCGGACATGAGCGGGGTCGAGCTCACCGCCGGGCTGCTGGCGCTGGACGCGCCGCCCCGGGTCCTGGTGCTGTCCGCGAGCGGGGCCGGTGACGACGTCCTGGCGGCCGTGAAGGCGGGGGCCACCGGATACCTGGTCAAGTCCGCGAGCCGGGACGAGCTGCTGGAGGCGGTGCGCCGCGTGGACGCGGGGGAGGCCGTGTACACGCCCGGGCTGGCCGGTCTGGTCCTGGGCGAGTACCGGCGGCTGTCGGCCGCGGAGGTGCCTGCTGAGCCCGAGCCCGCCGCACCGGAGCTCACACCGCGCGAGACCGAGGTGCTGCGCCTGGTCGCCAAGGGCCTGGCCTACAAGCAGATCGCGCGGCGACTGGAGATCTCCCACCGGACGGTGCAGAACCACGTCCAGAACACGTTCACCAAACTCCAGCTGCACAACCGGGTCGAGCTGGCGCGCTACGCGATGGAGCGGGGCCTCGAAGAGGACCGGTGAATTCACCGGTTCAGGGTGGCCCCGGCCCGCCCCGGCCACTATGGTCTAGACCATATGGCGCTGTGCGCCCCGTCACCCAACACTCAACGTCGAGGAGAGTCGCATGCGAGTCGGTGTGCTGACCGGTGGAGGAGACTGTCCGGGCCTGAACGCGGTCATCCGGGCCGTGGTGCGCAAGGGGATCAAGGACCACGGGTACGAGTTCGTCGGCTTCCGGGACGGCTGGCGCGGCCCTCTGGAGGGCGACACCGTGGCGCTGGACGTGGAGTCCGTCCGCGGCATCCTGCCCCGGGGCGGGACCATCCTGGGCTCCTCCCGCACCAACCTGATGAAGATCGAGGGCGGCGTCGAACGGGTCAAGGACAACATGGCCGGACTGGGTGTGGACGCGCTCGTGGCCATCGGCGGCGAGGACACCCTGGGTGTGGCCCGCCAACTGCACGACCGCGGCGTCAAGGTCGTGGGCGTGCCCAAGACCATCGACAACGACCTCAACGCCACCGACTACACCTTCGGGTTCGACACGGCCGTCAACATCGCCATGGAGGCGATCGACCGCCTGCACACCACCGCCGAGTCGCACCACCGCGCGCTCGTGGTGGAGGTGATGGGCCGCCACGCCGGGTGGATCGCCCTGCACTCGGGCATGGCTGCGGGCGCCAACGTCATCCTCGTCCCCGAGCGCCCCTTCGACATCGAAGAAGTGGTGGGGCACGTCGAGAGCCGGTTCCGCACCCAGTACGCGCCGATCATCGTCGTCGCCGAGGGCGCCCACCCCAAGGAGGGCCAGATGGAGCTGGCCACCGGGGAGACGGACGCCTTCGGGCACGTGCGCCTGGGCGGTATCGGCCAGCGCCTGGCCGACGAGATCGAGCAGCGCACCGGCAAGGAGGCCCGTTCGGTGGTACTCGGCCACGTCCAGCGGGGCGGCACCCCCTCGGCCTTCGACCGCGTCCTGGCGACCCGCCTGGGCCTGCACGCGATCGACGCCGTCGCCGACGGGGACTTCGGACGGATGGTCGGCCTCCAGGGCACCGAGATCGTCCGTGTCGACCTGGCCGAGGCCACGGACACCCTCAAGACCGTCC
This sequence comes from Nocardiopsis sp. CNT312, assembly GCF_000515115.1. Taxonomy (GTDB): domain Bacteria; phylum Actinomycetota; class Actinomycetes; order Streptosporangiales; family Streptosporangiaceae; genus Nocardiopsis. The sequence goes on from NZ_KI911537.1 coordinate 6,860, forward strand.
CCGCCGGGCGGTACCAGGAAGCGGAGACCTTCTTCGGCTGAGCGCGGCCGGAGCGGTGGGCCCGGTGCTCGATACTGGAGGGTGCGGCGCGCGAACGGCGCCGCACCCGCACCAGACCCCCACCACCGGAGGTAGCCGCCATGCCCGCGCCGCTCGAATCCGTGCCGCCGCCCCAGGACCGGGACGGAGCCGGTTCCGGGCTGGGCGAGCTCTGCGTCCTGATGAAGCTCGGGGAGATCGTCCTCAAGGGCTCCAACCGCAAGCTGTTCGAACGGCGCCTGCACAACAACATCCGCAACTCCGTGCGGGACCTGGGGCAGATCCGCCTCTCCCAGCGCGGTTCGGGCGTGATCATCGTGCGCCGGCCCGGCGCCTCCGACGTCGAGGTGGCGCGGATCGCCGAGCGCATGGCCGACGTCATGGGCGTGGTGTGGGTCCACCTCGTGCGCCGGGTGGACAAGGACCTGGACACGATCACCGACGTGGCCGTGCGGTCCATGGCCGACCTGCAGGGCTCGTTCGCGGTCCGGGCCCGCCGCCGCGACAAGCGGTTCGCGATGACCTCCTCGGAGCTGGCCGGGCATCTGGGGTCGAGGATCGTCGAGGCGTACGGGTACCCGGTGCGCCTCAAGCGGCCCGACCACACCCTGTACGTGGAAGTGGACAAGGACGAGGCGTTCGTGTTCACCGACGGCACCCCCGGCCAGGGCGGGCTGCCCGCGGGGATGAGCGGCCGCGGGCTGGTGCTGATGTCGGGCGGGATCGACTCCCCCGTCGCCGCGCACCGGATGATCCGGCGTGGACTCAAGGTGGACTTCCTGCACTTCTCCGGGATGCCCTTCACCGGTCCCGAGTCCATCTACAAGGCCTACAGCCTGGTGCGCCAGCTCGACCGGTTCCAGGTGGGTTCGCGCCTGTTCGTGATCCCCTTCGGCAAGGCGCAGCAGCAGTTGAAGAGCTCGGGGGCCGAGCGCCTGCAGATCGTCGCCCAGCGCCGCCTGATGCTCAGGACCGCCGAGGCCCTCGCCGACGACCTGGGGGCGGAGTGCCTGGTCACCGGAGACGCGCTGGGCCAGGTGTCGAGCCAGACGATGGCCAACATCACCGCCCTGGACGACGCGGTGGACCTACCGATCCTGCGTCCGCTCATCGGCATGGACAAGACCGAGATCATGGACCAGGCGCGCAGGATCGGCACGCTGGCCATCTCGGAGCTGCCCGACGAGGACTGCTGCACCATGCTGACCCCCCGCCAGGTGGAGACCGCGGCCAAGATCGGTGACCTGCGCCAGATCGATCGGCGCCTGGACGCCGACGAGCTGGCCGAACACCTGCTCACCACGGCCCAGGTGCACAAGCCCAGCTTCCTGGGTGAGGCAGCCCCCGCCCGCGTCCGCGCCGCCGGGGCCTGAGTGAGCGGCCCCGCGGCGCGGACGCGCCCTACAGGGCCGCTGGTACGCGTTCGGGCGCGGGGGTGAGTGTGCGGCCGCTCAGTGTGGCCAGGGTGCCTGCCAGGTCCCGCAGCTCGTCCAGGTCTTCCTCGACCAGGGCCTGGGGGCCATCGCACAGGGCGCTTCCGGGGTCGGGGTGCACGTCCACGATCACGCCGTCCGCACCCACCGCGACGGCCGCGCGCGAGAGCGGCAGGACGAGGGAGCGCTTACCGCCCGAGTGGGAGGGGTCCACGATCACGGGCAGGTGCGACAGGTTCTGGGCGATTGGCACCGCGCTGATGTCGAGGGTGTTGCGGGTGGCCTTCTCGAAGGTGCGGATGCCGCGCTCGCACAGGACGATGTCGAGGTTGCCGCGCTGGGCGATGTACTCGGCAGCCATCAGCCACTCCTCGATGGTGGCGCTCATGCCGCGCTTGAGCAGCACCGGTTTGCCCGCGTCGCCCGCCGCCTGCAGCAGGGCGAAGTTCTGCATGTTGCGGGTGCCGATCTGGAGCATGTCCGCGTAGGAGGCGACCAGGTCGACGTCGGCGGCGTCCACGACCTCGGTGACGATCGGCAGGCCGGTCTCCTCGCGCACCTCGGCGAGGATCCTCAGGCCCTGCTCGCCCAGCCCCTGGAAGGCGTAGGGGGAGGTGCGGGGCTTGTAGGCACCGCCCCGCAGCAGCGCGGCGCCTGCCCTGGCCGCCATCCGGGCGGCCTCCAACGTCTGCTCGGGCGTCTCCACGGCGCACGGGCCGGCGATGACCGCCACGTGGTCGCCGCCGATCGGCACGCCGCGCACACTCACCACGGAGCGGCTGTGGTGGTTCTCCCGGCTCACGAGTTTGTAGGGGGCGGAGATGCGCAGGACGTCGGCGACGCCGGGCCTGGCGGCCAGGCCGAGGTCCCCGAAGCGCTCCACGTCCCCGACCAGGCCGATGATGGTGCGGCTCACACCGCGTGTCACGTAGGCCTCCCCGCCCGCGGAGGAGACGAGTTCGACGAGAGCGTCGATGTTGTCGGCGGTGGCGTCCGGCGCCATCACGATGACCATGTGTGCAGTCCCTGTTCGTCGGTGTGCGGCGGAACCACCGGGACGGTCGGGCCGGGGAACGACAGGAGCCCCGGGCCGTCCGGCCCGGGGCTCCTGGGAAGTCGTCCTTGTCAGCGCAGCACTGGCGAGGCGACCGTCCGGGAATCGGGCCGGTAGCCATAGAAAAAGCGCCAGGTGTTCCGCTGCATGGGGCGACTATAGCGCACCCGTGCCGCGCCGTCACGCACCCGGGTCCCGTGATCTGGCTCATGTCGCACCTGACAGGATGTCCCCATGCCGATCTTTCCCAGACGAGCGGGAGGCGCGTTGTCCTACGGAGCGGGGAGCGGTGATGGAAAAGGCGCCGACCGGGCACGGCTGCCTCCGGGGCAGGCCCTGCGCCACGAGCACAAGGCACTGCACTACGGCCCGGTACCGACCTTCCGCCCGCGCCGGTGGGACTTCCGGGTCATGGGGGTCACGGAGAGCCTGGGAACACACCGGTGGACCTGGGAGGAGTTCGAGGAGCTGCCCAGGAGCGACGCGGTGAGCGACTTCCACTGCGTGATGCGCTTCAGCGTGCCCGACGTGCGCTGGCGCGGCGTACGGGCGGTGGACCTGGTGCGCGCCGCGCCGCCCTCACCCGAGGTGACCCACGTGATGGCCTGGGGCGAGTACGGGTACAGCGCCAACCTGCCCCTGGAGACCTTCCTGTCGGAGGACGTCGTCCTGGCCACCCACCGCGGCGGGGAGCCGCTGCCCCCCGAGCACGGCTTCCCACTGCGGCTCGTGGTGCCCCGGCTGTACGGCTGGAAGAGTGTGAAGTGGCTGCGCGCGGTGGAGTACATGACCGCGGACCGGCGGGGCTTCTGGGAGGAGCGCGGCTACCACAACCGCGCCGACCCCTGGAGCGAGCAGCGTTTCTCCCACCAGGAGGAGCCGGGCCACGGCCCGCCCCTGTGACCACCCCTCAGGGGTGCCTCCGGGGCAGTCTCAGCTCCACCTCGGTGCCCTCCCCGGGCAGGCTCGTGACCTCGGCTGTGCCCCCCAGGTCCCTCAACCGCCCCTGAAGTGACTGGGCGACCCCCAGGCGGCCCTCGCGCCGGGCTTCCTCCAGGCGGCCGGGCGGGATGCCGGGCCCCTCGTCGCGGACGGAGACGGTCACCGCGTCGCCCTCGTCCTCCAGCAGAACCCACACGGGGGTGCCCTCGGGGCAGTGCCGGGCGACGTTGTCGAGTGCGGCCGAGGCCGCGGCGGTGAGACCGGCCGCTGCGGGCGCGGGCAGCAGGACGGGGGTTGCGGGGGCGGCCACCGACACGTGCACCGACTCCATGCGCCGGAGCCCCTCGCGCAGGTCGGTCCCCTCCTCCGGCCGGGGCGGTCCGGGACCGTCGGGGAGCCCGCCGCCGATGAGGGTGCGCAGCCGCATCTCCTGCTCCCCCGCCATCCGCCCCAGTTCGGCCGCTTCTCCCCCGGCTTCGGCACCGCGCCTGCTCACCAGGGAGAGCACTTGGAGGACGGAGTCGTGGATGGACCGCGCCAGCCGTTCTCGCTCGCGGATCCGCGCCTCCAGTGCCACGGCCCGCGCGAACCTGTGCTCGGCCCGCTCGGCGACCCCGGCCATGTACCCGACGGCCAGGCCCGCCAGCAGCAGGAGCACCACGCCCCGGGCGGTCGCCGAGGTGACGGGGGCACCCATCGACGAGCGCAGGACGATGTCGGCGCAGCCGTAGAGGAGGGCGACCGTGACCGCGCCGCGGCGCCGCCAGACGATGCCGGCCGACAGCGCCGCCCCGGCGAACCAGTAGCCGCTCAGCGGGGGCGCCTGGGAGAGGTAGAAGGGGGAGACGGCTGCGGCCGTGACGAACAGGCAGGCGAAAGCCGCACCGAGGTCGGCGGCCACGAAGGGGCCGGTGCGCCATCGGGGACGGGCATAGGCGTAGACGGTGAGTGCGGTCCACGCCCCCATGGCCACGAGCACGGTCCAGACCAGCCAGGGCCTGGCCAGGTGCTCTTGGTACTGGGCGGCCAGGACGAGGGAATAGACCAGGGAGGCCGCGCGGAAGACGGCGACGGCACGCCAGAGGGGGACGTCGAAACCCAGGGCTCAGACCACCGCCCCGTCGTCGGGGCCGTCTCCGTCGGAGCCGCCGTCGGCCATCCGCAGGATCAGCACCACGAATCCGGCCAGGAACGCCACGGTCACCAGGAGCATCAGCCAGCCGGGCAGGGGGATACCCGCGAAGAAGGAGCCGAAGATCAGGGCCGGCGCCCCCAGGGTGCCGCACCAGGCGGCGATGCCCACGCGGTCCCCTTGGAGCAGCGGCGGCGGAGGGGGCGGTTCGTAGTGGCCCTCCTGCTCGGCCCCGGACCTGCGGCGCGCCGCCTCGGCCGCGCGGTCGCGGTCGTCGGGCTCGCCGCCGGGCGGTCCGTCGGCGAGCAGGTCGCCGCCGCGGACACCCTCCTCGGACGGGTCGAGGTTCTCCGCGTCGGGCCAGTGGACGCGCCCGCGCTCGGCCGCGGTCTCGCCGTAGAAGCGGGCGACCAGGTCGTTGAAGACCTCGTCCTCGGGGAGGTGGCCGGCGGGGCCCTCCAGCAGGTCCCCGCCGGACGGCGGGCGGGGGGGCCGGGGCACCTCCCCGTCCGGGGCGAGGAGGCCGTCGGGGCCGGGCAGTTCCGTTCCCAGGAGCCGCTCGGCGGCGGCCCTCTCCTCGGCGTCCACGTACAGGTGGTCGGTGGGGGGTTCCCCGGCCCCGCCGGACGGCTCCAGGACGTCCTCCTCCAGAGGGACGGCGTAGGCGGCGATCCCGCTGCGCCGCAGCGCCTCCAGCATCCGGTCTGCCTGCCCGGGCGCGAGCATGGCCAGGGGGACGTAGGCGTCGGCGAGCAGTCCGTTTCCCCGGCGTCGTTTCATCGGATGGCCCCTTCCCCGCTCCTCCTCCACTCTCGTACGAAGGCGAGGCTTCCCTCGAGGATCACGTCCGCGTCGTGGTCGAGGGTGGCCACGTGGTAGCTGCGGTACAGGGGGTGGACCACCACCCGTGTGGCACCGGCCCCGCGGACGAGCAGGCGCAGGCTCCGAGGGCCGACGACGTGGTCCTCCAGGCTCCGGTAGGCCAGCACCGGGGCCCGCAGGTCGGGCAGGCCCGCGCGCACGGCGCGCCACAGCTTCGGGAGCGTGGCCGCGGCAGCGGTGGGCACCCGCGAGTACCCGCCCTCGACCACCCCGGTCTTGGCGACGTCGCTGCTCAGGCCGGGGGTGGAGGGCAGGATCCGCGCGACCAGCTTCCGGACCGGAGCGATGAGGGGGAGCCTGGGGTCCTCCAGTGCCAGCGACGGGTTGACGACCACGACGCCGCACACGAGATCGGGGTACTCCTGGGCCGCGCGGAGCGCGAGGGCGCCCCCCATGGACAGCCCCATGACGAACACCTCGTCGCACCTCGAGGCCAGTTCCATCAGCGCCAGTTCCACCGCCTCGTACCAGTCGTCGCTGGTCGTGAGGTTCATGTCCCGCCAGTGGGTGCCGTGCCCGGGAAGGAGCGGCACCTCCACGCTGTACCCGGCCGCGGCCAGGTGCTCGGCCCAGGGGCGCATGGAGTGCGGGGAACCGGTGAACCCGTGGCAGAGCAGGACACCGACCTCGGAGCCCCGGTGGCTGTAGGGCTCCGCGCCGGGGATCGGGGGAGTGTCGGCGGTCGGTCTCACTGAGCGGCTCCAGGGACTCGGGGCTGTGTGGGCGCGGGTGGCGGCGGTCCCGGCTCCAGGCGTGAGGTTAGCCGTTCGAAGGGGCCGTTGGCCATCACGCCCCCCGGAGGGCGGGCGGGTGCCGTGCGCCCGGCTCCGCCGACCGAACGGTATCCTCTACACGTGCCGGGCGCAGCCGTCCGCGGGGGGCGCTTCGGTGGCCGCCCTCGTACGATGCGAGGATGCGGGATGTCCGCGATGTTGTCGACCGAGCGGGACAGTGAGGCGTGGCAGACCCTGCCCAGATCTCCCCGCACGTGCAGGGGTGAACCGAGCAATGTTCTACTGGGTGGTCAAGGCGATCCTCGGGCCGATCATCGCGGTCCTGTGGCAGCCGCGTGCCGAGGGTGTGGAGAACGTGCCCAGGCGCGGTCCGGCGATCCTGGTCGGTAACCACCTGTCCTTCTCCGACCACTTCTTCGGCCCCCTGCCTCTGCCGCGCAAGATCACCTTCCTGGCCAAGTCCGAGTACTTCACCGGCACCGGGGTCAAGGGGCTGGCCAGCCGGGCCTTCTTCAGCGGTGTGGGACAGATCCCGATCGACCGCTCGGGCGGCAAGAAGAGCGAGGCGGCCCTGCGCACCGGACTGCGCGTGCTCAAACGGGGCGACCTCCTCGGTATCTACCCCGAGGGCACCCGCTCCCCCGACGGCAGGCTCTACCGGGGCCGTACGGGCGCGGCCCGGATGGCGCTGGAGGCGCGGGCCCCGGTGGTGCCCATGGCGATGATCAACGCCGACAAGATCATGCCGCCCGGCCGCACCGTCCCCAAGCTGGGCATCCGTCCCAAGGTCGTGTTCGGCAAGCCGCTGGACTTCTCCCGCTACTACGGGATGGAGCGCGACCCCCGGGTGCTGCGCGCCGTGACCGACGAGATCATGTACGCACTGATGGAGCTGTCCGGCCAGGAGTACGTGGACCGCTACGCCCAGACGGTCAAGGCCGAGCTGGAGGCCGAGGCCAAGGAGGCCCGGCGTGAGCAGGCCACCGATGAGAAGGACCGCAGGCGCGCCGAGCGGGCCCGCCGCAAGGAGGAACGCCGCGCCCGCAAGGATGGGGGGAAGGACCAGCGCTCCTCCGAGGCGTGACCTCAGCGTCGGGCGAGGTCGCCGGCGCCGACGATGCCGGCCTCGCCCCCGAGTTCAGCGAGCCGCACCCGCGCCATCCTGCGGTAGGGGCGCCCGGAGACGTGGCGGGCGAACGAGGAGCGGACCGGGTCCAGGAGTACGGACCCGGCGTCGGAGACGCCTCCGCCGATCACGAAGCACGCGGGGTCCAGGATCGCGGCGAGGTCGGCCAGGCCCAGGCCCACCCACTCCCCCACCGCGGCGAAGCACTCCAGGGCGGCGGCGTCGCCCTCCAGGGCCGCCTGGGTGACGACGGGCCCCTGGACCCGTTCGATCTCCCCCTCGGCGAGTTTGAGCATCCGCTCGGCGGCCTGGGGATCGGTCCGGGCGCGGTCCTGCGCCTCGGCGACCAGGGCTCGGCCGCTGGCGTACTGCTCCCAGCAGCCGTGGTTGCCGCACGCGCAGCGGCGTCCGTAGGGGACGACGCGGTAGTGGCCCACCTCCGCGGCGGCTCCGAAGTGCCCGCGGTACAGCTCCCCCGCCAGGACCACGCCACCGCCGATCCCGGTGCCGAGGGTGACGCACACGATGTGGTCGTTCCCGCGTCCGGCCCCGAACCGGGCCTCGGCCCACGCGGCGGCGTTGGCGTCGTTCTCCACGACCACGGGGAGGCCGACGCGGTCCTGGACGCTGTCCCTGAGGGGGTAGCCGTGCAGGCCCAGGTTGACCGCGACCTGGACCGTGGCCCGGTCCTCGTCCACGAATCCGGCGACGCCGACGCCGACGGCCCCGCACTCGTGTCGGCCGCGCAGCTCGTGGACGGCGTGCGCGACGACGTCGGCCAGGCCCTCCGGGTCGTGGGAGGGAGTGGGGTACTTGACCTTGTCCAGGATCCGGCCCTCGTCGTCCACGGCACCGGCGGCGACCTTGGTCCCGCCGATGTCCACACCGATGGTCAGCATGAGGGCCTCTCCTTCGCACTTACGCCCGAACTCTGACATAAGTGTCCGGGTTCGTGACAAGTATCTTCCTAATAGGTCGATTAAACCAGGCCACGACCCCCGGAGACAGCACTGCGGCCCCTACTCCCTCCGCGTGCGTTCGAGGGAGCGCTCGAATACGTCCCACGTGCGCCCGAGCGCGGACGCCGCGGCCACCCCCGCCCGCCCGAGGTGGCCGGCGACCTCGGGCACGGCGGTGCGCACGATGTCCAAGACCTCCTCGGCCGGCGGGCGTTCCCGCCCGGACTCCAGGCGTATCGCCTCTCCCCACACGTCGTCCCTCTTCGGCGGCGCGGTGACCGATTTGACCCCGGCAGCCAGCAGCCTGCGCTGGAGGGTGTCGACCAGGCGCAGTGCGTCGTCGACGATGTCGCCGTCCTTGTTCTCTGTCGTCATGAGCAGACCTCCTGGGAATCAAGGTAACCGGCGCACCACCGCCGGACTCCCCCCCCCTCAGGGAAGGACCAGGGGAGAACCAGGGAGTACCATCAAAATCAAACATTCACCCCACGGGGCACAAAAGATCACATAGTTCACTTGGATGGCGGCCCCGCCGAGCGCGGGGCGCGCCCCACGGTGCGCGTCCGCCCATGTCAAAGGCCAGATGCCGGTCACCGTTGGGTACCGAACGAGCCGTGACTCTACTCACAAGTAGCATGGTGTTGTTACGGTCATCACGTTTTCATCCTTCCGCAATCCGTCTATGCCCAGGAGACCCAACGTGCGCGAATACAGCTCTCCCCCCGTCACCGAGATCTCCGATGACGCGCGGCTGACCGACACGCTCTACGCGCGCGCGGCCGAGGAGCCCGACGCCGTCGCGGCCCGTCGCCAGGAGTCCGGCCAGTGGCGGGACGTCACCACCGCGGAGCTGCGCGGCGACGTCGCCGCGTTCGCCAAGGCACTGATCAACGCGGGCGTCGAGCACGGCGACCGGGTCGCCCTCATGTCGCGGACCCGCTACGAGTGGACCGTCGTCGACTACGCCATCTGGTCCGTCGGTGCGGTCACCGTCCCGATCTACGAGACCTCCTCGGCCGAGCAGATCGGATGGATCCTCTCCGACTCCGGCGCCAAGGCCGCCTTCGTGGAGACCACCGAGCACGCCGAGCGCGTGGAGTCGGTGCGCACCCCGGACCTGGCCCACCTGTGGACCTTCGAGGGCGATCTGGAAGAACTGCGCCCCACCGGCTCCGAGGTCTCCGACGAGACGCTGGAGGAGCGCCGCAGGGCGGTCAGGGTCGACGACCTCGCCACTCTCATCTACACCTCCGGGACCACCGGGCGTCCCAAGGGCTGCAAGCTCACCCACCGCAACTTCCTCTTCATCGCGCACCAGTCGCTGGAGGGCCCCGCCCGGCAGATCCTGCGCGAGCACCCCGACCCCTCCACCCTCCTCTTCCTGCCCCTGGCCCATGTCTTCGCCCGGTTCGTCCAGGTCATGGTCCTGGAGGGCAAGGGCGTCCTCGGCCACTTCCCCTCCACCGGCCCCGAGCTGATCGAGGAGTTCGCGGTCTTCCGCCCGACCTTCCTCCTCGCGGTCCCCCGCGTGTTCGAGAAGGTCTACACCAAGGCGGAGCAGAAGGCCACGGCCGAGGGCAAGGGCAAGATCTTCGCCGCCGCCGCGGACACCGCCATCGCCTACAGCAAGGCGCTGGACACGGGCCGGGTCCCCTTCGGCACCAAGCTCAAGCACGCCCTGTTCGCCAAGCTCGTCTACGGCAAGCTCCTCGCCGCTTTGGGCGGGAACGCGCAGTACGCGGTCTCGGGCGGCTCGGCGCTCGGCGCCCGCCTCGGCCACTTCTTCCGGGGCATCGGCTTCACCATCGTCGAGGGCTACGGCCTGACCGAGACCACCGCGCCCAGCACGGTGAACAGCACCGACTTCAACAAGATCGGCACGGTCGGCCAGCCGCTGCCCGGCACCTCCGCGAGGATCGCCGAGGACGGCGAGGTCCTCGTCAAGGGCGACCACGTCATGGTCGGCTACTGGAAGAACGAGAAGGCCACCGAGGAGGCCTTCTCCGAGGACGGCTTCTACCGCACCGGCGACCTCGGTTCCCTGGACGAGGACGGCTTCCTGAGCATCACCGGCCGCAAGAAGGAGATCATCGTGACCGCGGGCGGCAAGAACGTCGCCCCCGCGGTGCTGGAGGACCGTATCCGGGCCAACGCCCTGGTCAGCCAGTGCATGGTTGTCGGCGACAACCGCAAGTTCATCGCCGCGCTGGTCACGATCGACCCCGACTCCTTCGAGCAGTGGCGGGAGGCCAACGGCAAGAGCGGACAAATCGCCGACCTCGCCGAGGACCCCGACCTCAACGCGGAGATCCAGAAGGCCGTCGACCATGCCAACCAGGCCGTGTCCAAGGCCGAGGGCATCAAGAAGTTCCGTATCCTGTCGACGGATTTCACCGAGGAGAACGGGGCGCTCACCGCCTCCCTCAAGGTCAAGCGCCACGTGGTGAACAAGACCTGGAGTCAGGAGATCGAGGACATCTACGCCGGCTGACCCGCGCCCCCGGAGCGCCCGAAGGCCGACCACCGGCGGGTGGTCGGCCTTCGTCGTGCCCTGCGGCCTCCGGCGGCCGGGCCTCCCGGGCCGGCCCGGGAGGCCCGGTGAGAGAGGGGCGGGCCCGGGCCGCTGACCGCGGCCCGGGCCCGCCCCGGTGTCGGAGCGCTCCGGCGCCTAGTGTGCGCCCGAGCTCTCGCTCTCGGAGTGGTGCAGGTGGTGGCCGCTGTGCGGCTCCACGTCGTCCACCGACACGTTGTCCTTCGTGTACCAGTGCGCCAGGGCCCTGCGGAACCGCCCCTTGGCCTTGCGGGCCTCGGGGTTCTCCACACCCTTGTCGTCGGTGTCCTCGACCAGCGCGGTGGAGGTGATGGTGGGCTTGCTCTGGAGCACGTCGACCGTGTCCTGAGAGCTCTCCTTGTGCACCTCGACGAACTCACCGCCCGACAGCTGCCGGATGGTCCCGCTCTCGTACCCGTGCTCCAGGGTCTCGCGGTCGCGCCGCTGCAGGCCCAGACAGATCCGCTTGGTGACGATGAACGCCACGATCGGACCCACGATGAAGAGCACCCGGAAGATGTAGGTGGTCAGGTACAGGTTGATGGAGAAGGTCTCCGACAGGATGTCGTTCGACCCGGCCAGCCACAGGACACCGTAGGCGACGACCGCGGCGACGCCCAGCCCGGTGCGGACCGGGGCGTTGCGCGGACGGTCGGCGACGTTGTGCGCCCTCTTGTCCCCGGTGATCCACGCCTCCAAGAACGGCCACACGCCCATCACGCCGAACAGCAGGCCCATGGCCCCCAGCCCCGGCACGAGCACGGCCACCGGAACCGCGTACCCGAAGATCTGGAAGTCCAGGGTGTTCGGGAAGATGCGCAGCGCGCCCTCCATGAAGCCCATGTACCAGTCCGGCTGGAGGCCGGAGGTGATGGAGGTTGGTGTGAACGGACCGAACAGGTGGATCGGGTTGATCTGGACGAACCCGCTCAGCCCCGCGATGACGGCGAACGTAAAGAAGAAGAACCCGCCGGCCTTGATCGCGAAGCCCGGCCACATCGGCGTTCCCACGACCGTCCTGTTGGACTTGCCGGTCCCCGGGTACTGAGTGTGCTTCTGGTGCCACAGGATCATGAAGTGCGCCACGATCAGCGCCAGCAGAATCGCCGGGAGCAGCAGGATGTGCAGCATGTACAGGCGCGCGATGATGACGTCCCCGGGGAACTCGCCCCCGAACAGGAACATGGAGATGTAGGTCCCCACCACCGGCAGGGCCAGCATCACGCCCTGGAGGATGCGCACGCCCATACCGGAGGGCAGGTCGTCCGGCAGCGAGTAGCCGAACAGGCCCTCGATCATCGCGATGGCGAAGATCGCCACTCCGATGAGCCAGTTGATCTCGCGCGGCTTGCGGAACGCGCCCGTGAAGAACACGCGCAGCGCGTGCACCACGAGCGAGGCCACGAAGATGAGCGCGGCCCAGTGGTGGATCTGCCGGACGAGGAACCCACCGCGCACATCGAAGTCGATGTACAGGGTGGAGGCGTAGGCCTCGCTCATCTCCACGCCCTGGAGGCGCTCGTAGGAGCCGTCGTAGACGATCTCGGCCATGCTCGGCTTGAACCACAGCGTCAGGAAGACGCCCGTGAGGAGCAGGATGATGAACGAGTACAGCGCGATCTCGCCCAGCATGAACGACCAGTGGTTCGGGAAGACCTTGCGCAGGTTCTTCTCGCCGGTCTTGGCCAGGTGGAAGCGGTCGTCGATGAAGTTCCCGACGCCGCGCAGAGCCTTGGGTGCTTGCGTGGTCTTACTCATCGACTAGTCCTTCGCATAGTCCCAGAACGTCGGACCGGGGGCTTCGGGGAAGTCACCGGTCGCGATGAGGTAGCCCTCGTCGTCGACCCCGATCGGCAACTGCGGCAGCGGCCGGTGCGCCGGGCCGAAGACCACCTTGGCGCCGTCGGCGGCATCGAAGGTGGACTGGTGGCACGGGCACAGGATGCGGTGCGTGGTCCGCTCGTACAGGGCCGCCGGGCAGCCGACGTGGGTGCAGATCTTCGAGTAGGCGACGATCCCGTCGTAGGTCCAGTTGAGCCTCGACTGGTCGCCCTCGACGTTCTCGTTCATCCCCGGCTTGTAGTCGGCCTCGGGGATCTTGATCAGCAGGATGACGGACTTGGCCTTCTCGTTGAGGCTCAGGTGGTGGCCGCCGTCGCCGTGGCCCTCCTCCCCACCGTGCCCACCCGGGTCGGGCAGGGCGCTGATCATGCCGTTGGGGGCGTTCTCCAGGTCCTCCGCCTTGATCTGGCGGTCGGTGCCCTCCACCACCATCCGCATGCCGTCGGCCCAGATGGTGTTCTTCAGCTTGTCGCCGGGCAGGGGGCCCGTGTCGCGCAGCAGCACGATCGGGGCCAGGCCCAGCGGCAGCATGGCCGCGATGAGCGTCCGCCGCATCAGCGGGCGCTTGGTGATGCCGCTCTCGTCGGCCCCCCGCATGAAGAAGGCCCCGAAGGAGCCCTTCTCCTCCTCGCTGGAAGGCAGCTCGTCGTAGGGCGAGGAGACCTCGTAGTGGGGCATCACGTTGCGCGCCCACACGGTCATCCCGGCACCGATACCGAACATCGCCAGGGTGAGCGATCCGCCCAGGAGCATGTTCGAGTACTGGGCGATCTGCGGGTCCGCGATCGCCGGAGTGCCCTGCGCGTTCGGGGGGAACAGGAAGTAGGAGACCAGGAACCCGACACCGCCCAGGAAGGCGAGGACGAACCACACCGCGGCGATCCGCTCGCCCCGGCGCTGCTGCTCCTCTGGGTGCGCGTGGGTCTCCGACGCGGGGTAGGGCCCCTCGTGCGCGGCGTCCGTCGCGGACACGGCGGCGACCGCCCTCTCCTCGGAGGACTCGGAGGGGGTACCGAGCACGCGCTCGGGCCCCTCGGCCCGGTTCTTGTCGTTGCTGTTGTCAGTCATGTGCACGCTGCTTCGCGGTGATCCAGATCGCGCAGGCGACGATCAGGGCCAGACCGATGGTCCAGGAGATGAAACCCTCCGCGACCTGGCCGACACGCTCCAGGTCGAAGATGCCGCCGGCGTTGGGCTCGGCCTGCAGGGTCTTCACGTAGGAGATGAGCTCCTGCTTCTCGTCCGAGGTGATGACCATGTCGTTGAACATCGGCATGGCACCGGGTCCGGTGACCATGGCCTCGTAGATCTCACGGGGCGTGGCCTCGTGGATCTCGGGGGCCCACCGGCCGTCGGTGAGGGCACCGCCGCCGCCGGACCAACCGTGGCAGTGCGCACAGTTGGTCAGGTAGAGCTGCATACCCATCTCGGTGTCGTCGGCGCCCTCGATGTACTCGTCGTAGGCGGCCTCGTACTCGGCGAGCGCCGCCTCGTACTCGGTGTGGGCCTCCTCCTCGGCCTCGTCGAAGGCCTCCTCGGAGTCGTAGTCGGCCCGGTTGGGCTCGAAGTCCTCCGGCTGGGGGGCGGAGCCCGGGATGCCGTAGGGGACATCGGCCCCGCTCTCGCCGTCCCTGATCTCGGCGTTGTAGTACGCGATCAGATGGTCCAGGTCCTGCTCGGACATGACCATGTCCCGGCGCGGCATCTGGACATCCGGGTTCACCGACGGCATACGGCCGGTACTGACCTGGAAGTCGATCGCGGCGGAGCCGACCTCGCGCAGGTCCGGTCCGGTGTCGCTGCCGGAGCCGTCCAGGCCGTGGCACGAGGCGCACGTCTGGTCGAAGACGGTCTTGCCCTCGGCGATGTCCACGTCGTCGGGCGACGGGGCCTCAGCGGCGAGGGTCTGCGCTTGGGCCTGGTCGGAGGTGGGGGCCAGGGCGGCGTACCCCACCCCGAACAGGGCGAGCGCGAGGATGACGACGGCATACCCCGCGAGGGGATGCCGTCGCCGCGCGGTAATCCATTTCACGGTTTCCCCGTTCCGGGTTACTGGATGAAGTAGATGGTTGCGAACAGAGCGATCCAGACCACGTCGACGAAGTGCCAGTAGTAGGACACGACGATCGCACTGGTCGCCTGCTGGTGAGTGAAGCGCTTCGCGGCGTACGTTCGTCCCAGCATGATGAGGAACGCGATGAGGCCACCGATGACGTGCATCCCGTGGAAGCCCGTGGTCAGGTAGAACATCGACCCGTAGGCGCTCGACTGGAGTGTCAGCCCCTCGTGGACGATGAGCTCGTAGTACTCATAGGCCTGGCCCAAGACGAAGAACAGGCCCATGAAGAACGTCAGGAAGAACCACGCGCGCAGCTTCTTGACGTCACCGCGCTCAGCGGCCCAGACGCCGAACTGCGCGGTGAAGCTGGAAGCCACCAGGACGATGGTGATCGCGCTGGCCCAGGGCACGTTGAGGTGCGTGTCCGGCCACGCGCCGAGCTCCGGGTTGCCGTTGGTCACCGATCGGATGGTGAAGTACATCGCGAACAGCGCTGCGAAGAACATGAGTTCGTTGGACAACCAGACGATGGTTCCAACGCTCACCAGGTCAGGACGCTTTGCCGCACCATGCGCTGGTGTCGGTGCTGTTTTGGGGTTCGCGGTTGCTGTCGCCACGGGAGCATTATTACGGCATCTCGCGAAGACCCGTATCCGACCCCCCGTAAGGGAGCGGATCGGTACCGGTCATGGACCGTCAGGCCTGCCGGAGCGGGGCGTTCACCGTGACCCGGGCGTTACTGTAGCGGCTCGGGGCCCGTTCCCGGCCCCGCGACGCGCCCACGGGCGGCGGCGGGCGCTGTTTCCGGCGCGGGCACGGCGATCCCTACCCCCCTGCGGGCACCCGAACCCGACCCGTGTCACCCAGCGGCATCAAAAGTATCACTGTTGGGCAACGCACCCCCGAAGCGGCTGGAACACGGCAGCGCACGGTGCCGGCCTCCCCCGGACGGGGATGCCCCGCACCGCTGTCTGGGCAGCCGGGCCGCGAGGCAATAGAGTCGTGGGAACAACAGCCGACAAGGGCCCCAGCCGCATCCGCGGACGGCCCGGGACAGACGTGATGGGACGGTTGCGCGATGGTGGACAGCGGTACGGAGACGGGTTCCAGGATGCGCGTGCTGGTCTACAGCGACAAGGCCGACACCCGCGAGCAGGTCCGGCTGGCCGTCGGCCGCCGACCTGCCGCGGACGTGCCCAAGGTGGAGTTCGTGGAGTGCGCGACCGCCCCGGCGGCCCTGCGCCGACTGGAGTCGACCGACCGGGCCGAGCGGATCGACATCGCCCTCCTCGACGGCGAGGCCGCCCCGGTGGGCGGCATGGGCCTGTGCCGCCAGATCAAGGACGAGATCTACCACTGCCCGCCGGTGCTGCTGCTGGTCGGCCGCCGCGACGACGGCTGGCTCGCGACCTGGTCGCAGGCCGAGCAGGTGGTGAGCCACCCGATCGACCCGGTCGCCCTGGCCGAGGCCCTGGCCGACCTCATGCGCCGGCGCACCGCGGCCCTGAGCGGCTGACCCGGAGGACCGCCGACCCGCACCGGGCGGCCACGCGCCACCGCCCGCCCCGTCCCGCACCGTGGAGCCCGAGGAAACCATGAACACCGCCCCTGCCGACGCCCCCTCCGCCGTCACCGAGCGGAGTTGGCCCGCCCTGATCACCGCCCTGTTGGACGGCGTGACACTCAGTGCCTCCGACACCGGTTGGGCGATGAACGAGATCATGTCCGGCTCGGCGACCGACGCCCAGATCGCCGGGTTCGCCATCGCCCTGCGCTCCAAGGGGGAGGGCGTGTCCGAGGTGACCGGCCTCGCCCGCGGCATGCTCGACAACGCCGTCCGGATCTCCGTCTCCGGACCGACCCTGGACATCGTGGGTACCGGAGGCGACCGGGCCCACACCGTGAACGTGTCGACCATGGCCTCGATCGTGGCCTCGGCGGCGGGCGCGCGCGTGGTCAAGCACGGCAACCGGGCCTCCTCCTCCTCCTGCGGGACGGCCGACGTCCTGGAACGGCTCGGCGTGGTCCTAGACCTGGCACCGGAGCTGACCGCCCGGGTCGCCGAGGAGACCGGCATCACCTTCTGCTTCGCCCCGGTCTTCCACCCCTCGTTCCGCTTCACCGCCAAGCCGCGCCGCGAACTGGCGGTCCCCACCGTCTTCAACTTCCTGGGTCCGCTGACCAACCCGGCACAGACCACCTCCGCCGCGATCGGCGTGTTCGACGCGCGCATGTGCGAGGTCATCGCGGGCGTGTTCGCCGAGCGCGGCACCTCCGCGGTGGTCTTCCGCGGCGACGACGGCCTAGACGAGCTCACCACGGCGACCACGTCGACCGTGTGGGTGGTGCGTGACGGCCGCGCCCGCAGGGAGAGCCTGGACCCGCTGGAGCTGGGCATCCCCCGTTCGGAGCCCGACGCCCTGCGCGGCGGCGACGTGGAGTTCAACGCCCAGGCGGTCCGCGACATGCTCGCGGGGCGCGAGGGGCCGGTCCGGGACGCGGTGCTGCTCAACGCCGGGGCTGCGCTGGCCGCCGTCGAGGGCGTGGGCGGCTCCCTCACCAAGGCCGTACGCATCGGCTACGAGCGCGCCGCCGCCGCCGTCGACAGCGGGGCGGCCCGGCGCACGCTCGACACCTGGGTGGAGACCACCCAGGGCCTGGCCAAGGAGTAGTTGTGTTTATGGTCCCTCGCAGGCTCGGGACGTGCTCGCGGCGTGGAGAACCGGCCTCTTCGTCGTCGCTACCGCCCCTGCTCGTTCCTCGCAGCTGCGGAGACTCCTCCTGCAGACACCGGGGGCGCGCGCACCGGGCAGCGGTCTACCAGCCCAGGGCGAAGGCCGACTCCAGGTCGTGCCTGGAGTAGGCCTGGAACGAGATGTGGGTGTCGGAAGAGATCACGCCCGGGACCCTGTTCACGCGGCCGGGGATCACCTCGGCCAGCTCCTCGTGGCGGCGGACCCGCACCATGGCGACGAGGTCGACGCCGCCGGTCACCGAGTACACCTCGCTGACGCCGTCGATCCCGGCGATCGCCTCGGCGACCTCGGGGATGCGGTGGACCTCGGCCTTGATCATGACGATCGCGGTGATCACTGTTTCCTCCAGGAGCGGGTCTGGCACGGGCTGGCGCACCGGGCGCGGGCACGCTCAGTAGACGTCGGAGAGCCGCGTCCCGGAGCGCCATCGCAGCCGGTAGACCACCAGTCCCACGGCCGCCCCGGCGACGAACCCGTACACGTGCGCGGCGTAGGCGACGTTGGACCCGCTGCCGGGGGTGTTCGACGTGGTGACGTAGAGAAGGTACTGGAAGGCGAAGTAGCTTCCCACCACCGCCCAGCCGGGCAGCCGCAGCGGGACCAGGCCGAACACCAGCGTGGTGACCCTGCTGCGGAACTGCACGACGAGGTAGGCACCGAGCACACCGGAGATCGCACCGGAGGCCCCCACCATGGGTGCGGTGCCCTCGGTGGAGGTCAGCGCGTACCCGTAGGCCGCGGCCACCCCGGTGAGCAGGTACAGGACCAGGAAGCGGATCCGCCCGATCCGGTCCTCCACGACAGGGCCGAACACGAACAGGTAGACCATGTTGCCCAGCAGGTGGGCGGCGCCGCCGTGCAGGAACATGGAGGTGAACACTGACAGCCACACGGCCTTGCCGTCGAGGCCGCCGCACTCGGGCGTCGGCGGGGGCGCGAGGGCGGCCCGGCCGAGCATCTCGTCAGGGACCGCTCCCCAGAGCATGATGTAGTCGTCGATGGCGCAGTACCGGCCCACGACGTCGCTCGGGTACCACACGGCGGTCGTCGCCAGCGGGGAGGCGAGGTAGACGAGGACGTTCACCGCGATCAGCGTGAAGGCCACCACCGGGGCGCGGCGGACCGGGTAGTCGTCATTGAGCGGGAGCGCGGCCATGCGCCCAGTGTGTCATCCGGGGGTGCGCCTCGGCTCCGCGCAACGGGCAGGTCCACTCCCCTTCGATCTCGACGATCCGGACCGCGGGGTGTTCGAGCCAGGCCAGCACCGCCTCGGTCTCCTCGGCGGTGGCCCGCGGGACGGGACCGTACCCGGCGTCCACGCGCTCGGCGGTGGCGGTGAGGGAGGCGAGGAAGGCCGCCGGGTCGGTCCCCGGGGCCAGCACGGCGGCACCCGCGAGGCGGCCGTGGCGGACCACGCACGTCTCCCAGCCCGCGGTACCGGGGCGGGAGGCCACCAGGTGCGGGACGGCGGCGATGGCCGACAGGCGCTGGGCGCGCCGTGCTCCGCGCAGGAAGGCCGCGAGCCGGTCGCGGTGGCCGGCGGCCTCCTCGTAGCGCAGGTCGGCGGAGAGCGCGGTGATGCGTTCGGTGTGGGCGGCCACGACCGGACCGGGGTCGCCGGTCATGGCCGCCCGTGCGGCCTCGGCGTGGACGGTGTAGTCCTCCAGGGACTCGGTGCCGTCGCAGGGTGCCCCACAGCGCCCCAGTTGCGCGAGCACGCACGCCGCCACGGGTGCGGCGGCGGAGAAGGTGTGGGTGCACTGGCGCAGCGGGAAGGCGTGCAGCAGGGCCTCCTTGGCGCGTCCGGCCTCGTGGGCCGAGGTGTAGGGGCCCAGGTAGGGGGCGCCGTCGTCGTGGACCGTGCGCGCCACCGACACCCGGGGGTAGGCGTCGGTGGTGAGCGTGACCCAGAAGGCGCGCTCGGGGTAGCGCGACCTGCGGTTGAAGGGCGGTTTGCGCTCGGCGATGATCCGCAGTTCGCGGACGGAGGCCTCCAGTTCGGTGGTGCACACCAGGGGTGTGACCCCCTCCACGAGCCCGGCCATCTCCCGGATGCGCCGACGGTTCTCGGCCGCGGTGAAGTAGGACGCCACGCGGCGTCGGAGGTTGGCGCTCTTGCCGACGTAGAGGACGGTGCCTCGCGCGTCGGTGAACATGTACACACCGGGCTTCTCCGGCAGGCCGTCGGCGAGGTGGCGCCTGGCGCGCTGGGCGCGGCTGGCGGGTTTGGTGACCGCCCGCAGCTCCTCCAGGCTGTGCACCCCCATGGGTGCGGCGCGGTCGATGAGGCCGCGCAGCACGGCCACGGTGGCACGGGCGTCGTCCAGGGCGCGGTGGTTGGGCGCGGTGGGTGCTCCGAAGAACGCGGCGAGAGTGGCGAGCCTGTGGTTGCGCACCTGGGGACGAACCAGCAGGGCACGGGCCAGGCGCAGGGTGTCCACGACCGTGGGGGCGGGCCACTCCAAGTCCAGGCGTTCACAGGCGGCCTTGAGGAATCCGGTGTCGAAGGGGGCGTTGTGCGCGACGAGCGCGGTGCCGGGGCCGGTGGCTAGGAAGTCCAGCAGGCGGGGCAGGGCCTCCTCCAGGGGAGGGGCGGTGGCCACCATGGACTGGGTGATGCCGGTCAGGAGGGTGATCTCGGCCGGGATCGGGACCCCGGGGTCCACCAGGGTGGAGAACTCACCGAGGACGTCGGCGCCGCGCACCTTGACGGCACCGATCTCGGTGATCCGCGACCGCTGTGCGCTGGTGCCCGTGGTCTCCAGGTCCACGACCACGAAGGTCGTCTCGGCCAGCGGGGTACCGAGGTCGGTGATGCTGGTCTGGACGCCGGAGGGCCCGGCGGAGTCGGCAGCCACCCGACCAGGGTAGTCGGAGCCGATGACCGAACGGCTGGGGATCGGGGCTGACCTGCCCGGCATGGAAAGATGAGGGTGAGGGGGCGGAAGTGTCGTTGCGTCCCGAGTTGAGCGCGATCAGAGGAGGAAGCCGTGGGGATCACGAAGCCGGGTGACGGTGAACGGTGGCGGTGCGCCGGTTGCGGGAATCTCACGCGGTTCGACGTGACCCGCGCTGTCCGGTCCCGGGACTACGTCCACCAGGACCTGGCCGGCCACGGTGTGGTGGAGGAGCAGGCCGTGCTCACTGAGACCGTGGAGCGGGTCGCCTGCCGCTGGTGCGGCGCCACGGACAGCATGGAGGTCGTCGCCCGCCCCGGCGCCGGGGCACCGGACTCCGGTGGCGCGGCGGAGAGCACGACGGGTCGGTCATGAGCTCCCGCCCGGAGACGGGCGGCGACTCCGAGCCCGCCGGGGCCTCCGGCGCGGCCGACGGCGGCCCCGGCGCCGAGGGGCTGAGCCGCCCCCTGCCGGAGCAGGTGCGGGCCAGGGTGATCGAGTACGGCTCGGACGTGCTCGGCGGTATGCGCACCAATGAACTGCCCCCGCTGCTGCGCCGGGTGGCCCGGTTCGAGCCGCGCCGCCGGGCCCGGCTGGCCGGGCCCCAGATCGCCGCCCAGTTGGAGACCGACGCAGGGTTCCGGGGCCGGGTCGGGGAGCGGGTGGAGCGCGTGTGGCCCGAGCTGGCCGAGGGGCTGCGGTCGGGGGTGGTCCCCCCGGCCGCCGACCCCGTGGCCGTGGCGGCCTGCGCCTACCTGCTGCGGCCCCGGGGATGGCCGGGGATCATCGAGGGGGTGCGCGAGGAGCTGGAGCGCCGGACCAGCGCGAAGGAGGCCGACGAGGCCGTCGAGGAGCTGGACTCGGTCCGCAGGAGGCTGGACGAGAGCAGGCACGCCCACCGCGCCGACCTCGAACGCCTGCGCGCACGGGTCCGCGACCAGCGGGCCGAGATCACCGAGCTGCGGCGCAAGGTGCACGACGAGCGCCACCGCGCCAAGGAGGCCAGGGAGCGGGCCCAGCGGGTCCTGGAGGAGACCGCCGCCAGGGAGAGCGATTCGGTGAGCCAGGTGGGTGCCCTGGAGGCGGAGAACCGGCGGCTGCGCTCGCGGGTGGAGGCGGCCGAGGCGCAGGTGGAGAACGCGCGCCGGGCGGCACGTACGGGGCGCAACGCCGACGAGGCCCGGCTGCGGGTACTCCTGGACGTCCTGGTCGAGGCCTCCCACGGACTGCGCCGTGAACTGGCCCTACCCACGTCTCTGGAGGCACCCGCCGACCACGTGGCTGAGGCGGGGCAGCGCAGGGTGTCACTCGGAGGGCTGCCCGACGACGATCCGGGGCTGCTGGAGCGGCTGCTGACCGCTCCCCGCGTGCATCTGCTGGTCGACGGCTACAACGTCACCAAGACGGGGTACGGGACGCTGCCCCTGGCCGACCAGCGCACCCGGCTGCTGAACTCCCTGGAGGGCCTGGCCAGCCGCACCAAGGCCGAGATCACGTGTGTGTTCGACGGCGCGGACGTGGACACCCCTCCGGCGCTGGCCGCGCCCCGCAGGGTGCGGCTGCTGTTCAGCGCGCCCGGGGAGACCGCGGACGCACTGATCGTGCGCCTGGTGGGTGCCGAACCGCCGGGGCGTCCCATCGCGGTGGTGACCTCGGACCGGGAGATCGTCACGGCGGTGCGCCGCGCCGGGGCGCGGGCGGTGTCGTCGTCGATCTTCCTGCGGCGGCTAGAGTAGCCGCGGCCCGGTGCCGCCCTCCGCACCTCCCGGGACCTGGGGTGAGGCCCCTGTGCCTCGAGCGGTGGGGGCGCACGGCACGGTGCCGTGCGCCCCCACCGCTTGAGGTGCAGGGGCCCGTCCGCTAAGTTCTTCCCGAGCGTGAGTGATGTATCCGGATAAAACGGGACGGTTGTGTCTCCCATTCCGGTACGAACCCCTCGTTCACGCTGTGTCCGGCCTGTGGCACGGACCGTCTTGTCGACGTCCCCCGCACCCTCGCGCGGTGTCCCTACCCCAAGGAGCGTGGACCTCCATGAACGACGCCGGTGGTCGGCGCACAGCTCGCCGCCTCGCCTCGACCGGGCTCGGTGTGGCCATCGCCGGAAGCCTGGTCTCCCCCGGCACCGCCTACGCGGAGCCGACCCAGGACGAGGTCGAGGACCGCATCGCGGAACTCAACGAGCAGGCCTCCGACAAGGTCGAGGCCTACAACCAGGCGGAGGAGGACCACGAGGTCGCCCTCGCCCAGTACGAGGAGCTCGAAGAGCAGGTCGGCGACGAGGAGGAGACCTACAACGAGCTGCGCTCTCAGGTCCAGCGCTTCGCCGCCGCTGCCTACCAGTCCGGCGGCGTGGACGCGACCGCCAGCATCCTCACCTCCGACCGTCCCGAGGAGGTACTGGAGCAGGACGCCGACATGAACTACCTGTCGGAGAGCCAGCTCGCCCAGTTGGACGAGTTCGGTGAGTCCGCCGAGCGCCTGTTCGCCCTCAAGGACGAGGCGGAGGAGGCCCTGGAGGCCGCCGAGGAGGAGCTGGAGGAGGCCGAGGAGGCCAAGGAGGAAGTCGAGGAGGCGATCGCCGAGCAGGAGGCCCTGCTGGCGCAGTTCCCCTCGTCCGACCCCACGGCGGAGGGTGCCAGCAGCGCGGGCGGCGCGGACTACACCGGGAGCGCCACCGGGAGCGCGGGCGCCGCGCTGGACTTCGCCTACGCCCAGGTCGGCAAGCCCTACGTCTGGGGCGGCACCGGCCCGAACGGCTACGACTGCTCCGGCCTGGTCCAAGCCGCGTGGCGCGCCGGCGGCGTGAACCTGCCGCGCACCACCTACTCGCAGGCCAACGCGGGGCCGCGCATCTACGACATGAGCGCCCTCCAGCCCGGTGACATCATGTTCTTCTACGGCGGGCTGAGCCACGACGGCCTCTACGCGGGCAACGGGCAGATGGTCCACGCCCCGAGCAGCGGCCGCAACATCGAGATCGTGGGGCTGGCCGCCTACTGGGCGGGCCAGTTCCAGTTCGCGGTCCGTCCGTAACCCTGCTCCGTTCTCAGGGGCCGCCGCCGATCCGCTCGGCGAGCGGCCCCTTCCTGTTCTCCCCTGCGCAAAGCATCTGTGGAATTTCGGATCATTTGCTTTATCCCAACAAACGTAACGAACCAGTTGAGAGTCCACGAAGTCATGTACTAGGGTTCAGCACCGAACGTGGCCGTTCTCCGTACACCGCCCCGTGGCGGTGGCGGCCGCGTCCGGGTCGGGCGTTCCCCACACCCCGGCCGTTCCCGTTTCGGACGGCCCCGCGACCCACCCGGCGCAGTCCCTCGGCTCCCCCGACCTCCTCGGGCCGAGGGCAGGAAAGGTGGTACAGCGTGTCCTCTCCCCGTTCCCCCCGCAGGCGCAGCACGGCCGTCGTGGCCTCCCTGGCCGCGGGCTCGCTCCTCCTCCCCGCGTCCGCGGCCCACGCCGAGCCGACGATCGACGACGTCCGCGCCGAGATCGAGGCTCTGGAGGAGGAGTACGCCTCCCTCAACGCGGAGTACAACGAGGCCCAGGAGACCCACGAGGCCGCCGAGGAGAACCTGGAGGAGATCCAGGAGAACCTGGAGGAGGCCCAGGAGACCGTGGACGAGCTGGGGTCGAACGTGCGCACCCTGGCCAACCTCACCTACACCGGTGTCGACCTGACCTCCCCCGCCCACATCATCGGTGCCACCGGTCCCGAGGACGTCCTCTCCCACCAGGCGGACCTGACCTACCTCTCCGAGCAGCAGAACGCGGGCCTGGATCGCTACGTCGAGGAGCTGGCGCACCTGGAGAGCCTGGAGGCGGAGGCCGCCGACACCGAGGAGGAGGCGGCCGAGGCCCTGGAGGCCGCCGAGGAGGCCGAGGAGGAGGCCGCCGACGCCATCGCCGAGCAGGAGGCACTGCTGGCCGACCTGACCGCGGAGCAGGCGGCCGCGGCCACCGAGAACGTCTCCAACGACAGCGGCGGCACCACCAGCAGCGGGGGCGGGGGCGGTGCCACCTACACCGGCCCGGCCACCGGCAGCGCGCAGACCGCACTGAACTTCGCCTACGCCCAGGTCGGCAAGCCCTACGTCTGGGGCGGCACCGGCCCGAGCGGCTACGACTGCTCCGGCCTGACCCAGGCCGCGTGGGCCGCCGCGGGCGTGAGCCTGCCACGCACCACCTACAGCCAGGTCAACGCGGGCACCCGGGTCTCCTGGGACAACATGCAGCCCGGCGACCTCATCTTCTTCTACGGCGGGCCCGACCACGTCGGCATGTACGCCGGCGACGGCGTCATGGTGCACGCCTCCAACTCCTCCAAGCCGATCGGCACCGTCACCCTCAACAGCTACTACCGCCAGAACTTCTACGCCGCCGTCCGCCCGTAGCGAGGGACCCGTTCCCTGCCTCCCCACGGAGGCCGTGGGACGGCAGGGGTCGGGGTTCGTCCCACGGCGCGACCGAGCGCCGGAGCTCCCCCCACCCCCGGCCGCCGCGAAATCCGGGAGCCGCGCCGCACGCGTGCGTTGAGGCCGGTCCGGGAGGCCTTCTAGACTCACCCCGTGCCGCGAACCCTGATCATCACCAACGACTTCCCTCCCAAGGCCGGGGGCATCGAGTCCTTCGTGCACGCAATGGCCCTGCGCCGACCCGAGGGTTCGGTGATGGTGTACTGCTCCTCGCCGTCACCGCGTGAGGCCGCCGCCGACCCGGACTTCGACCTGCGTCAGCCCTTCCCCGTCGTACGCGACGCGGCGCGCGTGCTGCTGCCCACTCGGCGCGTGGCCGCCCGGGCCCGCACCATCGCCGAGCTGGAGGGGTGCGACTCGGTGCTCTACGGCGCCGCCGCACCGCTGGGGCTGCTCGCGCCCGGCCTGAGGGAGGTGGTGCGGCGGCAGGTGGCCATCAGCCACGGGCACGAGGCCTGGTGGGCGGCGCTGCCCGGTTCCCGGCAGGCACTGCGCCGGATCGGCGACTCCGTGGACACCGTCACCCACCTGGGCGACTACACGCAGCGCCGCCTGGCCCGAGCGCTCTCCCCCGAGGCCGCAGCCCGGATGCGCAGGCTCGCCCCGGGGGTGGACACCGACCTCTTCCGTCCCGGCTGCGGCGGAAGCGAGGTGCGGCGGCGGCTTGGCCTGGAGGGGCGCCCCGTGGTGGTGTGCGTGTCCCGTCTGGTGCCCCGCAAGGGGCAGGACACGCTGATCCGGGCCTGGCCGCGCGTCCTGGCTGAGGTACCCGACGCCGCCCTGCTCGTCGTCGGCGACGGCCCACACCGCGCGAGGCTGCGGGCGGCAGCGCGCGGCATGGACTCGGTGGTCTTCACCGGCTCCGTGCGCCACGACCGCCTGCCGCCCTACCTCGACGCCGGGGACGTCTTCGCCATGCCCTGCCGCACCCGCAGGGGCGGCCTGGAGGTGGAGGGACTGGGCATCGTCTACCTGGAGGCCTCGGCCGTGGGACTGCCCGTGGTGGCGGGCGACTCGGGAGGGGCCCCGGACACGGTCGCCGACGGCGAGACGGGGTACGTGGTCGACGGTTCGATGCCGGGCCCCGCCGCGCGGGCGATCCTGCGTCTCCTGCGCGACCCGGAACACGCCGCGAAGATGGGCGCACGCGGCCGTGAGCGTGTCGCCCGGGAGTGGACCTGGGAGAGCGCGGCAGAGCGCCTGGACGCGCTCCTGGCCGCCCCCTGAGGCCTCCCGGTACAGGACCCCGGACACGGGGAAGGCCCCGGCGTCCGGACCGCTCCCGTGGACACGGGAGGCGTCCGGACGCCGGGGCCGCAACGCTCGGGCGGGGCGCCCTCTAGTGCTGGAACTCCTTGCGGTAGTACTCGAAGACCCAGCCGATGGCGGTGAGGGTCACGGCCAGGGCACCGATGAACACCATCCACCAGCCGATCGCCACGCCCACCGCCATGAAGGCGACCGCCAGGGCCACGAACATCGGCCACCAACTGTGCGGGCTGAAGAAGCCGTACTCGCCCTCGTTGTCGTCGATCTCGCCGTCCAGGCGGTCCTCCGGCGGCAGGCCGTGGAAGTGCTCACTGCGGCGGGCGGCCTGCCAGAGCCAGAAGCCCATCATCCACCCGAAGCCGATCGCGACGATGAGCGCCGTGGAGCCGGCCCACTCGATACCGCCGGTGTCCTGGTAGGACCAGTACATGTACAGCAGGGCGGCCAGACCGAAGAAGGTCGAAACGCCCATGAACAGATAGGCCTGCATCTTCACGTGGTGTCCGCCCTATTCCTTCGTGGCGACCGCCGGGACGGCGCCCGGGGCCGCGGCGTGCGGGTGGTTGAGGTCGAAGGCCGGACGCTCGGACCGGATCCGCGGCAGCGACGTGAAGTTGTGCCGCGGCGGCGGGCAGGAGGTCGCCCACTCCAGGGAGCAGCCGTAGCCCCACGGGTCGTCCACGGTGACCTTCGGCGCCCTCTTCGCCGTGACGTACACGTTCCAGAAGAACAGCAGCGTGGACGCGGCGAGCACGAACGAGGAGATCGAGGAGAACTGGTTGAGCCCCGTGAAGCCGTCGCCCGGCAGGTAGTCGGCGTAGCGGCGGGGGAAGCCCATGGCGCCCAGCCAGTGCTGCACCAGGAACGTGCCGTGGAAGCCCAGGAACAGCAGCCAGAAGTGGATCTTGCCCAGCCGCTCGTCGAGCATCCGCCCGGTGAACTTGGGCCACCAGAAGTAGAAGCCCGCGAACATCGCGAACACCACGGTGCCGAACACCACGTAGTGGAAGTGGGCCACCACGAAGTAGGAGTCGGTGACGTGGAAGTCGATGGGCGGGGAGGCCAGCAGGACGCCGGTGAGGCCGCCGAAGAGGAAGGTCACCATGAAGCCGATGGTGAACAGCATCGGGGTCTCGAAGCTGAGCTGGCCCCGCCACATCGTGCCGATCCAGTTGAAGAACTTCACACCGGTGGGCACCGCGATGAGGAACGTCATGAACGAGAAGAACGGCAGCAGCACCGCGCCGGTCGGGAACATGTGGTGCGCCCACACGGTCACGGACAGGCCGGCGATGGCGATCGTGGCGCCCACGAGGCTCTTGTAGCCGAAGATCGGCTTGCGGCTGAACACCGGCAGGATCTCCGTCGCGATACCGAAGAACGGCAGCGCGATGATGTACACCTCGGGGTGGCCGAAGAACCAGAACAGGTGCTGCCAGAGGATGGCGCCGCCGTGCGCCGGGTCGAACACGTGGGTGCCGACCATGCGGTCGGCGCCCAGCGCGATGAGCGCGGCGGTCAGGACCGGGAACGCGATGAGGACCAGCAGGCTGGTGAGCATCGTGTTCCAGCAGAAGATCGGCATGCGGAACATCGTCATACCGGGGGCGCGCATGCACAGGCCGGTGGTGATGAAGTTGACCGCGCCGAGGATGGTGCCCAGACCGGACACGGCCAGGCCCATGATCCACAGGTCACCGCCCAGACCCGGGGAGCGGACCGCGTCCGACAGCGGGGTGTAGGCGAACCAGCCGAAGCTGGCCGCGCCACCCGGGGTGAGGAACCCGCTGACGGCGATGAGGCTGCCGAACAGGAAGAGGTAGTAGCCGAACAGGTTGATCCTGGGGAAGGCCACGTCGGGGGCGCCGATCTGCAGCGGCATGATGATGTTGGAGAACCCGACGAACAGCGGGGTCGCGAACATCAGCAGCATGATCGTGCCGTGCATGGTGAACATCTGGTTGAACTGCTCGTTGGACAGGACCTGCATGCCCGGGTAGAACAGCTCGGCCCGCATGAGCAGGGCCAGGACGCCACCGAAGAGGAAGAAGGCGAACGAGGTGATCAGGTACATGTACCCGATCACCTTGTGGTCGGTCGACGTCAGCCAGTTGACGATGATCGACCCTTTGCGCGTCGGGGCCTGGGCACCGGCGCGGGGTTCACTGGTCGTCGTGGTCATTACGCGTCATTCTCCTCGGCTCGGGCCTCTTCGGAGGCCGCGGCCTCCTGTTCCTGGGCCCACGCCTCGTACTCGTCCTGGGGGAGGACCTCGACGTTGAAGAGCATGCGGGTGTGGTCCACACCGCACAGCTCGGCGCATCGGCCGACGTACTCGCCGGCGGTGCCCTCGTCGATCCGCACCTGGAAGGCGTTGTCCCGCCCGGGGACGACGTCCATCTTGAACGCGAACGCCGGGACCCAGAACGAGTGGATGACGTCGGGCGAGTGGAGGTCGAAGTGGACGACCGAGTCCTCGGGGAGGACGAGGGTGGCCTGGGTGGAGCGGTCGGCGGTGCCGTCCGGGTTGGGGATGCCGACCTCGGAGTGGAGCACCTCGCCGCCGTCGTCCTCGGCGGCGTCCATGTAGTTGAACTGCCAGGCCCATTGGAAGGCCACAACCTGGACATGGACATCCGCCGGCTCCTCGGTGTCGAGGAGGTACGCCTGGTCGCGGGCGGTGAAGTAGAAGAGCACCGAGATGACGACGATCGGCAGGATGGTGTAGAGCGCTTCGATAGGCATGTTGTACCGCACCTGGGGCGGCAACTGCTCAGAGCGCTTGCGGTGGAAGATGATCGACCAGATCATCAGCCCCCATACGAGAATGCCGACCGCGAAAGCCGCCACCCAGGAGCCCTGCCAGAGCGAGAGAACCCGCTCGGCCTGCTCGGTGATCGGCGCCGGCATGCCCAAACGAGTGAGCTCGTTCGACGCGCAGCCGGTCGCGGCCAGCCCCAGCACGGCGAGCGCGGCGCCGCGTGGTGCCCATCGGCGCGCAGTGGAGCGCCGATTGTCTTGGCGGGTCGGACTCACGGATTGCCTTCCCAGCGGTGTAGCCCGCGGATCGCCCGCGGGCGGCCTAAGTATCCAAAGCTTGTCAGGGGGAAACATTATCGCGAACCTTCCGACGTCCCGTTCAGGGGCAGACCTGGTCAGCGTGTTGCCAGACGGCCCGGATCCGAACGCGGGGCGCCCGCGTAGAGCCGGGCCTGTCCACCCGCGCGGAGGGAGGACCTCCCGGCTGGCGACGAGGCGCGGCCCGGCGTTCCCCCGGGCTCCCGACCGCGATGCGCGGGCCGTTCCAGCAGGGGAACGTTCCGGTATTACGGTCGGGACCAAGGCGAGCGTATCGCTGGGTTTACCGCGCCCTTAACCGGGTTCGACTTAACGGCCGTCCCAGGTCAAGATTGGGCTACGGGAGAACCTCCCGACGAGGACCGCGCCACGGGGAGTGACCGTGCCCGAATACCAGGACCGTCGGCCTCTGGTGACCGTCGAGGCCGTGGGACGCAAGTGCCCGATACCGATCCTCATGCTCGCCCAGCGCCTGCACGAGGTCCCCATCGGATCGGTCATCGCGGTCACGGCCGACGATCCGGCCGCCAGGTCGGACATCCCCGCATGGTGCCGGATGAAGATGCACGAGTTCGTCGTGGAGGAGCCCCTGGGCCGGGGCAGTGCGTACCATATCCGCCGCAAGTACTGACGCGGTGCGGCGGCGGGGTCCGGACGCGGCGCGGGGCCGCGCGGACCTCTCGGTCCGTGCGGCCCCGCGGCACACCCGGGCTCTCCGGGCCGTGCGGCCCGGCGGTTCCTAGCGGGCGTAGAACTCGACGACGAGCTGCTCGTCGAACGGAACCGGGATCTGCTCGCGCTTGGGGCGGTCGACGACCGCCACACGCAGGTCCTGGTGGCTGACGGCGAGGTGGCCGGCGATCTTGTCGTCGGCGTGGACGCCCTCGGCGGCCTCGACGAACGGGACCATCTGGCGGGACTTCTCCCGCACGCTGACGATCTGGCCCGGCTTGACCTGGTACGACGGGATGTCGACCTTCTTGCCGTCCACGGTGATGTGGCCGTGGTTGATGAACTGGCGGGCGGCGTAGATGGACGCGGCCAGACCGGCGCGCAGGACCACCGTGGCCAGGCGCATCTCCAGCTCGGCGAGCATCTCCTCACCGGTGCGGCCGGAGCGCTTCTTGGAGTTCTCGTAGACGCGCAGAAGCTGCTTCTCGGTCAGGTCGTAGTACCAGCGCACCTTCTGCTTCTCCGCCTGGCGGACGGCGAAGTCGCTGCTGTTGCGGCGCACACGGCGGCCGTGCTCACCGGGCGGGTACGGACGCTTCTCGAAGTAGCTGACCGCCTTACGGGTCAGCGGGGTACCGGCGCGCCGGGACAACCGCACCTTCGGTCCGGTGTAGCGCATGCGTAGTCCTTTCTGGATGCATCAGGGAATCCCAGGTAAGGCTGGCCTAGATCTGGGAGGCGCTCAGGGCGCCCGAGTCCCACGGCCCCGTGGGAGGGGCGGGTGGAAGCGGGTTCCCCACCGCCGCGGCGACCCTGCGCGGACGGCTCGGGCTCGGTCACCGGCACGCGTTTCAGCGCACCGGGCGGCACGGGGCTCCCCGTGCTGGTCGGCGGTGCCGACCGATTCGGGCAGCGGCCCGACCCTCGGGGGCCGGGTCGTGCGGGTCGCGACCACCCACTCTACGACGTCCCGGGCACTGCCCGGGCCAGGAGCGCCCGTGCCCTCACACGAACGGCGCGATCTCCCGCGCGGCCTCGGCGCCGTAGGAGCGCTCCAGCCGGTCGAGCAGGGACTCGGCGGTCATCCGGTACTCCTGCGGACCGTCCGCCTCCAGGCAGTGCACCGCCGTGGCGTTGCCCACCTGGGCGGCGCGCTCCAGCGGCAGGCCCCAGGAGTGCGCGGCCAGGAACCCGGCGCGGAACGCGTCACCCACGCCCGTGGGGTCGACGGGGTCGCCGACGACGACGGCGGCGGGGACGTGGACGGCCGGCTCGCCGACGCGGTCGATCCGCACACCCTTGGCACCCAGGGTGGTGATCCGGGTGCCCACCCGATCCAAGACCTCCGCCTCGGACCAGCCGGTCTTCTGCTCGGCGAGGGCCTTCTCGTAGTCGTTGCAGAACAACAGGTCGGCACCCTCGATCAGGCCGCGGACCCGAGGGCCCTCCATCCGGGCGAGCTGCTGGGAGGGGTCGGCGGCGAAGGGGGTGCCCAGGGTGCGGCACTCCTCGCTGTGGCGGACCATCGCGTCCGGGTCGTCCGCGCCGATGAGGACCAGGTCCAGTCCGCCGAGGCGGTCGGCAATCGGCTTCAACTCGATGTTGCGCGCCTCGGCCATGGCCCCCGCGTAGAAGGAGGCGATCTGGTTCTGGTCGAGGTCGGTGGTGCAGATGAAGCGGGCGGTGTGGCGCAGTTCGGAGATGCGCACAGCCGAGGTGTCGACACCGTGGCGGTCGAGCCAGGCGCGGTACTCCTCGAAGTCGGCTCCGGCTGCACCGACCAGGACGGGGCCAAGGCCGAGCACCCCCATGCCGAAGCAGATGTTGGCGGCCACGCCGCCGCGCCGGACGTCCAGTTCGTCGATCAGGAACGAGAGGGACAGGCGCTGGATCTGGTCCGGGATGATCTGTTCGGCAAACCGGCCCTGGAAGGTCATCAGGTGGTCGGTGGCGATGGATCCGGCAACCGCGATACGCACGGGACGAGGGCTCCTTGCTCGGGACGCTTGGGTCGGGTCCAGCGCGGGCTCGGAAGGGAACGCGGCCCGGGCCGGACCGCCCCAGGGTATCGGGGCCGCACCGTCCCTCGGCTGGAGACCGGCCGGACGCGGCGGAGGGGAGGGCGGTGGTGTCCGCCCTCCCCTCCGAGGTGCCGTCGCCGATGCGTCGGGGCCGCCGACGCCCCTAGTTGAAGGAGTCGCCGCAGGCGCAGGAGCCGGTGGCGTTGGGGTTGTCGATGGTGAAGCCCTGCTTCTCGATGGTGTCGACGAAGTCGATGGTGGCGCCCACGAGGTAGGGGGAGCTCATCCGGTCGGTGACGACCTCCACCCCGCCGAAGTCGGAGACCACGTCGCCGTCGAGGTCGCGCTCGTCGAAGTAGAGCTGGTAGCGCAGGCCCGAGCAGCCGCCGGGCTGGACGGCGACGCGCAGCCGCAGGTCGTCCCGCCCCTCCTGCTCCAGGAGGGCCCGGACCTTCGCGGACGCCTCGTCGGTGAGGATGATCCCCTCGGTGACCTCGCTCTGAACCGTCATGTTGTCAAGCTCCTCTAGAAAGGGGTAGCGGCTGCCCGGCCACCCCGGGCGGGTGGCGGGACGGACTCCGTCGCGGGGTCCGCTCCTTCTCAACGTGTGTCAACGTCCGGGGCCGGTACCGCATTCCGCCGTGCGGCCTCTGTGTTCTCCCTGCGGGTGCGGCCTTTCCGCCAAGGCGGCGGCCACCGGTCCGCACGAGCCGTTCGTGCCTTCCCAGCGTAGTGTCGCCGGGCCCGGGACGCCATCTCGACCTTCCGTCACGCGGTGCCCTTCAGCCCCGGGGCGCCGTAGACGGGGAACCAGCGGGACCGGTCCCGCTCCAGCGGCAGGTCCGAGCCGATCGCCGCCTCTACCCGCAGTTCGAGCGCGGTGTCGCGCCGGTCCGTGCCCACCGGGGCGAAGGGGTAGAAGGTGCCGCGCTTGTAGAGGTAGACCAGTGCGACGGTGCGTCCCTCGGCGTCGGCGAACCCGACAAGGGAGCACAGCAGAGAGGGCCCGTAGCCCGCCGACTCCAGGGTGGAGTTGACGGCGTGCAGGTCGGTGACCAGGCCGGTGATCCCGGATTCGGCCTCCCCCGCGGCGCGCACCACCAGCCAGGTGTAGCCGTAGTCGTCGAAGACCTGTTCCACGGGCGGCCCCTGGTCGGCGTCGAGCAGCGCGGTGATGTCGCGTTGCAGGTCGGCGAAGGCGGCGCCCTCGCCCGCACGGAAGGCCACCGAGCCGGTGCCCGTGGGGCCGAACCCGGCCGTGGCCCGCAGGGTGACGGCCGCCGGTGGCAGGCCGAACAGGGCGTCCAGGTCGGGCCGGGCCGGTTCAGAACGGCCCAGGAGCGTGTTCCACAGGCTCTTCAACAAAGCGTCATCCCTCTCGGTCCGGTCAGGAGCCCTGGCCCAACTGGCGGGAGATCTCCGACAACTGGGCCAAGCGCTGGTCCACCGGCGGGTGGGTGGCGACCAGTCGACTCACGTTGAACCCCTTGCGCGAGAACGCGGGGGCGAAGAAGAAGGCGTTGAAGGGCTCGGCCTGGCGCAGGTCGCGCGTGGGGACTCGCGCCATGTCGCCGGTGATCTTGATGAGGGCGCTGCCGAGCGTGGAGGGGCGGCCGGTGAGATAGGCCGCGGCGCGGTCGGCGGACAGTTCGCGGTAGCGGGACAGGGCGCGGGTGAGCAGGAAGCTCAGGACCCAGGCGACGACGCTGACCAGTACGACCAGGAGAGCGACGACGGCCGGGGCCGGGCCGCCGTTGTCGCTGCGGCCTCCGGCCATCCCGCCGAAGGCGGCGAACCGCAGTCCGGCCTGGGTGAGGAAGCCCGCGACGATGCCGAGGAAGCCGGCGACGGTCATGACCGCCACGTCGCGGTGCGCGACGTGGGACAGTTCGTGCGCCAGGACGGCCTCCAGCTCCGGGCCGTCCAGGCGCCGCAGCAGGCCGGTCGTGACGCAGACCACGGCGGCCTTCTCGCTGCGCCCGGTGGCGAAGGCGTTGGGCACGTCGGTGTCGGCGATGCCCACGCGGGGCTTGGCCATGTCGGCCAGGGCGCACAGGCGGTCGATCGTGCCGTGCAGCTCGGGTGCCTGGACGGGTGACACCTCACGGGCACCCATGGAGAACAGGGCGATCCGGTCGGAGGTGAAGTAGGACAGCAGGGCGAAGCCGCCCACGAGGGCCAGGACCAGCACGATGTTCATGCCGACCACGACCAGCGCGACCACGAACACGACGTAGACGAGGGCGAGCAGCCCCATGGTGGTGACCATGCGGACGGTGAGCCCGCGGTCCGGTCTGAACTTCGAACCCGCCACGGCGGCACCTCCCCTCCCCTGCCTGAAAGTCTAGTTCGCGCAGGTCGGAATGGGTCAACCAACACCTCGGCCGCCGCGATCGCGTTCAGATCGCGGCAGCCGGGGGTCGAGCGCGCACACGGGGACACGGGTGCCCCGGGCCCGGGCCGGGCCCGGTTAGCCGGGGATGAGGCCGTCGTCCTGGAGCATGTCCCGGACCTCTTCCATGGTGGCGTCGGCCGGGGGAAGGATGAACTGGGACGGTTCGAGGGCGTCGGCGGCCAGCGGGCTGCCGTGCTCGCGCACCTTGGCCAGCAGGTCGTGCAGCGCCTGGCGGAACGCGTCCTCGTCGCCGGACTCGATCGCCCCCTCCAGCGCGGAGTCGAAGGAGTTCAGCAGGTCGAGGTCGGCGTCGGTGAGGTCGAGCTGGCCCTCACCCATAATCCGGACGATCATGAGCCCTCCTTGGTGTTGCCGCCCTCGATCTGCCGGGTGGTGGAGGCGTCCCCCTGGCCCAGCTCCGACTTCATCCGCTCCAGCTCGGCGTCGACGCCGGTGGTGCTGGCCATGCGGTCGAGCTCGGCCTGGATGTCGTCCCTGGACTCGCCGGTGACGTCGTCCAGGGCTCCGGAGGCGAGGAGTTCGTCGACGGCGCCCGCGCGGGCCTGCATCTGCGCGGTCTTGTCCTCGGCGCGCTGGACCGCCATGCCGACGTCGCCCATCTCCTCGGAGATGCCGGAGAAGGCCTCCCCGATCTGCGACTGGGCCTGGGCGGCGGTGTAGTTGGCCTTGATGGTCTCCTTGCGCGTGCGGAAGGCGTCCACCTTGGCCTGGAGGCGCTGGGCCGCCGTCGTGAGCTTCTGCTCCTCGTTCTGGAGGTTGGCGTGCTGCTCGCGCAGGCCGGTGATCTGGCTGTCGAGGCCGGAGCGGCGCGTGAGGGCCTCGCGGGCGAGGTCCTCACGGCCCTGCTCCAGTGCGGCACGGCCCTGGTTCTGAAGCTTGTCGGACTGCTGCTCGAGCTGTTGGATCTGGAGCTCGACGCGCTTGCGGGAGGTGGCGACGTCCGCCACACCGCGGCGCACCTTCTGCAGCAGCTCAAGCTGCTTCTGGTACGAGTAGTCGAGGGTCTCCCGAGGGTCCTCGACCGAGTCCATGGCCTTGTTGGCCTTGGACTTGAAGATCATGGAAAGTCGCTGAAACACGCTCATCCGCGTGGCCGTCCCCTTCTCGGTGCGTATATCGGCTGTTCCCAGAGGGCGCTTCGCCCAACCCTACGCGGTCTGGCCCACGGTCGCCATAAAGCCGTGACCGGCTACCCTGAGGGTGTGTTCCGACGTCGCTCCACTTCCGCAGCCCCGGATTCGTCCTCTTCCGAATCCGCCAGCCACGAGTCCGCTGAGGCCACCCAACCTAAGGGATACACGCCCAAGAAGGGCGTCCCGACCCCGAAGCGCAGGGAGTCCGAACCAGACCTGCGCAGGCCGCACAAGGTGCCCGAGAACCGCAAGGAGGCCTACCGGGCCTACCGCGAGCGCCTGGAGCGCCAAGGCGGGAAGGGCGGCCGGGGGGCCACGGCCCGCCGCATGCCCGGTGTCCCGCAGGGCGAGGAGAAGTACTTCCGCCAAGCCGATCTGGGGGAGGCGCGCGCCTACGCGCGCGACTTCGTCGACTCCCGTCGCAGCGCCAGTGAGTTCTTCCTTCCCTTCTCGATCCTCATCGTTGTCCTGTTGTTCGTCGAGATGCCGCTCTTCCAGATCGGTGTGGCCTACGTCCTGTGGCCGCTGATGATGGTGACGATCCTCGTCGAGGGGTTCTTCGTGGGGCGCACGGTCAAGCGGCGCGCTGCCGCGTACTTCCCCGACGACCCCATGGTCAGGGGGGTAGGCATGTACGCGGCCATGCGCCAGCTCCAGTTCCGCCGCTTGCGCCTGCCCAAGCCCCGGATCAAGGTCCGCGAGGACCCCACGCCGCACGGCGCGCGCTGAGGCGGCCCGACCCCGAACGCGAGCAGGGCCGGTGCACCGCACCGGCCCTTCGCCGTGCCGGTGGCGCCCCACCTGTTGGGAGCGTTCCCACACGCCGGTGTCCCAGCCGCGCCCGACGGGCCGCACCCGGTTACAGTGCTGCCCATGGACTTTCGGCACCTTGGCAGCACCGGCCTGATCATCAGCGAGATCGCCTACGGCAACTGGCTCACCCACGGCTCCCAGGTCGAGGAGGAGACCGCCCTGGCCTGCGTCCGCGCCGCGCTGGACGCGGGCATCACCACGTTCGACACCGCCGACGTCTACGCCCAGGGCAGGGCGGAGGAGGTCCTGGGGCGAGCGCTCAAGGGCGAGCGCCGCGACGGATTGGAGATCTTCTCCAAGGTCTTCTGGCCCATGGGCGAGGGCAGGAACGACAAGGGCCTGTCGCGCAAGCACATCATCAGGGGCGTGGAGGACTCCCTGCGCCGCCTGGGCACCGACTACCTGGACCTCTACCAGGCGCACCGGTTCGACTACACGACCCCGCTGGAGGAGACCATGCGGGCCTTCGAGGACCTCGTCCGCCAGGGCAAGGTCCTCTACGTCGGGGTGTCCGAGTGGCGCGCCGAGGAGATTGAGCGCGCGCTCAGGATCGCCGACGAGATGGGCTTCGACCGCATCGTCTCCAACCAGCCGCAGTACAACATGCTGTGGCGGGTCATCGAGTCCGAGGTGGTACCCCTGTGCGAACGTGAGGGGCTCGGCCAGATCGTCTGGTCGCCCATCGCCGGCGGCGTGCTCAGCGGCAAGTACAAGCCGGGCCGGGAGGCCCCGGCCGGGTCACGGGCGGCCGATCCCAAGCACGGCCACTTCGTCGCCGGGCTGACCGGGGACGAGGCACTGCTGGAGAAGGTCCAGCGGCTGGAGCCGCTGGCCGCCGAGGCGGGGCTGTCGCTGCCGCAGCTCGCCGTGGCCTGGGTCCTGCAGAACAGCAACGTGTCCGCGGCCATCATCGGCGCCTCCCGCCCCGAACAGGTGGAGGACAACGTCCAGGCGGCCGGGGTGAAGCTGGAGGCCGACCTGCTCGCCCGCATCGACGGCGTGCTGGGCGAGAGCGTCAAGCGCGACCCAGCCCTGACCGTGAGCCCGGAGAACGTCCGCGGCCGGTAAGTGCGCCGGCCCTCCCGGCCGCGCGCCGGGAGGGCCGCGAGGTCACTGGACGGCTTCCAGGCTCATCTCGTAGACCTCGCGGTCTCCGTCCAGCAGGACGACCCGGCCCACACCGCCGTCGCTGAGCGTGCGCCAGTGCTCCCCCAGCCAGCTCTCCGCGTCGCCGCGCGAGGGGAACTGCTCCGAGGACGGCTCACCCTGTGCCGGAGCCCCTCCGTCGGCCGTGAGGTATCGCCAGGTCCACGCCATGTCCGACCGCCCTTCGTCGCGAATGTCACAGTGCCGGTCACCGCTTCGCGGTTTCGAGCTTAACGAAGGTTCGGCCTCCGATGCTGTTTACTGCTCGCGTGCGTATCCGATTCCTGGGCACGGCGGGCCAGGCCGGCTGGCCGGCCCCGCAGTGCACCTGCTCGTCCTGCAACCTGGCGCAGGCGGAGCGCCGCCTGCCCCTGCGTGTGACCGTCGACGACGGCTTCCGTATCCGTGAGGAGGGGGCCGTGGGAACGGTCCCGCCCGCCTACACGGTCACCCCCACCCCGGACGGCACCCTGGTGGAGGGGCCCAGCGGCGGCCGCCTCCTGTACGCGCGTTCCACACCGGGTCCGCTGCCCGAGACACCGCCCGTGTGGGAACGCCCCGGCGACGCCCCCTCCTCGTCCTTCACGGCCCCGCCCCAGCAGGTGGACACGGTGATCGTCGACGCGGCCCGACGGCCCGAGGTGATCGGTGAACTGCGCCGTTCCGGGGTGATCGGGACGACCACCGCCGTGGTGGCGGTGGGGGGCGACCACCGGGTCCGCTCCCCCGCCGAGTTCGCCCGCCGCGCCCGCCTGTGGGGCGCCTTCGCCCCCAGCGACGGCCACGTCCTCTCGTGTCCGCCCGCGGTCTGGCCCGACTCGCGGCCCCACGGCCCGCACCGCGTCCTGGTCACCGGTGGGGTCCGGTCGGGCAAGTCCACCGAGGCGGAACTGCGCCTGACCGCCGAGCCCCGGGTGGCCTACGCCGCCACGGGCCCCTCCGCCGACCCCGAGAGCGACCCCGAGTGGGCCGAGCGGGTCGCCCTGCACGTCCGGCGCCGCCCCTGGTGGTGGACGACCGAGGAGACCACCGACCTGGTGTCGCTGCTCGAAGGGGCGCGCGGTGCGGTCCTGGTGGACTGCCTGGGCACCTGGCTGACCGACGCGATGGGGCGGCACGGGCTGTGGCGGGCAACGCCCCCCGCCGATGCCGAGGAGCGGCTGGAGGACGAGCTGCGGGCCCTGGTGGAGGCCTGGCGGTCCACACGGGCCTACGTGGTGGGGGTGACCAACGAGGCGGGCTCGGGCGTGGTCCCCATGACCCGCGCCGGACGGCTGTTCCGGGACCGGCTGGGCACGCTCAACCAGTGGGTGGCGGCCGAGTCCGAAGAGGTCGTGCTGACGGTGGCCGGGCGCGTGCTGGAGCTTCCGTGAGCGGCGACGCCGCCGCGGGCGCGCGGATGGCCCTGGGCACGTTCACCGTGGTGCCGGTGCGGGTGGAGCGCGTGGACCGCGCCGTGGCGGGGTGGGCGATGTTCTGGTCCGCTCCGCTGGGCGCGCTCCTGGGCGCGGTGGTCGGAGCGGTCGCGGCGGCCGGCGCGGCGGCCGGGCTGTCGGACACGCTCGCCGCGCTGCTGGGCGTCGGCCTGGGGGCGCTGCTGACCCGGGGCCTGCACCTGGACGGTCTGGCCGACCTGGCCGACGGCCTGGGCAGCGGTCGGCCCGCCCCAGGGGCCCTCGAGGTGATGCGGCGTTCCGACATCGGACCGTTCGGGGTGGTCACCCTGGTAGTGGTCCTGGGCGCCCAGGTGCTGGCCCTGGGGCAGATGATCGGAGCCTCTCCCGCGGCGGCCGTCGCCGGAGCGGCCTCGGCATGGGCTGCCGGGCGGCTGGCGGTGACCCTGGCGTGCACGCCGCGGGTGCCCTCGGCCCGTACCGACGGGCTGGGGGCGATGGTGGCGGGAACGGTGCGTGCCCCGGCGGCGGCGGCGGCGTGCGCGGTCACGGCGGCGGTGTGCGCGGCGGGAGGGGCGCACGCGCCGTGGACGGCGGCGGCCTGCGCCGCGGGGGTGGTGGCCGCACTGGCGGTGGCGGGCGTGCTGCTGCGGCGCGCGGTGCGCCGCCTGGGCGGTGTGACGGGCGACGTACTCGGAGCGCTCGCGGAGTCCGGGGGTGCGTCCGCACTGGTGGTAGCGTCCGCCGTCGCCTCCTGGAGCTGACGGGGCCGCCTCCGGGACCCCACCGTGATCCGGCGGACCCGGGAGTCGGTGTCACCCTGGTCACATTTTTTCACAGCGCCCCTGGACGCGCCCCGGACCGGTCCGGGGCGCGTCCAGGAACCCCCTGTGACACCCTTCACCAGCGGCCAGAGCCCCCCTCGCGGGGCACGCACGAGAGGGCCGCCCCGGCCCCCGGCCGGCCTCCCCTCCCCCTCGGAGTGCCGCGCCAGGGGCCCCGGGGGCACGGGGTGCCGCGTCGCCCGCGTGTACGCGGGACGACTAGCATCGGGGATGTGAGCACGTCGTTGTCAGTAATTACGGAGTCCCCCAGTTCGCTCGACGCCGACGCGGTCGTCGTCGGCTACCACTCCGGAGGTGAGGCTCCGGAGCCAGCATCGGGCGCTCGTGACGTCGACGCCGCCTTCCCTGGCGGCCTCGGCACGACCCTGTCGCTCCTGGGAGCGAGCGGCGCCCCCGAGGAGGTGCACACCCTTGCTTCCCTCGGAGTCGTAACGGCCCCGGTCGTGGTCGCGGTCGGTCTCGGACCGGCCCCCGACGACGGCACCGTCGACCCCGAAGTCCTGTCCCGTGCCGCCGGGGCCGCCCTGCGGTCCCTGGCCGCACGCCCTGAGGGCGCGGGCCGCGTCGCGCTGGCCCTGCCCGCCGACACCGCCGCGGAGGCGGGTTCGGCGGCGCTCGGAGCACGTCTGGGCGCCTACTCCTACGACCGGTACCGCACCGCGGGGAAGGCGGAGTCCGCGGGCGAGCGGAACACCTCCCTGAGCGTGGTCTCGGGTGCCGACGGCGCCGCCGAGGCTGTGGAGCGCGCCGAGGTCCTGGCCGATGCGGTCTGCCTGACCCGCGACCTCGTCAACACGGCCCCCGCCGACCTGGTTCCCGAGGACCTGGCCACCGCGGCACGGGAGGCCGCCGCGCAGGCCGGTCTGGCGATCGAGGTCCTGGACGAGCGGGCACTGGCCGAGGGCGGCTACGGTGGCCTGACCGGGGTCGGCCAGGGTTCGGTGAACCCGCCGCGCCTGGTCCGCCTGGCCCACTCCCACCCGGAGGCGACCAAGACCATCGCCTTCGTCGGCAAGGGCATCACCTTCGACTCGGGCGGCCTGTCCCTCAAGCCCGCGGGTGCGATGGACTGGATGAAGTCCGACATGGCCGGCGCCGCCGCCGTGCTCGCGGCGATGCGCGCCATCGCCGCCCTGAAGCTGAAGGTCAACGTCGTCGGCTACCTGGCCGTGGCGGAGAACATGCCCAGCGGCACCGCGCAGCGGCCCTCCGACGTCCTGAGCATCTACGGCGGCAAGACGGTGGAGGTGCTCAACACCGACGCCGAGGGGCGCCTGGTGATGGCCGATGCCCTGGTACGCGCCCAGGAGGACGGGCCGGACCTGATCGTGGACATCGCCACGCTGACCGGCGCGCAGCTCGTCGCGCTCGGGGCCCGCGTGTTCGCGGTCATGGCCAACGGCGACGAGGTGCGCGAGCGAGTCACCGCCGCGGCCGGTACCGCGGGCGAGTCCGCTTGGCCGATGCCGCTCCCGGCGGAGCTGCGCTCGGGCCTGGACTCCTCCGTCGCCGACATCGCGAACGTGTCCGCGGAGCGCTGGGGCGGCATGCTCTCCGCCGGCGTGTTCCTCAAGGAGTTCATCGAGGAGGGCGTCGCCTGGGCACACCTCGACGTCGCGGGACCGTCCTTCAACCAGGGCGGCCCCCACGGCTACACCCCCAAGGGAGGTACCGGTGCGGGCACCCGCACCCTGGTCCGCCTCGCCGAGGAGTACGCCGCCATGTGACCCCCGGGGCGGGGCGTCGCTTCCATGAGCCGGAGTGACGCCCCGCCCCGTTCCCCGCGGCCTGGGCGCCGTCCCCCCGACGCCCGCTCCGGGTCCGCGTCCAACCCGGCAAGCACCAGCCACTGAACAAGGAGTTCGTTCCCGTGAGTGAGAGCGGCGGCACATTCGACCTCGTCGTCCTCGGCGGCGGCAGCGGCGGCTACGCGGCCGCCCTGCGCGCCGCGGAGCTCGACATGAGCGTCGTCCTGATCGAGAAAGACAAGCTGGGCGGCACCTGCCTGCACCGCGGCTGCATCCCCACCAAGGCGCTCCTGCACTCGGCCGAGGTCGCCGACTCCGCCAAGGAGAGCGAGGCCTTCGGTGTCAAGGCCACCTTCGAGGGCATCGACATCGAGGCGGTCCACAAGTACAAGGGCAAGGTGATCGGCGGTCTGCACAAGGGCCTGACCGGTCTGGTCAAGTCCCGCAAGATCACCGTGGTCGAGGGCGAGGGCAAGCTCACCGGCACCGACGAGGTCACCGTGGACGGGGCGGTCTACAAGGGCCGCAGCATCGTCCTGGCAACGGGTTCCCAGCCCAAGACCCTGGGCCTGGACATCGACGGCGAGAAGGTGATGACCAGCGACCAGGCCCTGGACCTGGACCGCGTCCCCGAGTCCGCCATCGTCCTGGGCGGCGGTGTGATCGGTGTGGAGTTCGCCAGCGTATGGCGCTCCTACGGCACCGACGTCACCATCGTCGAGGCCCTGCCCCACCTGGTCCCGGCCGAGGAGGAGTCCAGCTCCAAGCTTCTGGAGCGGGCCTTCCGCAAGCGCAAGATCAAGTACGAGCTGGGCACCCCCTTCGAGTCGGTCAAGACCACCGGCTCCGGTGTCACCGTCACCCTCAAGGGCGGCAAGACGCTGGAGGCCGAGGTCCTGCTGGTCGCCATCGGCCGCGGCCCGGTCTCCGAGGGGCTGGGCTACGAGGAACAGGGCATCGCGCTGGAGCGCGGCTTCGTCACGGTGGACGAGAACCTGCACACCGGTGTCGGCGACGTCTACGCCGTGGGCGACCTGATCCCGACCCTTCAGCTCGCCCACGTCGGCTTCGCCGAGGGCATCTTCGTCGCCGAGCACATCGCCGGGCAGAACCCGCCCGCCATCGACTACGACGGTGTCCCGCGTGTCACCTACTGCGAGCCGGAGGTGGCCTCGGTCGGCCTCACCACCAAGACGGCTCAGGAGCGCGGCCACGACGTCGTCGAGATGAACTACAACCTCGCGGGCAACGGCAAGAGCCAGATCCTGCAGACGCAGGGCGCGGTGAAGGTCATCGCCGAGAAGGACGGGCCGGTACTGGGGGTCCACATGGTCGGCAGCCGGGTCGGCGAGCTCATCGCCGAGGGCCAGCTGATCTACAACTGGGAGGCGCTGCCCGCCGAGGTCGCACAGCTCCTCCACCCGCACCCGAGCCAGTCGGAGGCGCTGGGAGAGGCGCACCTGGCGCTCGCGGGCAAGCCGCTGCACGTCCACGACTGACCGCACCACCCGGGGGGCGGGCCCCGGCGGCCCGCCCCCCGCCACATTCGCGCTGCCCAGTCAAGGCGTTGGGCAGATTCCGCGCCCAGACCCAACGAGGAACCCATGCCGACTTCCGTTTCCATGCCAGCCCTGGGTGAGAGCGTCACCGAGGGCACCGTCACCCAGTGGCTGAAGAACGTGGGCGACACCGTCGAGGTAGACGAGCCGCTCCTTGAGGTCTCCACCGACAAGGTGGACACCGAGATCCCCTCCCCCGTCGCGGGCGTACTCACCAAGATCCTCGCCGAAGAGGACGAGACCGTGGAGATCGGCAC
The DNA here is from genome assembly GCF_000515115.1 of Nocardiopsis sp. CNT312. Taxonomy (GTDB): domain Bacteria; phylum Actinomycetota; class Actinomycetes; order Streptosporangiales; family Streptosporangiaceae; genus Nocardiopsis. The sequence continues at coordinate 50,092 of NZ_KI911537.1, forward strand.
GNNGATCGCGGTCATCGGCGGCGAGGGCGCCGCCCCCGCGGCCGAGTCCGCTCCGGAGCCGGAGCCCGCCGCGGAGAAGCCTGCCGAGAAGCCCGAGCCCGAACCCGCGCCGGAGCCCGAGCCGAAGGCCGCCCCTTCCAGCGGCCCGGAGACCGAGGTCACCATGCCGGCCCTGGGTGAGAGCGTCACCGAGGGCACCGTCACCCAGTGGCTGAAGAACGTGGGCGACACCGTCGAGGTAGACGAGCCGCTCCTTGAGGTCTCCACCGACAAGGTGGACACCGAGATCCCCTCCCCCGTCGCGGGCGTACTCACCAAGATCCTCGCCGAAGAGGACGAGACCGTGGAGATCGGCGCGAGGATCGCGGTCATCGGCGGCGAGGGCGCCGCCCCCGCGGCCGAGTCCGCTCCGGAGCCGGAGCCCGCCGCGGAGAAGCCTGCCGAGAAGCCCGAGCCCGAACCCGCGCCGGAGCCCGAGCCGAAGGAGAGCCCCGAAGACTTCGGCGGGGCTCCCTCCGTGGACATCGAGACCCTCAGCGGGACCGGGCGCGCCTCGGGCACCGACGCCGTCACCGAGGCGTACGTGACACCGCTGGTCCGCAAGCTGGCCGCCGAGCACCGCGTCGACCTCAGCCGCGTCCAGGGCAGCGGCGTGGGCGGACGCGTCCGCAAGCAGGACGTGCTCAGGGCCGCCGAGGAGCGCAAGGCCGCAGCCGCGCGCGCCTCGGCCCCCGCCGCCCCCTCCTCGGCCACGCGCAAGGGCGCCACCGACACCTCGCTGCGCGGGCGCACCGAGAAGATGAGCCGCCTGCGCCGCTACATCGCCGACCGCATGGTGGAGTCGCTCAACACGGCGGCCGAGACCACCCAGGTCATCGAGGTGGACGTCACGAAGATCGCGCGTCTGCGCGAGCAGGAGGGCCCGGCCTTCACCGAGCGCACGGGGGCTCCGCTGGACTTCTTCCCCTTCTTCGCGCTGGCTGCCGTCGAGGCGCTGCGGACCAACCCCAAGCTCAACGCGGTGGTCGAGGACGAGGAGATCAACTACCACGACGTGGAGAACCTGGGTGTCTCGGTGGACACCGACCGGGGCCTGCTGGTCCCGGTGATCAAGGAGGCCGGCGCTCTGGGCCTCAGCGACTTGACCCTCGACATCCGAGCGGTCACCGAACGCGCACACACCGGGAACCTGACTCCGGAGGACCTGCGGGGCGGGACGTTCACCATCGCCGAGACGGGCGGCAGCGGCGCCCTGTTCGGCACGCCGATCATCAACACGCCGCAAGTAGCGATCCTGGGCACCGGCGCGGTCGTCAAGCGGCCGGTCGTGGTGGAAGACCCGGCGGTGGGCGGTGAGGTGATCGCGGTCCGCTCGATGGTGTACCTGTCCCTGTCGCACGACCACCGCCTGATCGACGCCGCCGACGCGGGCCGCTTCCTCCAGCAGGTGAAGGACCGCCTGGAGGAGGGCGCCTTCGAGGCCGACCTGGGCCTGTAGGGGCACCGCTCCCCCGTCACAGCGGGCCGGATGCCGCCAACGGCGTCCGGCCCATCGCGTCGGGCCGGTGTGCCCGGCTCCCGCAGAACGGAGAACGGGGCGGTGCCGTGGCACCGCCCCGTTCCTTACCCCACCAATCACCATCCCCTGATGATCCCCATCATCAAAGGTCTGCGGGGAAGGCACGCCCGCTGCGACGGCGGTTGCCCAAGGTGACTTCGCGTTGACGCGGAGTTCCTTGCCCCACACACAACCTAGAAGAGCCGGAGCCTCTCCGCAGGGCTTTCGCCGAAAAAGACCGAGAAAAATCCGCGGGTGCCGCTCGAACGCCTCGGGGGGGCGAGCTTATTCCCCCGTGCGCCCCGGGGCCGGTAGTGCGCTATCCGACATCGCGGCCCGACCGCGCTTCCCTTCCGGCGCGTAAGGTTGAGGGCGTGAGTGATCTCGTTTACGCGTGGATGGGCCGTGTGCCGGTCCCGTACCACCAGGGCTGGGCCCTCCAGAAGCGGCTGCACGAGCGCCGTGTGGCCGACGAGGTGGCCGACACGGTCCTGCTGCTGGAGCACGAACCGGTGTACACGGCGGGCAAGCGCACCGGTGCGTGGGACCGTCCCCTGACCGACCCGGGTGCGCCGGTCGTCGACATCGACCGCGGCGGCAAGATCACCTGGCACGGCCCGGGGCAGTTGACGGTGTACCCCATCGTGAGGCTGCGCGACCCCATCGACGTGATCGCCTACGTCCGCATGCTGGAGGAGGCCGTCATCGGCACCATCGCGGAGTTCGGCCTGGCCGGGCGGCGGGTGGAGGGCCGGACCGGGGTGTGGCTGGACGCCGACCCCGGGCGCGGGCTCATCGAGCGCAAGATCGCGGCGATCGGTTGCCGTATCGCCCGCAAGGTCGGTATGCACGGGCTCGCGTTGAACTGCGATAATGACTTGTCATGGTATGACCGGATTGTTCCGTGCGGGATCTCCGACGCCGACACCACATCGATCACCGCCGAGCTCGGCCGTGACGTGCCCGTCTCCGAGGTGCGGCCGCACCTGGAACGGCACCTGGCGGACGCCCTCGGCGCGGAGAGCTACAGCCACACCGACGGTGCCGGGCTGCTCGCCGGCGCCGCCGCCCGCGGATGACCGTCCGGACCGCACGAGCCACCGGCCCCGGCCGGGGTACACACGGCCCCCACGAGGGGTGCGGGCCCCCGGTGCGGGGCACAGAAGGGAACGGGTTCACGTTGACCATCGCTCCTGAGGGCCGCAAGCTGCTGCGCGTGGAGGCGCGCAACAGCGAGACCCCCATCGAGAAGAAGCCGCCGTGGATCAAGATCAAGGCGCACATGGGGCCGGAGTACACCGAGCTCCAGTCGCTGGTGAAGAAGGAGGGTCTGCACACCGTCTGCCAAGAGGCCGGGTGCCCCAACATCTACGAGTGCTGGGAGGACCGGGAGGCCACGTTCCTCATCGGCGGCGACCAGTGCACCCGGCGCTGCGACTTCTGCCAGATCGCCACGGGCAAGCCCAGCCCACTGGACCGCATGGAGCCGACCAAGGTCGCCGAGTCCGTCCGGACGATGGGGCTGCGCTACGCCACGGTGACCGGCGTGGCCCGCGACGACCTGGACGACGGCGGCGCGTGGCTGTACGCCGAGACGGTCCGCAAGATCCACGAGCTCAACCCCGGGACCGGGGTCGAACTGCTCATCCCGGACTTCAACGCCGACGGCGAGCAACTGGCCGAGGTGTTCGGAGCGCGCCCGGAGGTGCTGGCCCACAACGTGGAGACCGTGCCGCGGATCTTCAAGCGCATCCGTCCCGGGTTCCGCTACGAGCGCTCCCTGGAGGTCATCACCCGGGCCCGCGAGGACGGACTGGTCACCAAGTCCAACCTCATCCTGGGCATGGGCGAGACGACGGAGGAGGTGGTCGAGGCCATGCGCGACCTCCACGGGGCCGGGTGCGACCTGCTGACCATCACCCAGTACCTGCGCCCCTCCAAGCTGCACCACCCGATCGACCGCTGGGTGAAGCCGCAGGAGTTCGCCGAACTGGGCGAGGAGGCCGAGAGGATCGGCTTCGCCGGGGTCATGTCCGGGCCGCTCGTGCGCTCCTCCTACCGTGCCGGCCGCCTGTACAAGCAGGCGCGGGAGAAGCGGGACACCGAGGCCACTTCTACAGCGAACGCCACACTCTAGGCCATATCACCACAGTCGTAACCAAGCTGGAACGGTGGCTCCCGGGCCACCGTTCCGCACCCCCGCGAGCGGCCGCCTATCCTGGTGGGGTGAGGCGCCCGGCTCGTTGGCGCCCGATGGCGCCGCACACAGGTCGACCGCGAAGAGGAGGCAAGGCAGCCCAGGGACGCCCTTCCCCGCCGACACCGTCGGTGCACGCTGCCTGAGAGCACGATGGCGAAAAAACAGGGTTCCGAGAAGACGGCCGACCAGCAGCCCGGGCGGCTCAAGCAGATCGGCATGGTCGCCAAGGTCGTCCACCAGCAGAGCCCGCGCACGATCCCGATCGCCGCCGCGGTCGCGGTCCTCATCCTCGCGGTGTTCGTCGTGATCGGCATCTGGACCGGGTCGTGGATCATCTGGCCGCTCACCGGTGTCCCGGTGGCGCTCCTGGTGGGCTTCATCATCTTCACGCGGTCGGCACAGCGCGTCCAGTACACGATGCTGGACGGCCGCCTGGGCGCCGGGATGGCGATCCTGGAGAACATGCGCGGCAACTGGACCATGGAGGCCGGGGTGGCCGCCAACAAGCAGATGGACGTGGTGCACCGAGTGGTCGGCCGACCCGGCGTGATCCTCGTCGGCGAGGGCGACCCGAACCGGCTGCGCGGCCTGATCGCCGGGGAGAAGAAGCGGGTCTCACGCGTGGCGCACGACATCCACATCTACGACTTCAAGGTCGGCAACGGCGAGGGCCAGGTGCCGCTGGACAAGCTCCAGAGGACGCTGCTCAAGCTGCCCCGCACCCTGGACAAGTCCATGGTCGCCGAACTCATCTACCGGCTCAAGGCGCTGCCCCCGGCCATGCAGATGCCCAAGGGCCCCATGCCCCGGAACGCCAAGATGCCCCGGGGGATGCGCGGCCAGGCCGGCTGATCCACACGTTCCCCGAGCGGGGCCGCCGAACGTCGGCGGCCCCGCTCTCCCGTGTGCACGGACCGGGTGTCACTGGCAGGAGACGGTGTCGGCGTCGGCCGAGACCGCCTCCAGCCCGGCCGGGAGGCCGTCCGGAGCCTGCGACGGCACGGCCGGGGGTGCACCCGAGGGGGTGGAGTGCGCGGAGGGGGTAGTGTCCCCGGCACCGGGCAGGGCCCGCCCCGTCGCCACCGCCGTGAACAGGGCGGTCGCCGCGGGCTCGTCGAGGACGACCTTGTTCGGGTTCCAGGGGTGGTCGCGCACCGGCGCCGTCACCGTGGTCATCCGGGACAGGTCGGTCCCGCGCATCGCGGCCGCCAGTTCCGCCATCGCCTTCACCGTGAGGCGGTCGTCGGTCACCATGTGGTCGGTGACCGTGTCGACGAAGGCGTACAGCGCCGCCGGGCTGGACATGACCTCGCCCTCGGTCACCTCGCGCAGGAGGGCGCCGATGAGCCGCTGCTGAGTCCGGATGCGCCCCAGGTCGCTGCCGAACTCGGTGCTGGCGCGCGAGCGGGCCAGTCCCAGCGCCTGGCGCCCGTCGAGCTCCTGCTCCCCTGGATCGAGCCGCAGTTCGGCCCCGGGGTCGTCGATCGGCTCGGGTACGCACAGGGTGACCCCGCCCAGGGTGTCCACCATCCGTTCGAAGGCGGCGAAGTCCACCGCGACCATGTGGTCCAGGTGCACGCCGGTGACCGACTCCACCGTGCGCCCCTGGCAGTCCAGGCCGCCGTAGCGCAGGGCGTGGTTGATCTGGTCCTGTCCCCCCGGCCAGCCGCCGTACCCCCGCGCGGCCGGACAGGGCGGGAGGTCCACGATGAGGTCGCGCGGCAGGTTGACCATGGTCACGGCTCCGCGGTCGATGTCGACACCGACCAGGACCAGGACGTCGGGCCGGACACCGTGCTCGCGGCTGTAGGCGGCGTGCTCCGGCGCCCGCTCGTCGGTGCCCAGTACCAGGACGGTGCGCATGCCCTCGATACGGACGGGGCGGTCGCCCCAGGCGTCGGTGTCGACCTCCTCGGTGCGGACGCCGAGGGCGGCGTAGCCCAGGTAGGCGACCAGGCCCGCGACGACGAGTACGGCGGCGACGGTGAGGGCGGCCCACCGGGCGGGGCCCGCTCCGGCCCCGGGGGCGGTGAAGGGGGAGAGCGTTCTGCGAGCCACGCGAGCACCTGTGATCCGGTCTGGGGCGGGAAGGGGCGTCCGCGGGGGCACGGCTCCGAGGGTGCGGCGGACGTACCGCCGGATGTTACCCCAACAGCACGACTCGTGTCAGATCGTGACCGCCAACCGCCTCTTCCACGCCCTCCCCCCACCACCCGTTTCCACAACCGCCGCGCCCGGCAGGGGCGCGGCGCACCGCCGTGGGGGAAGGGCGCCGGGAGTGCTACGCGTTGGCCTCCGCCTCGATGAGGTCGGCCGCGTAGGAGGTGCCGCCCTCCTGGAGCCGGGCACTGATCCCGGCCAGCCGCTCGGCCACGTCCGGGTCCGAGACCAGTTCGAGCAGGGCCGCGCGCAGCGTCTCTGCCGTGGCGTCTTCGGTGTCGATCCGGCGGGCCACCCCGGCCTCCTGGAGGCGGTCGGCGTTGTCGAACTGGTCGACCGCCTGGGGCACCGCGATCATCGGTGTGGCCGTGTACAGGCCCTCGCTGGCGCCTCCCATCCCCGCGTGGGTGACGAAGGCGTCCGCCTGCCGCAGGATGTCCAACTGCGGCACCCAGGGGTGCACCTCGACGTTGGCCGGGACGTCCCCCAGTTCGTCTCCGCCCACGTGCTCGCCGACCTGGAGCACCACGTGCCAGCCGGGCAGGTCGCCGAAGGCCCTCAGACACTCCCGGTAGAACCCGGGCAGGTTGGTGTAGGCCGACCCGAGGGAGACCAGGAGGACGTGCTCCGCACCGGCGGGCCTGGTCCAGGTGCCCTGCTCCTCTCGCCGACCGAGGCAGGGGCCCACGAACGTCACGGCGTCGGAGACGGTGTCGGCGTGCGGCTGCATCTCACGCGGTATCAGCGCCAGGGCCCGGTCCGGCGCCCCGGCGAAGTTCGAGTGGTCCAGGTCCGTGATCCCGTTCCCGGCCAACCAGGCATCGAATTTGGCGTAGTGCTCGGCCGCACCGGGCTGCGTGCGCAACCACTCCATGACGGTGTCGCCGTAACCCGCCCAGGCCACGTAGGTCGGGGAGAGCTGGATGGAGGGAATGCCCCAACCGATCGCCAGGACCCGGGCGGAGTAGCCGCCGATGTCGTACAGGAACACGTCGGGGCGGTCGCCGTCGTAGAAGTCCCGCAGGACCGGCAGGGAGTTGATCGCGTCGTCGAGGAAGATGTCCATCCCCTCGATCGGATCGTCGGCCCACTCCTTGTCCCCGATGGGGAGGGTAGTCGTGAAGCGGACGAGTTCGGCACCGGTCGAGGCGATCAGCTCTCCGACACGGTCCACGGGGTCGTTGGCGTAGGTGACGCGGTGGCCGCGGTCGACCAGTTCCCGGATGATCTCCAGGCTGGGCAGGACGTGGCTCACGGCGGGGACGCCGACCATGGCGACATGCAGGCGACGGGTCATGTGGTCTCTCCAAGGGCTGTCTACGGGCAGGGCTGGCGGGCGCCTGTCCTCGGCGGACGGCGCGGGGCGTCGGTGGACGCCGTGTTCCTAGCTGTAGATCAGGGCCTGGAAGTACATGCCTCCGAGCGAACAGGACGGCCGCCGTTCGGTCAACACGTTTTCCGTCCGGCGGGCCCTGCGGAGGGAACGAGACGGTGTCCCCCTGGAGCTTCCGTCGACCCGGTACGGGGAGGCCGTACGCGGAGGCCGATGGAGGTCAGCAGGCGTTCTGCGCCGCTTCCTCCTCGGCGGTGATCGCGCCCAGCTCCTCGGTGAGGGAGGAGTCCCCTCCGGGGCCGGTCCAGTCCGGACCGATGACGAGTTCGAGGGTGTAGGGCAGCCCTTCGGGCACCTCCTCGGTCACGGCGTCGGCCAGGCCGCCGGCCAGCAGCTCCGCAGCGGCCCGGTCTCCGGGGCCGTAGTAGACGGTGGTCACGTCGGGAAAGCGGAGCTCGGGGTTGCCGGTGCTGGGAACCTGGAAGCCCTCCGCCTGGAGCTGGAGCTGAACCTGCCCGGCCAGGCCGGTGGTGCCCGTGTTGTTGCGCACGTCGACGGTGACCGTCGAGGGGTCCGGAGCGTCCCCGACCGCGTCGTCCTCCTCTGGCCCGTCCTCCTCCCCGCCGTCGGCGAGGTCAGCCCCGGAGCTGATCGCCCCGAACAGCTCGGAGGCGGCGGGCTCGCTCAGGGCCAGCCGGTTGGGGTTCGCCGGGTGCGGGGTGTTGGGGACGGTCAGGAACTGGACGGCACCCAGATCGACCTCGCGCATGGAGATGGCCAGGTCGGTCATGGTGTCGACCGTCAGACCCTCGTCCGTGGTGATCGAGTCGGTCACCGCGCTGAGGAAACCGGTGATGGCGGCGGGGCTGGTCATCACCTCGCTGCTGAGCACCTGGCGCAGCAGCGCCCCCATGAACTCCTGCTGCCGCTCGATCCGGGACAGGTCGCTGCCGTCGCCCTGGCCGTAGCGGGAACGGACGAAGCCGAGCGACTCCTCTCCGTCGAGGGTCTGGAGCCCGGCGTCCAGTGTCAAGTGGGCCTTGGGGTCGTCCACGGGCTGGGGGATGCACATCTCCACTCCCCCGACCGCGTCCACCATGTCCTTGAACCCGCCGAAGTCCATCATGACGAAGTGGTCCAGGTGCACGCCGCTGATCTGTTCGATGGCCTTCCACTGGCAGCCCACCCCGCCGAAGTTCATCGCCGAGTTGAGCTGGGTGGCCTGCGCGGCCATCCCCTCGTAGCCCTCGACGGCCTCGCAGGCCGGTAGGTCGACAACCAGGTCGCGAGGCAGGTTCACCAGGGTCGCCGACCCGCTGTCGACGTTGACGCTGGCGATGAGCATGACGTCCGGGCGCTCCCCCTCGGCGTCGCCGTAGGCGGCGTTCTCCCCTGAGCGGACATCGGATCCGAGGACGAGCAGGTTGATCACGCCCTCGACATCGACCGGGCGGTCCCAGGCGTCGGTGTCCACCTGGGTGGTGGTGATGTTGCCGACGATCCCCTGGTACCAGCCGTACCCGCCGAGACTGATGATGATGGACACCGCCGTGACCACGCACGCGACCCACTGTCCCGCGGACATGCGCACTCCGGCGAAGGTACGCGGCACACGGGGGGCGGAACGTCTTCTAGGCATGAGGACCTTCGCGGGGAATGGTGGGAGACCCACGGGGGCGGGCGGTGGGGATCGCCCGGCAGATCATGGGATTTCCCGAAAAAATGGAAGTGAACGGATGCTAACAGCAGTGGATAGCGGACGCGTCACCCCGGCACGGGGCACACCCCCTAGTAACGGGTGGCGACGGTCCCGGCGGCGCGGTCGTGCAGTCCGCGTGTGTCCCGGTCGTAGACGACGGCGGGGATGACCAGGCACAGCAGCAGTGTGCGCACGGCCATCGAGACCGGCCAGGGCCAGCGGCGCTCACCGGTCGCGGTGATCCCGACCCCGGCCATACGTCTGCCGATCGTGGTGCCGAGGAGGGTGAGCAGCACGAGGTTCATCACGGCGAACACGGCCAGGGCCCCGGTCTGGACCACGGGGGCCGCCTCCTCAGAGGCGGCCGGGACCGGGCCGGCCAGCCCGGCTCCGACGGCGGCACCGGCGATCAGCACCGAGAGGACCCAATCCAGCACCAGCCCCGTGAGGCGTCGGGGTACGGAGGCGACCGACCCGCTGCCGTGCTCGGGAAGGCCCAGGCGGTTTCCGCGGTAGCGGAAGTCGTCCTCGGGGGCGGCCGTGCCGCTGCGCCTTTCGTCACTCATGTCCTTCACGGTATCGGCACCGCGCACCTCCCCTTCCCTGCCGTGCGGCTCCGATCCGGCGGACACCTCCGCGAACGGGACGGCGGAGCGGCGAGGAGCCTCCCGAGGGCCTACCATGCCGCCCTTTTCGTCCAGGCACGCGATGGAACCTCCTGTTAACACCGGTTGGTCTGCGACAACGTCGGGGTCCGTAACATGCAAGAAACAATAGAGACATGGCGTGGAAACCACCCACTTCTAGCTTCGATGACGAAGCCGGGAGGCGGCATGCGCCCGGGCACCCGCGACGGAGCGGGTCGGAGCCAGCCGCCTCAGCCACCTGCACGGAGGTTCGTTTTGTTCAGCAGCGTCGACGAGGTGCTCGCCTTTATCCGGAATGAGGACGTCAAGTTCCTCGACGTCCGTTTCACGGACCTGTTCGGAGGCGTGAACCACGTCACCCTTCCGACCGAGAACGTCGACGAGTCGACGTTCACCGACGGCCAGATGTTCGACGGTTCCTCGATCCGCGGCTTCCAGGCCATCCACGAGTCCGACATGCTGCTGCTTCCGGACCTGAGCACCGGCGTCCTGGACCCGTTCCGCAAGCACAAGACGCTGAACATGACGTTCTTCGTCCACGACCCGCTCACGCTGGAGTCCTACAGCCGCGACCCGCGCAACGTCGCCCGCAAGGCCGAAGCCTACCTGCGCGGCTCCGGCGTGGCCGACACCGCGTTCTTCGGTCCCGAGGCCGAGTTCTACATCTTCGACGACGTCAAGTTCGAGACCCGGGCCAACACCGGCTTCTACGAGATCGACTCCGTCGAGGGCGCCTGGAACACCGGCTCCTCCATCGAGGGCGGCAACCGCGGCTACCGTCCGCGCTACAAGGGCGGCTACTTCCCCGTCGAGCCGGTCGACCACTACAGCGACCTGCGCTCGGACATGGTCCGCGCCCTCATCGAGGCCGGCATGGAGGTCGAGCTCCAGCACCACGAGGTCGGCACCGCCGGCCAGGCCGAGATCGGCGTCAAGTTCGGCACTCTGCTCCAGCAGGCCGACAAGGTGCAGCTCTACAAGTACATCGTGAAGAACGTCGCCAACGAGGCGGGCAAGACGGCCACGTTCATGCCCAAGCCGCTCTTCGGCGACAACGGCTCCGGTATGCACTGCCACCAGAGCCTGTGGAAGGACGGCTCGCCGCTGTTCTTCGACGAGTCCGGCTACGGCCAGCTCTCCGACACCGCCCGGTACTACATCGGCGGCCTGCTCAAGCACGCCTCGGCGCTGCTCGCCTTCACCAACCCGACGGTGAACTCCTACCACCGCCTGGTGCCCGGATACGAGGCCCCGATCAACCTGGTCTACAGCCAGCGCAACCGCTCGGCCTGCATCCGCCTGCCGCTCACCGGTTCGAACCCGAAGGCCAAGCGCATCGAGTTCCGCGTGCCGGACCCGTCGGCCAACCCGTACCTGGCCTTCTCCGCCATGCTCATGGCCGGCATCGACGGCATCAAGAACAAGATCGAGCCGCCGGAGCCGGTCGACAAGGACCTCTACGAGCTGCCGCCGGCCGAGGCCCAGGCCATCAAGACGGTGCCCGCGTCGCTGGACGAGGCCCTGGAGGCCCTGGAGGCCGACCACGAGTTCCTGCTCGAGGGCGGTGTCTTCACCAAGGACCTGCTGGAGACCTACATCGACTTCAAGCGCACCGAGGAGATCGACTCCCTGCGCCTGCGCCCGCACCCGCGCGAGTTCGAGCTGTACTACGACATCTAAGCCCGCGACGCTCTGACGTGCGCCCCTGGGGGCCGCCCCCACCGGGCACGCGTCAGGGCCTGCGGCGAAGGCTTCAGAGGCCATCGACGGCGTTCCCCGCGCCGGCGATGGCCTCCTTCGTTGTGTGCCGTGTCCTCCCTCCCCGACCGAACCCCGGTGGGAAGGGGTGGCACGGCAGTCCGGTGCCTCCAGCGCCGGGCGCACTACCTTGGAAACGTGGCAAGGGACGGTAGGAGCACCATGACGGCAGGCGCACTCGCCAGGCGCGGATTCAGTGACAGCAACCGGGCACTGCGCCTGTTGGCGGAGGCCGGTCTGGACCCCCAGGCCGACACCGACGTCATCTCCGCGCTGGCCGAGGCGCCCGAGCCCGACCGGGCCCTGCTCGGACTGATCCGGGTCCTGGAGGCCGACGGAGACGCCGGGGAGGTGCTCGCCGCACTGCGTGAGGACGCCGACCTGCGCACCCGGCTGTGCGCCGTGCTGGGCACCAGCACGGCGCTGACCGACCACCTGGTGCGCCATCCCGGCGACTGGCGGGAGCTGCGCGGGGCCGACGCCGCACGCACGCCCGCTCCGGAGGAGCTGCGGCGCGGCCTGCTGCACACCGTGGGCGCGGACCCGGACGCGGCGGCACCCGTCGCGGCCGTGTTCGACGGGCAGTCCCTGGACGGGCTCAAGCACGCCCTGCGTGTGGCCTACCGCAGGCGGGTACTGCGGTTGGCTGGGCGGGACCTGTCAGGTCTGAGCCCGGTCGAGGAGGTCGCCGCCGAACTGGCCGCGCTGGCCGCGTCGACGCTGGACGCCGCCCTGGCCGTGGCCCGCGCCGAGCGCCCCGGGGACGCCGCGCGGTGCCGTCTGGCGGTGATCGGCATGGGCAAGTGCGGCGGACGCGAACTGAACTACGTCAGCGACGTGGACGTGGTGTTCGTGGCCGAGCCCGCCCCCGCTCCCGAGGGCGGGGAGCCCGTGGAGGAGCAGGCGGCGATGCGCGCCGCGACCAGGCTGGCCACCGCCATGATGCGCATCCCCTCCGAGACCGACGCCGAGGGCGTGCTGTGGGAGGTGGACCCGGCGCTGCGGCCGGAGGGCAAGAACGGGCCGCTGGTACGGCCGCTGTCGAGCCACGTCACCTACTACGAGCGCTGGGCCAAGACCTGGGAGTTCCAGGCGCTGCTCAAGGCCCGGCCGATCGCCGGGGACGCCGGCCTGGGCGCTGCCTACAGCGAGGCCATCTCCCCCATGGTGTGGGAGGCGGCGGGCCGCACGGACTTCGTCGAGGACGTGCAGGCGATGCGCCGACGCGTGGTGGCGCACATTCCCGCGGGCCAGGCCGAGCGCGAGCTGAAGCTGGGACCGGGCGGGCTGCGCGACATCGAGTTCTCCGTCCAACTGCTCCAGTTGGTGCACGGACGCACGGACGAGCGGCTGCGCTCGGGCAACACCCTGGAGGCCTTGGCGGCGCTGTCGGAACACGGGTACGTGGGACGACGCGACGCCGCGGGGCTGGCCGAGGCCTACCGGTTCCTGCGCCGGACGGAGCACCTGCTGCAGCTGGAGAAGCTGCGGCGCACCCACCTGATGCCCGATCCGAGAAGCCCCGACGGCCCCGACCACCTGCGGCGGCTGGGCCGGGCACTCGGGTTCACGGCAGATCCGGTGCGGGAGTTCACCGAGGCGCGCAAGAAGGTCTCGGCCGAGGTGCGGCGCCTGCACGAGAAGCTCTTCTACCGGCCGCTGCTCAACGCCGTGGCCCGTCTGCCGGAGGAGGAGGTGCGGCTCACACCCGACCAGGCGGAGGTGCGGTTGTCGGCTCTGGGCTTCGCCGACCCCTCGGGGGCGCTGCGGCACCTGAGGTCGCTGACCTCGGGGGTGTCCCGGCGGGCGGCGATCCAGCGGACGCTGCTGCCGGTGATGCTCGGCTGGTTCTCCGACGCCCCCGATCCCGACGCGGGCCTGCTCGGGTTCCGCCAGGTGAGCGACGCCCTGGGGACGACACCCTGGTACCTGCGCCTGCTGCGCGACGACGTGCGGGTGGCCGAGCGGATGGCCTGGCTTCTGGGCACCAGCCGCTACGTCACCGAACTGCTCGTACGGGCCCCCGACTCCGTCGCGACGCTGGCCGACGACGCCGACCTGGTGCGCCGCAGGCCGGAGGTCCTCGCGGCGGAGGCCGACGCCGCGCTGCGCCGCTATGAGCGGGCCGAGGAGTCGGTGGCGGCGCTGCGGGCGCTGCGCCGCCGCGAACTGCTGAGGACGGCCGCCGCCGACCTGTTGGAGGTGTCGTCGGTCCAGGACGTGGGCACGGCGCTGACCGACATCGCGGCGGTGACCATCGACGCGGCGCTGAGGGCGGCGATCGGCAGGGGCGTGGCCGAGACCGGCGGCGAGCGGCTGACGCGGATGTGCGTGGTGGCGATGGGCCGGTTCGGCGGCGGCGAGCTGACCTACGCCAGCGACGCCGACGTGATGTACGTGCACGATCCGCTGCCCGGGGTGGACACCGGCGCCGCCACCCGCCAGGCCCTGGCGATCGTGCGGGAGCTGGCGCGTCTGCTGGAGATGCCCGCGGCGGAGCCGCCCCTGAAGGTCGACACCGACCTGCGTCCGGAGGGCAGGAGCGGTCCGGTGGTCCGCACCCTGGACTCCTATGCCGCCTACTACGGCCGGTGGTCGCAGGTGTGGGAGAGCCAGGCACTGCTGCGGGCCAAGACGATCGCGGGCGACGCGGACCTGTGCGCGTCGTTCACCGCGCTGATCGATCCGCTGCGCTACCCGGAGGGCGGGGTGGAGCCGTCGGCGGTGCTGGAGATCCGCAAGCTGAAGGCGCGGATGGAGGCCGAACGTCTGCCCCGGGGAGCGGACCCGACCCTGCACACGAAGCTGGGCCGGGGCGGGCTGTCGGACGTGGAGTGGGTGGCGCAGCTCATCCAGTTGCGCCACGCCCACGAGCACGCGGACCTGCGGACGACGGGGACACTGGAGGCCCTGGACGCGGCCGTGGCGCACGGGTTCCTGGCGGCCGACGACGGTGCCGTGCTGGACCAGGCGTGGCGGCTGGCCTCCCGGGTGCGCGGGATGGTGATGCTGGTACGCGGGCGCGGCGGTGACTCGCTCCCCTCGGACCTGCGGGTGCGGGCGGCCCTGGCGGAGGCGCTGGGGTACCGGGCCGGTGAGGGCTCCGGGCAGGGTGAGGAGGTGTCGACGGGCACCGCCGAGCAGTTGACGGAGGACTACCTGCGGACCACGCGGCGGGCCCGGGCCGTCATGGAGCGCGTCTTCTACGACGACTGAGGGGCGCGAAACGGGGGCACCCCCGCGCGCAGGGGTGTGCGCGGGGGTGCCCCGCAGGGGAGCGGGCGGCCGCCTCGCCGGTGGTCCGGTGTCAGCTCCAGTGGTCGGTGAAGACCTGTGTGCAGTCGCCGTCGGCGGTCGCCGACCGGTTGCCGCCGGACTCCCACTCGACGTGGCCGGCGCCGTCGATCTTCACGTACTTGTACTCGAACCCGGTACCGGCCGGCAGCGCGGTGGAGCCGCCCCACCGCGGGTAGCCCGCCTCGTCGGTGCCCAGCGGCAGGCCGTCGGCCGGGTTCCAGGAGCCGAGTCCCAGGGCGGAGCCGACGACGTACACCTCCTGGCCGGGGTCGGTCTCGGCGCGGACGTCGAACTCGGTGGTGATCGTGGTGCAGGCGGGGCCGCCGCCGGTCGATCCCCAGGTCACCGCGCTGGAGGGGGGACCGGTGCGGTTGGAGCCCTCTTCCCAGACGGTGTTCCCGGAGCCGTCGGCCTTGACCAGCTTCCACTCGTCCCCTGCGTCGATCGCGGGCGAGCCGGTCCACACGGGGTAGGTGTCCTCGTCGGTGGTGAGCCGCACCCCGTCCCCGGGGTTCCAGGAGCCGAGCCCCGGGACGGAGCCGACGACATAGACCTCCTGGCCGGGGTCGGTGTGGACGGTCGCGGAGAGGGTGCCGGTCTCGCTGCCTCCGCACTCCTCGGGGGCGTCGCACTCACCGCCCACGTGCAGCGCGACGGCTCCGTCCGCGGGGACCGCGACGGTGACCTGTCCGCCGGAGACGGTGAACGTGCCGTCGCCGGCCGCGTTCTCGTAGGTGCCGTCGGGCAGGCGGGTACCGGTGGTCAGGTTCCAGGTGCCACCTCCGGCGTTGAAGGCGGCGAACCCGCGTGATCCGCGGTCGAAGGCCAGGCGGGAGCCGCCGTCTGTGGCGCGTTCCACGACGGCGGTGCCGCCCGTGGCGTTGCGGAAGGCGGCCATGCCGGCGACAGCGGGGTGGCGGTGCTCGCAGATCCAGGCGGCGCTGGCGCAGTCGGTGTCCTCGGTGATCCAGCCCGCCGGGTTGCCGTCGACCTCGCCGACGCTGGGCGGCCCCTGGGCCTCGTTGTGCCCGAACTCGTAGCTCGACATCACCTTCGGTTGCCCGTAGGGGTGGGCGAGCATGAACGCGGTGGCCAGGTAGTAGCGGTCGCCGTCCTTGTGGGTGAGTGCGGGGGCCGAGCGCTGGGTGTCGTGGTTGTCGATGAACACCGTGGCCTGGTCGTCGGAGAGTCCGCCGTAGTCGGGCAGGTCCGCCAACCCGGAGATGCCGCCGTCGGCGAACTTCGAGGCGATGTCGCGCTGGTAGTCGAAGTTGGTGACGCGACCGCCGTCGAAGGTGTACTGGGTGTAGGGGATGGTGGCGTCGCCGTAGACCTCGTAGTAGACGTCCGGCCTGCCGCCGAACCCGGGCACGTCGCCCAGGCCGCCGAAGATGTCCTGGACGTGGGCCTCGGGGACGTGCTTGGCGGCGTCCACGCGGAAGCCCGCCACTCCCAGGTCCACCAGGCCGTCGAGGTAGCGGCTGATCCGCTCACGGACCAGGGGGTCGGCCGTGTCGAGGTCGGACAGCTCCAGCAGGCGGCAGTTCTGCACCTGCCACTTGTCGTTCCAGTCGGAGACGGTCTCGTAGCAGGGTTCGAAGTCGGCATAGCCGTAGGAGGCCGAACCGTCGCCGAAGAGGTCGGGGTAGTCGTGGTACTCCCATGCGGTGCCGGCGCTTCCGGTGCCGGAGCCGGGGCCGGTCATGTGGTTGATGACCGCGTCGACGTAGATCTTGACGCCGTGGTCGCGGCAGGTGTCGACCATGGCCTGGAACTCCGCGGCGGTGCCGCGCCGGGTGTTGTCGATGCGGTAGGAGACGGGCTGGTAGTCCTGCCACCAGGGGTACGCGGCGCCTTCCGCCGAGGGGATGACCACGTGCTCCTGGGGAGGGGAGACCTGGACACCGCCGAACCCGTTCGGGCCGAGGAAGTCGGCGCACTCGGCGGCGACGGAGTCCCAGGTCCATTCGAAGAGGTGGACGATCGTCTCACCGTTGTGGTCGGCCTGGGCGGTCGGTGCCTGCGGGGGCTGCTGGGGCGTCTGCTGGGGGGCCGCCGAGGCGGGTGCCGCCGCCAGCGCGGTGCCGAGGGCGAGGGCCGCCAGAGCCCCGCCCGTCCTGTGTCGTCGTGGGCTCATACATGCTCCTTGGGGGGTTCGCAGTGGGCCGCTCCACCGCAATGCCACACCCTTGCATCAGATGCAAGAACTTGCGTGGCGGTGATGAATCTAACAGAGAAGCGGTCTCCTGTGAACGGAACTCCACATGCACGCCCCAGCCCTCACCCTCCGCAATCAAATCCGCGTCAAAGTGCGAAAACAGGGGAGTTCCCCTCTCCGGCCCTCTATGGACCACACAGTGCGCACCTCTTCGACCTGCAGAAAGAGATTCGCAAAATCTTGCAGAGATTCCGCAATACCACACTGGGAGTCATGGTGCGCAGGAAAAAGCCGGTGGCGGCGGGGGCCACCCCGCCGCCACCGGCGACTGCGCGGATCGGTCGGCCGCAGCCGACACAGGACGTCCTACCAGAACACCGCCACGGCGATGTTGACGATGGCGAGGACACCGGCGACGGTGGCCAGACGGGTGGAGGGCTTGCGCAGGTTGAGCACGCCCAGGACCACCACGGCCAGGGAGACCGTGAGTTTGACGGCGACCTTGACGTGGTCGAGCTCACCGATATCGGCCATCTCGGCGACGCCGACGAGGGCGAGACCGGTGACGAGCTGGAGGAGCGAACTGTGCAGCAGGACTTTCGGCGACTTCTCGTTGCCGGAGATCACCTGCATGAGGAAGCCCGCGACGATGCCGGCCAGGCCGAGCATGTGCAGGAAGACGAGCGCGGAGTAGAAGATGTCCATGGCGCCAGGCTACTACGGCACGTAGTACTCACCCGCGTTGATATGACACACTGACGTAACGATGCCCAGTCCGCCCGTTCAGCCCTGGCTCGGGGAGAACCGACGCCACAGCAGCAGGGCTAGGACCAGGGTGAGGGCCACCGCTGCCACCTGGAGGGTCTCGCTCTGCGCGACGAAGGCGCGGACCCTGGACAGCACCGCGGGCTCGACCACCGTGACCGTGTCACTGGCGCAGACCGCCGGCTCGGCGCCGCGGCCGTAGCGCAGGCAGGCGGTGCTCTCCAGGCGCTCGCCGTCGCGCGTCCCCTCCGGCACCCGCGTGCGCAGAGTGAACACAGACTCGCCGCCCTCGGGAACGTCCACCCCCCAGGACACCACGGCACCCTCCCTCTCGCCGCCGCCGACCCCGGTCACCTCGAGTCCCTCCGGCAGGTGCTGGACGAGCAGCGCCCCCCGCAGGGGCGCACCGTGGGCGTTGGCGACCCTGGCGCGGAAGACCACCTCCTCCCCCGGCCGCGGACTCCTCTCGTCGGCGGACATCCGCAGGCTGACGAACGCGGACCGGTCCAGGCCCGCCCGCGCGGCGGTGCCCGTCACCCCGTCGGCCGACACCGGAGCCCCGACCCCGACCGCGACCATCGCCCCGGCCACCGCGACGGCGATCCTGCTCCACCAGCCCATACCACTCCCCCGATCCTCACCCATGGTCACAACAAGACAACTACGGGCAATGACCAGGGGCGAGGGGACACGCCCCGGCGGCGGTTCGTCACCGAACCGAGTCCCGGGGGCCGGTGTCACCCCTCGGGAACGATCCGCTCCACGACGGCGGCGACCAGTTCGGGCACCGAGCCCTCGGGAGCCAGGACGCCGGGAAGCGTGAGGTGCTCGGTGACCAGCTGGTTGAGGGCAAGATAGAGCAGGACGACCGCACCGCGTCCGCCGGGCATCCCGGCACGGGCGTGGAGGTCGATGTTGGCCTCCAGGTCCTCACGGACACGGCCCGTGAGCCCGCTCCGCAGTTCAGGGCGGCGCGCGGCCTCCAGTTGCAACTCCAGCAGTGCGAGGTGGACCTCGGGAGCGCGGAGCATCCGACGCACCACGCCGTGCATGAGTTCGGTGAGCCCCGCGCGGTCGCGGGACACCTCACGGACCCTCTCCCATTCCGCGGGAGCGGGCATGAAGCGCTCGTAGGCGCGGAGGCCGACCCCGGACAGCAGGGCGTCCCGGTTCGCGAAGTAGTTGGAGGCTGTGCCCATCGGCACCCCCGCGCGCGCGTCGACCGCGCGGAAGGTGAGTCCGCGCGCGCCCTCCTCGGCGAGTACGTCGATAGCCGCGTCCAGCAGCGCGGTGCGCCGCTGCGGATTTCTGACCATGTCCCTCCCGTCGCATCACCTTGACCGAACCACTCCAGCCAAAGTACTTTACTTGAAGTACTTCAATTATAGTGGTTTTGGGTTCGAGGAGGGCCATGCGCACGCTCACCTATGTCGTCGGTGTCACCCTGGACGGTTTCGTCTGCGGCCCCGACGGCTCCTTCGGCTTCTTCCCAGTCGCCCAGGGCACCGTTGAACACCTGCTGCGCGAACTCCCAGAGCTCGTGCCCACCCACGCCCGGGGCCATCTGGGGCTGGATCCGGACACGCCCAACAAGCGCTACGGCACCCTGATCCAGGGCAGGGGCAGTTACGAGGTCGGGCTGAGAGAGGGCATCACCAGCCCCTACGCCCACATGGAGCAGTACGTCTTCTCCACGGCGCTGGCGACGGACACCGATCCGGCGGTGACCGTCACCGGCACCGACCCCGTCGAGACGGTCCGTCGGCTCAAACGTGAGAAGGACGGTCTGGACCTCTGCCTGATCGGCGGCCCGACCCTGGCCGGGACCCTGCTCCCAGAGGTCGACGGGATCCTGCTCAAGCGCTACCCCGTCCTCGCCGGGGCCGGCCGACCGCTCTTCGACACCGGATTCGACCCGACCGCCTTCACACGCGTGGAGACCACCGCCTTCGACAGTGGGGCGGACTTCACCCTCTTCCGCCGCACGGCCGTGTGAGGGGCACACCCCGCGGCGCGCCCGCTCCGGGGCCGGTCACACGGTCCAGCGGTTGGTGATGGGCAGGCGGCGGTCCCGGCTGAGGTTGCGGGAGCTGATCTTGGTGCCGGGCGCGCTCTGGCGGCGCTTGTACTCGGCCCGGTCCACCAGCCTGATGACGCGGCGGACCAGATCGCGGTCGAACCCGGCGAAGACCAGTTCGGCCTCGCCCTTGTCGGTGCCCACGTAGGCGTCCAGGACCGCGTCGAGCACCTCGTAGTCGGGCAGCGAGTCGCTGTCGAGCTGGTCGGGGCGCAGCTCGGCGCTGGGCGGCTTGCTGATCGAGTTCTCCGGGATCGGCGGCACCTGGCCGCGGCGCTCGGCCTCGGCGTTGCGCCAGCGCGCCAGGTCCCACACCAGGGTCTTCCAACAGTCCTTAATGGGCGCGAACCCGCCCACGGAGTCGCCGTAGAGGGTGGAGTAGCCGGTGGCCGACTCGCTCTTGTTGCTGGTGGCCAGGACCAGGTGGCCCTCCTGGTTGGAGACGGCCATCAGCAGGGTGCCGCGCACACGGGCCTGGAGGTTCTCCGCGGCCAGGCCGCTCAGAGGAGTGTCGGCCGACGCCGATGCCCGCTCGAAGGCGGTCACCATCGGTGCGATGGCCACCGTGCGCGCGGCGAAACCCTGGCGTTTGGCGAGGTCCTCCGCGTCGGCGACCGAGTGCCCGCTGGAGTGCTCACTGGGCAGGAGCAGTCCGTGCACCCGGTCCGCGCCCACCGCGTCCACCGCGATCGTGGCGACCAGCGCGGAGTCGATGCCGCCGGAGACGGCGACGAGCACGGACGCGAAGCCGTTCTTGACCACGTAGTCGCGCAGACCCACCACCAGGGCCTGGTACACCTCACCGGTGTCGGAGAGCGGGTCGGGGCGGGGCGTCACCGTGTTGCGCCGGGGCTCGTAGGGCGCTACCGGGGTGCCGGAGAGGGTGTGGCGGACGATACGCAGCCCGTCGGCCCCGTCCGGGGCGGCGGCCGGACCGGGGTCGTGCGCCTCGGGCAGGTCGAGGTCGGCCACCAGGAGGTGCTCCTCGAACTGGGGGGCACGGGCCACGAGCTCGCCCTCGGCGTCCACCACCAGCGAGTCGCCCTCGAAGACCAGGTCGTCCTGGCCGCCGACCATGTTCACGTAGGCCAGCGCGGCCCCGATCTCCCGGGCGCGGCGCTGGCACAGGTCCAGGCGCACATCGTCCTTGTGGCGCTCGTAGGGGGAGCCGTTGAGGGAGAGGACGAGTCCGGCCCCGGCGACACGGGCCGCGGTGGCGGGCCCGCCCTCCTGCCACAGGTCCTCGCACACGACCAGGGCGACATCCACGCCATGGACGCGCACGACGGGCAGGGTGTCCCCGGGGACGAAGTTGCGGAACTCGTCGAAGACCCCGTAGTTGGGCAGGTGGTGCTTGGCCGAGGTGAGCACCACCCGGCCGCGGTGCAGGACGGCGACGGAGTTCTGGGGCGCCCCCGCGGGCTGGCCGCTGTGCCCCCCGGCACCAGAGCGGCCCTCCCGGCGCGAGAGGAAGCCCGCCACGACCGGGGTCTCCCCCAGACCCGCGCTCTCCAGGTCGGCCGCGAGTTCGCGCGTGGCGCGCACGGAGGCCGACACGAAGGAGTTGCGCAGCGCGAGGTCCTCCACCGGGTAGCCGGTGACGACCATCTCGGGCATGACCACGAGGTGGGCGCCCTCCTCCGCGGCCCGGCGCGCGGACTCCACGACGAGGCGCCGGTTCCCGGCGAGGTCGCCGACCGTGGGATTGACCTGGGCGAGTGCGATTCTCAACTGTGCCACGCCTTCGAGGGTAGCGTTCCCGCTCTCCGGGGCCGGGGGCACCTCCCCCCGGCTCCCACCAGCGGTGACGCCGTTGCGGTGCGCGCCGCCGAGGCCGGGTGTGCGCGGAAACACTCCGGAAATATGCGCGCGGCACACTGGGTCTGGGACACTGTGCCCGACGCGGCTCCGCACGGGGCGGACCGGGATCGGACACGACCGCATCGAGGAAGGTTGAACGTGAATCGACAGCAGGAATTCGTGCTCCGCACGCTGGAGGAGCGCGACATCCGGTTCGTGAGGCTGTGGTTCACCGACGTGCTCGGGTACCTCAAGTCCGTGGCCGTGGCCCCGGCCGAGCTGGAGGCGGCCTTCAGCGAGGGCATCGGGTTCGACGGTTCGGCGATCGAGGGCTTCGCCCGGGTCTACGAGGCGGACATGCTGGTCCAGCCGGACCCCTCGACCTTCCAGGTGCTGCCCTGGCGCAACGAGCCGCACGGCACCGCGCGCATGTACTGCGACATCCTGATGCCGGACGGCTCTCCGTCGCCGGCCGACCCGCGGCACGTGCTCAAGCGCCAGCTCAGCAAGGCCTCCGACCTCGGTTTCACCTTCTACACGCACCCCGAGATCGAGTTCTACCTGCTGAAGAAGTTCCCCGAGCACGGGGAGTTCCCCGAGCCCAACGACTCGGGCGGCTACTTCGACCACACGCCGCACAACAGCGCGCACGACTTCCGGCGCAGCGCCATCAACATGCTGGAGTCCATGGGCATCTCCGTGGAGTTCAGCCACCACGAGGGCGGCCCGGGCCAGCAGGAGATCGACCTGCGCTACGCGGACGCGCTCACCACCGCCGACAACGTCATGACCTTCCGGCTCGTGATGAAGGAGGTGGCGATGGAGCAGGGCGTGTACGCCACGTTCATGCCCAAGCCCTTCACGGAGTACCCGGGTTCGGGCATGCACACGCACCTGTCGCTGTTCGAGGGCGACCGCAACGCCTTCTACGAGCCGGGGGCGGAGTTCCAGCTCTCGAAGGTGGGGCGCGGGTTCATCGCGGGGCTGCTGCGGCACGCCGACGAGATCACCGCCGTCACCAACCAGTGGGTGAACTCCTACAAGCGGCTGTGGGACGACCCCGCCGCCTCCGCGGGGGCGGGCGGAGAGGCCCCCGCCTACATCTGCTGGGGCCACAACAACCGGTCGGCGCTGGTGCGGGTGCCGATGTACAAGCCGGGCAAGTCCAACTCCAGCCGGATCGAGATCCGCTCAATGGACACCGCCTGCAACCCCTACCTGGCCTACGCGGTGATCCTGGGCGCGGGCCTGAAGGGCATCGAGGAGGGCTACGAGCTTCCCCCGGGCGCCGAGGACGACGTGTGGGCGCTCACCGACGCCGAGCGCCGGGCGCTGGGGATCAAGCCGCTGCCGCAGAGCCTGGACGAGGCGCTGCGGATCATGGAGAACAGCGAGCTGGTCGCCGAGACCCTGGGCGAGCACGTGTTCGACTTCTTCCTGCGCAACAAGAAGGCGGAGTGGAACTCCTACCGCCGCCAGGTCACCCCGTACGAGCTGGCGCGCTACCTGCCCACGCTCTGAGCGGTTCCCGCGAAGAGCCCCGGACGGTGAAGGCCGACCCCGCGGGGTCGGCCTTCACCGTGTCCGCCTACCGGGGCCGGGGCACCCGGGCGAGGTGCCGTGCGGCCTCCCGGGCGCTGTAGGTGATCACCGCCGCCGTACCCGACCGCTTGTACATGGTGAGCCTCTCCACCAGGCCGGGCAAGTAGTCGACGATCAGGCGGGTACCGGAGTGGGTGAGCTGTGCCCACTCGCCGGACACGCAGAACGGCACCAGGGGCACATCGACCTGGTCGTCGCACTTCAGACGTGCGAACAGGTCGATCGTGTGCAGGGCCGGTTCGAGCAGGATCGTGTCGGCCCCCTCGTCGACCATCCTGCGTGCCACGCTCACGGCCTGCTCCGGCCGCGACGGGTGCACCCTGGAAGGAGGCACGGTCGCCCTTGGGCTCGGCGTTCATCGCGGTGCGGTACCCGTCGTACATCCGGATTGCCATGATCAGGTGCGGCATCAGGGCGACGTCACGGTGTCCGGCCTCGTCGAGGACGGTACGCACGCGCCCGGTGAGCCCATCGACCATCGCTGCCGGACCAAGGATGTCGGCACCGGCCTCGGCCTGGTGAACGGCTTGCACGCCAAGGACGTCGAGCGCCGCACCGTGGTCGTACCGCCCCTGCCGGTCGGTGAGAACGCACCCGCGCGACGCGGTGTTCGCGGGCGGACCGGGGGGGTGAGCCCCGCCTCACCGAGAGCGGAATAGGTACGGGTGGGGGTATGTTGGCAACGATCGAGGTGATGCGAAGTGGAACTCAAGCCGGAGATGATCGGTGACGCCCTCACGCGGCTGCGCCGCGCCCAGGGCCAGCTTTCCGGGGTGATCTCGATGATCGAGGAGGGCGAGGACTGCGTCGACGTGCTGCAACAGCTCGCCGCCGTGTCCAAGGCCCTGGACCGGGCCGGATTCAAGATCGTGGCCACGGGCATGCGCCACTGCGACGCGGCCCGCCAGCGCGGCGAGGAGCCGCCCATGACCGAGAAGGAGCTGGAGCGGCTGTTCCTGGCGCTCGCCTGACCCTGCCCTCCCACCTTTCGAAGGGCCCGCGCGGCGGGCCCCTCCGCCGCCGGAACAGTCCCGGGGGTGCCCCAGCGGTGCCGGGTCCGGTCCGTACCGCTCAGTTCCGGCCAGACCCGGACCTATGCCCCGGGGGTGGTCGGCGGCCGGACCGCCCCACCGTCCCCTTGCGCCCCTCCCGCCCCGGGGAATACCGCACGGCCGGAAAACGGTTGTATCCCAAGGAATGCGGCATCGGACCGGCATGCGATGATGCTGATGCCCGGCCCGTCCGGGCCTCTCACGCCAGAGGGCGCGAGACCCCATTCGTCCACACGTCCGGAGACACCCCAGGTGCTTCGAGACAGACGGAGGAAGACACACATGACCACCTCAGCCCAGAACTCCTCCGACGGGAAGACCCTGTACGGCGGAGTCACCAGCCGCCGTGTCACCGTCCGCGACCTGGCGCGCGCCAAGAAGCACGGCGAGCGCTGGCCGATGCTGACCGCCTACGACGCCCTGACCGCCCGTATCTTCGACGAGGCCGGGATCCCGGTCCTGCTCGTGGGCGACTCGGCCGCCAACGTCGTCTACGGCTACGACTCCACCGTCCCTGTCACGGTGGACGAGCTGGTCCCCCTCACCGCGGCCGTGTCCCGTTCCACCAAGCGCTCCCTCGTCGTGGCGGACCTGCCCTTCGGCTCCTACCAGGGCTCGCCCCAGCAGGCACTGGAGTCGGCGAGCCGCTTCATGAAGGAGGGCGGTGCCCAAGCCGTCAAGCTGGAGGGCGGCCACACGGTGGCCCCCCAAGTGGAGATGCTCGTGGCCGCGGGCGTCCCGGTGATGGGCCATCTGGGTCTGACGCCCCAATCCGTCAACACCCTGGGCGGCTACCGGGTGCAGGGCCGGGGCGAGGCCGCCGCCCGGCTGCTGAACGACGCCAAGGAACTGGAGCGCGCGGGTGCCTTCTCCCTCGTGCTGGAGTGCGTACCCGTCGACCTGGCCGCCCAGGTGACCGCCGAGCTGACCATCCCCACCATCGGCATCGGCGCGGGCCCGGCCACGGACGCCCAGGTGCTGGTGTGGCAGGACATGGCCGGTCTCAGCCCCAAGGTGGCCAAGTTCGTCAAGACCTACGCCGACCTGGCCGGGACCCTGCGCGAGGCCGCGGCCGGCTTCGCCGACGAGGTCGTGGGCGGCACCTTCCCCGAGGAGCGCCACTCCTACGCGAGCTGACGGACGCCGTCGCCGTCGGCTGGGCAAGGCCCGGTCGACGGCCGCGCGTCCGGGTCCGCGCCTCGCCCGGGTGCGGCCCACCCGACAAACCGAACAGAACTCGGTAGTACAGTCGCTGCGTACTCATCGCCGAAGCGGGCCGGAGCCCGCCGGGAGGACACATGCGCATCTCGATGCCGCTCCAGTACGCGGGCGACCCCAAGGCCGCCGTGGACCAGGTGGTCGAGCTGGAGAAGGCCGGTCTGGACACCGTGTGGGTGGCCGAGGTCTACGGGTTCGACAGCCCGACCCTGATGGGCTACATCGCCGCGCGCACCGAGACGGTGGAGATCGGCTCAGCCATCCTGCCGCTGTACAGCCGCACCCCGGCCCTGATGGCGATGACCGCGGCCGGACTGGACGACCTGTCCGGCGGCCGCGCCATCCTCGGCATGGGGGCCAGCGGCCCGCAGGTGATCGAGGGGTGGCACGGTGTCCCCTACACGAAACCGCTGACGCGCACCCGCGAGACGATCGAGATCTGCCGCAAGATCTGGCGGCGCGAGGAGCGCCTCACCCACGACGGCAAGGCCTTCCAACTGCCCCTGCCCCCGGACCGGGGCACCGGCCTGGGCAAGCCGCTGAAGCTCATCAACCACCCGCACCGAGCGGACATCCCCATCTACGTCGCCGCGCTCGGTGAGAAGAACGTCGCGATGACCGCGCAGATCGCCGACGGGTGGCTGCCGCACCTGTTCATCCCGGAGAAGGCCGACCTGGTGTGGGGCGATTCCCTGGCCGCGGGGAAGGCCGACCGCGACCCGGCCCTGGGCGAACTGGAGATCGCCGCCGGGGGCCTGCTCGCCGTCGGCGAGGGCGAGGAGACCAAGAAGCTCCTGGACTTCGTGCGGCCGATGATCGCACTGTACGTGGGCGGCATGGGAGCCAAGGGCAGGAACTTCTACAACTCCGTCGCCCGCCGCTACGGCTACGAGGAGGCCGCGGAGAAGATCCAGGACCTGTACCTAGACGGGCGCAAGGAGGAAGCGGCCGCGGCCGTTCCCGAGGAGTTCGTGGAGCTGACCAACATGGTCGGCCCCGAGAGCTACGTGCGCGAGCGTGTGGAGGCCTTCCGTGCGGCGGGTGTCACCCGGCTCAACGTCACCCCCCTGGGCGGCGACCCGGTGGCCCTGGTGGAGAAGGTCAAGGGCTGGCTGTCCTGACCCGGGGCGGGGCCGCGGAGCGCTTCCGCGGCCCCGCCGCCGTCAGAGCCCGGTGACGCGCAGCGCGGCGTGCGTCTTGTACCGGCGGTTGACCGCGATGAGGTTGGCGGTGAGCGCCTCGACCTGGTGGGCGTTGCGGAGCCTGCCGCCGAAGACGCCCCGGACTCCGGGGATGCGGTCGGCCAGGGCGCGCACCACGTCGGTGGCGGACCGGTCCTCACCCAGGACGAGGACGTCGAGGTCGACCTCCTCGACCTCGGGGTCGAGCAGCACCGTCGCGGACACGTGGTGGAAGGCGGCGGTGACGCGGCTCTCCGGCAGCACCTCCGCGGCCTGCTGGGCGGCGCTGCCCTCGGCGACGGGCAGAGCGTAGGGGCCGCGCTTGTCGAACCCGAGCGGGTTGACGCAGTCCACGACGATCTTGCCCGCCAGGGGCTCGGCCAGGGAGACGAGCAGGTCGCGGTGGCCCTCCCAGGGCACCGCGATGATGACGATGTCGCCCTCGGCGGCGGCGGCCGCGTTGTCCAGGCCCCGGACGTCGATCCGCGTCCGCTCGGCGGCGACCAGGTCGGCGGCGGCCGTCTCAGCTCGCTCGGCTTTGCGGGAGCCGATCACGACCGGGTTGCCCGCCAGGGCGAACCGGCGGGCCAGCCCGCGCCCCTGGTCGCCCGTGCCCCCGAGGACGGCGATGGTGGCTCCCGCGATGTCGACGCCCTCCGGCGTGGTGGTGTCAGTCATGCACCGAATCCTGCCAGAGCGCACCGGGCCGGGCCGACGGGCCGCCCCGGTGCGTCGGGGCGGGCCTCAGCGTCCCTGTTCGTCCTCGGCCTCCCAGTCCTCGTTGCGCTCGGCAGCGATCGACAGTGCGCGCGCGGCCGTGGCCTCGTCCCCGTAGGGGCCCATCCGCTGCTTGTTCGGACAGCCCGCGCCGTGTTCGACCCGCATGTGCTTCAGGCAGTACCACCAGTCGCCGTGGACGTCGTTCACCGTCGCCCGCCTCTCCCGTGTCCCTCAGCGGTCGTGGGAAACGTACCCGCCCCCGGGCTCCCCCACCACCGGCTCTCCTGGTGAACATGGGGGGCGCGGGAGACGAACTAGAATGTCTACCCATGACTACTCCGCTGGTTCCTGGGCGCATCTCGCCCCAACGTTCGGTCCCCCCGCACATCGTCCGGCCGGAGTACGTCGGCCGCAAGCACCCGGTGGAGGGGGTTCTCGGGGACGTGCAGACGCCCGAGACGATCGAGCGGATGCGCGAGGCGGGGCGGATCGCCGCCCAGGCGCTCCAGGAGGTCGGCAAGCGCGTGGAGCCGGGGGTGACCACGGACGAACTGGACCGGGTCGGCCACGAGTTCCTGCTGGACCACGGTGCCTACCCGAGCACGCTCGGCTACAAGGGCTTCCCCAAGTCTCTGTGCTCGTCGCTCAACGAGGTGATCTGCCACGGCATCCCGGACGACACCGTGGTCTCCGACGGCGACATCGTCAACATCGACATCACCGCCTACAAGGACGGCGTGCACGGTGACACCAACGCCACGTTCCTGGCCGGGGACGTGGCCGAGGAGCACCGCCTGCTGGTGGAGCGGACCCGCGAGGCGACCATGCGCGCGATCAAGGCGTGCCGCCCGGGTCGGCGGATCAACATCATCGGCCGGGTCATCGAGTCCTACGCCAAGCGCTTCGGCTACGGGGTGGTCCGCGACTTCACCGGCCACGGCGTGGGCCCCGAGTTCCACTCGGGGCTGGTGATCCCGCACTACGACGATCCGCGCGCGGACACCGTCATGGTGCCGGGGATGACCTTCACGATCGAGCCGATGATCACGCTCGGCGGGGTCGACTACGACATGTGGGACGACGGCTGGACGGCCGTGACGGCCGACCGCGCGTGGACCGCCCAGTTCGAGCACACGCTCGTGGTCACCGACTCCGGCTCGGAGATCCTCACCCTGCCCTGAGCCCGTCAGCCGTACCGCCGGCCCCGGGTGCCCGCCGCGCGTCCGGGGCTTTCGCCGTGCCCTCCGCCAGACGGCCCCATCAAAGCCCACACACAACCCATTTCGTCAATCTGGTTACAAAGCGCACATAATCGGACACGATTCGCGCATGCTCTTAGGCGTGCCGCCCGAACGGGCGGGAAGCCGACCGGCAGCACCACACGCCGGCCGACACACGAGGAGAAATCCGTATGAGCATGAAGACCGTCTCGCGAGTCCTGGTCACCGCCGTCGCGGCCCCGATGCTGGCCTTCGGCCTGCCCAGCGCCGCCTTCGCGGACAGCTTCTTCGAGGCCAACGCCACGTGGGCGGGCCCGAAGGGCGCCGGCTCCCAGAGCGTCTGCAGCGCCGCCACCGACCACGGCCACCACCACGGCCTCCTCGGCTACGGCGGCGGCTACGGCAAGAAGGGCTGCGGCGACGACTTCAAGAAGCGTCCCTGGGCTCCCGGAAGCGTGACCAACGGACTGTTCGACTAGCGCGGCGGGCGCCCCGGGCGCCCGAAGCCGTGAACCGAGCGCCGGGGGGTGAGCCGCCCCCCGGCGCTCGGGCGTTCGCATCCCCGAGAGCACGCCACCCCCGCCCGACATAGGGCACTTCACACCCCCACACCGGACTTATCCGCACTCACTTCGTCAAGTAGGTTACAAACAGTGAATAGACAACCACTTTCTGCGCATAACCTTCGACGTGACGCTCGAACGAGCAACACCAGACCGGATGCGGGAACCGGCTGTCGGACGGGAGCACAGGGCCCCCGTCGGGCCGGATCACGAACCGCCGGTCGCACACAGGGAGGAGTTCCCATGACGATGAAGACCGTCTCGCGAGTCCTGGTCACCGCCGTCGCGGCCCCGATGCTGGCTCTCGGCCTGCCCGCCGCCGCCTTCGCGGACAGCCTCTACAAGGCCAACGCCACCTTCGCCGGCCCGTACGGCGCCGGCTCGCAGAGCATCTGCAGTTTCGCGGGCGACAACCACGGCTTCGGCCACGGCTTCGGCCACGGCTTCAGCAAGAAGGGCTGCGGCGACGACTTCAAGAAGCGTCCCTGGATCCGCTAGCCGACCGGCGTCCCGGAACCCCGAGAACCGGGACCGCCACCGGGACCGGAGCAGCCGACCGCTCCGACCCCACACAGCGCCCCCCGCGTCCGACACCCGGACGCGGGGGGCGCCCACGTGTGCGCGCACCGCCGCTTCGGGGGCTAGAGTCACGCTGTGCCCACCCTCACCTCCCGCGATAAGGGGAAACACCCGCTGCGCGCCCCTCCCCGGCGCTCCCGGTCGACGCAACCGCGATGGTTCGACGACCGTCGAACCGTGGGAGAACACCGACGAAGGGGACGGTGACGGGTGGGGGACACGATGATCGAGACGCGCACGGACCGCTCGGCCGGGGCCGGGACCGCCGCGTACGCCCGCGGCGTGCGGCCCCTGGTCCGGCCGCCGCGGCTGCGGGCGGGCGACCGGGTCCGGCTGGTCGCGCCGTGCAGCCCCGTCCCCGACCCCCGGCTGAGGGCCGCCTCCGAGGTCCTGGAGGCCTGGGGGCTGCGCGTGGAACTGGCACCGCACGTGCGCGCACGGCACCCGCGCCTGCCCTACCTCGCGGGCGAGGACGCCACCCGGGCCGCCGACCTCCAGCAGGCCTGGTGCGACCCCGGCGTCGCGGCGGTGTTCTGCGTGCGCGGCGGCGACGGCGCGCACCGGACCCTGGAGCACCTGGACTTCGACGCGATGCGCGGTGCCCCGCCCAAGGCGCTGGTGGGGTTCAGCGACATCACCGCGCTGCACGAGGCGTTCGCGGTGGAACTGGGCGTGGCCACGGTGCACGGACCGGTGGTGGGGACCAAGTACTTCGTGGGCGACCCCGTCGCCCAGCAGGCCCTGTACACGGCCCTGTTCGCGCCCGAACACGGGACCGTGCTGACCTCGCCCGGAGCGCACGCCCTGGTGCCGGGTCGCGCCCGGGGGGTGACGTTCGGCGGGAACCTGAGCCTGCTCAACGACGGCCTGGCCGCCCCGTACAGCAGGCTCTCGGCGCGCGGGGGGCTGCTCATCCTGGAGGACGTCGGGGAGGACGTGGCGCGTCTGGACCGCATGCTCACCCACCTGCTGCGCACGGGGTGGCTGGAGGGGGTCGCCGGGATCGTCCTGGGCACGTGGACCGACTGCCCGCCCGGCCTGGGGGTGGTCGCCGACCTCATGCGCGACCGGCTGTCACCGCTCGGCGTCCCGGTGCTGTGGGGGCTGGAGTTCGGGCACTGCGCCGCCCAGCTCACGGTCCCGCTGGGGGTGCCCGCCGTGCTCGACGCCGAGGGCGGGGTTCTGGAGCTGGCCGTACCCGGCCTGGCATGAGCCGCCCGCACCGCCCCGGGGGCGGCACCGGCCCCGCTCACAGCAGAGTCACCTGGCAGTACCCTTCCGCCGCCTTCGCCAGACGAGCGTCTCCTGTGAACAGCGGGCAGTCGAACATCCGGGCCGAAGCGGCATAGGCGGCGTCGTATCCCGTGACACGGCCACGCAGTTCCCACATCAGAGGAAAAAGACGCCGCACACCGATCAACTCGATCTCCATGTGCTCCGCCAAGTCCTCCAGAATCCCGCGTGCGCGTTCCTCGGTGATCTTTCCACCCAAACAGAACCCCCGGACCGCGGAGAAGACCTCCACCGGCATATGCTCGGGGGCCGCCCAGGCGTGCTCCCCGGAGAGGAGCTCCCGGGCCCGCTCGCCCTCGGTTCCATCGAACGCCAGGGCGTTCACAAGAGCACTCGCGTCAACGACGACCATCAATCGCCGTCCGATTCCTCATAGATTCCATACCGTTCCGTACGATCCCGGCG
Source organism: Nocardiopsis sp. CNT312 (assembly GCF_000515115.1). Lineage (GTDB taxonomy): Bacteria > Actinomycetota > Actinomycetes > Streptosporangiales > Streptosporangiaceae > Nocardiopsis. The sequence goes on from NZ_KI911537.1 coordinate 81,377, forward strand.
TCCAGCACGGATGATCTCGGCGGCCGATACCGCTTCGCCCCTGACGCCGTCGCCGCGCCCCGCGTACCTCCGCAGTACCTGTGCGTTGCGTGAACGCCGGGCCTCGGTCTCGACCAGGTCGAGCAGATATGCCTGGAGCGACTGCCCCCGACCCTTGGCCAGACGGGCCAACTCGTCTCTGGTCTCTTCCCTGACACCTCTGATCTGCAAAGCAATCATGCATGCATGATGCATGCGATCACTATCGGCGGCCAACACGCGGCCACCGACCGGGACCTCTGCGGTGGGGACCGCCACAGGCGTGTTCCCGACATGCCCGATCCAGGAGTGGTAGTACGAAGGTGGCCGCGTTTTCTCACCGGACACCGCAGGGGGACGAGATGACCGAACAGGCACTGCGCGTGAACGAGAACGAACTGCGCCAACTCCTGGACGGGCGCTGGGCGGGCGTGCGCCAACGCGCCCGCGACCTCCTGCGCGGCGAGCGGTTCGCGCCGGTGTCGGGGCTGTCGGTGGAGGAGCACCGCGCCCGCGTCCTGGACCAGCTCAAGGCGCTGGCCGCCGAGGACATCTCCGGCTACGGCTTCCCCGAGTCGGTCGGCGGCAGCGACGACGTGGGCGCCTCCGTGGCCGCCTTCGAGATGCTGGTGGCCGATATGTCGCTCATGGTGAAGGTGGGCGTGCAGTGGGGGCTGTTCGGCGGGGCGATCCGCGCCCTGGGCACCGAACGCCACCACGCCGAGTACCTGCCCGGTGTGATGAGCGTCGACCTGCCCGGCTGCTTCGCGATGACCGAGACCGGTCGCGGTTCGGACGTGCAGCGCCTGCGCACCACGGCCGAGTACGACCCCGCCACCGAGGAGTTCACCGTCCACACGCCCGACGAGTCGGCGCGCAAGGACTACATCGGCAACGCCGCCCGCGACGGCCGCGTGGCGGTGGTCTTCGCCCAGTTGCGCACCGGCGGCCGCGGGCACGGCGTACACGCCCTGCTGGTGCCGATCCGCGACGCGCAGGGCGCCCCGATGCCCGGCGTGCGCATCGAGGACTGCGGGGCCAAGGCCGGGCTCAACGGCGTCGACAACGGCCGCCTGTGGTTCGACCGGGTACGGGTGCCGCGCGCCAACCTGCTCGACCGCTACGGCGCGGTGGCCGCCGACGGCACCTACTCCAGCCCCATCGACAACGAGAACCGCCGCTTCTTCACCATGCTCGGCACACTCGTCCGGGGCCGGATCAGCGTGGCCGGGGGCGCGGGCACGGCCGCCAAGGCCGCGCTGGCGATCGCGCTGCGCTACGCCGACACCCGGCGCCAGTTCACCCGGCCCGCCGCCGACGGCGAGCCCGAACGCGAGGTCCGCGTCCTGGACTACCTCGCCCACCAGCGCAAGCTCCTGCCCGCGCTGGCCCGCAGCTACGCCCTGCACTTCGCCCAGGAGGAGCTGGTCACCCGCCTGCACGAGCTGTCCCGCGCACCCGAGCGTGACGAACGGGCCCAGCGCGAACTGGAGTCGCGGGCCGCCGGGCTCAAGGCGGTCGCCACGTGGCACGCCACCGCCACCATCCAGACCTGCCGCGAGGCGTGCGGTGGCGCCGGATACCTTGCGGAGAACCGTATTCCCCAGCTCAAGGCCGACTCCGACATCTTCACCACGTTCGAGGGCGACAACACGGTCCTGCTCCAGCAGCTCACCAAGGGACTGCTCACCGACTTCCAGGAGTCCTTCGGAGACCTGGACCAGTTGGAGCTGGCACGGTTCATGGCGGGCCGGGTGTTCGGGGCCGTCATCGAACGCACGGCGGCCGCGCCGCTCATCGAGAGCCTGGTCTCGGCGCGTCCGGGCCGGAGCACCGAGGAGGACCTGTACAACCGGGGCTGGCAACTGGAACTGTTGGAGGACCGCGAGCGGCACGTCGTCGAGGGTCTGGCACGCCGCCTGCGACGGGCCCGCAAGGACGGCGGCGACGCGTTCGAGGTGTTCAACCGGGCCCAGGGCCACGTGCTCGCCGCGGGCCGGGCACACATGGACCGGGTGGTATTGGAGGCGTTCGTGGCGGGCATCGACCGCTGCGGCGACACCTCCACGGCCAAGCTGCTCAACCGGGTGTGCGACCTGTACGTACTCTCGGTCGTGGAGGAGGAGCGCGCCTGGTTCCTGGAGCACGAGCGGCTCTCCGCCACCAGGTCCAAGGCGGTCACCGCGGCGGTCGACGACCTGTGCCGGGGGCTGCGGCCCTACGCGGTCACACTGGTGAACGCCTTCGGCCTGCGCGACGAGTGGCTGGGGGCACCGATCGCCCTGGGCGCCGAGCACGCCCGCCAGGGCGACGCTCCCCCGGCAAGGGGCTGAGCGGGGAACCGGGCCGGGGGCGCGTACCCAGGCCCGGGGCCGCACCGGCCACGGCACCTCCTGCGGGCCGGAAACGCCGGTCAGGCTCCGGCGACCGTGTCGAGGGGGCCGCTGTCGCCGGGGGCGCTCTCACCGCGCAGGCGCGCGGGCTCCCACCACCACCAGTGCGAGTCCGGCACCCAGGCAGGCACGTCCCCGTCGGCACGGGTGTCGGCGGCGGCCTCGGCCAGCGCCTCGTCGATGCGCGGCAGCGCCTCCAGGTCGCCCGGCCGCAGGAAGACCTCCCAGTCGACGAACTCCTCGCCCAGCAGTTGCAGCATGGACCGCCGCCAGCAGGCCGGGCGGTAGCCCTCGTGGCGGCCGTGCTCGGCCGCGGTCTGGCTGCGCACCACGTACAGCCCGAGGCGGTCGGGGTTGCTGCCCGAGGCCAGGAGTCCGGCCAGCCGGCCGGCGAAGTCTCGGCCGGCCGGGGAGCGGCGTTCGGGGCGCGTGGTGGCCCGGTACAGGTCCAGCAGCGCGGCGAAGGCGTCGTCGATCAGTGCGTCGCGGTCCCGGCGCCGCTGCGCGCTCTCCTCGAAGGCTTCCAGTGCCCTCCCGGCGAGGCCGGGCAGGTCCCTGTCAGCGTCCGCCCGCATGGTCGCACCACCTGTCCCATCGACTCTCCGACCGATATCCGTGCCGGGTCGGGCCCGGCCCCTTCGATGATAGACACCGGCCCGGCGGCACAGGAATCGGACCGGTTCGGGGCCCCGGCGGCCGAACCGGTGCCCCTCTGACGGAAATGGCCGGAAGCGGCCACGGAGAGCGTGACCGGGGTCTCTGGTAACAGAGGGTTCCCGCGATAGTTTGGCGCGGTGAATACCTCCCAAGATCAGAACACGGCCGACGACCCACCCCCCGGTGCGGAAGAGACCGATGCCGAAAGCCCCGGTGCGGTCAAGGGGACCGACGCCGGTGCGGCCTTCCTCAGCGGCGCGCCCGCCCCGGCCGGAACCCCCGGGATCCTCTCCGCTGAGACCCTCAGTGTGGCCGGAGTGCTGTTCCTGGCCCCCGTCCTGTTCAGCAGCCGCGTCTTCCAACTGTTCGGCTGGTTCGTCCTCACCGACACCGGAGCCGAGCAGCCGGCCCTCATCAGCGCGGAGATCGCGGTCGCGGGCGGGACCGGCGCCCTGGCCGTACTGTCGGCTGCGGTCTCCCTGGTGCTCAGCGGCACCCGCACCCGCGCCTGGGCCCGCTGGACCGCCGCCGCGACGGTCCTCGTGGGCCTGGTGGCGCTGGTGGCCTCCCTCATCACCTTCGTGAACGTGCCGTCCGGGTCCTGACCTGCGACGGCGTCCCGATCGGCGGCCCCGCGAGAAGAGTTCGGCGGCCGTGTCGATCAGCAGCACCCCCGTTCGTCCCGGGGATGGACTCATCCGTGCCGGTGTCCTGCTCGCCCGGATGGGGCGAAGGCGGGAGGCCCGAGCCATGCCGGGACGCGCGGTGGAGCCGTGCGGCGACGAGCGCGGGCTGGGCACCCCGGAGGGCAAGATCGCCGCTCTGGGCCGAGGGGCCGCTCACACCGGTGCGACGGGTCCTACGCCGGGGGTGACGGTGACCGCCGCAGTCCCCGGAGGAGCAGCGCGATCAGGCGGCGCGGGTCGTAGCGGGGATCGCTGCCGTGTCCGACGCAGAGGTTGCCGATGCCGCGCATCAGTGCGTAGGCCTCCGTGTCGGGCCTGATCTCCCCGGATTCGACCGCGGCACCGAGCAGCCGCGCGCAGACGGGGACCAGGCGGTCGAGGAAGTAGTCGTGCAGCGCGGCGAAGCCGCCGCTGTCCGACCGCAGCGCGTCGGCGAGCCCGTGCTTGGTGACCAGGAAGTCGACGAAGAGGTCGACCCACTGCCGCAGGGCCTCGAACGGCGAGTCGGTGTCGGCGAGCAGTCGCGGACCGGCCTCGGCGCAGGCGTCGACCTGGTGCCGGTAGACCGCGACGACGAGGTCGGCCCGTGTCGGGAAGTGGCGGTAGACCGTCCCCATGCCGACGCCCGCCCTGGCCGCGATCTCCCGTATCGGCGCGTCGACGCCGGAGGTGACGAACACCGCGGCGGCGGCGTCGAGCAGCTTCGCCTGGTTGCGCCGCGCGTCGGCCCGCTTGCCTCGGACCGACGCCTCCCCGGGCCGACTCGTACCGGTCACGGTGTGCTCCCCCCTTGGGTGTCTCTCAGCGGAACACTACTCCGCTTGAAAAGCGGAGCGCTGTTCCGTATGTTAATCGGAACGATGCTCCGTTTTTTGTCGCCGCGGGGCCCGAAAGGAAAGAGCCGCCATGAACCCGTCGACGTACACGTCCGGTACCGCCGGACCGCCCTCCCCCGTCCTCTCGGTCGCCCCGGTCGTGCTGCCGGTCCCCGGCCGCCCCGTCGACCTGGAGGTACGCGTCTCCACACCCGTGGCCGGGGACGACCTGCCGGTCCTCCTCCTCTCGCACGGGCAGGGCTTCTCGCGCCACCTCTCCTCACTCCACGGCTACGCGCCGCTCGCGAACCGCTGGGCGGCTCGGGGTTTCGTGGTCGTCCAGCCCACACACCTGAGTTCGACGACACTGTCCGGGGTCCTCCCCCCGGACAACCCCGAGGGGCCGATGTACTGGCGGTCACGTGCCGAGGACATGACGCACGTCCTCGACCGGCTGGACCTGATCGAGGCCCTCGTCCCGCAGCTCCACGGACGCGTGGACCACAGCAGGGTCGCGGTCGCCGGGCACTCGATGGGCGGGCACACCGCGAGTCTGCTGCTGGGCGCGCGGCTCACCGACCCCCTCGACGGAACGGAGGCGGACCTGGCCGAGCCCCGGATCGGGGCCGGGGTGCTGCTCGCCGCGACCGGCAGGGGCGGTGACGCGGTCACCGGATTCGTGGCGGAGAACTACCCGTTCCTCCAGACCACGGACTTCTCCCGGATGACGGCACCCGCGCTGGTGGTCGCCGGGGACAAGGACGCCTCCGCGCACCTCACCGTCCGAGGACCGGAGTGGCACGCCGATCCGTACTTCCTGGCCCCTGCGCCCAAGTCCCTGCTCACCCTGTTCGGCGCCGAGCACGGGCTCGGCGGGGTCTCCGGGTACGACGTCGCCGAGACCACGGACGAGAGCCCGGAGCGGGTGGCGGCGATCGCTGAACTGACCTGCTCCTACCTGCGCAGCGCGCTCTACCCTGGGGACACCGCCTGGCAGGAGGCGTGCCGTGCGCTGGCGGCCGACCCGGACCCGCTCGGGCGGGTCGAGTCGAAATAGGCTTGTCCCGGGGTGGTCCCGATTACGGGTCCCGCCCCGGGTACCGGCGGCTACCAGACCCGGGAGGCCATGGCCCTCGCGGTGTCGACCGCCTCGGCGACGGGCATGCGCGTCAGCGGCCCGTGTCCGGGCAGCAGGAGGTCGGCGTCCAGGCCGGCGATGGCGTCCAAGGAGGCCAGCATGGCCTCGCGGTCGTGGTGGAAGATCGACGGCAGCGGCTGGGGCCCCTCCAGGCGGGAGATGGCGTGCCCGGTGACGAGGGTGTCCCCCGTGACCACCGCGCCCGCCTCGGGCAGGTGGTAGCAACTGTGGCCGGAGGTGTGGCCGGGGGTGAACACCGGAACGGGCCTGCCCGGAAGGTCCAGCGGACCCTCCTCCCGCGGGAAGGGGAGGGCCTTCACGGGCTCCTTGCTGGTACCGCCCGCCTTCAGGACGTGCAGGGTCCAGGAGAGCACGCCCGGCCGCCACGCCTGGGACAGGATCGTGGCGGGGGTGACCTGCTGCACGTACTCGCGGGCAGCGTGCGCCACCTCGCGCCCGTCCGTGTACACGGGGGTGCCGTAGCGTTCGGTGAAGCGGGGCAGCGACCCGATGTGGTCGACGTGGGCGTGGGTGACCAGGATCCCCCGCACGTCCTCGGGCCGGTGCCCGATGTGGCGGATGGACTCCTCCAGCGCGTCGATGTCGCCGGGGTAGCCGCCGTCGATGAGGGTGAGGTCCTCGCCCTCCTCCAGGATCACCCAGTTCACGTGGGCACCGCCGACGAAATGGACACCCTCGGTGGCCTCGACCACCGCACCCGAACTCGCTGACACGACTCTCCCGACTCCGAAACCGACAGTGTGAACGGGGCCGCTCAAGCCCGGCACAAACGTAGCAGTAACACCGCGTCCGGGCCCGTGGAGCGTTCCGCCCCACGGGCCCGCCCCGGCCCGGTCGAACCGCGCGGCCTCCGTCCGGCACGGCCCCTTCCAGGTCGCTGGAAGGTCAGGCCACGCGGTCGATGACCAGCGGGACGGCCGCGAAATCCGTTTCGCGTCCGATGTCGAACGCGCCCTCCAGTACCGCCTCGGCCCGGTCGAACCGCGCGGCCTCGTCTGCGTGCAGGGTGAACAGCGGCTCACCCGCCCCGACCGGCTCCCCCGGCTTGGCGTGCAGCACCACTCCCGCGCCGAAGGACACCGCGTCCTCCTTGCGGGCGCGCCCGGCGCCCAGCCGCCACGCCGCGAGCCCCACACGGTAGGCGTCCAGCCGGGTGAGGGTCCCCGAGACGGGTGCGGACACCGTCCTGGTCTCGGCCGCCTCGGGCAGCGGCGCGTCGGGGTCACCGCCCTGGGCGCGGACGAGCACCCGCCACGAGGCCAGGGCGCTGCCGTCGGCGAGCGCCTCGGCCGGATCCTTGACGCCGCCGCGGCCCGGTGTGAGCCCGGCCGCGGCGAGCATCTCGCGGGCCAGTGCCACGGTCAGCTCCACCACGTCGGCCGGTCCGCCGCCGGAGAGCACCTCGACGGCCTCGGCGACCTCCAGGGCGTTGCCCACGGTGCGGCCCAGCGGCGCGGCCATGTCGGTGAGCAGCGCGACGGTGCGCACGCCGTGGCCGGTGCCGATGCCGACCATCGTGCGCGCCAGTTCACGGGCGGAGTCCAGGTCCTTCATGAACGCGCCGGAGCCGACCTTGACGTCCAGGACGAGGGCACCGGTGCCCTCGGCGATCTTCTTGCTCATGATGGAGGCGGCGATCATCGGGATCGACTCGACGGTGCCGGTGACGTCGCGCAGCGCGTACAGCTTGCGGTCGGCGGGGGCCAGCCCGGGGCCGGCCGCGCAGATCACGCCTCCGGTGTCGGTGAGCACGGTGCGCATCTCACCGGTGGAGAGCGAGGCCCGCCAGCCGGGGATCGACTCCATCTTGTCCAGGGTGCCGCCGGTGTGCCCCAGCCCCCTGCCCGACAGTTGCGGTACGGCGGCGCCGCAGGCGGCGACGGTGGGGGTCAGGGGCAGGGTGATCTTGTCGCCCACCCCTCCGGTGGAGTGCTTGTCGACGGTCGGCCGTCCCAGGCCGGTGAAGTCCAGCCGCTCCCCCGAGGCCAGCATCGCCTCGGTCCAGCGGCCCACCTCGGCAGCGGTCATCCCGCGCAGCAGGACCGCCATGGCCAGGGCCGACATCTGCTCCTCGGCGACCTCGCCCCGGGTGTAGGCGCCGACCACCCAGTCGATCTGCTCGGGAGTGAGCTCTCCCCCGTCGCGTTTGGCACGGATGACGTCGACGGCGTCCATGTCGCTCCTTCCACACGGGAGGGCGGCCCAGGAAGGGCCGTCCTCATCGGTTCCCTGGGTCACTGCGCGAGGTGCTGCGGTCCGAAGGCCTGCGGGAGGACCCGTTCCAGGGGCATGATCCCCTCGGGGGTGTCCACGAGCAGGTCCGGGCCGCCGTGTTCGTAGAGCAACTGTCGGCAGCGCCCGCACGGCATCAGGGCCCGGCCCCGGCCGTCCACACAACTGAACGCGGTGAGCCTGCCCCCGCCGGAGGCGTGCAGGGCGCTGACCAGACCGCACTCCGCGCACAGGCTGAGGCCGTAGGAGGCGTTCTCCACGTTGCACCCGCTGACGGTCCGGCCGTCGTCGACCAGGGCCGCCGCCCCCACCGGGTAGTCCGAGTAGGGCGCGTAGGCACGGGACATGGCTTCCCGTGCCTCGGCTCTCAGGGATTCCCAGTCCACACCGGCCATCAGCGGCCCGCCCTCCACTGTCTACCGATCCCGGCCGGCGCCCGGAGCCGCTGCGCCGCCAGGGACAACACCAGAAGGGTAGCGATGTGCGGGCTGTAGGTGGACAACTCGCGCGGCAGCGAGTCGGTGGTGAAGTACCAGGCCAGCAGTGCGGCGGCGGCGAGCGCGGCGGCGATCGCGACGCCCTTGCGGTCACCGCGCACCTGCCAGAGGGCGACCGCGAGCAGCACCACGGCCAGGAGCAGCAGCAGGGCGTGGATGGCCTCGCCGCCGCCGCGCACCTGGAGTGCGTCGGTGTAGCCGAACAGCCCGGCGCCCATGGCCAGCCCGCCGGGGCGCCAGTTGCCGAAGATCATCGCGGCCAGGCCGATGTACCCGCGGCCGCCGGTCTGCCCCTCCTGGTAGATGTCGGAGGCCTCCAGCGCCAGGAACACGCCGCCCATGCCCGCGAGGCCGCCGGAGACGACCACGGCGAGGTACTTGTAGCCCAGGACCCGCACGCCGAGGGACACGGCGGCGTCGGGGTTCTCCCCCGAGGAGCGCAGCCGCAGGCCGAAGGCGGTACGCCACAGGACCAGGTAGCTCACCGGGATCAGGAGGATCGCGATGAGGGTCAGGGCGGACATGCTGTCGGTCAGCCCGATCACCAGGTGCCCCAGGTCGCTGACCAGGAACAGGTTCCGGTCGGCGAGGGGTTGGAGCAGCCCCTCCACACCCGGCAGGCTGACCCTGGGGAAGTCGGGGGTGGTGGGCGACTGGGCGGCGCCCGCACCGGGCACGTCCGCGTACAGCAGGATCGACATGTAGCGCATGGCGCCGAGGGCGAGGATGTTGATGGCCACGCCGGAGACGATGTGGTCGACGGCGAAGGTCACCGTGGCCACCGCGTGCACCAGTCCGCCCAGCATGCCGCCGACCACGCCGGCGAGCAGTCCGATCCACGGGCTGTCGAAGCTCCACGCGAAGTAGGCGCCGAACCACGTGCCCAGGATCATCATGCCTTCGAGGCCGATGTTGATGATGCCCGAGCGCTCGGCCCACAGACCGCCCAGTGCGGCGAGCCCGATGGGCACGGCGAAGGCGATCGTGGTGCGGACGGTGCCCGCGTCGGTGAGCATGTCCTGTCCGGTGACGACCCGCAGTCCGGCCAGGGCCACGAAGACCGCCCCGGCCAGGGTGAGGAAGCGCCAGCGGGCCCATCCCCGGGGGCGGATCGGCGACGGACGCACCGCCCTGGTGACGTCGAGTTCCTGACTCATCGTGCCTCCCCGCCGTGTTCTCCGTCGGCGGCCGGCACGGTCGCGTCCCGGCCCCGCTCGTCGGTCCCGCCCTCGGGCGGGGCCTGCGCGGACTCCGCGCCGGGCCCGGCGACCGTGCCGAGCTGTCTGCCGATCTGCTGCTGCTGGTAGCGGCGGCCCCAGCGGTGCACGACCTCGTAGACCACGACGACCGTGAGCACGATGGTGGCCTGGGCGATGACCGCGATCTCCTGCGGGATGCTGTCGAAGGGCAGGATGCCCGACGCCTGGGTGAGGAAGGACCAGAACAGGGCGGCGAAGGCGACGCCCACGGGGTGGTTGCGGCCCAGCAGGGCGATGGCGATGCCGGTGAAGCCGATCCCCGTGGGGAAGTCGAGGGCGTAGTGGTGGGAGTGCCCGAGCAGTTGGGGCAGGCCCACCAGTCCGGCGACCACGCCGGAGAAGACCATGGCCAGGAAGACCATCTTCCTGACGTTGACGCCACTGGCCTCGGCCGCCGTCTTGGACTGCCCGGTGGCCCGCAGTTCGAAGCCGAAACGGGTGCGGTTGAGCATCACCCAGTAGGCGACGCCGACCGCGACGGCCAGGAACACGAAGCCGAAGATCCTCTCGTCCGAGCCGAGGAAGGACGCCGGAATGCCCGGGACCCACGCCGACTCGGGCATCGGCGGGGTGCCGATGTTGTTGGTGCTGATCTCCACCGCGATGCGGTCGGTGCTGAGCAGGTAGGCGGTGATGCCGGTGGCGATCGCGTTGAGCATGATCGTGGAGATCACCTCGGACACACCGCGGGTGACCTTCAGGTACCCGGCGATACCCGCCCAGAACCCGCCGACGACGACCGCCGTCAGGACCAGGACGATCTGGCTGATGACCGGCGGCAGGACGAGGTAGCCGCCCACGGTCGCCGCCATCAGGGCGGCGAGCCGGTACTGCCCGTCGACGCCGATGTTGAACAGCTTCATCTGGAAGCCGATCGCCACCGCCACGGCCGCCAGGTAGTAGGTGGTGCTGTCGTTGATGATCTGCACCATGCTGTCGGGCCGGGTGCCGTACTCCAGCATCCGGGCGAACGTGTGCAGGGGGTCGATGCCGCTGGCCAGGAGCACGAGCGCGGTCACGGCGATCGCGATGGCACCCGCGGCGAACACCGCGGCGAAGGACAGCGCCAGCATCCCCGACAGGCGGCGCAGCAGCAGGAGGGCCAGCAGGGAGCCGAGGGCCCCGCCCATCAGGGCCGCGACCGGTTCGATCAGGCTCAGGTCCAGCAGCCAGGCGGCCAGCAGGCCGCCCGCCACCGACAGCACCAGGGCCGTGGGGACGACCAGCACGCCGTGCAGGACGCCCCGGTCCCGCTCGAAGGCGTCCCCGTCGGCCGACGCGAACCGGTCCGTGGCGAACACGAACGCGAACGCCGCCACCACACCGATCATCAGCGCGGCCCACCACAGCAGCACCAGGTCGAGGCCGAAGGTCAGGCCCGCGCCCAGTACCACCGCGAGGACCGGGCGCGCCGGTCCGGAGAGCACTCTGTCAACGGGGGCGTCGCTCATGCCCGGCCCCCGTTCTCGTCGTCGGCACCGGTGTCGCCTTCCTTGGGGCCGTCCAGTCCGGCGCCGGTCATGGCGGAGCCGAGCTGTTCGGGGGTGACGGTGGTCGGGTCTGCCTGGGCGACCAGTCGGCCGCGCAGGATCACGTGGATGCGGTCGGACATGCCGATGAGCTCGTCGAGGTCGGCGGAGACCAGCAGTACCGCGAGTCCGGCCGCGCGGGCGTCGCGCAACTGCTCCCAGATGGCGGCCTGGGCTCCCACGTCCACACCGCGGGTGGGGTGGGCGGCGACGAGGAAGCGCGGTGCGCCGCTCATCTCCCGGCCGATGATGAACTTCTGCTGGTTGCCGCCGGACAGGGCGTCGGCGATGACGTCGATACCGGGGGTGCGCACGTCGTACTCGGAGACGATGCGCGCGGCGTCGGCGCGCGCCCCGGACCGGTCGATCCAGGGGCCGCGCACGCTGGGGGGCTTGGTCTGGTGGCCGAGGATCCGGTTCTCCCACAGGGGGGACTCCAGCAGGACGCCGTGCCGGTGGCGGTCCTCGGGGATGTAGCCGACCCCGGCCTCGCGCAGGCGCAGCGTGGACCAGCCGGTGACGTCGCGCCCCTCCAGGCGGACGCGCCCGGAGGCGAGGGGGCGCATGCCCATGACCGCCTCGATCAGCTCGGACTGGCCGTTGCCCTCCACTCCGGCGATGCCGACGATCTCGCCCCGGTGGATGTCTGCGCTGACACCGTCCACGACGGCGCGCCCGCCGGGCGCACGGACGGTGACCGCCTCCAGGGAGAGCACGACGTGGTCGGTGACGGTGGACTCGCGCAGTTCGGGGACGGGCAGTTCCCCGCCGACCATCATCGTGGCCAGGTCCCGCGCGGTGGTGGCGGCCGGGTCGACGGTGTCCACGGTGGTGCCCCTGCGGATCACCGTGATCTCGTCGGCCACGGACAGGACCTCGTCGAGCTTGTGCGAGATGAAGATGACGGTGAGGCCCTCCCGCTTGAGTCCGCGCAGGTTGTCGAAGAGCTCGTCGACCTCCTGCGGGACCAGGACCGCGGTCGGCTCGTCGAGGATGATCGTCTCGGCGCCGCGGTAGAGGACCTTGAGGATCTCCACGCGCTGGCGGTCGCCGACTCCAAGCTCCTCCATGAGGCGGTCGGGGTCGATGCCGAGCCCGTACTGCTCCGACAGCTCCCGGACGCGCGCGCGGGCGCGCTTGCCGATGCCGAAACGGCGTTCGGCGCCCAGGACCACGTTCTCGAGGACGGTGAGGTTGTCGGCGAGCATGAAGTGCTGGTGCACCATGCCGATGCCGTGCTTGATGGCGTCGGAGGGCGAGTGGAACCGCACCTCCCGACCCTTGACGTAGACGTGGCCCTCGTCCGGCCGGTGCATGCCGTAGAGGGTCTTCATCAGGGTGGACTTGCCCGCGCCGTTCTCGCCGACGATGGCGTGCACGGTACCGGGGGCCACAGTGATGTCGATGTCGTGGTTGGCCACGACGCCGGGAAAACGCTTGGTGATCCCGTGCAGCTCGACGGCGGGGGATGGGGTGGTCCCGCCGCCCGATGAGGTGCTGCTCATCAGTCTCCTCGGGGAACGGGCGGCGGAGCCGCCGGGCCGGGGTCCGGCCGCGGGCGCCGTCGCCTGCGACAGTCGGCGGCGGCACCGGAACGGGGGTGCCCGCTCTGGTGCCGCCGCCGGTGGGGTGCCTCGGGGCGGGCCCGGGCACCGGATGCGCCTTACGGCTCGGTCGGAACCTCGATCTCGCCGTCGATGATCTGCTGCTTGATCTCGTCGAGCTGCGCGGTCAGCGGGTCGATCAGGTCGGAGTTGGTCTGGGTGTAGTCCACACCGCCCGAGGCCAGGTCGAAGCGCTGGACGCCGCCCTCGGCCTCGCCGTCGACCGCCGACTGGATGAGTTCGAACACCGACACGTCCACCTGCTTGATGGCGGAGGTGAGGACGAAGGGCTTCTGCTGCTCCTCGGCGTTCTCGTACTGGTCGCTGTCGACGCCGATGAACAGGAACTCGTTCTCCACGGCGGACTGGAGCACGCCGTTGCCGGAGGCCCCGGCGGCGTGGTAGATGACGTCGGCGCCGCGGTCGTACTGGGCCTGGGCGGTCTCGCGGCCCGCGGCGGGGTCGCTGAAGCCGCTGAAGTCCGGCGGCTGGCTGATGTAGTCGATCTCGACCTCGACGTCCTCGCTGATGTGCTGGACGCCGGCGACGTACCCGGCCTCGAACTTCTGGATCAGCGGGTTCTCGACACCGCCGATGAAGCCGACGTGGTCCTCCTCGGTGGTCAGCGCGGCGGCGGCGCCGGCCAGGAAGGAGGCCTGCTCCTCGGAGAAGACGAGGCTGGTGACGTTGTCGACGTCGGCGATCTCGGAGTCCACGATGGCGAAGTGGACGTCGGGGTACTCCGGGGCGACGGCCCGGACGGCGCCGTCGTAGGCGAACCCGACGGCGATGACGACGTCGAAGCCCTCCTCTGCCATGGTGGACAGGCGCTCCTCCTTGGCGGAGTCGGCCTCACCGTCGGCGGGCTCGAAGTCGCGGGTCTCGACGTCGAGTTCCTCCGCGGCCTGGCTCAGGCCGCGGTAGGCCGAGTCGTTGAACGAGCGGTCGCCGCGGCCGCCGACGTCGTAGGCCAGGCCCACGCGGAGGGCGGTGCTCTCCTCGCCGCTCCCGCTGGCGCCCTCGGCGGATTCCCCGGCCCCGTTGTCACAGGCGGTGAGGGCCAGCGCGCCCGCCGCCGCGACGGCGGCGAACTTCACTGCGTTGCTGCGCTTCACTTCGGTCGCTCTCCCCTTCGACGTCTCAACCGCCCGCAATAGCGCGGACGGCTTGAGTTCTGCTGCCGGACGATATCCCGTGTCCGAATAGTCATGAAACACACAGACTGAGTTGTTATGAAGGCGAGAGCAGAGCGACATGAAATACCCGAAAAAGTTACAAAGAACACATTACACAGCGTCCAGGTTCGGCATCCGAGCGTCCTGTCCGGCCCCCCATGCAGGGACGGAGCACCATGCCGGAGGCGATCCGCCCCGCGGATCCGCGCCCCGGGGCGAGCGGCCGCTCCTCCCTGGTTTCACGCCCGCGACGCCTTCGGTACCCGTGGTTTTCGGTGATCCGCACAGGGAAATCGGCGGCCCCGGATCGGAGATTCCTATAAAGACCGTCTTGCCCCGGTTTCAGGCCCACCGCCGGGGCCGCCACCCGCGAGCCGGGGAGGGCTTCGTCCGGATTCGGGCGTAGTTACCCGCCAGTCGGGGAAACCCGCAGCCCGTCTACAGCGTCCACCTGGGTACAGTCGGGCCTCCCTCGGTCGGCCCGCCCCGCCCCGTGGTCTCGTCTACTGAGACCACCGTGGACGGGCACCACCTCCACCTGGCAGTTCGGTATCCCCAACCAATGGCGAAAGGGACCGGACGCTGAGACAAGAGCGCAAGGAGTACCCACATGGCCATGGGCGGGCAGCACAGGAGCGGCCGACGGCCGGACGCCACTGACCAGACCATCCTGAGCGCGCTCGCCAAGGACGCGCGGACCGGGATCACCGAAATCGCCGCGCTGGCCAACGTCTCCCGTGCGACGGCCTACAACAGGATCAAGCGGCTCACCGACGAGGGGGTCATCCGCGGCTACTCCGTGGTGACCGACCACGCCAAGATGGGGCTGGGCGTCACCGCGCTCGTCCTCGTCTCCGGAAGCCAGCCGGACTGGCGCGCCAACCGCGCGGTCCTCTCCTCCTACCCCGAGGTCGAGTACTGCTGGTACGTGGTGGGCACGGTCGACATCGCCCTCCTGGTCCGCGTCTCCGACACCCACCAGTTGCGCGACCTGATCCTCACCCGGCTCCAGTCGCTTCCCGGCGTGACCTCCACCCAGACGCTCACCGTGATAGACGAGGTCGTCCACCGCCCGGTCGTGGAACCGGCCCCGGAGGGGTGAGGCGCACGGCGCCTACCCCACCGCCTCGGCGACCGAGGCCATGAGCTCGGCGAGCAGTTCCCTGCCCTGCACACGCGCCGACCCCGTATCGCCCTCCACACCGAGCACCACCTCGGCGTAGGCCTTCAGCTTGGGCTCGGTCCCCGAAGGGCGCAGCGTCACACGCCCCCAGACACCCCCCTCCAACCGGAAGCGCAGTGCGTCGGTCGGCGCCAGAGCGCCCAGCCCCTCGGCGAAGTCCTCCACCCCGGTCACCGCCAGAGGCCCGAACACGGCCGGCGGCCGCTCGCGCAGACGACGCATCACCTCGGAGAGCACCGACACGTCGTCGACCCGCACCGAAAGCTGATCGCTCAGGTGCAGGCCGTGGCGGCGCGCCTGGTCGTCCAACAGGTCGACCAGGGTGCGCCGCTCCCGCTTGGCGCGGGCAGCCAGGGCCGCCATGACCAGGGCCGCCCCGATCCCGTCCTTGTCGGCCACCGGTCGTCCCCCGTCACCGCCGACGCAGTACCCCAGCGCCTCCTCGTAGGCGAAGACCGGGCGCAGTCCGGGCAGGCCGGCCCTGGCCAGCCACTTGAACCCGGTCAGGGTCTCCTCGTAGTGCACACCCCGGTCGCGGGCGATCCCGGCCAGCAGAGCGGAGGAGACGATGGAGGTGGCCACCACGCGGTCGGCGCCCGAGGTCTCCCCCAGCACGTACTCCGCCATCAGGGCACCGACCTCGTTTCCGGTGAGCAGCCCGTACCCCGGGACGGCGACGGCGAGGCGGTCGGCGTCGGGGTCGTTGGCCAGCACCAGGTCGGCTCCCGCGTCCTCCCCCGCCGCGAGCGCCAGGTCCATGGCCCCGGGCTCCTCCGGGTTGGGGAACTCCACCGTGGGGAAGTCGGGGTCGGGGTCGAACTGGGCTCCGACCACGGCGGGGCGTGCGAACCCGGCCCGCTCCATGGCCCGGATCAGGAGCCGCCCGCCCACACCGTGCATTGCGGTGTAGACGACGGACAGGTCGCGGTCGGTGCCCAGCGGTAGGGAGGTGACCGCCTCCAGGTAGCGCTCCACCGCCTCCTCACCCAGGACCGTCCACTCCGAGCCCAGCGGCAGGGTGTCGACCGGCCCGGTCCGGGCGATGGCGGCGGAGATCTCGGCGTCCACCGGGGCGACGATCTGCGCTCCGGCGGCGGCCCCGGTTCCGCCGACATAGACCTTGTAGCCGTTGTCCCCGGGCGGGTTGTGGCTGGCGGTCACCATGATCCCCGCGTCCGCACCCAGGTCGCGCACGGCATGGGCCAGCACCGGTGTGGGCAGCGGCCGGGGCAGCAGCGACACCCGGTGGCCCGCCCCGGTGAGCACGGCGGCACTGTCCTCGGCGAAGTCCGCGGACCTGTGGCGGGCATCGTAGCCGACGACGACGTGCCCCGCGGAGCCGAGCCAGGCACCGATCCCGGCGGCGGCGCGCATGACCACGACCCGGTTCATCCGGTTGGGGCCCGCGCCCAGGGCGCCGCGCAGGCCAGCGGTGCCGAACTCCAGGTCGGCGACGAACCGGTCGCTGAGGTCGGCCAGGGCCGCGGGGTGGCCGGACTCGGCTCGCGCCAGCAGCCCCTCCAGCTCCCGGCGGGTGGCCGGGTCGGGGTCCTGGGCGAGCCACTGCCGGGCACGGTCGGTGAGGTGGGCGGGGACGGCGGTCATCGGGGGCTTCCTCTAGAACTGGGCGACGATGTCGGCGAGCAGGCGGCCGACCCTGTCCGCGGCGCCGCGTCCGGCGGCCAGCACCTCCTCGTGGTCCAGGTTGGCCCCGTCCAGCCCCGCGGCGATGTTGGTGACCAGGGACATTCCCAGGACCCGGGCACCGAGGGCGCGGGCGGCGATGGCCTCCATGACGGTGGACATGCCCACCAGGTCGGCACCCAGCACGCGCAGCATCCGGATCTCGGCGGGCGTTTCGAAGTGCGGACCGGGCATGGCCGCGTAGACGCCCTCGGGCAGGGCGGGGTCGACCTTGCGGGCCGCCTCCCGCAGGGAGGGGCTGTAGGTCTCGGTCAGGTCGACGAACCCGGCTCCGCTGAGCGGCGAGCGCGCGGTCAGGTTGATGTGGTCGGCGATGAGCACGGGCGTGCCGACGGCGTAGGCGGGGTTGATACCGCCGGCGGCGTTGGTGAGCACCACCGTCTTGGCACCCGCGGCGACGGCGGTGCGCACGTTGTGTACGACGGCGTTGGTGCCGTGGCCCTCGTACAGGTGGGTGCGGCCCAGGAAGGCGAGCAGGTTCCGGTCGCCGTCGCGGATCGAGCGCACGGTGCCGCTGTGGCCCTCCACCCCCGGGGGCAGGAAGCCCGGTAGTTCGGAGGTGGTGATCTCGTGGGTGGACTCGCCGAGCAGGTCGGCGGCGGGCGCCCATCCCGAGCCCATGACCAGGGCGGTGTCGTAGGAGTCCGTGCCGGTGCGCGACCGCAGTTCCGCTGCGGCCCTCTCGGCGATCTCCTGGGGTGTGCGTGTCACCGCGTGTTCTCCGTTCGCTTCGGCCGCCGGGTGGGCGGACAGTGGGCTCCCGTGCGCACCGGCCGGGCCATGACCGTCTGCGGCCCGGCCCCGCCGTCGAGGTAGCGGCGGCCCGTGGGGGAGAACCCCGCGGCGGTGTAGGCGCGCCGCCCGGCCTCGTTGGCCTCGTTGACGCACAGCACGATCTCCTCAGCCCGGGGCGCCACCCCGGCCACGAGCAAGTCCAGCAGAGGTGCGGAGCAGGCACCGCTGCCCACGCCGCGTCCCTGCCACTCGGGGATGATGTAGAAGGCCCGCAGCAGCACCGAGCGCTCGGGGGCGTCGGCCACCTCCCGCAGCAGGCGTCCGCCCCGGTCGATGATCCCGAACCC
The DNA here is from genome assembly GCF_000515115.1 of Nocardiopsis sp. CNT312. GTDB lineage: Bacteria > Actinomycetota > Actinomycetes > Streptosporangiales > Streptosporangiaceae > Nocardiopsis. The sequence goes on from NZ_KI911537.1 coordinate 99,370, forward strand.
GACACAGGCCCGGCGCGCGGTGTCCGCGCACGCGAGGTCGGCACCCGTGCGTACGACGGCGAACGGGAAGCGCCCGGGGTCGGCGTCGGCGACCGGCAGGGTCTGCACGGGCAGTCCGGCGTACCTGGACTGCCCTGGGGCCAGCCGGTGGCCGAGCACGGCCCCGCGCAGGACGGCGGCCTCCGGTGTGGCCCGGTCGAGCCGGACCAGGCGCAGTCCGCGCACGCGTGTGTTCGCCTCGTTCACGGGCCGATCACACCCCGACCGGGTGCCAGACCGTCTTGGTCTCCAGAAAGGGGCGCATGCGCGAGGTGCCGGGGTCGGTGCCCCGCCAGGCCTCCTCACCGCCGTCGGACCCGGGTCCGGGCCGCAGGACCCGGGTGAGGGTGGTGGCGGCGGCCTCCTCCAACTCCACGGCCGCCTCGCCCGCACCGGTCAGGTCGAGCGCGTCGACGTCGGCGTGCGCGGCCAGGTGGGGTCCGATCTCGGCCGACCTGCCGGTGAGCACGTTGACCACGCCGCCGGGCAGGTCGGAGGTGGCCAGCACCTCGGCGAGGTCGATCGAGGGCAGGGGAGCGCGTTCGGAGGAGACCACCACCGCCGTGTTGCCGGTGGCGATGACCGGGGCGAGTACGGAGGTCAGGCCGAGCAGCGGGGCGCCCTGCGGCGCGAACACGGCCACCACGCCCACCGGTTCGGGGGTGGACTGGTTGTGGAAGGGGCCGGCCACCGGGTTGGCCCCGCCCAGCACCTGGGTGAACTTGTCGGTCCATCCGGCGTAGTAGACCCACCGGTCGACGGCGGCGCCGACGGTGGCGGCGGCGTCCGCGCGCGACAGGCCGAGGGCGTCGGTGAGGGCGGCGGCGAACTGTTCCCGCCGCCCCTCCAGGACCTCAGCGATCCGGTAGAGGATCTGGCCCCGGTTGTAGGCGGTACGCGCCGACCAGCCGCCGAAGGCCTTGCGGGCGGCGGCGACGGCGTCGCGTGCGTCCTTGCGGGAGGCCAGCGACACGTTGGCCAGGTGTGCGCCGTCGGAGGAGGTCACCGGAGAGCACCTGCCCGATTCCGAGCGGGGGAACGCCCCGCCCAGGTAGAGCTTGTAGGTCTTGCGGACCGTCAGGCGCGGGGCCGGACGGCCCTGGCCCGCCTTCCCGGTCACGGCGGACTCAGGGTCCTTGGCCGTCTTGGCCGTCTTGGCCGTCTTGGCCGCTCCGGAGCCCTTGTTCTTCGGCTTGTGCCCGTCAGCCAAGGTAGGCCTCCAATCCGTGCCGGCCGCCCTCGCGGCCGTACCCCGACTCCTTGTAGCCACCGAAGGGGCTGGCCGGGTCGAACCTGTTGAACGTGTTGGACCAGACGACCCCAGCGCGCAGCCGCTGGGCCGTCCACATCATGCGCGACCCCTTCTCCGTCCACACCCCGGCGGACAGGCCGTAGGGGGTGTTGTTGGCCTTGGCAACGGCCTCCTCTGGGGTGCGGAAGGTGAGTACGGACAGCACGGGACCGAAGATCTCCTCACGGGCCACCCTGTGGGCCTGACTGACCCCGGTGAGGATGGTGGGCGCGAACCAGTAGCCGCTCGCGGGCAGGTCGCAGGGGGCGGACCAGCGCTCGGCCCCCTCCCGCTCGCCCACGGCCGCCAGATCCCGGATCCGCTCCAGTTGCGCGGCGGAGTTGATCGCGCCGAGGTCGGTGTTCTTGTCCAGCGGGTCGCCCAGGCGCAGCAGGGACACGCGGTCCCTGAGCCGGGGCAGCAGTTCGTCGGCGATCGACTCCTGCACCAGCAGGCGCGACCCGGCGCAGCACACGTGGCCCTGGTTGAAGAAGATGCCCGAGACGATCCCCTCGACGGCCTGGTCGAGGGCGGCGTCGTCGTAGACGATATTGGCGCCCTTGCCACCCAGTTCGAGGGTGAGGCGCTTGCCGGTTCCGGCCACCGACCGGGCGATGGAGCGGCCGACCTCGGTGGAGCCGGTGAAGGCGACCTTGTCGGTGCCGGGGTGCTCCACGAGCGCACGGCCGGTCTCCCCCGCACCGGTGATGATGTTGACCACGCCCGGCGGCAGATCGGCCTCCTGGCATATCTCGGCGAAGACCAGGGCGGTCAGCGGCGTGGTCTCGGCGGGCTTGAGCACCACGGTGTTGCCCGTGGCCAGGGCCGGGGCGACCTTCCACGCGAGCATGAGCAGCGGGAAGTTCCAGGGGATCACCTGGGCGGCGACGCCGAGCGGCCGGGGGTCCGGCCCCAGGCCCGCGTGGGCGAGCTTGTCGGCCCAGCCCGCGTGGTAGAAGAAGTGCGCGGCGACCAGCGGCAGGTCGACGTCGCGGGTCTCCTTGATGGGCTTGCCGTTGTCCAGGGACTCCAGCACGGCCAGTTCGCGCGAACGCTCCTGGATGATCCGGGCGATGCGGAACAGGTACTTGCCGCGCTCGGCCCCGGGCATGGGGCCCCACACCTCCTCGTGGGCGCGGCGGGCGGCGGCCACGGCCCGGTCGACGTCGGCGGGTCCGGCCACGGCGAAGCGGGCGAGCTCGGTCTCGTCGGCCGGGTTGAGCGTGGTGAGGTGCTCCCCGCTCTCAGCGGGGGTGAACTCGCCGTCGACGAACAGGGCGTAGTTGGGGCGCAGGGCGACGACGGAGCGGGACTCCGGCGCGGGCGCGTAGTCGAGGTTCACGGAAATCTAGTCCAGCGTGTAGTAGTCGGGGCCCGGATAGGTGCCGGTGGTCAGCCTGGTCCGCTGCATGAGCAGATCGTTGAGCAGGCTGGAGGCACCGATGCGGAACAGGTCCGGAGTCAGCCACGCCGGGCCGGCGACCTCGTTGACCAGCACGAGCTGGCGGATGGCGTCCTTGGTGGTGCGGATGCCGCCGGCGGGCTTGACGCCCACCCGGGCGCCGGTGGCGGCGTGGTGGTCGCGGACCGCCTGGAGCATGACCAGGACGACGGGCGGGGTCGCGGCGGGCGACACCTTGCCCGTGGAGGTCTTGATGAAGTCGGCGCCGGCGAGGATGGCCAGGTGGGAGGCGCGGCGCACGTTGTCGTAGGTGGCCAGTTCGCCGGTCTCCAGGATGACCTTGAGGTGCGCGCCGCCGCAGGCCTCCCTGACCGCGGTGATCTCGTCGTGGACCTTCTTGTAGTCCCCGGCCAGGAACGCCCCGCGGTCGATGACCATGTCGATCTCGGCGGCGCCGTCGGCCACGGCGCGCCGGGTGTCGGCGAGCTTGGCCTCCAGGGGCGCGCGCCCGGCCGGGAAGGCGGTGGCGACCGAGGCAACGCCGATCCCGGTGCCGCGCAGGGCCTCGACGGCGGTCGCGACCAGGTCGGAGTAGACGCACACCGCGCCGACACGGGGCACGGACCGGTCCGCCGGGTCGGGCAGTGCCGCCTTGGCGCACAGCGCGCGGACCTTGCCGGGCGTGTCGGCGCCCTCCAGGGTGGTCAGGTCCACCATGGAGAGGGCCAGGTCGATGGCCTGGGCCTTGGCGGTGGTCTTGACCGACCGGGTAGCCAGGTCCTGGGCGCGGGCACGCGCGCCGACCTCGTCGACGCCCGGCAGGCCGTGCAGGAAGGCCCGGAGCGCGCGGTTGGACGCGGCCTCGGGCGCGGTTGCGGTGTGGGGCACGGGCACCTTCAGCTCGGTGGGACGGTGTGCGGCCGACACGGGCCGACCGGCGATCACGATAACGCCGGACGGGGTGGCGGTCGGTACCGGCACGGGCGGGGACGCCGAAGGTTGGAGGAGCCTCCAACAGGACATCCGCTGATCATTCGTCGATACCTCCAGTTCCCCTCATGGAACCGCAGAAAACCACCGGAAGGAAGCATCGGCCGTCCGGACCCGCGAACCCGCCGGTCCATACCGGTCCGCGGCGGTCGGCTCCCGCGCCGCGGTGGGCGCCCGCCGCCCGCGCACTCACTAGGGTGGGGGCATGGCCGAGTTCCGGATCAGCACCGACGACGACCGCGTCGACCTGCGCAGGCTCGCGACGGCCCTGGCCGAGTCGCAGGGGTGGGCGCGCGAAGAGATCAGCGTCTGGGACAACCGGCGCGGCGAGGTGCGCGTGGAGGTTCCCGACCGCCTGCTGCACCCGCCTGAAGCCGACCCCCTGCACCGGACCCGCCACACGCCGCGCGACATCCACGAGGCCTGTGAGCGGCTGCGGCGCGAGGACCCCTCACTGCGCGGGGTGGACTTCGCCGAGCTGCGCGGTGCGGCGTCGCGGTTCTTCTCCGCCGGATGGACCCTCGCCGACCTGCGGCACGCGCTCGACCACCGCCCCGACCACGCGCCGTGGCCGAGCGGCCCCGAGCACTCCGGCCCCGGGTGGCTGCGCACACGGTTGAAGGCGTGGCGCACCCCCGACGGCGACATCCGGCCCTCGCGGTCCCAGGAGGAGGCCCAGTTGCGCGTGATCAGCCGCGCCGGCCTGCCGATGGACCTCGGACTGCCCGAGGACGCCGAGATCGCCCACCGCCCGGTCGCCCGTCCCGAGGTGGCGCGGTCGGCCGCCGACGACGCGCGCCGACTCATGCGGGAGAGTACCCGCACCACGACGGACGCGCTCGCGCACCGGGACCGGACCGCCGGGCACATCCGCCGCCCCGAGCGGGGTTGACGCGCCCTCGGGGAAGGCAGAACCGTTTCCGGGACCGGGCCCCGGTCAGCGGGTCCGGCGCTCGCGCAGGGCCTCCTCCACACTGGTATCCGCGCCGTCGGCGATCGCCCCCACCACGAACTCCATGGGCCCCCGCCCCACGGTGACCCGCCACAGCACGGCGAACACGACCGCGCCGAGCACGAACCCCTCCATGAGCCAGGGAGCGCGCCAGGGCATGCCCGGGTCGGTGAGGGCCATGACGACGACGATCGCGAACAGGTGCCCCGAGTAGACCGTCAGCGGCATCCGGCCGACCGACGAGAGCGGGTACATCAGCAGGCGGAAGCGCTCGGCCAGCCACACGCACGCCACGATGACGAGCAGAGCCTGGCCCACCGCCTGCGCGATCTCGAACGTGGTGCCGGTGTGCGGCGCGGCCGTGGCCAGCCACCACCAACTGTCCGTGGGCACCTGGCCCGAGACGGAGTCCATGTCCTGCTCCGCCCCGGCCCGCAGCGTCTCCAGCAGGGCCGGGTCGCCCGCCGGGGACGGGCCGGAGAAGCCGGAGGCGTCGGCGGCGGCGATCCGGTCGATGCCGCCCAGCGGGTACAGCAGCAGCCAGGAGCCGGAGTAGGAGAACACCGTCAGGCCCGCGCCGGTGGCCAGCAGTCGCAGCCGCACGGCGGTGGAGGCCAGGTCGAGGCGGCCCACGGCCATACCCGCGCAGACGAAGGCCATGAAGGTGACCGCCGGATAGTAGCCGGTCAGCAGGAACTCAGTGAGCGAACCGAGTGAGGAGACACGCGGCGGGAACGGTCCCAGCGCCTCACGCAGGGCGTAGGACAGTCCCGGGCCGAGGAGGGCGAGCGCCCCGGCCACCGACCACAGTGCGGTCGCCCCCAGCCGGGAGAGCGGCAGGGCCAGGACGAAGTAGCCCGCGTAGTAGGTGAGGATGATCGCCACCGGCGTGCCCAGGAAGTCCAGGAACACACCGAGCAGTCCGATGATCAGGGCGCGCGTGAGGATGCGCACGGCGGCGCGGCGCCACGGGTCGCCGGACAGCGGGGCGGTCCGCCCCGTCATGAACGCCAGCGACAAACCCGCCAGGAGCGCGAACAGCGCGGAGGAGTTGCCGCGCAGCAGGGCGTGCAGGTACTCGGCACCCTCCTGCGGCAGGAGACCGAAGGAGGATGCCCCCAGGTGGACCGTGAACATGCCGATGACCGCGAGGGCACGGGCCGCGTCGATACCGTCGATCCGGGGGCGGCGGGCCGCGGGGCCTGCGGCGGCCGCGGTGCTGTCGTCGGGTTGCTGGTGTGCCACGGATGTCACCCTATGCCCGGGCTGGGAAGGGTCCGACCGCCCGGAGCGCGTGCGCCGCTGTGCCCCGGGCGGCCCGTCCTCACCCCCGGTCGGCGAGGCGGGTGAAGTAGTCGAGCGCCTCGGGGTTGGCCAGGGAGTCGCGGCTGACGACCTTGTCGGGCCGCTCCCCCATGAGGATGCGCTTGACGGGGACCTCCAGCACCTTGCCCGACAGGGTGCGCGGAACGGCGGCGATCGCCCGCACGCGGTCGGGCACGTGCCGGGGCGAGCAGTCGGTGCGCACGCGGCGGGCGATCTCCTTGGGCAGGTCACCCGCCAGGTCCGCGCCGGGGCGTAGCACGGTGAACAGTTCGATGGCCGAGGATCCGTCCTCTTGGGGCACGTCCACCACCAGCGCGTCGACCACCTCGTCCAGGGCGAGGACGGCGCGGTAGATCTCGCTGGTGCCCATGCGCACGCCGCCGCGGTTGATCGTGGAGTCCGACCGGCCGTAGATGATCGCGGTGCCGCGGTCGGTGATCTCGATCCAGTCGCCGTGCCGCCAGATCCCCGGGTAGATGGAGAAGTAGCTGTCGCGCAGCCGCTCTCCGTCGGGGTCGCTCCAGAAGAAGACGGGCATGGACGGCGCGGGCTGGGTGACCACGAGTTCGCCGACCTCCCCCACCAGCTCCCGGCCCTGGGGGTCCCAGGAGGCCACGGCCATGCCCAGGGCCCGGGACTGGATCTCGCCCTCGTAGACGGGCAGGACGGGGGTGCCGCCCACCAGGCAGCTGCACACGTCGGTGCCGCCGCTGGTGGAGAACAGCCACAGGGAGTCGCCGAACTCCCCGTAGACCCAGGCGAAGGCCTCCGGGCTCAGCGGGGATCCGGTGGAGCCGATCCCCCGCAGTGCGGACAGGTCGCGCCCCTGCCGGGGGTGCAGGCCCGCCTTCATGCAGGTGGACAGGAACCCGGCGCTGGTGCCGAACACGGTGACGCCCGCCTCCGCCGCCAGGTCCCACAGCGCACCCAGGTCGGCGGGGGGTTCCCCGGCCGGAGGCCGACCGTTGAGGGTGGCGGCGGGTGACGAAGAGGNGGGTTCCCCGGCCGGAGGCCGACCGTTGAGGGTGGCGGCGGGTGACGAAGAGGNGGGTTCCCCGGCCGGAGGCCGACCGTTGAGGGTGGCGGCGGGTGACGGGGGGGAGGGGCTGCCGTCGTAGAGCACGATGGAGGCCTCGGTCAGCAGCACGCTCACCAGGAAGTTCCACATCATCCAGCCCGTGGTGGTGAACCAGAAGACGCGGTCGCCCTCGCGGGCGTCCAGGTGCAGGTGCAGGTTCTTGAGCTGTTCGAGGAGGATGCCGCCGTGGCCGTGCACGATCGCCTTGGGCAGGCCGGTGGTCCCGGAGGAGTAGAGCACCCACAGCGGGTGCTCGAAGGGGACCGGGGTGAAGTCGAGTTCGGCCCCGGCACCGGAGCGCTCCAGTTCGGCCCAGGGCAGGGCGCCCTCCAGTTCCGCTCCGGGGTCGAGGTAGCCGAGGAGGACCGTGTGCTCGACGGTGGGCAGGGCGGCGCGCAACTCCTCCACCACCGGGCGGCGGTCGAAGTCCCTGCCGTTGTAGCGGTAGCCGTCCACGGCCAGGAGCACGGTGGGCTCGATCTGGGCGAAGCGGTCGATGACGCTGCGCACCCCGAAGTCGGGTGAGCAGGAGGACCACACCGCGCCCAGGGAGGCCACCGCGTAGAAGGCGGCGACGGTCTCGGGCAGGTTGGGCAGGTAGGCGACCACCCGGTCGCCGGGGCCCACCCCGCGTGCGCGCAGGCCCACGGCGATCGCGGCGGTACGCCGACGCAGTTCGCCCCAGGTCCACTCCCCGAGGGGGCGCAGTTCGCTGGCGTGGCGCAGGGCCACCCGGTCGTCGTCGCGCCCCTCGAAGACGTGGCGGGCGTAGTTGAGCGTCGAACCGGGGAACCAGCGCGCACCGGGCATGACGCGTTCGGCCAGGACGGTGTCGTAGGGGGTGTCGGCCCGGACGCCGTAGTACTCCCAGACCGCTTCCCAGAAGTCCTCGATGTCGGTGACCGACCAGCGCCAGAGCGCTTCGTAGTCGAAGTTCCGTGCGGTGGGCTCCTTCCCGCCGAAGGCGCGCACCCCCTTGTGCTCGGCCGCCCACCGGGCGAACGCGACGATGTTGGCGGACTCGGCCGCGGTCTCGTCCGGTTCCCAGAGCAACCGGGGAACACTCTCCGTCATGGGACCGCCTTTCCGTTCACGTGGCTGTGTGCGACCCACTATCCAACAGCGGGTCGCGCATGGTGGAAGGCGCACCGGGCCCTGTCGCCTCAGCGGCCGCGCAGGGCGTCGACGGCGGCGACCGGCGAGTCGACGACCGGGGCGCCGGTGGCCTCCAGGCGGTCCCGTGCCATGAGCCCGGTGGCGACCAGGAGCGCGTTGGCCCCGGCCTCGTGGGCGGCACGCGCGTCGTCGTCGATGTCGCCGATCAGCACGACCCCGGCGGGGTCGATCCCCTGCTGGTCGAGGTGGCGGACGAGGTGTTCGGCCTTGGAGTCGCGCTCCGTGGCGAACCTGCGCCCGTCGATCCGGGTGAAGTGCTCGGTGAGCCCGCGCTCGGTGACCAGGGGGACCAGGTGGTCGTGGCCGGCCATCGACAGCAGGGACTGGGTGCCGCCGTGGCCGCTCCAGTCGTACAGCACGTCCGGGACGCCGTCGGTGAGGGTGCAGGAGTGCAGGTGCTCGAGGTAGCTGCTGTCGTAGAGCCGTTCGACCCCTTCCCAGTCGTCGGCCTCCAGCGAGCGGCCGAGCAGCTCCTCGTAGCAGGGGACGAGGGGACGCCGGAACACGGAGCGCCAGTACTCCATCTCCACTGGGGCGCGGCCGAAGCCGGCGCACACCGCGTTGACCGCGGCGAGGTTGGCGTGGTTGTCGTCCAGGAGCGTGCCGTTCCAGTCCCAGACGATGTGGGTTATGTCTTTTCGGTCAAGAAATGTCGTGTCAGCCATCAAAGAGCACTTTACGGGCAGCGGACCGGCAAGGGAACGGGTTTTCCCGCACGTCAGGGCGCGTCCGCCCCGTTTCCGCTCCGGGCGCGCCGCTCCGCCCGCCTGCGCCTGCCGCGCCGCACGGCCCAGACGCCGGAGACCAGCATGAGGGGGAACACCACGACGATCAGGAGCGGCAGCACGATCGCCAGGAACGAGGTGAGGGCACTGGCGACGTCCTCGGCGACGGAGACCACCGGCCCGCCGGTCCCCACGGTCGCGGTGTTGATCACCGGCCGTGCACCGGCCTTGATGACGTGGAAGACGAGCGCGACGACCACCCCCGCGATGACCGCGCCCCAGTCGACCCCGCCGCCGGAGGCCGCCACGGCCTCGGCGGGAACGATGTCGGCCAGGTCGACGGAATCGGCGCCGGCGCCGAACGTGATGCCTCCGGCGGTGGGCCTGACCACGGTCTGGACCACGTCGTTGATCGAGTCGACGGCGGGGACCTTGTCGGCGACCAGTTCCAGGACCAGGAGCAGGCCGACCACGACGAGGGTGGCCGGGTGCTCCAGCCAGGCCCAGGCCGAGCCGAGGTCGACGAGTTCGGTGTAGCGGGCGAGCAGCCCGACCATGAGCAGGGGGATGTAGGCGTTCAGTCCCGCGGCCGAGGACAGGCCCAGGCCGGTGAGGGCGGCGATCATCTGCGTCCTTACGTGCGTCCGTGGCAGGGGGCGGGTGCGCGTCCCGGCGCCGTATACCCGTGTTGACGCGCGCACGGGCACCCGGGTTTCGGTTTGTAGGGTTGCGCCCGGAAAACGGAATGCGGCGGGGGACGGAGCGGACCGCGCTCCGACCGGGCGCCAGTTCTGGGAAACTCACCTTGGGCCGGTTTCGGCGACACACACGCGCACACCGGCGGAATGCCCCGCGATCCGCCGCGGTTTCCTACCTTGAGGGGGTATCAGGATGTCTTCCGAACAGGGGCGGCACGAAAGCGGCCCCGAGCCGGCCACACACGGCTACAGCGGCGACAAACAGAGCCACATCAACCGGCTCCGGCGTATCGAGGGCCAGATCCGCGGCCTCCAGCGCATGGTGGAGGACGACCAGTACTGCATCGACATCCTCACCCAGACATCGGCGGCCAACAAGGCACTGCGCTCCTTCGCGCTGTCCATGCTCGACGAACACCTCAAGCACTGCGTGGCCCACGCCGTCGCCACTGGCGGTGAGGAGGCCGAGGAGAAGGTCCGCGAGGCCTCCGACGCGATCGCCCGCCTGGTGCGTTCCTGAAACCCGGGCCGAACCTCCCCCTGGGCAGGACGCCGACTAACGTTTGCGGTATGTCCCCCGACACGTCCCCCTCCTCCCCTCCTGAGAACGCCCTGTCCGCCACGGTGGAGCGCCGCCTGGCCATCCCCGTCCTCGTCTCCGCCCTCGTCTCCGTGCCCGCCATGTTCCTCGACATGTGGGGGCAGGGCGCGTGGGCCTCGCTCGGCCGTGCGGTCGGCTGGATCGCCGGGATCATGCTCTGGATCGAGTGGGCCCTGCTCTTCGTCCTGGCCGACAACCGGCGCGCGTGGCTACGCCGGAACTGGTGGCTGACGGTCGTCGCCGGGGTGACCGTGCCGGCCGTCGTCTTCGCGATCGGCCCGTCCCAGGTCCTGCGCCTGGTCCACCTGGTGGGAACACTGCGGTTGCTGCGGGTCACCCGGATCATCCAGGCCGGCGGCATGATGCGGGAACGGCTCAGGCTGAAGGGCCCGTGGGGCACCGCCGTGGTGGTCGTCTCCACGGGACTGGCCGCGGTGTTCGTCACCGCGGTCCTGTCCGACCCGACCTCGGCCACCCGGCAGCTCCTGGAAGGAACGATCGAGCAGTACGGGTGGTGGCCGACGGCCCTGGCCGGTGCCCTCACCCTGGGTGCGGGCACCGTCGTGGTCCGGAACCGCTGGCGTCACGTCCGGGACCTGCGCCGGGAGAAGCGGGACTCCGGGAGCTCCCCGGAGGGCTCTCACTCGTCGCCGTAGCGTGCCCGGAGGTTGTCCATGAGCCGCGCGCCCTCCCTGCGTGAGGACTCGGCGTCCAGGTAGTCGAACGCCTCCTGGTCCACGAACGAGGACGGGCGGCCGCTGTCGGCGAACCCCAGACGCGCCACCTCGCCCCCGGTGAGCTCCCGGATGGTCCAGTTGGCCAGAATCCGCGCCCGCGCGGTCAGGGAGGGCACCGACACCAGGTGGTAGCCGCGCGTGGCCGCCAGCGCGGCCGGACCGGTCAGATCGAACCTGAACACGCGGGCCAGCGCGTCCCTTCCGCTGAAGTCCACCGCCAGCCCGAGGTCCGTGTGTTTGAAGTCGGCCATGGGCCGTCCCAGGATGGAGGCGACGACGTTGTCGGCGGCGGTGGCAGCCTGCCGCGTGGCGTACTGGGCCGTGGGGGGGCAGTAGGCCCCTTCCCCGTCGGCCAGATGGGGGACGGCCGCGGCGTCGCCCAGCGCGAACACGTCGTCCAGGCCGGGGACGCGCAGGTCGGTGCCGACTTCCAGGCGACCGCGCCGCGTGGGCTTGCCGAGCGTCTCCATGAGCGGGCTCGGTGAGACGCCAGCGGCCCAGATGAGCGTGCGGCACGGCAGGGCCCGGCCGTCGGTGAGGACCACCTTGTCGGGAGTCACCTCGCGGACGGTCACCTTGAGCTTGACCTCGATGCCCAGGCCGCGCAGCAGGTCGAGTGCCCTGCTCCCCAGGCGCTCGCCCAGCTCGGGCAGGACCCGGGGGGCGATGTCGACCAGGTGCCAGCGGATCACCGAGCGCAGCTCGGGGTAGCGCTTGGCGGCCTCCTCGCACAGCCGCATCAGTGAGGCGGCGGTCTCCGCTCCGGTGTAGCCGCCGCCGACGACGACGAAGCGGCAGCGCTCCTCGCGTTCGACCGGATCGCGGCTGTCGTGGGCCAGTTCGAGCTGGGCGAGCACGTGGTCGCGCAGTAGGACGGCCTCGGCGAGCGTCTTGGCGCCGTAGGCGTGCTCGCCCAGACCCGGGATGTCGAAGGACCGGGTCAGACCGCCGGGGGCGAGCACCAGCCGGTCGTAGGGGCAGGGAATGAGCTCTCCGCTGGAGCGCCGCACGAGCACCGTGCGGTCGTCGGTGTCCACACCGACCGCGTGTCCGGGGACGAGCCGTGTCTGGTGGGTGAGGCGGTGCACGGACATCGCCACCGACTGGGGTGTGAGCAGGCCGGAGGCCACCTGGGGCAGCAGCGGGCTGTAGAGCATGTAGTCGTGCGGCGCGACGAGGGCAAGGTCGGCCATTCCCCGGGGTATCCGGCGTTCGAGGTGGCGCAGGGTGTGGAGGCCGCCGAAACCCGCGCCGACGACCACGATGCGAGGCCGAGCCATCAGTTCACCGTTTCCTTGTCTCATGATCTGGCCGCCAGCGAACGCAGGCGTGCCCGTCCGCCGCCGACCATACGGCGCGGTGGCCTCCGGGCACCGCTCACACACGAGACACGGCCGGGACTTTGTGGCCCTTTGCCTCCCCCTGGCAAAGGCATACGCGCACTTCAGACCCATGTAACCGAATCATGACCCACGAAGGAGAACAATCATTACGGAGAGTTGCTAGGCAAGAGCCGTAAGCACCGAAAGGAGCTGGGGACACGTATGCGCGCGTTCACCAGGATCGCCGCCGCCTCGACGCTGGCCGGAGGGCTGACCATCGCCGGGGTCGGGAGCGCCCTCGCACAACCCGCGGACGACCACGTGGAGACCGACACGGCGCAGGGAGCCGTGCCCTCCGCGGGCTCCGCCGAGGAGGCGACCGCTCTGGAGGGTGTCCCGGCGGAGGCCGCTGGAGCCGGAGAGGCCGTCTCCACCGCTCCCGGCTCCGAGGAGGCCCCGGCGGTGGCCCAGGACACCGTGGGAGACACGGCCGACGAACTCCCCGCCACCGAGCTGACCGAAGCCGCCCCCACCGAAACAGCCACCGACCCCGCCGGGGACACCCCGGCCACAACCGTCCAGGACACCGTGGGAGACACGACCGACGAACTCCCCGCCACCGAGCTGACCGAAGCCGCCCCCACCGAAACAGCCACCGACCCCGCCGGGGACACCCCGGCCACAACCGTCCAGGACACCGTGGGAGACACGACCGACGAACTCCCCGCCACCGAGCTGACCGAAGCCGCCCCCACCGAAACAGCCACCGACCCCGCCGGGGACACCCCGGCCACAACCGTCCAGGACACCGTGGGAGACACGACCGACGAACTCCCCGCCACCGAGCTGACCGAAGCCGCCCCCACCGAAACAGCCACCGACCCCGCCGGGGAGGCCGTTGGAGAAGCCCCCACCGCAGCCGTGGAGGAGGCCGGGGCGGGCGCAGTCGGCGAGGCCCCCGCAACCGACACCGTCGGCGACACGGTCGGGAACACCACGGGCACCGCAGGTGACACGGTCGGGGGCCTGTCCCCCGAGGCACTCGAACTCCTTCAGGACGAGAAGGCCGTCGCACTGCTCAGCGACCCCGAGACGGTGGAAGTACTCAGCCGCCCGAACGCCGTCCAGGCGGTCGACCGCCTGATGGGGTTCCACGACCCGGTGGCGGTCTTGGACGCCCTGAGCGCGACCGAGTCCCAGTAGCACAAGCCGTGTGCCGGCCCTCCGGAGCATCCGCTCCGGAGGGCCTTCCCGCGTCCTCCACGCCGCGGCCGGTGTGGGCGCCGTGCTTGTCGACGGCGGCCGGGCCCTGGCTCTCGCTGATCTGCGTGTCGTCGTAGATGTTGGTGGCGGTACCGCCGAGGGGCGACGGCGTTGACGCGGAGGCCCGCGTCGCGGTACGTGAGCCGCGGTCGACTCCACCAGGCCCACGACGGCGTGCCGGGACACGGTGCAGGCGGCTCCGGCGGCGCTGCCGCGCGGGGATGCCTCGGAGGCGGTGAAGACGATCGAGCCTGCGTCCTTCTCCTTCATGCGCGGCAGGACGGCGCGGGTGAGCAGGAAGAGCGCGGTGAGGTTGAGGCGCGGCAGCCGCTCCCAGGAGGCGTCGGTGACATCGGCGGTGGCCGCCTTGTCGTCCATGATCACGGCGTTGTTGATGAGGCCATCGATGCCGCCGGGTTCACCCGGGGCGGTGTCCACCGCCCCCGCAGTACGTTCGCGATCAGTTGTCCTTCGTCTCGGACTGCACGCGCGCCCCGAGGCCGGGGGCGATGTGGTGCCGCCCGGTGTGCCGTGCGCGCTCGGTCCGTCGACCATGGAGGGAATCCTTCGTCATCTCGCGCGATCGGCGCCCGCGCGGGCCACGGGCCTCCCCGGAGGCGTTCCGTCTCTCCTGCGGTCGCGACCCACCCTGAGCCGGGCAAAGCCACGGTCAACACGAGCGCCCGAGCCCATGGGACTCCGGAGACGGGGCTCTACCGGGGGCGGCCCCGGGCTCGGTCAACAGCGCGGCGGTGCCCATGGCCAGCAGCAGCTCGGCCATCGCCTCACGGGGCAGCTCGCCGTGGCTGTGCGGGGTGGAGTTGAGCAACCCGAAGACGGCGTGCACGGCTGCGCGCAGGCGCACGCGTCCAGTGCCGGGCCGCAGCCGTGCGAGTACGTCGACCCACACCTCCACGTAGCCGCGCTGGAGGCGGCGCACCCGGTGCCGGTCGCCCTCGGCGAGGTGGCCGAGTTCGCGGTCGTGCACCGTGATGAGCGCCGGCTCGTCCAGAGCGAAGGCGATGTGCCCGCGCAGCAGGGACTCCAGGGCCTGCTCCGGTGTACCGGAGCAGGCGACCAGTTCTCCGCCCCACCGGGACAGCCGCTCGCTGACGTCCACCAGAACCGCCGCGAGCAGCGCCTCCTTGCCCGCGAAGTGACGGTACAGCGCCGGACCGGAGGTCCCCACGGCCCGGCCGAGTTCGTCGATGGTCGCACCGTGGAAGCCGCGTTCGGCGAAGAGCACGGCGGCGGCCCCGAGGATCGCCGCCCGGCGCTCGGATACCGGTCCGGACACCGTCGCCACCCCCGTTCCCGATCGCACCACGCCGACGCTGGACACCCATGTTAGTAGTTACTAACATCACAGTGGTTAGTGTGCGTTAACACCCTCCCCGAGAGGACGCCATGAGCAGGGCACCCGTGCTCACCTCGGCAGTGGACACCGCCGACCCCGCGTTCACCGCCAACGCGGAGTCCCACCGCGCCCTCGCCCGCCTGTTGCGCGAACGGATCGCGAAAGCCGCGCTGGGCGGACCACAACGGGTACGGACGCGCCACGTCGAACGCGGCAAACTCCTGCCGCGCGACCGCGTCGACCTCCTCCTGGACCCCGGATCCCCCTTCCTGGAGATCGCCCCGCTGGCCGGCTACGGGCTCTACGGCGAGGACGGCCACGACGCGCCCGGCGCCGGGATGATCGCGGGCGTGGGACGCGTGTCGGGCCGCACCGTCGTCGTGGTCGCCAACGACGCCACCGTCAAGGGCGGCAGCTACTACCCCGTGACGGTCAAGAAGCACCTGCGCGCACAGGAGGTGGCCCTGCACAACCACCTCCCGTGCGTCTACCTCGCCGACTCCGGTGGAGCGTTCCTCCCCATGCAGGACGAGGTGTTCCCCGACCGCGAGCACTTCGGCCGCATCTTCTACAACCAGGCCACCCTGTCCCGGCTGGGCATCCCGCAAATCGCGGCGGTCCTGGGATCGTGCACGGCCGGCGGCGCCTACGTCCCCGCCATGAGCGACGAGGCGGTCATCGTGCGCGACCAGGGCACCGTCTTCCTCGGCG
Source organism: Nocardiopsis sp. CNT312 (assembly GCF_000515115.1). GTDB lineage: Bacteria > Actinomycetota > Actinomycetes > Streptosporangiales > Streptosporangiaceae > Nocardiopsis. The sequence goes on from NZ_KI911537.1 coordinate 115,038, forward strand.
GCCCGCCCCTGGTCAGGGCCGCCACCGGCGAAGTCGTCACCGCTGAGGAACTAGGCGGCGGAGACCTGCACTCACGCGTCTCCGGCGTCACCGACCACCTGGCCGACGACGACGCCCATGCCCTGACCATCGTCCGCCGCATCGCCGACACCCTGGGGCCGACCGGCCCGCCCGCCTGGGAGGTGCGCGAACCCCGCCCGCCCAGCATGGACCCCGCCGAGCTCCAGGGGGTGGTGCCCGCCGACACCCGTGTCCCCTACGACGTGCGCGAAGTCGTCGGACGGCTGGTGGACGGCAGCGAGTTCACCGAGTTCAAGGCCGAGTACGGCACCACCCTGGTCACCGGGTTCGCGCACTTGCACGGCCACCCCGTGGGGATCGTCGCCAACAACGGCATCCTGTTCGCCGAGTCCGCGCTCAAGGGCGCCCACTTCATCGAACTGTGCGACCGGCGCTCCGTCCCCCTGGTCTTCCTCCAGAACATCTCCGGGTTCATGGTCGGCCGCGACTACGAGGCCGGAGGCATCGCCAAGCACGGCGCCAAGATGGTCACCGCCGTGGCGTGCGCGCGCGTACCCAAGTTCACCGTGGTCATCGGCGGCTCCTTCGGCGCAGGAAACTACAGCATGTGCGGCCGCGCCTACTCCCCCAGGTTCCTGTGGATGTGGCCGAACGCCCGCGTCTCGGTCATGGGCGGTGAACAGGCCGCCTCGGTGCTGTCCACAGTCCGGCGCGACCGGCTGGCGGCGCGAGGAGAGGCGTGGTCCGATGAAGAGGAGGAGGCGTTCAAGGCGCCCGTCCGTGAGCAGTACGAGCGCCAGGGCGACCCCTACTACTCCACGGCCCGCCTGTGGGACGACGGCGTCATCGACCCCGCCCACACCCGCGACGTGCTCGCCCTGGCCCTGTCCGCCGCCCGCCACGCACCGCTGGAGCCGGTGGGCTACGGCGTCTTCCGGATGTGAGGACCCGACATGACGACGACGACACCCCCGACCCCGGACCGCACGGCGGCCGTCCTGGTGGCCAACCGCGGTGAGATCGCCCTGCGCGTCATGCGCACCCTGCGCCGTATGGGCCTGGGCTCGGTGGCCGTGTACACCGACGCCGACGCCCGCGCCCCGCACACCCTGGCGGCCGACCGGGCGCTGCGCGTCCCCGACTACCTGGACGCCTCAGCGATCACCGCCGCCGCGGTGGAGGGTGGTGCGACGATGGTCCACCCCGGCTACGGATTCCTGTCGGAGAACGCCGCCTTCGCCCGCGCCTGCGCCGACGCCGGACTGGTGTTCGTCGGCCCTCCCCCCGCGGCCATCGACGCCATGGGCGACAAGATCCGCGCCAAGGAGACCGTCACCGGGGCCGGGGTCCCGGTCCTGCCCGGCTTCACCGAGGCGCCCGGGCGCCCCCTCACCGACGCCGAGCTCCTCTCCGCCGCCGAGCGGACCGGCTACCCGCTGCTCGTCAAACCCTCCGCCGGAGGCGGTGGCAAGGGCATGCGCGCCGTCCACTCCCCCGAGGACCTGCCCGCTGCGGCCGCCGCCGCACGCAGGGAGGCCACCGCCGCCTTCGGCGACCCCACCCTGCTGGTGGAGCGCCTCGTCCGGCGACCCCGCCACATCGAGGTCCAGGTCCTGGCCGACACCCACGGCACTACCCTCCACCTGGGCGAACGCGAGTGCAGCCTGCAACGGCGCCACCAGAAGATCGTCGAGGAGGCGCCCTCCCCGCTCTTGAGCGCCGACCAGCGCGCCCTCATGGGCGAGTCCGCCGTGGCCGCCGCCCGCGCCTGCGGCTACACGGGCGCGGGCACGGTGGAGTTCATCGCCGAGGCCGCCGCCGACGGCTCCCTGTCCTTCTCCTTCCTGGAGATGAACACCCGCCTCCAGGTGGAGCACCCCGTCACGGAGGAGGTCGTGGCCATCGACGGGGTGCGCGGTATCGACCTGGTGGAACTGCAACTGCGGGTGGCCCTGGGCGAGCCCCTGCCCTTCGGCCAGGCCGACGTGTCCCTGCGCGGGCACGCGGTGGAGGCACGCGTCTACGCCGAGGACGCCGACCGCGGCTTCCTTCCCAGCGGCGGCCCCGTCCTGTCACTGACCGAGCCCCGCGGCCCGCTGGTGCGCGTGGAGTCGGGGATCGTCGAGGGCGGCGAGGTCACCTCCTCGTTCGACCCCATGCTGGCCAAGGTCGTCACCTGGGGGACCGACCGCGCCCAGGCACTGCTGCGGATGCAGGACGCCCTGTCCGGATACCTGCTGCTGGGGTGCGTCACCAACACCGCGTTCCTGCGCCGCCTGCTGCGCCACCCCCGCGTGGTGTCGGGAGACCTGTCCACCGACCTCGTCGAGACCGACCCGCCCGAGCCCGCCCCGGAGACCGTCCCGCCCGAGGTGTACGCGGCCGCCGCGCTCGACCACCACCTGGATCTGGCTGCTGACGGCCCCGCACCGGCCGACCGGTTCGCCGTCCCGGACAACTGGCGGATCGGCGGCCCCGCCTGGACCCGCTGGCGGCTGCGCGCGCCCCGCCTCGACTCCACGGTCGTGCACGTCCGGCACAGCGGCCCCGGGACGTTCCTGGTCCGAGTGGGGGACGGCCCGCCCGAACCCGCCCGCGCCCACCGCTCCGCCGACGGCACCCGTCTGACCGTGGACCACGGCGGGCGACTGCGCACCTACGCGCGCGCCCACGATCCGGCCACCGCCCACCGGTGGCTCGGCGCGGACGGCACCGCCTGGACCCTCCACGAGGAGCCGGTGGCCGCCGCCCTGCGCTCCGACGCCGACACCGCCGACGGGACCGTGCGCAGCCCCATGCCCGGGACGGTGCTGGCCGTGCCCGTCAGGGTCGGCCAGCGCGTCACCGTCGGCACCCCCGTGGCGGTGGTCGAGGCCATGAAGATGGAGCACTCCGTGCCCTCCCCCGTCGACGGGACCGTCGCGGCCGTCGCGGTCGCACCCGGGGCGTCCGTACCCATGGACGCCCCGCTCGTCACCGTCGAACAGCACGGCGACGGATCCGCCGCGGCCCCGTCCGCGACCACCAGCGAGGAGCACCGGGATTGAACCGTCACGAACTGTCCACCGAGCACGCCGACCTGCGGGCCGCCGTGGAGGAGTTCGCCCGAACCGAGGTGGCACCGGTGATCGGCGACTTCTACGAGCGCGGCGCCTTCCCCTACGGCATCGTCGCCAAGATGGGGCGGATGGGGCTGTTCGGGCTGCCCTTCCCCGAGGAGTACGGCGGGATGGGCGGGGACTACTTCGCGCTGTGCCTGGCCCTGGAGGAGCTGGCGCGGGTGGACTCCTCCGTGGCCATCACCCTGGAGGCCGGGGTGTCGCTGGGGGCGATGCCGATCCACCGGTTCGGCTCGCGGGAACAGAAGGAGGCCTACCTTCCGGCGCTGTGCCGAGGCGAAGCACTGGGGGCGTTCGGCCTGACCGAGCCGGACGGGGGTTCGGACGCGGGCGCCACGAAGACCACCGCGCACGTGGCGGAGGGGCAGTGGGTGATCAACGGGACCAAGGCGTTCATCACCAACTCCGGCACCGACATCACCTCCCTGGTCACCGTCACCGCGGTGACCGGCGAGCGGGAGGGCGGGGGGCCGGAGATCTCCGCCATCCTGGTCCCGGCGGGCACCCCCGGGTTCACGGTCGGGCAGCACTACTCCAAGGTGGGGTGGAACGCCTCCGACACCAACGAGCTGGTGTTCGACGGCTGCCGGGTGCCGGAGGCCAACCTGGTCGGCGAACGCGGGCGGGGGTACGCCCAGTTCCTGCGCATCCTGGACGAGGGGCGCATCGCGATCGCGGCGCTCTCCGTCGGACTGGCCCAGGGGTGCGTGGACGAGAGCGTGCGCTACGCCCGTGAGCGCCGGGCGTTCGGGCACAGCATCGGGGCCTACCAGGCGATCCAGTTCAAGATCGCCGACATGGAGAGCCGCGCGCACACCGCCCGCCTGGCCTACTACGACGCTGCCTCCAGGATGCTGGCGGGCGAGCCGTTCAAGAGACAGGCCGCGATCGCCAAGCTGGTGGCCTCGAACGCGGCGATGGACAACGCGCGCGAGGCCACCCAGGTGTTCGGCGGGTACGGGTTCATGAACGACTTCCCGGTGGGCCGGTTCTACCGGGACGCCAAGATCCTGGAGATCGGCGAGGGCACCAGTGAGGTGCAGCGCATGCTCATCGCCCGCGACCTGGGGCTTCCGGCGTAGGAATCGACGAAAGACGTGAGCGGGACCGGCCCGTGCCCCGGGTGAGGGGCAGGGAACCGCGGACCGGCTTTCCCGGGTGTTCCACGCCGTGGCCGAATCCGGCCCGGCCTGTTCGGTCATCCGGCGAACAAGGGGTGACAACCGGCCCACCGAGGAACACAATGGGTCCGTACGGCCACACCGGGACCCCTGACCACCGGGCCCCTCCCGTTCCGCTGCCAGCGGCCCCGCCACGGGTGCACGGCCGATCCCTGTTCCCCGTCGGAGGAGTACCCGATGGAAGGCGTTCTGTCGGCGATCTCGCTGGCGGCCGTCGTGCTGGCCGCCGCCGCGATCGTGTTCGGCGCACACTTCCCACAGAACCGCGCGGCCTGGCTCCGCGCCTGGGCCCACGAGCACGGCTGGCACTACAGCGAGCACAGAGCAGCGCCGCTCGACGGCTCCCACCTGCCCCAGGCGGCCGGCAGCCGGGGCGGGCGCTCCCGGCACGTGCTCACCGGGAGGCGGGGCGGCCACGAGGTGACCGTCTTCGAGCACACGCACACACGCCCGGCTGCAGCGGCCGGGGACAAGCGCCACCGGCACACCTGCCGGATCGTGGCGGTGCGCACCCCCGGCCCCAACGCCGAGCTGGAGATCCGGCGACGGGACCCGTCACGGTCCGCGGAACCGGGGAGTGGTCTGGACGCCGTGTTCGACAAGACCTTCCACACCAACGGCAGCGACACCGCCTTCACCCGGGCCCTCCTGCGCAGGCGCGTCACGGACTGGCTGCTGGCCGATCCGCGATCCCGCTCACTGCCGGTGCGCTTCTCCGGCGACCACGTCCTCACCTGGACCGCCACGACCCGTCTGGACCCCGAGCGGGCCCTGACCGCCGCCGACTACCTGATCGACCTGGTCGGGCGCGTTCCCCCGGAGGTCTGGACCGGGCGTCCCACCAGCCGCTGACCGGTGGAGCAGGCGGTACCCCCTGTACAGGGCGGTTAAAATCCGCCGTATGAGCGATCCAGACTCCACACACCGCATCTCCCGCGAGGACCTCTTCAAGGACGAGGACGAGGAAACCGCACCGGACCCCAATTCCACCGCCCGCATCTCCCGTGAAGACCTCTTCAAGGACGAGGACGAGGAAACCGCACCGGACCCCGAACCCAACCCCGGCACCTACCGCAAGGGCCTGTTCAGAGACGACTGAGGGCACGGCACCGAGCGCCCGCCCGGAACTCCGGGCCGGAACTCCGGGCGGGCGCTCGCGGTCGGTGTCAGCGGCGCTCGCGCACGGCCGCCACGATCTCGGCGACCGCCTCGTCGACCGGCACCCCGTTGTTCTGGGAGCCGTCGCGGTAGCGGAAGGACACGGCGTTCTTGCCGATGTCGTCGTCGCCGGCCAGCAGCATGAAGGGCACCTTCTGCTTCTGGGCGTTGCGGATCTTCTTCTGCATGCGGTCGTCGCCGGCGTCCACCTCCACGCGGATGCCCTCCGCGCGCAGCTTCGCCTGGACCTCGCGCAGGTAGGGCACGTGCTCGTCGGCGATGGGGATGCCGACCGCCTGCACCGGGGCGAGCCAGGCCGGGAAGGCGCCCGCGTAGTGCTCCAGCAGGACGGCGAAGAACCGCTCGATCGAGCCGAACAGGGCACGGTGGATCATCACCGGCCGCTGACGGGTGCCGTCGGCGGCGGTGTACTCCAGGTCGAACAGCTCGGGCAGGTTGAAGTCCAACTGGATGGTGGACATCTGCCAGGTGCGGCCGATGGCGTCCTTGGCCTGCACCGAGATCTTCGGACCGTAGAAGGCGGCGCCACCCGGGTCCATGACCAGTTCCAGGCCCTGCTTCTCGGCGGCCTGGCGCAGGGTGTCGGTGGCCTCGGACCACACCTCGTCCCCGCCCACGTACTTCTCCGGGTCCTTGGTGGACAGCTCCAGGTAGAAGTCCTCCAGGCCGTAGTCGCGCAGCAGGTCCAACACGAAGGTCAGCAGAGAGTCCAGCTCGTCGGCCATCTGCTCCTTGGTGCAGTAGATGTGCGCGTCGTCCTGGGTGAAGCCGCGGGCGCGGGTGAGGCCGTGCACCACACCCGACTTCTCGTACCGGTACACGGTGCCGAACTCGAACAGGCGCAGCGGCAGCTCGCGGTAGGAGCGTCCGCGCGCGTCGAAGATCAGGTTGTGCATCGGACAGTTCATCGGCTTCAGGTAGTAGTCCTGACCGCCGTCGAGCTGCATGGGGGGGTACATGCCGTCCGCGTACCAGGAGAGGTGCTGGGACTTCTCGAAGAGCGTGCTCTTGGTGGCGTGCGGGGTGTAGACGAACTCGTAGCCGGACTCCTCGTGGCGCTTGCGCGAGTAGTCCTCCATCACTCGGCGGATGACACCGCCCTTGGGGTGGAAGACCGCCAGGCCGGAGCCGATCTCGTCGGGGATGGAGAACAGGTCCAGCTCGGAGCCGAGCTTGCGGTGGTCGCGCTTCTCCGCCTCCTCCAGGAAGGTGAGGTAGGCCTTGAGCGCGTCCTTGGTCTCCCAGGCGGTGCCGTACACGCGCTGGAGCTGCGGGTTGGTCTCCTTGCCGCGCCAGTAGGCCGCGGCGGTGCGCATGAGCTTGAAGGCCGGGACGACCCTGGTGGTGGGCAGGTGCGGGCCGCGGCACAGGTCCTTCCAGCACTGCTCACCGGTGCGCGGGTGGACGTTGTCGTAGATGGTCAGCTCGCCCGCGCCGACCTCGGCGGAGGCGCCCTCGGCGGCGTCGGCCGCGGAGCTGCCCTTGATGTCGATCAGTTCCAGCTTGTAGGGCTCGGTGGCCAGCTCCGCGCGGGCCTCCTCGTCGGTGACGACCCGGCGGTCGAAGCGCTGCCCCTGCTTGATGATCTGCTGCATCCGCTTCTCGATGGCCTTCAGATCGGCGGGGGTGAAGGGCTCGGCGACGTCGAAGTCGTAGTAGAAGCCGTTCTCCACGGGCGGGCCGATGCCCAGCTTGGCTTCGGGGAAGAGCTCCTGGACGGCCTGGGCGAGCACGTGCGCGGTGGAGTGGCGCAGGATCGCCCGCCCCTCCTCGGAGTCGATGGCGATCGGTTCGACGGTGTCGCCGTCGGCCAGTTCCCAGGCGAGGTCGCGCTGATGGCCGTTGACCAGGGCCGCGATGACCGTCCTGCCGTCGGCCTCCAGCGCCTGGCCCGCCGTGGTCGTGGCCGCCACCGCACGCGGGGTTCCGGCGAGGGTGACGTGCAGCTCAGGCGCGGCGGACACGGTGACTCCTAGGGATGCGTGGTTCGTCGGTCGACACCCGTACCCGCCGCTCACGGGGGCGGGAGGGCGTTTCGGGTCCGATGGTATCGGCTGACCGCGCGGGGCGCTCCACGTTGTCCACAGGCCGTCCGGGCCGTGTCCGGGGTCCGCACCGGACGCGGGCACCCGTCACGGAACGGCGTGATTCGGTCGCGGGATTCGGCCGCACAGGGCACAGTGCCGCACACACGGAAACGACGGCCGGCGTCGCTCCGCACACACCCGTGCCGCGGAACGTCGGGGCGGCAGGGGCCATGCGCGGGCGACATGCACAACTCGGCCGGAGAGGATTGATCGCCGCCCCGAGATCGGTGACAATCAGCAGACGTCCGACCGCTGCCCCACAGACCCAATCGCCCACTTGCCTCGACCGAATAATGTGAGCGCATGTCACCGAGCCCTTCCCACGGACCGCCGGCCCCGGAGACATCCCCCAAGCGTGTGCGCGTCCGCCGCTGGCGGAGGATGCGCGCACACCTCCGACTCTTTCGACGCCGTATGCACGCCCACCCGGTGCTGCACCTGCCCTGGCGGATCGGGGTCGGGGTGGTCGGCACACTCGTCATCCTGGCGGGAACGGTCATGCTGGTGACCCCTGGCCCCGGCGCCGCAGGGATCATTCTCGGGCTGCTCATCCTCAGTACCGAGTTCGGCTGGGCCCACCGCCTTTTGCGCCCGACCCGCCGGTGGTTCCGTATCGCCGAGAAGCACGGGGAGCGGTTCAAGAACGACCTCCTGCGGCGCTACCGCAAGCGGCGCACGACGGGCGCCAAGCCCTCCGCCGCCGAATAGGCACCCCGCACGGGCGAGGACCGGCTCTCGTGTCGTCTCCCAGGAACCCGACCGCACACCCCGCCAACGGACCCGTGCCACGAAGCGCGACGGTCACCAGGACGAGCGGCACACCGGGGGCTCGGGGGGGGCGCCCACGACAACACAAAGGACGACCCGGCAAGGCGGCCGAAGGCCCCCGAGCAGGGTCGTCCTCAGTCCGTGGGCGATACTGGACTCGAACCAGTGACCTCGTCGGTGTGAACGACGCGCTCTAGCCAACTGAGCTAATCGCCCGGACCTGCTGCTTCCGGCTCTCCCGAGCCGGACAACAGAGACTCTAGCGCATGTTCGGGGGTGCTCGGAGCACTCATCGCCCGCCGCCCTCAAGACATGTGACGTAGATCACAGAACAACGCTGACATGTTCTCTTCAATGCCACAACCCGACACCGAAACACCGGCCCAACGCAGGGTTCCCGCACCCCGCCGCACCCTGGGGGACACCTCTTCATTACTCTGGCGTGACGTGGGCCACCCGGGGTTGGGAAATCTTTTGTTTCTCCTGGTCATTACAGTGACGAAGGACCGGGATGCCGTGATGCGGCGCGCTGACCCCCAACGGGCAGCACCACCACCGGTCCCACCCGACCAAGAAAGTCCCCGTACTCACGTCATAGTCCGCGGACGGCCTCGTTGGAGCGAGTGAGACGGCAACCGACCCGTGCCGCGCGCACCAGGGCCGGACGAGAAAAGGTTTGGCGAACATGAACAGTAGCGACACCACTGCCACCGCCGAGCTGGGCCTGCGGCTCGTGGTCCCCGAACGCGCCTCGGTGCCCCTGGCCGCGCGCGCCGACTACAGCGCGAACGACCCGTACGCGGTCCGCGTGGCCTTCCACACCGGCGAGGAGGACCCGGTCGAGTGGATCTTCGCGCGCGAACTGCTCACGGTCGGCATCGTCCGCGCCGTGGGCGAGGGCGACGTGCGTGTGTGGCCCTCCAAGGACGAGCACGGCGAGCGCACCGTGAGCATCGCCCTCTCCTCCCCCTTCGGCCAGGCGGAGTTCGACACCCAGGTGTCCCCGCTCGCCGAGTTCCTCCACCGCACCTACGAGATCGTGCCCGCGGGCCAGGAGCCGTCCTTCGTGGACCTGGACGAGGAGATCCAGCAGCACCTCGCCTCCTGACCGCTCACGCCCGCTACGGGTGCGGGGGCCGCGTTACTCCACGCGGCCCCCGCACCCGTACGCGCGCCTGTCAGGGATCGATCAGCTCGGCGGAGCGCTCCGCGAACACCGCCATCGCCTTCCTCGTGACGGGTCCGGCCTCCGGGGAGACCCGGCGGCCATCGATGCGCAGGATCGGCTGGACGTCGCGCCCGGTGGAGGTCAGGAACGCCTCGGAGCACTCGGGGAGCCGGCCCATGGGGACGTCCTCCTCCTCTCCGCCGAACCACTCCAGGACGAGCTCGCGGGTGATGCCCGCCAACGGCCCGGCCGACAGCGGCGGCGTGAGGAGCCTGCCGTCCGCCACCACGAACACGTTGCTGCCGGTCCCCTCGCACAGGTTCCCGCTCACGTTGGCGAAGAGCGCCTCGGAGGCGCCCCGCTCGGCGGCGTAGGCGAGCGCGCGGACGTTGCCCGCGTACGAGGTGGTCTTGAGACCGGCGAGCGCGTCGAACTCGTTGCGCTTCCACGGCACCACGGAGACGTCGGCCGACGGCTTGACCTCGGGGAAGGGGCTGATCGCCACGATGGCCGTCTGCTCCCCCGGAGCGCGGTCGGAGCCGAGGGGCCCGGTCCCGTCGGTGACGGTGATCCGCACCCTGGCGTCGACGACGTCGGCGTTGGCCGCCAGGGCCCGTCCGACACCGTCGGCGACCAGTTCCAGGTCCGGCTCGTCCATACCCAGCCCGGCGGCGGATCGGGCGAGCCTGCGCAGATGGCGGGTGAGCGCGAACGGGCGGCCCTCCCTGGCCCGCACCGTCTCGAACACGCCGTCCCCGACCGTGATCCCGTGATCGAACACGGAGATGCGTGCCTGGTCCGCTTCGACGACGGATCCGCTCCCGAACCCGGCTCCGGCGATCCACACCCTCATGCCCAACCCCCAGCTCTCGAACGCGCTGCCCGGTGCGGCGACTCACGAACGATCCTCCCACCGTCGCACCGGGTCGGGGAAGGAGCCCGCCCTCTACCGCCGAAGACGGCGGCTTGGCAATACCCCTGTCCAACTCCGGCCGCGGCACGGCCTCCGACACACGACCCCCGTGGCATCACTACTGGTCACGGATCTCCCCTTCCACCCGTACAGCAAAGCCACCTGGAGAAGGGCACAGACAGATAAGTTACGAATGACTATCATCTGGGCAACGCTTATGCGGGGCCACCTACTCACCCCGGCCCCCACCGGAACCACCGACGCCGCAGAGCACGCCTTCCCGTCACGCCCGAACGACGACAGAGCGAAGAGAGCCATGACTTCAACGAGCACCACACGCGGAGAACTCGGCTGGCTGCTGGACGACCTCCTCACGCGCGCCCCCGGCACTCAGCACGCCATCGTCCTCTCCACCGACGGACTCCTCATGGCCGCCTCCAGCGGCCTGGACCACCCTGCCGCCGAGCACCTGTCCGCGATCGCGTCGGGGCTGCACAGCCTGGCGGGCGGAGCCAGCAAACAGTTCTCCGCTGGCAACATCCGCCAGAGCATCATCGAGATGGACCGGGCCTTCCTCTTCGTGGCCGCGGCGGGCGAGGGGGCCTGCATGGCCCTGATGTCGGACTCCGACAGCGACGTGGGCCTGATCGCCTACGAGATGAACAAGGTGATCGAGAGAGTCGGCCAGTACCTCTCCGCGCCGCCACGGCCCGACATGCCCTCCAGCCCCGCTCACCTGGAGGGCTGAGTCGGTCGGTGTGAACACGGGAGGCGGGGCCCGCGGGGCACGCTCCGCTGAACGCTCGGCTCCGTGGAAGGTGTGGGCGGGTGACGCACAGGTGAAGGGCGACCGATTTCGCGCTCGGCCAGGAATCCGCTAGAGTTCTCAACGCAGCGAGCAGGACCCCCGGAAACAGCCGGAGGCCCGCAGGACTCGCCGCGCGGACGTGGCTCAGCTGGTAGAGCATCACCTTGCCAAGGTGAGGGTCGCGGGTTCGAATCCCGTCGTCCGCTCGGAGAACGGCGCGGCGCACCGGTTCGGTGCGCCGTGCCGATTCGGGACAAACACCCGATCACATGCGGACGTGGCTCAGCTGGTAGAGCATCACCTTGCCAAGGTGAGGGTCGCGGGTTCGAATCCCGTCGTCCGCTCGAAGAGGCCCGCACGGGCCGCAGGCCGGTCCCGCTCGCACTGAACGGGAGAAGGTCGCCGGGCGGTTAGCTCAGTTGGTTAGAGCGCTACCTTGACACGGTAGAGGTCACAGGTTCGAATCCTGTATCGCCCACGGAATCTGGAAGACCCTGCTCGGGCCCTGTGCCCCTCGCCGGGTCTTCCGCCGTGTCTAGCGGGGAAGCCCCCGAGACACCCCCTCTGGCCAAGGGCCCCTTCATCGACGAGCTTGAACAGAACGCTCGTTTGCATCGCGGGGCCGCGCCTCGTGGACTGCAGTCGGTCTGCCCAGGATCCACTCGGCGAGACGGCCCCGCTCGCGCGTGAACGCACCCACCGGGTTGCCTCGCCGCATCTGCTGGGAAGGGCCCCGGACGGCCCCCTCGCCGAGGCATTGCTTGGTTGCCCCCGCAACCACGGGCAGTGAGCGGTCCGCAGTGACACGTGGGTCGACGCATTGACGTTGAAAAAGCCCTTACTTGCGCTGCGCGAATGATCATGGGACGGCAGTGCCACAGTTGATGGTCACTGCCAGCACTCCACGGCACACGCCCCCGGGTGCCCGCCCGAACCGCACGTCACCCCCGCGCCCTTCTCCCACCGCAGGATGCCGGACACGCCCCGTACTCGCTCACGGGCCGGGGCGGCGAACCCCATCGAGGCCCCGTTCGGGCGCGAGGGCTGGTACTACCTGTTCGTCTCCTTCGACCTGTGCTGCCAGGGGCCGACAGCACCTACCGCGCCACGGTCGGCCGGTCCGGGAGCGCTATCGGCCCCTGCCACAACCGCAGCGGCACCGGCATGACGCGGGGCAGGGGCAGGGGCAGGGGCACCGAGATCCTGGTCTGCCACGGCCCCGGCCACCAGGACCTCTTCGCTTACCACTACTACGCCGACGACGGCACGGCCCCTCTGGGTACCCACCGGCTCGGCTGGGAGTCCGCGGGAGGGCCCTACGTGCGCTGACCCGCCATGGCCGGGGGTACGGCGGTGGCACGGCCGCACCCCCGGGGCGCCTATGGCGCGCCCTCCGGACCGGAAGCGGGCTCCGGCTCCCGGTCGGAGCGGCCGCCGAGGAGCCACAGCCCTCCCGCGACCGCCGCCGCGCACAGGGGCATCGCCGCCCACCAGGGCAGGCCGAGCCCCACGGGCAGCAGGCCCAGGACGATCGCGACCGCCGCCACGAAGAGCGCGTAGGGCAACTGGGTGCGCACGTGGTCGACCACGTCGCACCGGGAGGCCAGCGACGAGATCACCGTGGTGTCGGAGATGGGGGAGCAGTGGTCACCCCACACCGCTCCCGCGAGGACGGTGGAGACCGACGCGAACAGCAGGGGGTGGCCCTCCGGACCGGCCAGGCCCCGGGCCTCCAGCACCGCCCACGCCAGGGGGACCGCCAACGGCGTCAGGACGCCCATGGTCCCCCAACTGGTGCCGGTGGCGAAGGCCACGGCGGCAGCGACCACGAACAGCAGGGTCGGCAGGAGAAAGGGCGGCAGTACCCCGCCGAGTGCTCCGGCGATGAAGTCAGCCGTGCCCAGCAGGGCCGTGATGTCGGACAGGGACCAGGCCAGCGTCAGGATGACGATCACGTACATCACGGACGTGACTCCCTGGAACCAGGCGTCGACGACCTCCCCCAGAGTCAGGATGCGCTGGGCGGCGCTCATGGCCCACGCCGCGGCCAGCGCCAGGAGCGAGCCCCACAGCAGGGAGGAGAAGGCGTCCCCGCTGCCGACACGCATCACGAACGAGTCACCCTGGCCAGTGGTGAGCAGTCCGGTGACCGTCGTGGCGACCAGGACGAGGATCGGCACGAGCGCGTTGAGGAGCCTGCGGGGCGTCTCCGTCGCCGGTTCCAGCGCGTCGGCACCTCCGGCACCCAGGTGCGAGCCCTCCCGCAGGACCGCGCCGGTGGTGCGGGCCCGGCGCTCGGCCGCGAGCATCGGGCCGAAGTCGCGGCCGGTCAGGGCGACCGCGAAGACGAACACGACCGCCAGAACCGGGTAGAAGGCGTACTTCAGGGACTCGACGAAGACGGCGAACCCGCCCATCGCCAGGCCGGTCCCGGCGACGGACTCGTCGATGAGGGCCACGTGGAACCCGATCCATGTGGACAGCAGCGCGAGGGTGGCCACCGGCGCGGCCGTGGAGTCGACGATGTAGGCGAGTTTCTCGCGGGAGACGCGCAGCCGGTCCAGGACGGGGCGCATCGTGTTGCCGACCACCAGGGTGTTAGCGTAGTCGTCGAAGAAGACGGCCAGCCCCAGGCCGCCGGTGACGGCCTGGCCCCGGCGGGGGGTGGAGGCCCACCGGGTCACGGCGCGGACGATCCCGTCGGTGCCGCCGTTCTTGCGGATGACACCGACCAGCCCGCCGATCATCAGGGTGAAGAGGACGATCGTGATGCGGTCGGCACGGGCGAGCGCACCCACGACATAGATCCCCGCGGAGTCGAGCAGGGACAGGGCCAGCCCCGCCGGGGACAGTCCTTCGAGGAGCCAGGCCCCCAGCCAGACACCGGCGAACAGCGCGGGCAGGACCTGGCGTGTGGTGAGCGCCAGGCCGATGGCCAGGACGGGCGGCAGGACCGACCACCAGCCCCCCGGCTCCAGGTCCCCCGGTTCCCGGAGGGTTCCGGCGGGGACGCTGCCCGCCGCGAAGGCGCCCAGGAGGGCCACACCCGCGACGGCGGCCAGCACGGCGGCGGAAGTGCGGCGGCGTGCGCGGTGACCGGTGCCGTCCGTGGTCGGTCTGCTCTGTGCCATCGCCGTTCCTTCCGGGCGGGGGACCCCACATCGGAAGTGTGCTGGTGCGCACCGGGCCTTACCCGACAGAAAATCCGAGCTTTGCCTGATTTGCGAGGAATGTTGGGAGAGCGCTGACCACCGTTGTCGGATGATGAACGCAACGGTGCGCGTATCCGCGCGTCCGCACTGTGACATCCGAGGTTCCGCCCACGGTCCCGGACCGGTGAGGGTCCGGCCCGGGCGGCCGCTAGGGGGCACGACACCATGCGCAAGACATCAGCGAACGGTTGGCAGTTCTTCGTCGCGACACTGCTGATCGTCATCGGCGTCATCAACATCGGCCAGGGGCTCGTCGCCCTCGTGACTCCGGAGTTCTACATCGCCACCGAGGCGAACATGCTCTTCCTGGAGTACGGGGCCTGGGGTGCCCTGCTGGCCCTGTGGGGGGCGGTCCTGGTCATCGCGGGCTTCTCCGTACTGTCCGGCAGCACGTGGGCCCGGGTGTTCGGCGTGGTGCTCGCCGCGTTGAACATCATCGCCCAACTGGTCTTCCTGTTCGCCATGCCGCTGTGGTCGCTGGTGGTGATCGCCGTCAACGTCCTAGTGATCTACGGCATGACGGCGGGCTGGCCGTCCAAGGCGGAGCTGAGGGATCAGGAGGCCCGGGAAGCGGAGGCCTCCTACCGGGCCGGTTACCGGGCCGCCCACGAGAAGCCCCACGAGGAGAAGGCACGTACGGAGAAGGGGCGCCACGCCGCGGAGAAGGCCGGGGGCGAGACCCGCGAGCATGAGCAGCCGACCAGCTGACCGTTCACCGCGTCGGTGCCCGGCCGGGGAGCGCTCTCCGGCCGGGCACCGACGCTTCGCGGGCTCAGTGCTTGCGCGGACGCAGGTGCGAGGCCACGGCCAACCTGTTGTAGAGGTTGATCATCGCGATCGCCGCCATCAGCGCGGCGACCTGCTCGTCGGAGAAGTGCTCGGCGACCGCGTCGTAGACCTCCTCGCTCACCCCGCCCTCCCCCATCCGCGTCATCTCGTCTGTGAGCGCGAGGACGGCCCGCTCCGCGTCGGTGAAGATCGCGCCCGCCTCGTGCCAGGTCGCCACCTGGAAGAGGCGCTGGCGGCTCTCCCCCTCCTTGAGCGCCTTCTCCGTGTGCAGGTCAACGCAGAAGGCGCAGCCGTTGAGGATCGAAGAACGCAGTTTCAGCAGTTCCAGGAGCGTGCCATCCAGGTGGTCGGCGACGACCTTGTCGATCTCGTCGAGTTTCCCGTACACCTCGGGAAGCTTCTTGGCCCAGATCACGCGTGCTCCGGCCATGGGTCCCCCTTCGTCCGCCGCCACTCCTCGTAGTGGCCGTTCGACACCACCATGGCACGACCGCCCGCCCGAAGTCCTCTCAACGGCGCTCCCGGGCCCGCTCTCCGGACACAGGGCTCAGACCCGGGCCCGGCGCTCCTGTGAACCCTATCCGGCGCTGGTCGCCCGGACCCGCTCGAAGACGCGGGCGAGCCCGTCCAGGAAGGCCTCCAGGGCCAGGTCGAAGCTGGCCTGGTCGATCTCAGCAGCGTGCTCGGACAACCGGTGCGCCTGGGACAGGTTGGGGTAGCGGTCGCGGTAGACCCACACGTCGTCGGCGAAGCCGCGCGCGAAGGACTGGGTGGCGGCACCCACCACGAGGTACTTGGCCGAGGCTCCGATCATCGTGGCGTAGCGTGGGGGCCATCCCGCCCGGACGAGGGCGCCCTGGACGACGTCGGCGCGGCGCAGCGCCTCGTCGCGCCGGCCGGGACCGGCCGCCACGACGGGGACGAGGTTGGGGTGCTCGGCCAGGGCGGCGCGGTAGGAGCGGGCCCACGAGCCGATTCCCTCGCGCCAGTCGCCGCCGTCGAACCCGGAGACGTCGATGCGCGAGGTCACCTCGTCGGCCACCTCGCCGAGCAGCTCCTCCTTGGTCCGGTAGTGGCTGTAGAGGGAGGCCGCCTGCACGTCGAGTTCCTGGGCGAGTTTGCGCATGGACAGCCACTCCAGGCCCTCGCGGTCGATGAGGGCCAGAGCGGCGGCGCGGATAGCGGGCTTGCTCAGGATCGGCGTTCTGGGTCGGGCCACTGACGGGGTTCCCTTCTCGGTTCAGCGGCGGACGGTCCGATCCGTCCCTTCCGGGCTGATCATCGCACGTTCGCGCACGGTCGGGGCCGTTCTTTCGAGTGGACGCGGGCTTGCGGGCCTGAGGGGGGACACCGCACCCTCAAATAACCGAACGTCGTCAGGTTACGGGGAGCGGCCGTGATCGACTTCCCGCTGACCGACGAGCAGCGCGCCGTCCGCAGCTGGGTACGCACCTTCGTGGAGCGCGAGCTCATGCCACTGGAGAATGAGGTCCTGCGCCGTGAGCGCGAGGGGCACGTTCCGGGCCTCACCGCGGAGGAGACCACGGGCCTGCGTGAACTGGCCCGCAAGTCCGACTTCTGGGGCGTGGACACCCCCGAGGAGTACGGCGGCATGGGCCTGGGCCCCTCTCCGTCGCCCTCGTCGAGACCGGGCTCGGCCGCACCTTCGCCAGTTTCAGGTTCGGCGGCAGCGCCGACAACATCCTCTTCCACGCCAACGAGGAGCAGAAGGAGCGGTACCTGCTCCCCACCATCAACGGTGACCGCCACTCCTGCTTCGCCATCACCGAGCCCGGTGCCGGGTCGGACGCCAAGGCCCTCCGCACCCGCGCGGTCCGCGACGGCGACGCGTGGGTCATCAACGGTGAGAAGACCTTCATCACCGGCGGCGAGCAGGCCGACTTCACCATGGTCTTCGCCGTCACCGACCAGGAGAAGGGCGCCGACGGGGGCGTGACCTGCTTCCCGGTCGACCACGACATGGGATGGACCTCCGAATCAGCAGCGGGCACGAGAACGGAGCCCGTGCCGCGCGCCGGGGAGCACGCCACGGGCCCCGTTCTCGTGCGGCCCCGGTGTCAGGCGACGTCGACCAGGTCGACGACGAACACCAGGGTCTCCCCCGGCTTGATGGCCGGGGTCGGGCTCTGGTCTCCGTAGGCCAGGTGCGGCGGGATGACCAGCTTGCGGCGGCCACCCACGCGCATACCCATGACCCCCTGGTCCCAGCCCGGGATGACCATGCCCGCGCCCAGGCGGAAGTTCAGCGGGGTGCCGCGGTTCCAACTGGCGTCGAACTCCTCACCGGTGGAGTGGGAGACTCCGACGTAGTGGACGCCGACGTTGCTGCCGTGCCCGGCCTGGGCGCCCTCCCCGATGGTGAGGTCCGTGACCTCCAGGTCCGCCGGCGGCGGGCCGCCCGGGAAGTCGATCTCGGGACGCTCAAGGGCCATGGTGGTTCCCCTCGTGTTGTCGGAGCTTCGTCGAAGGGCCAGCGTATCGGCGCCGGGCAGGGCCCGTGGCGCGGAGAGGCCCCGGAGGTGCCGCGCCCCGTCGCGGAACGGTCCTCTCACAGGGCGCCGACGGTCGCCGCGACCACGTGGCCGCGCCCCTCGACCTTGACCGGCCCGCTGCCGGCGGGGATGAACACCGACTCCCCGCGCACCAGGGTGAGGCCGTGGCCGACCTCAGCGACCATCTCCACCCGGCCGTCCAGGACCAGCACCACCGAGGGCCCCTCCCCCGGCAGGTACGCGGCGACGCGCCCGGGCCCGATCTCGTGGAGCGTGAACTCGGGCGCCTCCGGGCGGAACTCGCGGCGCCCGTCCAAGCGGCGTGGGCCGGTGTAGGGGACCGGCAGGACCGAGAAGTCCACCACGTCCAGCAGTTCGGGCACGTCCACGTGCTTGTGGGTGAGCCCGGCACGGAGCACGTTGTCGGAACTGGCCATGACCTCGACGGCCGTTCCGCGCAGGTAGGCGTGCAGGTTGCCCGCCGGCAGGAAC
The DNA here is from genome assembly GCF_000515115.1 of Nocardiopsis sp. CNT312. Classification (GTDB taxonomy): domain Bacteria; phylum Actinomycetota; class Actinomycetes; order Streptosporangiales; family Streptosporangiaceae; genus Nocardiopsis. The sequence goes on from NZ_KI911537.1 coordinate 133,288, forward strand.
AGGGCCTGGCCGGGCCGGAGGGTGACCCGGTTGAGCAGCAGGGCCGCCACGGCGCCCGGGTCGCCCGGGTAGCGGTCGGCCAGGTCGGTGACGATGCCCGTGTGCGCGCCGCGCCCACCGCAGGCCGACCACTCGGCGACGAACTCGGCGAGCAGTCGTCCGCGCTCCGGCACGGGCAGTCTGAGCAGGCGGGTCAGCGCCGAGCGCAGGGCCTCGTGGGTGTCGGACACCGCCAGGTCCCGTCTCAGCAGTCCGGCCAGCTCGCCCTCCAGGCCCTCCAGGTCCCGTCGGGCCGCGGCGGGCTCGCGGAACCCGCACAGCGCCTCGAAGGGATCCAGGGCCAGGAGGAGTTCGGGCTTGTGGTGGGGGTCGCGGTAGTTGCGGTGCGGGGCGCCAACGGGGATGCCCGCCCGTTCCTCGGCCTCGAAACCCGAGCGGGCACGGGCGGTGTCCGGGTGCACCTGGAGCGACAGGGGCGCGTCGGCGGCCAGGAACTTCAGCAGGAAGGGGAGCCGGGCGCCGAAGCGTTCGACGGTGCGGGGGCCGAGTACGCCGTGGGGGTCGTCGGCGATGAACCGGGGCAGGGGGACGGGCCCCCCGTCCGGGTGCACGGTGCTGGGCGCGCCGTGGTGGGCTCCCAGCCACAGTTCGGCCTGGGGGGTGCCATCGGGCTCGGTGCCCAGGAGCCTGGGGATCGCGGTCCGGGCACCCCAGGCGTACGGCCGTACCTGGTTGGTGAGCCTGAGCATCCGCTCCGCCTTCCCATGTGCGTGTCCTCACCCCGCGGACACCCCGGCGGGGTGACATCCAGTGTCGCGGAACACGGTGCCGAGGTCGATACGGCCCACCCCCGCGTCCGGAGTGGTACACACCCCACCGTGCCAGGCGGGCGGATATCCAACGCTCCCGGGACTGGGAAGCGGCGATGAAGTTACCGACGGCCAAACCATGACCGGGAACCCACGGACCAGTACCGGGACGTCACCAAACGGAGAGCGACACACCCGTATCCGTGGTCATTCCCCAGACCGAGCCGCGGACACGCGCGGGCGGCGCACCCGGTCGGACTCCTCGATGAGGCGGTCGCACATCCGCTGGAGCATCTCCGGCTCGGGCTGGGACAGCCCGGCGATCGACGCCAGGTAGAGCCCGTCGCCCGCCCGGAGGATGATCTCGGCGAGCACCGGGTCGGTGAGCTCCTCCCTGAGCAGTGCGCCCCAGTGCTCGAAGAGGTGCCGCACGAGCGAGTCGGCCTCCTCCGAGAGCTCCTCCTGACTCCGCAGGGAGGCGATGACCGCCCAGTACAGTTCGCGCTCCTCGGAGCTGCTCGGCAGTGACGTGCGCAGGAAGACCCGGACCACGCCCTCGTCCCCGGTGAGGGCCTCCTCGAACTGGTCCTCGGCGAGGGCGCCCAGACGGTCGATCAAGCCGGTGAACATCGCCTTCTTGGACGGGAAGTGGTAGAGCAGGCCGCCCTTGGAGACCGCGGCGGCGTGGGCGACCGCCTCCAGGGTGACTCCGGAGTAGCCCTGGTGGACGAGGATGTCCTGGAGGGCGTCGAGGATCCGGTCCCGGGTGCTGGATGTACTCACGATTGCGACTTTACCGGCTGGACGGTACTGTACCGTCTGGACGGTTCACCAGAGTCCCGAAACATCCCGGTCGACCGCCGTCCCCGCGGCCCGCGCCATGGCGCCGCCCGCGCAGACGCACCTTCGAAAGTCACGAGGAAAGATGAGTTCCGCCAACACGCTCGCGGGCCCCCGCGAGTGGACCGCGCTCGCCGTCCTGGTCCTGCCCGTCGTCCTGATCTCGGTCGACATGACCGTGCTCGGGTTCGCCGTGCCCGCACTCAGCGAGGACCTCGACCCCACGTCCGGGCAACTGCTGTGGATCGTCGACGTCTACGGCTTCGTCCTGGCCGGGCTGCTGGTCACCATGGGTGCGCTGGGCGACCGCATCGGCCGCCGCCGACTGCTCATGATGGGCTCCGCCGCCTTCGGCGCCGCCTCGCTGGTGGCGGCGTTCGCTCCCAGCGCCGAGGTGCTCATCATCGCCCGGGCGCTGCTCGGCGTCGCGGGGGCCTCCCTGATGCCCTCAACCCTGTCGCTGCTGCGCAACACCTTCCTCGACGACCGCCAGCGCCTGCTGGCCATCGCGGTCTGGGCCTCCGGCTTCTCCGCCGGAGCCGCACTCGGCCCGATCCTGGGCGGCTGGCTGCTCGAACACTTCTCCTGGGGATCGGTCTTCCTCGTCAACCTGCCCGTGATGGCCGTGCTCCTGGTGGCCCTGCCTCTGCTGGTGCGCGAGTCGCGCGACCCCTCCCCCGGCCGCCTGGACCCGCTCAGCGTCGTGCTGTCGCTGGCGACCATGCTGCCCGCCGTCTACGCGATCAAGGAGTTGGCCGCGCACGACCCCTCCCTGACCGCGTTCGGCCTGCTCGCAGCCGGGCTGACCGCGGGAGCGGTGTTCGTCCGGCGGCAGCGGGCCCTGCCCGACCCGCTGATCGACGTGAACCTGTTCCGCTCCCGCACCTTCAGCGTGGCCGTGGCCACCAACCTGGTGATGGTGTTCTCCCTGGTCGCGTCGCTGTTCTTCCTGACGCAGTATCTGCAACTGGTCCTGGACCTCTCACCCATGCGCGCCGGGTTCGTGCTGGTGCCCGGGCTGGTGGTCTCGGTGGTGGCCAGCTTCGTCGCGGTCCGCCTGTCCCGGCGGCTCAGCCTGGCCGCCGTGGTCGGCGGCTCCCTGACCGTGACCTCCTCCGGGTTCGCCCTACTGGTGCTGGCCTCCCCCGGCGCCCCCGCCGCCGGGGCGCTCATCGTGGCGGCGGGGTTCGCACTGGTCGCCCTGGGCTCGGGTCTGGCCGAGACCCTCACCAACGGCGCGATCATGTCGGCGGCCCCGCCGGAGCGCGCAGGCGCGGCCTCGGCCATCTCCGAGACCGCCTACGAACTGGGCGGGGCCCTCGGTGTGGCCGTGCTGGGCAGTGTGCTGACCGCGTCCTACCGCGCCGACCTGGCCGCCGTCGACGGGGTCCCGCAGAGCGCGGTGGAGCGCGCCCGGGAGACGCTGGGCGGTGCCACACAGACCGCCGCGGAGCTGGGCGGCACGGAGGGTGCCGACCTCATGGCGGCGGCGCAGTCCGCGTTCACCACCGGGATGCACCTCACCAGCGCCATCGCGGCGGTGGTCGTACTGGCGTCCGCCGTTCAGGCGTGGCTGCTGCTGCGCGGCCAGGCGGGCCCCGCGCAGGCCCCCGGGACTCAGAACAGCCGGACCAGCTCCACCTCGGAGCCGTCCCACCCGGGCGGCACCACCGCGTAGGCGTCGGCCCGCGCCGGTTCGCGCAGGCTGCCCGGCCGGTCCCGGCCCGCGGGTCGGGCACCGTCGGCCCCCACGCACACGGCGACCAGACGGGTGTCCCGGTGGTGGGGACGCACGTCGCCCGCGAGGGGCACCCGCTCTGCGACCCGGGCCGGGTCCGGGCGTCCGGCCATACCGGTAAGCAGCGGGACCAGGAGCGTGAGCGCGGCCACCAGGGCGGCCCCCGGATGGCCCGGCAGGCCCACCAGAACGGTGGGGCCGGCCGACGCAAGAACCTGGGGGTGGCCCGGACGGCAGGCGACCCCGTCCACGACGGTCTCGGCCCCGATCTCCCCCAGGACCGCGCGGAAGTGGTCGGCGGGCCCCTGGGAGGAGGATCCGCACACCGCGACCACGTCGGCCTCGGCCCCGGTGACACACTCCCGGAGCATGCGGCGATCGTCGCCCAGATGGCGGACCCGCCCCACCTCCGCACCCGCCCAGCCCACGATGCCGGGCAGCATCGGACCGATGGCGTCGCGGACGGTGCCCTCACCCGGCAGCCCGCTCGGGGCAACCTCGTCCCCGGTGACGACCACGTCCACCCGGGGGCGCACCACCGGCAGGGACTCATGGCCCAGGCTCGCGGCCAGGCCGAGCACGGCGGGCGTGACCTCGGCGCCCCGTGCGAGCACCGTCTCCCCCGGCGCGGTCTCCTCGCCCTCCCAGCGCACATGCCGCCCCGCGTCGATGTGTCCTTCGACACCCCCGGCTCCGGTGACCGCGTGCTCGTAGGGCAGGACCGCCTCCGCCCCCTTGGGCACACGCGCACCCGTGGCGATCTCCACTGCCTCTCCCGGGCGCAGCCCCGGATGGACGGCCGAAGCGCCGGCCAGATGGGCGCCCACCAACCGCCACGGCCCCGCGCCCGCCACCGCGTACCCGTCCATAGCGGCGGCATCGAAGGCCGGAAGGCCCACCAGGGCACGCAGGTCAGCGCCGAGGACGGCCCCCAGGGCCCGCTCCAGCGGCACCTCCCTGGGCCCGGGGGCACGCTCCCCGCCGAGTCGGCGCGCGACCGCGCGCGCCTCCGCCCACGTTCGGCCCATGCCACTCCCCCTCGTCTTGCGCCTCCACCCATTGTCCCCCGGGCGGCCCCGCCACCCCCATTCCGCCGGGCCCAGCGAGGCGGTCCCGATTTCGATTTGCGGTCTGCGGGCTTTCCGCTAGAGTTCTTACCAGCGGCACGGCAGGGTCACGCAGGTGAGACCCGGGCCGAGCGGCGCGGACGTGGCTCAGCTGGTAGAGCATCACCTTGCCAAGGTGAGGGTCGCGGGTTCGAATCCCGTCGTCCGCTCGGAGGAGGCGCGGGGCGTCATCACGTCCCACGTGTGCTCGGTGGAGTGGCCGAGAGGCGAGGCAGCGGCCTGCAAAGCCGTCTACACGGGTTCAAATCCCGTCTCCACCTCCCCGTTTTTCCCTCGGGGCGGTTAGCTCAGTTGGTTAGAGCGCTACCTTGACACGGTAGAGGTCACAGGTTCGAATCCTGTATCGCCCACGGACTCTGGACGGCCCTGCCCGGAAGCCTTCGGCCCCGGGCAGGGCCGTCCGCCGTGTTTGCCGGGGCCTGTGTCAGGGGGTGCGGACGCCGACGCCGAACAGGCCGAGGTACCGACCGGTTCCCCGCCGGAGACGGTGCTCGGCGTCACCGACGCGTGGACGGCCCTGTTCGGGACGGTCGGCTTCGAACTCTTCGGCCAGTACGGCCGGGTCGTCGAGGCGCGCGAGGAGCACCTGGACCACCGGGCGCGCCTGACCGCGCACGCCGTCGGCCTCCCCGGCACCTGGCCCCGGGGCCGGCCTCGGCTTGAACCTCACGCGGCGTCAGGTCCTAGCTTGACCGGCATGACCCACACCTTTCCCGCCTTCGAGGTCGGCCCCGTTCCCGCTCCCGGTACCGACGCCACACCGCCGGAGCCGTTCCGCGGGATCTACGCCATGCCGATGTTCACCACGCTCCCCGCCCCGGACCTGGCCCTGTCAGCCGACTTCTGGATCCGCGGGCTCGGCTTCCTCGACCTGTTCTCCGTCCCCGGGCAGATCACGCACCTGCGCCGCTGGACCTTCCAGGACGTCCTGCTGGTCCCAGGCGAGCGGCCGGACCGGACACCGCCGGTGAGCGTCAGCTTCGCCTGCGTCCTGAACCAGATCGAGGAGATCGCCGCCGTCTGCGAGGAGCTGCGGCCGGGATGCACCGCGGGGCCCCGGCGGACACCGTGGAACACGGTGGACCTGGAGGTGACCACGCCCGAGAACGCACGGGTGGTCATGACGGCGGCCCGCCCCCACACACCGGGCAGCGCTGAGGCCGAGCACCTGCGCTCCATCGGCATCACGCCCCCCGGGGAGTGACCGCGGCCGGCAGCGGGTCCCACGGTGCGCCCTGCACACTGGGAGGCATGACGACCCGTGGATCCCGCCGAAGCGATTCGGACGACGGCCTCACCGTGGGGGCCGTCGCCTCCCGCTTCGGCGTCACGGTACGCGCCCTCCACCACTGGGACGCGGTCGGCCTCGTCCTTCCGTCCCTGCGCAGCACCGGCGGCCACCGCCTCTACACTGCCTCGGACCTCGCCCGCCTCCGCCGTGTCCTCCTCTACCGGGAACTGGACGTCCCCCTGCACGAGATCGGCCCGCTTCTGGAGGCGCCGGCCGAGGAGGCGGCCGCGTCACTGCTGCGCCAGCGCGACCGGCTCCGCGAACGCACCGAACGCCTGCGGCGCAAGACAGGCGATCTGGAGCGGCTGATCGAGGCCCGACGGTCCGGACCGCTGCTGTCGGAGCGGGAACAGGCGGAGGTCTTCGGTGAGCGCTGGCGGCCGTCCTGGAACGCCGGAGCACGTGAGCGCTGGGGCGGCACCGAGCAGTGGGCGCAGTACGCCGAACGGGCCGCACAGCGCGGCGCCGGGGACTGGAAGGAGGTTTCCGAGGCCGTCGAGGAGGTCCACGCCAAGCTCACCGAGGCCCACCGTGCGAGTACGGTCCCCGGGAGTGAGCGGGCGGACGCGCTGGCAGAGGAGCACCGGGCCGCGATCAGCGCCTACTTCGACTGCACACACGCGATGCACGTGTGCATCGCCCGCCTGTACACCACGGACCCCGGGTTCACCGCCTTCCTCGACGCCGTCGAGGGCGGGCTGGCCACCTGGCTGCGCGAGGTCGTCGAGGCCAACGCCCGGTCCCACGGCGTCTGCCCCGAGACGGCGTCCTGGGACTGACGGCCCGCCGGTCGGCGCCTGCGGAACGCGTCCTTCGGCTACGCGGGCCGCAAGCCGATCCCCACCTCCTGGTCGGCCGGCATCGCACCCGGCGAGCACGTCGGACTGGTCGGCCCGTCCGGGTCGGGCAAGAGCAGGGTCATCGCCCTCGCGGCCCGGCTGCGGGATCCCGCGTCGGGCACCGCCGAACGCCTCGCGGCGGACGCCACCGGCGTCTCCGTGGCCGACCTCGACGAGGCCTGCCTGCGCGGAGCCGTCGCGCCGGTCAACCAGGAGGCCGCCCTCTTCCACGGCACCGTCCGCGACAACCTGTCGCGCGGCTGCCCGCCCCGCTCGGACGCCGGGCTGACCGCAGCACTCGAACGCGTTGGTGCCAGTGACTGGATCGGTCTCGACGACGGGCTCGGCGAGGGCGGGCAGCGGCTCTCCGGCGGGCGGCGGGCACGCCTGGCCCTGGCCCGCGCCCTGGTCCGCCGACCGCGGATCCTGCTCGTCGACGAGGTCACGGCCAGCCTCGACCCCGCCACCGAACGGGCGGTCTCGGAGGCCATCGCGGGTTTCCGCTGCACCGTCCTCATCGCCTCCCACCGCGCGGAGACCCTCGCCCGCCTCGAACGGCTCATCGACGTGACCGAACCAGTCTCCGCTCCCCGGAGGCCGGGGGTCTGGACCGCCCGCCCTCCGCCGCACCCCTCGCCCCTCGCCCCTCGCCCCTCGCCCCTCGCCGGACGGACCGACGCATAACCCAGGAATGAAAACGGTTATCATTGCTGTTCTAGAGCCCGTCCGCCGAGGAGGCACGCATGGCACGCAACGACGTCCGGCCCATCATCAAGCTCAAGTCCACCGCGGGAACGGGGACCACCTACGTGACCCGCAAGAACCGGCGCAACACACCCGACCGCCTGGTCCTGCGCAAGTACGACCCCAAGCTCCGCCGCCACGTCGAGTTCCGCGAGGAACGCTGACCCCGGCCGAGCACCACACCACGAGAGGGCCCTCATGAAACACGGAATCCATCCCGAGTACCGGTACGTCGTCTTCCGGGACCGGGCCGCCGACTTCGCCTTCCTCACTCGGTCGACCATGAACAGCGACAAGACGATCGAGTGGGAGGACGGCCGGACCTATCCGGTCGTCGACGTCGAGATCTCCAGCGCCAGCCACCCCTTCTACACCGGCAACGCCCGTGTGGTGGACACCGCGGGCCGGGTGGAGCGCTTCAACCGCCGCTACCAGCGCACATAACGCACAGCGGGACGGGGCGCACACGCTCCGTCCCTGGAAGGGAACCCACGATGGCCGTACCCAAGCGCAGGATGTCGCGCGCCAACACCCGCACCCGCCGCTCCCAGTGGAAGGCGCAGACCCCCGACCTGGTCACCGTGCACCTGCGGGGCCGCGAGTACCGCGTCCCCCGCAACCTCGTGCGCGCCTATGAGCGCGGATACCTGTCACCGCCGGAGTAGGCGCCCCGCCTACTCGCAGGACGGGCGGCCCGGGACGGTGCCGCCCGTCCCCCGCTCCTCGTGCCCCCGGCCGCTCCACTCCTGGAGGTGGGGCGCCTCGCCGCCGATCACGGTAGAGGGGCCGTGGCCGGTGTGCACGACCGTCTCCGGCGGCAGCGTCAGCAACCGGTCGCGGATCGAGGCGATGATCGTCGGGAAGTCAGGGAAGGACCGCCCCGTCGCACCCGACCCGCCCTGGAAGAGCGTGTCCCCGGAGAACACCGCGCCCAGGCCGGGCGCGTACGAGCACACCGCTCCGGGGCTGTGCCCGGGCATGTGCAGCACCCTCAGCTCGGTCCCGCCCACCGCCGCCAGGATCGCGTCGGCGTCGTGCGCGGCGTCGATGACCACCGCCTCGGTGCCGCCGCCCACGACCCAGACGTTGTTGTCCACCTCCCGACTGCCACCGTCCAGGGTGAACAGGCCGGAGGTGGCCAGGTGCTCGATGCGCGCACCGCTCACAGGACCACCACCGAGCGCAGGACGTCGCCGCGGTGCATGCGCTCGAAGGCCGCCTCCACGTCCCCGATACCGATCGTCTCGGAGACGAACGCGTCCAGGTCCAGGCGGCCCTGGAGGTAGAGGTCGGTGAACACGGGGAAGTCCCGCGAGGGCAGGCAGTCGCCGTACCAGGAGGACTTCAGCGCCCCGCCTCGCCCGAAGACCTCCAGCAGCGGCAGCTCCAGCCGCGTCTCGGGGGCGGGCACGCCCACCAGGACCACGGTTCCAGCCAGGTCGCGGGCGTAGAAGGCCTGTTCGTAGGTCTTGGGGGTGCCCACGGCGTCGATGACCACGTCGGCACCGAACCCGTCGGTGAGCTCGCGCACGGCGGCGACCGTGTCGGCCTTGGCGGCGTTCACGGTGTGCGTGGCGCCCAGCTTCATGGCCGTGTCGAGTTTGCGCTTCTCCAGGTCGACGGCGATGATCCGCGCGGCCCCCGCCAGGCGTGCCCCGGCCACGGCCGCGGAGCCCACGCCGCCGCAGCCGATGACGGCGACCGACTCGCCGCGCCCCACCCGCCCGGTGTTGAGGGCGGCACCCAGCCCGGCCATCACGCCGCAGCCGAGCAGACCGACGGCCTCGGGGCGGGCGGCGTGGTCGACCTTGGTGCACTGCCCGGCGGCCACCAGGGTCTTGTCGGCGAAGGCGCCGATCCCCAGGGCGGGGGTGAGCTCGGTGCCGTCGGCCAGGGTCATCCGCTGCCGGGCGTTGTGGGTGTCGAAGCAGTACTGGGGGCGCCCTCGGCGGCAGGCGCGGCACTGGCCGCACACGGCCCTCCAGTTGAGGACGACGAAGTCGCCGGGCTCGATCCCGGTCACCCCCTCGCCGACCGATTCCACGCTCCCGGCGGCCTCGTGGCCGAGCAGGAAGGGGAACTCGTCGTTGACGCCGCCCTCCCGGTAGTGCAGGTCGGTGTGGCACACCCCGCACGCCCACACCTTCACCACGGCCTCTCCCGGGCCGGGGGCGGGGACCAGCACGGTCTCGACCGAGACCGGCTCCCCCTCGGCTCTGGCGACCACCGCGCGTACACGCTGCATGTCCGCTCTCCCCTCCTCCGGAGGGAGACGTACCCGGGAACAGGGCGGTGACCAGGCGTGACCGCCGTGACGACGGGGCAAAGAAACACCCAGTGGATCCCCTGCCGACGCGTGCCCCGCGTCCGGAACGCCGAACTCCCGCGCTGGATCCCACCAGGTTTCGGGAAACCCTGTTTCCGCTGGTGAACCACTGGAAAGCCCTGCTGTGGACACAGCACACCACACCGAACCGGGGAGAGGCATGTCCGAGAACAAGGTGGTCCTGGAGCGGGCCGCCCAGGAGTTCGCCGACGCCAACGCCGTTCCGCCCTTCATCCACCAGATCCCCCCAGAGCAGGGCCGGGAGATCCTGGAGGAGGTCCAGAACGGCGAAGGCGTGCCCAAGCCCGAGATCACCGATGAGTGGATCACCGTGGAGGGCGGACCCACCGGCCAGGTGCCCCTGCGGATCATGCGCCCGGCCGGGGCCACCGGAACACTTCCGGTGATCCTCTACGTCCACGGCGCCGGCTGGGTGTTCGGCAGCGCGCACACCCACGACCGCCTGACCCGGGAGCTGGCGGTGCGCACCGGCGCCGCCGTGGTCTTCCCCGAGTACGACCGTGCGCCCGAGGCCAAGTACCCCACCGCGATCGAGCAGAACTATGCGGCCGCCCGGTGGACCGTCGAACACGGCTCGGAGAAGGACCTGGACGGGACCCGCATGGCGGTGTGCGGGGACTCGGTGGGCGGCACCATGGCCACGGTGCTGGCGCTGATGGCCAAGGAGCGGGGGGACGTGGAGCTCAGGGGGCAGGCACTGCTGTACCCGGTGACCGACGCCGCCTTCGATACCGGCTCCTACCGCGAGTTCGCCACCGGGTACTTCCTGACCCGAGAGGGCATGATGTGGTTCTGGGACCAGTACACGGCCGACCCCGAAGACCGGGCGGAGATCTACGCGTCCCCGCTGCGGGCCCCGAGGGAGAAGTTGCGCGGGCTGCCGCCTGCGATCGTGCTCAGCTGTGAGGCCGACGTGCTGCGCGACGAGGGCGAGGCGTACGCGCGCAGGCTGCGGGAGGCCGGTGTCCCGGTGACGGCGGTCCGCTTCCAGGGCATGATCCACGACTTCATGATGGTCGACAGCATGCGCGGCACCCAGGCCAACCAGGCCGCCCTGTTGCTGGCCTCGAACTTCCTGGCCGAGGTGCTGGGCACCCGGTCGACGGTGCCCCGGCAACAGGCCGGGCAGCGCTCGGCGACCGGCGTGCGCTAGCCGCGCCGACGCGGAGGGGTCGGGGCCGTCGCCAACACCGTCGTGCCCGGCCGCGGCCCCGCACCGGTGCCGCGCGCACGCAAGCGCCCCCGCGACCGGCCCTGAAAAGGCGCCCCGGGCGGGGACGGCCCGCACGGGGCCGGGACCGCGGCCGACATCGCGCCGCTGGTGGCCTTCCCGGTCTCCGACGAGTCGTCGTTCGCCACCGGCGCGGAGATCCGCGTGGGCGGCGGCCGCGGCTGCACCGAGGCAGGCCCCCGGCGCCCTGCGGGGCGGGGGGCTCGGCGGCACCCGGACAGGAGGCGGGTGAACGGGGAGTGAACACGGGGCCGACAGCGGTTCGGCGGCGACCTGCGGCGTCGTCGGATCGTCGCCCGGGACTCGTCCCCGGGTCGGCTGCGCTGGACACACCGTTCAGAGCGGCCCGAGAGCGTGGGGGTGTCGGAAACGACCACCGCCTCCACGAAGGGACCCGACCATGCCCCTCCCCGACCGCTCCCCCGTTCTCGCCCCGGCCACCGCCGCCCTCCTCGCCCTCGGGCTGAGCGCCTGCGCATCGGGCGTTCCGAGCGCCGCGACGGACGGCGCCGACCTGTCCCCCTCCTCCGAGTGCACCGCCGAGGAGGGGGCGCTGCGGGTCTACCTCAACCCGTGGGGACCCACCCTCAGCGACCGCTTCACCCAGGACACCGGCATCGAGACCGAGATCGCCGACCTGGGCGGGGGCGAGATCCTCGCCCGCATCGCCGCCGAGGCCAACAACCCGCAATGGGACGTGGTCGTCCTCGACGGCCACGGCAGCCTGGAGGCGCTGCGGGAGCAGGACCGGCTGCTCGCCGGGCACACGCTGGAGAACACCGGCAACCTGGACAGCGACGGCCAGGAGCTGCTCCCGGAGGACAACGCCTGGGTCCCGGTCAGCCGGCACGCGGCCGCGGTCATCGCCTACAACACCGACCGCCTCGACCCCCAGGAGGCACCCACCCGCTGGGAGGACCTCGCCGACCCCGCCTACGCCCCGCTCGGTATCGCCGACCCCGCCGTCGCGGCGCCCGCCTACCCGATCGTCTCCTGGTTCTACCAGGAGCTGGGGGACGCCGGAGCCGAGGAGTTCTTCGGCACGCTGGCCGACCACGGGCTCAACACCTACGAGAAGAACGGCCCCGTCGGCCAGGCGCTCGCCTCCGGGGAGGTCCCGGTCGCCGCGCTCCAGGAACAGAACGTCTACGGGCTGATCGACTCCGGCGAGCCCGTCGACTTCGTGTGGCCGGAGGAAGGCGCCCCGGGTGTGGTGCGGTCCGCCGCCATCAGCGCGCAGACCCCGCGCCCCTGCGCGGCTCAGAAGCTCGTCGACTGGCTGCTGACCCCGGAGACCATGGGCCACCTCATGGCCGAGGGCGGCGACGACGGGATCATCACCCCGTTCGTGTCCGGAACGGACACCTCCAGCCTGCCCGAGGCCCGGCCCGAGGACGGCCGCCTCCTGCTCACCGACGCCTCCTTCGCCGCCGAGAACGAGGCCGACATCAAGAACTGGTTCGCCGACCGGATGGCCCAGTGACGATGGCCGCCCTCCTCCACCGCCCGGGCGGGGCCAGCCGTCGGCCACGGCGCACCGCACCCGAGAACATCCTCGGGTGGCTCGTCCTGGCGGTCCTGTCCGTCCTCGTCGGCCTGCCGCTGCTGCTCGTCCTCGCCCAGGGCGTCGCCCCGGGCCTGGGCCTGGCCCCCGACTGGAGCCTGCGGCCCGAACTGCTGGGCGAGATCCTCCGGCGCCCACTGTGGCAGGCGAGCCTGGTGAACTCGCTCACCCTGGCCACCGGGGCGATGGTGCTCGGCGGCGTCCTGGGCACCGGCCTGGCCCTGCTGCGCCACACGGTGTCCTTCCCCGGAGCCCGCCTGCTGGACGCGGCGGCGTGGGCACTGCTGGTGAGCCCCTCCTTCGTGCTCGCCCAGGGCTGGGTGCTCTTCGCCTCGCCGAGCGGCGTGGCGGTGAGCACCCTGGGGCTGGACGTGTCGCACCTGGTCTTCTCCCCGGGCGGGCTCATCGTCATCATGGGCCTGATCAAGTACCCCTTCGCCTACCTGGCCGCCTCGGCGGCCCTGCACTGGGACGACGGCTCCTACCGGCAGGCGGCCGCCCTGTCCGGCGCGCGCCCCTGGACGGTCCTGCGCACGGTACGGGTCCCGCTGCTCACCCCGGCCGTGGTCTCCGGCGCCGTCCTGGTCTTCGTCGACGTCCTGGGCGACTTCGGCCTGCCCGCGGCGCTCTCGGCGGCCTACCACTACCCGACACTGCCGTACTCGATCTACGCCTCGGTCCGCCAGAGCCCGGTCAGCTTCGCCCTCGGCGGTGTCCTGTCCTTCTACCTGGTCCTCATCATCGCCGCGGCGCTGCTGGTGTACTTCCGGGCGCTGCGCAGTTCACGCTACGACTTCCTCACCGGGCGGGCACGGCGGACGGAGCCGCCGCCCGCCCGGTGGCCGTGGCTGTGGAGCGGAGTGACCGGCCTCGTCCTGCTGGTCGCCTTCGGTCTGCCGCTGGGCACCTCGCTCCAGGTGTCCCTCAGCCGGACCCTGCACGGCGGCCCGGTGCCCGGCAACCTCACCCTGGAGCACTACGCGGAGGTTCTCAGCTCCGGTTCGAGGATGCTGGAGGGCATGGGCCACTCCCTGTCGGTCGCGCTCGGCGCCGCGGTCCTCACCACGGTCCTCGGGTTCCTCGTCGGGGTGGTGCTCACCTTCACGCGCTTCCGGGCCCGGTTCCTCATCGACATGGCCGGGACCGTGGCACTGGCGGTGCCCGGCATCGTCCTGGCCGTCGGCTACATCTTCCTGTGGAACCAGCCGGTCCTGGCCTCCGCCGGCCTGGCCCTGTACGGGCAGCCGGTGCTGCTCGTACTCGCCGGAACCGCCGCGGCGCTGCCCGTGGCCGTACGCCTGCAACTGGGCGCCCTCGCCCAGGTCCCGGACAGCCTGCTGAGCGCGGCCGGGCTGAGCGGCGCACGCCTGGCCACCAGGCTGCGCACGGTCCTGGTCCCCCTGGTCGCCCCGGCACTGGTCTCGGCCTTCGCCGCCGTGCTCGCCTCCGGGATCTTCGACCTGGCGGCGGCCACCATGCTCGCACCGCCCAGCTACACCACCCTGCCCGTCGAGATCCTGCTCGAATACGACCGGGGCCGGTACGGCTACGCCACGGCCGGCGCCGTCCTCAGCTCCCTGCTCGTGCTGGCCCTCGCCGCGGCCTCCACGATCCTCGGCCGCCGGCTCCTCGGCGGCGCCCAACCCTCCGGGAGGAGAACATGACCGACCAACGGCACACCGCGCCGCTCCTGCTGCGCGGACTCGGTATGCGCTACGGGGGCGGGCCCCGGGTTCTGCACGGCATCGACACGGAAGTGGCCGCGGGCAGCACGCTCGCGGTACTGGGGCCCTCCGGGTGCGGCAAGTCGACCCTGCTGCGGCTGGTCGCCGGGCTCGAACTCCCCGGTGAGGGGGAGGTGCTCCTCGGCGACCGGGTGCTCTCGGACCCCGGCGCGGCTGTGCCGCCCGAACTCCGCGGCATGGGCATGGTGTTCCAGGACTACGCGCTGTGGCCGCACTTGCGAGTGCGGGACGTCATCGGCTACGGGCTGCGCCACGGGGTCCACCGGACCACCGCCGCCGAGCGCGGGAGCCGGGTGGCCGAACTCGTGGAGTTCCTGCACCTGGAGGGCCTGGAGGATCGGCGCCCCGCCGAGCTCTCGGGCGGCCAGCAGCAGAGGGTGGCGATCGCCCGCGCCCTGGCCACCCGCCCCCGGCTGCTGCTCTTCGACGAACCGCTGTCCAACCTGGACTCCCAGCTGCGCGGGGAGATGCGCGAGGAGCTCGCGGTCCTGCTGCGCCGCCTGGGCACCACCGCCCTCTACGTCACCCACGACGTGAGCGAGGCGCTCGCCCTGGCCGACCGCGTCCTGGTGCTCCACGAGGGCCGCGCGGTCCAGGAGGCGCCCCCCGAGGAGGTGTTCGGCCGTCCCGCCAGCGGCTGGGTGGCGAGCCTGGCCGGGTTCTCCTCGCGCATCGCCCCTGACGCCCTCGCCGTCGAGGACGGCCGGGGGGTGGCCGCCGTGGCGGGAGGGCGGCTGGTCGGCCGCTACTGCGGCGAGGACGCCGCGGGCGGTTCCGAGGCGGCGGTGTACCTGCACCCGGACGCGGTGCGGCTCGGCGAGGGGCCGGAGGCGCTGCGCGGAACCGT
The DNA here is from genome assembly GCF_000515115.1 of Nocardiopsis sp. CNT312. GTDB lineage: Bacteria > Actinomycetota > Actinomycetes > Streptosporangiales > Streptosporangiaceae > Nocardiopsis. The sequence goes on from NZ_KI911537.1 coordinate 148,410, forward strand.
CGTCTCCAGCGTCTTCGAGGGGCGCCACCACAGGCTTCGGGTACGCCTGGGAGCGGCGGGAACGGTCCTGCTGCACTCGGCGTCGCCGCACCGGCCCGGTGACGCGGTCTCCCTGAGCGTGGCAGCGGACGGGGCGGTGATGTTCGGCCGGACCCAGACGTCACTAGGATCGACCCGTGCAGCACAGAAGCAGACCCCCGGCCCCCAAGAGCGGCATCGTGATGCTCTTCACCGGTGAGGGCTGGGGCAAGAGCTCCGCCGCCCTGGGCTACGCGGTGCGCGCCGCCGGCCACGGCTGGCCGACCACGGTCGTCCAGTTCGTCAAGGGGGCCGCCTGGAACGCCGCGGAGGCGGCGGTGGGCACGGCGGCCGGGATCCGCTGGCCCGTCTTCGCCCCCGGACTCACCTGGGCCTCGGAGGACCCGCGGGCGCTGTGCGACCGGGCCTGGGCCGCCGCGCTGGAGGCCCTGGACTCCGACCACCCGGGGCTCGTCGTCCTCGACGAGATCACCCACGCGGTCGAGCACGGCTGGCTGGACGCCGAGACCGTGGCCGAGCGGATCCGGAGCCGACACCCCCTCACGAGCGCCATTCTCACCGGTCGCGACGCCCCCGCCCCGCTGTATGCGACGGCGGACACGGTCACCGGCTTCACGCTCGTCAAGCACGAGCAGAAGAAGGGCATTCTCAACCCCTGAACCGGGGGCGCTGCCGCCCCCGATCGAACCGTAGGAGAGCCCCGGCACCGCCGGGGCTCCACCGAGCATGCGATGAGGACATCGTGGACACACCCCTGGCCGCCGCGGGCGGCCTCGTCACCCGACCGGGCGACTCCGGACCGGAGTTCGCGGTCATCCACCGGCCCCGGCACGGCGACTGGTCCTTCCCCAAGGGCAAGCGCGACCCGGGCGAGGCCCTGGAGCAGACCGCCCTGCGCGAGGTGTGGGAGGAAACGGCTCTGCGCTGCCGACTGGGCCGGCCTCTCGGCTCCGCCTCCTACCCCGGAAAGATCGTGCACTACTGGGCCATGACCGTGGAGGAGGCGGGTGCCTTCGAGCCCGGCGAGGAGGTCGACGCGGTCCGCTGGGTGCCGGCCGCCGAGGCGGCGGCACTGCTCAGCCACGAGCAGGACCGGGAACTGCTCGCCGCCTTTCTGGACGGGGCCTGAGGTGTGTCTCACGGCGAAGGTCGGCTTCGGCCTTCGCCGTGAGACGAAGGCGGGCTACGCCGCGCCGGTCCGGCGGGCGCGCCAGCCCAGGAGGGCGTCGACGGCCAGGAACAGCAGCAGCGACACCCCCAGCATGGGCACCGCCCAGCCGAACAGCGCGAGCACGGCCACCACCGCGATCCTCAGCGGCAGGGACAGCTCTCCGAAGGAGCCGCGCGGATAGGGGCGGCCCACGCCCAGAGCCCGGGTTCGGGTGGGGCGGCGCTGCCACCACATCCGGTAGCCCAGGAACAGCACGGCGAGCAGTCCGGCGATGAGGGCGCTCAGCACGAGCTGGTTGGGCAGCCCGAACAGCAGCCCCATGTGGGCGGAGATCCCCCAGCTCGTGAGCTTGGCCATGACCGGGTAGTCGTCGAAGCGCAGGACGTCGACGATCTCGGCGGTGGCCGGGTCGATCGCCGCCGAGTCCGCACCCGTGGGCCAGCTCAGGTCGACCTGCTTGACCAGGTAGGAGGAGCCCGGTTCCGCGGGCGGCACCACCTCGACCGGCCCGTCCAGGTCGGCCTCGCGTGCGGTGGCCAGCACGGCGTCGACCCCCGCGTCAGCGGTGGAGGCGGCGGAGGTGGCGGATTCGGGCAGCTCGGTGGAGACCGAGGGGGTGGTCCAGTCCAGCCGCTGGCGCAGGTCGCCGATGTTGGCACCCGCGTACTGCGACCAGGTCATGCCGGTCGCCGACAGGAACAGCAGGCCGACGAGGATCCACAGCCCGGTGGCCCCGTGCACCGACAGCGACCGGGGACGGCCCTTCCTCGCACCCGAACCGGGGATCAGCAGGCGGCGCGCGCCGCCGCGCACGCGCCGGTTGCGCGACACCCAGAGGGCGAGGCCGCCCAGGGCGACCGCCCACATCCAGCTCGCGGCGAACTCGCTGTACAAGCGCCCGGCGTCGCCCAGGTGCAGGTTGCGGTGCATGTTGCTGATCCACGCCCGAGCGGGGAGGGCGCCGCTGCTGCCGTAGGTCTGCATCACCCCGAGCACCTCGCCGTCGTGGGGGTCGACGAAGACGGTGTTGCGGTAGCTGGCGTTGGGCTCCTCCGGGGCGTCGAACAGCACCCGTGTGGAGTCCTCGCCGGTGGTGGCGGGGCGCACCGCGCCGAGTTCGGCGCCGGGGAGTTCGGCCTGGGCGATGCGCACCTGCTCGCTGAGCGGGAGCGTCTGGCCGGAGGGCTCGACGCGCAGTTGGTCGGCGTAGAGCGCCTGCTCGATCTGGGGCGTCCACACGTAGAGCAGCCCGGTGACGGCGGCGATCAGGATGAACGGGGCGACGAAGACGCCCGCGTAGAAGTGCAGCCGCAGCACCAGGGATCGGAGGGCACTCCACTGGTTCCCCTGCTTCGGGGAGGTCGTTCTCTCAGAAGTCGTGTCCGTTTCCTGTGTCATGGGGGGTTCTCCTTGGGTCTGGTGCGTCCACACCGATGACCTCGGCATTGATCGTAGTGGGATGAACGCACAGAGTAAGAGTACGTTCCTGCCTTGAGAGTCGCCTCAGGAGGGCCGCTGGTTCCGGACACAGGGAACTTTCAGAACACCACACCCACGGAACCGCGTTCGGGTGTGGTGTGGAGCGTGGGATGGAGGAGGTCGGTAGGGGCGGTTCTCACCGGCGAACGGGGCGACCCGCTCGGCGGCGGGGAAACCCAGGGTGGCCGCGGCGCGGTTGCGGGTGTCGCGGACCGGTACCTGGTCCGTCAGGTGTCGCAATTCAACGCGATGAGCGGTGTTCTCCGAGTACGCCGCCACGGCCAGGGCCGGTGTTTCCCCGGGCAGCAGGTGCGCCGCCCACCGCCCCCTGTCGATGTGGCGGATCAGCGTCTTGACCCGGTCGGTCCTGACGCGGTCAGGGAGTCCTTTGAGGGCGGAGAACGGAAAGACCACCGTCACGAACGGATCGTTCCTCCCGATCAACGACGCATAGCGTGAGACCCGCAGCTGTGCCGGACGTTCGTCCTCGGACGCGGACGCCGTGGGATGACCCGGCGTGCGTACTCGACCGACTGGACGAGTCCGTGCACCAGGTCGCAGACGGCCTTCTCCTCCAGCGCTCCGGCCGACCTCGTCCACTGCGGGATCCGCAAACCGGTCGCGACCGGTTTGCGAACTCGCACCCGTCTGCCCCGCCCGGTCAGCGCGCGATCCGGTTGTTCGGCCTTCGCGCGCTTCGGGGTGTGCACCCCGGTCCCCCAACGGGACACCGAGGCCCCGGAGGAACCGACCCGGTAAGCGAGTTCACCCTGACTCAAAATTCCCGCCCAGGAAACAAACCATCAAACCCCGGCCGGGGTACCCCGACACGCCGAAGGCCGGCCCGACCTTCACGGTCGGGCCGGCCTCACGGGCTCGCGCGGCGATCAGACCAGGTCGAACCGGTCGGCCTCCATGATCTTCACCCAGGCGGCGACGAAGTCGTCGACGAACTTGCCCTCGGCGTCGTCGGAGGCGTACACCTCGGCCAGGGCGCGCAGCTCCGAGTTGGAGCCGAACAGCAGGTCGACGCGGCTGCCGGTCCACTTGACGGCACCGGAAGCGTCCTTGGCCACGAAGGTCTCCGAGGTCTCGGAGGTGTCTCCGGCCGGGGTCCAGGTGGTGCCGAGGTCGAGCAGGTTGACGAAGAAGTCGTTGGTCAGCCGCTCGGGGGTCTCGGTGAGGACACCGGTGGTGGAGTTGTCGTAGTTGGCGCCCAGCACGCGCAGGCCGCCGACCAGGACGGTCATCTCCGGGGCGCTCACACCCAGCAGGTTGGCCCTGTCGATGAGCAGGTACTCGGCGGGGAGTCGGTTGCCCTTGCCGTAGTAGTTGCGGAAGCCGTCGGCGACGGGCTCCAGGTAGGCGAAGTTTCCGGCGTCGGTGTGCTCCTCGCCCGCGTCCACGCGGCCGGGGGTGAAGGGCACGGTGACCTCGCGGCCCGCGGCCTTGGTGGCCCGCTCCACGCCCACGCCGCCGGCGAGGACGATGAGGTCGGCCAGGGAGACCTTCCTCTCGGAGGAGGCGTTGAAGTCGGCGGCGATGCCCTCCAGCGTGCCGAGCACGGTGCGCAGCTCGGCCGGGTTGTTGACCTCCCAGTCGATCTGGGGGGCCAGGCGGACACGGGCGCCGTTGGCGCCGCCGCGCTTGTCGCTGTCGCGGTAGGTGGCGGCGGAGGCCCAGGCGGTGGAGACCAGCTGGGAGATGGTCAGACCGGACTCGGCGACCTTGGCCTTGAGCGTGGCGACCTCGGCGTCGCCGATGGTCTCACCCTCCCGCGCGGGCAGCGGGTCCTGCCAGATGAGGTCCTCCTGCGGGACCTCGGGGCCCAGGTAGCGGACCTTGGGGCCCATGTCGCGGTGGGTCAGCTTGAACCAGGCGCGGGCGAACGCGTCGGCGAACTCCTGCGGGTTCTCGTAGAAGCGGCGCGAGATGGGCTCGTAGACCGGGTCGAAGCGCAGCGACAGGTCGGTGGTGAGCATGGTCGGCTTGTGCTTCTTGCCGGCCTCGTGGGCGTCCGGGATGATCTCCGGGGCGTCCTTGGCGATCCACTGGTGGGCACCGCCGGGGCTCTGCGTGAGTTCGTACTCGAACTCGAACAGGTTCTTGAAGAAACCGTGGCTCCACTCGGCGGGCGTGGTGGTCCAGATGACCTCCAGGCCGGAGGTGATGGTGTCGTTGCCCTTGCCGGTGCCGTGGTTGTTCTTCCAGCCCAGGCCCTGCTGCTCCAGGCCGGCGGCCTCGGGGTCGGCCTCCAGGTTGCTGTCGGGGGCCGCACCGTGGGTCTTGCCGAACGTGTGGCCGCCAGCGATGAGGGCGACGGTCTCCTCGTCGTCCATGCCCATGCGGCCGAAGGTCTCGCGGATGTCGCGAGCGGCCAGCAGCGGGTCCGGGTTGCCGTTGGGGCCCTCGGGGTTGACGTAGATGAGGCCCATCTGGACGGCGGCCAGCGGCTTCTCCAGGTCGCGGTCGCCGCTGTAGCGCTGGTCGTCGAGCCAGGTGGTCTCGGGGCCCCAGTAGACGTCCTCGTCGGGCTCCCACACGTCCTCGCGACCGCCGCCGAAGCCGTAGGTCGGCAAGCCCATGGACTCCAGGGCCACGTTGCCGGCGAGGATCATCAGGTCGGCCCAGGAGAGGTTCTGGCCGTACTTCTTCTTGACCGGCCAGAGCAGACGGCGGGCCTTGTCGAGGTTGACGTTGTCGGGCCAGCTGTTGAGCGGGGCGAAGCGCTGCTGTCCGGCGCTGCCGCCGCCGCGGCCGTCGTGGGAGCGGTAGGTGCCGGCGCTGTGCCAGGCCATGCGGATGATGAGCGGCCCGTAGTGCCCGAAGTCGGCCGGCCACCAGTCCTGGGAGGTGGTGAGGACCTCGGTGATGTCGGCCTTCACCGCGTCCAGGTCCAGGGCCCTGAACGCCTCGGCGTAGTCGAAGCCCTCGCCGAGCGGGTTGGCCACGGCCGGGTTCTTGGCCAGGATCTTCAGGTTGAGCTTGTTGGGCCACCAGCCACGGTTGCCGCCGCCCTCGGTGGGGTGGGGAGCGCGGCCGTGGGCGACCGGGCAGCCTCCGGTGGCGGTTGCTTCGTGGTTTTCAGACATCGATGTCCTTCCGAGCCAGGGAGGAAGTGAACACAGGGAAGCGGGCGCGGGCGGTGTCAGGAACCGTCCGCGCCGGAGCAGTCGGGGCACAGGCCCCAGTAGACGACCTCGGCCTCCTCGATCGTGAAGCCTCGGTCGTTGGACGCGGTCAGGCACGGTGCGTGGCCGATGGCGCAGTCGACATCGGCGATGGCCTCACACGACCGGCACACCACGTGGTGGTGGTTGTCGCCCACGCGCGTCTCGTAGCGGGCCACAGAGCCCTGTGGCTGGATACGCCGTACCAGACCCGCGTTGGTCAGTGCTTTGAGCACGTCGTACACGGCCTGGTGGGAGACCGCCCCGATACTGCCGCGCACGGCGCCGATGATCGACTCGGTGTCGGCATGCGGGTGTTCGTGCACGGCGGACAGCACAGCCATCCGGGGACTGGTCACCCGCAGCGATGACTCGCGCAGCATGCGCTCGAAATCCAAGGGTGTCGGCATGCCCCGAAGTTTGTCCGCTTTTCTTGAACAAGTCAAATGATGTGATGGAACCAGTCAAACAACATAGTAGATCAGTAGTGGCAGGCCAGGACCGAATCCCCCTGTCCTCCAAGGGCTCCGGAGCCCTACTCTGGTCCCTGAACGAGACGGAAGGCACCCATGTCGCACACCCCACCCGCCCCCATCGACACCTCCCAGCCCCACTCCGCGCGCGTCTACGACTACTGGCTCGGCGGCAAGGACAACTACCCCGCCGACCGGGCGATGGGCGACCAGATCCTGTCGGTCCTGCCGATGATCGGCGAGATGGCGATCCAGAACCGCGCCTTCCTCAAGCGCACGGTCCGCTACCTGGCCCAGGAGGTGGGCATCCGCCAGTTCCTGGACATCGGCACCGGCCTGCCCACCGCGGAGAACACCCACGAGGTGGCCCAGGCGGTCGCCCCCGAGTCCCGCATCGTCTACGTCGACAACGACCCGCTGGTGCTCGCCCACGCCCGTGCTCTGCTCACCAGCAGCCCCGAGGGCCGCACCGCCTACATCGACGCAGACCTGCGCGAGCCGGAGAAGATCCTGGCCGAGGCCGAGACGGTCCTCGACCTGGAGCAACCGATCGGGCTCATCCTGCTGGGGGTGCTGTTCCACTTCGCCGACGACGAGGTGTTCACGATCGTGCGCACCCTGGTCGACGCCCTGCCCCCGGGCAGCCACGTGGTGCTCACCCACGCCACCAACGCCGCCACCGGCGAGGCCATGGAGGAATCGGTGCGCATGTGGAACGCGTCCTCCCCCGCCCCCATCATGCTGCGCACCCCGGAGCAGATCGGGGGCTTCATGGAGGGCCTGGAACCGGTCGAGCCCGGACTGGTCTCGATCACCCAGTGGCGGCCCGCCCCCGCCGAGATCGGGGAGCCCAAGTTCATGGACGAGTTCGGGGTGGTGGCCCGCAAGGCCTGATCCACCGGGCTTCACGCGCTTCCGGGCCGGGCTTGGACAGCCCGGCCCTCGGTGTTCCCAGGGCCACTCACGGAGCGCACTCCGTGACACGGAACACTTTTGCGGCCGCCGCCCGTGCTCAGGAAGGCCGACGTGGCCCCCACCTGGCAGCCCGCAGCAGCAGACAGCGAGAAGGAGAACCGTGTGCGCGTGGAACTCGGCGGACCCGAGTGCATCGCCTCGGGGCAGTGCGCGGCCATCGCTCCCGACGTCTTCGAGCAGCGCGACGAGGACGGTGGGGCCGTCGTCCCGGAGGAGCATCCGCCCCAGGACCAGCCGCCCCGCCGTGTCATCGCTTCGTGCACGCGGAGAGGGCCGACGGGTTCAGCGCGCCCTCTCGCCGTGGACGGTGTCGACCACGTGCTCGGCGATGGCCATGGACGAGGTGGCTGCCGGGGAGGGTGCGTTGCGGACCGTCGTCACACGTCCGAGCCGGTGGATTCGGAAGTCGTCGACGAGGGAGCCGTCGCGGTCCAGTGCCTGGGCGCGCACACCGGCACCCCCGGGGACGACGTCGTCGAGCGTGACCTCGGGGACGTACTCGTACGCCGATCTCATATAGGCGCGTCGGGAGAAGGACCCCCGCATCTCCTTGACCCCGGTGCGCCAGTGCCGCATCCCCATGGCCCAGAAACCGGGCCAGGAGAGGTAGTCGACCACGTCCCGCGGGCGTATGTCGGAGAGCCGGTAGCCCTCCCGGGCGAAGGCGAGGACGGCGTTGGGTCCGACCTCCACGTCCCCCGACACCCGGCGGGTGAAGTGCACGCCGAGGAAGGGGTAGCGGGGGTCGGGGACGGGGTAGATGAGCCCGCGCACCATGTGGGTGCGTTCGGGGCGCAGCAGCATGTACTCGCCCCGGAAGGGGACGATCCTGGGGCCGGGCCCGTCCCCGGCCATGCGGGCGACCCGGTCGGTGTGCAGCCCCCCGGCGACGATCAGCTCGCCCACGGCCACGGCCTGGCCGCCCGCGAGGATCCGCAGCCCGTCCGGTGCCTCCTCGATCCGGGTGACCGGCGCGTTGAGGCGGACCTCGCCGCCCGCGTCGGCGAGGTCGGCGGCGAAGGCCTCGGCGACGCGCGTGTAGTCGGTGATGGCGGTGCGCGGAGAGTGCAGGGCGACCCTCCCGGCCGCGTGCGGTTCGATGTCGCGGATCTCCTCGGGCCCCACCCGCCGCAGGCCGGGGACGGCGTTGGTGCCGGCCCTGGCGTAGATGTCGTCAAGCCGCGCCGCCTCGCCGCCGTCCAGCGCGACGACGAGTTTTCCGCACTCGTCGTAGGGCAGGCCTCGGTCGGCGCAGTAGTCGCGCAGCATGTCCCGGCCGCGGGTGCACAGGCGGGCCTTGAGGCTGTCGGGCCTGTAGTACAGGCCGGCGTGGACGACCCCGGAGTTGTGGCCGGTCTGGTGGGCGGCCACCCTGTTCTCCTTCTCCAAGACCACGACCCGGGTGCCCGGGCGCCTGAGCGTGATCTCGCGGCCGATCGCGAGCCCGACGATGCCCGCGCCGACGATGCCGACGACCTCGTCAGCCATGGTGGTTCTCCGTCTTCCCACGTGTACACGATCCGCCTCACCGGCCAAGGCCGACCACGCCGATCCTGGCACGGCGCGCGAGGGCGGCGTCTCCGGGCCCCTCGGCCACGATGACGCGCACGTTCACCGAGACGGGCGTAACAGTGGAGCACCTGTCCCCCGAAGACCAGAGGGGCAAGGACCAGTCAACGCGGCCGGGGCCGGAGATCGGCCCACCGGTCCACTGCCTGTTCCAAGTCAAGGGCCGCTACCTCCTCAGGAGGCATACCCGCGGTGCGGATCAGACGTTCGGCCAGCCCATCCGGGACCGGCTCTCTGCGAGGAGCCGGGGCCGCAGCCGCTGTTCCTCGTGGGAAGCCGAGCCGCTCGATGGCAACGGCAAGTCTCCAGGCAACGACATCGCCCCTGGAGACCCCACGAACCCGCCGGGCGGCTTCCGCATAGACCTGCGCCTCGGCTCGTGCTCCCACGGCCCGGACCTCACAGATCCCCACATGTTTGCCATCGGCCACCCGGTACACCATCCGCCAGCTATTGCGCCCGACAGCCAGCTTGCGGAACCCGGTGAGCTCACCCCCAGTGGATATCCCGCGTCGGGGTTCCGTTCCACGAGCACGAACCTTCGAAACGACGTCAGGCCCGAGACGCCGCAGGTCGTCGACCGCCCCCGGCAGCGGGTCCGGGGGTGTCCCACCGCTCCGGGAAGCCCCGGTAGCGGTTCTGAGCCCGCTCATCGGCCAGTCCCTGCTCACCGCCGCGGGCGGCGGGACCGCCACGCACGGCATCTCCTGGATGCTCGTGGGCGTGGGACTGGCCGGTGCCGTGGCCCTCTGGTTCACCGGGGAGGCCCGCAGCCGCGACCTCTCCGGCATCGACCAGGAGACCGCGACGGCCGGAGGGTCCCAGACGTGCCGGGCCGCTCCGGGGCGCACGTCCCCGGAAGGGCCCGGCACCCGCTCCCGCCCCCGCAGCCCACGGGGACGGCGGGTCAGCGCGGACGCGCGCTCGGGTTGCGTTCACTGGCGGCGGCGAGGTCGGCCTCGATCCTGCGCGCGGTCTCCCTCAGTTCGGGCAGGACCTCCTCGCGCAGGGAGTCCAGGCTCCGGTGGGCGGCGTGCGCGGCCACGTTCATCGCCGCGGCGACCCGCCCGTCCCGGTCGCGGACCGGGACGGCGACGGAGCGCAGGCCCTCCTCCAGTTCCTGGTCGACCAGGGCGTACCCCTGGCGGCGGACCTCCGCCAGGGGCGTGGAGGGCCCGGTCGAGGGGTGCTCGGCGAGCAGAACGCGGCCCATCGAGGTGGGGCGGGCCGGCAGGCGGGTGCCCACCCCCAGGTCCACGCCGATGATGCGGGTGGTCGCCACCCGCGCCACGTAGCGGATGTGCTCGCCGTCGAGCACGGAGACGGAAGCCGAGTCGTGCACCCTTTCCACCAGGTCGGCCAGGTGGGGGCGGGCGATCTGCTCGAACGTGAGCCGCGACAGGGGGACGTACCCCAGTTCCAGGACGCGCGGCAGCGGGGAGAACCGGCGCCCGTCGCTCTCGGCGACGTAGCCGAGCCGGGTCAGCGCGAGCAGCGAGCGGCGGACGGTGGCCCGGGCCAGACCGGTGGCCTCGGCGGCCTCGCTCAGGGTGAGTCCGGCGGGAGCCCGCAGGCAGGCCAGGACCTCCAGGCCGCGGGCGAGCGACTGGAGGAAGTCGGCGCCCAGCTCCTCCTTGGCCCGGCGCAGCGCGTCGGCGCGCGCGGGGTCGGGCACCGGCCGCTCGTGTGCGCGGCCGTCCTCGGTCAGCGCCCGTCCGACGGTGTCGGCGCAGGCGCGCAGGCGGTCGAGCGCGTACCCGGTGAGGCTGGCGGCGGTGTGGCGGCTGGTGTGGCTGACCACGCTGACCGCGCACGGGGACCGGCCGTCGCGTCCGCGCACCGGCACGGCGACGGCGACCAGGCCCGATTCGACGAGCTGGTCGTCGACGGCCAGGCCCGATCCGGCGGTGCGGGCGACCCGGTCGGACAGTTCCCGAGCGGCCTCCTCGGCGGTCTGCGGGGGCGCGGGAGGCAGGGCGGGGTAGGCAGCCCAGGTCCGGCCGCCCTCGGTCTCCCGCACGCGTTCACGCCAGATCCGCCAGGTGTCCTCGTCCCAGTCCGCAGCGAAGATCGCGCCCGGGGCGCAGCGCTCGGCGGGCAGCACGTCGCCGACGTGGAAGGTGACGGCCATGGCCCGGCGCCGGGGGCACTGGAGGACGAAACGCACCCCGTCGCCGTCGGGGACGCACACCGAGACCGACTCGTCGAGCGCGTCGGCCAGGGCGCGGGCGGGGGCCGCGGCGGCGTGGGAGACCGGGTCGGCGGCCAGGTAGGCGTTGCCGAGTTCGAGCAGGCGGGGTGCGAGGACGACGTCGCTCTCCTCGGCCCTGAGGTATCCGAGCCGCGCCAGGGTGCGGGTGACGCGGTCGAGGGTGGCCCGGGCCAGGCCGGTGGCGCGCACGAGGTCGCCGCGGCGCATGCGCGCCGAGGGGGCCGCCGCCAGGGCACCCAGCACCGCCAGGCCCCGTTTCAGAGTGGTCACGGACTCCCCGGCGGGCTTGGGAGTCGTGGTCTCGGCGACCGGCATGGGACCTCCACAGTTCCTCGTTCGGGGGAACGCTACCGGGGCTTGACACGTGCGGTGTCCTCACGCGAAACTCAAAGCGTTCATAAATGAACTTTAGTTCACTAAGCGAACACTCGCCAGGCGGAGAGTCGACGGGCAGCGTTCCGGAAGGATGGAAGCGGATGGACAAAGTGGTGGCCACGACCGCCGAGGCGGTAGCGGACGTCCACGACGGGGCGTCCCTCGCGGTCGGCGGTTTCGGCGTCAGCGGCGTCCCGACCGTCGTCATCCACGCCCTGTTCGACAAGGGCGTCCGCGGCCTCTCCGTCGTCTCCAACAACTGCGGCGCGATCGGCACGGGCCTGGCGGTCCTGCTCGACGCGGGCCGGATCAGCCGGGTTACCGGCAGCTACATCGGAGCCAACAAGGAGTTCGCCCGGCAGTACCTGGGCGGCGAGATCGAACTCGAACTCATCCCCCAGGGCACGCTCGCCGAGCGGCTGCGCGCCGGCGGCAGCGGCATCCCCGCCTTCTACACCCCCGCCGGCGTCGGCACACAGGTCGCCGACGGCGGGCTCCCCTGGCGCTACGACGGACAGGGCGGCGTGGCCGTCTCCTCCCCGCCCAAGGAGGTCCGCGAGTTCGACGGCACCGCCTACGTCCTGGAGCGCGCCATCAACACCGACTTCGGTCTGGTGCGCGCCGCCAGGGGCGACCGGCACGGCAACCTCGTCTTCAACAAGGCGGCCCGCAACTTCAACCCCCTCGCCGCCATGGCCGGGCGTGTCACCATCGCCGAGGTGGAGGAACTGGTCGAACCTGGGGAGATCGACCCGGACCACGTGCACGTGCCCGGCGTGTTCGTCCAGCGGGTCGTCGAACTCACGCCCGAGCAGGCGTGCGACAAGCAGATCGAGAAGCGCACCGTGACGGAGGCGAGTTCCTGATGGCCTGGACCCGAGAGCAGATCGCCGCGCGCGCCGCCCTCGAACTGCGCGACGGCGAGTACGTCAACCTGGGCATCGGCCTGCCGACCCTGATCCCCAACCACCTGCCGCCGGGCGTGGAGGTAACCCTGGAGTCGGAGAACGGCATCCTGGGCACCGGCCGCTACCCGCATGAGGACGAGGTCGACCCCGACCTCGTCAACGCGGGCAAGGAGACCGTCACCGTCCTGCCCGGCGCCTCCTTCTTCGACTCCGCCCTGTCGTTCGGGATGATCCGCGGCGGTCACATCGACACCGCCGTACTCGGCGCCATGCAGGTCTCCGCCCGCGGCGACCTCGCCAACTGGGCCGTCCCCGGAAAGATGATCACCGGGATCGGCGGGGCCATGGACCTGGTGCACGGTGCCCGCCGCGTCATCGTCACCATGGCGCACACCGCCAAGGACGGCTCTCCCAAGATCCTGGAGGAGTGCGCGCTGCCGCTCACCGGCAAGGGCTGCGTCGACCGGATCATCACCGACCTGTGCGTCCTGGACGTCACCGGCGACGGCCTCGCACTCGTCGAGCTGGCCCCCGGCACCACCGCCGACGAGGTGGCCGCCAGGACCGGTGCCAAGGTCCGCGCCGAGGCCGCCGTCTGAACGCCAGACACCCGGGGCCCGCCCCCACGTCCCAGCCGCACCTTCCGGAGAACCCCAGATGAGCGCACTACCGCCGGACCTGTCGCAGTCCGGGATCGACGCCGAGGTGGCCAAGGCCCAGGCGTCCGCCACCACCGAGCACCACCCGCCGCGCGACTTCCCGCCCTACCGCAGCAGCGCGCTGCGCCACCCGAAGCACCCGCCGATCCCGCTGCGCGACCCCGAGGCGGTCGAGCTGAGCGGGCCGGCGTTCGGCACCACCGACATCGGCCCCCTGGACCAGGACCTGACCCGCCACCACACCGGCGAGCCCCTGGGTGAGCGGATCACCGTCGCCGGACACGTCCTGGACCGCCGGGGACGGCCGGTCCGCCGACAGCTCGTGGAGCTCTGGCAGGCCAACGCCGCGGGCCGCTACGCCCACCAGCGCGACCAGCACCCCGCCCCGCTGGACCCCAACTTCACCGGGTTCGGCCGCTGCCTGACCGACGACGAGGGCCGCTACTCCTTCACCACGATCCGCCCGGGTGCCTACCCGTGGCGCAACCACACCAACGCCTGGCGTCCCGCCCACATCCACTTCTCGCTGTTCGGCGAGGCGTTCACCCAGCGCCTGGTGACCCAGATGTACTTCCCCGGCGACCCGCTGTTCCCGTTCGACCCGATCCTCCAGGCGGTGACGGAGCAGAGCGCCCGCGACCGCCTGGTCGCCACCTACGACCACGACCTGTCCGTACCCGAGTGGTCGCTGGGCTACCGCTGGGACATCGTCCTGGACGGTCCGGCCGCCACGTGGTTCGAGGACGAGGAAGAGGGCCATCGATGACCTACTCCTACGAGCTCCCGCCGACGCCCTCGCACACCGTCGGGCCGTTCTTCGGCTACGCCCTGCCCTTCCCCGAAGGCGGCGACCTGGCGCCCGCCCACCACCCCGACACGCTCACGCTGCGCGGCCGCGTCCTCGACGGCGCGGGCGACCCGGTGCCGGACGCCTTCGTGGAGATCTGGCAGCCCGGACCGGACGGCTCGCGCACCGGAGCACCCGGTTCGATGCGCCGCGACCCCGTGACCGGGCAGGGCGCCGGCCGCAACGGCGTGGACTTCACCGGTTTCGGACGGATCTCCACCGACGCCGACGGCCAGTGGGCGGTGCACACGCTGCCGCCCGGGGGCGTGCCCTACGTGTGCCTGGCGGTCTTCGCCCGCGGCCTGATGCACCACCTGCACACCCGCGCCTACCTGGCCGACGACCCCGCCGACGCGCTGCTGTCCTCCCTGCCCGAGCAGCGGCGCGCCACCCTGATCGCCGAACCGGTGCCCGGGGCCCACCGCACCTACCGGTTCGACATCCGCCTCCAGGGCGAGGGGGAGACCGTCTTCCTGGAGACGGCGTGAGCCCGGACGCGCCCGCCGCCGACGCACTCGACACCGGCCTGCTCGACCCCGGGCGGGCCGGTTCGGCCGTCGAGGCCGCCACCGGCGACACCGCGTTCCTCGCGGCGCTGCTGGAGGCGGAGGCCGCCCTCACCCTGGCCCAGGCCGACCTGGGTCTGGCCCCCGGTGAGGCCGCGCGGGCGGTGGCCGAAGCCGCCGACCCCGCCCGCTTCGACGCACGCGATCTGGCACTGCGCGCCCGGGGCGGCGGCAACCCCGTCATCCCGCTGGTCGCCGACCTGACGGCGGCGGTGGCCGCCGAGCACGCGCCCTACGTCCACCGGGGGGCGACCAGCCAGGACATCATGGACACCGCGGCGATGCTGGTGGCCAAGCGTGCCCTGGAACCGGTCCTGGCAGACCTGGCCTCCACCGTCCGCGCCCTGGCCGACCTGGCCGCGCGGCACCGCGCCACCCCGATGGCGGGGCGCACCCTGACCCAGCAGGCCGTACCGACGACGTTCGGGCTCAAGGCCGCGGGCTGGCGCTCGCTGGCCGCCGCCGCCGAGCGCCGCCTCGCCGCGGCCCGTGCCACGCTCCCCGTCCAGCTCGGCGGCGCGGCCGGGACCATGGCGGCCTTCGTCGAGTACGCCGACGGGGACCCCGGAACCGGGCCGATGCTGCTCACCGCCTACGCCCGCCGGACCGGCCTGGCCGAGCCCCGGCTGCCCTGGCACGTGCTGCGTGCCCCGGTCGCCGACCTGGGGACGGCGCTGGCCTTCACGGCCGGGGCCCTCGGCAAGGTCGCCGCCGACGTGCTGGTGCTCTCGCGCACCGAGATCGGCGAGGTCGCCGAGGGCTCGGGCGGCGGCTCCTCGGCGATGCCGCACAAGTCCAACCCGGTGCGGGCCACGCTCATCGCAGCCGCCGCCCGCCGCCTGCCCGCGCTGGCCTCGGTACTACTGTCCGCGCTGGCCTGCGAGGACGAGCGTCCCGCGGGGGCCTGGCACGCCGAGTGGCAGACCCTGCGCGAAGCGCTGCGCGTGGCGGGCGGGGCCGCGCGTGAGGCCGCCGAACTCACGGCGGGCCTACGGGTGGACCCCGAGCGGATGGCCCGCAACCTGGCGCTGACCGGCGGTCGCGTCACCGCCGAGCGGATCACCTCCGCGCTGTCCCCGGTGGTGGGGCGCGGCCGGGCCAAGGAACTACTCGCCGAGGCCTCACGGGACGCCGCCGAGGAGGGGCTCCCCCTCGCCGAGGCGCTGAGCCGCCTGCCGGAGCTGTCGGAGCTGTCCCGGGGGGACCTGGACGGGCTCACCGACCCGGCCGCCTACCTGGGTTCGGCCCCCGCGCTGGTCGACCGCGCCCTCGCACCCGAGGGGCCCCGGGACCGGTGACGGCCGTCCCCTGCGCACACCGCCCACCCCGAGCACTGGACGAAGGACCGCCATGACCGAGCTCCACCACCGCCTCGACGGCCCCGAGGCCGCCGCCCCGCTGATCCTCGGCCCCTCCCTGGGCACCTCCCTGTCCGTGTGGGACCCGCAGCTGCGCGCTCTGGCCCGCGACCACCGCGTGCTCCGCTACGACCTGCCCGGACACGGCGGCTCCCCCGCCGGTGCCGCCGCGGCCGGGGCCACCGTCGCCGACCTGGCACGGCTCGTCCTGGACCTGGCCGACGCCCAGGGCTGGGAGAGATTCCACTACGCGGGGGTGTCCCTGGGCGGGGCGATCGGCGCCCACCTGGCGGCGCACCACCCCGACCGGGTGGCGTCACTGGCCCTGGTCTGCTCCTCCGCCCGCTTCGGCCGGCCCGACGCGTGGCGGGAGCGGGCCGAACAGGTACGCGGCCAGGGCCTGGCCGCCCTAGTCGAGGGGGCGCCGGGCCGCTGGTTCGCCGACCCCGGCACCGCCGACGGCCCGGTGGGCGAGGCGCTGCTGGCCGACCTGGCCGCGACCGCCCCCGAGGGATACGCCGCGTGCTGCGACGCCCTGGCCTCCTACGACCTGCGCGGCGATCTGGGCCGGATCAGCGCCCCCACCCTCGTGGTCTCGGGCCGCGAGGACGCGCCCACCCCGCCCTCCCACGGGCGCGAACTCGCCGACGGCATCCCGGGGGCGGCGCTCACCGAGATCCCCGGCGCGGGCCACCTGGCGCAGGCCGACCGGCCCGAGGAGGTCACCGCCGCGCTGCTGGGCCACCTCTCACCCGGCACCGACGGGGCGCGGCACGCGGCCGGGATGGGGGTGCGGCGGGCGGTACTCGGCGACGCCCACGTGGACCGGGCGATCGCGCGCACCACGCCCTTCACCGCCCGCTTCCAGGACTTCATCACCCGCTACGCCTGGGGGGAGGTCTGGACCAGCCCGGGCCTGGACCGGCGCACCCGAAGCTGCATCACCCTGACCGCCATGATCGCGCTCGGGCACCACGACGAGTTCGCCATGCACGTCAGGGCCGCGGTCAACAACGGCCTGACCGACGACGAGATCGCCGAGGTGGTCCTGCACTCGGCGATCTACTGCGGTGTGCCCGCCGCCAACTCCGCCTTCGCCATCGCCCAGCGCGTACTCACCGACCTCAAGGACTGAACCATGACCGTTCCCCAGCACACGACCGTCGCCGTCATCGGGGCGGGCCCGGCCGGGCTGCTCCTGGCCCGGCTCCTGGAGCGCTCCGGTATCGACTGCGCCGTCCTGGAGAGCCGGGACCGCGCCTACGTGGAGCAGCGCCAGCGCGCCGGGATCCTGGAGCAGGGCACGGTGGACGCCCTGCGCGAGGCGGGTGCGGCCGCGCGGCTCGAAGCCGAGGGCATCCCGCACGAGGGGATCGAACTGGGTTTCGCCGGGCGGCGCCACCGCGTGGACTTCCCGTCCCTGACGGGCGGGCGGCGGGTGTGGGTCTACGCCCAGACCGAGGTGGTCAAGGACCTCATCGCCCTGCGCCTGGAGAGCGGCCTGCCGATGCTGTTCGAGGCACCCGTGCACGCGGTGGAGGGCTTCGACGCCGACCTGTGCGCAGTGCGCTACACCCACGGGGGCGAGGAGCGGACCCTGACCGCCGACTACGTGGTGGGCTGCGACGGCTTCCACGGGGTGGCGCGCACGGCGGTCCCCGAGGGGGCGAGCCGCACGTTCGAGCGGACCTACCCCTACTCCTGGCTGGGCATTCTGGCCGACGCCGCGCCCGCCTACGAGGAGCTGATCTACGCGCACTCCGAGCGCGGCTTCGCCCTGGCGAGCATGCGCACACCGACCGTGAGCCGCCTCTACCTCCAGGTGCCCAACGGGGAGGAGCCCGGGAACTGGTCGGACGAGCGGATCTGGGACGAGCTGGACCACCGCCTGGGCGCGGACGCCTCGTGGCGGCTCAACCGGGGGCCGATCACCTCCAAGGCGGTACTGCCGATGCGCAGTTCGGTGACCGAGCCGATGCGCCACGGCCGCCTGTTCCTGGCGGGCGACTCGGCACACATCGTGCCGCCCACGGGCGCGAAGGGGCTGAACCTGGCCGCCTCGGACGTGACCATGCTGGCGCGGGCCTTCACCCGCCTGCACACCACGGGTTCGGCGGAGCTGCTGGAGGCCTACTCCGACACCTGCCTGAAGCGGGTGTGGCGCGCCGAGCACTTCTCCTACTTCATGACCACCACCCTGCACACCGACCCAGGGCAGTCGGGGTTCGAGACGCGGTTGCAGCTGTCGCAACTGGAGCGGATCACCGCTTCGGCCTTCGCCGCGGGCGAACTGGCGGAGAACTACACCGGTCTGCCGATCGACTGACGCCGACACCAGGTTTGATCCGGGCAGAGAGCGGCTAGGGGAGCATGGGAGGACACAAGAGGACAAAAGGGAGGAATCATGGCAATCTCCATCTCTGACCTGATGACCAGCCCCGCCCGCACCACCGGCAAGGACACGACCCTGCGCGAGGCGTCCCAGATCATGCGGGACGGCGACGTCGGCGACGTGATCGTCACCGACAGCCAGGGCTCGCTGTTCGGAATCCTCACCGACCGGGACATCATCATGCGCTGCCTGGCCACCGGTGGCGACCCCGACACCCAGACCGCGGGCGCCACCTGCACCGAGCACGTCAGCACCGTGCCGCCGCAGTGCCGGGTCTCCGAGGCCGTGGACCTGATGCGCTCCCAGGCCGTGCGCCGCCTGCCGGTGACCGACGGCGACGACATCGTGGGGATCATCTCGATCGGCGACCTGGCCCGGGCCGTGGACGAGCACTCCGCGCTGGCCGACGTCAGCTCCGCGAACCCCAACCACTGAACACCCGTGTTCCCGGCGCCCGAGCGCGCCGGGAACACCGGACACGGCGGCGGCCCCGCCGCGGAGCGTCCGCGGGGGGACACTCCGAACCCGGTCGGGGCGCGCCGCCCCTTCGGCTCCACGGAAGCGGGGCGAACGCGTATCTTCGTCAGTGCCCACCGCGACCGAGAACCCTCGGGCGACGGGCACCGAACGCACGTCCACCCGACCGAAGGAGGCCTCTTCCGTGGCCAAGCCACCCTCCCCCTACGACTTTCTGCCCCAACTGCCGTCGTTCACGCTGACCAGTGCTGACGTGGCCGACGGCCAGACCCTCGCCAAGCCCCAGGTGAGCGGGATCCTGGGTGCCGGGGGCGAGGACGTCTCGCCACACCTGTCCTGGAGCGGCTTCCCTGAGCAGACGCGGAGCTTCACCGTGAGCTGCTTCGACCCCGACGCACCCACCGCGAGCGGGTTCTGGCACTGGTCGGTGGTCAACATCCCCGCCGACGTGACCGAACTGGCGACCGGCGCCGGCGACGGCTCCGGCCTCCCGGAGTCGGCCGTCACGCTGCGCGCCGACGCCGGGGGCAACCGCTACGTCGGCGCGGCCCCGCCCGCCGGGCACGGGCCCCACCGGTACATGTTCGCCGTCCACGCGGTGAGCGTGCCGAGCCTGCCCGTGGACGAGTCGAGCACCCCCGCCTTCATGGGCTTCAACCTGTTCTTCAAGGCCATCGCGCGCGCCGTGATCACCCCGGTCTACGAACAGCACTAGGGACCGGTGCTCCGCTGCCGCCCACCCCGGAACCGGACGGCAGCGGAGCACGCTCAAGACGCCGGAAGGTTCACTTAGCAACCGATTCCGGCCAATTCGACCGTTCGACACCATGAGGGCCGCGCGGCCCCTTACTCTCAGCCTGAACACCGGGGGAGGCGCCCCCGTCCTCGTGGAAGGAAACGGCCATGCCAGAGCAGTCGCCGGCGAAGCCGACGGTCGTGGTGACCACGGCCGGGTCGGCACCGACCCCCGGCACCATCCTCCACCTGCGCGGATCGGGCTTCCGGGTGGTGGCCACCGACATGGACCCCGCCGCCCCCGGACTGTACCTGTCGGACCGCGGGTACCTGGTGCCCGGCGGCGCCAGCGACGCCTTCCTGCCCCGCATGCGCGACCTGTGCGCGCGGGAGGGAGCGGTGGCGGTCGTGCCGCTCGTGGACGAGGAACTGGTGCCCATCGCGGCTCTGGCCGAGGACGGGGTGTGCGTGCTCCTGCCGCGGCCGGAGTTCGTGCGCACCTGTCTGGACAAGGCCGTCCTGATGCGGCGCCTGGACGAGGCGGGGATCGGGGTGCCCCGCACCTGGTCGGCCGAGGAGTGGCCCTCAGGTGCCGCGGCCTCCCCCGGCGGGTTCGTCGTCAAGCCGCGCACCGGCCGGGGCAGCCGCGGTGTGGCGGTCGCCCACTCCCCCGAGGAGGTGTCGCGTGTACTCTCCGAGAGCGGCTACGCGGCCGACGACCTCATCGTCCAGGAACGGATCGCCGGCCCCGAGTACACGGTGTCGGTGGTGGTGTGGCGCGACGGCGAGGTCCAGGCCGTGGTGCCCAAGGAGGTCGTCCTGAAGGAGGGCGTCACCCGGTACGCGGTGACCCGGCGCGTCCCCGAGGTCGCCGCCGTCTGCCGTAGGGTGCAGCAAGCCCTGCGCGCCGACGGCCCGTTCAACGTGCAACTGTGCCTGGACTCCGAGGGCCGTCCCCGGATCTTCGAGATCAACCCGCGCTTCTCCTCGACCACCGCGCTGACCGGCGCTTCCGGGGTCGACGAGGTGGCCGGGCTGCTGCGCCAGGCGCTGCACGGCGGCCCCCGGCTGACCGACGACTGGCACGAGGGCGTGGCCCTGGTCCGGCGGTGGGCGGACGAGTTCATCAGCGAGGAGGAGTTCACCTCCCACGGCCTGTCCCCCGCCCCCGCGGGCACCTCCCCCATCACCGCGGCGGACGCCGCCGTCCGGGCGGGGATCCAATGAGCACACCCGAGGACCTGCCCGGCGCGATGGCCGCCGCCGTCCGCGAGGTCGGTGCCCTGCTGCGGCGGTGGCGCTCGGACGCCGCCGCGCGCGAGGGCGTGTGGGAGGGCGGCCAGTTCAAGGCGCGGGCCGACTCCCTGGCCCACCGGGCGCTCGCCGAGCGCCTGACCGCGATCGACGCGGCGGTCTCCGTGGTCAGCGAGGAGGACCCGGAGTCGCTGGAGCGGGAGCGGCCCTCACGCTACTGGCTGATCGACCCCATCGACGGGACCGCCAGTTACGCGCACGGCTTCCCGGGCTACGTCACCCAGGCCGCCCTGGTCACCGACGGCCGACCGGAGGCGGCGGCGGTCTACGCCCCCGAGACCGACGAGCTGTACACGGCCGTGCGGGGCAAGGGCGCACTGCGCAACGCGCGGCCCCTTCCGGTGTGCGATCCCGCGCCACCCGGAGCGGGCGTGCTCACCGACAACACCCCCGAACCGCACGGGATCGCCCGCGAGGTCTATGAGCACTTCGGCTACCGGGGCTATCTGGAAAGCGGGAGCATCTCCCTGAAGCTGTGCCGCGTCGCCGAGGGCACGGCCCACCTGTTCGTCAAGGACGTGCCGGTGCGCGACTGGGACGTGGCCGCCCCGGCACTGCTCCTGGAGGAGGTGGGGGGCCTGCTCACCCGCCTGGACGGCACCGGTTTCCCCTACCGGGGAGGCTACGAGCACACCGGGCTGATCGGTGCGGCCGACCCGGCCACCGGCCGGGCGGTCGCCGCCTGGCTCTTCGGGTAGGGCCCGTTGCTCCGAGGGCGGCGGTCAGCCAGCGGCGTGCAGCCAGCGGACGGGGGCGCCGTCGCCCGCATACCGGAACGGCTCCAGCTCCTCGTCCCAGGAGCGGCCGGTGAGGAGTTCGACCTCCGAGGCCAGGTCCGTACCGCCGGCAGCCGCGCGCGCCACTGCGGCGCGCAGGCGCCCCTCGGGGACGAGTACCTCGCCCGCGGCGCTGGTGATGGCGGTGAAGATGCCCAGGGACGGGGTGTAGCTGTAGCGCGCCCCGTCGCATCCGGGTGAGGCCTCCTCGGTCACCTCGAAGCGCAGGCGCTGCCACGAGTTCAGCGCCGAGGCCATCTCCCCGGCGGTGCCCGGCCTGCCCTGCCAGTTCAGCTCGGCGCGGTGGTGGCCGGGGGCCGCCGGCTGGGCGACCCAGTCGAGTTTCACGGGTACTCCAACGACACCCGCGACCGCCCACTCGACATGCGGGCACAGCGCCGCGGGCGCTGAGTGGACGTACAAGACGCCACGAGCGGACACCGAACCTCCTGATACGAACGAGTGCGCTTCCCCGACGCTCTCGTACCACGAGAAGGTTGCAGACCCGCCTGGATACCTTCGGCCATTGTGCCCTAAAGGCACCCCGGTGACCACTGGTCACACCGCTTTGTGCAGTGTTTCCGCCATATTCGAGACGTCCAGAGACTAGCGTGGTCCCGGAACGGACAGGAAGTCCGATCATAGTGGGGGCCCGCGGTGCCAGACCAGTCATACGAGGAAGCGAACAGCCCTTCTCCCTCACGGAGAACCGTACTTTCCCGCATGCCCCGAGGTGGGACCGGCTCCCGGTTTCCGGTTCCACCAGGGTCGCCGACACCTCCCGCCGAGCTCTCCGACAGCGACCTCGTCCACGGTGCGCGCCGCGGCGACCCCCGCGCCTGGGAGGGCATCGTCGACCGCCACCTGCCCATGGTGAACGCGATCGCCCGTTCCCACCGCCTGTCGGCCGCCGACCGCGAGGACGCCGTCCAGACGGTCTGGCTCACCCTCAACCAGCAACTGCCCCGGCTGCGCTCACCCGAGAGCCTCCGCTCCTGGCTCCGCCGCGTCACCAACGACGTGTGCGGCCGACAGCGCAGGCAGGCGGCCCGCCACAGCCCCGTCGACCCCCACTCGCTCTCTCTCGCGGACCCCGGCCGCCTCCCCGACCCCGAGAGCCACGTCCTGGACCGGGAGGAACGCGAGGAACTGCACCGGGCGGTCGGGCGCCTGACCGACCCGCGCGACCGGAGCGCCGCCCTGGACTATCTCGGCCTCTCCCACAGCGGCCGGGACGGCCCCACCTCGGCCACGGCCGCCAACCAAAGGCGCCGTATGATCCGCCGACTCCGCCGCATCCTTGAGGAGAGCCCGTGAGCGGACGCGACGACGGTGCGATGGCCGGGCGCGCCGCCGCGCTGGCCGCCTTCGACCGCCGCGACGACAGAGCCGACCTGGCCGTGCTGACCGCCGAGGCCGCGCCCGCGGCGGAACCCTCGCGCGACCCCGGCGACGGACACCGCACGACCCTGCGGTTCGACCGCGACGGGCTGTCCCTGGACCTGCGGGTCCGCGCGCAAGGACCGCACCGCTCCCTCTCCGGTCTGGTCGGCGGAGACTTCACACACGCCGGGCTGGAGGTACGCCGACCCGGTTCCGTGGTGCGTGTGCGGGTGGGGGCCGACGGCACCTTCTCCGTGGAGGGCCTGGAGCGCGGTCCGCTCAGCATCGCGGTGCAACGGACGGGCCGCCGCCCCGTGGTGACGGGGTGGTTCACGGTCTGACACGGCGCCGACCGATGGAACCTTCCCAACGGTCACAGAACGGGTCGGCCCCAACCCCGGGTTCGGTCGGCACGGGAACCCGCCACCGGACACCCTTCTTCGCCCGCTTTCATCCGCCTTTCTCCCCCGAAGGTGCGAGCGGACCGGTGCCGGGCACTGCCGTCAGCACGCCCGCACTGTTATCACTGGTCTGGCGAAACCGAGCCCCCGACGAGAGGCGGCCGTAGGTGTCCTCCCAGTTGCGCAGCGCCCCCTTGCGGACCGGACCCGTGCACAGCGCGGCCCCACGGTCCGGCCACCGGATGCTGTCACAGGTCAGACACGGCGTCCTCCTGGCTCGCGCCGGACGGTTCGAGACCACCGCCGACCTGCTCGACGACATCCGCCACCGCATGCGCGGCCATCCCGTCGCCGAGGCGGCCCCGGTCCTTCCCGGGGTCCTGGCCAACCTCGGGCTGGCGCAGACGATGTGCGGCCGCTTCCCCCAGGCCGAGGACCACCTGGCCCGGGCCCACGCCCTCACCCGTGAGCGCGGACTGCGCATGCTGGGCCTGGTCACCCGGCAGAACCGTGGCTGCCTCGCCCTGTACCGGGGCGATGCGCCCACCGCGATCGACACCTTCCTCGGACTCCTGCCCCATCTGCCGGCCGGGCGCCGGGAGGCCCTGCACGTGGACCTGGCCGAGGCGTTCCTGGCGGAGGGGCTCGTGGAGGAGGCCGCGACGGCCCTCGACGACGGCCCTCGCACGGAACCGGGCTCGGCCACGGCCGGCGCCCTCCTGGTGGAGGCCAAACTGCGCCTGCTGGAGGGGGACCGCGCACGTACGGCCGAACTGACCCGCCAGGTCCGGGCCGTGTTCGGCCCCGGCTCGCTGTGGTACCGGCTTGCGGCCAGGCTCGAACACCTCGCCCTGCGCCCGGCCCGGCAGCGGACCCCGGCCGCCCGGGCCCGGGACCGCCTCGCAGTGCGCCTCCCGCTCGCCGCCCCCGCACCCGAGGCGCCCACCCCCGCCCACCGCGCCCTGGACGCCCTGGAGCGCGGTGCGCGCAGGGCCCCGGGCCCCTGGCTGGACGGGGCCGCTCACGATCCCCACGTGGTCCGTGCCGGTCTGGAGGGCTCCCTGGCGTCGGGGCGCCCCCGTGACGCACTGGAATGGGCGGAACTGACCCGCACATGGGCGCGGGGACACCTGCCCGGACCGCACGAACCCGCCACTCCCGCGCTCTCCGCGCTAGCGGGCGACTACCGCGCCGGGCTAGCCGGGGGCCGGGGGCCGGGCAGCGCATCCCGCGCCCTGGCCTGGGAGGCGGCCCGGTGGCGCGCCTGGCACGCGGAGGGAAGGCACCCGGACCCGGTGCCGCGGGACCGGATCTGCGACAGGCTCCTGGACCGCTTGGGGCCGGACCGGGGGTTCGTGCACTTCACCGCCGCCGACGGCACCGCCGTGGCACTGGTCGCGGCCGGGGGACGGGTCCACTCCCGCCCCTTGGGGCCGCTCACCGGTGCCGTCCGGGCGATCGCCCGGCTGGTCCACGTCCTCGCCGGGGACCGCGCAGGGTCCCCGCGGGTCCGCGCTGCGGCGGCCGAGGCCGCCCGGATCCTGCTGGGCCCCGTCCTGCCGCTGGTGGGCGACCGGCCGCTCGCGGTGGCCGCGGAGCCGTGTTTCGGTGATCCCCCGTGGGGGATGCTGCCCGCCCTGCGCGGGCGGCCCGTCCACCTCGTGTCCACGGCGCGCTCCTGGGTGGAGCGCGCCGACGCCCCCGACACGCCCGTCGGCCGGACGCTACTGGTGGCCGCCCCGGAACCGGAGGGGGCCCGGCGCGAGGTCGCCGCACTCGCACGCCTGTACCCCGGCGCGCGGGTGCTCAGCGGCGGGCAGGCGCGATGGGGCCGCGTGCTGGAGGAGGCCGCCGAGGCCGACTCGGTACACCTGGCCGGGCACGGCCACGTGCCGCGCCGCGCCCCCATGCTCGCCTCGGTCGGGCTGGGCGAAGAGCCCCTGCTCGCCCGCGACCTGGCCGGGCTCACCCGGGCGCCCTCATTGGTGACGCTCTCCGCGTGCTGGACGGGGCAGGGGTTCACCGCCGTGACCGGGGCACCGTCGGGCTTCGTGGGCGCACTGCACGCCCGGGGTGTGCGCACGGTGGTCGCCAGCCCCGTCCCGGTGGGGGACGCCGCGGTCGAGGCGGCCATGGTCCGGTTCCACCGCACGCTCGTCAGCGGGGTCCCGGTGGCCGAGGCGGTGGCCCTCCACCTCGGCCCGGTCGGCTTCTGCTGTTTCGGTGCCTGAGCGGCTACCAGCCGCGCTCGCGCCACTCCGGCAGGCTCGGGCGCTCCGCAGCCAGCGTGGTGTCGGCTCCGTGGCCTGGGTAGATCCAGGTGTCGTCGCCCAGCGCGCCGAACACGCGCTCGGACACGTCGGCGAGCAGGGAGCGGAAGTCCTCGTCGGACCAGGTGCGGCCGACCCCGCCGGGGAAGAGGCTGTCTCCGGTGAACAGGTGGGTGTGCCCGTCGGGGTCGTCGTAGCGCAGCGCGATGGATCCGGGGGTGTGGCCGCGCAGGTGGACCACGGTCAGGACGCTCTCCCCCACGGGGATGCGCCCGCCGTGCTCGACGGGCTCGTCCACAGAGACGGGGAGTTCCGCTCCGTCGGCGGGGTGGGCGACCGTGCGCGCCCCGGTCTGGCCGACGACCTCGGCCAGGGCCTGCCAGTGGTCCCGGTGGCGGTGGGTGGTGACCACGCGGGCCAGCCCGCGCTCACCGATGAGTTCGAGGATGCGGTCGGGCTCAGCGGCCGCGTCGATCAGCACACCCTCCCCCGTGGCCCGGCAGCGCAGCAGGTAGGCATTGTTGTCCATGGGGCCCACGGCCAGTTTGGCGATCGTCAGATGCGGAAGTTGGCGCAGGTCGGCGGGGCCACCGACCCTGGTATCTCCGGAGTAGCTCACCCCCCCATTGTGGCGTGTCGCCGAAAGGTGCGCGAACACACGCCGAGCACCGGGGAAAGGGGGGTCGGGGAAGAGGAAGGGCCGCGGCCGGAGGCCGTCCCTTGCGGGCGGTGTGGATCCGACATCGGGTGGTGTGATGTTCCCGGGAGAACGTCTCCGGGAACACCGGACCCTTGCCCGCGGTCAGGGCACCCAGCGGGGCTGGCGCTTGTCGAAGAAGGCGG
The DNA here is from genome assembly GCF_000515115.1 of Nocardiopsis sp. CNT312. GTDB lineage: Bacteria > Actinomycetota > Actinomycetes > Streptosporangiales > Streptosporangiaceae > Nocardiopsis. The sequence continues at coordinate 174,802 of NZ_KI911537.1, forward strand.
CACGGCCCTCCTCGGCGTCGGCGCTCGCGAAGAACTCCGCCGACAGCTCCCCCATCCGGCCGAGCGCCTCCGACCGCTGTTCGGGCCCGGCGATCGCACCGGCCCCCAGCTCCCCCAGGAGTTCCTTGGTCCGCGACAGCGCGCGCGGGGCCGCCCCCCGCAGCCCTTCGAGGACCGCGTCCAGCGCGTGCGCCATCTCCCGGTCCGGGACTGCCTGCGTGATCAGCCCGGACTTGGCGGCGGCGGTGGCGTCGAACAGTTCCCCGGTGAGGAAGTAGCGGCTGAGCTGGCGCGAGTGCATCCTCGCGGCCACGGGAACGGAGATGATCGCGGGGACCAGGCCCAGACGCACCTCGGTGAAGGCGAACGTGGCGCTCTTGGGTGCCAGGGCGATGTCGGCGGCGGCCACCAGGCCGATCCCGCCGGCGCGGGCGGCCCCGTTGAGGGCGACGACGACGGGCTTGGGGGCGCCCATGATCTGCTCGAAGAGCTCGGGCATCCCCGGTGCCGGTGCCACCGGCTCCCCCCGCAGGGCCGCCCCCGCCTCCTTCAAGTCCGCGCCTGCGCAGAAGACCGACCCGGTTCCGGTGAGGACCACACCGCGGACGCTGTCGTCGGCCATGGCCTGGGCCAGGGCCTCGGACAGCTGCGAGCGCAGCCGCGCCGACAGGGCGTTGCGGTTGCCTGGGGAGTCGAGGGTGACCGTGGCTATGCCGCGGTCGACGGCCAGACGTACCAGGGGCGTGTCGACCGTGGGGACCGGCGACGTGTGCTGCGTCATCGCAGTGAGGCCTTTCTCCGTGTGAACGCGCGCGTCCCGGGGGACGGCGGGCACGCGCCCGGTCGGCGGCGGGCACGTCTTCACGTGTAGCGGTGTACGTGGATCCGGTTCAACTCTAGAGGGCCGGATTGTTAAGGCACCACACCTGTTCACACCGCGTTCGTTAAGTCCCTGTCACGCCCGTGTTTCGTCGAACTCACCGGTGCCGTCGCCCCCGCGTCAGTACCGTGCGGTGACCGCCGACAGAGCGTCGGCGAAGTGCATCATCGCCGCCACCGCGTCGGCGCCGTCGGCCGCCTCGCTCACCCGAAGCGTCAGGGGTTCGGCGGTGATCGCACCGGTGTACCCGTGGTCGAGTTCACAGGTCTCGTCGGCGCACGCCGCCGGTTCCAGGTCCACGTGCGCCACAGCGCCCCAGTTGGCAGACAGGTTCACGCTCAGTACCAGCTCGCTGGGCAGGCCGCCCGGCGTGTACTGGGCCGGGTTGGGGACCACGCGGGTGAGGGCGACCGACTGGACGTTGTCGATCTGGATGCTGTCGGTCGTGGTCGAGGCGTGCGAGACACCGCCCGGCTCGGTGGGCGGGTGCTCGTCGGTGTGGCAGACCACCAGCCGCGTCTCGGTCAGCAGCATCACGGTGATGTGCCGACGCATCTCCATGGCCGGGTCGAAGGTCGCCTCGTGGTGCACGATGAACGCCTTGACGCCCTCGCTTCCCAGGGTCGTGGCTACGGCGTCGATCACCAGCGCGGGATAGTACCCGCTGCGCTCGATCTCCAGCCGCCAGTCCGTGGACACGGCACGTGATTTCCTCATACCCCTATCCTGCCCTCTCCGTGCGGCACTCCGCGACCGGAAAGGCCGCGGCCGCCCGGCACCGCCCCCTGTTCAGTAGGTCACCCCGCGCAGCCGCCGCGGACCGGAGTCCGGCCGCACGTCGGGCGCCTCGCGCAGCCACATGCGCGCCCCCAGGACGTGCGCACCGGTGGCGTTGACCAGCACGGGGTCCAAGTCCACGTAGCCGATCTCGGGGAAGGCCTCCGCCAGGCGGGAGACCCGGATGAGCAGCTCCTCCAGAGCCTCCACGTTGGGCTGTTCGGCGAGCGAGGTCGCCCCCGCGGGCAGCCCGAACAGCAGGGGTGCCGCACGGACCGCGTGGATGAGGTCGGCGGCGTCCATGTCGGTGAGCGGTGCCAGGCGGAAGGAGCGGTCGTCGAGCAGTTCGGCGGTCACGTCCGCCAGGCCGAAGGAGACCACCGATCCGAAGGACTTGTTGTCACCCGCGCGGATCACCGTCGGCACGCCGGGGGCCGCCATCCGCTGCACGACCAGACCTGCCTCGCCGCCGAAGCGGTCGCTGAGGGACAGGTAGGCGCTACGGACGTCCTCGGGGGTACGCAGGTCGGCACGGACGAAGGTGCCCCCGGCACGGACCCGCAGGTCGGGGGCGTCGGCCTTGACCACCACGGGGTAGCCGAGCTCCCCGGCGACCCGGACGGCCTCCTCCGCCGAGGTGACGGCGAGGTCGGGGTAGGCGTCGATGCCGTAGCAGGCCAGCAGCTCGCGGGCGTCCTCCCCGGAGACCGCCGTCTCCTCGTCGTAGCGCCGTTCCCCGCCGAACCAGGCGACCTCGCGCGCGGTGCTCTCCGACTGCCGCAGGATCCGCGTGACGACGGCCCTCGCCCGGGCCCCGTCGATGTCGGGCAGCTCGGGGTGCCGCCCGGGCTTGCGGTCGCGCCAGATCGCGTACCGGGTGGCGTGGGCGAGAGCGCGCACCGCGTCCTCGGGCGCCGGGTAGGAGGGGACCGATCCGCGCAGGGTCTCACCCGTCTCCCCGACCACGCGCAGCTCCTCGGGGATCCCCTGGCGCGCCAGGTAGGTGGTGACGACCGGCTTGTCCGATCCCAGGGAGCGGGCGCGCAGCACGCGGGCGACATCGTCGCCGATGGGCTGGAGGGCGGGCACGAACACGACCACGACCGAGTGCACGTCGTCGTCGGCCAGGGCGGCCGCGAGCGCGGCGTCGAAGTCGTCGGCGGTGGCCTCGGGCCCCAGGTTGACCGGATCGTGCGGCTTGAGCCCCTGGCGGATCGCGGCGTCCTTGACCAGCAGCTCCAGTGAGTCCGAGTTACCGATGATCCCGATCCGCGGCCCCTCGGGCAGGGGCTGGTAGGCGAACACCTGGGCGGCGTCGAACATCTGCGTGATGTCGTCGACCCGCACCACGCCCGCCTGCTGGAAGAGCGAGGTGACCGCGTAGTCGGGCAGCGAGAGCCCGCCCGCGGCGTGCCCGGTGGGGGTGGCCTGCGCCGACCCTCCGCTGCGTACCGCCACCACCGGCTTCTGCTTGGCGAGGCGGCGGGCGAGCCGGGTGAACTTGCGGGGGTTGCCCAGGGACTCCAGGTACTGGAGGACCACCTCGGTGGCGGGGTCCTCCTGCCAGTACTGCATCAGGTCGTTGCCGGACACGTCGGCGCGGTTGCCCGCGGAGACGAACGTGGTCAGACCCATCCCCCGCTCGTCGACGCGCTGGAGGATGGCGCGGCCGAGGGCGCCCGACTGGGAGAAGAACCCGATGGGGCCGCGCGAGGGCATCTCCGGGGACAGGGTGGCGTTGAGGGAGACGGCCGGGTCGCTGTTGGCGATCCCCAAGCAGTTGGGGCCGACCACGCGCATGCCCGCCGCGCGCGCGGTGCGCACCAGTTCGTCCTGGCGGGCGCGGCCCTCGGGCCCCACCTCACCGAACCCTGAGCTGACCACGATGAGGCCGTGCACGCCCTTGTCCGCGCACTGTTCGACAACCTCGGAGACCGCCTCGGCCCGCACCGCGACCACGGCGAGGTCGACCTGGTCGGGGATGTCGAGCACGGAGGGGTAGGCACGCACGCCCACGACCGCCTTGGCCTCGGGGTGGACCGGGTAGACCGGTCCCTGGAACTCGCCGCCGAGCAGGTTGCGCAGCGCGGTCTGGCCGATGGTGTGCGCGGTGCGGCTGGCACCGATCACCGCGACAGAGGAGGGGAAGAGCAGGCGGGCGATCGAGCGCGACTCGGCGCGCTGCTCCCGGGCGCGCATGACCTCCTTGACGTCGTCCGTGGGCTGGAGGTCGAGGGTGAGCCGGATGACGCCCTCGTCGAAGGTCTGCTGGGCGGTGTACCCGGCCTCGCGGAAGACGTTGATCATCCTGCGGTTCTCCGGCAGGACGTCGGCGATGAACCGGCGCACGCCGCGTTCACGCGCGGCGGCGCCGATGTGCTCCAGCAGGACCGAGGCGAGCCCGCGGCCCTGCTGGGCGTCCTCGACGACGAAGGCGACCTCGGCCTCGTCGGGGGCGAGCTTGTCGTAGCGCACCACGGCGACGAGGACGCCGGAGATCGTGGCCACCAAAGCCACGCGGTCCTCGTAGTCGACGGTGGTGAAGCGCTCGACGTCGCGGTCGGACAGCCGCGGGTAGGGCGCGAAGAAGCGGTAGTAGATCGTCTCCGGAGAGAGCCGCGAGTGGAAGTCCCTCAGGAGGTCGGCGTCGTCTGCGGTGATGGGACGCAGGTGAGCGGTGCCTCCGTCGGTCAGGACGACGTCGGCTTCCCAGTGGTTCGGGTAGGACTGCACGCCCACGAGCCTAGACGACGATCGGCTGCCGCCAGGGGAGATCGGGGCCCGCGCACCGCCGTTCCGACGCGCCGCCCGGCGGATCTGCCGCGGCCCAGGCCCGGCCTTTTCGGAGCGTGGCCGCGCTGCTGTCACTTCGTTACACGCCGCTGATAGTTAACCTGTTACCGTCGTGCGGGCACGGATACTCATAACTCGGTGGTGGCTGGCGAAAATGACACGAGTGGTCGTAATCGGTGATCTCATGACCGATGCCGTCGCGCAGGCGTTCCACCCGCTGGCCCGCGGCAGTGACACCCCCGCGTCCGTGACCATGTACGGCGGCGGTTCGGGGGCCAACATCGCCTCGTGGCTGGCCGTGGGCGGCGTGGAGACCACGTTCGTGGGTCGCCGCGGCTCCGACATCACCGGCCGTACCCGCGAGATGGAGCTCATGGGCTACGGGCTGGACTCGCGCATGGTCATGGACCCCGAGCGGGCGACCGGCACGTGTGTGGTCATGATCACCCACAAGGGCGACCGGACGATGCTGAGCGACCCGGGCGCCAATGCCCGGCTCCAGCCGGAGGACCTGCCTCGCGACGTGTTCGGCCCCGACGCGCACCTGCACGTGTCGGGCTACACCCTGATCAACCCCGACTCCCGGCGGGCCGCGCGCGTGGCGCTGCGCATGGCGCGCGAGAGCGGTATGTCCATCTCGGTGGACGCAGGATCGCAGGCGCCCCTGAAGCGCGCGGGCGCGGACAAGTTCCTGGAGTGGACCCAGGGGGTGCGGCTACTGTTCGCCAACCTGGGTCAGGCCACGGTCCTGTCGGGGACGGACGACCCGGAGGCGGCCGCCAAGATCCTCACGGCGCGCTACCCCAACGTGGTGCTCAAGCTCGGTGCCGACGGCGGCCTGTGGGCGTCCAAGACGCGCGAGGGCGCCATCTGGGCCCCCGCCGAGGACATCGAGCCCAGGCCGGGGTCCGTGGGCGCGGGCGACGCCTTCGTGGCCGGGTTCCTGCCCGAGTGGCTGGCCGGCCGCCACCCCAAGGAGGCGCTGGGGCGGGGGCACCACCTCGCGGCGCGTGCCCTGCACCAGCCGGGTGCCCGGCCCGACCTGGGCGAGGACCAGCCGGTGCGCCGCGGTGCTCCGCGGGGGCAGCGCATCAGGTAGTCGGAGCCACGGCCTGTCGGCCCGCAGCAGGGATACCGGGGCTGGCGGGTCCCGGGCACGCCTACCGGACCGCCGGATGGCCGGGGGGCGCGTTCACGCGGGTCCCCGTGCCGTCCCGGAGCCCGGGTCGCGCACCGCGCCCAGGCGCCGCGCCCCGTTGCGGACGGAACCGTGCGCCGGGTCCAGGCCGGGTCTCCGCTCCGTCCTCACCGGGGCTCCGCAGCACCGGGGGGCGATTCGGCACGGGGCAGGGGCAGGGATACCGGGGTCGGCGTCACGCCCGGCCCGGATCCGGAGAGGCCACGGCCCCGGCAGCGGTCCGCACCCGGGCACGGTTCCCCGGCCCCAGGAGTACGGCCGAGCGGGACCGCCGGGAAACGGGTCCGCCTCAGCCGCCGGTCGTGGCCAACGTGAGCGGGAGCACCTCCGGGGCCCCCGCGCGCCGCAGCAGCGCGGCACCCACCGCCAGGCTCCACCCGGTGTCGGTGTGGTCGTCGACCAGCAGCACCGGCCCGGGCGTGCGCTCCATCAGAGCGCTGAGCCGCTCGCCGACCGCCTCCCCCAGGACCAGTTCCGCGTACACCTGCTGCAGGCGCAGGGCGCTGTTGTGCCGCCGCGGCCCCGGACCGGCCTCGCTGCGGTAGCCCAGTGTCCCGAGGGGGGCGAGCCGCCCCAGGTCTGCCAGCCGTGCCGCCAGGTCGGTGATCATCGCCGGACGGGTGCGTGAGGGCATGGCCACCACCCCGACCGGTCGGCGCTCCCAGCCCCAGGCGGCCAGCACCCGGACGATCCCCTGGAGCACGCGGTCGCCGACCGGCGCGTCGGGTGCGTCGACGGCCAGGATCCGCCGCAGTTCACCTCCCCAGCCGACGTCGGTGAGACGGCCGAGCGCCCGGCCCTCCCCGGCACGCAGGCCATCCTTGATCCGCCCCGACAGGGGAACGCCCAGGGTGTCCATACCTGTGGGCCACTGCCGCCGGGGGGCCACGGGAACACCGGGCCGGTCCAGGTGGCCCGCGGCCACCTCCCGCTGCGCGGGGTCGACGGAGGCGGGCCAGTACTCGCCGGTGCACACGTCGCAGCGCCCGCACGGCGCGGCCCCGTCGTCGTCGAGCTGGCGCCGGAGGAACTCCATGCGGCAGGTGCCGAGGGCCTGGTAGTCGAGCATGGCGCGCTGCTCGCGGGCGCGCGCCGCGGCGACGGCCTCGTAGCGGTGCGCGTCGTACTCCCAGGGGGTACCGGTGGCCGTCCACCCGCCGCGCACCCGTCGGACCGCCCCGTCCACATCCAAGACCTTGAGCATCTGTTCCAGGCGGGTACGGCGCAGGTCCACACGGGTCTCCAGACGGGCGACGGACACCGGGCCGTCCGCTTCCTCCAGGGCCGCTAGGGTGGCGCGCACGGTCTCCTCCGGCGGGAAGGACAGCCCCGCGAAGTACTCCCAGATCCGCTGGTCCTCCCGGCCGGGCATCAGGACCGCTTCGGCTCGCTCCACGCCCCGCCCAGCGCGTCCGACCTGCTGGTAGTAGGAGATCGGGGACTGCGGCGCGCCCAGGTGGACGACGAACCCCAGGTCGGGCTTGTCGAAGCCCATCCCCAGCGCGCTGGTGGCCACCAGTGCCTTGACCCGGTCGGCGAGCAGGTCGTCCTCGGCCTCCCGGCGTTCGTCGGGGTCGGTCTGGCCGGTGTAGGCACGCACGTCGAGTCCGCGTTCGGACAGGAAGCGGGCGGTCTCCTGGGCGGCGCTCACGGTGAGCGTGTACACGATGCCCGAACCGGGAATGCGGGGCAGGTGCTCGGACAGCCAGCTCAGCCGCGAGGCGGCGTCGGGCAGGTCCACGACGGCCAGGCGCAGGCTCTCGCGCTCCAGCGACCCGCGCAGGACGAGCGTCTCCCGGCGGTCCTCCCCCGACCGCAACTGCTCGGCGACGTCGTGGGTGACGCGGGCGTTGGCGGTGGCGGTGGTGGCCAGGACCGGAACGCCGTCGGGCAGGTCGTGCAGCAGGGAGCGGATGCGGCGGTAGTCCGGCCGGAAGTCGTGCCCCCAGTCCGAGACGCAGTGCGCCTCGTCCACGACCACCAGCCCGGCCCCCGCGGCGAGCGGGGGCAGGACGCGGTCGCGGAACTCGGGGTTGTTGAGCCGCTCGGGACTGACCAGCAGGACGTCCACCTCTCCGGCGGCCACGTCGGCGTAGGCGGACTCCCACGCCGTGGTGTTGGAGCTGTTGATGGTGCGCGCGCGGATACCGGCGCGTTCGGCCGCGGCGATCTGGTTGCGCATGAGGGCCAGCAGGGGGGAGACGATGACGGTGGGGCCGGCCCCCTGGGCGCGGCGCAGCGCCGTGGCCACGAAGTAGACCGCCGACTTGCCCCAACCGGTGCGCTGGACCACGAGCGCGCGGCGGTGCTCGGCGACCAGGGCGTGGATGGCCCTCCACTGGTCCTCGCGCAGCCGGGCCGTGTCCCCGGCCAGGGCGCGCAGGTGCCGTTCGGCGGCCTCGCGCAGGGCGTCGGTGGCGTGGGTGTCCCGGGTGAGGGCGGGTTCAGCGGCGGTCATGGAACCTTGGTACCAGAGCGGACCGTCCTTCGGACGGTCGTCCACAGGACCGGCCGGGGCCGGGCCTGTGGACGGAGACCGCCTCCGGTGGTTCCCGCTCCACCTGCTCGACCGTGGCACCGGGGTCGGCGACCGGGGTCGCCGGTGCGCCGTCCTCGGTGTTGCGCGTGGAGATCACCGGGCACCGGCGGCAGCCCCCGTGGCCGTCTGTGACCACCCGGTGCGCTTTCCGCGCAGGCGGCAGCGCGGTGCCCGCCCCTGCTTCCGGGCTCCCCGGTACAGCGCCGATCCGTCGGAGCGGCGTGCAGTCGTCGCCCCGGAGGTGCTTGCACTCGCTGACGCGGTGCGGAGCGAACCGCGTGACGCGCCCCGGTCCGCCGCCCTCGGGAACGCGGTCGAGGGCGGCGGAGGCCGGAGCGGGACGGCGAGGCGGACGAGCCCGTTCCCGACCGAGCGCACCCCGGGGGCGGCCGTGAGAAGTGCTGCGGACCCGGTGCGCTGCGCGAGGAATCGGCCATAACGACCCCTTCCATTCCCGGGTGGAGCAATCTCCCCACGAAAGCCGCAGAGAATATCGACGGATTCACCTGGGCGGACGATCAAATTCCGAGGACACTCGGCGGCGCTTCTCGCGGACACCTCGGCCCGAGCGCCGGTCGGGCCGTCTCGGGCAGAGGCTTCCCTGCCCTACCGGAGGTAGAACCAGGGGGCGTCCCGCGCCGGAGAGCAGCGCACACACGAGACCAGGTTTGGAAGACCCTGGCGACACAGGACATCCAGCGGCCCGGGCGGATGCCCCGCGCCGGTCCCCGGCCACGGCACCCCTTACCCCGCCAGCGCAAGATGACATTCCATTTTTTCGATTCTCGAACAAAAGGTTGCACCAATCCCTGTTCCGACATGGGCGGTCAGACATTGCCGAATCCTGGCGCTGACCCGCGCCCGGTTGCGGGGGGATAGCGACCGCGGCATCCCGACCCACAGCATCGGCACCAAAGGGGAATCGGGTTCCAATCGAACCCGGGAGCCATCTAAGGTAACGAAGAGGAAACTTTTCAAATCTCCCTCATTGTGCACATCCGCTCACTCACGGACACTCAACTTGACCCCCGGCCACGGGAGCGCTCCCATGCCCCGGATCCCCCAGCCGAGCGACAGAGAGGTGCACCACCGATGGACCATCCGAGATCGCCCTCCCCCCACCACCGGAGCAGATCCCGCCGACCCGGCCGCACCGCGTTCACCGCCCTCGCGGCCCTGGTGGTCGGCGGAGCCACCGCCCTCACCACCGCCGTACTGCCGACCGCCACGCCCGCCTCGGCCGCCTCCCTCGTCCCCGTGGGCTCCGGCAGCTACGACGACGCCCTCCCCGCCGGGGCCACGGGCCCCTCCGACCTCAACGGCGCACCGGTCGACCCCAAGGTCACCGAGGACTTCACCGGCCCGGCCCCCACCAACGAGTGGTGGTCCTCGCTGATCTTCCAGCGCTACCCGGGCAACCCGTACGGCGAGAACCTGTACGCCCACCCGGCCACCTACAAGCCCCACGCGGGCGGCCTGGAGATGGGCCACCCCCGCACCCCGGCCCTGGCCGGCGGCGGACTCAAGTACGAGTACCCGCACACCGCGGACCTGACCCTGGGCGCCGTCGGCCTGAACGCCCCGGCCACACGGGTCACCGACAGCGGCGACTGGACCGTGACCGCCCGTTGGGAGGGCGGACCCACCCTGGACGTCACCATCGGCCAGGGTCTGCCCTTCGCACACGCACGCACCGACGGCGGCGACGCCCGGGTCGCCTTCACCTCCTCCCCCGACATCTGGCACCAGGACGGATCCACCGTCGGTGCCACCGTGGACGGCAACCACTACGCGCTCTTCTCCCCCGTCGGAGCACCGTGGTCGCGCTCGGGGAACGCCTTCACCGCGCCCACGGGCGACGGCGGACACTACTCGGTGGCGCTGCTGCCCTCCCCCGACGCGCTGGCGGACTTCGCCCCCTACGCCCGCTCCGCCGTCACCGGATCGGTCGTCGAGTACGACTACGACCCGGGCTCGGCCACCCTGACCAGCACCTACCGGGTCCTGACCGAGTCCGTCGGCAGCGGCTCCGAGGGCACCGTCCTGGCGATGTACCCGCACCACTGGGACCACAGCGACGACGAGGTCCCCGGCCTCTCCTACCCCTCCCCCCGCGGGGAGATGAAGGTCGCCCTGGGCACCTCCTTCACCACCGAACTCACCACCCAGGGCATCATGCCGAGCCTGCCCACCGTGGACTCCGCCGACCACGAACGGCTGCGGACGCTGCTGGACGAGGTCCTGGCCGAGGAGGCGCACTTCCCCTCCCCCGGTGACACCTACTGGGACGGCAAGGCCATGGGCCGCCTGGCCCAACTGGTGCCCATCGCCGACTCCATCGGCCACACCGGGGCCCGCGACGAACTGCTCGCCCTGCTCAAGGGCCGGGTCGAGGACTGGCTGACCGCCGGAGGGAGCCGGGGACTGCACTACGAGTCCCGCTGGGGCACCCTGCTCGGCTACCCCGACAGCTTCGGAGCCACCACCGAACTCAACGACCACGACTTCCACTACGGCTACCTGGTGTCGGCCGCGGCCACCATCGCCCGCTACGACCGTGCCTGGGCGGACGAGGACGCCTGGGGCGGCATGGTGCGCATGGTCATCGACGACGTGGCCGCCACTGAGGAGGGCATGTTCCCGCGGCTGCGGTCCTTCTCCCCCTACGCAGGGCACGGCTGGGCCTCCGGCCACTCCGGGTTCGCCGCGGGCAACAACCAGGAGTCCTCCTCCGAGGGCATGCACTTCGCCTCCTCCACCGCTCTGTTCGGCGCGCTGACCGGTGACGAGGAACTCCGCGACCTGGGCGTCTTCCTGCACACCACCCAGGCCTCCACCGTCACCCGCTACTGGCAGGACCACGGCGGTCAGACCTTCCCCGACGGCTTCGAGCACGACGTAGCGGGCATGGTCTGGGGCGACGGCGCCGACTACCGCATCTGGTGGGACGGAGGCGACGAGGAGCACTACGGCATCAACTACCTGCCCATCACCGCCGGCTCCCTGTACCTCGGCTACGACCCCGAGCACGCCGGGGCGATGTACGAGTCCCTGGTGGCGCGCACGGGTGGCGCACCGCAGATCTGGCGCGACATCCACTGGGCGCACCGGGCCCTGTCCGACGGTGACGCCGCCCTGGACATGTTCGAAGCGCAGTGGCAGACCTACACGCCGGAGGCGGGCGAGTCCAAGGCACACCTCTACCAGTGGGTGTCCACCCTGGCCGAGGTCGGCACCGTGGACACGTCGGTCACCGCCGACACCGCGCACTACGCGGTGTTCTCCGACGGGGGAACGCGCGCCTACACCGCGTTCAACCCGGGCACCTCCCCCATCACCGTCACCTTCTCCGACGGCACCGAACTGGTCGTGGACCCGGGCTCTCTGGCCTCCACCGTCGGCGAGGGCGGTGGAGGCGACCCCGGTAACGGTGGAGGCGACCCCGGCAACGGCGGCGGCGACCCCGGCAACGGCAGCGGGGAGCTGGCCGACGGCCTGCTCCATCCGACGGCCGACGGCCTGGCCACCGGCCCGGTCGCCACCGAGGGCAGCGTCACCGTCCCCGACGCGGGCGGCGCCAACCGCGACGGCGCCCCGCCCGCCGACGCGGTCGTGCTCGAACTGGAGGGCGTGAGCGGCGCCTTCACCGGAGGGTCCACCGCCTTCACCCTGCCGGTGGACTCCGGAGACTCGGTCGCCAACGCCGTCCAAGCGCGTGTCGAGTACGACTTCGACGGCAACGGCACCGACGACCGGGTCGAGACCTACCACTACTTCGCCACCAACGACCTCTCCGGCTGGGAGGCCTACACCCAGGGCTCCGGCCCGTCCTCGACCACCGGATCCTTCGCCGACCTCGACGGAGGGACCGTGCGCCTGCGGATCTGGAGCGCCCTGGGATCGGCTGACTCCCAGATCAGGACCGGAGGTGGTGAGGGGGCGACCCTGACCGTCCCCTTCGCCCCCTGATCCGGAGCCCGGCCACGGCCCCGTTCCGGCACACCCGCCGGGGCGGGGCCCGGGCCGGTCGCGGCGCTCCGAAAGCGGGCGAAGCCCTCAGTCGCACGGTTCACATGCCGCCGACCACGGGTCCGTGTACATTTCAGTCCCCACTACAGGACAGAATGACGATCATGGCCCGTACTACTTCCCGTCCCCCCGAGGATCTCGCCGAGAAGATCATCGACATCGACGTCTCCGAGGAGATGCGCGGCAGCTTCCTGGAGTACGCGTACTCGGTCATCTACCAGCGCGCGCTGCCCGATGCCCGAGACGGTATGAAACCGGTGCAGCGACGCATCCTCTACCAGATGAACGAGATGGGGCTGCGCCCCGACCGCGGCCACGTCAAGTGCGCCCGCGTCGTGGGCGAGGTGATGGGCCGCCTGCATCCCCACGGCGACAGCGCCATCTACGACGCCCTCGTCCGCCTCAGCCAGTCCTTCGCCATGCGCGTGCCGCTGGTCGACGGCCACGGCAACTTCGGCTCGCTCGGCGGCGACGACGCCCCCGCCGCGATGCGCTACACCGAGGCGCGCCTGGAGCCGAGTGCCGAACTGCTGGTCTCCTCCATCGACGAGGACGTCGTCGACTTCAAGCCCAACTACGACGGCCAGGAGACCGAACCGGAGGTCCTGCCCGCGGCCTTCCCCAACCTTCTGGTCAACGGCACCTCCGGCATCGCTGTCGGCATGGCCACCAACATGGCGCCCCACAACCTGGGCGAGGTCGTGACCGCCGCGCGCCATCTGATCGCGCACCCCGACGCCTCCTTGGACGAGCTCATGGAGTTCGTGCCCGGCCCCGACCTGCCCACCGGCGGCACGATCGTGGGCCTGGACGGCGTCCGGGACGCCTACAGGAAGGGCCGCGGCACGTTCAGGACCCGGGCGACCGTCGCCATCGAGAAGGTGTCGGCGCGCCGCACCGGCCTGGTCGTCACCGAACTGCCCTACAGCGTGGGCCCGGAGAAGGTCATCGGCCGCATCAAGGAACTGGTGCAGTCCAAGAAGCTCCAGGGCATCTCCGACCTCAAGGACCTCACCGACCGCAACCAGGGCCTGCGCCTGGTCATCGAGCTCAAGAACGGGTTCAACCCCGAGGCCGTCCTGGAGGAGCTCTACCGGCTCACTCCGATGGAGGAGACCTTCGGGATCAACAACGTCGCCCTCGTCGACGGCCAGCCCCAGACCCTCGGCCTGCGCGAGCTCCTCCAGGTCTACGTCGACCACCGCCTCGAAGTGGTGCGGCGCCGCAGCGAGTTCCGCCGCCGCAAGCGCCAGGAGCGACTGCACCTGGTCGACGGCCTGGTCGTGGCCCTGCTGGACATCGACCGCGTCATCGCGCTGATCCGGGAGGCCGACGACACCGCGGCCGCCCGGGAGGCCCTCATGGGCGCCTACGAGCTGTCCGAGGTCCAGGCGCGCTACATCCTGGACACCCCGCTGCGCCGCCTCACCCGCTTCGACCGTCTGGAGCTGGAGGCCGAACGCGACAAGCTCAACAAGGAGATCGCCGCACTCACCGCGGTCCTGGAGTCCGACAAGAAGCTGCGCCGCCTGGTCTCCAAGGAGCTCGCCGACGTCTCCAAGAAGTTCGCCACCCCGCGCCGCACCCGGCTGCGGGAGAGCGACGGTGCCACCCGAGGCGCGGTGATCCCCCTGGAGATGGCCGACCAGCCCTGCCACGTCCTGCTCGACACCGAGGGCGCGATCGGCCGCAGCAAGGGCGCCACCGTGCCCGCGATGTACGAGGGCCTGCGCACCAAGCACGACTCGATCGCCGTCTCCGTGCCCACCACCTCGCGTTCGGACGTGGGCCTGGTCACCGACCTGGGCCGGATGATCCGCCTGCCGGTCGTGGAACTGCCGGAGCTGCCCGATGAGGACACCGGGAGACCGCCGCTGGCGGAGGGGATGAACGTGACCGAGTTCGTCGAACTCGACGAGGGGGAACGGGTCGTCTCGGTGGTCTCGATGGACGCCTCCGGCCCCGGGTTCGCGGTCGGCACCAGCGGGGGCGTGGTCAAACGGGTCTCGCCCGACTACCCTCCCAACAAGGACGACTTCGAGGTCATCGCGCTCAAGGACGGCGACCGCGTGGTCGGTGCCGCCCAGTTGTCCACCGGCGAGGAGGACCTGGCCTTCATCACCACCGAGGCCCAATTGCTGCGCCTGTCCGCCTCAGCCGTGCGTCCGCAGGGCCGGACCGCCGGCGGGGTCGCGGGCATCCGCCTGTCGGAGCAGGCCCGGGTACTGTGGTTCGGCTCCGTGCCCTCCCCAGAGGACTCGGTGGTGGTCACCGTGTCGGGCTCCACGGGCGCCCTGGAGGGCACCCAGGCCGGATCGGCCAAGGTCACGCCGTTCGAGTCCTACCCGGCCAAGGGCCGGGCGACCGGCGGCGTGCGCTGCCACCGCTACCTCAAGGGCGAGGACACCCTGCTGTTCGGCTGGATCGGGCGGGCCCCGGCGCGCGCCTCCCGCGAGGACGGCAAACCGGTGCGGCTGCCCGACGCCAGCGAGCGCCGCGACGGGTCCGGCGAGGCCCTGCCGCGCGCCATCACCACGGTGGGCAGCGGGCGGACGGACTCGGGGATCACCGCCCCCCAGCAGAGCGATTGAGCATGTCGCAACACGCCGTGCACACGGTTCTGGTTCCATGTGCACGGCCCCGCGACCGTCGAGCAAGGAGAGAAACGTGAGCCAGACCCCAAAGCCCGGTGTGCCCGATACCGCGGCCGCCTTCGAGGACGTGTTCACCGCCAACGGCGCCTACGTGTCCGAGTTCGCGCTTCAGGGCCTCAAGCCCGCCGCGGCACGGGGTCTGGCCCTGGTGACCTGTATGGACTCCAGGATCGAGCCGCTGGACACGCTCGGTCTGAAGCCCGGCGACGCCAAGATCCTGCGCAACGCGGGGGCCCGCGTCACCGACGACACCCTGCGCACCCTCGTCCTGGCGGTGTACCTGCTGGAGGTGGACCGGGTCCTGGTCATGCCGCACACCAAGTGCAAGATGGCGTCCGTGGAGAGCGACGAGGCGGTCCACGACCTCATCCTGGAGGAACACGGGGTCGACACACGCAGCCTGGAGTTCCACACCGACAACGACCAGCTCGGAGCCCTCGAGCACGACCTGGAGCGGATCCGCCACCACCCGCTGCTGCCCCAGGGCCTGCCCGTGGCCGGTGCGATCTACGACGTGGACACAGGCAGGGTCGCCCCCGCCGACCTCTGAGCGCGGTGTGCCCTCGGGCGCGTGTGCCCGCGGCCCTCTCCGGGGATCCTTCTCTAGGGGACGGGAACGGTAGGGCGTTCCCCCGGTCCGTTCCGGACCGCTCCCGTCCCCTCGTGTGTCGTCTGGGAATGCGGTCGCTCCCGTGACCGTTGTGATCCCAACGCGGCACAGCCGTCGAGAGGAGCACCGTGAAAGAGAACACCTACGACACCTTCAACCGGGCTCGCATGTTCATGGAACTGGGCGACCCGATCTACGCCGCCCGCACCCTCGAACCGGCCGTCGAGGCGGAACCGGAGAGCCGCTCCCTCCTGGAGCTCCTGGGCCGCGCCTACTTCCACTCCGCGCAGCTCAACAAAGCCGAACAGACCTTCCGCCGGATCATCGAGCTCGACCCCGTCGACAACTGGGCCCACATCGCCCTCGCCCGCACCCTCGAACGGCAGAGCCGGAGCGAGGAGGCCGCGATCTACCGGCGCATGCACGCCGCTATGTCCGGCGGGTCTTTGGACTGACCCCTGTTCATGGTCCCTCGCAAGCTCGGGACGCCGCTCGCGGCACGGAGAACCAGCCCCTCCGTCCTCGCCCGCCCGCCACCACCCCCAACCGACACCTGCGGCGCCCTCGTGCTGCTCCCACCCCTCACCTGAAGCCAGACGACTGCGCCCCCGCTCCCCCTCAGGCCCGGGAGGTGCCCGTCGGCCGTGAGCGCCCCGGTGGTCGGGGCTACGCTGCTGAACATGACACGTCCCTCAGATCCCGACGGCCCCGGACCCGCCGACGGCACGGCGTGGGTGGAGCGCTCCGGCCCCTCCGCCCGCTCCTGGGCCGACGAGGCGGTACGCCAGGTCGTCGCGGACGCCAACCGTTCGGCCGACACCCACCTGCACGTGTTCCCCCTGCCGCCCGCATGGGGGATCGACCTGTACCTGAAGGACGAGTCGGTCCACCCCACCGGCAGCCTCAAGCACCGGCTGGCGCGCTCACTGTTCCTCTACGGCCTGGCCAACGGCTGGATCGCCGAGGGCACCACGATCATCGAGGCGAGTTCCGGATCCACCGCCGTGTCCGAGGCCTACTTCGCCCGGCTGCTCGGCCTGGACTTCGTCACCGTCGTGCCGCGCAGCACGAGCCCGGAGAAGATCGCGCTGATCGAGCGGTACGGCGGACGGTGCCACTTCGTCAACGCCCCGCCCGACATGTACACCGAGGCCGAGCGCCTCGCTCGTGAGACGGGCGGCCACTACATGGACCAGTTCACCTACGCCGAGCGGGCCACCGACTGGCGGGGCAACAACAACATCGCCGAGTCGGTCTTCGAGCAGCTCGCCCTGGAGCGCTACCCCTGCCCCGAGTGGATCGTGGTGGGCGCGGGGACCGGGGGCACGTCCGCCACCATCGGCCGCTACCTGCGCTATCGCCGTCTGCGCACCCGCCTGGCCGTGGTGGACCCGGAACACTCGGCGTTCTTCCCCGGCTGGGTGGCCGGTGCCCCCGACTACTCCACGGGTATGCCGTCCAGGATCGAGGGCATCGGCCGTCCCCGCGTGGAGCCGAGCTTCGTGCCCTCGGTCATCGACCTGATGGTGCCGGTTCCCGACGCCGCGAGCATCGCCGCGATGCGCCACCTGCACGACGTGACCGGCCTCAGCGCAGGCGGCTCCACGGGGACCAATCTGTGGGGCGTGTGGCACCTGGTCGCCAGGATGCTCCGTGAGGGGCGCCGGGGCAGCGTAGTCACGCTGATCTGCGACGGCGGCGAACGCTACCAGCACAGCTACTACGACGACGCGTGGGTGGCGGGCCAGGGGCTGGACCCCGCCCCCTACCGCGCGGCCGTGGAGCGGCTGCTCTCCGACGGGGCCTGGTCCCCGCCCGGCCCCTAGCGTCAGGTGTCGATGCGGGCGGCGTCCAACTCCTGGGCACCCGCCTGGATGAACTTGCGCCGGGGCGCCACCTCGTTGCCCATCAGCAGGTTGAACACGGCCGAGGCCTCCTCTGCCTGCTCCACCCGGATCCGCCGGAGGGTGCGTCGGCGCGGGTCCATGGTGGTCTCCGCGAGCTGGTCGGCGTCCATCTCACCCAGGCCCTTGTACCGCTGGACCGGCTCCTTCCAGGTGATCTTGCGCTTCTCCAGGTCCAGCAGGGTACGCGTCAGCTCGGCGTCGGAGTAGGTGTAGACGTAGCGGTCCTCGGGCCTGGCCCCGCGCTTGCGGCGGACGTTGGTGAGCTCGATGCGGTGCAGCGGCGGCACCGCGGCGAACACCCGGCCCGCCTCCAGCATGGGCCGCATGTACCGGTAGATGAGCGTGAGCAGCAGGCAGCGGATGTGCGCGCCGTCGACGTCGGCGTCGGCCATGAGGATGATCCGGCCGTAGCGGGCGGCGTCGATGTCGAACGTGCGGCCCGACCCGGCGCCGACCACCTGGAGGATCGCGGCGCACTCAGTGTTCTTGAGCATGTCGGCCACCGACGACTTCTGCACGTTGAGGATCTTGCCCCGGATCGGCAGGAGCGCCTGGAACTCCGAGTCGCGGGCGAGCTTGGCGGTGCCCAGCGCCGAGTCCCCCTCGACGATGAACAGTTCGCTGTGCTCCAGGCCCTCGCTGCGGCAGTCCACGAGCTTGGCGGGCAGCGCCGAGTTCTCCAGGGCGTTCTTGCGCCGCTGGGTCTCGCGCTGCTGGCGTGCGGCCAGACGGGCCTTGGCCGCGCCCACGACCTTCTCCAGGACGGTGCGCGCCTTGGCCTTCTCGACCTTCCTCGTGGAGGTGAGGAACTCCTTGAGTTCTCGGCCCACCACCTGGGAGACGATCCGGGAGGCGGCGGAGGTGCCCAGGATCTCCTTGGTCTGCCCCTCGAACTGGGGCTCGGGGAGGCGGACGGTGACGACCGCGGTGAGCCCCTCCTGGGTGTCGTCCTTGGTGACGGGGTCGTCGCTGTTCTTCAGCAGTTTGGTGGCGCGCAACTGCTCGTTGATCACCCGCACCAGGGAGCGCTCGAAGCCGTTGATGTGCGTGCCGCCCTTGGGGGTGGCGATGACGTTGACGAAGGAGCGGACCGTGCTGTCGTAGCCGGTGCCCCAGCGCAGGGCCACGTCCACGTCCAGGCGGCGCTCGACGTCGGAGGGGACCATGTGACCGGCCTCGTCCAGGACCGGGACGGTCTCGGTGAAGGTTCCGCTGCCCTGGATGCGCAGGACGTCGCTGACCGGTTCGTCCGGGGACAGGAAGGTGCAGAACTCGCTGATGCCGCCGTCGAAGCGGAACTCCTCGGTGTGGGCCGACTCGCCCTCCACGCGCTCGTCGCGCACGGCGATGGTCAGCCCCGGCACGAGGAACGCGGTCTGGCGGGCCCGGTCCAGCAGGGACTGGCGGGCGATCTCGGCGTCCTTGAGGAAGATCTGCATGTCCGGCCAGAACCGGATGCGGGTTCCGGTGATCGTGGTGGCGACCTTGCGGACCTGCTCAAGCCCGGAGACGGGTGTGAATTCGGCGTCGGGTCCGGCCCCGGCGAAGCGGCCCGGGATGCCGCGGCGGAAGCTGATCGCGTGGGTGCGGCCCTGGCGGTCGACCTCGACGTCCAGCCGGGCGGACAGGGCGTTGACGACGGAGGCGCCGACGCCGTGCAGGCCGCCGGAGGCGGTGTAGGAGCCCGAGCCGAACTTGCCGCCGGCGTGGAGCTTGGTCATGACCAGTTCAACGCCGGACAGACCGGACTTGGGCTCGATGTCCACGGGGATACCGCGGCCGTCGTCGCTGACGGAGACGGAGCCGTCGGTGTGCAGGGTGACGTCGATGCGTTCGCAGAAACCGCCCAGGGCCTCGTCGACGGAGTTGTCGATGACCTCCCACATGCAGTGGGTGAGGCCACGGCTGTCGGTCGACCCGATGTACATGCCCGGCCGTTTGCGGACGGCCTCGAGTCCCTCCAGGACCGACAGGTGCCGAGCGGAGTAATCCTCGGGGTCGTGGACGGCGGCGGTCAAGGCGGTCACTCGGACATCTCCTGCGTCTTGAAGGGCCAGAGGGGCGGTGATGCGGTGCGTGCCCTTTGTACCGCGCCGCACCGACGAAAGGGGGCAGGCCACGGCGCGTTCGGCCGCTTCCTCCACCCCGGGGCGTGGGCCGGACGGGGGCCGTGGGCCGCGGGTGGCGCCCGGGCCGGTGAGGCGGTCGGATGGACCCCGCCCCGCGCGAGACTACCACCTCCTGTCGATGCGACCTGGATACTCCCGTTTCCTTCCGTCACAGACTCCACAAGAGGGACCTCAGAGGTATAAAGTGCATGAAAAGTGACTTACTACCCATTCGGCGCACCCCCGGAATCCTTCGGACCGATTCCGCTGTCGGCGTACACCAGGCCTGGTTGGGAACGTCCCAGTCCGGTTAGGTGTTCTGAGAGGTGACTAACGCCGAGTATTGAGGATGGCGAAGTGACTGGAACCCTTGCCCCCACCCAGCCGCTGACGGCTGCTGACCGTTGCGACCGCTGTGGTGCACAGGCCTACGTCCGAGTGCTCCTGAACTCCGGCGGCGAGCTTCTGTTCTGCGCGCACCACATGCGCAAGCACGACGAGTCCCTGCGCAAGATCGCCACGGACATCCAGGACGAGACGGACAAGCTCCACGAGAGCAAGAACACCGCCGACGAGCGTTAGCCACCAGGCAGCGATGAACGGGGGGCGGCGGCCCGGCCGGGCCGCCGCCCCCCGCCTGTCCGGACCTCAGCGGGCGAGGACCCGGTAGTGGTACCGGTCCACCACCGCGAACCCTGCCCTTTCGTAGACCCGGCGCGCCGCGGCGTTGCCCTCCTCCACCAGCAGGTACGCGCGCTCGGCACCCCCGCCCTGCCCCCAGGCCAGCAGCGCGCCGACGATACCGCCGGCCAGGCCGCGCCCCCGCTCCCGCGGGTCGGTGAACATGGCGTAGATCCCCACCGTCGCACCAGAGAGCGCCGCACACCCCCGCGCGGCCCCGGAAGACTCGACCGCGTAGCCCATCACGGGGACGCGGTCCATGATCCGGTGCTGTCCCCGGGCGACCCGCCGCGAGGCGCCCTCGGCCGACCACAGCGCACGCCAGCGCCCGTCCGGACGCGACAGGACCTCGAAGCGCTCTCCAGGACCAGCCGCGTCGGTCAGGTGCCGCTCCATGACCAGGCTCGGCCCGCCCCGCTCATAACCCCGTTCCGCCAGCTCGCGGTCCAAGCCCTCCATCCCCGGCCAGACCTGGACCACGGCGGGCAGGCCCCGGTCGCGGTAGAAGCACTCGACGGTCTCCGGACTCGCGCCCGGCTCCAGGCGCACCGCCGAGTTGGCGCGCTTGGTCACACCCCCCGCGTACCCCAGGCGCCACCCCCTGGTGACCTCCGTCTCCTCCGGGGGCCAGTCCTCGGCGACCCTGCGCGCCCACTCGTGCATCCTCTGCCCCTCCACGCGTCCGACGACCCGGTGCCACCACCGGCGGAGCCCTACTATGGCAGGGGCCGCTCCGGCCCCTCCCCCGCTGTACCAGGAAAGTTCCGCGATGCTCATCTTGCTGCCGCCCTCCGAGGGCAAGGCCGCCTCCGGCGACGGCCCGGGGCTGGACCTGTCCGCACTGACCCTCCCCGAACTGGCCCCCGCCCGCGAGAAGGTCATGGCGGCCCTGGCCGACCTGTGCTCGGGACCGGAGGAGGAGGCCCTGAGGGTGCTGGGCCTGTCGGCCTCCCAGGCCGAGGCCCTCAAGCGCGACCTGGACACGGCCACCGCACCGACCCTGCGCGCCGCCGACCTGTACACCGGGGTGCTCTACGACCGCCTCGGGCTCCCCGGACTGCTCGACTCCCCCGCCGCCGACCGCGTGCGCGAGCGCGTCCTGGTCTTCTCCGGCCTGTGGGGCGTGGTGGGGCCCGAGGACCGGCTGCCCCCGTACCGCCTGTCCATGGGGGTCAGGCTGCCGCCGCTCGGCAGCCTGGGGGCCTACTGGCGGCACGCGCTGAAGGGGCCGCTGGAGGCGCTGTCGGAGGGGCGGCTGCTGGTGGACTGCCGCTCGTCGGCCTACGCCGCGGCGTTCAAGCCCTCGGGCACCGCCGCCGCGCGGACCGTGGCGGTGCGGGTTCTGCGCGAACGCGTGGTCGGGGGCCGGGTACGCCGCTCCGTGGTCAGCCACATGGCCAAGGCCACACGCGGCGACATCGCCCGCGCCCTGCTGGCCGAGGGCGTGGCGGCGGCCACGCCCGAGGAGTTGGCGGCGGCCCTGGCCGATCTCGGGTACACGGTGGAGCTCCAGCCCGGCCCCCGGCCCGGGGCCGCACGCACCCTGGACGTCCTCAGCGCTGACTGAAGACCCGGCCACGACGGGTTCGGGGGGCTTTATGCCGCACCTACACGGCGTGCGCCACGATGGGTCCCGTCGGACGGGCATCGGCGTGAGGCGGGGGCTGCGCCCGATTCGCCGACGGGGCGCACCGAGGTGACGTCGCAGGACAGCACGAACCGGTGCGGCCTCCCGAAGGGTCGGGCTGCCGCACCGGCACGGGGCCTCTCAGGTCGTCTCCGCCCGGACCGGCCTAGTCCAGGTAGTCACGGAGCACCTGCGAGCGCGACGGGTGACGGAGCTTCGACATCGTCTTGCTCTCGATCTGCCGGATACGCTCACGAGTGACCCCGTAGACCTTGCCGATCTCGTCTAAAGTCTTGGGCTGTCCGTCGGTGAGCCCAAAGCGCATGGAGACCACGCCGGCCTCACGCTCGGAGAGGGTGTCGAGCACCGAGTGCAACTGCTCCTGGAGCAGCGTGAAGCTGACCGCCTCACCGGGCTGGATCGCCTCGGAGTCCTCGATGAGGTCGCCGAACTCGCTGTCGCCGTCCTCGCCCAGCGGGGTGTGCAGGGAGATCGGCTCTCGGCCGTACTTCTGCACCTCGACGACCTTCTCCGGGGTCATGTCGAGTTCCTTGGCCAGCTCCTCCGGGGTGGGCTCGCGACCCAGGTCCTGGAGCATCTGGCGCTGGACGCGGGCCAGCTTGTTGATGACCTCGACCATGTGCACCGGGATACGGATGGTGCGGGCCTGGTCTGCCATGGCGCGGGTGATCGCCTGACGGATCCACCAGGTGGCGTAGGTGGAGAACTTGAAGCCCTTGGTGTAGTCGAACTTCTCCACCGCGCGGATCAGACCGAGATTGCCCTCCTGGATCAGGTCCAGGAACAGCATCCCACGGCCGGTGTAGCGCTTGGCCAGCGAGACCACCAGACGGAGGTTGGCCTCCAGCAGGTGCTTCTTGGCCCGGCCGCCGTCCTCGGCGATCCATTCCAGCTCGTCGCGCAGCTCGAAGGTGAGGACCTCGCCCTCCTCGGAGAGCTTCTCCTCGGCGAACAGGCCGGCCTCGATCCGCTTGGCGAGCTCGACCTCCTGCTCGGCGTTGAGCAGCGGCACCTTGCCGATCTGCTTCAGGTAGTCCTTGACGGGGTCGGCGGTGGCACCGGCCGCGACCACCTGGGCTGCGGGAGCATCGTCGTCATCGTCGTAGAGGACGAAGGACTCGTCCTCGGACTTGGGCGCGACCGGCGATCCCACGGCTTCGGGCTTGGCCGGCTTGGCGGGCTCCGCGGGGTCCTCGACCAGCTCCAGCTCGGCACCGGTGTGTTCGAGGTCGTCGTCGATACCGCCGTCCGCGAGACCCCCGGGCGCGGGAGCGAGCTCGAGGTCCTTCTTGTTGGCCGCGGTCTTGGTCTTGGCCGGGGCGGCGGCCTTCTTCGGAGCCGCCTTCCTGGCGGTGGTCTTGTTGGCCGCGGTCTTGGTCTTGGCCGTCGCGGCGGCCTTCTTCGGAGCCGCCTTCCTGGCGGTGGTCTTCTTGGCCGCCGCGGTCTTCTTCGCAGCACCGTCGGCGGACTCGGCGGAGCCGACCACAGCGGTGACCCGCTCCGGCTGCTCCTGGGCCGCCGCGGCGCGGACCGGCTTGGCCGCGGCCTTGGTCTTGGCCGGGGCGGATCGGGTGGCCGCCGCCTTGCGCTTGGGAGCCTTGCGCCGGGAGGAGGCCGACTCGGGAACGAGCACGGTCACGTCCTCCTTTGCGAGGGTACGAAGCACGGACTGCGCCTGCGACATCGGGATCTCGGCCTCTTCGAAGGCACGGCGCACGTCCTCGGGCTCAAGGAAGCCCTGGGACCGCCCACGCTCGATCAGCTGCTGAATGACGGGCTCTTGCAGTGACTCGGACTGCTTCGAGCGAGTCGAACTGGCAGATGACACAAACACCTCTCGAACGGACGTGTGGTGAGACTGTCGGACCCATTGGCCCGCCTGTCCGGGACCGGGCACAGGCCCCCTCCCACCTGCGGCCTGGGATCGTCCCCACCAGGGCGGGGAAGCCGTTTGTTATCAAGCGTATGCGCTCTCGGAGGTCACCCCCCTGGAGGATCACCCCCGCGTCGCGAGGCGGAACGGCTTCTTCACTGTAGGCAAGGCAATGGACTTGTTCGTACGGTTTACCGCTCCGGCCCGGAGTCGATCACCGGAAGCTGAACGGCGAGCAGAGTGACGTCATCGTCCTGCTCGTACCCTTCGAGCATGCTCTCAACAAGGTACTCCAGCATTTGCTGTGGATCGCCCACCGCCTCCGCCGGAGCCGACGCGGCCACGGTGACCAGTTCGTCGAGCCCGCGTGCGACGGACCGTTTGCGGTTCTCAACCAGTCCATCGGAGTAGAGGGCGATGGTGTTACCGGGTTGGACGAAGAATTTGTGGTGGCTCCGCGGGGTGCTGACGCCGAGCGGGGTGTCGGGCTCGCTCTCCAGCAGGGAGGGGCCCGCGTTGCCCGCCACCACCAGCGGGGGCAGATGGCCCGCGTTGCTGAGGTCGAGTTGCCCGGTGACCGGGTCCAGGACGAAGTAGACCAGGGTGGTCACCTGGTCCGTGCCCTCGGTGGCGGAGAACATGCGGTCGAGTCCGGTGAGGACGTCGACGGGTTCGGGCATGGAGAAGGCCAGGGCGCGCAGTGCGCTGCGGATGCGGCTCATTCCCGAGGCGGCGGGGATGCCCTTGCCCATGACGTCGCCGAGCACCCCGGCGACCCTGCCGTCAGGCAGCGGGAAGGCGTCGTACCAGTCGCCGCCCACCTGCACGTGCCGGGAGCCGGAGCGGTAGTAGGCCGCCAGGCGTACCCCACGGACCACGGGAAGCTCCTCCGGCAGGAGGCTGTGCTGGAGCGCCTGTGCGGTGTCGTGTTCGCGCTCGTAGAGCTGGGCGCGGCCGATGGCCAGAGCGCACTGCCCGGCGAGCGCCTCCAGGAACACCCGTTCCTCGTCGGTGACTTCGCGGGGCTGGTGGAACGCCAGGCGCAGGGCTCCGATGGCACGGCCCGCGACCATCATCGGCAGTGCGGCCCAAGCACGCTCCGGAGTGGTCTCCAGCAGTTCGTCGATCTCGGGCGCGTCCTCGAACAGGGCGCGCAGCTCGCCGGGGTCTGCGGCCCAACAGGGAGCCTGGTCCGCGGCGGCCCGGGCCGCCGTGTCGGGGTGGTCCAGGGAGAAAGAGGCCCCGGGGGACCGGCGGTCCGCCGCCATGGGGTGCAGCCGCAGCCCGTCTCGATCGAAGAGCACCAGGGAGGTGTGCCCGGCCCCGACGTCGGTACGGCCGATGGCGGACATCGCCTCGACGACGTCGTCGACGGTGAGCGCCTCAGCGAGGTCGGATGTGGCCTTCTGGAGGCGGACCGTGCGCATGGCCGCCTCGGTGAGCTGCTGGTTGAAGCGCTGGCGGAGTTCGTCGGCCTCGCGCTCGGTGGTGACGTCGACGAACGTGCCGATCCACTCCACGGTCTCGGCCCCGTCCACGATCGGGTGGGCGCGCGCCCGGTAGTGGTCGTAGCCGCCCGATCTGGTGCGCACGCGGAACATGGCGTCGAAGGGGGTCACGTCAATGACGGCGTCGTCCCAGGCGCGTTCGACGCGGGGGCGGTCGTCGGGGTGGATCGCCTCCAGCCACCCCCGGCCGAGGTAGAACTCGCGCTCCTGGCCGGTGACGGCGCGCCACTGGGGGCAGTCCTCGTGCATGCCGCCGTCGGGCCCGGCCGCCCAGAGGATCTGGTGGCCCACCTGGAGCAGGGCGCGCAGGCGCTGCTCGTCGAGCCGGGAGGCGCCGGTCTCGTGCTCGCGCAGGGCGATGACCGCCACTTGCCCCTCGCTGGTTCCGGGGTCGGCGACGGGGAACCAGGTCAGGTCCCAGGCCTGTCCCCGGGCGGGGCGGAAGCGGCTGCGGACTGCCTGGCCGCCGGCTCGCACAGCCTCCAGGGAGGCCCGCTGGTCGGCCGCCCCGGCCGGGTCGCCGGCCTCGTCGAGCAATTCGGCCGGGCCGCGTCCCAGACACCGGGCCGGTGCCGCGCCGAACAGCGCGGCGAGCCGTGGGTTGACGGCGGCCAGGCGGTCGTCGGGACCGATCAGGCCGAACCCTATGGGCGCGTCGGCGAGAAGGGACTTCACCGCGACCGGCAGTTCCGCTCCGTCAGCCCTGGGGGGCGGAATGGACGTCTCGGCGCTCAACTGCTCGACACCTCCGAAAACCCTCGGGTTCCCCACCCGTGTCCCGCTGGGGATGCTGCCTGGCCCGCCATGTCCCCCGAGGGTCGGACCGGGCCGGCGGCGAGCGCCGGAAGGGTTCGTCGCCGAAGCGCGTCGGGGGCTCCGCGACCCTCGGGAGCCACACTCCAGGACTCCTCTCGGCCGCTGTCACCGCTCAAGCATAAGACACAGAGCCCCAGGCGCAACGGCCGCTGTGGACCGCGCCCCGGAGAACCGGAGGTCAAGCGTCGTCCATATCCCGGTCCCGGAATGGTCGCCCGAGGGCATTCGACCCGTGTACTACTTGAGCCACCCGCAATGCATGTGTTCGACTGTTCTGTACGCGGGTTCTCAAAGTGGAGCCCCTTCCATGACTGAGAAGTCCACTTTCTCCACGTCGGTGCGGCCCAACGGTCGGACCTGGGGCAACGCTGCTCTCCGAGTTTTCATCCCCGGCGCTCCGGGACGGGGGTTGACAGTGCGTCCAGAACAAGTGGAATGGGTGGAGGTCACCGTCCAGGCCATCGTCACCAAAGGGGTGTGAGCGAGAATGCTCCAGACCTTCCCGGTCCAGGATCTCCGGCGGATCTCGGCGCGGCTCCACAATGAGTTCAGCGCCCTGCCCCACCGCTGTGTCGAGCGCTGCGTGAGCGACACCTGGAACTGTGTGGAGCATCTGGGCATCACGGTCACCCCCCACCTGGTCGAGCGGGTCGCTCGGGAGCACCTGGAGGCGATGGTCAACTCCGTACCGCCCTCCCAACCCGAAACCGTACTGTCTCGTTTGTCAGGAAAATCCCTTACCGGGTATGGGGCGGTCCCCAAACCGCGATGACCTCTCCGAACCCGCGCGGAGCGGAATCCGTCGTCGCTGGCATACCCTCGGATGGTGCCCTCCCCGACACCTCCCACACCCACAGGACCCGAACCCGTACCCGGCGCCGTCTTCGAACAGATGCTGCGCGCGGCCAGGGAACTGCTGGCCATGCGCCACCCGCTCGACGCGGAACTGGCCTTCAGCGAGATGCTCGGCTCCTGGTGGGGGCAGCGCATCCCGGGGGTGGACGTCGAGCGCCTGCTCGGTGAGGGCCTGGTCGTGCACGCCACGGCCTCCGGAAACCCGGCGGGCCTGGGCGTCCTGGCGGCCGTCGGAGCTCTGGGCACGTCCGCCCCGCAGCGGCACCTGGCCGAACAGGGGATGATCGCGCTCCAGGAACGCGGCCTGCAGACGCCCGAGTGGGCCTCCCAGCTCGGCGCGGTCACGCCCCTGTCCGCCCACGTCCACGGGGACCGGTTCGGCGATACCGACGACGTGGTGTGCGTCTTCGGTCGGGGGCCGGCCGACGGATCCGCCCCGCCCGCTCCCGAGCACGCGATGGTGCTGGTCGTGGACCACAACGGCGGCGGCCTGCTGCGCGACGCCTGGGTCACGTCCCAGGTCGGCGAACTCCTCGACCAGTGCGAGCGCAGGGCCGCGCGGGACACCTTCCTCCGCTTCTCCGAGGTGGGCCTCTCCGAGGCGCGGGCGATTCTGGAACGGGCCCTTGAACGCACCAGCCAGGTGGTGGACGAGCCCGGCACCGGCCACGGCGCGGGTCCTGCCGTACACCCCGTGGGCCTGACCGCAGCCGACCTGGCCGGCGGATCCCTCGCCGCCCACTTCGCCCTCGCCCGCTCGCGTATCGAGGCCCTTCCCAGGGAGAGGGGCCGGTCCGCCGCCACGGTGTGGCGGCGCGACCAGCGCGCCGTCTTGGCCGCGCGCTTCCTCGCCTCGGATGAGGCGACCGAACTGTCCGACTCCTACGCCGCGAGCCGCTGCGCGGACCACATCATCACCCACGGGTGCGATGTGGACGCGGGCCGCCCGCTGCGCGTCAGCCCGCGCAAGGCGGAGTCGTTCCTACTGCACTGGCTGCCCGGACGCGTCGTTCTGCTCCCCGAGGAGCAGGAGGCCATGCCGCACGTGCTGGCCGCGTGGGTGCGGTGGGCGGCGGCCGAGAGCGGAGAGCTTCCGGAGGTCGCCGTGGGGGCGACCCTCGACGCCGTGTGGGAGTCCACCGCCGCCTTCGCCCGCACCTACCGCGACCCCGCCAGACCGCTGGGACTGAACGAGAAGGCGGTGCGCCGCCTGCTGCCCGACGGGGACTTCTCCTCGCTCGCCCGGCGGATCTTCGCCTTCCCTCTGTTGGCCAGCGACCTCGTCTCGTGGGACGTGGAGGAGTTCGACCCCGCCACCTCGCGTGGTCGCCGGGCCCTGCTCAGGCTGGACCACTACGGAGAGTACGAGGCCTCGACCCCGCACAACGGCCGCCACTCCAGCGGCCAGGACCACTGGTACCGCCCGGTCGCCGGCACCGGTCCCGAACGCGCTCGGGACCTGGACCGCCACGAGCGGCTGGCCGAGCGCCTCTGGAACGGACGCCCCGCCGAACTGTGGAGCGCCGCCCAGCGCATGCTCGACCAGGGGACGGACCGGGCCGCCGTGCTCACCGCGCTGAGCGCCGAGCTGGAGTCGGCCGCCGACGAGGCCGACCTGCGCCGACGGCTGCGCTCCCTCCCCTAGCACCCGGCGGACAGGAACCGCGCCGCAGGCGACCCATGAGGGTGGCGGTGGGCGACGGACGAACAGGAACCGCGCCGCAGGCGACCCATGAGGGTGGCGGTGGGCGACGGACGAACAGGAACCGCGCCGCAGGCGACCCATGAGGGTGGCGGTGGGCGACGGGCGGGCAGGAACCGCGCCGCAGGCGACCCATGAGGGTGGCGGTGGGCGACGGGCGGGCTTAGTTCAGCAACCGCTCACGGAGCCGCTCCACGGTCCGGCCGGAGATCCCGAGCCCCTCCGCCACGTAGCCGTCGAAGGACCCGTACACCTCGTCGACGCGGGCCAGCGCGGTGTCGAGGTACTCGGCGCGGACGCGTGCCATGGGCACCAGGTCCGCCCAGTCCAGGCCGCTGCCCGCCGCGAGCCGCCGCATCCATATCTCGGTGGCCGCCTGGCGTTCGTTGCTGGCCAGGTAGTCGGCGAGGACGTGTTCGTGCTCCACCCCGAGCAGCCTCAGGATCAGGGCGGCGCCCCACCCGGTGCGGTCCTTGCCCGCGCTGCAGTGGAAGACCAGGGCCGTGGGCCCCTCGGCAGCGCGTTCGATCAGTTCGCGGTAGCCCTTCAGGGCGACGGCGTCAGTGACGAGTTCCTCGTACACGGCGAACATGAACCGTTCGGCCCCGCCGTTGCCGAACACGGCCCTGGCCTGCTCGGGGTCGGCGAGCAGGTCGGCGAAGTTGGCCCCGGCCGTCTTCACTCCCTGGACGGCGACGGCGGCGTACTCGGCGCCCTCAGGGGTGACGTCGGGGAGGCGGCCCCGCTCGTGAGGCGTGCGGAAGTCGACGATCTGGCGGATGCCCAGGCCGTTGTAGGCGACCAGTTCCTCGTCGGCGACGGAGTGCAGGGCGTCGGAGCGGAAGAGGAGACCGCTGCGGACGGTCCGCCCGGAGGCGGTGCGGTGTCCACCGATGTCACGGAAGTTGGGGGCGCTGGAGAAGATGAATCCGTCACTTGTCACGAAAGTGACAATACCCACGCGCCCAAGCACCCCCACCGCCCACATCCGACATCCGGGCGAAGACGCCCTGAACGTCAGTTCCTCAGCGCGGTGATCTCCGCACCGGCCTCCTTCACGTCCTTCACGGTGTCCACCCCGCGCCAGAACCCGTCGATGCGGTAGGCCGTCAGGCGGCCCTCCCCGGCCAGCTCGGGGAAGGTGGAGGACTCGTGGTCGCCCTTGAGGGGCAGCAACGGGGTGATCCCGGGCTCGAACAGATAGACGCCCGCGTTGATCCACACGGGCAGCAGCGGGCTCTGGGTGAACCCCTCGACCCGGTCCTGGTCGTCGACGTCCACGATGCCCCACGTCGTACGGAAGCGCGCCAGGGCCAGCGTGGCCAGCCCCCCGCGCTCGCGGTGGTGGGCGGCCATCTCGTCCAGTGGGAACCAGGTGAGCACGTCGCCGTTGAGCGCGAAGTAGGGGGCGCCCTGGTCGCGCAGTCCGGTGGAGGCGTACCGCAGCGCACCGCCGCGGCCGAGCGGCTCGTCCTCCACCAGGAGGGTGGTCTCGGGCCCCCCTTCGCGGTCCGCCAGGTGCTCCTGCAGGACCTCGGCCTTGTAGCCGCAGGAGACGACGGCCTGCTCGACCCCGTGGGAGGCCAGCCAGTCCAACTGGTAGTCGATGATGGGCCGGCCCGCCACCTCCACCATCGCCTTGGGACGGGTGTCGGTGTAGGGCCGCAGACGGGTGGCCTGGCCCCCGGCGAGGATGAGCGCCTGGGTGACGGGGGCCGCGGTGGGAGAGGACGAAGCGGTCATGGCCCGGACACTAGCACCCGACCGCGCGCCCCGGGCCGGTGAGCGCCGCTCATGCCCCCTGGGTGACATCGGTGTAGGCCAGCCGCACGTCGGCGCTGGTGACGACGGTGAGCTGGGCCGCTGTGGCCTCCTCGCCCAACTCCTGGGACACCCTCAGGTCGCGGCGGGAGCACGCCTTCTCGAACAGGGAACGGGCGAAGCGGCCGTTGCCGAGCTCGTCGATCCATCCGCTCGCGCACACGTGCGCGAAGATGCTCCGCAGGTCCTCCAGGGCCGTGTCGTCGAAGGTGTCGCCGGTACGGGCGGCCACCTCCTGGGCGATCCGGGTGAGCTCGTCCGCCGAGTAGGAGGGAAACCGGACGCGCACGTGGAACCGGGAGGCCAGGCCGGAGTTCGAGGCCAGGAAGCGCTCCATCTCGGCCGGGTACCCGGCCAGGACCACCACGAGCCGCTCCCGGTCGTCCTCGGCCCGCTTGAGCAGCGTCTGCACCGCCTCGGAACCGAAGGCGTCGCCGCCGCTGTAGCCGGGGTTGACCAGGGAGTAGGCCTCGTCTATGAACAGCACCCCGCCCAGGGCGCGGTCCACGAGACGGTTGGTCTTGAGGGCCGTGGCCCCCAGGTGCTCGCCGACCAGATCCGCCCGCTGCGCCTCGACCACCTCGGCCCGGCCCAGGAGCCCCAGCGCGGAGAAGACCCGGCCGAGGACCCGTGCGACCGTCGTCTTGCCGGTGCCAGGGGGGCCGGAGAAGACGAAGTGGCGCATGGGCGCCTGGTTGGGCAACCCCTGCTCCTCGCGAAGCCGGGCCACCCGCAACTGGGCGACGATCGAGCGGACCTGCTCCTTGACCGGCTCCAGACCGATCATGGCGTCGAGCTCGGCGAGCGCCTCGTCGATACCGGGCACCTCGCCGAACCCGGGCAGGTGGGCGGTGAGCTCGCCGTAGGCCGCCTCCACGTCGGCGGCACGGACGGTGATGAGGTCCTCCGCGCCCGGCTTCTGCGCGGGCGCACCGACCCGTGCCCCCGAGGTGACCACCCGCACGTCCCTGGCCTGGGCCGCCTTCTCCACGACCGAGCGGGCGAAGCGGCCGTTGCCGAGCTCGTCGACCGCCTCGATCCGCACGGCCTGGTCGAACCCGCGCCGCAGTGCCCGCTTGGCGTCGGCGTCGAGGCCGTCCCCGCGTCGGCGCACGAGGGACTCGGCGATACGGAGCAGCTCGTCCGCGGAGTAGCTGGGGAAGCTGATACGGGTGGCGAACCGGGAGGCCAGACCGGGGTTGGAGGCCAGGAAGGCGTCCATCTCCTGCTCGTAGCCGGCCAGGACCACCACGAGGCGGTCCCGGTCGTCCTCGGCCCGCTTGAGCAGCGTCTGCACCGCCTCGTTGCCGAACCGGTCCGGCTGGCCGTCGCCCTCGTTGACCAGGGAGTAGGCCTCGTCGATGAACAGCACCCCGCCCAGGGCGCGGTCCACGAGCTCGTTGGTCCTGATCGCGGTGGCCCCCAGGTACTCGCCGACCAGGTCCGCCCGCTGCGCCTCGACCACACGGGAGGTGGGCAGCAGTCCGAAGGAGTGGAAGATCGTGGCCAGGGTCCGGGCGACGCTGGTCTTACCCGTGCCGGGCGGGCCCGAGAAGACCAGGTGGCGCAGCGGACGCTCGACGGGGAACCCGGCGTCGGCGCGCAACCGGGCTGCCTCGATGGAGGCGGCCAGCCCCCGGACCTGTTGTTTGACGGGGTCGAGCCCGATCATGGCCTCCAGTTCGGCCAGCGCCTGGTCGACCGGCACCGGCGCGTCGTCCTCACCGGAACCGCGACCGCCCGCCGAGCGAGAGGCCTCACCCGTCCTGGCACGCACCCGAGGCGGGTTCCCCGTGCCCCCGTCCTCGCCGGTGCGGCCGCCGGACGCGGTGTCCTTGACAATCCGGCGGGCGGCGGCCAGCCGCCAGACGAGGCAGGCCCCGGCCGCGGCGTAGAGCACGCCGATCCCCCAGGAGGGTGCGAGCACCGGAAGGGCCATCCCGGACAGGGCGACGGTGAACCCGGCGGCGAGCCCGGCGGTGAGGGCGAGCACCGACGTGTGCCACACGGGGAACTCGCGCACACGCCCGGCAACGAGAACGGCCAGCGCGGGCGCGGGCAGCAGCAGGAGGGTGAGGGGCTCGCCGGTGAGCGGGATCTGGAACAGGGGGAAGGCCACCGCCAGCCACAGCACACACACCATCACGGTGGCGAAGGCGTCGAGGGAGCGCATGAGGGAGGCCAGCAGCACCAGCAGGACGAGGACGGCGCTCGCCGTGGTGAGCACGGAAAGGCCCGCCACCAGCGCGCCCACGGAGACCGCCGTGACCAGGGCCAGCCCGGCGGCCAGTCGACGGCCCAAGGGGATGCGGTGATAGCTGGCTCGCAGGCGGTCGAGCCCGGACACGCCGTCGGGAGCCGCGGCGGTGGAGCGCGTCTGGCGCGTCATCCGTACCCTTCCTGCCGGGGGCGGGTGGACGGTCGGCTCTCCGGTCCGCCGAGCGGATCCGGGAGGGGGTCGGGGGACCGGCGTTCACGCCTCAGCCTTGCCCGAACCGGTGTCGTATGTCCAGTGCGGGGCGGCGTGTCGCGCCCGGCGGGCCTCATTCCCGTGGGCGGTTCACAGCAGGGGAAGCTGCTCTCCGCCGGGGGCGTCACGGCGGACGCGCAGGTGGCGCCAGCGCGGGAGGGCGTCCAGGTAGGACCAGCTCATCCGGTGCTGGGCGGTGGGTCCGGACTCGGCGAGCGCGGCCCGGTGCACGGGCGAGGGGTACCCGGCCGCCCGGTCGAAGCCGTAGCCGGGGTGGTCGGCGGCCAGTTCGGCCATGAGGGCGTCGCGGCGCACCTTGGCCAGGACGGCGGCGGCGGCCACACTCACGCAGGTGAGGTCGCCCTTGACCTGGGTCCGGACCCGCCAGGGAGGTCCGATGAAGTCGTGGCGGCCGTCGAGGACCACGGCGTCGGGGCGCACCGACAGGCCCTCCAGGGCGCGCAGTGCGGCGCGGTGCAGCGCCTCCGTCATTCCCACCTCGTCGATCTCGGCCGGCTCGGACCAGCCGAAGGCGTGGTCGGCCACCCACGGCTCCAGGCGCGCGGCGAGGTCGCGGCGGCGCCGGGGTGTGAGGCGTTTGGAGTCGGTCAGGCCCTCGGGAGGGGCACCGGCGCCCGGCACCGCCGCGCAGACCAGCAGCGGACCGGCCCAGGCACCACGGCCCACCTCGTCCATCCCGGCGACGGTGCGGGCTCCTCGGGCACGGAGCCGGTCCTCCACCTCGGACGTGGGGCCGGTGGGGGCGGCGCGTTCGGATGATGTGGTCACGCCACCACCTTAGAAGAGTTTCCCCAAGCCCCCGCGGGCATGGCGGAGGACTCCCCCGCTCCGAACCCTCCTGCGGTGCGGGGCTCGGGTGCCCGCCGTTCCGGTGCCCAGAACGGCCCGGGCACGCTCCGCGACTGCTCTATCCTTTGGTTGAAGGCCGTGCTCACACGGCCGTCGCGACTGTGGCGCGTCCGTGTGCGGCCCCGCCCCGGCCGCGTCCCGATCACGCGGATTCGACGAAGGGGAGCGTATGCCCGCCGCAGGTTCCGACCCGTCCGACGGATCGGTCGCCAAGCTGATCGAGCTGGCCGGGAAGCCGACGCTCGGTGAGCGCCTGACGGAGTGGGGGTCCCGGCCGCCCGGCCGCCTCTACATCCCCGCCTGCGGTCTCCTCGGGCTCGTTCTCCTCTTCGAGGACAGCGTTCCCGGCGGCCACCTGGCGGCGTTCTCCTTCGGATTGGCCGGGGGTCTGTTCCTGGCCGCGATGGGCGCCCTGCGGTTCGGGATCGCCCTGTCCGTGGCCCGCCCGGTGATCCGCCGCCACTGGCTGCGCTGGGTCTGCCCTCCGCTGATCGCGGCGACGGCCCTGGGCCTGGCCGTCACCGGCGTTCCGTTGCAGGCCCGGGTGCTCCCCGCAGCCGACGATCTCCTCGCGCTGCGCGAGGGCCTCAGCGAAGGGGAGCGTGTGGGCCTGGAGGGCGCCACCACCGGTTCGTACGCCCTGCGCGAGGTCTCGGTCTCCGGCGGTATCGCCCACTACGCGGTGGAGGGCGCGGGACTGTTCACCCCGGCGGGCCTGGCGCACAGCCCGGAGGAGGACCTGCCCGAAGGGGTGTTCGTGCCCGGTCAGGGCTCCAGGATCTACGAACACGTGGACGGAGACTGGTACGTGTGGGTGAACCACTGACCGGTGCCGCGGGAGAGCACGGGCCCTGGCCGGTCACCACCGGTCAGGGCCCGTTGCCCGTTCCGAGCGGGTGTCAGCGGCGTCCCTGTGAGCGACCGTAGCCCTCGCCGCGCTCGAACTGCTGCTGCATCTGCTCGCTCTGCTGCCGCTGGTACTCGTCGGCCATGCGCTGCTGGCGCTCGGCCGCCGCGGCGATCGTGCCCTGCGCCGAGTCCAGCGCCTCCCGGGCCGTGTCGCCGCCGCCGGTGCGGGGCCCCGCACCGTCGAGCATCTGCGGCAGCAGTTGCGCGGTGAGCAGGGTGGACAGTGCGGATGAGTCGCCCGCCCCCGGCTCGGTCTGCACCACCACCGGACGCGGCGCCCGCTCGGCCAGTACCGCGCCCACGTCCAGGCGGCGGCGGGCCAGCTCGTACTCCAGCACGGCCCGGTTGTCCCGGTAGGCCGTGGCCAGGCGCCGCTGCGCCTTGGCCTCGTTCTCCGCCGCGACCAGGTCGGCGCGGCCGTGCGTCTCGATCTCGTAGCGGACCCGCTGCGCCTCGGTCTCCTGCTCCTCCAGCATCTGGGCGACGTCCTTGCGCGCCTTGTTGAGGGAGGCGTTGACCTCGACGATCTTGGCGTCGCGGGTCTTCTTCGAACGCTCGATGTCCATGAGCAGGGTGTCGATGCGGCGTTTGCGCGTCAGCTCCCACTCCTGCTCATAGGCGACGAGTTCCTTGGCGACCCGTTCCCGGGTGGCCAGGTGCTGCTGGTACTGGTTGGGCAACTGCACGTCGGGGATGTTGCAGCCGGTGATCCGCACCCCGTACTTCTCCAGGTTGGTGTTGAGCAGGCGGCGCATGTCCTCGACGTTGGATCCGCGCAGGTCGTAGGCGGACTCGGTGTTGACCATGCGGCTGCGCTGGCGGATGGCGTCCTGGACCGCGCTGGAGAGCACGAGGTCGAAGTTGCTGGCGCCGATGATGGTCACGAACCGGATCGGGTCGATGATCTGGAACTTGAGGAAGAACTCGATCGACTTCAGCGGCACGTTCTCACGGGTGGGGCAGGCCACCACCGGAGCGGTGTAGGGAATCTCCGTGCGGGTGTCCACCACGAAGTCCACGCGCGACCACGGGTGCCACAGGTAGTGGCGGCCCGGGCCGATCGCCCGCACGATCGCTCCGTACTTGGTGAGCACGCCGTGGGTGCCCTCCTCGATCTCCACGATCGACCCCCGCCACCACCACAGCACGGCGGCGGCGAGGCTGAGCAGCCCGACGAGCATCGTGGGCAGCGCGAGCAGGCTGTAGCCGAACTCGCCGACCACGGTGGAGCTGGTCATGGCGTTGACCGTCATCACCAGGGCCGAGGTGAGCGCGAACAGGCCGAACCAGACCAGCACCATCCAGCGCAGGCCGCGGTTGTCGCGCGGGATGACGACGGGGACGATCGAGCCCTGGTCACCGCCGCGCAGCAGGCCGGCCAGGTCGCCCCAGGAGGCGAGGGACTCCTTGATGCTGGAGCCGCCTCCGGCGTTCACGGACTGGTTCATCTAGAAGCCTCCCTGGTCCGGGCCGTCGGTCGCGGGCCCCTGCGGGTTCTCGGTGAGGCGCTCGTCGATGGCCTCCTCCGAGACGGACTGGCGGATCTCCTCCACCAGGTCCTCCCCGGGGTCCTCCCCGTTCGGCTGTCGGCCGCGCTCGGTGCCGGGGTCCTCGACGAGCGCGGTGATCTCCTGCTCGCGTTCGGCGATCCGGCCGGTGATCTCGCCCAGGCGGTCGCGGATGGCCGCCATGTCCTCCTCGGAGAACAGGGCCGCTTCGCTCTGGCCGATGATCTGCTGGGCGATGCGCAAGTAGTCGACGCTGGCGGTGTCGCCCGAGCCGATCCTCAAGACCCGCGGGAGGCTGTCGGCGACCGCCTCCAGCTTGTCCAGGAGGTTCTCCCGGAAGCGGTAGTTGAGGATCTCGGGGGCCTCGGCGGCGCTGACGGCCCGGATGTCGAGCGCCTGCGCCTGCAGGAGTGCCGCGTTGGCGTTGGCCTCGGACTCGGCCTCGACGAAACGCTGGCGGGCCAGGGCGCGCGCCCGGTTGGTCTCCCGCTCCAGCGCGGTGTCCATCTGCGCCTGGTACTGGGCGATGTCGGCCTGGATGGCGGAGAGGGTCTCGTTGAGGGTCGCCAGCTCCTTGTTGAGGTCGCCCTCGTTCTGCTCCTTGCGCAACTGGAGCTCGTACTCGAAGGTGTAGGCGTCCTTGGCGACGCGGACCATCTCCGGCGCCGCCAGGTCCATCCGGTACTCCTGGCTGGAGGGCTCGGCGTGGGTGATGTTGGCGCTGGTCAGGACCACGATCCCGCTGAACTGGCGGTTGAGCTGCTCCAGCAGGGTGTGGGTGCTCTCCCCGACCATGTCGTAGATGGCCGAGGCCTCCTGCTCGTAGATGAGGCTGCGGGTGGTCTCGCTGATGGCGTTGTTGAGCTTCTCCTGGAAGCCGTGCACGCCGCCCAGCGTGTACACGAAGCTGGTCGCGTCCGCGATGCGGAACTGGACGAACAAGTCGACCGAGGCCTGTACACCGCTCTTGGTGGGGGCCGAGCGGATGGGGGCGTTGAAGGGGTACTCACGCGTGGTGTTGACGATGTAGGACACGCGCTTCCACGGGTTGAACAGGGTGACCCGGCCGGGCCGGTAGTTGTCCTCCCGCTTGCCGAACCGCGTGACGATGGCCTCGCACCCCTCGGGCACCATCACCATGCCCTGGCGCCACCACATGAAGGCGGTGATCGCCAGGGTGACGATCCAGTAGTGCATGCCGAAGAGCGGGTTGAGGAGGGGGTTGGCACCGGTGAGGGAGGACTGGGCGGCGACGACGAGGGTGCCGACGAGTCCCAGTGCCAGCAGCGCGATCGCGGGGAGCATCGTGAGGAGCGTGCGGCCGCGCGGGATCACCATGGGACAGATGACGTGGACCGGCCCGCTCTGCCCCCGCTCGTAGTAGCTGCGGTTGATCGCCTCTCCGGCGTTGTCGAGCGAGGTGGTCTTCTGCTCGATCCGGGTACCGACGGAGGCGCCCTGCTCCCGGGCGGCGATGAAGTCCCCGGGGTCCAGACCGCCCCCTCCCTCGGTCCGGCCTGCGGTCTGCTGCACGGCGTCGGTGATCGCCTCGCGGGGGTCGGCCCCTTGAACGATGGCTCCTGCGGCGCCGCTCACGGTCTGCGCGAACGACATAGACGTGGGCTCCTTGCTGGAGAAGTTCGGAAACTGTCGTATTCGACGTCACGCACACCTCTACGGTTCCGGTCTGACGCCGGTGACAGTATGGCGGTGGCCGCAACGGACGGAACCGACTCTGGCACGAACCTCGTCCGAACCCCAGAGGTCGCGCCCTGAGCGTGACGTGGGAACAGGTGCCGCACGGGGCGTGCCCGCTGGCGAGGCGGATGGGCTCCCGGCCCGCCGTGCTGGGCGTGACCGCCGCCACCGCGGCCCTGGCGGCCGCCGCCGGGGACGGCTGCGCGGAAGAGGGCTCAGGCCGTGGGAACGGTCAGGTCCGCTCTCCCTGGATGTAGGCCTCCAGTGCCGCCCGGTCGTTCTCCAGCACCGTCATGCGGCTCTTGACCACGTCGCCGATGCTGACGATGCCGACGAGGCGCCCGTCGGCGAGCACCGGCACGTGGCGGAACCTGCGCAGGGTCATCACCTCGCCGACGTCCTCGACGGTGTCCTCGGTGGTACAGGTGAAGACCTCGCCGGTCATGATGGCGGCGACGGGTTCGGTGAGGAGTCCGGGCCCGCGGCTGCGCAGTCCGCGGACGACGTCGCGCTCGGAGACGATGCCGACCACGGCACCACCCTCGGTGACCACGGCTGCGCCGATGTCGTGGATGGCGAGTTCGGTGAGCAGTGACGCGACGGTCGTGTCGGGGGCGACACCGACCACCTCCGAGCCCTTGGCCCGGAGGATCGCTGCGATGAGCATGGGGACCACCTTCCGCGGATGGGGCGATCTCGACGACGCTGTGCTACCCGCTCCTGCTCCAGAGCAACCACAGGTCTGGACCACGCCCGTCCCCTGTTCCAGAGCCGGTCGGCCCCCGCTCCGCCTGGTCGCCACGGCTCCGCGGTCGGCCATGCCGCCTCCGGCGGGATCAGACCGTACCGCTCCCCAAGAATCGCCGGAGGCTTCTTCCAACAGGTTTCGCTCGAACCCGCGCGTCACCGCCTCAGCCGTATCATGGTCGAACGCTCCCTTGCCGACCCTTCGCTGAACGGCCGCGGCCAGCCCTTCCGGCATGGAGACACCGACCTTGCGCGCCCGCTTCCGTACCCTGGCCCGGGACTCCGCATCAGTGCCGGAGAGGGCCGGGACAACGCCTCCGCGACCGTTTCGGTATCGACGCCTCCCCTTGCTCCCTCTGGGGGACCCGGCCCTGGACAGGGTTTCCCGCAACGCGGGGACCTGCGCCTCATCCAGCACCTCGACACCCCTGGAACCCATGGCCGCACCCTCTGCGACCCTAACGTGACGCTACCAGCGGTAGGAGGAGGATTCCCGGTCTTCTCCGGTTCCGATCGCGGACAGGCCACCGCACCGGCTCCACCGGCGGCGGCCCGGCACGGGCCGCCGCCCCTCTCCACGCGGCTAACTGCATCCGCTGGTGGCTCCGCAGCCCTCGCACACGTAGCAGCTGCCCGACGGGAGCATCTTCGTGCCGCAGGTCAGGCACAGCGGTGCGTCGGCGGTGAACCCCTGGGTGCGCTCGACCAGCTCAGCGGTGGAGTGCGCCGCGCCCGCCCCCGTATCGCCGTCGCGCTCAGGAGCCCACTCGGACGCCGCCGCGTCCCGGGTGGCGGCCGACTGCGCGTAGGACTCCACCTGGGCGGCGACCTGCGCGGAGTCCTCACCCGCCACCTGCGCCGTGCGCTCGGGGGCCGACAGCACGCCCAGGGCCGCGCGCTCCTCGTGGGGCAGGTGGTCCAGGGCTAGGCGGCGGAAGATGTAGTCCACCACCGACTGCGCCATGGGGACGTCGGGGTCGTCGGTCATGCCCGCCGGGTCGAAGCGCATGTTGGTGAACTTCTCCACGTAGGTCTCCAGCGGCACCCCGTACTGGAGGGCGACGGAGACCGCTATGGAGAAGGCGTCCATCACGCCGGCCAGGGTGGAGCCCTGCTTGCCGAGCTTCATGAACACCTCGCCCAGGCCGTCGTCGGGGTAGGAGCCCGCGGTGATGTAGCCCTCGGCCCCGCCCACGGAGAACGAGGTGGTCTCGCTGCGGCGCTTCTTGGGCAGACGGCGGCGGACCGGGCGAACGGCCGTGTCGTCGCCCGCCTGGCCCTTCCCGTCACCGGAGCCGGTGGACAGCGGCTGGCCGACCTTGCAGTTGTCGCGGTAGACGGCCAGGGCCTTGAGACCCCGCTTCCAGCCCTCGAAGTAGAGGTGCTCGAAGTCGGCGACGGTGGCCTCCTCCGGCACGTTCACGGTCTTGGAGATCGCGCCGGACAGGAACGGTTGGACCGCGGCCATCATGCGCACGTGCCCCATCGGTGCGATGGAGCGGCGTCCCATGGCGCAGTCGAACACCGGGTAGTGCTCCGGGTCCAGGCCGGG
This sequence comes from Nocardiopsis sp. CNT312, assembly GCF_000515115.1. Classification (GTDB taxonomy): domain Bacteria; phylum Actinomycetota; class Actinomycetes; order Streptosporangiales; family Streptosporangiaceae; genus Nocardiopsis. The sequence continues at coordinate 214,955 of NZ_KI911537.1, forward strand.
CGCGTCCACCACGTGGCCGTGCTCGGACACGTACTCGACGATCGCCTCGACCTGCTCGCCCCGGTAGCCGAGGTGGCGCAGGGCGCGCGCCACCGACCGGTTGACGATCCGCATCGAGCCGCCGCCGAACAGCTTCTTGAACTTGACCAGCGAGAAGTCCGGCTCGATCCCGGTGGTGTCGCAGTCCATCATGAACCCGATGGTCCCCGTGGGCGCCAGCAGGCTGGCCTGGGCGTTGCGCCAGCCGTGGCGCTCGCCCTTCTTGAGGCACTCGGCCCACGCTCGCGTGGCCGCCTCGTGGACGGGCCCCTCCAGCTCGGTGACCGTGCGCAGGTCGTCGTTGGCCGCGGCGTGCTTGCGCACGACGCGCTTGTGCGCCGACTTGTCGCGCTCGTAACCCTCGTAGGGGCCGACGACGGCCGCGATCTCGGCGCTGCGCCGGTAGGCGGCGGCCGTCATGAGCGAGGTGACCGCGGCGGCGACGGCCCGGCCTCCCTCGGAGTCATAGGCGTGGCCGGTGCTCATCAGCAGGGCACCCAGGTTGGCGTAGCCGATGCCGAGCTGGCGGTGGGCACGGGTGTTCTCGGCGATCCTCTCCGTGGGGAAGTCGGCGAAGGTGATGGAGACGTCCATCGCCGTGATGACCAGCTCGGTGAGGGCCGTGAACGCCTCGGTGTCGAAGGTGCCGTCCTCACGCAGGAACCTGAGCAGGTTGATCGAGGCGAGGTTGCACGACGAATCGTCCAAATGGACATATTCCGAACACGGGTTGCTTGCGCTGATCCGTCCGGCTTCGGGGTTGGTGTGCCACTCCTGGATGGTGCCGTCGTACTGGAGGCCCGGGTCGGCGCACTCCCACGCGGCCCTGGCTATGCGGTGCAGGAGCCCCCTGGCGTCGACGGCGGCGATGGCCTCGCCGGTGGTACGGGAGGTCAGTCCGAAGTCGGATCCGGTCTCCACGGCACGCATGAAGGCGTCGGAGACCCGAACCGAGTTGTTGGCGTTCTGGTACTGGACGCTGAACATGTCGCCGCCGCCCAGGTCAACGTCGAAGCCCGCGTCGCGCAGCGCGCGGATCTTGTGCTCCTCGCTCGACTTGGTCTCGACGAACTCCTCGATGTCGGGGTGGTCCACGTCCAGGACGACCATCTTGGCGGCCCGGCGCGTGGCGCCGCCGGACTTGATGGTCCCGGCCGAGGCGTCGGCTCCGCGCATGAAGGAGACGGGGCCGGAGGCGGCTCCGCCTGAGGAGAGCAGTTCCCTGCTGGAACGGATCCGCGACAGGTTCACCCCCGTCCCGGAGCCGCCCTTGAAGATGAGCCCCTCCTCCTTGTACCAGTCCAGGATCGACTCCATCGTGTCGTCGACGGAGAGGATGAAGCACGCCGACACCTGGTTCCTGGAGGCGGTCCCGACATTGAACCAGACGGGTGAGTTGAAGCTGAAGAGCTGGTGGACGAGGGCGTGCTTGAGTTCGTGGTCGAAGATCTCGGCGTCCTCGTCCCCGGCGAAGTAGCCGTGCCTGCGGCCCGTCTCGGTGTAGACGCCGACGACGCGGTCGACGAGCTGTTTGAGGCTCCACTCGCGCTCGGGGGTGCCGACGGCACCTCGGAAGTACTTGCCGGCCACGATCTGGGTGGCGTTCATCGACCAGGAGGCGGGGAACTCCACGCCGCGCTGCTCGAAGTTGACCGTGCCGTCGCGCCAGTTGGTCATGACGACATCGCGCCGCTCCCACTCGACGGAGTCGTAGGGATGGACCCCCGGGGCGGTGAAGACGCGCCGCATCCTCAGCCCCTTGGCCCTGCCGTCCGCCTTGGTCTTGCCGTCCGCCTTGGTCTTGCGGCCGGTCGTGCTGCTGGTGGTCTCCGTCATGGCACGCGTCCCCCCATACTGCGCGGCCGCGGCTCCACGGCCGCGCGGCGTCTCCGGTTCGGCGGGCCCGCGACGTGCGGCGGGCCCTGCACCCCGGTGCCCCATGTTCCCCGACCGGCCCCGCCGACGGCCGGACCCGCGTCAGGCCGTGGCGGTCGTGTCGGTGTCGGCCCCGCGCTCCCCGCGCAGGGCGGCGATCTCGGCCTCGAAGTCGGCGAGGCTCTCGAAACCGCGGTAGACACTGGCGAAGTGCAGGTAGGCCACCTCGTCCAGCTCGCGCATCGGGCCGAGGATGGCCAGCCCGATCTCGTGGGCGGGGACCTCCGCCAGGCCGCGGCTGCGGATCTCCTCCTCCACACGCTGCCCGAGCTGCGCCAGCGCGTCCTCGGAGACGGGACGCCCCTGACAGGCCCTGCGCACCCCGGCGATGACCTTGGTGCGGCTGAAGGGCTCAGTGACGCCGGAACGCTTGGCGACCATCAGGAGCACGGTCTCCTGTGTGGTGAATCGGCGCTCACACTCGGGACACGACCTGCGGCGCCGGATGGCCGCGCCATCGTCGGTGGACCTGCTGTCGATCACCCGTGTGTCCGGATGGCGGCAGAACGGACAATGCATCCCTGATCACCTGATCCCCTCGCCATGCGCACACCTCATGAGACCACTAAACCACAACTTCTGGGACAATGCCTCGATCGACACACCTAGATGTAGTGGTCGAACACCAGTGCCCCTGGTTCATGCCCCCGCCCCACGCCCCGCAGGCGGCAACAGAGGGGGACAGCCCCGCGTAAGCGGATCGGAATGCCCGAAACCGCCGTTCAGGATACCGTCGGCACCCATGCCACGAAATCCGCCCCGAGGGTCGACAGAACGCCGGGAAGCACCGCGCCACAAGGGTTTCCGGGCGCCGCCGCAGATCCTCGCCGACGCCCCAGCGCACACGGCCCCGCCACGAGTTCCCGCGTTCCCAAGACAGCGGTACGGGTACACGTGTACACGTGTAAGCGAGAGGAACGGAGATAGGCCAGCGCAGACCATTCCCCGACCTCGAACGCTTGTTTGATATCACCGTCTGCAACGACTAACGTTGATGTTGATTTCACTCCGGTTTCGCCCCGCCCCGGCCCCACATCCGGCGCGATCACGAACCGGTGGCGGCACTCACGCAAGCAGGCCCACGACCCAACCGAGCACCGAGGAGGCCCGGCCGTGCCGGAGGAGAATCCCGGAACCACCACCGTCCTCTCACCCATGGGAAAGGACGGTGAGACGACACCCGCAGCCCCCAAACTCACCGCGCGCCAGCAGAGCGTGCTGAACTGCATCCAGCGCTATGTCCGTGAACGCGGATTCCCTCCGTCGATAAGGGAGATCGGCGACGCGGTCGGCCTGTCCAGTCCCTCCAGTGTGGCGCACCAGCTCAAGGTGCTCCAGCGCAAGGGGTACCTGCACCGCGACCAGAACCGCCCCCGCGCCGTCGAACTGCGCACCCCGGGCCGCTCCGGCACGACGCACTTCGACCCCGAGGCACTGGCCGCGAACCCGACCCGCGCGGCCTCCGTACCGCTGGTCGGCCGGATCGCGGCCGGCGGCCCGATCCTGGCGGACGAATCGGTGGAGGAGGTGCTCTCCCTGCCGCGCCAGCTGGTCGGCGAGGGGAAGCTGTTCATGCTCACCGTCGTCGGCGACTCGATGGTGGACGCAGCCATCACCGAGGGCGACATGGTGGTGGTCCGCCAGCAGCCGCAGGCCGACAACGGTGACATCGTCGCCGCGCTACTGGACGAGGAGGCGACCGTGAAGGTCCTGCGCCGCGAGGACGACGGACACGTGTGGCTCATGCCCCGCAACAGCGCCTACCAGCCCATCAACGGCGATCGTGCCACCATTCTCGGTAAGGTCGTCGCGGTCATGCGCCGCGTGTGAGCACCGGTCCCGGCGTCCCCGCCCCCTGGGGGCGCCCCAGGACCGTCCGAGGGCACGGCGCTCGCCCTGGGGCGCATCCCCTGGCGGACACGCCCTAAGGTGAGGGCTGTGTCCACACCAGTACCCGCCTCCGCCCGGCTGCGCGTCCTGACCGCGGCCGCCGCCGTCCTGCTGTTCACCTCGGCCTGCACCGCGGAGGAACGGTCGGTACCGTCCCCGGGGGTCGACGGCCGCACGCGGGACCTGTCCTTCTCCGTGGACGACAGCGCCGTGTTCGCCACCTTCACCGCCCCCGACAGCACGGTGGGGCCGGTGCCCGGTGCCCTCATCATCTCCGGCAGCGGCGGAACGGACCGTGACGGCAACGCCGAGGTCCGCCCCGACGCGGACACCAACCTCAACTTCTCCCGGCTCTTGGCCGAGGCCGGTGTGGCCTCGCTGCGCTATGACAAGCTGGGCAGCGGAGAGACCGGGTTGGGCGGCCTGGATCCGGACGCCGAGGTGGACCCGGAGGTCTTCGACCGGCAGATGACCGCGGCCTACGAGGAGCTCCTCTCCCAGCCGGAGGTAGACCCCGAGCGCACGGTGATCGTCGGGCACAGTGAGGGCTCCCTGTACGCCCTGCGCGCACACGAACTCCTGGAGGGGTCCCCCGCGCTGGTCCTGGCAGCCCCGCCGGGCACCCGCATGCTGGACGTCATCGACCGCCAGCTCACCGAGCAGGTCCGCCGGGCCGAGGCCTCCGGGCGGCTCGACGGGTCCGAGGCCGTCGACACGCTCTCCTACGCGCGCGCGGCGCGGGCCGCCCTGCGCGGCGGCCGGGATCTACCCGAGGACGCCGACCAGCTCTCGGGGATCTTCTCCGAGAACAACATCGGCTTCCTGCGCTGGATCGACGCCTTCGACCCGGTGGATCTGGCCCGGGACCTGCCTGCGGACACCCCGGTCCTGGTGCTGTGGGGTGAGGAGGACGCCCAGATCACCCGGGAGGAGGTCGACCGCCTCATGACAGGGCTCAGCGGCGCCGAGCGCGTCGATGTTCCGGGTGCCGACCACATCTTCCGGGAGTTCGAGGACGAGCCCGGGGCGACCGTCCTGGACGCCGACCGGCCCTTCGCCCCCGAGGTGGCACCCGCTCTGGAAGGCTTTCTCGACGACGCGTGGTGATGACCGCGCCGGGCTCCCGGAGCCCAGCCGTCCGGCTTTGGCCCGCGGCCGGAAGCGGAGCGGGGACACCGCCGGTGTCCCGCAGGACGAGACGAGCCGCAGCAAGGAACGGGCAAGGCGCCGTCGAGGGCAAAGAACGTCTGGCCTCGGGGCCACCCGGGCGCCCCGGAAGAGAACCGCGCCGCAGACGTCCTTTGCGGGCGGTGGCGTGCGGCGGACGGACCTGTGAGAGAAGCATGAATACCGTCAGTCGGACAGGGCGGCCACCGCTGCGCGGGCGAGCTCTTCGGCGCCCTCCAGCGCCCGTTCCTCATCCACGGAGTTCCTGACGGCGTAGTCGGCGGCGGCCCCGTAACAGGTCTCCAGGTACAGGTTGGACTCCCGGACACCGACGCACCCGGCGGGAAAGCCCCCGGCCCGGTACCAGGCGGCCGCCTCGTCTCCGAGGTCGGCCACCAGCGCGGTCTGGGGGTTCGCGGTGGTGTGCGCGAAGTTGTCCTCTGCGGTGAGCACACCGCCCGGCCCCGGCGAGGCGACCACCACCAGAGTGGCGAAGGCCGGTACGGCCTCCCCCTGCCCCTCGGGGGTGGCCCAGCGGCACTGCCACCCCTCACCGAAGGCGTGCTGACCGTTGCCGACCGGTTCCTCCAACGCCAGCTCGTAGCCGGGCACGAGGCCCGCGAGCGCCTCGGTCTCCCCTTCGGCGCACACCGGCGCGGCTTCGAAGCGGCCGGTTTCCAGGCGCTCCCGGGACAGCAGGAACCAGACCCCGCCGACCACGCACAGGACCGCCAGCAGGGTCAGGACCACCACGCCCGCAGCGGCGCAGCCCCGGCTCCGGGGCTGGACCGACGGCACGACCGGACGCTGGTACGGGTGGTTCACAGGGCCTCCGCGAGTCGTTCGGCAAAGGCCACCACGATTTCGCGGGCCTGTTCGGCCTGGTCGGGTCCGCTTCCGGCGGTGTCGGCGTAGGACAGGCGTACCAGGAGGTTGTCACTGCGAAAGGCCAGGTCGGCCGTTCCGGAGACGCGTTCCAGCCATACGTGGGCCTCGGGCCCCGAGGACAGTTCCACGGTGTGTCCGTGTTCGGGGACCAGCGCGGCGAGGAGGCCTCCGGCGTGCCCGGTTCCGGGGAGGGGGGTGTCCTGCTCCGTGTCGGTGAGCAGCGCGGAGAACTCGACCCGAAGCGTGCCGGGGGTCTCGGACCGGCCGAGCGAGGTCCAGGCGCACACGGTGTTCTCACCGTCCGGCAGCGGGCCGGAGGCCGCGGTCTCGGGCAGCGCGCCGGGCAGTGCCTCCTCGACAGCGGCCGCGGGGACCACGGAACACGCGGGTGCGGACGTGTGGACGTCACCCGAGGGGATCCCGGCCTCGTCCGCGGCGAGCACCAGGCCGCCGGTGATCGCCGCGGCGGACAGGACCGCGGCTCCGCCCACGACGAGGACGCCGCGGATCAGCGCACCGCGCACACCACCGGACGGGGGCATATCCGGTCACCGCCTCCCTGATCGGTCGTCACGCTGTCCCTGGCGCGCGGCGGTGGCCGTACCCGGCCGCCGCCGCGCCGACGGGTCAGCCGACGACGATGTTCACCAGCTTCGGTGCGCGCACGATCACCTTGCGGATCTGCTGGTCACCGATGAACCCTTGGGCCTTCTCCGAGGCCAGTGCCAGCTTCTCCAGCTCTGCCGGGTCGATGTCGGGGGCCACGGTGAGCTTGTCGCGGACCTTGCTCTGCACCTGCACGACGCAGGTGACCGACTCCTGGACCAGCAGCTCGGGGTCGGCCTCGGGCCAGTTGCCGACGGCCACCGAGCCGGTGCGGCCCAGCTTCTCCCAGCCCTCCTCAGCAACGTAGGGCGCGAACAGGGACAGGGCCACGGCCGTGAACTCGGCCGCCTCACGCACGGCCGGGTCGGCGGCGCCGGGGCCGGAGTCGATCGCCCGGCGCGTGGCGGAGACCAGTTCCATGATGCGGGCGATGGCCACGTTGAACCGGCGGGTCTCGACCAGAGAGGTGATCTGGTCGATGGCGCGGTGGGCGGCACGGCGCAGTTCGGTGCTGCCCGAGGCGGGGTCGGTGCCGGGCTCACCGGCCGCGCCCGCCTCGCACATCACCCGGTAGGCGCGGTTGAGGAACTTCTGCGCGGCGGTCACGGACACGTCCGCCCAGTCGACGTCCTCCTCGGGCGGGCTGGCGAAGAGCATGGTCAGGCGGACCGCGTCCACGCCGTAGGTGTCGATCTCCCGCCCCAGGTCCACGCCGTTGCCCAGGGACTTGGACATGGCCTTGCCCTCGTTGATGACCTGGCCCTGGTTGGTCAGGCGCCGGAAGGGTTCGTCGAAGGCGACCATGCCCAGGTCGTGGAGGACCTTTGTGAAGAAGCGCGCGTACAGCAGGTGCAGCGTGGCGTGCTCCTTGCCGCCGATGTAGTGGTCGACGGGGCCCCACTTGTTGACGGCGTCGGTGTCGAAGGGCGCTGTGTCCAGCCGCGGCGAGCAGTAGCGCAGGAAGTACCAGGACGAGTCGACGAACGTGTCCATGGTGTCGGTGTCACGCTGGGCGGGCCCGCCGCAGGAGGGGCAGGCGGTCTCGACCCAGTCGGTGGCGGCGGCCAGCGGAGAGACGCCCCTGGGGGCCAGTTCGGCGCCCTTGAGCTCGGGCAGGGTGACCGGAAGCTGGTCGTCGGGGACGGGGACCTCGCGGCAGGAGGGGCAGTGGACGATCGGGATCGGCGTGCCCCAGTAGCGCTGGCGGGACAGCAGCCAGTCGCGCAGGCGGTAGTTGACGGTGCCGGCTCCGGTGCCGCGCTCGGCCAGCACCTCGACGATGCGGTCGAGGGCCTCGGCCTTGCTCATGCCGTCGAGCGGGCCGGAGTCGCGCAGGGTGCCCTCACCCGCGGTGGCCGTCCCGGTCTCGGCGGGGTCGGGCTCACCGGTCTCCACCACGACCCGCACGGGCAGGTCGAAGGCCAGCGCGAAGTCGAGGTCACGCTGGTCGTGCGCGGGCACGGCCATGATCGCGCCGTGGCCGTAGTCGGCCAGGACGTAGTCGGCGGCCCAGACCGGCATGCGCTCGCCGTTGACCGGGTTGATCGCGTGGCGGCCCAGGAACACACCGGTCTTGGGGCGCTCGGTGGCCTGGCGCTCGATGTCGGAGAGCCTGGCGACCTCGGCGCGGTAGGCGTCGAAGGCCTCGCGCTGCTCGGGCGCGCACAGTTCGTCGGCCAGGTCGGCGTCGGCCGCCACGACGAAGAAGGTGGCCCCGTAGAGGGTGTCGGGGCGGGTGGTGAAGACGGTGACCGGCTCGTCGCGGCCCTCGATCCGGAAGTGGACGTCGGCGCCTGTGGAACGTCCGATCCAGTTGCGCTGCATGGCCAGGATCTCGTCCGGCCAGCGGCCGCCGTCGAGCTGGTCCATGTCGTCCAGCAGGCGCTGGGCGTAGTCGGTGATCTTGAAGTACCACTGGTTCAGGCTGCGGCGCACGACGTCGGAGCCGCACCGCTCGCACCGGCCCTGGACGACCTGTTCGTTGGCGAGCACGGTCTGGTCCTTGGGGCACCAGTTGACCCGGCCGTCCTTGCGGTAGGCCAGTCCGCGCTCGAAGAAGCGCAGGAACAGCCACTGGTTCCACTTGTAGTACTCGGGGTCGCTGGTGTGCAGGCGGCGCGACCAGTCGACGCCGATTCCGTAGCGGCGGAACGAGGAGGCCTGGGTCTCGATGTTGGCGTAGGTCCACTCGGCGGGGTGGGAGTCGTTCTTGATGGCCGCGTTCTCCGCGGGCAGGCCGAAGGAGTCCCAGCCGATGGGGTGGAGGACGTTGTCGCCGCGCTGGAGCCGGTAGCGGGCGATGACGTCGCCGATCGCGTAGGCCTCCGCGTGGCCCATGTGCAGGTCCCCGGAGGGGTAGGCGAACATGTCGACCACGTAGCTGCGGGGGCGTTCGTCCCCCGCCTCCTCGTCGGCCTGGAACGGAAGCTCGGCGGCCCAGCGCGCCTGCCACTTGTCCTGGAGGGCGCGGGCGTCGTAGGTGTCGCCCGTCCTGTGGTCGCCGTCTACCGCTGTCATCGGTGAATGTTCCCTAACCGGTCTCTCGGGTGGATTGCACGCGGTGGGGGCCCGTGGCGACGGTGCCGCGGGGCACGCGCGTTCGCCCCCAGGTTAGCGCCACGCAGCGGACAGCGACGAACGGATACCACAGACCTGTGGACGGGGGGCGTCCGGGCTGCCCTGGCACCCTTTTCCGAACACCGTTAGGTTTCAACTGCGTAGCGGACAGCCAAACCGACCAGCTGGTTTGTTACCCTTCCGTTTCAGTGACGCAGAACACGAGATTCAGATCACATCCGAATCTTTCCTCACCATGTAGCGGGAGGCCCCCTCAATGCTCAACCTGTCCGTGATCCTGGAGGACGGAGCCCGCGCGGTTCCGGAGAAGGATTGTCTGGTCTCCGGCGACCTTCGCCTCAACTACGCGACCGTCAACATGATCGCCGACCAGGTCGCCAACCTCCTGGTCTCCCGGGGCGTCCAGCCCGGCGACCGCATCGCGCTCGCCAGCCCGAACACCCCCTACTTCCCCTTCGTGTACTTCGGCGCCCTCAAGGCCGGCGCGGTCGTGGTCCCTCTCAACGTGCTGCTGACCGCTCCGGAGATCCAGTACCACCTGGAGGACTCCGGGGCCAAGGCGATCTTCGCCTTCACCGGCAGCCCTGAGCTCCCCCTGGGCGAACGCGCCTTCGAGGCCTTCGGCAACGTGGACTCCTGCGAGTTCTACGTCGACCTGCCCGCCGCGGCCGGCTCGACCGAGTCCAGCATCGAGGGCGCCGAGACCCTGTGGTCTGCCCTGGCGGGGCAGCCCGGCACGTTCGAGTCGGTGCAGTCCGACTCCGAGGACACCGCCGTCATCATCTACACCAGCGGCACGACCGGTCGGCCCAAGGGCGCTGAGCTGAGCCACAACAACCTGCTGCTGAACGCGGTCGTCGCCGACCGCAACGCCGACAAGTCCCCCGACGGGCGCGACGTGGCCCTCACCGTCCTGCCGCTGTTCCACATCTTCGGACAGACCGTCATGCTCAACTCGGTGCTGTACCGGCACGGGACGATGGTCCTCATGCCGCGCTTCGACGGCGCCGAGGCGCTCAGGCTCATGGAGAAGGAGGGCGTGACCGCGTTCGCCGGCGTCCCCACCATGTACTGGGGCCTGCTGACCGCAGTGCAGTCCGCCGAGCCGGGCACCTACGACGTGGAGAAGATTACGAGCACCGTCGTCGACGCGGCCTCCGGCGGCTCCTCCCTGCCCCAGCAGCTCTCCGACGACTTCACCGAGGCCTTCGGCATCGGGATCAAGGAGGGCTACGGCCTGTCCGAGACCTCGCCGATCGTCTCCTTCAACAACCCCAACATCAAGGCCAAGGCCGGCTCCATCGGCCTGCCGGTGTGGGGTGTGGAGATGAAGCTCATCGACTCCGAGTGGAACGACGCCGAGAGCGAGGGCGAGATCGCCGTCCGCGGCCACTGCGTGATGAAGGGGTACTACAACCGTCCCGAGGTCAACGCCGAGGTCCTCAACAACGGCTGGTTCCGCACCGGCGACATCGCCCGCCGGGACGAGGAGGGCTTCTACTTCATCATCGACCGCTCCAAGGACATGATCATCCGCGGCGGCTACAACGTCTACCCGCGCGAGGTCGAAGAGGTCCTGATGACCCACCCGGAGATCAGCCTGGCCGCCGTGGTGGGCGTCGAGCACGACACCCACGGCGAGGAGGTCAAGGCGTTCATCATCCGCGAGCCCGACGCCGACCTCGACGAGCAGTCGCTCATCGACTGGTCCAAGGAGCGCCTAGCCGGGTACAAGTACCCCCGCCTCGTGGAGTTCCGCACCGAGCTGCCCATGACCGCCACCGGGAAGATCCTCAAGCGCGAACTGCGCTAGAGGGCTCCTCCTCCGCCCGCGTCCCAGGGGGCAGGCGTGCGGGCGGGCCCGCCCGCACGCCTGCCCCGGCGCGCCGGGCGGCGAGGTCTCTGACGAATGGAGTGTGGACCGTGCCTGGGTGCGGTTTGGGAAGCGGGGGCGGTGCGCGGTGAGCGGGACCGGGCCCTCCCCCACCGAGGTCGTCATCAGTTGGCTCCCCCACGACGCGCGCTTCCGCGAGCGAGCGGTGCGGCACGCGCTGGCCGACCCCGCCGGGCGGAGCCTGTCCGCCTACGTGCACGGGCTGGTCGACCGCAGCAGCGACGACGGGCGGCCGCTGAGCGCGTACGACCTGCGCACCATGGCCGCCGTGCGCCAAGACCTGGACCACCGCCCCCTCTCCGCCGTGGACTGGCGCCGAGTCCGGGAGAAACTGGTCGGGGGCGGGTGGTGAGCGGCCGGTACGCGCCCTGCGCGGCGCGCTCGCGGACGGGTTCTCCTAATCGGCGAGGCCGGTCACCTGACGCAGGGTGGCCACGAGTTCGGCGCGTTTGTACACGGCCAGGCCGATGGCGGCGCTGAACGCGGCGAGCATGTGTACGAAGACCATGGGGTCGCCCGCCGCGAACCGCTCCGCGGCCTCCTCCTCACCCACCGAGTGGGCCTCCCAGGCCGTGCTGACGGCGAACTCCAGCTCGGGCGGGAGCATCTCCGCGACGGTGCGGGCGACGGCCTCGCGCGAGTCGGCTGGCTTCCACACCACACCGGTGTGCTGGACCCGGCGGCTGAGGAAGGCCGCGATGACCTTCAGCTCGGACACGACGTCGTCGGCGTTGTCGGCCGCCGCGGGGACCGCCTCGTCGAGCTCGGCCCGGTTGCGGTCCGCGTAGGCGGCGACGAGGGCGATGGCCGTGCGCTTGACCTGGTCGGACGGGTCGTTCGCGGGCGTCCCGCCGCTCGGGGCGGGGTGGTCTTCGGAGGACACTGCGGGTCCCTTCACGGTGGCTTCTGGTCGGTGTGCCTGACCTCATCATGCCGTGGCGACCGCCCCGGGGGAGCCACAACCGCAGGATGTCCCCGCGGGCGACCGCCGAGGGCGGGTCAGAAGTCCGGCCTCAGCGGCATGTGCGCCTCGGTGCCGTCCAGGCGGACGCCGAGGATCTGGTGCAACTGGACCACGTTCATCTCGAAGCCCAGGACGCATCCTGCCATGTAGAGGCGCCAGACCCTCGCGGTGCCCTCCCCGACCTCGGCGACCGCCGCGTCCCAGTTCCGCTCCAGGTTGGCGCCCCAGCGCCGGAGTGTGAGGGCGTAGTGCTCGCGCAGGTTCTCCTGGTGGCGGATCTCGAACCCGGCGTCGTTCATCGCCGTCTGGATGGTCCCGGGCCCCTCCAGTTCACCGTCGGGGAAGACGTACCGGTTGATGACGCCCCGGGGGTGGAGGGGTCTGAGGTCGTTGCGCGGCCGGGTGATGCAGTGGTTGAGCAGGCGTCCTCCCGGGACCAGCTTGTCGTGGAGCGAGGCGAAGTAGGGCGCCAGTTGGTCGGCGCCGACGTGCTCGGTCAGGCCGATCGAGCTGATCCGGTCGTAGTGGCCGTCGGGGACGTCCCGGTAGTCCATGTGGCGGACTTCGGCCAGGTCCGACAGCCCCTCCTGGGCGATGCGCTTGGCCGCCCACTCCGCCTGCTGCTTGGACAGGGTGACGCCCAGCGCCTTGACTCCGTACTCGCGCGCGGCGTGCATGACCATGCCGCCCCAGCCGCAGCCGACGTCGAGCAGGCGCATGCCGCTCTCCAGCCCGAGCTTGCGGGCGACGAGGTCGTGCTTGCGGAACTGGGCGCTCTCCAGAGACTCCTCGGCGTCGCCGAAGACGGCGCAGGTGTAGGCCATGGACGGTCCCAGCACCATCGCGTAGAAGGTGTTGGACACGTCGTAGTGGTGGTGGATGACCTCGGCGTCGCGCTCCTTGGAGTGCCGCCAGCCCAGGCGCGTCAGCCTGCTCTGGCGCATCTCCTGCGGAGGCGGGGCGACCCGGTTGACGAACTTGACCCACCCCACGGAGCGGGCCACCCGGAGGAGGTCCCCGATCCCCGGGGCGCGGTCGTTCTCCAGGGCGAAGCGGGCCATGGACCGCAGTGCGGTGTACATGTCGCCCTCCACGTCCAGGTGCCCGGACACGTAGGCGCGGGTGAGGCCCACGGCGTTCGGCGACTGGGCGAGGTAGTTGACGGCGACCGGTGTGCGCACGCGAAGGGTGTTCTCGGCGCCGGGAGGGCCGGCCTCGCTGCCGTCGTAGGCGGTGAAGCGGATGGGTGCGTCGGGGCCGACGACCCGCTCGAAGATCTCGGCAAGCCGCATGTTCTCGTCCTCACTCTCCCGGGCCCGTCCCCGGAGGAGGACCAGCCCGTCTCGTCCTTGGTCCTTCTCGGTGTCAGCGGTTGCGTACGCACTTGGCGTACAGGTCGAGCAGCCTGCCGTCGGGGTCGTAGTCCGCCTTGAGGCGGGCGTAGGCCGTCCCGTTGTAGAGCCGCCAGAAGCGCTCCTCGGTGTAGAAGGCGTCCGAGTACAGCGACTTGTGGCCGCCGAGGCACTCGACCTCCTCCTCCACGAGACGGTTGTGGTGGGCCCGGCGCTGGCCGGGCACCGTGTCGACGAGTCCCCAGAAGCCGAAGTTGACGTACAGGCGGTCGCTCTCCAGCGGGTAGAGCGGCCACACGTGCCCGTCGGCGGCCCCTGCGGAGGCCGGTTCCCGCAGCCGCAGGGGGCACATCCACACGGGGCTCATGCCGATCCGAGCGTGGAAGAAGTCGAGGAACTCCGCGCCGCGTTCGACGCCGACCTCGACGTCCTGGATGAGCGGTTCCCGGGGCCGCCTGCCACGGTAGTGGTCGAGCAGCCGGGAGAAGTCGGTGCGCCGGTCCCAGGCGACGAGCCTGCGGTAGACGTCGGAGCGCTTGAGCGCGCGCGGCCACAGGGGGCGGACCAGGGGGTGCTGGGCGCCGAAGGCACGGGAGCACCAGAACCAGTCGGTGTCCCACCGCCACAGGTAGTCGTGGGTGGTGAGGTAGTCGCCCGGCCCCGTCCCGGCATAGTCGCGGATGGAGCGGTAGTAGATGCCGGTTCCGGTGTAGTCACTGGTCCACGGCGCGTGGTCGGTGAAGCGGGCGAGGGTGAGGTAGAGCTCGTCGGGGCCGAAGGCCACCCCGTCCACGAAGTCGACGGGCCGCCCGTCGTGTTCGGCGGCACCGCAGATCCGTTCGAGGGCGGCCATGGCCTCGGCCGCGTCGTGGAACCTCAGGTGGCGCAGATGTACGTACGGGGAGACGGGCTCCAGCTCGATGCGCAGGCGCAGCGCGTAGCCGAGGGTTCCGTAGGAGTTGGGGAAGCCGTGGAACAGGTCGGCGTGCCGGTTGTCACGGGTGGCGGTGACGACCTCACCCGAGCCGGTGAGGATCTCCATCTCCTGGACGGACTCGTGCGGCAGCCCGTTGCGGAAGGAGGTGGACTCGATGCCCAGCCCGGTGACCGCACCACCCACGGTGATGGTCCGCAGTTGCGGGACGACCAACGGCATCAGCCCGTGCGGGAGGGTGGCGGCGACGAGGTCCTCATAGGTGGTCATACCACCCACGTCGGCCAGGCCCTCCACGGGGTCGATGCCGATGACGCCGGAGAAGGACGACACGTCCAGCGGCGGGGACGCCGAGGGTTCGCGGAAGCGGAAGAGGTTGGAGGTGGGTTTGGCCAGACGGACGGGTGCGTCCCCGGGCAGCGCCCGGAACTCCCGGCGCAGCCGCCGGACGGCCTCGTCGTGCGCGGCGAGCCCCGGCCGTCCCCCCGCCGTACTCGTGCCTGTGTCCTGCTGTGGAGGTGCCATCCCAGTTCCCGCTTCCGGTCCCGGCGCGCGTGACGCACGGCATGGTGTGATCCGCCCCCGGCACGAAATGTGTGGGACGGGCCGATCTCCTCAGTTCTACCTACCGGTAACGGATTTTTGCCACCCCATTTGCGCCCGTGTCGCTTGGAGAGGCCCTCGACCAGCGATACCCAGTGATGTGACCTGGATCACTCAACCGGCGATCCCGTCCGCGCCCTTCCGTACCGGGCCCGGCGATGGTGCAATGGGCGAAAGGAACCCCGAGCGGAGGGGGCCTCCGTTGAACGACCACCTCGAGGTCGAGACCACGTTCGCCATGGACGGGGACCTGCCCGACCTGTCCGGAACCACCCCGGGCGGCGTGCGCTCCGAGGCCTTCCGCCTCGAAGCCACCTACTACGACACCGCCGGACTGCGCCTGGCGGCCCGCGGCATCACCTGCCGCCGCCGCACCGGCGGCTCCGACGCCGGCTGGCACCTCAAGGTCCCCTGGGGCGAGGGCACTCGCCGCGAACTGCACGCCCCCCTCTCCTGCGACCCGCCCGCGAACTTCGTCGGCCTGTCCGCCGCGGCCGCACGCGGCGCGCCCCTGCTGCCGGTGGCCCGGATCGACACCGAACGCACCGAGCACCGTCTGGAGGACGAGGACGGTGCCGCCCTGGTCGTGGTCGCCGACGACCACGTGACCTCCCGCGACCTGGCGCCCCGCACCGCCGACGGCACCGTCGGCGCGGAGGACTCCTGGCGCGAGGTCGAGGCCGAACTCGCCGACGGCGACCGCTCCGACCTCGACCGCGTCACCGCGGTGCTGACCCGGTCGGGCGCCCGGCCGGCCGAGTACCCCTCCAAGCTGCGCCGAGCGCTGGGCCACCGGCTGCCTCCCCCGCTCCCGCGGCACCCGGGCTCGGGCGACGCCGCGACGGTCCTGGCCCACCTGGCCCGGTACACCGACCGACTGCTCGCCTTCGACCCGCTCGTACGCCGCTTCGAGCCAGACGCCGTACACCAGATGCGGGTGACCAGCCGCCGCCTGCGCAGCGCCCTGACCGGGTTCCGCTCGGTCCTGCGACGCTCCCAGACCCGCCCCGTCGCCGACGAACTGCGCCACCTGGCCGCCGTGCTCGGCGAGGTCAGGGACCTGGAGGTGCTGCGCGAGCGCTGGACCGCGCACCTGGAGCGCCTGCCCGACCACCTGGTGGGACGGGACCGCAGCGGCGTCTGGCTCACCTACCTCGACGAACGCATGGAGCGGGCCCGGTCCGAGGTGGACGCGTTCCTCAACAGCCCGCGCTACTTCGCCCTCCTCGACTCACTCGACACGCTGCTCGCCGCGCCGCCGCTGCGCAAGAAGGCGGCACGTGGGAACACCGACCTCCTGGCCAGGGACATCACCCGGGCGTGCGCACGCCTGCGGGACCGCCACGACGCAGCACTCGCCGCCGACGCCGCGGGGGACCCCCAACAGCGGGCCGCGGCCTGGCACGAGGTGCGCAAGTCCGCCAAACGGGTCCGCTACGCCGCACGGATGGCCCAGAGCGGTCTGGGCAAACCCGCCAAACGGCTCGGCAAGTGGGCCCGCGACCTCCAGGACGTCCTGGGCCGCTACCAGGACGGCCGCGTGGGCCTGGCCTACCTGGACACCGTCGGCGACGACCTGATCCGCACCCAACCCGACGACCGCGAGTCCGTCCTGCTCACCCTGGGCGCCGTCGCCGGTTTGGAGGCCGCCGGCGGGGAGGGCCTCCTCGACGAGGCCGAACACGTGTGGGGCTCGGGCTCGCGCCTGTGGACGTGAGGGCGCGGCGGGACCGGTCGCGGCATAGAATCTGCAACCGTGCGCATCGCTCTCGTTGACTCCGGAATCGGCATGCTCTCCACGGCGGCGGCCCTGCACGCCGCACGCCCGGACGCCGACCTCGTCCTGTCCATGGACCCGGACCACATGCCCTGGGGCCCGCGCACCCCGGAGGAGATCATCGGGCGCGTCCTGGCCGGGGCCCGCGCGGCGCGCGAGGCCTCGGACCGGGAGGACCTGACCGCAGTGGTAGTGCCCTGCAACACCGCCTCCGTCCACGGACTGGCCGCTCTGAGGGCCGAGTTCGAACCGCGGATCCCGGTGATCGGCACGGTCCCGCCGATCAAGCCCGCCGCGGCGGCGGGCGGGCCGATCGCGGTGTGGTCCACGGCGGCGACCACCCGCAGCGCCTACCAGAACCGGCTCATCGAGACCTTCGCCTCGGGCGTCGAGGTCACCCCCGTGGCCTGCCTCGGTCTGGCTGAGGCGGTGGAGTCCGCCGACCCGCGGATGATCGCCGACGCCCTGGCCTACGCGGCCGAGCGGACCCCGGACGCCGTCCGGGGGGTGGTCCTGGGCTGTACGCACTACGACCTGGTCGGGGACGGTGCCCTCGCGGCCCTGGGACGCACCGTGGACACGTTCACGGCCGCCGACGCCGTGGCCGCGCAGACCCTGCGCAGAATCGGCACGCCTCCCCCCGGGGAGGCGCCGGGCCGGGTCACCGTCCTGGCCAGTGGACGGCCCTCCCGGCTGCCCGGGGCCGCGCTCGCCTACCCGGCCGGCCGCGCGCTGGCCACCGCCGCCCCGGCCTCCGGCGCGGTCCGGTAGGGCTCCACCGGCCCGACCACCATGGCGGCCCGGCCCTGGCCGTCCTGGCCGGGCACCCCCGCGGCGAGCGTGCGGACCAGGTCCCGGACCCCCGCGGTGTCGTTGTCGTGCAGGAGCGTCTCCAGTAGCGACAGCGCCGCGTTCTGGTCGCCGGGCCGCTCCCGCACGTGGCGCCACTGCGGGCCGGTGGCCACGTCGGAGAGCATCAGTGTGCGTCCGACCTGGCCGAGCGCGGCCAGCAGCGGGGTGTCGTTGGGCAGGGACGACAGCGCGGCGTTGACCTGCTCCGCCTGGTACTCGGGGTCAACCTGGTCGGCGGGCTGGGCCCTGAGGTGGTCCAGGATGCGGTCGGCGGATGCCACGGGCGGGACCGGGGTCATCGCCGCGACCAGGGAGCGGACCTCGGCCAGGTCCCCGGCGGCCTCCTCCGTGCGGCCCAGTCCGGCGATGAGCCGCTCGGCCCGGAGCGCTGAGCACTCCGCCACCCAGCGCGCCCCGCGTCCGACGGCCAGGCGCGCGGCGGCCAGGGCCAGTTCGGCACCCCGGCGCGGCGCGCCCACCCGCTCGAAGTAGCGCGACCAGGTGGTGATCCGCACCCCCAGACGCCAGTCGTTGCGGACCGCGCCCTGGCAGACGAGGTTCTCCACGGCCTCCACCCAGGCCGACCGCAGACTCGGATGGGCCTCGGCCTCCTCCACCGTGGGCAGGACGCCGATGGCGTCCCGGGAGGGGCACAGCCCTAGGCGGACCAGCCAGGACAGCAGCCGCGCCCGCTCGAAGCGGATGGACCGGCCCAGCGCGACGTGCCGTGTCCCCGCGGCCGCGGCCTCCCTCTCCAGGGCGATCTCGGCCTCCAGGCGGTCCAGGGCCTCCAGTGCGTCGGTGTGCTTGTCCTGGTGGCGCAGGGAGCGGACGAGGGCGAACACCCCCTCGGTGCCCAGCAGCGCGGGTCCGATGGCCGTGTGCTCGTAGCGGCGCAGCTCGGCTTCGGCCCGGTCGGGCCGCCCCTCGTCGATCAGGACGTGGGTGCGGGCCAGGCACAGGGACGGCCAGGCGGGGGTGTTCTCCCACCCGTCGAGGCGCTGCGCCGACAGCAGTTCGCGGCGCGCCGCCGTGGTGCCCGCCGCATCGATGTTGGCGTGGCATCGGGCCAGCGTCTCCAGTGCGGACACCGGCAGCGGCCCGTGCTCCCGCGGGTCGGGCCCCTCCTCCACCGCGGCGACGGCCTGGTCGATCGCCCTCCTGCCCTCGGCGAGCGCGCCCACCCGCACGGCCAAGGGCCAGTGCGCGAGGTAGGCCAGGGTCGGCGTGCCGAGAACGTCCGGTGCCCCGGCCTCACCCGCTTCGGCCACCAGACGGCGGGCCGTGCGCAGGGCTGAGCGGGCGACCATCTCCACGCGGACCGCCTCCCCGGCCTCACACGACTCGGGCAGAGTCGTGACGGAGTCAGCGAGTTCGACCTGTCCCATCTTTCGCAGATGGCGCGCGGTCTCCCCCGCCCACGTCCACATCGGCATCATGATCTCCCCCTGTAGTGCGATGCGAGACAGAACGTAGCAGCGTGGTGACAGAGCTGTCCGGAAAACGCGTGAAACCGGTGCGCTCCGGGACCCGCCCTCCGACCCTCCGGCGGGGGAGGAACTAGACTCTGGGGATCGGTGGTGCCGGGGCCGTTCGCGACCGCGGCACCGAGGACACCCCCGCCCGACGAGACGTCGCAGACTAAGGACGGCACGCCGATGGGATGGCGAGACCGCTTCGGCCTACGCAAGGCCAACCGCAAGGGCAAGGCCCGCTTCGACCGGGACTCCGAGGACTCCGACATCAAGGCTCTGATCGAGTTCGCCGAGAGCCGGGTGGGGGTGGAGTTCTTCGTCGAGCCCGAGACCTTCGCCACCCGGGCCACCGCCGTGGCGGTGGCCACCGACGGGGAGTGGATCCGCCGCAGGTGCGGTTCACCCGAGGTCATCCGCAAGGTGGCGAGCAGGATCGCGACCCCCGCCTACGACGTCCAGATCGTCGGGTACCCACAGCGGATGCGCGACTGGAGCGCCCGCAACAAGCGCGGCCTGTCCCTGGACGAGTGACGACGGACATGCCGGAACCGCGTCCCCGCGCACCCGAAACCCGAGATCGGGGCATTTGGGGCATTGATGACGACACCTTGCCCCGACTTCCTCACGGAACGGGTTCCCTTACGGACTCCATCCGTCGCATACTCGCCTGGGAGGGGGGACTCTGATGGAGCAGGATCTCACTGCCTTGTGCTGTGAATGCGGCATGGTCCGCCGGGTGAGCGACTACCAGTGCGTGGGCGAGGCGCAGTCCGCCTACGGAGTGGCCCGGTGCGTCGTCTGGCGCAAGTGCCGCACGTGCGGCTACCGCACCTACCATGCCTACCTGCGCGGCGACGAGGAGCGGGACGAACTGGAGGACGCCCTGCGCCTGGACGGCGCCCTGGCCGCCGAGGCACTGGAGGAGGAGGTCGAGCAACTCAGGCTGTGCGGTGTCGAGGTCGGCCACGCGTCCGTCCCCGCCATCTGGGACGGACAGTCCGTGGGCATGGTCACCCAGCGGCTGACCGACCAGTCCTACTCCATCGTGCTGGACCCCGAGTCCCCCGTGGTGTCCCGGCTCAAGCTCATCGACATGATGTGGAACGAACTCCTGGTGGGCGAGCACGACGACCGCTGGTACATCCAGGAGCCCGAGGACGACTCCCCCGGCTACGCGGTCCGGCTCTTCGGCTACCGCTCCCGCTGACCTCTCCCGGACCGCCGCCTCCCCCGGGCGCGGGGCGAGGTGCCCGGCCGGACCGGCCCACCCCGCAGAACGGCCCTCGGACGAGGGGCCACGGAATCCGCGGAGCCGGGCCGGCGCTCACCCCGCCGTCGGTTCGGGGATCGGCCGCCCGCTGAGGCGGCGCAGCGCGGCCCGGGCCACCGAGGGGTCCGTGGTCCCCCAGTAGGGGGGCAGCGACGCGCGGAGGAACCCGCCGTAGCGCGCGGTGGCCAGCCGCCGGTCCAGGACCGCGATCACGCCGCGGTCGTCGGTCGACCGCAGCAGTCGGCCGGTGCCCTGGGCGAGCAGCAGGGCCGCGTGGGTGGCCGTCACCGCCATGAAGCCGTTGCCGCCGTGGGAGGAGACCGCCCGTTGGCGTGCCGAGGACAGCGGGTCGTCGGGCCGGGGGAAGGGGATGCGGTCGACGATCACCAGTTGCAGGGACGGTCCGGGCACGTCCACGCCCTGCCAGAGCGAGAGGGTGCCGAACAGGCAGGACCGCTCCTCCTCGGCGAAGGCGCGGACCAGCTGGCCGGTGGAGTCCTCGCCCTGGCAGAGGATCGGCTGGTCCAGGCGTCCGCGCAGCTCCTCGGTGGCCTGCTGGGCGGCACGCATGGAGGAGAACAGCCCGAGGGCGCGGCCGTCGGCGGCCTCGATGAGCTCGGCGATCTCGTCCAGGCAGGCCGGGGCCAGGCCGTCGCGCCCCGGCGGAGGCAGATGGGTGGCCACGTAGAGGATGCCGCTGCGCGCGTGGTCGAAGGGCGATCCCACGTCCAGACCGCGCCAGCGGGGCTCCCCCGCGGCCCGGTGCGGACCGTCGTCGTCGGGGTCGGGGGCCTGCTCCGGGCCCGGGTCCGGGTCCAGACCGCGTTCGGCGCGCTCGGCCGCCTCCTGGGCGGCCTCACGGCCCAGGCCCCACTGGTGGGCCAAGGGGGCGAAGGTACCGCCGAGGGCGAGGGTGGCCGAGGTGAGCACGACCGTGCGGTCCCCGAAGAGCTTCTCGCGCAGCAGGCCGCCCACGCCCAGCGGCGCGGCGCTGAGGGAGGGCGGGCGGGAGGGCGACCTGGTGAGCCAGCAGACCTCGGTGCGCTCGCGCAGCGGGGGGCCGAACGCCTCCAGGACCCGCACGGCGGCGTCGTGGACCTCCTCCAGGGCGGCCAGGGCCATCTTGCGGTCACTGGCGGTGTCGGGGTCGAACTCCCCCGTGGCGGGGCCGACCGCGCTGACGCAGGCGGCCGCGGCGTCGCGGACGGCGGCGACGGCCCCGGCCAGGCCGTCGTCGATGTGGTCGAGCCGACCCTCGGGGGCGTCGGCCAGCATCAGGCCGAGGCCCTCGGCGCACTCGGTGAGCCGCTCGCCGATCCCGGGTTCGACGAGCCGGCCGGCGCGCTTGGCGGCGGTGGCCACCGCGCGTTCGGTGAGGGTGGCGGTGGCCACGGAGGTGGCGCGGTCGACGAGTTCGTGCGCCTCGTCGATCACGATGGTGTCGTGCTCGGGCAGGAGGCGGCCGTCCTGGGTCATGTCGATGGCGAGCATGGCGTGGTTGGTGACGACGACGTCCACACCTCGTGCGGCCTCGCGGGCGAACTCGGCGAAGCACTCCTGGCCGAAGGGGCAGGCACGGGCGCCCATGCACTCGTTTCCGCCCACCGAGACCTGGCGCCAGGCCAGGTCGCCGACCCCGGGGGCGAGTTCGTCGCGGTCACCGGTGACGGTCTCCTCGGCCCACTCGTGCAGGCGTGCCACCTGGCGTCCGAGCGCGGACAACTGCCGGGGGTCGAAGAGTTCGGCGTCCTCGGCCTCGTGGTCGGCGGTGTGGAGGCGGTTGCGGCACAGGTAGTTGCGCCGCCCCTTGAGCACCGCGAAGGCGGGCTCGCGCGGCAGCAGGGGAGCGAGCGCGGCGGCCAGCCTGGGAAGGTCCCGTTCGATGAGCTGGTTCTGGAGCGCGATGGTGGCGGTGGAGACGACCACGGTGGTCTCCTCGGCCATCGCGTGTCTGACCGCGGGCACGAGGTAGGCCAGGGACTTTCCGGTGCCGGTGCCGGCCTGGACCACGAGGTGCTCGCGCCGCCGGACCGCGTCGGTCACGGCCTCTGCCATGGTCCGCTGGCCCTCGCGGCGGGTGCCGCCCAGAGCGGAGACGGCCGCGTCGAGCAGGGTGGGGACGTCGGGGAGATCTGCCACGGATCGACAGTACCGGCCCAGGGAGACGGACGGGCCACTGTCCACAGTGCCGGTCCGGTCGGCCCCGCGGCGGGGCCGACCGGACCGCGGCGCTCAGGCCAGGGCGGCGACGACCTCCTCCAGCGCGTCCAGGGACTGGGCCGTACCGGACTCCATCCCGGCGGCGACCATGCCGTCGCGGTCCTCCACGGACTGGAAGACCGACCGCGCGGTGTAGAGGGTGCGGCTCCCCTGGTCCTCCAGCCGGTGGGTCTCCAGGAGCACGTGCCCGGGGGCGCCCTCGAACTCGAAGGTCTGGACGAGGCGTTCCGGGGCGGCCACGTCGTGGTAGACGCCGTGGAAGGCGTGCTCCGCGCCGTCGGGCGCCTTCTCCACGAACCGCCAGGACCCGCCGGGCCTGACGTCGGCGCGGTCCACGACCGTCTCGGTCCCTCTGAGCCCCCACCAGCGGGCCAGGTGCTCCGGTTCGGTCATGGCCCGGAAGACGGTCTCTCGC
This sequence comes from Nocardiopsis sp. CNT312, assembly GCF_000515115.1. GTDB lineage: Bacteria > Actinomycetota > Actinomycetes > Streptosporangiales > Streptosporangiaceae > Nocardiopsis. Next base: position 237,813 of record NZ_KI911537.1, read on the forward strand.
GGGGCGTCGAAGCTCCGCTTGACGACGACGTCCTGTCGGCCGGGTTCGACGATCACTTGCAGGTCACTCATGGCCGTTTCCCTTCTCGCTGCCGTCCCGGATGCGGCGGATCTCCTGGTCGAGGCGCTCGAAGCGGTCCTCCCAGCGGTCGCGGTAGCGCTCGATCCACACCGAGGCGCGCTCCAGCGGGGCGGCCTCCAGCCGGCACGGGCGCCACTGGGCGTCCCTGCCCCGGCTGATCAGTCCGGCCGCCTCCAGCACCTTCAGGTGCCGGGAGACCGCCTGGAGGCTGATCGGGAAGGGCTCCGCCAACTCGTTGACGGTGGCCTCGCCCCGCGCGAGCCGGGCCAGTAGGGCCCGACGCGTGGGATCGGCCAGCGCCGCGAACGTGCGACTCAACGGGTCATCCGCCATCTGGGTATTCAATCTTTTAGTTGATCAACCTTCTTGTTGATTATGCATCCGGGAGGGCCCTCGGGTCAAGGAACGGAGCACGGCCCCCGCCCCGGGGGGCGGAGGCCGTTGCGCGCGGGACCGGGACCGGTCAGGACCGCTGCGGCGGACCGACCAGGGGTGTCTCGACCGGCTCGGCCAGGCCGACGAACACCACCATCTCGTGGCCGCCCGGGTTGGTCAGGCGCGGCCTCGTCTGCCAGTTGTTGGCCAACCACACGTTGCCGGACGGGTCGATCTGGACCCCGGTGTTGCGCACGAGAGCGTCACTGGTGTAGCCGGTGCCGGCCGGGGAGATCGGGTCGCCGGTACGGTGTCCGGGCGGGCAGGACGAGGCGTCGGCCCCGCACAGGTGGGCCAACCGCTGGCCGCCGAAGTTGGCGACCCACACGTTGTCGGCACCGTCGACCGCGATGCCCCACGGGATGTACAGACCACCGTTCTCGAAGGGGCTGTCCGGTGTGCGGCCCTGGGCGTCCACCATGGTGACGGAGGCCTCGGGCCGGGGGTCGAGGACCGACTCCAGGAAGTCCTCGATGCTGATGTCTCCACAGGGCGGCTGGATGATGCCGGAGTTGGCCACCCAGACGTTGCCCAGACTGTCGGAGGCGATGCCCATGGGGGCGTCGATCCCACCGCCCTCGACCGAGGCGACCGGTGTGCCGTCGGGGGCGAGCGCCAGGACGTTGGAGGTCCTGTTGCCGGTTACCCACGCCCGGCCCTCGGTGTCGACGGCGATGTCGAACGGCGTGTCCAGCAGTTCGGAGCCCGGATCGATGTTCTCCGCGTCGCGGGGGTCGCCTCCCGGGATGCGGGTCACGGTGTCGTTGCCGCAGTTGGCCAGCCAGACGGTGCCGCTGCGGTCGGCGACAGTGCCCTGGGGGCGGTCGATACCGCCCACCCGCCAGCCGGCGCGCGGCGACAGCGGCAGCCCTGCGGGGCTGAACTGCGAGACGCTGCGGGAGAGCAGGCCCTGGTCCTTCTCACAGCCGCGGCCCTGGAAGCCGAAGTTGCCGACCCAGAGGTCGCCGCGCGGGTCGAAGGTGACGCCGTAGCCCGCTCCGTAGACGCCTCCGCCCCCGAAGGGTGAACCAGGCGCGTTCCGGCCGTCCGGGGTGAACTTCACGACCTGCTCGGCACCGCACACCGTCTCCCGGGGGTCGGCGCCGAACTCGTAGTTGTTGATGATCCAGGCGTTGCCGTCGGCGTCGAAGGCCACGTTGCCCGGCCCGTCGAGTTCGCGGCCGGTACCGACGTAGCTCAGGGCCAGTGTCCAGGCGTCCGGGGCCGACTCCAGCTCGGGGGTGAACACCCGCTGGGTCCGCGAGGCCCGGAACAGGGCGCCGGCCCGGTGGCCGGGCGCGCGGGCGATGTTGAGCGCCGCCTGCAGGGTGTCCCGGGCCGGGGGCTGGCCCTGGGCCCGCGCCAGGCGGAACAGGCGCTCGCAGGAGTCGGGGCCGGCGCAACTGGCGAGGAGGTTGGCCAGCGAGTTGAAGGTGCGCAGGGTGGAGGTGCGGTCGCCGTTGGGCGGAGCGGCCAGGACCCGGGCGATCCCGCCGGTCCTGGCGTCGGCGAGGTTGCGCGAGGTGAGGGCGGCGTTCCGCGGCCCGGGGCGGGGGCCCGCGATGTGCGCACCCTCCATGAACTGGGCCATGGAGAAGGCGGTGGCCACGGTCGTGCGTTCGTTGACCACCACGCGGGAGCGGCGGGAGGCGGGCAGGACCGCGGTGAGCCGGACGGGGTCGCGGCCCTGGGCCCGGTACCCGTCGCCGGCGGGGTCTGCCTCCGCCACGACGTAGAGCACGGACTCGGGGTCGGAGGGGCGGTGGTAGCCGATCTCGAACCGCCCGTTCGGTGCGCTGCGGGCCGTCCCCAGGACGGTCGCCGGGTCGTCCCACCCGTCCCCCGCCCGGTAGAGGCGGACCTCGGCACCGCCCAGGGGGTCTCCCCCGTTGGTGATCGTCCCCTGCTGGCGGGCGGCCTCCGGCCCCGGCCCCTCCTCCGGTGGAGCGGCGGCTGAGGTGGTGGTCAACGCGGCGAGGACTGCCCCGGCCACGAGCGCACAGCGACGGCGCATCTGGACTCCGATTCACGGCTGCGGGTGGTTGCGTCCCGGACACGCGGGACGTTCAGCGATGACCGTACATCCACAGCGACGCTCCCACTACTAGGGGTGACCAACGTGTTCCGCCCCGACCGCAGACCGACGGACCCCGGAAGCCGTTCCGGCACAGCAAAACGCCCCACCCACCCCACCGACCCAAGCGGCCAGCACACAGGGGGGCACCCTGGGGACTTCCCCCGGCGAACACGAAGGCCGCCGAGCAGGGTCG
>NZ_KI911537.1:240673-292222 GCF_000515115.1 Nocardiopsis sp. CNT312
GCAGGGTCGTCTCGGAGTCGAGTGGAGCTATGGGGATTCGAACCCCAGACCTCCTCCATGCCATGGAGGCGCGCTACCAACTGCGCCATAGCCCCGGGAAGCAACGGAAGAGATTCTACCTGACGGGTACGGGTGGGTCGGCCCGTGTTCAGGAGGCGGGCGGGCCGCCGGGGAAGGGTGGCCCGCCCGCTGAGTGGATCGGCCGCTACGGGGTCTGGAGGTCTTCGAGGGCCTCGACCACGCGGTCGAGCGTGTAGTTGGCGTCGGTGTAACCGGCGACGGTGTTCTTCCCTGCCGGGTAGGCGTGGCCGTCCTGGACGGCGGGAAGCTCCTGGTAGAGGGTGGTCTCCTGGAGGTCGGCCATGAACGGGTTGACCTCGCCGCGCAGGTCGGAGTCGTAGAAGAGGACGTCGACGTCGCCCACGACGGAGTCGAGGCTCTCGTTGGAGACGGTGGCCTCCGGCTCGGCCTCGGCGGCGACGGCCTCGCCCTCCTGTGCGGACCAGGTGAAGCCGAGCGGCACGAGCAGGGTGCCGCTCATGCTCTCCTCGCCCCAGGCGTAGAAGCTGTTCTCCTCGAAGGCGCCGATGACGCCGACCGTCTTGCCGTCGATCACGTCGGCGTAGGTGTCGGCGATCTCCTGCTGGCGGGCCGCGAACTCGGCGGCGAGCTCATCGGCCTTCTCGGGGACGCCGAGCGCGTCGGCGACCTCCTCGGTGCGCTGGAACCACTTGGCGCGGTCACCGCCGCGCAGGGTGAAGACGTAGACGGGGGCGACGGCTTCGAGCTGCTCGACGACCTCCTCCTCGTAGACGTTCGGGGCGAGGATGAGGTCGGGCTCCAGGCCCGCGATCTCCTCCAGGTTCGGCTCGACGCCCTCGGCGACGACGGGGACCGCCTCGAAGTCGTCCACGAGGTCCTCGGGCACGATGCCGGGCTGGTACTGGCTCTGGCCGACGGGGGTGACGCCCAGGTCGAACACGGGCTGCGTCGCCGCGTAGTGCAGGGTGACGACGCGCTCCGGCTCAGCCGGGACCTCGACCTCGGCACCGGTGGAGTCGGTCACGGTCCGGGTCCCGGCCGCGGCCTCACCGCCTTCGGAGGCGGCCTCGGAGGCCCCGTCGCCGCCGGGGGAACCGCAGCCGGTGAGCGCGAGCGCCAGCACGGCCGCGCCCGCGGCGAGGTGGATGGGGGAGGGCTTCATGAAGCTACCTTTCGGTTTCTGGGGGCCGGGGACACAGCATGGCCCCGGTGGCGGGTGACCACGTGGGGACCGCCGTTGACGGGGTCCTCGATGATGGTGGCTTGGATGTCGAACACCTCGTCGAGGAGTTCGGAGGTGAGCACGTCCTCGGGGCCGCCCTCCGCGACGACACGGCCGTCCGACATCACGATGAGGTGCCCGGCGTAGCGGGCCGCGTGGTTGATGTCGTGCAGGACGGCGACGATCGTGCGCCTGCCCGTGCCGTTGAGATCGGCGAACAGGTCGAGCAGGGAGATCTGGTGCGAGACGTCCAGGAAGGTGGTGGGCTCGTCGAGGAGCAGGACGGGGCTTTCCTGGGCGAGGGCCATGGCCACCCACGCCCGCTGGCGCTGGCCGCCGGAGAGTTCGTCGATGGAGCGGTCGGCCAGGTCGGTCATACCGGTCTGGGCGAGGGCCAGGGCTACGCTCCGCTCGTCGGTCTCGCTCCACCGCGACAGGATCGACTGGTGCGGGTAGCGGCCGCGCCGCACGAGGTCGAACACGGAGATCCCGGCGGGGGCGGTGGCCGACTGCGGCAGCAGGCCGAGCCGTGTCGCCACCTCCTTGGCGCGCAGGGCGTGGATGTCCTTGCCGTCGAGGTACACGGTGCCGGTGCCGGGCTTGAGCAGACGCGCCAGGGAGCGCAGCAGGGTCGACTTGCCGCACGCGTTGGGGCCGAGGATGACCGTGAACTCACCGTCGGGGATGTCGACGGTCAGGTCCTCGCCGACAACGCGCTTGTCGTAGGCCATGGTGATGCCGTCGGCCCGCAGCCGGGCCTCGCCGGGGGGTGTGCTCACAGGGTTCCCTTCCGGTTCTCGCGGACGAGGAGGGTGATGAGGTAGAGACCGCCGACCGCGACCGTGGCGACGCCGACGGGGAAGGACTTGTCGGGGACCGCGTGCTGGGCGGCGAGGTCGGCGCTGGAGAGGATGAAGGCGCCGGCACAGGCCGCGGGGGCGAGCGAGGCGCCGGTCGATCCGGCGAGCCTGCGCCCGACGTGTGGTGCGGCCAGGGCGACGAACGTGATCGGACCGGCGGCCGCGGTGGCGATCGCGATGAGGAGGACGCCCGCGCCGATCGCGAGCAGGCGGGTGCGCGACGCGCGCTCTCCGAGGGAGGCGGACATGTCCTCGCCGAGGTCGAGCAGACCGAGCCGGCGTTCGAGGAGCACCCCGGCGGCGAGCATGGCCGCGAGCCCGGCGGCCATGGCCGGGCCGGTGTACTCGAAGCTGGTGCCGTTGAGCGAGCCCACCCCCCACAGCGCCGCCGCCCGGGCGACTTCGAGGTCGGCGACCAGCAGGAACCACGTCTCCAGGCTCGCGAGTACGGCGCTCAGGCCGATCCCCACGATGACCAGGCGGAAGCCCGCGACACCGCCGCCGCGCGAGAGTGCCAGCACGATCAGCGCGACGAGGAGCCCGCCCGTGAGCGCGCCGCCCGCCACGGTCACGAAGCTCGATCCGACGAACGCGAGGGCCGCCACTCCCCCGGCCGAGGCGCCCGCGGTGAACCCGATGATGTCGGGGCTGCCCAGCGGGTTGCGGGTGACGGTCTGGAAGATCGCGCCCGCCACGCCGAGGACCGCGCCGAACACCGCGGCGGCCACCGCGCGCGGCAGGCGCCACTCGACGACGAACAGTTCGACCGCCGGTGCGGCGTCGCCGAACAGGGCCCCCGCGACCTCCGCCGGTGTGTGGACGACGGAGCCGAGCATGAGTGCGGCGAGTGTCACGAGCGCGGTCCCCGAGACGAGCCCGGCACACACCAGTACCGTGCGTGTGCGGATCCGCCCCGACACCGAGAGGCGCCCTGGCGTCCGCACGACGACGGAGCCCCGCTCCGCTTTGAGCACGACGCTCACTGTGTGTGCACCTTCCGGTCGGAGACGAGCCAGATGAGGACCGGCGCGCCGATGAACGCCGTGACGACGCCGACGGGAACCTCGCGCAGCGGGATGACCACGCGCGCCAGGGTGTCGGCGACGAGCAGCACGGCCGGTGCGACGAGCATCGACATCGGGATGATGCGCGTGTGGTCGTTGCCCACGAGCAGGCGGCACACGTGCGGCGCCATGAGGCCGAGGAAGCCGATCGGTCCGGCGACGGCGACCGCCGCGCCGACCAGGAGGGTGACGGCGAGGACGGTGAGCACGCGCGTGCGGCGGACGCTGACCCCGAGGGCGGCGGCGAGGTCCTCGCCGAGGGCGAGCGCGTTCAGCGGCCGCACCAGCAGGAGCGCGAGCACCAGTCCGAGGGCGAGGTAGGGCGCCACGCCCGCGAGGTCCTCCAGAGAGCGTCCGGCGACCGACCCGGCCACCCAGGAGCGGAACCGCTCGAACGTGGTCGGGTCGAACAGCCGGATGGCGGCGGTGATGCCGCCGAACACGGCCGTGAGGGCGACCCCGGCGAGAACCATGCGGACGGGCGTCGCCGGCCCGCGGCCGGTCGACGCCAGCAGCAGGACGGCCATGGTGGCGAAGAAGGCGCCTCCGAGGGCGGGCCAGACGAGCGATCCGATCGTGGCGGGCAGGCCCAGGAGGATCGCTAGGGCCACGAAGAGGGTGGCCCCGGCGTTCACGCCGAGGATGCCGGGGTCGGCGAGGGGGTTGCGGGTGTAGGCCTGGATGAGGGCTCCGGCGGTGCCCAGTGCCGCTCCGACCGCGACCGCGACGAGTGTCCGGGGCAGCCGGTACTCGAACACCAGGATCTCGGCCTCGCGGTCGCCCTCGCCGAGGAGCGCTGAGAGCACACGGGCCGGTGAGACGTACTCGGCGCCCACGAACAGGCTCATGCCGAAGGCGAGCGCCAGGCCGAGGAGCAGCCCGAGGAGGACCAGCGGCATACGGAGGCGGGCGGAGCGGCCTTGGGAAGGCGCGGCTGTGGCCCGCTCCTCGCCTGCTGGAGCGGTGGGGGCGGGTTCAGGCACGGGCGATGACCGCGTTTCCGTAGGGCCCGAAACCCCAGCCGAGCATCGCGGTCTCGACGGTGGACGCTCCGGCGGCGCGCAGGAGCCCACCGATCCGGTCGCTCGTGCGCAGGGCCGTGCCGGTGACCGCGAGGCTGACCAGGGCGCGCTCGGCGGCGTGGTCGTCGGCGGCGGCCTTGTCGGAGGTGGGTTCGGCGACCACGAGTGCGGGACCGGCGGCCAGGGCGGTGCGCAGCAGGGCGAGCACCTCGTCGTCGGTCCTGCCCTCTAGGGCCCCCACGAGGATCGCGCAGTCGTGTTCGGGCCACACCGAGGCGTCGGCCCCCGGGAGCTGCACGGTCCGCCCGCGCGCGATCTGGGCGGCCAGGTACGGTGCGGCGTCACCGACGACGGCGAGGGTGCGGGCACCGGCGACCACGGGGAGCTGCGCGAGCGGCTCGGCCACGAACTGGAGCTGTTCGGCGGCCCGGTCCTGGTGGACGGTGTCGAGCGCCTCGTCGGCGGCCCGCCGCTCGCGCCAGGAGGCCGTTCCCAGGCGCGCGGCGTGGCGGCCCGAGCGCAGCACGTCGACGAGGTCGACGAGCGCGAGCGCCTCGCGGTTGGCGGGGTTGTCGAGGGAGAGCGCCTCCAGGGGGGCGTCGTCCATGAGGACCCCGCCGCGCGCCGTGTTGCGGTAGTGGTCACCGTCGCGTTCGACCAGCCCCAGGGCGGTCATCGCGTCGAGCAGGGGCGCGAGGCGTTCCGGTTCCACCCCGCTCTCCCGGCCGAGCCCGACGACGGTGGTGGTGCCGGAGGCGATGAGGGGGCAGATCCCCAGGGTGACGGCGGCGCGGGTGACGACCGGCGGCCCCAGTTCACTCATCTCGTGGACCTCGTGGAGCAGCTCGCGCGGGGTGGGGCCCTCGGGGGCGGTGGGGGTGCCGGGTTCGTCGTGTGTCCCGGCCCCGTCGGCGTCCGCGGCCTCGGGCCGGCGCCAGTATCCGACGACCTCAACGTCCTCCTTGGGCAGGCCCAGGTCCTTGCGCAGGTGGCGGCGGATGGGGGCGACCGTCATCGCCTCGCCGCCGACCCAGGCGTAGACGCGGCCCTCGGGCACGGCCAGGCGCCGCACGGCCTCGAACAGCAGCGTGCTGGTTCCGGCGGGGGCTCCGTCGCGCACCAGCCACTCGATGTCGACGTCGGCGGCGGTCCCGATCTCCTGGCGGTCCTCGGCCGTGGGGACCTCGACGATCACGTGTCCGCGGGTGCCCTCGGGTGCCTCCTCCAGCCAGCGGCCAATCGCCGGGAGCGCCGTCTCGTCGCCCGCCAGCAGGTGCCACTCGGCCTCGTCGTTGCGCAGGGCGCACGTCTTGGGGCCGGCGAAGTGGAGCGTGTCCCCCTCCTGGGCACGCAGCGCCCAGGAGGAGGCCAGGCCGTGGTCGTGTCGGACGATGTCGATGTCGAGGGTGCCCGTATCCGGGTCCCAGGCACGCACCGTGTAGTCGCGGGTGCGGGCGAAGCCCTCGGGGTTCCACGCGAAGCGCTGCTCCTCCTGGGTGCCGATGTGCGGCACCGTCCCGTCCTCGGCGGGGACGACGATCTTGATGTGGTCGTCGAACCCGTTGGAGCGGAACGGCGGTCGCTCGTGGCCCCCGCCCATGGTCCCGCCGAAGAGCTCGTCGCCGGTCAGCGTGATCCGGCGCATGTTCGGGGTGACATCGACGATGCGGGCCACGCTCGTACGGCGCAGCACGATGGGGTAGACCTGCAAAGGCCGTGATGTGCGTGGCATGTGGGGCTCCCGAGGCAAGCCTAGGCTAACGAAGGCGAGCCTAACCTACCCCACCTGGCCTTTACCCACCAACCCGACCTAACCGGCGTTCCCGTACACGGGGAAGGCGTGCCCGGCCCAGAAACAGGCCACCACCAGCACCAGCGTCACCAGAAGGAGAGCCACGTCCTTTCCGTCACAGCGGAGGTAGGCCAGGCGGATCCGCCGCCCGTCCGGGTGCTCCCCCGCGTAGGTGAACCCCTTCGTCTCCAGCGCCTCCACGGTGGTCCTGGTCCGCTTGGCCGTGTTCAGCATGAGCGGATAGAACGCCTCCACCACCGTGCGTGCGGTCCGGTCGACCACCCTCCAGCCGAGGAACCCCCGCGACGTGAGCGGCGCTCCCCGCAGCCGGTGCCCGTCGACCACCGTGTGGAACTCCTCCATCAGCACCGGGAGCATGCGATACCCGTAGCTCACCCCGAAACTGAGCATCGCGGGCGCGTGCAGGCTCAGCAGAGCGTCCGACAGCTTCTCCGGGTCCAGGGAGACGAACGCGGCCATGCTCGCCAGGCTGATCGTCGACAGCTTCAGCGTCAGCTCGACCAGGGCCAGGACCGTGGTCGTGTCGCCCCCGAAGAACCACGCGGCGACGAACAGGTACAGCCCCTCCGCGGCGAACCCGATGACGAACAGTCCCAGGATCAGCGGACCGACCCTGCTCAGGACGACCGCCGCCGAGCACACCGCGAACAGCCCGGCCAGCACGGTGAGGTTGTGCGTGAACCAGGGGACGACGGCCAGCAGCAGGTACCAGCCGATGACGAACCGGGGGTCCCGGCGCGCCAGCAGGCCGCCGCGCGTGGCGTAGGCCGTGCGCAGGAGTTCGAGCTTGACCCACTCCACGGAGAGCTTGTCACGGTCCTTACGCATGTTCCCTCCCCTCCTCGTCCGCCCCGGCGGCCAGCGGGGCGAGCCGTGCCAGGAGTCCGTCCACCGACAGCGGAGGGGGGCTCATCCCCAGCCGCGCGCCCAGGCGGGTGACCTGGGGCGCCACCAGTCCCACGGCCGCCATCAGCTCCTCGGCGGCGAAGAGCCGGGCCGGCGTGGTGTCGGCGACCACCCGGCCCCCGTCGAGCACCAGCACGCGCTCGGCCCACTCGGCGACCAGGTGCATGTCGTGGGTGGCCACGACCGTGCAGCGGATCGTGTCGGCGAGGGTGTCCAGCATCGCGGTGACCGCCTCCCGACTCGCCGTGTCCAGGCTGGAGGTGGGTTCGTCCAGCAGCAGGAGGGAGGGGCGCATCGCCAGCCCCACCGCCAGGGTCGCCCGGCGCTGCTGCCCGCCCGAGAGCAGGCGGCCGTCGCGGTCGGCCAGGTCGGAGAGCCCGACCCGCTCCAGGACGGTCCCGACCAGGGCGTCGGTGTCGTCACGGCCTCGTCCCCGGGGGAACATGGCCACGTCCTCGGCCACGCTGTCCTTGAGGAACATCTGCTCCGGCCGCTGGTAGAGGTAGCAGACCCGGTCGGCCAGCGCGGAGGGCCGCACCGTGCGGGTGTCGGTGCCGCCGACCCGGACGGTGCCCTCCCTGGGGACCGTCAACCCGGTGAGCAGGCGCAGCAGGGTCGACTTGCCCGCGCCGTTGCCGCCCACCAGGGCGACGCGCTCGCCGTCGCGCAGGACCAGGTCGAGTCGTTCCAGGACCGCCGACCACCCGCCGCCGACCTCGCGGTAGCCGTGCCGCACACCGCTCAGTTCGGCGACCGGCTCGGCCGCCGGACGCTCGGACGGCCCGGCACCGCCGACGGCCGGGGACTCCGGTGCGGGGGCCACGGGGCGCAGGGCCCGGACGGCCTCATCGACGGTCAGCGGCGCGGGCGCGTCCGGGGCCAGGGCGCGCACCGCCCGCACCACCTGGGGCGCGGGGATGCCGTGGCGCTCCAGCTCCTCGGCACGCTCCAGGGCCTGCCGTGTGGGCAGGTGCCACACGGGGGCGCCGTCGGCCATGAGCACGACCGATCGGGCGTAGCGGGCCACGTACTCGGCGTGGTGCTCCACGACGACGACCGTCGTGCCCGTCCGGGCGTTCAGGTCGGCGAGAGCCTCGTAGACGGCGTCGGCCCGGGCCGGGTCGAGTTCGGCGACCGGCTCGTCCACCACGACCACGCCCGGGCGCAGCGACATGACGCTCGCGAGGGCGACCAGGTGCTGCTGCCCCCCGGAGAGCTGCCAGGTGAAGCGGCCCGCGAGATGGCCGATCCCGCACAGCTCCAGGGCCTCCTCGGCGCGCTCGCGGTGGTCGGCCAGACCGAAGTTGACCGGGGCGAAGGAGACCTCGTCGCGGACCGTGGGTCGCACCAACTGGTTGCCGAAGTCCTGGTAGACGTAGCCGACCAGGTGGGACAGGGCCGCCACGGTCTCGCCCCGGGTGTCGCGGCCCAGCACCCGCACGGAGCCCTCGAAGGTGCCCGACCAGTACGTGGGCACCAGCCCGTTGAAGGTCTTGCACAGGGTGGTCTTGCCCGAGCCGTTGCCGCCGACGACCGCGGTGAAGTCGCCGCGCTCCAGGCGCAGGTCGACCCCGCGCAGACTGTCGCGCTCGGCACCGGGGTAGCGGAAGGTGAGCCCCTCCACCTCGACCGCCGGTGCGGCGGCCGGGGCGGAGGGGCCCTCCGCTGTCGCGGGGTCGGTCATGACCCGGCCTCGGTCCGCTCCTCGTGGGCGGCCCGCTCCTCCTGTTCGGCGCGGTCGCGGCGCGAGTCGCGCACGAACCGGACCGCGACCACCAGGGCGGCCAGCACGATGAGCGCGGCCGAAGCCCCGACCCACAGGAACTGCTGACCGTACTGGTCGATGAAGTCGGGCTCCCAGACACCGAAGCCGTCGAGGATCTCCTCCATGAAGGCGGCGATCGCCGAGACGAAGGCGAGTACGATCGCCACCAGCAGGAAGACCGCGGTCCCGCGCTGGGCGAGCGGGATCGGGTGCGCGGGGTCGCGCGGAGCCAGGCCCAGGAGCGGTTCGATCTTGCCGTAGAGCCGGGGCACCAGGAACAGGGCGGGCAGGCCGCCGAACAGGACACCGCTGATGACCAGGGCGATGGCGAAGTCGATGCCCTCCAGCAGCAGGATGGACTCGGGCAGGCCGGGGACGGTCTCGGCGTCCTCGATACCAAACCACACCTTGGCCACGTCGACGATGCCCGAGAGCATCTTGTCCACGACGACGACCATGGCTCCGGCCGTCAGCAACTGCACCGGGCGGCGCGGGTCGCGGACCATGCATCCGGCGATGTACAGGCCCAGGAACATCTGGAGGTAGCCCTCCACCTCCCCGATCCCGGAGAAGTCGCCCATGAGCAGGTCGACGAAGACGATCTCGCCGAGCGGCGCGCCGAGCGCACCGTACAGCGGGTTGAACAGCGACACGATGATCAGGGGCACGAACGTCAGGTAGGACACGCCGATGTCGACGGGGCCGATGCTGAACTCGGGCAGCACCTCGGTCACGATGTTGGCGAGCCCGAAGAGGGTCATCGAGAGCACGAAGACCATGAGCTTCTGGCCGGAATTGAGGTCGGGGGGTCCGCTGCGGACGGTCGCGGAAGCACCGGGGGATGCGGTCATGACGTGCCTTTCATCAGGGGTTGGTGCGGTTACTGGAGGGAACTGTTCGGTGGGACGGACGTCCCGGCCCACAGGGCGAGGAGGTCCTCCGGTTCGGCGATGACGTGGGCGGGGCGGTGGTCGGGTGGTCCGGTCAGGGCTGCGTCGATCGACTCGTCGTCGGCCGAGCCGCCGCGCACGATCACGGGGGTGCCGATCCCCGCGCGCCGGGCCGCGGCGGTGTCACGCCAGGGCTTGTCGCCGACGAACCAGCAGCGTGCCGGGTCGGCGCCGAGGGCGGCGACGGCGGTCTCGACAGTGACCGGGTCGGGTTTGCGGCGGCCGAGTTCGTCGGAGTACACGTGGACGCCGATGAGATCCTCGACGCCGAAGCGGTCGAGCTCCTCGCGGACGGCGCGCCCGCACACGGTGTTGGACACCACGGCGACGGGCACGCCCCGGTCGCGGCACAGCTCCAGGACCCGCCGCACCCCCTTGCGCGGTTCGGCGCGGCTCTTGGTGCGCGCGTACTCCAGGGTGAGCTGGGCGGACTCGGCCAGCAGGAGGGCACGCGCCCGTTCGGGCAGGTCGCGGCCGACCATCTCGGTCCAGAACGCGCCCGGGGTGATCTCGGGCACGGGCCCCCCGTCGGGGTGGGCGGCCTTCCAGTCGCGGTAGCGGTCGCGCCCGGCGCGGACGAGTTCCAGGGCAGCGTCGGCGGTGGTGGCGTAGCCCGCGCGGGCGAGCCGGTCGGCGAGCCGCGCGGCGAAGCCGGCCTGCGCCTCCGGGGAGGGCCGGGAGAGCGCGATCACCCCGCCGTGGTCGAGCAGGAGCGCCGCGGGCATCCCCGTCTCCGCCTCCCGGGCACCACCGGGGGCGGCCGTCTCGGTCAGTACGGGCGCGGGTTCGGGGAGGCTGTGCCAGAGCGGTGCGACCAGCCCCTCCGGGGTGTCGAAGACGGCGTCGGCACGCACATCGACCGGGTAGGGCGGGGTGTCGGTGTGGTGATGGCGGGTGAGCACCATCCCGGCCACGCCCGCCCTGCGCCCGGCGACCACGTCCCGGTCCTGGGTGTCGCCGACGTACCAGCAGCGCTCGGGCACGGTGCCGAGCGCGCGGGCGGCCAGACCAATCATCTCCGGGTGCGGTTTGCGGATGCCGACCTCGTCGGAGTACACCTGCACGTCGAAGTAGCCCTCCAGGCCGGCACGGTGCAGGATCTCGCGGTGCGAGCGCCCGGAGTGGGCGTTGGAGACCATGCCCACGCGCACGCCCAGGGACCGGGCAGCGTCGAACAGGTCGCGGATGCCGGGGCGCACCTCGTGGTCGGAGATCAGCGGGGACATGTCGGCCAGGAGTCGCGCCGCGCTTCCGGCCAGCGTCTCCCGGACGGGTTCGGGCAGGTCCGAGGCGAGGAAGTCGGTCCAGAGGGTGCGGTGGCCGAGTTCGACGGGTTCTCGGCGGCGCCCTGCGGCGTTCTTCCAGTCCTTGAGCGCGGCCAGCCCGGCGTCGAGTGAGGCGCGCAGGCGGGCGGTGTCCACGTCGTGTCCGGCTCGGGCGAGCACCTCGCGCAGGTGCCGGGCGGCGTCGTCCCGGCCGCCGGGTCGCTTGCGCGTCTGGAACACCACACCGCCGAAGTCCAGGAGCAGCGCGTCCGGACGGCGGCGGAGGGCGGCGGGCGTGGACTCCAAGGAGGTCTCCTGATTCGTCGGTGACGGGCTCACCAGGGACGCTAGGCGCCGCCCGGTGACGGGACGGGGCCTGGGGGTGGCCCCTCGGGAAACGGAACTGGAACGTTCCAGATGCCGATGCCCCGCGGGGTCCGGAACACGCAAGAATGGGGGGTGTGGCAACGGAACCGACACGCACCGGATCCAGGCGGCGCCGCCCCACGATCGTGGACGTGGCCGCCGAGGCGGGTGTCTCCAAGTCCTTGGTGTCACTGGCACTGCGCGGTGACCGTGGGGTGAGCGAGGCGACGGGGGCACGCATCCTGGCGGCGGCCCAGCGACTCGGCTACCGCTCCAACGCGCTGGCCCGGGGGCTCGTGCAGGGGCGGACGGCGATGCTGGGCGTACTCCTCACCGATCTGGCCAACCCGTACCACACGGAGGTGGTGACGGGGATCGAGGAGAGCGCCGACGCCGAGGGGTTCACCGTGCTCCTCGCGCACGGGCGCCGGGACCGCTCGCGGCTGACCCGCCAACTGGAGTCGCTGCTGCAACTGAACGTGGACGGCGTCGTGGCCGTGAGTTCGTGGCTGGAGCCCGGTGCGCTCGCCGACGCGGCCCGGAGGGTGCCCGTGGTGATGGTGGGCCGCCCGGAGGAGTTCACCCCGGGGGTGGACACGGTGGCCAACGACGACCGCGCCGGAGCGGTGGAGGCCGTGCGGTACCTGGCGTCGCTGGGGCACACGCGGATCGCCCACCTGTCGGGGAGCCGTCGTCCGGCGGCCCGCGCCCGGCGGGAGGGGTACCGGGAGACCATGGGAGACCTGGGGCTGGGCACGTGCACCGAAGTGTTCGAGTTCGACGGCGGCTCCGCCGGGCGCGAGCGCGCCGCCGCCTCCGTGGTCGCCTCGGAGACCACGGCGGTCTTCGCCGTCAACGACCTGGCCGCGCTCGCGGCGCTGGACGGCGCCCACGCCGCGGGGACGCCCGCGCCCGAGGGGCTGTCCGTGGTGGGCTACGACAACACGTCGCTCGCCGAGACGGTGCGCCCGCGGCTGACCAGCGTGGACCAGCCCAGACTGGTGATGGGCTCCCTGGCGATGGGACTGCTGCTGGAGCGGCTGGGCGGCCGGACGGAGGACCGCCACGAGGTGCTGGCACCGAGCCTGGTGGTCCGCGACTCCGCAGCGCCCGCCCCCTGACGCGCCCCGCCCCGGCCGGAACCCCCGGAGGCCTTTGCGATACGGGAGAGCCCCTGGCCCCATCCCGCCGACCAGCACGACCTCGGCCGCAGGGGGATGCCCCGGAGGACTCGGGGGTCTCCCCCCGGCAAACACGAAGGACGACCCGGTGAGGCGGCCGAAGGCCGCCGAGCAGGGTCGCCCTGAGTCCGTGGACCTGACGGGACGTCACGCGAACCCGCGGGGCGAAGCCCCGCAACGGGGGCCTGGGGGTCGCCCCCCAGAAGAAACGACGAGACGACCCGGCGAGCGCGGTCTCGAACCCGCGGGGCGAAGCCCCGCAACGGGGGCCTGGGGGTCGCCCCCCAGAAGAAACGACGAGACGACCCGGCGAGCGCGGTCACGCGCGAGCAGGGTCGTCTCGGAGTCGAGTGGAGCTATGGGGATTCGAACCCCAGACCTCCTCCATGCCATGGAGGCGCGCTACCAACTGCGCCATAGCCCCTGGTGTGCCGGGCGGTTTCCCCACTCGGCGTTATGAATATCGTACCGGATCCCAGGAGTGGGTCGAGCAACGGGGCGGCTGTGAGCACGGGAGATGGCCGTCCGTCTTGCGCATACCCTGGAACCGTGCCCGAATCCAAGCTTGAGATCCAGATGCTCCACGACCGCCTGCTGGTACGGGCGGTCCCGGACAAGAGCGAGCGGCGCAGCAGCGCCGGCCTGGTCATTCCGGACACGGTGAAGCTGGCCACCAGGCTCGCCTGGGGCGAGGTCTGCGGGGCGGGGACCGCGGCCCGCCACGTGAAGACCGGGGACCGCGTCCTGTTCGACCCCGACGAGCAGGGCGAGGTGGAACTGAACGGCGAGCGCTACGTCATCCTGCGCGAGCGCGACGTGCACGCCGTCGCCAACGAGGCGCCCGAGCGTGGCACGGGCCTGTACCTCTGACCTGACCCGGCCGGGCGCGGGTCCGCGCCCAGGATCTCGGTGAGTTCGTCGTAGAGCACGCGCGCCCTGGGGCCGATACGTGACGCCTTCACCGCGGTGCCGCCGCGGACGGGGGGAGGAACCGTGTCCGGGGCGCCGGGTCGCCCGGCGGGTGACACGGTGAGGGACAGGTGCAGCGACCAGACGTCGGTGCTCCGTGTCCGGTAGTGCCAGCCGGCGGGTATGTAGCAGGTGTCCCCCGGGGTGAGCGTGAGCAGGTACTGGGGCACCACGGCTTCCGGCAGGGTCACGGACCCGAGGCCGTCCTGCCCCGGGGGGTGTTCGAGTATCTGCCAGTGCTTGGCACCCGACGCCTGGACGACGATGGTGTCCGCGCGGTTGCGCCGAAGCGGGAGGACGTCCCTCCCCGAGGGGCCGAGGGAGACGGCGGCCTCGACCGTCCGGCCGAACCGGTGCCGCATCCGCTGACAGATCCTCCTGATCTCCGGGTGGTGCTCCTCCACTCCGCCGAGGGTCAGGACCGCCCCGCCGGCCAGGAGTCCCTTGATCCGCTCCAGGTCGATATCGCCCGCGCCCGGCCGCACGGACTCCTCGGCTTCCACGGCTCCGGAACCAGCGCTGCGGACCCCGACGCGCGCCGGTGCCGTCCGCACGTCGCACAGGAGGCCGCACACGTCCCGAAGGCCGAGGAGAGGGGCCGACAGGACGCTCCGGGTGTAGAGGCAGTCGCGCCCCCAACGGGCGGACAGTTCGGCTCCGTCCGGAAGCCAGGGGTGCCAGTCGGCAGCAGGAACGGCCGTATCCGGGGTGTTCTTCAATCCCGCCTCCAGGAAATCACCGCGTACCGGTGGCTGGCCGCCCACGGACTTCCCTGCGGAGCGGCCCGCCCCTGACGAGGGTTCCGGGCGGGTCTTGGACATACCTTGAACGCACGCACACGATCGGCCGTCTCCGTGCCCCTTCCGGAACCCGTCGACGCCATGGCAGGGTCGGGGGACACGTGAGGCACGTGTGTGAATCCCTCCGAGTGTTGGGCGGTCATGGCGATAGAGATCTCCGTGCTGGGCGACATCGAGGCGCGGATCGACGGTGCACGGGTCGACCTGGGGCACGCGAGGCGGCAGTCGGTGTTCCTCGGCCTGCTGGCGGACGTCAACCGTCCGGTCACCGCCGACCGGCTCATCGACCGGGTGTGGGGGCAGCGTCCGCCCGACGGGGCCCGGTCGTCGCTGTACAGCTACGTGTCCCGGCTGCGGACGGCCTGGTCCGCTGCGGGTGAACGGGCGGCGGTCGGCCGACGGCCGGGCGGCTACGTCCTGGCGTTGAGCGAGGACGCGGCGACCACGGTCGACCTCCACCGCTTCCGTGAACTGACCGCGCGCGGGCGGGCCTCGGCGGCCGACGGAACCGCCCTGGCCGCGTTCGACGAGGCGCTCGGCCTGTGGCGGTCCGACACCTTCGGGACCCTGGACACCCCCTGGGTCAACGAACTCCGGGAGAGCCTGCGCCTGGAACGCTTCCGGGCGGAACTGGACCGCAACGACCTGCTGCTGCGGCAGGGCAGGCAGACGGAGATCCTGAACGGCCTCCTCGCCCTGGTCCAGGAGCATCCGCTGGACGAGCGCCTGACCGGCCAGCTCATGCTGACGCTGTACCGGGAGGGGCGTGCCGCCCAGGCCCTGGAACGGTACGAGTGCCTGCGGCGGTCGCTCGCCGACGAGATCGGTGCCGGACCCGGCGCCGAACTGCGGAACCTGCACGCACGGATCCTCGGCTGCGATCCCGTCCTCGACGCGCCCGCCCGTCCCTCCCCCCTCTCCGGTGCCGGGCCCACGACGGTACCCGCCCCCAGCCAACTGCCCTCCCCTCCTCCCCTGCTGACCGGACGTGGGGAGACACTGGACGCTCTCGACCCCGCGCAGGGACCCGGCACGTCCCCGATCACGGTGGTCTCCGGTATGGGAGGTGTGGGGAAGACCTCGCTGGCCCTGTGGTGGGCCCACCACCGCCTGGACCGGTTCCCCGACGGGCAGCTCTACGTGAACCTGCACGGCTTCGACCCGAGCACACCCGCCACGGAACCGCACGACGCGATACACGACTGCCTCTCGGCGCTCGGCGTGGACCGCAAGGCCGTTCCGTCCGGAGCCGAGGCCCGGGTCGGCCTCTACCGCAGCCTCATCGCCGACAGACGGATGCTGGTCCTGCTGGACGACGCCCGCGACGCCGAACAGGTCCGCCCCCTGCTTCCCGGAACGCCCTCCTGCACGGTCGTGGTCACCAGCCGCGACCGACTCAGCGGACTGGTCGCTACCGAGGGTGCACGCCTGATCACGCTCGGACCGCTCACGCGTGACGAGGCACGCGATCTGCTCACGGCCCGGATCGGGAGACGGCGCGTGCTGCGGGAACCGGAGGCGGTGGAAACCGTCATCGAGTGCTGTGAACGGCTTCCCCTGGCCCTGGCCATCGCCGCGGCCCACGCTGCCGGAGCCCCGGACGCGCCACTGGCCGAGCTGGCCTCCGAGCTACAGGAGGCGGAGACCAGGCTCGACGTCCTGGACACCGGGGAGCTCGGTACGTCCCTGCGTAGTGTCTTCGACGCCTCCCACCGGACGCTTTCCGCACCGGCGGCGCGTCTGCTGGGCCTGCTGAGCCTGGCCCCCGGGCTCGGCATCGGGCTGCACGCCGTCGCGGCGCTCGCCGGGCTCACGCCCGCACGCACAAGAACGGTGCTGCGCACCCTGCTCTCGGCCCACCTGGTCCAGCAGCCGGCCCCGGGGCGCTACGCGCTGCACGACCTCGTCCGCCTCTACGGCAGGGAGCGGGCCGAGCGGGAGGGGCGGGCGCCACACGAGGCCCTGCGCGGGCTGATCGACTTCCACACCGGCACCGCCGAAGCGGGCAACCGCTTCCTGGGCCCCCACGACCTCTCCTCCTCCACGGTGGCGGGGCCGCCGGGCGGACGCGCCACCGCCCTCGCCCTGGCGGACCGGTCCGAGGCGTTCGCGTGGTACACCGCCGAACTGCCCTGGCTGCTCGCCGTGATCCGCCTCGCGGAGGAGATGGGGCTGCACCGCGACGTGTGGCGGCTGTCCTGGGACACCCACCTGTTCTTCCGGCGCTGCGGACAGGTCGAACACATGATCAGTGCCGCCCGGGCCGGACTCGGTGCCGCGGGCGGGCTGGAGGGGCCGGAGGCGCCCGTGATCCAGGCGCTGGCGCACCGGAACATGGCCAGTTCCCTGATCCTGGGGGGACGGAACGGCCAGGAGGCGTTCGACCACCTCTCCCGGGCACTCGCCCTTTTCGAGGACTCCGAGGACCTGCTCGGCCAGGCCCACACCCATCAGATCTTCACGCACAGGGCACTGCTCCTCGCTGACGAGGAGGCGTCCCTGCGGCACGCGGAGCGGTCCCTGGAGCTGTACCGGCGCGTCGGCGAACGGTTCTGGGAGGCCAGCGCACTCAACACCCTGGGCTGCTGCCTGGCCGAAATCGGGCGGTACGCGCCCGCGCGCGAGTACTGCCAGGCGGCCCTGGACGCTTCGGTGTCGCTCGGCTTCGCCATCGGACAGGCCGCCTCGCGGGACAGCCTGGGCCAGATCGCCGACCGGTCCGGGCGGCACGCCGAGGCCGTCGAGCACTACGGCCACGCGCTGCGGACCTACCGCATGCTCGGTGACGCCTACGAGGAGGCCAACACCCTCCACGGCCTCGCCAAGGCCCAGGCGGCGCTGGGCGCGCCGGAGGCGGCGCGCGCGTCCTGGGAGCGGGCGCTGGTGCTCTTCCGTGAGCAGTTCCGCGGGGACCTGGCGAAGGAGACCGAAAAGCGCCTCCGCGACCTGGCGTGACCCGGCGGGGCGGCCGAAAGCCGAGCGCGGCACGGGACGGATCCCGCCGGGGGTGGGTGCGCCGCACCCACCCCCGGCCCTGTGCACGGGACGGGGGCGACCCTAGCCTTGTGGCCATGGGCACTGAAGAGGCCACCGGCCCCCCGGCCACCCTGGAACGGTTCCTGCGGGCGCGACGGGACCGGGTCCGGCCCGAGGACGTCGGGCTCCCAGGTTCGGAGCGCCGCCGGGTCCCCGGCCTGCGCCGGGAGGAGGTCGCAGTCCTGGCCGGGGTGAGCACCGACTACTACATGCGCCTCGAACAGGGCCGGGAGCGCCACCCCTCACCGCAGGTGCTGGACGCGCTGGCCCGGGCCCTGCTGCTGGACGAGGAGGCCGTCGGCCACCTGCGTCGGCTGGCTCTCGCCGGCGGGCGCCGATCCCGCGTTCCGCGCCGCTCGGACCGGGTGGGCCCGCACCTGCTGCGGCTGCTCGACCGGTGGAACGACACCCCCGCGTTCGTCCTGGGCGCCACGCTGGACGTGCTGGCCCGCAACCGTTTGGCCCGGGCCCTGCACTCGGGTTTCGCGGTCGGCGACAACATGGCGCGGATGACCTTCCTCGACCCGGCCGCCCGTATGTTCCACCGCGACTGGGGCGGGGCCGCCGCCGCGGTCGTGGCCGAGCTGCACAAGACGGCGGGGGTGCGCCCGGACGACGCCCGGCTCGGCGCCCTCATCGGGGAACTCTCACTCAAGAGCACGGAGTTCAGTGTGCTGTGGTCGCACCACGAGGTCCGCGGCAAGCGCGGGGGTGCCAAGGCGCTGCACCACGCCGCCGTGGGCGACCTGGACCTGCACTACGAGAGCTTCACCGTCAACGATTCGGGCGGGCAGCAGTTGGTCGTCTACCAGGCCGAGCCGGGGAGCGCGTCGGAGGAGGCGCTGGTGCTGCTCGGCTCCCTGCACACCGTCTATCCGGAGCCGGGCACGAGGGCGCGTTCCGAGCGCACCTGAACGCCCTGTCCCCGCCCCTGGGCCGCACCTGCCGTCACGGCCCCGACGCGCGCGACCGTCCCGCATGGGAGTGCCGCACCAGGGGACACGGCGACCTGGACGGCCCCGCGCCGGGAGACGAGACTCGGCGGCGACACCCCACAGCACGAACCGAGGGGGCATCCCTATGCGTTCCGTATCCGCCGCACCGGCCGCCGAGGCGGCACTGGAGGAGATCCGGCGCCGGTCCGGCGACCCGCACCGGCGCATCCTGTTCACCGGGGCGGCCGTAGTCACCATGGACCCGGAACTCGGTGTCCTGGACGGTGCCGACGTCCTGGTCGAGGGGGACACCATCGCCGCGGTCGGCACGGTCCCGGAGCCGGACGACGCGGTCGTCGTCGACGCCACCGGATGTGTCGTCTCACCCGGGTTCGTCGACACCCACCGGCACGCCTGGCAGGCGCAGCTGCGCCGGATCATGCCCGACGTCGACGACCTGGCCGGGTACCTGACCACCACCCTGGCCGGACACGCGCCCCACTACGGCCCCGAGGACATGTACCTCGGGACCCGGCTGGCCGCGCTGTCGGCGATCGACTCCGGCATCACCTGCATGCTCGACTTCTCGCACAACTCCCGGACCCGGGAGCACTCCGACGCCGCCGTGCGTGGCCTGGTAGACACCGGGATCCGGGGCGTCCACGCGTCCATGGCACCGCACTTCGGCGCGTGGGACGGGCAGTGGCCCGGCGACCTGGCCCGCTTGCGCGAGGAGCACACCGACGGTGCCCGGCGCATGCTGACCCTGCGTCTCGGGGCGCTGGCCACCGATGGGATCGCCGGTCCGTCCCTGGCGTACGGCCCCCGACTCGCCGGGCTCGCGCGCGACCTCGACATCGGTGTGAGCGTCGACGCGGTGCTCGGTGCCGGGTCCTCCCGAGCGGTCCTGGACTGGGCCGAGCGCGGCCTGCTGGGGCCGCAGCTCACCCTCATCCACGCCACCGGGCTGACCGACGAGGCGTGGAAGGCGATCGGTGCGACAGGGACCACCGTCGCCCTGGCCCCGACCTCGGACGCCCAGATCGGTCTGGACACCGCGGTCCCGGCCGTGGACGAGGCCCTGGCCGCGGGTGTGCGGCCGGGGCTGAGCATCGACGTGGAGGTGGCCCTGGCCGGTGACATGTTCACGCAGATGCGCGCTCTGCACACGGTGCAGCGGATGAGGGCGGCCAACGCGGCGTTCGGGACCGGCCGGGAGAGCGCCCGGATCGGCGTCCACGACGTGCTGGACTTCGCCACCCTGCAGGGTGCGCGCACCAACGGGCTGGGGGACGTGACCGGGTCGCTCACCCCGGGCAAGCGGGCGGACCTGCTGGTGGTCACGGCCGAGGACCTCAACAACATGCCGCTCAACGACCCTGTCGGGACCGTGGTGCTGGGCGCGGACGCCCGCAACATCACCGCGGTCCTCGTCAACGGCGAGCCGCGCAAGTGGGCGGGGCGGGTACTGGACGCGGACCCGGACGTGCTGCGCGACCGTGTCCGGGGGTCCCGCGACCGGATTCTGGCCCGCGCCGCCCGCTGACCGAACCGGGTCCGCCTGCCGGCGGGCCGACACGAGAGAAAGGTCAAGGACACCATGACGGAGAAGACGGACGCACCGCACCCGTTCGTGGGCCTGTGGGTGACCGCCGACGGGCACATCCGGCAGGAACTGCTGCCGAACGGCCGTTACGACGAGGCCCGCGGGAGCCGCCGCAGCGCCTACACCGGGAGCTACACGGTGACAGGGGACCACATCGACTACGTCGACGACACCGGGTTCACCGCCACCGGGGACGTACGCGACGGGGTGCTGTACCACGAACACCTGGTTCTGTACCGGGAGCGTCCGACCGCCTGATCCGGCGAGGCGGCCGAAGGCCCCCGTCCCGGCCGTGACCGGGCCGCGAGGCACGACGGCCGAGCGGCACACCGAGGGGGCCGGGGTCGCCCCCGGCCAACACGAAGGGCGACCCGGTGAGGCGGCCGAAGGCCGCTGAGCAGGGTCGCCCTGAGTCCGTGGAGCTATGGGGATTCGAACCCCAGACCTCCTCCATGCCATGGAGGCGCGCTACCAACTGCGCCATAGCCCCTGATGGGAGTCGCACGGCCGTGCCGTGTCGACTCCCTGAACGATAGCGGAAAGGAGGCGAAACGTCGAAACGGTTCAGGTGTCGTCGCTGAGGACCACGGGTTCGGGGAGGCTCGCGGCGTTGTGCTCCATGAGCCGCCAGTGGTCGCGCCGGGTGCCCAGGACGGACCAGCAGCAGTTGCTGAGCGGGCCGAGGACCTCGCGCTGTTCGTCGGCCAGGCCGAGCATCCGGGCGATGACCACGCGCAGGGCGGCACCGTGGCTGACCACGACGAGCAGCCCTCCGGCGGGCGTCCGGGCGAGTGCCTTGTCGACGGCCTCGGTCATGCGGTCGCCGACGGCGGCGATGGTCTCCCCGTCGGGGATGTCCATCATGGCGTAGCCGGTGGGCCAACGCGCGAACAGCTCGTTCCCGGTCAGCCCCTCCCAGGACCCGCCGTGCCGTTCGCGCAGCCCCTCGTCGTGGTCGACGGGGACCCCGCAGGCGCGGCTGAGGTACCCGGCCGTGTCGGCCGCCCGCCTCAGGTCGGAGGCGACGACCACGTCGGGGTTGAGGGAGGCGAGCACGCGGCCGGCTCGCTCGGCCTGTGCGTGGCCGACCTCGTCCAGTTCGATGTCGGTCTGTCCCTGGAAACGGCGTTCGACGTTCCAGGCCGTGCGCCCGTGCCGCCAGAACAGCACACGCGGGGTGTCGTCGCTCACGTGTCGGGCCCCTTCTACGACTGCTGCTCGGTGCCGTCGGCGGGGACGGTGATCTCGGGGCAGTCCTTCCACAGCCGTTCGAGGCCGTAGTAGCCGCGTTCCTCCTCGTGCTGGATGTGCACGACGATGTCGCTGTAGTCCAGCAGCACCCAGCGGCCGTCCCGCTCGCCCTCGCGCCGGACCGGTTTGGCACCCGCCTCGATGCGGAGCCGGTCCTCGACCTCGTCGACGATCGAGCGGACCTGCCGGTCGTTGGGGGCCGAGCAGAGCACGAAGGCGTCGGTGATGACGAGCTGGTCGCTGACGTCGTAGGCGATGATGTCCTGCGCGAGCTTGTCGGAGGCGGCCTCGGCCGCGACCCGGACCAGCTCCAGCGCCCTGTCGGTGGCTGTCACGTTGTGCTTGCTGCCTTTCAGCTGTCTCTGTAGAGCCCGGTCTTGTTGATGTACCGGACGATGCCGTCGGGGACGAGGTACCAGATGGGTTCGCCCTTGCGCACCCGCTCACGGCACTCGGTCGAGGAGATGGCCAGCGCGGGGACCTCCACCAGGGAGACCTTGCCCTCCGGCAGCCCGGTGTCACTGAGGTGGTGCCCGGGACGGTTACAGCCTACGAAATGCGCGAGGTCGAAGAGCTCATCGGCGTTGTGCCAGCTCAGGATGGCGCCGAGGGCATCGGCTCCCGTGATGAAGTACAGCTCCACGTCCGGCCCGTAGGCGGCGCGCAGCTCGCGGAGCGTGTCCAGAGTATAGGTGGGGCCGGACCGGTCGATCTCGATGCGGTCGACACGGAACTGCGGGTTCTCGGCCGTGGCGATCACCGTCATGAGGTAGCGGTCCTCGGAGGGGGTGACGGAGCCGGGGTCCTTCTGCCAGGGGTGGCCGGTGGGGACGAACACGACCTCGTCGAGCTGGAAGAGGTGTGCCACCTCGCTGGCGGCGACGAGGTGCCCGTGGTGGATGGGGTCGAAGGTGCCGCCCATGATGCCGACCCTGCCGGAGGTGGTGCCACGCCGCCGGGGCCCGCGGTGCGTGTGGTGGGCCACTGTGTGCTCCGTTTCGCCGTTCTCATGGTCGTTCGCCGGGATCGAACCACCGAGGTTAGCCGACACCGTGCGCCGCCCCGGGGGCCGCGTGCCGTTTCCGCCCTCGCCCAGGTACAACGGGTGTCGATGCGGCTTCCTTCCCGCAGGAAAGCCCCGGGACCAGGGGGGCGTCCCGGGGCTTGCTCTCGTGGCCTCCGACCGGAGACCGTCTATCCGTCCGGTGCCACGAGCGTCCCCGGACCCCGAGGGCCGTGAGGAGTGCGATCACCAGCACCACGCATCCGGCATACGCGCCGAGGAAACCCGCGAAGCCGGATCCGCGTCCATCTCCCGGAGCCGGGGAACGCGAATACCCGTAGCCCGGGTGCACTGCGACCGTCCCGAGATCGTCCGGCCCCGTCGCGGGAGCGGGGGCACGAACCCCGCCCAGCGGTCACACCATCTCTGCGAGTCGGTCGATCCGATCGCGGTGGACGTAGAGCTTCCTGCCCCCGGGCGTTGGGAAGACCTACACCCAGTGGCCCTGGAACCGGATGACGACGTTCCCGGGATAGGCGGGTCCGACCAGGCACAGCTCCACCCCGAGCGGTAGCCCCCCTGTGCCCCAAGCCGCATCCGGGACAGAACGTCCCGTGCGAGACCCCCGACCGCTTCGGTCGGGGGTCTCGTCGTTCCCGGTGCCACCACCCGGAAAACGCGTCATATCTCGAATGCCCGAAACCGTGGCCAAGCGCGTCCCCGTCACATAGCCTTCCGTGTATGGCGAACTCACCAGACCGCGTCCGCGTCCGGCTCTCCGAGATCTCACCCCGTGCCTACGAGCACCCGGCCGACCGGGGCGCCCTGGTCGCGCTCCGGTCGCTGCGCGGGTTCGACGAGGTGTTCAAACGCCTCTCCGGGCTCTTCAACGAGCGCGCGCTCCGACTGATGTTCCTGTCCAGCGCGGTGCGCGTCGGGCCCGCCCAGTTCCCGCACCTGTACGACTACGTGCGCGACGCCGCCTACGTCCTGGACATGGACGAGGTCCCCGAGCTCTACGTCCAGATGAACCCCAGGCCCAACGCCATGGCGATCGGCAGCCACAAGCCGTTCATC
Organism: Nocardiopsis sp. CNT312; assembly: GCF_000515115.1. Classification (GTDB taxonomy): domain Bacteria; phylum Actinomycetota; class Actinomycetes; order Streptosporangiales; family Streptosporangiaceae; genus Nocardiopsis. The sequence continues at coordinate 263,807 of NZ_KI911537.1, forward strand.
GTGATGACCACGGGCCTGTTCGACCTCCTCGACGCCGAGGAGCAGCGGTTCGTCATCGGGCACGAGGTGGGCCACGTCCTCAGCGGCCACGCCGTCTACCGCACCATGCTGCTCGCCCTCATCCAGCTCGCCACCCGCGTGGCGTGGATCCCGCTGGGCTACATCGGCCTGCGCGCGATCGTCGCCGCCCTGGAGGAGTGGTACCGCAAGTCCGAGCTGTCCTGCGACCGCGCGGGCATCCTGGCCTGCCAGAACCCGGACGCCGGCAAGCGCGCCCTCATGAAGATGGCGGGCGGCTCCACCCTCGTGGAGATGAACCCCGACGCCTTCCTGGAGCAGGCGCGCGAGTACGAGAAGGGCGGCGACGCCCGCGACAGCCTCCTCAAACTGCTGAGCCTCACCGGCCAGACCCACCCGTTCGCGGTGGTGCGCATGGCCGAGCTGCACCGGTGGGTGGAGGAGGGCTCCTACCGGCGCATCCTCGACGGCGACTACCCGCGCCGGGCCTCGGACCGCGACGCCAGCGTGGGCGAGGAGGCCCGCAACGCGGCCCGGCACTACAAGCAGTCCTGGGAACGGACCGAGGACCCCCTGCTGGGGACCCTGCGCGACGTGGCCGGAAGCGCGGCCAGCGCGGGCGGGAAGATCTTCGACACCGTGGCGGACCGCTGGCGGGGCGGCTCCCGCGCCTCTTCCGGGTCCTCCCAGTCCTCGTCCTCCTGACGTCCGCGTGCGGGGCCGCTCCGGGGCGGCCCCGCCGCCGGATCACTTCAGGTGGCCGTCCCCGGTGACCACGTACTTGGTCGAGGTCATCTCGGTGAGCCCCATGGGACCGCGCGCGTGCAGCTTCTGGTTGGAGATGCCGATCTCCGCTCCGAACCCGAACTCGCCCCCGTCGGTGAAGCGGGTGGAGGCGTTCACCATCACCGCGGCCGAGTCGACCCTGGAGACGAAGTACCGGGACGCGGCCAGGGAGTCGGTGACGATGGCCTCGGTGTGCTGGGTGGAGTACCGGCGGATGTGCCCGATCGCGTCGTCGATCGTGGCGACCACCCGCACCGCCAGGTCCATGGACAGGTACTCGGTGGCCCAGTCCTCCTCGGTGGCCTCGACCACGGTCGCCCGGGCCCCGGCGGCCTCGGCGGCGGCGACCACGCGCGGGTCCCCGTGCACGGTCACCCCGGCCTCGGCGAGGGAGTCCAGGACGCGCGGCAGGAAGGCGTCGGCCACCGACTCGTGCACAAGCAGGGTCTCCGCGGAGTTGCACACCGAGCAGCGCTGGGCCTTGGAGTTGGTGGTGATGGCGACGGCCTTGTCGAGGTCGGCCGCCTCGTCCACGTACACGTGGCACAGCCCCTCGCCCGTCTCGATGACCGGGACGGTGGAGTCGCGCACGACGGCCTGGATGAGTGCGCCGCCGCCGCGCGGGATGAGCACGTCGACCAGGCCGCGCGCCCGCATGAGCGCGGTGGAGGACTCGCGGGTGCGGCCGGGCACCATCTGGATCGCGTCGACCGGCACTCCGGTGCCCTCCAGGGCGTCGCGCAGGACAGCGATGATGGCGCTGTTGGAGGCGTAGGCCGAAGAAGAGCCGCGCAGCAGGGCCGCGTTGCCGCTCTTGAGACACAGGGCGGCGGCGTCGACCGTGACGTTGGGCCGCCCCTCGTAGATGATCCCGATGACACCGAGCGGGACCCGGATCTGGCGCAGGTCCAGGCCGTTGGGCAGGACACCGCCGCGGACGGACTCCCCGACCGGGTCGGGCAGTTCGACGATCTCGCGCACGGCGTCGGCGATGGCCGCGACGCGCTGGGGGGTGAGCGTGAGCCGGTCGATCATGGCCGGGCCCGTGCCCTCCCGGCGGGCGCGCTCCACGTCCTCGGTGTTGGCCGCGGTGATCTCGTCGCTCCTCTTGACGAGGGCGTCGGCGATGGCCGTGAGCGCGGCGTCCTTCACGGCGCGGCTGAGCGGGGCGAGGTCGGCCGCCGCGTCCCGGGCGCGTTCGGCTACCGCGTGGACCTCGCGTTCGGTGTCACTCATCGTGTGTTTCTCTCTCGGTGTCGGGAGGCTGCCCCGGCGTGCCCGTCCGTGTCGTCGAAGGACTTCGGGCCGGGGTGCGCTCTCCAGCGTATAGCCGCGCCGTCTCCCCCGCCCGGGTACCGCACCGGTGACGGGAGGCCCCGGACGGATCCCTGCGGGGAGACACCCGGCCGCCCCGTCCCGGTGGGGGCTGGGCGGCGGCCCCTCCGGCCCGATCGTCCCGGTGGGGCCCGGGGACCCGTGAGGGGGGCCGGGTCAGCTCCAGCCGTAGCGGGCGCGCAAGACGTCGGCGACCAGCCAGAACACCTCCTCGTCGAGGACGGCGGCCTCCCGGCGGATGTCGTCCTCGTCGAACTCGAAGAGGCGGTCGACCCTGATGTGGGAGTCGCGCCTCTCCCGGTCCCAGGCACCGGAGCCGATGGGCAGCCAGTCCTGGCGCTCCCAGTGGTCGGGGGTCTGGGAGGAGAGCATCAGCCCGTGCAGCCGTCCGTCCTTGCGGCCCACGACCAGCATCGGCCGGTCCTTGCCCTGCTCCGGGTCCTCCTCGTAGGGGACCCACGTCCAGACGATCTCGCCGGCGTCGGCGAGGCCGTCGCGTTCGGGCGCGTAGACGAGGCGGGTGGCGTTGCTCTCGGTGGGGATCTCTCGGACCTGGCCCTTGTGGGGGTGTGTGGTGTCTTCGCTCACCTCGGCATCCTAGGTCCCCGCGCCCGACCCGCGCGACGGACGAGCGCGACCCTTCCCCAGTAGGGTGCAATATGTCTGGAAAGTCCGTTCATGAGCACGGGGAGTGGAATGAGCAGGGGAACCGTCGTCATCACCGGGGCGAGCTCCGGCCTGGGAGCGGAGATGGCGCGCCAGTTCGCGGCACTCGGCTACGACCTGGGGCTGTCCGCCCGCCGCACGGAGCGCCTGGAGGCCCTGCGCGAGGAAATCACCGCGGCCCACCCCGACCGCAGGGTGGTCCTCCAGACCCTCGACGTCACCGACGACGAGGCCGTCTTCCGGGTGATGGACCGGTTCGCCGGGGAACTCGGCACCCTGGACCGGGTCATCGTCAACGCGGGCCTGGGCAAGGGGGCCGCCCTGGGCAGGGGCCGGTTCGACGCCAACCGCCAGACCGCCATGACCAACTTCGTGGGGGCCCTCGCCCAGACCGAGGCCGCTCTGAAGGTCTTCCGCGCCCAGGAACGCGGACACCTGGTCATCATCTCGTCGATGTCGGCGCTGCGCGGCATGCGCAAGGCCATGACGGTCTACGCCGCCTCCAAGGCCGGAGTGGCCGCCCTGGCCGAGGGCGTGCGCTCCGAGCGCATCCCCGGTGTGGACGTGTCGGTCGTCTACCCGGGCTACATCCGGTCGGAGATGAACGAGCACGTCGAGCAGAAGACCCGGTTCATGGCGGACACGGAAACCGGCGTGCGCGCCATGGTCGGGGCCATCGAGAAGCGCAGGGCCAAGGCCTACGTGCCCGCCTGGCCCTGGGTGCCGATCGGCTGGGCGATGCGGGTGCTGCCGCTGTCGGTGGTGCGCAAGATGGCCTGATCTGCCCGCACACGGCTCACAGGACGACCATGTCGTCGCGGTGCACGAGTTCGCGTTCGTAGGAGGGCCCCATCTCGCGGGCCAGCCACCGCGTGGACCGCCCCATCATGTCGGGCACCTCGGAGGCGTCGTAGTTGACCAGGCCGCGCGCGACCACGTTGCCCTGCTCGTCGCGCAGGTCAACGGGGTCTCCCGCGTGGAACGCCCCGGCCACCCGGACCACGCCGGCGGGCAGCAGCGAGGCCTTCTCGCTCACCACGGCCCTGACCGCCCCCGGGTCCAGCACCAGGCTGCCCCGACCCGCGGTGGCGTGCGCCAACCAGAGCTGGCGGGTCGAGGGACGGCGACCGTTGCCCGGCGCGAAGAGGGTGCCCACCCGCTCCCCCGCGAGGGCTGCGCGCGCGTTGGCCGCCGAGGTGAGCACCGTCTGGACCCCGGCCTCGGTGGCGATGCGGGCCGACTCCACCTTCGTCACCATCCCGCCGGTGCCCACGCCGCGCTTGCCCGCGGTTCCGATGTCGATGCCGTCCAGGTCCCCGGGGCCGCGCACGAGGTGCACCACGGAGGTGGAGGGGTCAGAGGGATTGCCGTCGTAGAGGGCGTCCACGTCCGAGAGCAGCACGAGCGCGTCGGCGCGCATCAGGTGGGCGACGAGGGCGGCGAGACGGTCGTTGTCGCCGAACCGGATCTCGTGGGTGGCCACCGTGTCGTTCTCGTTGACGATGGGGAGCGCGCCGATGTCCAGGAGACGGCGCAGGGTGCGCTGGGCGTTGCGGTGCTGCACCCGGCGCATCATGTCCTCCACCGTGAGCAGGACCTGGGCGGCGTTGAGGCCGTGCCCGGCCAGTTCGGCGGTGTAGGAGGCCAGGAGCAGCCCCTGCCCGACGCTGGCGGCGGCCTGCTGCGAGGCCAGGTCACGCGGCCGATGGGCCAGGCCGAGCGGGGTCATCCCGGCGGCGACCGCACCGGAGGAGACCAGGATGACCTCCTGGCCCAGGGCGCGGCGGGCTGCCAGGACCTCGACGAGGTCGCGGATGCGGCCGGAGTCGATCCGGCCCTCGGGGGTCGTCAGTGACGACGACCCCACCTTCACCACGACCCGTCCCGCACCCGCGACCGCCTTGCGGCCCGCCTCTTCGAGTTCGTCGCTTCGTTCGGTTCTCACGCTGTCCACCGAGGGCTTTGTCCGTGGCACGGCCAGGCCGCGCGTACCTAATGGGGGTCTCCGGCTGGTGTGGAGCGTCCGTCCCCGCGCGGGTCAGCCCAGCCGGGCGTCGGTGCCGCGCGGGCCGGACGGGACCGCCTCGGCGTCGGCGGAGGGGTCCCAGTCGAAGACCACCGAGTCCTCCTCGGTACCGATGTGCACCTCGGCGCCGTCGACCGCCCCCGCCTTGGCCAGCTGGTCCTCGATACCGAGGCGGTTGAGGCGTTCGGCGAGGTAGCCCACGGCCTCGTCGTTGGAGAAGTCGGTCTGGCGCACCCAGCGGGCGGGCTTGTCCCCGCGCACACGGAAGGCGTTGTCGCCCAGCGGAACGATCTCGAACGGGGTCTCGCCGAGCATCCTCGGCCGGAGCACGATCCGGGTCGGCTCGGCGGGCGGTGCGGCCTCGCGGGCCGCGGACACCTGCTCGGCCAGGGCGAAGGACAGTTCGCGCAGCCCCTCGCGGGAGGCCGCGGAGACCTCCAGGACCCGGTAGCCGCGTTCGACCAGCATCGGGGCGACCAGCTCGGCGAGCTCGCGGGCCTCGGGCACGTCCACCTTGTTCAGAGCGACCAGGCGCGGACGGTCGGACAGGTCCACCCCGGCCCGCTCGCCGTAGGCCGCCAGCTCGTCCTCCAGGGCCTCCAGGTCGCTGACCGGGTCGCGGCCGGGCTCGTAGGTGGCGCAGTCCAAGACGTGCAGCAGTGTGGAGCAGCGCTCGATGTGGCGCAGGAACTCCAGGCCCAGGCCCCGGCCGTCGCTCGCCCCCGGGATGAGTCCTGGAACGTCCGCGATCACGTACTGGACGGTGCCCGCCTCCACCACTCCCAGGTTCGGGACGAGGGTGGTGAACGGGTAGTCGGCGATCTTGGGACGGGCGGCCGACACGGCGGCGATCAGCGACGACTTGCCCGCGCTGGGGAAGCCGACGAGACCGACGTCGGCGATGGTCTTCATCTCCAGGCGCACGTCGAAGGCCTCGCCCTCCTCGCCCTTGAGGGCGAAGCCGGGGGCCTTGCGCCTCTTGGAGGCCAGGGCCGCGTTGCCCAGTCCGCCGCTGCCGCCCTTGGCCAGGATCAGGCGGGTGCCGTGCCCGACCATGTCGGCGATCGGCCCACCGGCGGCGTCGGTCACCACGGTCCCGTCGGGTACGGGAAGCACGAGGTCCTCGCCGTTGGCGCCGGAGCGGTGGCCGCCCTGGCCCGGGGTTCCGTTGGCGGCGCTGCGGTGGGGACGGCGCTGGTAGTCCAGCAGGGTCGCGCTCTGGGCGTCGACCTCCAGGACGACATCGCCGCCGCGGCCGCCGTTGCCGCCGTCCGGGCCGCCGAGCGGCTTGAACTTCTCCCGGTGCACGGAGGCACAGCCATGCCCGCCGTTCCCGGCCCTGATGTGCAAGACCGCCTCGTCGACGAAGTCCGGCATGGCTCTCCTCGTTCCTCCTCCCGCCCGCGGGCGCGGGCGGACACGTCTCCTGTCGGTGACAACGCGAAGGGCGGGCCAGTGTTCCCTGGCCCGCCCCGAAACCGCGATGTCCGTGCGCGACCTACTCGGCGGCGGCCGGAACGATGTTGACGGCCTTGCGTCCGCGGTAGTTGCCGAACTTGACCTGGCCGGGGACCAGGGCGAACAGCGTGTCGTCACCGCCGCGGCCGACGTTGGCCCCGGGGTGGAACTTGGTGCCGCGCTGGCGGATCAGGATCTCGCCGGCCGAAACGGTCTGACCGCCGAAGCGCTTGACGCCGAGCCGCTTGGCGTTGGAGTCACGACCGTTACGGCTGGACGAAGCGCCCTTCTTGTGTGCCATCTCTCCAGGCCTCCTACTTCGCCGCGATGCCGGTGACGCGCACCTGGGTGTGCTTCTGGCGGTGACCCATGCGCTTCTTGTAACCGGTCTTGTTCTTGTACTTCATGATGTTGATCTTGGGACCGGCGGTCTCGCCGAGGACCTCGGCGGTGACCGTGTACCCGTTCAGCTTGTCGGCCTCGCTGATGACGTTGTCACCGTCGACGACAAGGATGGGCTGCCACGTCAGGGTGGCACCGGCCTCCTGGGAGACCTTGTCGATGTTCAGGACGTCATCGACGGACACCTTCTCCTGTCGGCCGCCCGCTCGCACGATCGCGTACACCGGGTCACTCTCTTCCTGCTCGCTCAACGAATAATGCACTCACTGGGACCATTCCCGGGGGAAGTCCATCCCCGCTGGCGCGGGGCCCCCGGGTCAGCCCTGCCTGTGCCAGGCCTGGCTGTGAAGGGGCCGCCCCCACCTGGGTGGGGAGAAGCCTCGTTCCACGATCCTTGAATCGCCTGTAGCGGGGCGCGGGGATCTGAGGGAAACAAACCCTGCGTGGAGAGCACTTCGGTGTCGGGGCCCGCACTGTCGCGAAGCGCGCCGACGCACCGCCCATCAGATTACCACCGGCTCACCACGGGCCTGTACATGTGCCCGCACCCGGACCGGTTCGGCACCGGTCCGGACACGCGACGGGACCCGGGGACCGGGCTATCCGGTCTCGGCGGCGGCCCCGGCGGCCGCCGTCCTGGTGCGCCGCGTCCTGCGGCGCTTGGGGCGCTCGGGGGTGTCCTCAGCGGTGCCCTCGGCCTCGGAGCGCAACTCCTGCGCGGCCTGCTTCCCGGGGGCCTCGCCAGGTGTGTCGGAGGCGGGGGACCCCCGCTCCGCCGTGTCCTCCCCGGAATGCTCCGGCTGCTCTCCGGCGGACTCGGCCGCCCTCTTGGAGCGGGAGGCGCGCTTGCGCGTCTTCCTGCCCTTGGCCGGCTGGTCGTCGGCCCCGGCCGCCTGTACCCCGCCCTCGTCGGATTCCGCGGCCTCGGGCCCGGTCTGGTCGTCCCCGGACCTGCCCTTGTCCTTGCCCTTGTCGGACTGTTCCGCCTCGGCCTTGGACTTCTTCTTCTTGCGGCCCCCGCCCTTGCCCTCCACGGGTTCGGCCGCCAGCACCAGACCGCGGCCGCTGCAGTGGTCACAGGTGTGGGAGAAGGCCTCCAGCAGGCCCTGGCCGACGCGCTTGCGCGTCATCTGCACCAGGCCCAGCGAGGTGACCTCGGCCACCTGGTGCTTGGTGCGGTCGCGCGAGAGGCATTCGAGCATGCGGCGCAGCACCAGGTCGCGGTTGGACTCCAGCACCATGTCGATGAAGTCGATGACGATGATGCCGCCGATGTCGCGCAACCGGAGCTGGCGGACGATCTCCTCGGCAGCCTCCAGGTTGTTCTTGGTGACCGTCTCCTCGAGGTTGCCGCCCTGACCGGTGAACTTGCCGGTGTTGACGTCGACCACGGTCATGGCCTCGGTCCGGTCGATGACGAGGGAGCCGCCGCTGGGCAGCCACACCTTGCGCTCCAGGGCCTTGTTGATCTGCTCGTCGACCCGGTAGGCGGCGAAGACGTCGCGGTCCCCGGTCCAGTGCGAGAGGCGTTCGGAGAGGTTCGGGGCCACGTAGTCCACGTACTCGTGGACGGTGTCCCACGCCTCCTCCCCGGAGACCACCAGGCTGGAGAAGTCCTCGTTGAACACGTCGCGCACGACCCGCACCGTCAGGTCGGGCTCGCTGTTGAGCAGGGACGGCGCGCTCGCCGACTTCGACTTGCGCTTGATGGACTCCCACTGCTTGGCCAGGCGCGAGATGTCGCGCTCCAACTCCTCCTCACTGGCCCCCTCCGCGGCGGTGCGCACGATCACGCCGGCGTCGGAGGGCATCACCTTCTTGAGGATCTGCTTCAGGCGCGCCCGCTCCTTGTCGGGGAGTTTGCGGCTGATCCCGGTCATGGAGCCGCCGGGCACGTAGACCATGTAGCGGCCGGGCAGGCTGACCTGGCTGGTGAGGCGGGCACCCTTGTGTCCGATGGGGTCCTTGGTGACCTGCACCAGGACGGACTGGCCGGACTTGAGCACCGACTCGATGCGCTTGGGCTGGCCCTCCAGCCCGAAGGAGTCCCAGTTGACCTCGCCCGCGTACAGGACGGCGTTGCGGCCCTTGCCGATGTCGACGAAGGCCGCCTCCATGGACGGGAGCACGTTCTGCACCCGGCCCAGGTACACGTTGCCCACGTAGGAGCGGTGGGCGGCCCGGTCGACGTAGTGCTCGACGAGCACGTCGTCCTCCAGGACCGCGATCTGTGTGCGGTCCTCGATACGGCGGACCACGAGGTCGCGCTTGACGGCCTCACGGCGGGCCAGGAACTCCGACTCGGTGACGATGGGGGCGCGGCGGCGCCCCTGCTCGCGGCCCTCGCGGCGGCGCTGCTTCTTGGCCTCCAGACGGGTGGAGCCGCGAACGGCCTGGACCTCGTCCTCGATCGCCTTCTCCTGGCGCGGCTCGCGCACCTTCACCACGGTGTTCGGCGGGTCGTCGCTCGTGGACTCGCCCGAGGCACCGGCGCGGCGGCGGCGACGGCGGCGACGGCGGCTGGAGCCCTCCTCATCGGCGGTGCGGTCCGTACGTCGACCGCTCGCGGCGACGGGGGACGCGCCGGTCTCCTCGGCCGGTTCCTTCGCCTCCTTGCGCGCGGCCCTGCCCTCGATCTCGGTCGAGGCCTCCTCGGCCAACCGGGAGCGGCCCCGGCCCCGGCCGCCGCGGCGGCGGCGACGGCGGGTGGGGCGCTCCTCGGCTCCCTCGGCCTGCTCCTGGCCCTCCTCCTGCCCGGAGTCGCCGGAGGCGGCCCCGGTCTCCGCCTCGTCCTCGTCCTCCGCCTCGTCCTCGGCCGCCGTCTGGGCGGGGGCCGACGGGGGCGTCTGGGAGGCGACCGGCGGCTGGAAGAGCATGGCGGGCGACTGGAAGAGGCCTCCGCCCTCACCGGCGTCGGCGGACTCGGTCCCCGCGCCGGAGGACTCGGGAGCGGTTTCGGCGGTCGCGCCGCTCTCCTCCCCCGCAGCCGGTCCGGCGGCCTTGCGCGTGGCGGGGCGCTTGCGGCGGCGCGGGGCGGGCTCCTCCTCAGGGCTGCCCGCCGCGCGCACGGTACGCCGGCGCGGGGCGGCCGCCACGGCGGTCTTGACCATGCCGCCCTCACCGGATCCGGCCAGGCTCGTGACGGGCCTGGAGGGAGGCGTGAAGACGTCGTCGGGTTCGGGGGGTGGTCCCGCGGCACGGCGTGCGCCCTGGGCGGGCGCCGGCGTGGTCACGCGCACCCCGCCCTCCCCCGCGGGAGGCGTCGCCGCCGTGTTCTCGGTTGTTTCAGTTGTACCCTCGGCGCCGTCGGCACCGGTCGTGGGCTCGTTGTCGAGCATCCGGGCGGTCTCCCGTCAAAGCCCTCGGGCGCGCCGCGACCTCTCGGTCGGCGGCGCGGCTCACAAGAGCTGTCGTCGCTGTTCCAACGCCGACGGCGCTTGGGCGCCGCCGGCGCAAAGTCCTGTGGTCACGCCCGCGTTCCCCACCGCGGGGCCGCTCATGGGCGGGCCCCCGCCACGGGTGCCGGCGGCCGTGGTGCTCCCACACGCCTGTCATGGGCGCGGTCGTCCTCGGAGCCGGTGCCCACGGTGGTGTGGGCGGCGGGCCGGTCCGGGGTGAGCGGGTCCGCGATCGCACCTGTCGTCTCGTCGAGTGGCCCCTGCGCCAGCCGGGTCATCAGCGGAGATGACGGCGGCGCGAGGTCGGCCACGAGGCGCAGGCCGTTCAGCACGTCGTCCGGCCGTACGGCGGGTGTCACGTGCCGCACAACCATGCGAAGTATGGCATATGTGGTGTGGTCTTCCCCTGGGGCACGCCCGTCGGGGCCGCTCCCCACGTCGAGGCGGACCACGGCCGGCCGTGTGTCGAACCGGCGCCGGCCCTTCTTCGTCATCCGTTCCACCTCAACGCCGTCCGCGGCCAGATAGGCCCGCGAGGCCGCCGCCGCGGTCTCGGGGTCCACGCCCGCCAGCTCGACACTCCATTCGGAGGCCTGGAGCCGGTCGGCCAGCCCGGGTCCGCGTGCTTCGAGGACCTCGACGACGTCGATGCCGTGGGGCATCGCCTCGTCGAGACCGGTTCTGACCCGTTCCGGGTCCCGCGCCTCCGCCAGGGTGAGTTCGAGGTACTCCGCCTCACTGGCGACCCCGGTGGGGGCGGCGCCGGTGTAGGAGACCTTCGGGTGCGGTGAGAAACCCGCGGAGAAGGCGACCGGTATCTCCGCCCTGCGCAGGGCGCGTTCGAGCGCCCGGGCGATGTCGCGGTGGCTGGCGAACCTCATGCGTCCGCGCTTGGCATAGCGGACGCGGAGCCTCTGGCCGGGCCTGGTGGTGAAGGGTGAGGTGGTGCCCTCGGATGCGGGGGGCAGCTCAACTCCTTTCCTCGTGCCCCCGGTGGGGTCGGCGTGCGACCTGAAGGGGCTGTTCCTCAGTCCTGTTCAGCGTACGGTGCGTCGCGGTGCACATGCGCCAACAGGACCACGCATACCGGTACCTGCCCCGCTGACCTGCGATCGAAAAGTCCCCCGCGAGAACGTACGGAGTGTGAACCGGCGTTCACTAGAGCAACACCGGCTGCCGGGAAAAAAATCCGAAGAAAATCCGAAACCGTGGCAACCCCCGAACAGGGCCGCGAGTCCTACTACACGTACGGCCCGGCGCGAGCGGGGCGCCGGGCCGTACTTCACCACCTCCCCCGGGCGGGCCGCCGAGGCGGCCCCGGGCCCGGCGCGGGAATCCTATCGCCGCCCCCGCGTACCCGGGCGCGGCGCGGTCGGCCCCGAGCGCGTCGGGGCGAACCCTCAGACCACCGTCAGCGGGAGCATCGGCCTCCCCCCGGCAGGCGCGTTGATCTGGATCTCGGTGCCCATGCTCGGGCACACGCCACAGTCGTAGCAGGGGGTCCAGCGGCAGTCGTCGACCTCCAGCGACTCCTCACCGTGCAGCGCGTCCTGCCAGTCCTGCCACAGCCACGACCGGTCCAGTCCCGCGTCGAGGTGGTCCCACGGCAGGACCTCGTCCTCCTCCCGCTCACGGGTGGTGTACCAGTCCACGTCCACCGGCTCGCCAGCCAGCGCCGCCTCCGCGGCGGCCACCCAGCGGTCGTAGGAGAAGTGCTCGCTCCAGCCGTCGAACCGGCCGCCCGCGCGCCACACCTCCTCGACGACCCGGCCCACTCGGCGATCGCCCCGCGAGAGCAGGCCCTCGATGATCGAGGGCCTGCCCTCGTGGTAGCGCAGGCCAATCGACTTGCCGTACCTGCGGTCGCCCCTGAGCCTGTCACGCAGCTTGCGCAAGCGGGCGTCCACGGCCTCGTGCGAGGTCTGGCCCGCCCACTGGAACGGCGTCTGCGGCTTGGGCACGAACCCGCCGATGGAGACCGTACAGCGGATGTCCTTGCGCCCGGTCACCTCACGTCCGGTCCTGATCACCTCCGTGGCCAGGTCGGCGATGGCCAGGACGTCCTCGTCCTCCTCGGTGGGCAGCCCGCACATGAAGTACAGCTTCACCTGGCGCCACCCCGCCTCGTAGGCGGCCGTCACCGTGCGGATCAGATCCTGCTCGGTGACCATCTTGTTGATCACCCGGCGCATGCGCTCGCTGCCGCCCTCGGGGGCGAAGGTCAGGCCCGAACGGCGCCCGTTGCGGGTGAGTTCGTTGGCAAGGTCGATGTTGAAGGCGTCCACACGCGTGGAGGGCAGCGACAGGCCGGTGTTGGTCCCCTCGTAGCGGTCGGCCAGTCCTTTGGCGATGCCGCCGATCTGGCTGTGGTCGGCGCTCGACAGCGACAGCAGGCCGACCTCCTGGAAGCCGGAGTTCCTGACGCCCTCCTCGACCATCCGGGTGACGGTCTCCTGGTTGCGCTCACGTACGGGTCGGGTGATCATCCCCGCCTGGCAGAACCGGCAGCCGCGCGTGCACCCGCGGAAGATCTCCACGCTGTAGCGCTCGTGCACGGACTCGGCGGTGGGCACGACGGGCTTCTTCGGGTAGGGCCACTGGTCCAGGTCCATCACGGTGTGCTTGTGCACCGTGACGGGCACCCCGGGCCGGTTGGGCGCGTAGGAGGCGATCCGGCCGTCGTCGTGGTAGGCCACGTCGAAGAAGCGCGGCACGTAGACCCCTCCGGTCGCGGCCAGGCGCAGCAGCAGCCCGTCGCGGCCCCCCGGGGCGCCCTCCTCCTTGTGCTCGCGGACGATCTCGGTGATCGCCAGGGCGATCTCCTCGCCGTCGCCGAGCACGACGGCGTCCAGGAAGTCGGCGATCGGCTCAGGGTTGAACGCCGAGTGCCCGCCCGCCAGCACGACCGGATGCGCCTCGTCCCGCTCGGCCGAGCGCAGCGGAATCCCCGCCAGGTCCAGCGCCGTGAGCAGGTTCGTGTACCCCATCTCGCTGGCGAAGCTCACGCCCAGGAGGTCGAAGGCCGACAGGGGCCGGTGCGCGTCCACGGTGAAGTGCGGGATCCCGTGCTCGCGCATCAGCCCTTCGAGATCGGGCCAGACGGCGTAGGTGCGCTCGGCCAGGACGCCCTCGCGCTCGTTGAGGACCTCGTAGAGGATCTGCACCCCCTGGTTGGGAACCCCGACCTCGTAGGCGTCCGGGTACATCAGCGCCCAGCGCACCCGGGCCTCGTCCCAGTCCTTGACCACGGAGTTGAGTTCGCCCCCGACGTACTGGATGGGCTTGCTCACCCGGTTCAGCAGGGGTTCTAGTCGCGGAAAGACACTTTCGACGGACATGTGCGGCCTTCGGTCGACGAACGGCGGACGGTTTCCCCTCAGGCTAACGCTCTCCCCGGTGTCTCACTCGAAACCCCGGTCCCGGACATGTACGCCCAGCACCAGGCCCAGAGCCAGCATGTTCGCCACGATCGCGGTGCCGCCGTAGGACACGAACGGCAGGGGCAGCCCGGTGACCGGCATGATGCCCAGGCCCATCCCGATGTTGATGAAGCTCTGGAAGGCGAACCAGGTGGCCACACCGACGCACAGCAGCCGTGGATAGGGCTGGTCACAGCCCGCGGCGATCCGCAGGATCCGCCAGAAGACCACGATGAACAGCGCGACCATCGCCACGGAGCCGACGAACCCGAGCTCCTCACCGGCCACCGTGAAGATGAAGTCGGTGTGCTGCTCGGGGACGAAGCGGCCGTGCGTCTGCTCCCCCTGGAACAGCCCGGTGCCGGAGAAGCCGCCCGAGCCCACGGCGATCAGGGCCTGGGCCGAGTTGTAGCCCGCTCCCTGGGGGTCGGCGGACGGGTCGATCAGGGTGGCCAGCCGGTCCAGCTGGTAGGGCTCCAGCAGGTCGAACCACCACACGGCGCAGGCGGTGGCCACCCCGCACGCGAGCATGCCGACCACCCACGCCAGGGGCGCGCCCGACAGGGTCAGCATCCCCAGGAAGATCATGCCCAGGACGAGCGTGGTCCCCAGGTCGGGCTGGAGCAGGACCAGCGCGAGGGGGAGGGCCAGTGCCAGCAGACAGTACAGGACGTCCCTGGTCATCGGTTTGCTCTCGCCGTCCCGGGGCTCCCCGAGCAGTGTGGCCAGGACGAGGATCAGGCCGACCTTGGCCAGTTCGCTGGGCTGGAACTGCACAGGGCCGAGCACGATCCACCCGCGCGAGCCGTTGATCACCGCGCCCAGCGGGGTGAGCACCATGATGAGCGCCATCAGGGTCGCGCCGTAGACGAGCGGCGCGTAGCCGCGTACGGCGCGGAAGTCCACCGAGGCCACCGTCAGGCACAGCGCCCAGCCCACCGCGAGGTGGACCAGGTGACGGCGCATGTGCCCGGTGGCCTCCATCGGCCCGCTGCCGTCCCCCGGCAGCGTCGCCGACCACACCAGCATCGTCCCGATGGCGCACAGCGCCGCCACCGCGGCGATGAGCGCCCAGTCCAGGCGGCGGGCCACACCCGCCGCGGACCGGCCCAGCCGGGCGCGGGGTGCCTCGGGGGCACTCGTGTACGTGTCCATGCTCACCGGTCCAGAAGGTCGATGGAGCCGTCGGAGCGGACCGTGGGCAGCTCCTGCCAGGGCCTGCCGTCCGGCAGCGCGCCCTCGCTCGGGGGCCGGTCGCCCTCCTCGTCCTCGCCCCCGGCGTTCGCGGAGAAGCCGTAGATGCCCTCGTAGATCTTCCGGGCGATGGGCGCGGAGGTCGCACCGCCGGTCCCGCCCTGGTGGACGAAGACGACGATGGCGAACCGCGGGTCGTCGGCCGGGGCGTAGGAGGCGAACCAGGAGGAGACCTGGCGCCCGACGACGTCGGCACTGCCGGTCTTGCCCGCCACCGACACCAGGTCCTGCGGGAAGCCGCCGAAGGCCCCGCTGGCCGTGCCCGCCTTGGGCACCTCGGTGAGCGCGGCCTGGAGGTAGGCGAGGGTCTCCTCGCTGACGGGCAGCCGCCCCTTGACGGACGGCTCGATCATCTGGACCTCACTGCCGTCGGCCGACACCAGGGCCCGGGCCACACGCGGCTCGTACAGGGTGCCGCCGTTGGCGATGGCGGCGTAGGCGGCGGCCAGTTGCAGCGGGCTGACCAGCACGTCGCCCTGGCCGATCGAGAAGTTGACCGCCTCGCCCGCGCGCCACTCGAACCCCTCGACGCAGTGCTCGTGGGCGAGGCGCTTGAGGTAGGCGGCGTGCGACGGGTCCTGATCGGCCACGTCGGGGTACCCGTG
This sequence comes from Nocardiopsis sp. CNT312, assembly GCF_000515115.1. Classification (GTDB taxonomy): domain Bacteria; phylum Actinomycetota; class Actinomycetes; order Streptosporangiales; family Streptosporangiaceae; genus Nocardiopsis. The sequence continues at coordinate 279,174 of NZ_KI911537.1, forward strand.
TTCGGCGCGGTGGCAGTTGTTCTCCTTGGTCTGCTCCCAGAAGTCGCGCTTCCACTGTCGGTCGGGGATGCGGCCGCCGGTCTCGTAGGGAAGGTCGATCCCGGTCGGCGAGCCGAAGCCGTAGCCGCGGGCCATCGCGGCCATGGCCTCGTCCGGTTCGCCGTCCGGGTGGAGGCCTCCGTCGCTCAGCCACATCCGGTAGCCGAAGTTGTAGAAGACGGTGTTGCAGGAGACCACGATCGCCCGGTGCAGGGTGATCGTCCCGTGTCCCTGTCCGGCGTAGTTCTCGAAGTTCTGCCCACCCACGTTGATCGAACCGGGGCAGGCGTAGGTGCTGCGCAGTGAGTACCCGTTCTCGGCGGCGGCCGACAGCGACGACACCTTGAACGTGGACCCGGGCGGGTACTGCCCCTGGATGGCCCGCGAGAGCAGCGGCTCCCCTGCCTCCGCACTGAGCATCTCGTCGAAGGTCTCCTGGTCGATCCCGCCCCGCCACACGCTCGGGTCGTAGGAGGGGACGCTGGCCAGCGCCACCACCCCCCCGGTGCGCACGTCCAGGACGACGGCGGCACCGGAGTCGGCCGGGTACCGGGGCCGGGCCGCGGCCATCCCCTCGGCCAGGGCCTTCTCCGCGATGCCCTGGACCTCGGCGTCCAGGTGGGTGACCAGGTGCATGCCCGCCTCGGGCATCCGGTCGGAGAGCACCTCCATGATCTCGCCGTGGTTGTTCACGCCCAGGGTGCGCAGCCCGGCGGTGCCGCGCAGCTGTGCGTCGTAGATCTTCTCCAGGCCGTCGCGGCCGACCTGGTCGATACCGGTGAACTGGGTACGGAGCTGCTCCCGGGCCTCCAGCTCCTCCTGGGTGACCGGCTGGAGGTAACCCAGCACCTGGCCCGCCAGGTCCCCGTAGGGGTACTCGCGGACGGCGTGGGCCTGGGCGGTGATCCCCGGGAACCGCTCGGGGTGCTCCATGATCTGGAGGGCGGCCTGGCTGCCCACTCCCTCGGCGAGGGTGACCGGCTGGTAGGGGGAGCCCGGCCAGCAGGGGCGCTCCACGGTGGGGCCGCACAGGCGCATGCGCTGCCTGAGCTCCTCCAGCGGGGTGCCGAGCGCCTCCGACAGCTCTGCCAGGACCGCCTCACCGTCGTCGGGCATGCCCTGGAGTTCGTGGTAGTCGGCAGAGACGACCAGTTCAGTCCGGTTGTTGACCAGCGCCCGCCCCCGCGCGTCCAGGATCTGGCCCCGGGTGGCCGGGACGACGAGCTCCTGGTGGTGGTTGGAGACGGCGAGCTCGCGGTAGTGGTCGCCCCTCTGCACCTGGAGATACCACAGGCGCACACCGAGGGCGGCGAACAGCACCACGACCAGGACCTGCGCCAGGACGACGCCGAGCGTGCCCAGCCTGCGCACGGGCCGGGCGGGGGTACCGGGAGGCCTGTGCACGGCTCACCACCCCCCCAGGCGGGTCGGGCCCTGGACGGTGGCGAACTCGTCCTCGGTGAACGCGGTGCGTATCCACAGCAGGGGGAGCGTGGCCAGCGGTGCGGCCAGGGTCGTCAGGACCGCACCCGTACCCGCCGCCACCGCGAGGGCCCCGAGCGACAGGCGCGGGTCGCCCACGACCAGGCCGACCGCCGCGTAGGCGGCGCTCACCCCCAGGGACGCGGCCAGGGCGGCACCGATACCGGTCCAGGCCGAGGGCCGGCCGCCGACGGCGCCCGGAGCACCGGTGTTGGTGCGCAGCAGGGCGACGAGGTAGAAGACCACGCACAGGACGAGCGCGTAGCGGCCCACGGCGTGCTCGGCCGGGGGCATGAGGTCCATAGCCAGCCCGGCGGCGAAGCCGGACCCGGCCGACACGGCGGGGCTGGCGGTCAGGGCCACCGCCGCCAGGGCGGCGACCACGAGGTCGGGGCCAGTGCCCCAGGCGAAGGGGATCCGGTTGACGACGGTGGCCTGGACCAGGATGGCGAGGGCCACGATGAACAGGGTCGCCGCGGTTCTCATCGGTCCTCCTCGGGGTCGGGCTGGCTGGGAAGGACGGAGTCCCTCGGGTCCTCCGCGGGCCCCGAGACGACCACCCCCACCACGTCCAGCGCGGCGAAGTCGACGACCGGGGCGATCCGGGCGAGGCGGCTGAGGGCGCCCGGGGACATCTGGACCGCCTCCACGGTGCCCACGGGCACACCGGGCACGAACGGCGCACCGTCGTGGGAGCCGAGTGTGACCAGACGGTCCCCGTCCTCCACGGGCGTCTCCAGGTCGAACAGCTCCAGGGTGAGGTCTGCGTCGGGTCCTCCGGGCACCGATCCGCCCTTGGCCACCCCGATCTTGCGGGTGCCCTCCAGCCGGACCCCGACCGCCGAGGCGACGTCGGTGGCGAGCATGACGGTGGAGGTGCGCTTCCCCACCTCCACGACGCGCCCGACCAGGCCCTGGCCGTTGACCACCGTCATGTCCGCAGTGATCCCGGAGTCGCTTCCCGCGTCCAGGGTGACCGTGCGGCCGTAGCCGTGGGAGGTGACACGGGTGACCGCCTGCGCGGCGACGATCTCGTAGCCGCCCCTGCCGGACAGGTGGAGCAGTTCGTCGAGTTGCTGTGCGCGCTCCTCGTCGAGTTCGGCGGCCCGCAGCCGCTCCCGGAGTTCGGCGTTGTCCCGCTCCAGCTCCTCGATGCGGTCGGCGGCGGCGGGGCCCGCGCGCAGCCCGTCGTAGAGGTCGGTGACCGGGCCGGCGGCGGCGCTCACGGCGGAGGAGGCCGGGGCGAACACCAGTTCTCCAGCCCTGCGCCCCGTGTCGGTGACGGGGCCGCCGCCCGCGCGCGAGTCCAGGACGATCAGGGCGACCGCCGCAGTCACCAGGAGCGCGAGGACCAGGCGGGATCTCGGTGCGTCACGGAACATGTCAGCGCCGCCGTTCGGGGACCAGGACCTGGTGCAGGCGCTCGTAGTTCTCCACACAGGTGCCCGAACCGATCGCCACCGAGTCGAGCGCGTTGTCGGCGACGTGGATGGGCATACCGGTCTCGTGGAGCAGCCGTTCGTCGAGTCCGCGCAGCAGCGCACCGCCGCCGGTGACGGCCACGCCGCGGTCCATGATGTCGCCGGACAGCTCGGGCGGGCACTTGTCCAGGCTGGTGCGAACCGCGTCGATGATCGTGGTGACCGGCTCCTCCAGGGCCTGCCTGACGTCGCTCTCGGACAGGACGATGGTCTTGGGCAGGCCGCTGATGAGGTCGCGGCCGCGTACCTCGGCCTGGAGCTCCTCCTCCGCCGTGGGGTAGGCCGAACCGATGGCCATCTTCAGCTCTTCGGCGGTGCGCTCCCCGATCATCAGGGAGTACTCCTTCTTGATGAAGGTCATGATGGCCTGGTCGAGTTCGTCACCGCCCACCCGGATGGACTGGGAGGTGACGATGCCGCCCATGGAGATGACAGCGACCTCGGTGGTGCCGCCGCCGATGTCCACGACCATGTTCCCGGTGGGCTCGTGGACGGGGAGCCCGGCGCCGATGGCGGCGGCCATGGGCTCCTCGATGATGTACACCCTGCGCGCCCCGGCCTGGTAGCCCGCCTCCTTGACCGCACGGTGCTCGACCGAGGTGATCCCGCTGGGGACGGCGACGATGACGCGCGGTTTGGCGAAGTGGCGGCGCCGGTGGATCTTCTGGATGAAGTAGCGCAGCATCCGCTCGGTGATCTCGAAGTCGGCGATGACGCCGTCCTTGAGCGGGCGGATCGCCGTGATGTTGGTCGGGGTCCGGCCGATCATCTGCTTGGCCTCGATCCCCACCGCCACGATCCTGCCCGTGGAGGTGTTGACGGCAACGACCGACGGTTCGTTGAGCACGATGCCGCGCCCGCGTACGTACACCAGTGTGTTGGCGGTCCCCAGGTCGACGGCCATGTCCCGACCGAGGAAGGCAAGGTTGTTCGGCATGTGACGTCCTCAGAGGCGTTGGGTCGGACGCGGGCACCCGCCACGACCATAGGTAGTCGTTCCGGAACGATGGGTGTTCATCAACCCGTATCGTAACGGAAAGCACTTAGCCCGTTACACGAACACACCGAAATGGCGCCGAGATCGCGGACGAATGCTGACATAGCCGATGTGCCGGAAAAGACACCGGGCGGCCTCTGGAACACGTGTGCCGCCCGACCCGCGGAGGGGCCGGGCGGCACACGGGACGGGCGTCAGGCCAGCTCGGGGAAGAACAGCTTGATCTCGCGGTCGGCGGAGTAGGTGGAGTCCGAGCCGTGCACGATGTTGGCCTGGACCTCCAGGGCGAAGTCGCCGCGAATGGTGCCGGGGGCCGCGGTCACGGGGTCGGTGGCCCCGGCCAGGGCCCGGAAGGCCTCGACCGCGCGCTCGCCCTCGACCACCATGGCCACTAGCGGACCGCCGGTGATGAACTCCACCAGGGAGTCGAAGAACGGACGCTCGGCGTGCTCCTCGTAGTGGGTCCTGGCCGTGGCCGCGTCGAGCGTGCGCAGCTCCATGGCGGCCAGTTTCAGCCCCTTGCGCTCGATGCGCGAGACGACCTCGCCGACGATGTTGCGGCGGACACCGTCAGGTTTGATGAGAACGAGTGTGCGCTCCACGTGCGTTGTCAACTCCTCACTAGGGCTCCGCGTGGCGCAGGTGGGCGCTCGCCCACGGCGTCGGCCGCGCGCGGAGGAAAAGGGTGGGTGTCACGACAGGGGCGCGGCCGCGTTCGGGGAGAGCCCCGCGGAGGACGGGCCGCGTGCCCGGACCCTGGTCACACTACCGTCTTCAGGCCTCCGGCGCGGTGCCTGCGGCCTGATCCGCCCGGGCGCGCTCCGCGTGGAGCGCCTTCATCCGGTCGGTGCGGTGCCCCAGGACCACCCCGGCCACCCACAGGGAGCCGAACACGATCGCGATCATCACCATTCCCGGTACCAGGAACGAGGTGGCGACCATGACCGCTTGGAGGGCCCAGGCGGCGTAGTGGCCCCAGGAGTACTTCTGGAGGCCGCCGAGGAGGAGCGCGGCGGCGGCCATGCCGCCCCAGACCCCGACGGCCCAGGCTGGTTCCATCCCCTCCACCATGATGGCGACGGGTATGACGAGGCCGAGGACCACGGCCTCGAAGGCGAGAACGACAGCACAGATGACGCGCACGGTGGATTCCCTTCGTCAGGCCCCTCTACTCACCCGGACCGCGCAGCAGGTGAACGGCGTCACCGGCGGTGACGACCGAACCGGTGACCAGTACTCCGGCACCGCCGAACTCCCCGGTCTCCTCCGCCAGGCCGATGGCCCGGTCGATGGCGTCGTCGAGTCGGTGGGCCGTGTGGACCCGGTCCCGGCCGAAGATCTCCTCGGCGAGGGCGGCGAGCCGCGCGGGTTCGAGGGAGCGGGGAGAGGAATTGCGGGTGACGACGATGTCGTCCAACAGCGGTTCGAGGGGTTCCAGAATTCCCTCGACGTCCTTGTCGGCCATGATCGCGACCACGCCGACCAGGCGGGAGAAGCCGAACGACTCCTCCACGGCGGAGGCGGTCGCCGCCATGCCCGCCGGGTTGTGAGCGGCGTCAGCCACGACGGTGGGACTGGTCCGCACCACCTCCATGCGCCCGGGAGCGGCGACCTCGGACAGGGCCTCGCCGACCATCGCCGGGTCGAGGCCCTCCCCCTCCTCACCGGCGGAGGCGAACGCCTCGACGGCGGCGATGGCGACCGCGGCGTTGCCCGCCTGGTGGGCGCCGAAGAGCGGCAGGAACAGCCGCTCGTACCCGTTGGTCAGGCCCTTGACCGCGATCTGCTGGCCGCCGACGGCCACGTCCCGCGAGGTGACGCCGAACTCCAGTCCCTCCCGGGCCACCCGGGCCCCGGTCTCGGAGGCGCAGCGCATGAGGACCTCGGCGGCCGGCAGGGGCTGCTGGGCCAGGACCGCGACGGAGCCGGGCTTGATGATGCCGCCCTTCTCCTCGGCGATGCCCTCCACGGTGTCGGGCAGGTACTCGGTGTGGTCGATGGAGATCGGTGTGACCACGGCGACGTCGGCGTCGACGACATTGGTGGCGTCCCAGCGCCCGCCCATGCCGACCTCGACCACGGCGACGTCCACCGGGGTGTCGGCGAAGACCGCGTAGGCCATGGCCGTGAGCAGTTCGAAGAACGACAGCCGACCCTCGCCCGCGGCGTCGGCCATCTCCACGTACGGGCGGATGTCGTCGTAGGCCTCGACGAACCGCTCCCGGGAGACCGGCTCGCCGTCCACGACGATGCGCTCGCGCACCGTACGCAGGTGCGGGCTGGTGTAGCGGCCCACGCGCAGGCCGCGTGCCCGCAGCAGCGTGTCGATCATGCGTGCCGTGGACGTCTTGCCATTGGTCCCGGTGACATGGACCACCCGGAAGCCGCGCTGGGGCTCCCCTAGCAGATCGAGCAGGGTCCGGATCCGGTCCAGCCGCGGGTCGATCTCGGACTCGGGCGTCCGGGACATGATCTCGGCGGCCACCTCGTCGTAGCGCTCACGGGCGCCGGCGCCGCTCACGGTGTCTCAGGGGTCGTCGGAGTGCACACGAGCGCCAGTGTATGTGCGTCTGCACGCGGACCGCCCCGGCTTGGGCGAACGATGACACGCGCCGGGCGCAGCATACTGGGGGCATGGACACCCTTGGCCCCTTCTTCACCGAGTGGGCGGCCCGCCGCCCCGGACAGGTCCGCAGCCGTCAACGCGCCCGACTGCTCATGGACGCACTGGAGCTGAACCCGGCGTCCGTACCCGTCCTGGGCGTGGTGGGGTCCAAGGGCAAGGGGAGCACGGCGACCTACGCCTCCGCCGCGCTGTCGGCCGCCGGTCTGCGCACCGTCCTGGTCACCGGTCCGAGCTTCCGGTCGTACCGGGAGCGGGTGCGGGTGGACGGGGTGTCGGTGACCGGTGCCGGGCTGGACGCCCTGGGCGACCTGATCGAGCGGGCCCGGCTGAGCCTGCCCCCGGTGGCGGAGACCGGGGGGCACCTCGCCCCGAGCGGCCTGTTCCTCATCGCCGGGATGCTGGAGGCACGGCGGTCCGGAGCCGACGTGTGCGTGCTGGAGGCGGGCGCGGGAGGCCACCGCGACGAGCTGCGGATCATCGGCCCGGACGTGGTGGCCCTGGGCAGGGTGTTCGGCGAACACCTCGGGGTGCTGGGGGACACCGTCCCGGAGATCGCCCGGGAGAAGGCCCGTGTGGCGGGGGACCGCACACAGGCGCTGGTGAGCCTGCCCCAGACGGAGGAGGTCTCCGAGGCGGTCGCCGCCGCGCTGGCGGAGGCGACCGGCGGGCGGGTGGCGGTGGAGACCGTCGACCCGGGGAACGAGGACGCGGAACCCCCCGCCCGGCTGCGCCCGGCAGGGCTGTCGGCGGCTTCGGGGGTGCTGGGGACCGCGGCGGCGCTGCGCATGCTGGACGTCCTGGGACGTCCCCGCCCCTCCCGGGAACGGCTGCACGGGGCACTGAAGACGGTGCGCCTGCCCGCCCGCCTGTCCCGCCACGCGGTGGGCGGCGGGGAGGTGGTCGTGGACTCGGCGATCAACGGTGCGGGGGTCGCCGCGGCGGTGGCGCACGCGCGCGGCGTGTGGGGCGGAATCGACCACGTCCTGCTGTGCCTTCCCGACCACAAGGACGTGTCAGGCGTGGTGGAGGCGCTGGAGGGCCTGCCCGTCACCACGGTCGTCCTGCCGGAGTCCCACCTGAGGTTCGAGCGCGCACTGCCCGCGCGCTGGGGGCGGATGCGGGCGGAGGAGCTGTCGGCCGCGTCGTTCCCGGCGCTGGGGCGGCGCGTCCTGGCGCTGGGCACGGTGTACTTCACCGGACGGGTGCTGGAGGCCGTCGAGGCGCCCACCGACCGGCTCTTCGGCTGACAGGGGTGCGGGGCCGGGGAGCGGCCCGTGCCGTCCCCAGCCCCCGTGTCACTCAGTCGGCGTCAGTGGCGTCCCCTGCCGCCCCGGTCGTCGCAGTCACCGCGGTCACCGCGGTCGTGCCGGTTCCCGTGTCCTCCCCGGTCGTCGCAGTCGCCCCGGCCTCGGCCGGGACGGTACACCGGCTGCGACTGCGGGTTGAACTCGTCCATGAAGACCCGCTCGGCCACGTTGAACCGCGGCTCGTCGATCCTGAGCACGTCCAGCCCCCGGGTGATGTCGGAGGAGTAGACGTAGCCGTTGTAGTAGTACGCCGACCACGAGCCGCCCAGGACCAGGCGGTCCTCGTTGATCGGGTCACGGTCGAAGTAGCCGATCTCGGTGGCGTCGGTGGGGTCGTTGAAGTCCATGACGGACACGCCGCCCTGGTACCAGGACTGCACGAAGAAGTCACCGCCGGGCACCGGGATCAGCGAACCGTTGTGCGCCACGCAGTTCTCGGTGTCCGCCTGGTGGCGGGGGATCTTGTAGTAGCCCTCGAAGCTCATCTGCGGGTCCTCGTCGGAGCCCCCGATGGTGTAGATGGCGTTGGCGCCGCGCTCGGAGCCGATCTCCTCGTTGCAGGTGGCCCCGCCGCCACCGCCGAGTTCGTCGGTGAACATGACGGTGCCGCCCCGGTTGGTGAAGGTCGCCGAGTGCCAGAACGCGAAGTTCTCGTCCCGGACCACGTCGGTGACGACGGGGGCCGCGGGGTCGGAGATGTCCATCAGGACACCGTCGCCCATGCAGGCGCCGGCGGCGATGTCCTCGGACGGGAACGCGGTGATGTCGTGGCAGCCGGAGGTGCCGGAGTTTCCGCCTTCGGGGAAGAGCACCGGGGTGTCGATGACCTGTGCCGAGGCGGGGTCGTCGAGCGGGACCTCGATGATTGAGATCGCGTCGTGCGGCGGCTGGCAGTTCGGGTAGGCCGCGTTGGGCGAGTAGGACGACACGTAGACGTACTCGTGCTCGCCGTCCTTGCCCGGGACGAGGGTGTTGGTGTGCGAACCGCAGTCGGTGCGCACCGCAGTCACGTACTGGGGGGCGGCCTTGTCGGAGATGTCGAAGATCCGGATGCCCTCGAACCCCTCGGGGTTCGTGGTGGAGGTGGCTGGGGCCCCGCACTCGGTTCCGGCGCGGGCGTAGTCGACGGAGAAGTAGAGCAGGTCGCCGCTGACGCTCACGTCCCCCTGCCCGCCCGGACACAGCACCTCGGAGACGATCTCCGGCGACTCCGGCTCCGAGACGTCGTAGACGACGAACCCGTTGTAGTTTCCGCCGATCACGTAGTCACCGGTGAAAGCCAGGTCCGAGTTGTAGGAACTCATGACCTCGGTCTTGGGGACATTGGCAACGTGAGTGACATTTTCACTGGTCATAGCGTCACTGACGAATTCCTCGTCAGCGGCGGCGGCCGCAGGGCCGAGCAGTCCGGCGATCAGGGCCGCTGTGGATGCGAGGGCGAGCCCGGCGGCTCCGCGTCTCACACGCGGTTGGGGGATGAGGGGCATCTACACTCCAAGTTCCGTTCAGGCGAAACATGAGAAATGTACACATTGGGGCGTAGAGATGCATAGAGGGATGGAAAAGAAACCTTCCTTCTTAACAGAAAAGACGTTTTCGCCCCCCAGACTGAACACAGTGACTAGGGAGCGGGCTGCGACGGTTGGGACTGCGGGTTGAACTGGTCCATGCGGACCCCCTCGGCGGGGGCGAGCCGCGGGTCGGTCAGCCGGAGCACGTCCAGGCCCCGCTGGATGCCGTTGGAGTACACGTGGCCGTTGTAGTAGTAGGCCGACCACGAACCCGCGGTGCGCAGCGCGGCGGAGTCCCAGGGGCCGCGGTCGAAGAAGGCGATCTCCCGGGGCTCGTCGGGGTCGGTGAGGTCGACGACCGACACCCCGCCCTGGTACCAGCCCTGCACGAAGAAGTCGCCCCCGGGGACCGGGATCAGCGAACCGTTGTGCGCCACGCAGTTCTCGGTGTCCGCCTGGTGGCGGGGGATCTTGTAGTAGCTGCGAAAGACCAGGTCCGTGCCGCCGCCGACCGAGTAGACGGCGTCCGCGCCCCGCTCGGGACCGGTCTCGGCGTCGCACACGGCGGCCGAGCCGCCGCCCAGTTCGTCGGTGAAGAGCACGGTGGAGGCGTCGGCGGTGAAGGTGGCCGAGTGCCAGAACGCGAAGTTGTCGTCGCGGACCCGGTCGAGCACGACGGGCGCGAGCGGGTCGGAGATATCGAGCAGCAGCCCGTCGCCCAGGCACGCCGCGGCGGCCAGGCCGCGCTCGGGGTAGGCGGTGATGTCGTGGCAGCCCATCGTCTTGGGGTCGTCCCCGGGGCCGAAGAGCGCCGGGGTGGCAGCGACCGCTGCGTCCTCGGGCGCGTCATGGGGCACCTCGACGATCGACAGGCGCTCGTGCGGCGGCCGGCAGTTCGGGAAGCTCTCCGAGGGCGAGTAGGACGACACGTAGACGTAGTCGCGGTCGCCGCCCGGGACCAGGGTGTTGGTGTGCGAACCGCAGTCGGTGCGCACCGCCGCCACGTACTGCGGGGCGGCCTTGTCGGAGATGTCGAAGATCCGGATGCCCTCGAACCCCTCGGGGTCGGAGGGGGCGACGGCCTCCGCCCCGCACTCCGTGCCCTTCCTCGGGTAGTCGACGGAGAAGTAGAGCAGGTCGCCGCTGACGCTCACGTCCCCCTGCCCGCCCGGACACAGCACCTCGGAGACGATCTCCGGCGACTCCGGCTCCGAGACGTCGTAGACGACGAACCCGTTGTAGTTTCCGCCGATCACGTAGTCACCGGTGAAGGCCAGGTCCGAGTTGAGGGCGGCCGAGCCGCCGAGGAGGGCGGGCTTGGGCACGTGGGCCAGGTGCTCGACACCCTTCAGCACGGCGGCGTCGGCCGGTGCTTCGGTGGCGGCCCGCGCCGGGGGCGCGCATCCGACCGCGATCAGGACCACCCCCGCGCCCAGGGCACCCCAGCGCGCCGGACCGCCGCGTGCCGCCGCCATCATCCGCACCCCCGAAACACAAAGCAGTCATTCAACTACTCATTGTTCTACTCTGCGCAGACGACTCACACCAGACGAAACACTGAGACCGGACATACAAACCAGAACAACCAGACCGATCCCAGCAGACCCCGGGACACGCCCTCACATCAAAACGTTCGCGACACTGGACAGAACACGCCGACAGTCAGTAGAAAACCGACAAGGTGTCACTGTGGCGCCCCGTGCGGGCCCCGTCCGCCCACCCCGCTTGGAGGAATCGTGCGCCGTCTGGCACTCGCGACCGGAACCGCTCTGGCCCTGCTCGGAGCCACCGCATGCGCCGATGACAGCGGGGTACTGGAGTCCACGAACGTCATCGCGCCCGGCGCGCCCGGGGAGTCGCCCAGCCCGGCCACGGCCGAACAGCTCGCGGCCCTGGCCGAGGAGCAGGGGCACAACGCCGCCGACGTCAACTACCTCGTACTCATGATCGAGCACCACCGGCAGGCTCTGGAGATGACCGATCTGGTCGAGGAGCGCCACGAGCGCGAGGACATCGACCGCATCGCCGGACGCATCGCTTCCGCGCAGGGGCCGGAGATCGAGGTCATGGAGGGCTGGCTGGAGGAGAATGTCCTCGGTCCGGCGCGGGAGAACCCCGCCTACGCGAACTTCTGCGGCCTGGAAGGCGAGGTGTCCCACCACGGCGGCGACGGCGACCTCCCCAGATGCGACCTGGAGGTCGACCACGACGACATGCCGGGGATGGCCTCGGAGGAGGAGATGGACGAGCTGGCGGCGGCCGAGGGCGACGCCTTCGACCGGCTCTTCGTCGATCTGATGACCACACACCACGAGGGCGCCGTCACCATGGCGGAGGAGGTCCTGGAGGAGGGGCACGACCGGACGGTGCGGCAGATGGCCAACGACGTCATCGTCGAACAGCGTGTGGACATCACACGGATGGCGGAGATCCTCGAAGAGGACTGAAACGCAAGGGGCCCGGCTCCTCCCCCGGCGGGGAGGGCCGCACGGAGCGGTGGCCCCTCAGGCGGACTTCTCCTCCGGACCGCCCTCCGACAACCCCCGACGCACGATCGTCGGATTCACGTGGTCCACCACCGTCTCCCCCGTAATGATCACCCGACCCACATCCTCACGCGAAGGCACCTCATACATCACCGACAACAACACCTCCTCGATGATCGCCCGCAACCCACGCGCACCCGTCCCCCGCACGATCGCCTGATCCGCAATCGCCTCCAACGCCCCCTCAGTGAACTCCAACCCCACATCATCCAACTCGAACAACCGCTGATACTGCTTCACCAACGCATTGCGCGGCAACGTCAGAATCCGCACCAGCGCCGCCCGGTCCAGATCATGCACACTCGTGATCACCGGCAACCGACCCACGAACTCCGGAATCATCCCGAACTTCAACAGATCCTCCGGCATCACCTCACCCAGCAGCGCCGACTCCGCCACCTCCGACCGCGGCCGCAACACCGCGTTGAACCCCATCCCCTGCCGACCCGTCCGCGACTCGATCAACTTCTCCAACCCCGCGAACGCCCCACCACAGATGAACAACACATTGGTCGTATCGATCTGGATGAACTCCTGGTGCGGATGCTTGCGCCCCCCCTGCGGCGGCACCGACGCCGTCGTCCCCTCCAGGATCTTCAACAGCGCCTGCTGCACCCCCTCACCCGACACGTCCCGCGTGATCGAGGGGTTCTCGCTCTTACGCGCGACCTTGTCCACCTCGTCGATGTAGATGATCCCCGTCTCGGCCTTCTTCACGTCGTAGTCGGCCGCCTGGATCAACTTCAACAGGATGTTCTCCACATCCTCGCCCACATACCCCGCCTCGGTCAGCGCCGTGGCGTCGGCGATCGCGAACGGCACGTTCAGGATCCGCGCCAGCGTCTGCGCCAACAGCGTCTTGCCCGACCCCGTCGGACCCAGCAGCAAGATGTTGGACTTGGCGATCTCCACACCCTCCTCGCCCGGACGCTCCCCCTCCGACCGCACACGCTTGTAGTGGTTGTACACCGCCACCGACAACGCCTTCTTCGCCGCGTCCTGACCAATCACGTACGAGTCCAGAAACTCGTAGATCTCCCGCGGCTTCGGCAGACTGTCC